>JAUNUH010000006.1 GCA_030538275.1 Flavobacteriaceae bacterium | reverse complement strand
TCCAAAGCTATGGCAGCCTCGTTTTTGGCGTAACTTCGTAAAGCCCTGATGCGTTGGCAGACATTGTAAACACACGCAACCAATCATTTACCAAGAAACAATGAATGAATCTTTTGATAATGAAAAACACCGAGAATTAGAAATCCATAAAACTTTGGATAGAATTGACGGGAAATATATATGGAATGAAATCAGTAGTGTTTTTAATTTTGAAAAGGGTATATTTTATACTTTCAAAGAATTATTAGTTCGTCCAGGTAAAACAGTTCGTGAATTTTTACTTTATGACAGAAAGAGAATTGTAAAGCCAATAGTATTTGTCATTTTTAGTTCGCTATTATATATAGTAATCCACAATATTTTGGGATTTCGGACAGGAGCAACACCGGATAATATAGATAACAAAGGGGTTCAAAAGATTTTTGAATGGGTTAGCGAAAACTTTGGTATTGTAAATATAATTTTAGGCTTTTTTGTAGGTTTTTGGACAAAATTATTTTTTCGAAAATCCAAATTCAACATTTACGAAATATTCGTTTTGGTATTTTTTGTAATTGGATTTGGAAACCTAATATTTACCTTTTTCGGAATATTCGAAAGTGTAACGGGTTGGGATGTTAATAATTTTGCGTTTTTTACAAGTTTATTATATTCTACTTGGGCAATTGGAAATTTCTTTAATAAAAAGGGGATTTGGAATTATGTCAAGGGGTTTCTTGCATTTATTTTTGGTGTAAGTACGGGAACTTTTATGATAATATTAGTTGGAGTTTTAATAGACATTCTAAACAAGAAATAAGAAATAAGAAATAAAAAGAACAACGATCTGCCAACATAGTATTTGCAAAAGGCGGGGTTGAATCTTTAATAGAACTACCCGATTCCTTTAGCCGCAACTTGCTTTTCATATTACTTTTTTTGTAATTTAGTAATCTGAAAAAGCAATTTGCTTCGTTCGGTCTGAATTGAACTTTCAGTTAAATTTAGCCCGCCCTTCGCAAATACTTTTCCCGTTGTGCGTAATTATAAAACCGAGAATGCAACAAAGACAAACTATCAAAATTTTAACATTTTTAGTTACCACATTTTTAATCATCCCAGCTTGTTACGGACAATACAAGATTTCGGGATATATTGACACGGAACAAAAAAAGACAGTGTATTTGAGTTTGCTTAAATATGACGAAGAAACATTAATTACCGAAAATCAAATTCTTTTTTCTACGCAAACCGACAGTATAGGATACTTTGAATTTAAAGGTCAATTGTTATCTGATAAAGACAAACTTTATCGCATTCACTCAAATCTTAATGAAGCAAAAGGCTTACAATTAGTAAGCAATGAGGAAAAAAATAATTACCATAATTTTATTTTCTCAAATAAAGACACAATTTATTTCTTAAAATCTAAAAATCATTGGTTTAGTCAATCCAAGAACACCAACCATACAGACAAAGAATGGAATAATCTGAAACTATTTGAAGAAAAATTACTACAAGGATATTATGAAGTAAAAAATAGAGAAGCACAGCAACAAGCCATTAAAGACTTTACAGGAAAAATAAAAGCATATACCAATAAAAATATTTCACATCCCTTGGTAAAACTTCTTGCATTTTCAGATATAAAAAGAAACAATTTTGACCTGAAAGCTGACTTTGAAAAAAATCCTGACTTCTATTATAACATTCTTAACTCACTTAAAAGCTACTATTCCGAAACATCATATTATCTACAATTTCAAGACGAAATATCAAAAATTTCAAACTCTATTGTTCTACAAAAATATTCATTCCACAAAAACCTGAATTATATTTTAGGGATTTTGGTGTTGATTTTTTCAATTATTGCATTTTTACTTTTAAAAAAATTGAGAACAATCCAACCCAAAGAAATCAAACTCGAAATTGAAAGTTCGACATTGACCAATCAGGAAGAAAAAATTGCTAAACTGATTTTAGATAACAAATCAAACAAAGAGATTGCCGATGAACTTTTTATTTCGTTAAGTACAGTAAAAACACATATCAGAAATCTTTATGTAAAGTTAAATGTAGCGAACAGGCAGGAATTAGCAGAAAAATTCAAAAATCATCCTGGGATTAGTCCTAATTTCAACCCTGATTAAATCCACTTCTCAATATTTTGAACACTATTTTTGCTTCCGAATTTTAAACAATCAAATCGGAAATGAAAAGAGTATTTTTATTGTTGTTTTTTTCAATCACCATACAGTTTGCCAAAACACAGGAAACGGACATCAACCAAATTTATCAAACTGCAATTGAAAATTACGAAGCCAAAAATTATAAAAAATCAGCAGAGGCTTTTTCTAAATTGATAGAATTAGCAAAAGGAATGGAAAACCTATCTGATTACGTTTTATTTAAGGGAGCTACAATTTTTGCAGGAAATGATAATCAACAAAAAACTTTTCAGATTTTGGATTATCTGATTTTTAACCGTTTTTATTCAGATTTTAAAAAAGCAAATAGTCAATACGAATTTCAAAAATGGCACAACACAAAAGAATGGGAAAATGCCATTTTAAAAATCCAAGAAAATAAAGCAACCCAACCTTCGAGAAACCGACAAAACATTAAAGCAAAACTTCTGGAAGCAAAATCAATTTTAGAAAAAGATAACGGAAAACTTTGGGGACATCAAATCTGGAATGACAATGTTATTGTGATTGATTACGATAATACTATTTACAGTTTGACAAAATTATCGGACAGTCAAACAGACGATGATACGTTATACTACAAAACAATGGAAACGAATACACTTGTTTTTGTAAATACCACTCAGAAATACGAAGAAAATGAATATGCAACAGTTTTAACCAATTATCTCAAAGATAATAGTTCAACAATCATTCACGAATTGTTTCATTTATTGCAATTCAAATTCAGGAAATTTAATGGAGATGCAATTGACTATTTAGACGAAACCAACGCAAGAATTTTATTGAGGTTGGAATACGAAGCACTACGAAATTCTTTGAAAGCTATAAACGAAAATAAAGGACTTGAAGAAGTAAAAAATTATCTAAAAGATGCTGTAATATTTCGAAAAGAAAGACAAAAACAATATTTAAACTACCTAAATGATGAATTAGAAATCGAGACATTAGAAGGCTTAGCGAATTATACAGGATTTGTTTTATCCACCTATGAAAACAAATACGATAAGGCAATATCGGAAATCAATCAAAGAGAAAATGCCGAAACCTACACCCGACCATTTCCTTATGCAACTGGACCAGCTTATGGTCTAATTTTCGACTTCCTGAAAATCAGATGGAGAAATGGTTTAGATAAAATCTACAATTTTGCTGAAATCTATGAAACTCAAATCAGTCAATCGAAACTCAAAATCAGCAAAAAAACATTAGAGAAAGCCAAATCAAGAAATAACTTTGAGGAGATAAATAAGCAGGAAATTGCAAGAGAAGCACGTCAGAACAAACAAATTGCTTATTATACCGATTTGCTTATCAATAAACCGACTTTGAAAGTCGCTATCACAGATTTTGACAATTACGGTCGTTCTTTCAATATGAACGGAACTTTGACCTTAAAGGACAAAGGAATTGTATATTCAAGCATACGTGGAAGAGATAAATCTGACGGAAAAAATTTCGGAAATTTTTCAACGATTGAAGGAAAAGATGAACTAGGTAAATCTGGAATTTTAAGTTACCAAGAAAGCGGAACAACTTTCTTTGTATTTCCTTTACCAATTAACATAACGGACAAAAAAATCATCGGAGAATTTTATGAAATCGAACTTAATCCAAACTGGAAACTCGTAAAGAAGAATGATGGAAATTTGGAAATCGTAAAAAAATAACTACGCATAACATCGGTAACTGTTGCACATTTATCCCGTCAATACGGGAACCCCCGATTTCTAAGAAATTTCTGAAAAAACTACAATATTCAACCTCTTTTAAAGCGATTTACGGAGGTTTTTATTTTTTGCCCGGTGATGGAAGGTGATTTTTGGTGAGCTTAATTCCAGGATATGGAAGCCGTGGAAAAGAGTTTTACAAGTATGCTTTTTGATATTCATTTTTGATGAAATTCATTATGTAACCTTCCCCAAAAATAGCAACGAAAATAAATAGATTTGTTAAATTTGGAGAAAATGAAAAAAAGTAAATTCACAGAGGTTCAGATAGTGAAGATATTAGCTGAACAAGACCAGGCAAAGACGGTAAATGATATTTTTCGCACCCATGGTATTGGCCAGCCAACATTTTATAGCTGGAAGAGTAAATATGGCGGTTTGGACGCCAGTCAATTGGCACAAATAAAGGCCATGGAAAAGGAACCAGCGCATCAAGACTCAGCTCGTAGAAGATTTTTGGTTCAAATGTTTTCTCTCACTGCATAAGCTAATATTCGTAAAACAAAACTTATATCAAATTGAATATCAATTAACTAACAGAGTTATTACTGTTTAAAAAATAAAAGTGATGTCTATACTTAGGAATTGTGCTACAAGGACATAGTATTTGCAAAAGCGGGGGTGAACTTCCCCTGCATTGAAAGTTTTCGTCACTTTCAGCTAAATAAATCCAGTTAGCTTTCTATTTTTTCATAAGTTTGGAAAAGGAAAATGTGGTTGGTTTTGTAAGTTTGTTTATAGAAATTTAGGTATTATAGACTTACCATTCGCAAATATTTTTTCCATAGCGTGAAATTTTAAAACCTGTACTGAATTTCAACTGAAATGAAAATAAATTCTAAAGGAGGACTCATTGAAATCATTCCTATTCAAACCGGAACGGTTGCCGTAAAACAAAAATTTATAGACGCCAGGTTTAAAAATTTCTTGAGTAAACCCGACTTTTTATTGGACAAAATTTTTACAAATCACTTGCCGATTTGGCTTTGGGTGATTAAACATCCAGAAGGAATTTTTGTAATCGATACCGGAGAAAATTCTAAAGTGAATGATAAGGATTATTTTGACAAGGTCGGATTTTTTACAAAATGGGTGAATCGAACACAATTCAAATTTGAAGTAGAACCAAATCAAGAAGTTGGTGAGCAATTGAAACGGTTGGGGATTACAAAGGATAAAATAAAAAAAGTAATTCTTACCCATCTTCATATCGACCACTTTGACGGATTGCACGATTTCGAAGGTGTTGAAATTGTAATTAACAAATTAGAATGGGAAAAACCGAGCTTTTCAATTCCAGAGCTATTCCCAAAATGGCTCAAACCCACGCTGGTAACCACTGACAAGACTATTTCTGGAGGATTCAATGCTTTTCCATTAACCGATAGCAATGACCTGTTTCTCATTCACACACCAGGTCATACAATAGGACATTGTTCGGTGTTGTTATGCGGTACAGACCTTTCTGTAATTTTTGCGGGCGACGTTGTTTATACGCAAGAACAAATTCAAAACAATGCTTTTGCAGGTGTAAATCAAAATTTTAAAATCGCAAAAAATACCTATGCTGTCCTCAAATCTTTTATGTCAATTCAACCGACTATTTTTTTACCAAGTCATGACCCCAATTCAGCGAATAGATTGAAGGAAATGGAAATATTTTAGTAAAAAAACTATTCATAATTCAGAATTTTTATAATTAAAGAAACGACTTGTTAGTGCCATGATTTTGATTAATTTTGAAAATAAAATACGCTTCATAATTTTCAAATTTTTTGAAAAGTCGAACCAATCAAAATGAATTCACAAGACAATTACATAGAAATAAACCGACTATCCTGGAATAACAGAGTTGATGCCCATTTGAAGTCTGATTTTTACAATCTTGACAATTTCATCAAAGGTAAAACTTCACTCAATAGTATTGAATTAGCATTACTTGGAGATGTGAAAGGCAAAAATATTTTGCATTTGCAATGTCATTTCGGACAAGACACAATTTCATTAAACCGACTTGGTGCAAATGTTACAGGTGTAGATTTGGCGGATAAAGCGATTGAAAGTGCCAAAAATTTAGCAAATAAAACGAATTCAAACGCCAAGTTTCTTTGTTGCGATATTTATGATTTAACCAATCATTTGGATGAAAAATTTGATGTTGTATTCACAAGTTATGGAACAATCGGTTGGTTACCCGACATGAACAAATGGGCCAAAATTATTTCTAACTATTTGAAACCCAATGGAAAATTTGTATTTGTTGAATTTCACCCTGTAGTATGGATGTTTGACGACAATTTTGAAAAAATCAATTACAGATATTTCAATTCGGGAGCAATTGTAGAAACAGAAAAGGGAACTTATGCCAACAAAAACGCCGAAATAACGCAAACCAGTGTAATGTGGAATCACAGCATTAGTGAAGTGATGAACAGTCTGATTAAAAATGGACTTGAAATAAATTTGTTTGATGAGTTTGATTATTCGCCCTACAACTGTTTCAACAAAACAATTGAATATCAACCAAATAAATACAGAATTCAACATTTAGACAACAAAATTCCCATGCTGTATTCCATTTGTGCAACCAAAAAAGAACCAACAAAAACCAATAGAAAAAATGAAAATGTCTAAAAAAGCACAAGCCATTCTCACGCAAATCAGTGATAAAAATACAAAACTCGGTGACTTGCGAAAAATAGCAAAAGATATTAAAAAGGACCACGAATTGGCATTGGAACTTTGGTCAACAGAACAATTCTTTGCACGTCAGTTGGCGATTCTCATTATGGACAAGAAGCATCTTTCACAAAAAATTATCGATAAAATCGACATAGATATTCAGAAACATAAAGAATCTGAAAAATTGCAACTTATCGACTGGCTTTTCGCAAATCAACTTGCCAAAGATAAAAAGCTGATTGAATTAATTGAAAGTTGGGAAAACAGCCCTTCATCATTACAAAGAAGAACTTTTTGGTACTATAAAGGTCGTCTGAGATGGACGGGAAAAATCCAATCCGACAGCGAAGAATTATTATCCAAAATTGAAGAAAAAATTCAAAATGAACAACCCGAAGTGCAATGGGCAATGAACTTTTTGGCAGGATGGATTGGTGTATATGAAAAAACTTACCGAGACCGTTGTGTGGAACTTGGTGAAAAAACAGGGCTTTACAAAGGCAAAATGGTTTCAAAAGGCTGTACACCAGAATATTTGCCAGAATTTATTGCGATTGAAAGCAACAAAAGAAATTTAGTGTAATTTTGAATTGTTTTAAAATTTTGGATATGAACAATCAGGTAAATGAATATATCGAAAACGCACCCCAGGAACAACAGGAAATCATGAAAATTGTTCGGGAAATCATCCATAATTCTGTTCCAAAGGTGGTGGAAGAATTTAAATGGAGCCGACCGATTTTTATATCAACAAAAGATTTCGCCAATTTTATGTTGAATAAAAATGATGTGACAATTGGTTTTACAAAAGATTATGAAAAACTGAATGACCACAATAAAATATTGGAAGTAACCGGGAAAACTACGCGACACATTAAATTAAAAAAGGCTTCGGGCATTGACGGTGATTTGTTAAAAGATTGGTTCAAAGTCATTAAAACCAATTAAAATCTCAGTAAAATTTAATTTAACAAAATGAAGAATTTATTTTTACTTTTAGCCATATTGACAGCAAGTTTTACTTTTGGACAATTTGAAAATCAAAAAGATACTACCGTTTCAAACCCAAATTACGACCAATTATTAGCCGAAAAACTTGGTGGAGATGATTACGGAATGAAAAGTTATTTTTTAGTTATACTCAAAACAGGAACAAATAAAACTACCGACAAGACACTTATAAACGAAAGTTTTCGCGGTCATATGAACAACATCAATCAATTAGTTGAAAGCGGAAAACTCGTTGTTGCAGGGCCTTTAGGCAACAATGAAAATAATTACAGAGGAATTTTTATTCTCAACAATATCAATTCAATAGAAGAGGCAAAGGATATTTTACAGACCGATCTCGCCATAAAAAATGGATTGTTGGATTATGAGATTTTCCCATGGTACGGCTCGGCTGCCTTACCCGAATATTTACCTTTTTCTGAAAAAATTTGGAAAATAAAACCTTAAAAAATCGCAGAAATAGAAACCAAACAAACCGATGCGGATGTGCACGAATTTATTCATTCTTTTGCCCATATTGAATCACAAATAAAAAATAAAGAATACTTTTAACATTATTTTTTAATTGAAAAATACGCTAATAGCCACTTCGTTGTTAAAAAATAATTGCGAAACACAACAAAATGTTTATGAAAAACTTGAAAATAGAAATTAAATGGGCCATATTTTTTTCACTAATGTCCTTATTGTGGATGCTTTTGGAAAAATTATCTGGGCTTCACGGAAAATATATTGATTATCATTTATACCTGACCAATCTTTTTGCCATTCCAGCAATTTGGTTTATGGTAATGGCTTTAAAAGACAAGAAAAATAATTTCTACAATGGAAAAATGTCTTACCAAAAAGGATTGATTTCTGGAATTATTTTATCTGCCTTTATTGCGCTGCTTAGCCCATTGACACAATGGATTACGTCTTACATTATCACGCCTGAATATTTTCCAAACGTAATCAAACGTTCAGTTGAATTAGGATATTACAAAACAACGGCCGAAGCGGAGGCCAATTTCAATTTTAAAAATTATGCAGTTCAAAGTACAATTTTTGCATTCGTATTTGGAGTGATTACAACCGCTATAGCAATGATTTTTATTAGAACTAAAAATAAATAATTTATTAATTAAAACTAAAATTAAATGGCAACAACAAACATTTATCTCAACTTTGATGGCAACTGCGAAGAAGCTTTCAACTTTTACAAATCCGTTTTTGGCGGAGAATTTTCTTATATCGGACGATTTGGCGACATGCCAGAAAGTGAAGATTATAAAGTTTCTGAAACCGACAAAAACAAAGTAATGCACGTATCATTACCCATTGGATCTTCAGTACTTATGGGTAGCGACACAGGTGGCGATTGGGCTGCTTCGCTCATAAAAGGGAATAATTTTTCTGTTTCTGTAACTGCAGATAACAAAGAAGAAGCCGACAATGTCTTTAACGCACTCTTAGAAGGTGGACAGATTACCATGCCTTTAGAAACAACTTTTTGGGGCGATTATTTTGGAATGCTTACAGACAAATTTGGCATTAATTGGATGGTAAGCTTTAACGAAGAACAGTAAGCCTAGATCCAAAAGTAACACTACAACTTGCAGTTTGGCAAAACATCGGATGGAGTTAAAAATTGAACTTTTAATCTTCTATTTCCCAAAAAATGCCAAACCGCAAGATGTGGTTTGCCATTTTTTCACACCATATTTTCAAACATGCCGAATAGAAATTAAGCATTGAAGATGCTGAAATGTAAATAAGCTAACAAATATCGGCAAATTGTCGGCAAAATACTAAAATAAAAAAGCGCAATAAATTGAAAATCAATTAATTACGCCTTTGAAATTGTAGACCCACAGGGATTCGAACCCCGACTAACAGAACCAAAATCTGGTGTGCTACCGTTACACTATGGGTCTGGATCCAGCTTTCGGACGGCAAATATAAACAGAATTTTTGTTACCGCAAATATATTTGAAATAATCTTTCATCAAAAATTGTAAATTTCATCCCACTTAGAATTTTAATCTTCCTGAAACAACAACTTCTTACTAAATTTTATTAATTTTCACCCAAATTCAAACCATGAATCCCGAAGATAGAATTCAACAACTTACCCAGGAGCTCAACCAGCATAATTACAATTATTATGTACTCGATAATCCAATAATATCTGATTACGAATTCGATATGAAATTGAGGGAATTACAACAACTCGAAAAACAATTCCCACAACTGGCCGACGCAAATTCACCTACGCAACGCGTGGGTGGACAAATTACCAAAAACTTCAAAACAATTCCACACAAATACCGAATGTATTCATTATCAAATGCTTATTCCACGCAAGAACTCGAGGAATGGATACAACGTGTAGAAAAATCCGTAGGACAACACGCACAATACACCTGCGAACTCAAGTTTGATGGAGCCTCGATTTCGCTTAAATATATCCATGGAAAACTAGCAGAAGCCGTAACCCGTGGAGATGGATTTCAAGGGGATGAAATCACCACAAATGTCCGCACAATTCGCTCTGTGCCCATGCAGCTCAATGGAAGCGTCCCAGACGAGCTCTATGTTCGCGGCGAAATTATGTTACCACTTATCGGATTCCAACAAATCAACGCCGAAAGAGAAGAACTTGGCCTGGAACCCTTCATGAATCCTAGAAATACCGCCAGCGGAAGCCTCAAAATGCAAGATTCTGCAGAAGTAGCAAAACGACCTTTAGAAGCTTTTATGTACAGTGTCCAGGGGCAAAATTTACCCTTTGAAACACAATCCGAAATGTTGCAATTTTGCCGAAATTCAGGCTTCAAAGTGCCAGATTCTGCCAAATTATGCCATAATATCCAAGAAATACTCGATTTTATTCAATATTGGGACGTCAACCGACAAAATTTACCCTACGAAATCGATGGAGTAGTGGTCAAAGTAAATCAGCTATATTTACAAAACGAACTCGGCTATACCGCAAAATCACCTCGTTGGGCCATAGCCTACAAATTTCGTGCAGAACAGTCCCAAACGCGACTCAACTCCATTACGTATCAAGTAGGCAGAACCGGCGCTGTGACACCCGTTGCCAACCTGCAACCCGTGCTCTTGGCCGGCACCACCGTCAAGCGCGCTTCACTACACAACGCCGATATTATTCAACAATTGGATGTACGTTTGGGCGATATGGTTTTGGTCGAAAAAGGAGGCGAAATTATCCCAAAAATTACCGGCGTCAACCTCGATTTGCGCCCAGAAAATGCCCAAAAAACAGAATTCATTCAACATTGCCCAGAATGTAATACCGAGCTCGTACGCCATGAAGGCGAGGCCGCACACTATTGCCCAAACGAAGATGGTTGCCCACCCCAAATCAAAGGAAAAATCGAGCATTTTGTCAGCCGCAAAGCCATGAATATAGATTCCATCGGCACCGAAACCATCGCTCTGCTCTACGATGCAGGTTTAGTCAATCAAATTTCAGACCTGTACGATCTCACGCATCAAGATATTTTACCCCTCGAACGCATGGCCGAAAAATCGGTAAATAATATCATCGATGCCATTCAAAAATCTACACAAATACCCTTTCACAAGGTCTTGTATGCCTTGGGAATTCGATTTGTGGGCGAAACGGTGGCCAAAAAACTCGTCGATGCATTTCCCAATATCGATGCACTCATGCAGGCCTCCCAAAGCGATTTAGAAAGCGTGGACACCATCGGAAATCGTATCGCAGAAAGCGTTTGCAATTGGTTCAAAAACCCTAACCATCAGCAAATTATAGAAAAATTGCGAAATTATGGAATACAGTTTGTAGCAGAAAAATCAGAAAATATTTCTGGAATTCTAGAAGGACAAACTTTTCTTTTCACCGGAAAACTTACCCAATTTACCCGTGATGAAGCCAAAGAAATGGTAGAAAAAAACGGCGGAAAATTGATTTCTTCAGTTACCAAAAATCTGCAAAATCTCGTCGTGGGTGAAAATGCCGGCTCCAAACTCAAAAAAGCAGAACAACTGGGTACCGTGAAAATCCTTACAGAACACGAATTTCTAGATTTACTCAATTTATAACAAAATTTGGGCGCCTCACGTCTTGTCAAAGCCAATTCATTTTTTCCTTGAATTTTATAGGAAATCCCAGGCTTTGACAAGACGTGACCGGGCTATACATTCCAATCTTGTATTGCTTTTCCCAATAATCAACCACCCAAGTTTTATTTTTAAATTCCTGCTGGTAATTAATCTCAATCAGTTCATTTACAATGCAATACAAGGATTTCCATTACTATCCCTGGCGCGTTCGCCTCTTAATTTCCTTGCTCATCTCAATGTCAATTTGCCGATTTGTCAATTATAAAAGGCAATTTGCAGCTATCTACAAACTAAAACTTATCTTTACACCTTAATTTTTTCAAAAATATTCTGATTTGAACTTCGTAACAGTCAGTAATCTTTCCAAATCCTACGGCATCCGAACCTTGTTCAGAGATGTCAATTTCATTGTAAATCAAGGTGATAGCATTGCATTGGTCGCCAAAAATGGCAGTGGAAAATCAACGTTGCTCAAAATTATTGAAGGAAAAGAAACCCCCGATTCCGGTGAAGTGGAAATTCTGAAAGATGTAGAAGTTTTCACCTTGGAACAGGGCGATAATTTTGATGAATCCATGACAGCACGCGATGTAATTTTTGGTCATGACAACCAAATTCTGCAACTGCTAAATACGTATCAAAGACTTATAAACGAAGGTGTTACAGACGAGCGAATTTCGGATATCATGCATCAAATTGATGAAGCACAAGCCTGGAACACCGAATCGCTTTTTGAAGAAATTTTTTCAAACCTGAAAATTGATTTTCTGGACCAACAAATTCAAAATTTATCCGGCGGACAGCGTAAAAGGATTTCAGTAGCTAAATTTTTAATGGATATTTCACTGCATGAAGGTCATCAATTGTTGATTTTAGACGAACCCACAAATCATCTTGATATTCAAATGGTTGAATGGCTAGAATACTTCTTAAACAAAGAAAATCGAACGATTTTGCTCGTTACACACGATCGTTATTTTCTGGATGCGGTGTGTAATCAAATCCTGGAATTAGAGGATCAAACGGTTTACATTCATCGCGGAGATTATGAGCGCTATGTGTATAACAAGGCCAATCGAATCGAAAACACACAGGCATCGATCGACAAGGCGCAAAATCTGTATCGAAAAGAACTGGAATGGATGCGCCGACAGCCCAAAGCACGTACCACCAAATCCAAAAGTCGCGAACAGGATTTTTATGAAACCGAAAAATCAGCTAAGCGCAAAATTGTTGACAATCAAGTCCTTTTGGAGATGCAAATGTCGCGTTTAGGTAAAAAAATTGTGGAATTTGATGGGGTAAACTTTGCCTTCGGCGAAAAGAAAATTCTGAATGACTATTCAAATCTGTTTGCACGTGGTCAAAAAATTGGAATTATTGGCAAAAATGGCGTTGGAAAATCTACGTTTTTAAAAATTCTTGAAGGAGAGATTCCACCAGAATCGGGAAAAATTGAGCGAGGTGAAACCTTGGTTTTTGGACATTTCAGACAAGATGGAATCGAAATCAAAGAAGAGCAACGTGTAATTGATTTTGTAACAGATATCGCCGAAAATTTTCCATTGGCAAATGGCAGAAGCCTTTCTGCAAGCCAGTTTTTGCAGCTATTTTTGTTTGAACCCCAACAACAATACACACCGATTGCCAAATTGAGCGGCGGCGAAAAAAAGCGACTGCAATTGTTGAGCGTATTATTCAAAAATCCTAATTTTTTGATTTTGGATGAGCCAACCAATGATTTGGATTTACCTACCTTAACGGTTTTAGAGAATTTTCTTAATGATTATCAAGGATGTGTTTTGGTGGTTTCGCATGACCGTTATTTTATGGATAAAATCGTGGATGAATTAATGATTTTTGAAGGCGAAGGAAAAATTTCAACTTTTTTTGGCACCTATACCGAATATTTTCTGGATCAAAAAGCGCAACAACAAGAGCGCGTAAAAGAAAAACCAGCAGAAATTATTTTGCCCGTCAAAACAGATAATAAACTCTCGTACAAAGAAAAACGTGAACTGGAAGAATTGGAGAAAACCTTGTCAAAATTAGAAAAGGAATTGAAATCATTGGAAATCCAATTAATTGACGCCAGCTTGGACTATGACAAGATTTCAAGGATTTCGGATGCTTATCAGAACGCTAAGAAACAATTAGAAGAGGCAGAATTTCGATGGCTGGAACTTTCTGAAAAAGATATGTAAAATCCATTTCGAATAGAACAATTACGTAGTTTTGTCAAACCTTTATGCCTAAATACTCCTTTAAAATTTACACTTCAATTCGAGAAATCACCCCGCAATGGGATAGTTTTGGTGAAGATGTATTTTTGCAAATTCCATATTTGACTGCACAAGAATTGGGTTCGCCCAAGAATATGGATTATTTTTATGTAGGGGTTTTTAATCAAAATCATCTGCTGGCCAAATTCGTTGTTCAACGCGTTCGTGTAAAAGGAAAAGAATTATTCTTAGATTCTAATCAATTCACAGATGAATTATTGAACTTGCTGAATCTTAATGTGTTATGTGTAGGTAATGTCAAATTAAGCGGCGAGCATGCCTGGGAAATTAAGCCAGAATTTCCATCAGCAGTTTTGTATGAATTAATTCCAAAAATCTTGGAAGAAATCAGAAAAATATCTAAAAATCAGCAAATTCCGGTTCATTTATTCCTGATTAAAGATTTTTATAAACCATTAGCCAACGAATTACAAGCGTATTTTAATGCTTATGAAATGCTTTCGGTACAGCCGAATATGCTGTTTCGTAAGGCGGATTCATGGCAAAATTTCGATGATTATCTGGCCGCCATGCGAACCAAATACCGCACACGCGCCAAAAGGGCATTTAAAAAAGCGGATGGCATTATTTTTCGGGAATTGCAAATAGAAGAAATTCACAGATTGCAGAAAAAAATGTATGAATTGTATCAAAATGTATTGCATAGCAATCGTTTTTCACTTTACATCTTGCCAGAGAATTTCTTTGTAAGTATGAAAGAAGAAATGGGCACAAAATTCAATGTTTTTGGAGGATTTCTTGAGGATGAATTAATCAGTTTTTATTCTGTAATCGAAAATGGAAATCAGCTCGAAGCCGGATTTTTGGGGTATAATATTGCCGAGCAGCAGTCCAGGCAATTGTATTTGAATATGTTGTATCAAATGTTGGAATATGCGTTGAATAATGGTTTTGAAACCGTTGATTTTTCGCGAACAGCCTTAGAAATAAAAAGTTCGGTAGGAGCAGAGCCGCATGAAATGTTTGGATTTTTGAAGCACACCAATCCACTCATGAATCGTTTGCTCAAATCCACATTTCGGAAATTTTATCAACCCGAAGAATGGATCCCGCGCAATCCTTTTCGGGAATAAAAAAGAAAAGGTTCTATGCAAAACATAAAACCTTTTCTATAAACTTCAGAAATAAATTTCTGAATTAATTCGTGTATTTATTTCTTAATAAATTTCACTGTTTTTACTTCACCTTCAGCGTTTTCAGCTTGAAGCACGTAATTTCCAACAGGCAATTTCTCGATATTCACAACATTGTTAGAGAAATTTACGCGAATTTCTTGGCCCAACATATTATAAACACGAACTTTTTCTGCGTCAAATCCTTTGAGGTTTACCACTGATTTAGCTGGATTTGGATACACACTGAATTTGCTTGCAGTAATGTCATTAACACTCATGGTTCCAACGATTACATTGTAGTCTTCGGCTTGTCCAAAAGTAGTGCTCAAACAAGGATCTGGCTGCAGCGAACCGTAATTTTTGATGATTCGCATACGAGTTTCACCCGCAACGGCATCCGCTGGTACAGTAATGTCCATAGTTACGCTCAAGCCATCGGCTCCTGTAGAGTTTGTCAATGGTTCAGCTACCTCATACACTTCTCCCAGGTCATTCAGGATTCCGTTTTGGTTCCAGTCAATAAATACAGTAAAGTAGGTGTCATAAGGACCTGCGGTATTTCCTTGTAAGGTAATTGGATAGGTTTCACCTGGATTCACATTGGCTGTTACATCAAAATAAGCTTCATGTGATGTAGCTCCGTTTGGATCAGAAGCGTTATCAATTCCGGCAAAATTTACATGTGAAATAGGCTCAGCTATCAAATAAGACAATGGTCCGCAATACGGATCAAAAGGTGAAGGAATGGTCGTAAAAGAATATACTGAACAACCCGTAGGCGAACCTGCTGTATTGGTTGGAATAATTGACCAATAATAGGTTGTGCTGTAATCCAATCCTGTTACAGGAGTTGTGGTAGCGGTAAGTGAGCCAATATTAGTTAATGCATCAGGGGAATCACCTAACCAAAAGCTATATGAAGCAATTTCGTCACCTTCTGCAGGTGTCCAAGAAAATACTGCATTTCCAGGATCAACATCAGTTGCACCATCTACTGGCAAGTCTAATGTTACACACGAAGGCGCAACCATAGAAAATTCTTCCACAGAAATGTTATCAACCAGCAATACAAACATATCGGTAGAATTATTTACCCAAGCCAAGCGGACAGTAGTTCCTGCATATTCTGCCAAAGAAACAGCGTGATCTGTCCACACCGCATTATCGTTTGGTGTAGAATACAAAACCACCGTAAAGTCTTCTACGGTGTTACCCGCATTGGGTGCAAGTCTTAATTCATAGCCATCACGATAACCAGGATCCTGTGCTTTGGATTGCCAAAGTACAGAAATTTCTGATTCGGGTAAAGTAATCTCAGGCGAAATAAGCCAGTCATTGGATGTACCCGGATTTGTGTACCATGAAGTACTGGCGGCAGCATGATCACCTGCGGGACCTCCGAAATTACCTTGAGCTCCATCTTTGTCCACAACAGACCAGGCATCGGTAATATAACTTACCGCTGGTGCAGGTGTGAGCCCATCAACATCAATGAGAGTCCAGGCAGAAATTCCCGGTCCGTTTCCATCCCAGTCTTCCTCAAAAACGGGAGTTTGCGCATTGGCAAAGCTTGCAAAAGCAATTGCAGCCAATAATAAAGTTTTCTTCATAACATGAAATTATTAATTATTTGATATAAAATTAATCAAAAATAGGGAGTAAACCAAAACTAATTAGGTTTTTAAATCCAATTTTTTGCCCAACTGTTTTGAAGGGGCTGTTCCCAACTGTCCCAAAAATCATTTAATCGCGTAACACTGTTGTTATAGATTATGGTTTCGGGACCAATTTCTCCACTTTTTACCTTTGCTTTGAAATTGGGTAGTTTTTCCGTTTGTATGGTTTCATTTTCACGATAGCCAATCAACATGCGGTCGGTGAAAGTTACACCGGTTTTTTGTTCGATTTCTTTTATAATGCGTGTCATAGAATCTATTGAACATCCACTTGCAGCTGCAGGCGTTTCATCAACAGCAACTACAATAAACTGATTATCAATTAATTCGTAGCCGGCTTTCAATGCGTCGCCATGTGCTTTCCATTGCGGAACAAATTGCGTCAAATAGCTATTTGCAACATCGGATTCAACTTGGGTTAAACTTCTTTCAGCCATAAAAATCCATACTTTGGCTTCTGCCGGATAATCCAGGAAATAGCTTTGTGTTTTAGTTATCATCTTATACTTTTCCGTAAATTTACAAATTCTATTTTTATTCATTATTTACTGAAAAAAAATCCTTTATATGAGAATAGTTTATCTTGCTTTTTTACTGTTGGTCGGTTTGGTTTCAGCTCAAAAGCAGCAACGTAATTATATAAGCCACTCTTTAACTGATTCAAAACTTTACGTACATGTGAATGACGGAAAGTATATTTTTCAGTTTTATAATGATGAAATTCTCGAAACGGCTTTTATTCCGACAGGAGAAGAATTTTCAAATCATTCGCATGCTGTGGTTATGCAACCCGAAGAAATAGATACAGAATTTAACGAAAATGAAAATTCATTGCAATTCGGAACCGAAGATTTAACGCTGGAAATTATTTTCAAACCATTTCAAATCAATTATTACCAAAAAGGAATTCGATTAATTTCTGAAAAAAGAGGCTATTTCAAATCTGTACACGAACCCATGGAAATGGTGCAGGGAAATATCATCGCCGATACAACTCATAAAATTGAATTTAATCTTACTACAGATGAGGTATTGTACGGTGCAGGCGCAAGAGCTCTGCCTATGAATCGTCGCGGATACCGATTACCCTTGTATAATCGAGCGCATTATGGGTACGAAACGCATTCAGAATTAATGAATTACACGATGCCAGTGGTGGTTTCTTCCAAAAAATATTTACTCCATTTCGATAATGCTCCGGTGGGTTATCTGGATTTTGACAGTAATAAAGATAATTCGTTGACCTATGAAACGATTTCAGGAAGAATGGTTTATCAAATTGTGGTGGGCGACGATTGGGATGATATTACTGAAAATTATACCGAATTAACCGGGCGACAACCGATGTTGCCGCGTTGGGCTTTGGGCAATTTTGCCAGTCGTTTTGGGTATAAAAGTCAGAAAGAAACCGTGGAAACGATTCAGAAATTTAGGGATGAAAATATGCCGGTAGATGCGGTAATTCTTGATCTTTATTGGTTTGGGAAAGAAGTTCAAGGACCAATGGGAAATTTGAAATTTGAAAAAGATTCTTTTCCCAATCCGCATAAAATGATTAATGATTTAAAGCGAAATCAAGTAGAAACAATCTTGATTACCGAACCTTTTATTCTTACGACTTCAAATCGCTGGAAAGAAGCGGTGGATAAAAAGGTTCTAGCGCTGGATTCTGCCGGAAAACCTTATACCTATGATTTCTTTTTTGGGAATACGGGTTTGGTTGATCTTTATTCCAAGCATGGATTTGACTGGTTTAAAGGTATTTATAAAGATTTATTACAAATGGGCGTTACCGGAATGTGGGGTGATTTGGGCGAGCCTGAAGTGCATCCATCTGATTTGATTCACGCAACTGGAACCGCTCAAGAAGTGCATAATATTTATGGGCATGATTGGGCGCGATTGGTGCAGAAGGCGTATCATGATGCCAAACCGGATTTGCGACCGTTTATTCTGATGCGTGCAGCGTATTCAGGTTCACAACGTTACGGTATTGTGCCCTGGACCGGCGATGTGAATCGTACTTGGGGCGGGCTCAATCGTCAAGTTTCGATTTCATTGCAAATGGGACTTCAAGGAATTGGTTATATGCACAGCGATCTGGGCGGATTTGCTGGTGCGAATTTGGATGATGAACTCTATGTGCGTTGGTTGCAATATGGTGTGTTTCAACCGATATTTCGTCCGCATGCGCAAGAAGAAGTTCCAAGTGAGCCTATCTTTAGAAGTGAAAAGGCTAAAGATTTATCCAGAAAAGCGATTGATTTGAGATATCAATTATTACCTTATAATTATACATTAATGTTTGAAAATTCGAAAGAAGGTGAGCCATTGATGCGTCCACTTTTCTTCGAAGAAGCCGACAATCCGGAATTGTTTACCTACGAAGACGCTTATCTATGGGGTGATGATTTTTTGATTTCTCCGGTTTTGAACGCGGGGCAAACTTCACAAGAAGTGTATTTCCCTAAAAAATCGAATTGGATAGATTTTTATACGGGTCAAATTTACCAAGGTGGGAGCAGAGTAAATGTTTCATTACATGAGGATTATATCCCAACTTTTGTGCGATCCGGTTCCATTATTCCTATGGCTGAAAAAATGCAAAGCACCAAGGAATATGATGGGAATTCTTTGATTTTTCATTATTATTTTGACCCAAATGAAGAAGATGCTGAAGTTGAGCTGTATAATGACGATGGAATTACCAGAAATGCCTTTCAAAATGGTGCGTACGAATTATTGGAAATCGATGTGAAGGCAGAGAAGAAAAATGTTTTGGAAATAGAATTAGAGGCAAAAACAGGGAAAAACTTTAAAACCAATACCAAAAAAATTGCCTTTTATATTCATAATTTAAATCGAATTCCTAAAAAAGTAAAATTCGGAAATAGAGAATTCCCCGTGCGCTGGAATTCAAAGGCTAAATCCTTGAAACTTGAATTTAATTGGAATACCGCAAAGGATAAAGAAATTCAGATTTATTTTTAATAAAAACAGTCAAATGGTTGGATGCTCAAAGCAAAATGATTACTTTTGAGGGAAAAGGAATCAATTTAAAAACCAAGCAACACAAATCCAATCCAAAGCTTTATTCACAACAAGTTGAATCTACCTTGAAAGTGGGTGAGGCCAGTTTGGTCTGGAATTCCAATTGGGAGCGATTGAACTTAATTCGAAATGGAATTCCTTTTGTAGCGGTTGAAACCATTAGCAATCAATTGAATACACTTATAAAAGATTTATTAAATTACCTCGGAATTCCGCAAACAACCTATAATAAAAAGAAGCGTGACAAGGCGCTATTTGATCAGCGCGACAGCGAAACCATCCTTCTTTTGCAAGAACTTATCGATTTTGGCGTAAATGTCTTTAACGGTGAGGAAGAAAAGTTTCAAAACTGGCTCAAATCTCCTTCAATCGCTTTAGGCGGTGTTGCGCCAGAAAGCCTATTTGATACCAATACCGGCATTGAAGAAGTCCGCAAAGAGTTGACTCGAATCGAATACGGAATTTTTGCCTAATGCGTGTTTTCAGAATCGAACGGGAAAGATATCTTAAAGACACACTTCGTGGAATCGGGGTTTCGCTTTCTGATGGTTCACGCTGGAATAGTTTCGGAACTTTTCTGGTTTATACTGCGGAATCGCGTGCCCTAGCCATGCTAGAAGTTTCGGTGCATTTGGATTTGCGTCTTGAACTTCCGTCTGACAGGTTGATGGTGGAAATCGAAATTGCTGATTCGGTTAAAATCCTGGAAATTTCAAGAAAAGATTTACCCAAAAATTGGAATGCTAAACCGCCTTCTAAACAATCGCAATTTATTGGAAATCAATTTGTTCGATATAATGAAGCTGCCGTTTTGAAAATTCCCAGCAGCCTTGTAGAAAAGGAGTTTAATTATTTGATTAATCCCAATCATTCCGAAAGTTCTAAAATAAAGGTTATTGGCTTTAAAGCCTTTAATTTTTACCAAAGATTGAAAAATTAATCTCATTTAAATAGAGAAAAATATACTTTTTCATACCTTTGAAAAACTTCAAAATTTATATCATGAAACTATGGGATAAGGGATTTACTGTGGATAAAAAAATAGAAAATTTCACAGTCGGAAAAGACAGAATCCTAGATATGTACATCGCAAAACATGATTTGCTGGCATCCAAGGCGCAGGCAAATATGTTGGAATCCGTGGGTTTGTTGTCCACAGATGAAAATAACGCATTGCAATATGCATTGAACGAATTATTAGTTGATTATGAAAATGGAAATTTTGAAATCGAAGATAATTTTGAAGACGTTCACTCCAAAATAGAATCAAAATTAATCGAAAAAACAGGTGAGGCGGGAAAGAAAATTCATACGGCTCGATCACGTAACGACCAAGTTCTCGTGGCTCTACAGTTGTTTCAAAAAGATTATTTAGAAAATATATCAAACAAAGTAATTCAACTGATTGATGTTTTACTTGAAAAAGCAAAAGTGCATAAAAGTGATTTGTTACCTGGTTATACGCATTTTCAGGCGGCGATGCCCAGCAGTTTCGGTTTGTGGTTTACAGCTTATGCGGAAAACTTACTATCAGATTTGGCGTTTGTAAAAGCAGCGTATCATATCGCAGATCAGAATCCATTAGGCTCTGGAGCTGGCTTTGGTACAAGTTTTCCTGTGAACCGTGAAATGACTACTGAAGAATTGGGTTTTGCCAATATGGCCGTTTCTTCCGTCGGAGCTCAAATGTTACGAGGAAAAACCGAAAAAGCGGTTGCCATGGCTTTGGCTATGATTGCGGGAACTTTGTCCAAATTATCCTATGATTTGGTAATGTACAACAGCCAAGATATGGCGTTTGTGAAATTACCCGATGAAATGACAACTGGCTCCAGCATTATGCCTCATAAAAAGAATCCAGATGTTTTCGAATTGACACGTGCGCATTGTAACCGTTTACAAGCCTTGCCAAATGATATTATGATGTGTATCAATAATTTGCCAAGTGGATATCACCGTGATTTTCAGATTTTGAAAGAAATATTGTTCGAGCCTATGATGCAGTTTGTGGATATTTTGGACATTTTGATTTTTGCTTTGCCACAACTTGAAGTAAATGAGGGGTTTATGAATCAGGAGAAATATGATAGTATTTACACCGTAGAGAATATAAGCCATCTGATTCAAACAGGAACGCCCTTCAGAGATGCGTACAAAGAGGTGGGTTTATCTGTTCAAGACGGAAGTTACCAGCCTCATAAGGATTTCAAAACCAGTCATGCTGGCTCGGTTCATAATCTGGGAATCGAATTAATTCGAAACAAAGTAAATGCTTTTAATCTGAAATAAACTTTACATTTGCATCTATTACAATGCAAACAATTTCTTTGAATTCAATTCCATTTTTTTTGTTACCATGACGGCCGTTATTCTCATTACCAGTGTTATTATAGGAACCGTCTTAGGCGTGATATTTAGAAAATCTCTGGCTGTTCAGCGTATTTTGCTTACATTCAGCGGAGCTTTTTTATTAACTATTACAGTTTTGGAGATTTTTCCTCAAATTTTCCAAGCAGATTATCCTATTCATTTGGGCTTATTTGTTCTGTTGGGTGTTTTTATTCAGATTTTATTAGAAAACATAACACAAGGTGCGGAACACGGTCATTTTCACCAACATGAACATTCACAATTCCCATTGGCCATTTTTATAGGGCTTTTTTTACATGCTTTTATCGAGGGAATGCCCATTAGCAACGATGATACGAATCATCTTCTTATGGCCATTGTGGTACATAAAATTCCAGTAGCATTGATTTTATTTTTATTTATTGCCGATTTAACGCCCAATCTTAAGAAACAATTATCATTCATGAGTTTATTTGCCTTGGCCAGTCCTTTAGGATTTTGGATTGGTGATGGACTGGATGAGCGATGGTTTCAGCCTATTTTGGCTATTGTGGCTGGTATTTTTCTGCATATATCCACCGTGATTATTTTTGAAAGTGCTGATGGACATAAAATGAAGATAAGAAAATTTTTGGCACTGGTTTTAGGATTTTTGTTAGCCTATCTCACCCTGCATCAACATTAGTGATTTCTGATAGAATTAGAAATAATTATTCAAAATAAATTAAAAAATCCACAAGAATAGAAATTTTCTTGTGGATTTTTTAATTTTTAATAGAAATTTAAGCTTTGAAATATCGAATAAAATAATATAAAATCATGCCCCATCCGATGATCATCAAAAATCCACCAGCAGGTGTTATTGGCCCTAAAAATGACGTTGGCAGATTATACTTTTCAGAAAATGCAAGTAAAAATATACTTACCGAAAACATAAAGGTACCCACCATAATCAATCTTGCAGCACTTTTTTCTATTCCAGTATTGAAATCCATGAAAAATCCGATAATCAACAACAACAAAGCACTATACATCATATATCGCACACCAACTTCAAAGCTTTCTAATTTTGCTTGAGATAATATTTGCTTGAAAAGATGCGCTCCGAATGCACCCAAAACAATAGACAACATGCCATAAAACGTTCCTACAATCAATACTAGTTGTTTCATAATCTATAATTTTTCAATTTCGGGTAGAAATTAATTCATGCCAGGCATTTTATTGCCCATCATTTTCATCATATTTTTTCCTTGGGAAGTCTGCATAAATTTCATCATTTTTCCCATCTGACTAAATTGCTTAAGCAATTGATTCACATCTTGTACAGAGCGTCCGCAGCCTTTAGCAATTCGACGTTTGCGGCTAGCGTCTATAATATCAGGATTTTCGCGCTCCTGTGGCGTCATAGAATATATTATGGCTTCTACATATTTGAACGCATCATCGTCAATATCAATATCTTTCAAAGCCTTTCCAGCGCCAGGAATCATACCCAATAAATCCTTCATATTTCCCATTCGCTTGATTTGGTTGATTTGCTTTAAAAAATCATTAAAATCAAATTTATTCTTTGCAATTTTCTTCTGTAAACGCTTGGCTTCCTCTTCGTCAAACTGTTCTTGCGCACGTTCCACCAAAGAGATAACATCACCCATGCCCAATATCCTGTCGGCCATACGATTGGGATGAAAAACATCCAACGCATCCATTTTTTCTCCGGTAGAAATAAATTTGATGGGTTTATCTACAACAGTTCTTATCGTCAAAGCTGCACCACCACGCGTATCACCGTCCAATTTGGTAAGCACCACACCATCGTAATTCAACACATCATTGAAGGCTTTTGCCGTATTCACCGCATCTTGTCCCGTCATAGAATCCACGACAAAAAGCGTTTCTGTAGGCTTAATGGCGGCATGCACATTCCTAATTTCATTCATCATAAATGAATCCACAGCCAAACGACCTGCAGTATCAAAAATCACAACATTATGTCGATTTTCTCGTGCAAATTTCAAGGCATTTTGTGCAATTTCTACCGGTTTATTATTCCCCTCTTCAGTATAAACCGGAACTTTTACCTGCTCGCCCAAAACCTTCAACTGGTCTATAGCCGCTGGTCGATAGACATCTCCTGCAACCAACAATGGATTTTTTCCTTTTTTAGTTTTTAGATAACTGGCGAGTTTGCCCGAAAAAGTCGTTTTACCCGATCCTTGTAATCCGGCAATCAAAATCAAAGTAGGATTTTCAGACAAATTCAATTCTGCGGTGGTTCCACCCATCAATTCCGCCATTTCGTCATGAACAATTTTGGTCATCAATTGCCCTGGATTCAGCGTCGTAAGTACATTTTGACCCATCGCTTTTTCCTTGACCTCGTTGGTAAATTCCTTGGCCACCTTGTAACTCACATCCGCATCCACCAACGCACGACGAATTTCTTTCATCGTTTCTGCCACATTTATTTCAGAGATCTGTCCATGACCTTTGAGCGTGTGAAGAGCTTTATCTAGTTTATCCTGAAGATTTTGAAACATCTTTAATTCTAATTTTTATAGGATGGCAAAAATACAAAAAATTTAGCGAATGATATATGGGTTTTTTTGGGCGAACCCCGGCACGTCAAAGTCTTAATTTCTAGCCAAATTCAAGTATTTCTTGCTGCTTTGACGTGCCTGGCCGCGCTTTCCACTTCTATCTTTACGGCTCATCTGCACAAACTCCGGCATACAGACTTTTCAATTCTTCAAAGTCTGTATGCCGCAGTTTGTTTGGCAGATGAGCCGCAAAGGATATCCGTTTCAATCGCTGTCGCAGGCTTCGATTCTATTATGCCTCGATATTAATTTTATTTTAATGACATTCTTTTCAAAGCGATATTTAATTATTAATAAATAACTATTTACTAGGCTTTTTCAAGATGGCTGTTTCCAATTCAGAACTCACAAAATCAGAAATAGAAATTCCCGAATACTGTAATTGTTGGGGTAAAATACTGGCAGGAGAAAAACCTGGTAAGGTATTCATTTCTATAAAATGTGGAATTCCGTTTACAATAATATATTCACTACGGCTCATTCCACTCATACGAAGAGAATTATATACTTTTTTAGCAATTTCATTAACTTTTTCTGTTTGCTCAACAGATAATCTTGCAGGTGTAATTTCTTCTGAAGCGCCTTCATATTTTGCCTCAAAATCAAAAAATTCATTATGTGAAACTATTTCTGTAATGCCGCTCACAAATATTTTGTCATCATATTGAATAACACCCACAGACACTTCAGTTCCATCCAAAAATTCTTCAATCAAAATCTCATCATCCTCTGCAAACGCCTTGACAAATGCAGCTGTGAACTCATCTATGGATTTTACTTTAGTAATACCCAAACTCGACCCCGATTGATTGGGCTTTACAAAACATGGCAAACCCAATTTATTTACGATAAAATCAATATCTGCGGTTTCATTCTTTTTCAAATAAACAGATTTTGCCATGGGAATTTCATATTTGGACAAAACCGCCAAAGTATCTTTTTTATTAAATGTCAATGCAGATAAATAATGATTACAACCTGTATATGGAATTTCTAAAATATCCCAATAGGCTTGTAAATAGCCATCTTCTCCTGGTGTTCCATGAATTATGTTAAAAATTACATCAAATTTAATTTTCACACCATTCAGAAAAAATGAAAAATCACCCTTATTTATGGTATATTTCGTCTCATTAATTAAAACATACCATTCACCTTTTAGAATATGTACTTTGTATGGAAGATATTTTTCACGGTCGATACTATCAAAAATCAATTGACCCGATTTGAGCGAAACCTTATACTCATCAGAATATCCACCCATCACAACGGCTACTTTTTTCATATCAAATTTTTTGATAAAATTAAATATTTCTCTTAGAATATACTTGAAAGCATACAATCATTACGTAAATTTTTATCTTTGCTCTTTATTCAAAACCTATGAATTTTTTCAAAGCACTCATTAGCTGGAAATTATGGCTTAGTATTGTACTTGGAATTGCTTTAATTGTTGGACTTTGGTTTTTGTCGTTTAAGTTCTTGAACGAATTTACCAATCATGGTGTAGAAGTTTCTGTACCAGATTTGTCTGATTTGACGATACAACAAGCTATGAAAAAATTAGATGAATTGAATTTGAGGTACGAGGTAGATAGTATCAAATTTACCGAAGAGCATCCTCCTTTTTCGATTCTGGAATTTTTTCCGTCTGCTGGCGCAAAAGTGAAACCAGGTAGAAGAATTTTCATCAAATCAAATCCAAGTACGTGGAGACCCGTAGAATTGCCAGATTTGATAGATAAGTCTAAACGACTTGCGCTCACGCAATTGCATATGCGCGGATTTGTAGTAGGCGATACAATATATATAGAAGATCCAGCAAAAGATGCAGTTTTGGCTGTTTTGTATGGTGGTGATACGATTCCAGCTGGAAAATTACTGCCCAAAGGTTCGGTTGTGGATTTGATTTTGGGTCGTGGATTTAATATGGATATGCCTGTTCCCAATGTAGAAGGTATGTCTTTGACACAGGCTCGACGAATTCTTAAAAACCAGTTCTTTGATATGGGGCAAATCTACTATTTTGGGAATGTGAGAGATACAGCCGTGCTACGTGTGGTATATCAAGATCCGCCGCCACTAGATTTGTATGACGAGGGATTGCCTGTATCTTTGTGGCTATCTACTTCTACCAGAGCAGGTTTGAAACGACAAATAGACTCATTGGATTTGGTATATCGACGAAAATTGGATGAAAAAGATTCATTATTTTATAATTCTATCGAAAGTTCTAAAAGTATAAATATCAGTGATTTGCCAGAAGAAATTCGAAATCAAGTGAAATATGATCAAAATATAAACCAGGGTATGCGACCAGATGATAAGCCCAAATCTACACCTTCTACGCAAGGTACAACGAGGCCTAGAATCGATACTACCGGAATTTCTATTGAATAAAAAGTGAAAGATTTTGATAATTCAAATAAAAATGAGGACGAAGAAGAATTTTTCGAGCATTATAGTTTTGTTGCTGGACATGGTCAAGCACCGTTACGTGTAGATAAATTTCTTTTCAATTTTATTGAAAATACCTCACGCAGTAAAATTCAAAATGCTGCGCAAGCTGGTAATATTCAGGTGAATGGTATAGCTGTGAAGCCTAATTATAAGGTAAAACCTGGCGATGAAGTAAAAGTTGTACTGTCCTATCCACCCCATGAAAATGTAATTATCCCACAAGATATTCCATTGGATATTGTTTACGAAGATGACGAATTGGTTGTCGTGAACAAAGCTCCAGGAATGGTAGTGCACCCTGGACATGGAAATTATTCTGGAACTTTGGTCAATGCGCTTAAGTTTCATTTTGATAATTTACCCAATGCAAATAAGGAATTTGATCGTCCTGGATTGGTCCATAGAATCGACAAAGATACAAGTGGTCTGCTTGTAATTGCCAAAACAGATTTTGCCATGAACCATCTGGCCAAACAATTCTACAATAGAACCACAAACCGATTGTATAATGCGCTGGTTTGGGGAAATATAGAGAATGATTCGGGTACAATTATGGGAAATATTGGCAGACATCCAACGGATAGAATGCAAATGGCGGTTTTTGAAGATGGAAGTCAAGGAAAACATGCGGTAACGCATTATAAGGTACTTGAACGATTGGGATATGTAACCTGGGTAGAATGTAAATTAGAAACGGGTCGTACACATCAAATTCGTGCTCATATGAAATTTATTGGCCATACGCTGTTTAATGATGAAAGATATGGCGGAAATAAAATCTTGAAAGGAACGACTTTTACAAAATATAAGCAATTTGTAGAAAATTGTTTTGCCATTTGTCCAAGACAGGCATTACATGCCAAAACTTTGGGTTTTGAACATCCTGTAACGGCAAAGGAAATGTATTTTGAATCTCCAGAGCCAGAGGATCTTACGGCATTGCTAGAAAAATGGCGAAATTATTCTGAATTTAATTAATACAAATCAAATGATTGAAATTCAAATGTTTGTGCCTAATTCTTTTTGCTTTTTAAGACTTAATTTAGCCGAAATTAATTTATAAGAATTTCGAATAAATTCAGACCATTCAGAGGTCGTAAATTCTGAAATATCCTCGATCATAACCCATTGGTTTCTTGCCAAATGAGGTGCTTGTTTTACTCCGTTTTTATCGCATAAAATTTCAAAATCTTCTGGTGTGACTTTAAAAGAGGCAGAGATTGGATCTTCATCTAAAGAAATAATGATAAAAATTTTTTCACCTATGGTATAACAAAGGTGATTACCCCATTTGATATCGTGATTCACAGAAGGAAATTCTTCACAAATTTGTATTAAATTGTCCAAATTCATTCGTAAGCTCCCATATTAGGTGTGTTATCTCGCAAATTTCCTTTGATATCTCGTGGTGCATACGAGTTATATGTAGAATTTCCCTGATTTCGAGCGGGAGAATTTTCGTTTAATCTAAGGTCTTGACGAGAAAATATCGTAGAAACAAAATCAGGATTTTCTGTCAATGGATGGAAAGAAGAGAAGTCAAATTCGTTGGTATTTTCATTTTTGATGAGGCAATTTTGAAAATTAAAATTAAATCCTTGACTGCCTTCCTGATCTAAAACAACTCCGTTGGGGTATTTACCATAAAAAATACAATTGGCAAAAAACGCGTTTAAATCCCCATATTCCGTACCCGTTTCAATTCCGTTGGCATCATACAAAACACGGTAGTTGGATAGATAGGCAGGAATATTATATCCAGATATTCCCACAGCACCACTTACCCAATTGTTGGCAAAAGAAGAATAATAAAAGTTATAATTTCCACCTTTTTCTACTTTTAAACACGCGTCACCCGCATCAGAAATCACAAGGTTGGAAGCATTTATTTCTGAATTCACAGCCAAAATTCCACTAGAGGACATATTGTAAATTTGTGTATTATGAATTTGCGCCGTAGAATTTATTAAATTTAATCCTTGGGTTCCGCCCTTTATAACCGCGTGATTTGTAATAAGTTCTGCTTCATTTAATCTAATAGAATTCCATTGCTTCGGCAAAGTGTCATATCGTGCGTCATGCCTATCGCCTCGAATTACAATAGGCTGTTCCAGACTTCCATTTAGATGCAAACTGGCTCCAGATTCTATAGTGAGCGAGCTGTTATGATGAAAATATACTTTAGTTCCTTCATGAATGGTTAATCTTTTTTGGGGAGCCAATTTTATATGTCCATAAATTACTCTTGAAGAAGAGTTATTCCATTCAGTATCATTATTTAAGAGTAAAAAATCGTCTCCAGAGGCTGCGTAATAATAGGTAGACTCTTCTGCCAAGGCCAAAAGTTTTACTTTTTGATTAGAATCCGTAAAAACGATTTCGTCTTCTTCTATCCAATCTTGATTTCCTGTGTCTATGGCGGCTTCTACAAAAATCATGAGACTGTCTTGCGCACGTAATGGAATGTTGGCAAATTCAAATCCACTTCTTCCATCTACATTGATGCGAAAAGCTGATGAAAATCTTTTATTGAGATAAATTTCTGAAAGAGAGATGTCTTGTTGGCTTGGATTGTAAACTTTGAGTAAATAAGTCTCTGAATTGGAACGTGTAAAAATTGTATCCAAAAAAACCGTGTCTTTGCTGAACCTCAAAGCAGAAGAGGATGTTTCAAATTCCAAATCTTTGCGACACGAAAATCCAATACATAATAATAAACCACAAAAAACAAAAATTGTGATATTTCGAAGATCCATTGAAGGCATAAATAAGTTTTCAACAAATATAAATTATTTTTGGTAGTTGTAATATAAGAAATTAATACTATATTTGCAGCCCGAAATAAAGATTTATATAGTCATGAGAAAAGATATCCATCCAAATAATTACAGATTAGTTGTTTTCAAAGACATGAGCAACGATGAGACCTTTATCAGCCGTTCATGTGCTGAAGCCAAAGAAACCATAGAAATCGATGGTGTAGAGTATCCTTTGGTAAAAATGGAAATTTCATCTACTTCACATCCTTTTTATACTGGAAAAATGAAGTTGGTAGACACCGCAGGACGTGTGGATAAATTCATGAACAAGTATAAAAAATTTGCTAAAAAGGCAGAAGACGAATAAGAATTTTAAATCTCATAATAAATAATTTTTTAATCCCGTAATATTCGGGATTTTTTTATTTCTGAAATTTGTAACTTGAAAAAAATTTTGAAATGAATATTATACTTTATTGTAATGCAGAACAACGGCATCTTTTACCACTTACTTTCATGAAACCGGCAGGTGAGTTGAGAATGGGAATTCTAAGTTTTCGCGAAAGATGGGAAAGACTATTGACCGCAAAAGTGTCCTATATCACCGAGGATTATTTGAGTGAATTGTTTCCGCTGCATCACCAAGACGACAATATTTTTATTCATTCTTGTTATTTACCATCTCATGCATTGGTAAATTTCATTCTTGAATTAGATATCAATCAAGGAATTCAAAAAAATAACGAATTAATTGCCTTTCGCGGAAATTTAGAGCAGTTTCAAAATCATCAAAAAAATCTTGAAAATGCTAGCGAATTTCAGCAAGAATTGGTTAAAATTTCAAGACCCTATGATTTATTCAGTTACAATCATCTTGCAATTGATTTTGATTTTGAATTAATAACAAAAGGAAGGGAATCTCAGCCTATTTCCGCTACCAATGGACTGATTCATAGCGAAAGAATATTTTTGGAAGAAGGAGCAAAAGTAGAATTTTCTGTTTTGAATGCAACAGAAGGCCCAATTTATTTGGGGAAAAATTCTGAGGTATGTGAGGGCAGTTTGGTGCGTGGAGGATTGGCTTTATGTGAAAATGCGAAATTGAATCTAGGTACAAAAATATATGGAGCAACAACTATTGGGCCTTGGTGCAAAGTTGGGGGAGAGGTGAATAATTCTATTTTAATGGCTTATTCCAATAAAGGACATGATGGATTTTTGGGAAATTCTGTCATAGGTGAATGGTGTAATTTGGGAGCAGATACCAATAATTCAAATTTGAAAAATAATTATAGTGAAGTAAGATTATGGAATTACGACAGTCAGAAATTTGAGAATACAGGCTTACAATTTTGTGGACTTATGATGGGAGATCATTGCAAATCTGCCATTAATACACAGTTTAATACGGGAACCGTGGCAGGAGTTTTTGCCAATATTTTCAAATCAGGATTTCCGCCCAATAACATAGAATCCTTTAGCTGGGGCGGAATGAAAGATGATCCAGAATTCAAACTTGAAGCAGCTTATGATATCGCCCAAAAAATGATGGAACGGAGAAAAGTTAATTTCAGTCCGGAATTAAAAAAAGTGATAAAGTATTTATATAATTTAAGATAAATTCATTCCTTGTCTCATGCAAAAAATAGGAAAAATGCAAGTTTTGATTTAAATTATACCTAAATATAAACTATTTATGAACAGTAAAGTATTTTGGTTACATTCTTGAATATAAACCAAACACAGATGAAAATAAAAGGTGCAAAACAATAGTTATCAACCAAAACATTATAAAAGTCAATTTAATATTAAATAATTATGTGTAAATTTGCCGATTGTAAAGTAAAGTTAAAATTGTGAATAACGACAGTTACAGTAACATTTTAGAATTAATTGCAAATACTCCTTTAGTAAGACTCAATAAAGTAACAGAAAATATTCCAGGTGAAGTATATGCGAAACTGGAAAGCTGGAACCCAGGTCATTCAACTAAAGATCGTATAGCATTACATATTATAGAGGAAGCCGAAAAAGATGGTTCACTGAAGCCCGGCGCCACTATTATTGAAACTACATCTGGTAATACCGGTTTTTCGGTAGCCATGGTGAGCATTGTCAAAGGATACAAATGTATTCTTGCGGTAAGTGATAAAACCAAAGGTGAAAAGATTGCGTATTTAAAAGCTTTGGGTGCAAAAGTTTTTGTTTGTCCAGCAAATGTACCGGCAGATGATCCACGGTCATATTATGAAGTTGCCAAACGAATACACGAAGAAACTCCCAACTCGATTTACATCAATCAATATTTTAATCAACTCAATATTGATGCGCATTACCTCACCACTGGACCTGAAATTTGGGAACAAACCAAGGGTCGAATCACCCATTTAATTGGTTGTTGTGGTACGGGTGGTACTGTTTCTGGATCGGCGCGTTTCCTTAAAGAGCAAAATCCTGATATCAAAGTGATTGGCGTCGATGCGTATGGTTCTATTTTGAAAAAATATCACGAAACAGGTGAATTCGACAAAAACGAAATTTATCCATATCGAATTGAAGGCCTAGGCAAAAACTTGGTACCAGAAGCAACTGATTTTAACATCATTGATGAGTTTGTAAAAGTTACTGATGAGGAAAGTGCTTACACCACGCGCGAAATTGCATTGAAAGAAGGAATTATGGGTGGCTATACCAGCGGTGCAGCACTACAAGCATTGAAGCAAATCAAAGAAAGTCTGCCGCATGATGCCGTGACGGTTGTGATTTTCCCAGACCATGGTTCTAGGTATATTACCAAGGTTTTCAGTGATGAATGGATGCAGGAGCAAGGATTCAATCAGAGTAAACTGAACGGGCTAGAATCTCGTGCTACTATACAACATATATAAAATTTATTTGTAAAAATTAATAATTGAAATTCCCGAACACGCTTTTGTAGTCGGGAATTTTGTATGGTTATAATCATGTTTTTTTTCATGAATAATTCATACTTTTACTAATTAATTTATTTAAATGAAATACGCATTAATCACCGGCGTATCCTCCGGCATAGGAAAATCAACTGCAATCAAGTTTTTACAACAGGGTTTCTATGTCTTCGGAAGTGTTCGAAAACCGGGTGATGCCGCTGGTTTACAACAAGAATTTTCAGAACTATTTCATGAACTTGTTTTTGATATTTCTGATCATAATGCGGTCGATGCAGGATTTGCCATTATAGAAAATATTGTGGGCCAAAACCGGCTCGATGTTTTTGTAAATAATGCCGGTGTAGCCAAATACGGCCCAATTCAACATGTTCTAATCGACGAATTGAGGCAGCAATTTGAGGTAAATGTGTTTTCAAATGTCTATATCACGCAAAAAGCCCTACCTTTATTAGGTGCAGATTATGCATCAAAGAAAAAAGGAAAAATTGTAGTCATTAGTTCAACAGGTGGCGTAATGACCCGACCGATGCTGGGTCCATATTCAGCATCGAAACACGCTGTAGAAGCCATTTACGATGCATTGCGTCGAGAGATGATGTTATTTGGCATTGATGTAATTATCATTCAGCCCGGTCCCATCAAAACCGATATTTGGAATAAAGCCAAAAGAGCAGAAAATCCCTATGCAGGAACAGCTTATGAAGAAATTTTTGATAAATTGGATGATGCTGTAGAACAAATAGAGAAAATTGGTTTACCTGCATCTGCAGTAGCAGATAAAATATGGGATGCATGTCAATCTGCCAAACCCAAAGACAGATATATTATTACACCCAAAAAGCTGGCTTTTTATATGGCAATGTATATTTTACCCGCTAAAACCTTAGATAAAATATTTTTTAAAGATTTAAAAAAGCTTAATAAATAATAGTATGAATATAAGAGAGAGAATTTCGCAAAATCCCGGACCATTAGGTCAGTTTGCTGATTATGGTGAAGGCTATTTTGTATTTCCTGAACTTGAAGGAAAAATAGGACCGAGAATGAAATTTCGAGGAAAAGAAGTGATTTTCTGGAGTGCCAACGACTATCTGGGCTTATGTAATCACCCCGAGGTTTTGGAAACTGATGCAGCTGCCGCCGCCGAATACGGAATGTTTTATCCCATGGGTGCGCGCGCTATGTCGGGTGAGACGGATAAGCACAAAGAACTCGAAAACAATCTGGCAGAATTTGTAAACAAAGAAGCGGCTTATTTGCTCAATTTTGGTTATCAAGGCATGGTGTCTATAATAGATGCATTGGCAGGTAAAGACGATGTAATTGTCTATGATATTGATTCTCATGCTTGTATTGTCGATGGTGTTCGTCTTCATATGGGGAAAAGATTTACCTATCAGCATAATGATATGGAAAGTTTTGCCAAAATGATGGAAAGAGCAGATCGAATTGCAAAAGAAAATAACGGTGGAATTCTTGTAATTTCTGAAGGTGTATTTGGAATGCGCGGACAACAAGGAAAATTAAAAGAAATTGCTGCCTTCAAGGAAAAATATGACTTCACCTTTTTGGTAGATGATGCGCATGGTTTTGGTACGCTGGGCCAGACGGGCGCAGGAGCAGGGGAGGCGCAAGGATGTCAAGATGCTATTGATGTTTATTTCTCCACCTTTGCCAAATCTATGGCCGGATTCGGGGCGTTTGTAGCTGCAGATAAAGAGATTATTAAATATCTGAAATACAATATGCGCTCTCAGATTTTTGCAAAATCTCTCACAATGCCTATGGTTATTGGTGGATTGAAAAGGCTCGAACTATTGCGCACAAGACCAGAAATCAAGGCAAAATTATGGGAAAACGTAGAAAAACTTCAATCTGGACTTAAGAAAAGAGGATTCAACTTGGGAGATACCAATACTTGTGTTACGCCAGTAATATTACAAGGTGACCCAGTAGAAGCTACTATTATGGTGAAAGATTTACGTGAAAATCATGGTATTTTTACCTCTATTGTGGTATATCCTGTGATTCCCAAGGGTATGATTTTATTACGGCTTATTGCAACGGCTTCACATACCGATGCCGAAATTAATGAAACGCTGGATGCATTTGATGCCATTCATGACAAACTAAAAACAGGTGTCTATAAAAGGCAAGCAGAAGCTTTGAATGTGGATTATAAACCGATTTAATTTTGATTTTAAACAAAAAAAAGTGCTTTCAACGAAGCACTTTTTTTGTTTATATAAAACTATTTTTATTGAATTAATTTTTTAATTTCCATTTCTACTTCCCATTTAGAAAAATTAAGCATTCCATCCACCCAAACTATCTTTGCATCTTTATCCAAAAGCATATTCATCGGATAACTTCTTACGCCATAGGTCCCTAGCGCCTCTTTTTGGTTGGTGATATGTTCAAAATGAATCGGCCTACTTTCCAGAAATTTTTCAACTTGTTTTTCAGAATCGAATGTGATGGCAACAAACTCTACTTCTTCTCCAAATTCTTCTTTTAATTCATTTAAATCTGGAATTTCCTTGATACAAGGCATGCAAGTTGTAAACCAGAAATTGACGAATCGCGGCTTGTCTATATCGTCCAAACCAAAGAGTTTTTCTGGAAATTCTTGACCTTTTTGATTGATAAATCGTTGATAGGGATTGGCGCGATTTCCTAAACCAGGTTTTATTCCAACTTTGTATAAAATAGTATCAGACTGACTAATAGTGTCATACAAAACTATTTGTGCTCCTTGTTGTATGATTTGATCCTGAACCTCTTTGAAAACACTTTCTGGCAGAACCACGTCATCTGGCATTTGATAAAAATTAATTTGAGCTTGTAAAATTGTTCCTAACAAGCTAATTAATAAGAATAAATTGAATTTCATCATGTTCATGCTTAATTGAATACAAATTTAACGCCATTCCTAGCTTCAAAGATATTCAAAAATTATGAATGTATTGATTAAAATTTATACCGAATACTTCCAACAAAATATCTGCCCAATATTTCTCTGGAACTTATAGAAGTGTAAAAATCATGAAAGCCGTTTCGTACAATTTTATCGTCTCCCAATAAATTACCTGCTGTGAAGTAGAGATAGACTCTTTTTGCTGGACGATAACGAAACGAAATGTTTAAATTCTGATTTGAGTTAATCTCTTCACCTTCAGAATATTGTAATCTATATTCGTAATCTCCTTGAATCAAAAAATCCTCGTTTACAGACCAGGCAAAAGTGGTATAGGGTGTCCAGTCTGTAAACTCGCTCGTATTCAGCTCATTTGTATAATTAAAATTAGACCACTTCAATCCAGATTCAAATTCAAATTTTTTCCTGAATTTAAAAATATTTGCCATATTGGCAGTGTACAAAGTATTTTGATTATTCAATTCAAAATTATTGTTGCGTGAGGAAAAGTTGGACCAGCTGGCATTTCCATTGATGCGCAGTGTGTAAATTTTGGTAAATCTTTTTGATACATATAAATATGTATTCCAATTTTCTTCTGGAGTTTTGGAATTAAAGGGTGATGAAAATTGAATTAAATTGTTGAAATAGCCTTCATTTCTTATATTATCTAACCTTTGATTATAAGATACACTTGCGAATAAATTAAAGAATTTATAAAAATTATACAAACTATAATTCAATCGAGCTTGGTGATATCTCGTCTCGCGCAGCATAGAATTACCTTGGGAAATAGCGTAATAATTTTGTATATTAAATGCCTCTGTAAGTTCGCGAATTTGCGGAATTTCAAAAGTTTGTTTGTAAGTGAAGTTCAAACTGTTGCTAGAACTTATTTCGTAACGGGCCTGAAAATGTGGCAAAAGTCGAGTGATTTCTATGGAATGTCCTGCGTGAGAACCTGTATTTTCACTATTATATCTATGGATTCCTGTTCCCAAATCAAATTTAAATTTATTAATCTTGCGCGTATATGTGGCATCCGCATAAAGCTCGGTAAAATCAAAATTCATTCGAGTTGGAGTCCATTCATTATTGATCAATGTATTCTTATCAAATATTTGATTATCAAGCTTTTGGTGGTTAATATTTGCGCCAATTTTGACCCGTAAATTACTCAAATTCGTGATGAGATGATTATAAACAGATAAGGCTTGAAAAGTTTGAGAGGTTAATTCTTGTAATTGATTCAGGTTGTAATTACCCTCTTCTGGCGTAACACTGAAATATCCGCTAAATGGCTCTTCCGTTGAATTCAAATAGAGATGTGGCGTTTCATTTTGAATCGAATGGGTGAGATAGAGTCCAAAATTATGGTCTCGTCCCACTTTTCTTATATAGCTTAATCTTTGATACAAGTTGGAGTTTTGTCGGTCATGTGCAGTTTTTCGATACAATGCAGGGCTTTCACTTTCGTCAATAAAACTTGTAATATCTGTTATATTATCTTCATTTTGTGCATTGAAATTGATACGATATTTCAAATTAGATTTATTGTTTATCGTATAGTCTAATCTTAACCGTGAAATAAAGGAAAAAATATTCTGGTCATTTATATTTTCATCGTGTTGTTTGAATTCAGAATAAAATCTACTGATAGAAGATTTATATTTTAAATTATTGTCAATGGCCAATGCAAATGCCGAAATATTTAATTTTTTTGAAGGCTCGAAACCAAAGTTAAACGCACCTAAATGATTTTGCATACTTGCAGATTTATCTCCAGAGCCAAATAAAACGCTGTTCATACTGCTTCGCAAAGAATTTGCACCTCCTTCTTCAGAAAATTCAGAAATTCCGCCCAGAAATTGGAAATAATCTTCATTACTAAAAACTTCTTTACCATATGTATTGAAATCGCTAATAAGTGTAGCATCCGTTTTCCGAGAAAATCTGAAGAGTTTTTCTTGTAAATCGTAATGTTTATCGGCATTTCCACCAATACTTATATTTCCAAAAATCAAATTCTTTTTATCTTCTTTCAATACAATATTCAATTCGGGTTGTTCTTCGTCCTGTAAAGAATTAGCAAATGGATTGGCTTTAAATTTTTGATTCAATTGAATTTTATCTACTGCATCTGATGGAAGATTTTTTGTTAATAATTTGGTATTTCCTCCAAAGATTTCACGTCCTTCTACCTTGATAGAATTGATTTGTTTTCCTTGATAATATACTTTTCCGTCTTCTACCTGTATTCCGGGCAGTTTTTTCAGAATATCTTCCAAATTTTCTTCATTTCCGGTTTTGAAAGAGTCGGCGTCATATTCTATGGTATCACCTTTTATGGTAATCGGCATTCGGCCTTGCGCTACGACGTCTTTTAATGCTATTTTGGATGATTTTAAATCAATTCGTTCGCGTCTGGATTTATCTAATTCGATTCGTATAATTTTTTGTTCAAAAGCAATGTGTTCTATTTCTATTTCATAAGTTTTTCCACATTGCAAATCGAGTTTGAATTCACCTTCTTTATCAGAAAAAGTAAATCCAGCACTTTTATTATTTTCATCAAAAGCAGAAATTGAGGCGTCAAAAACGGGTAAACTCAGCGAATCCACTATCATACCTCGAAAGTTACAATTCTCTTGTGCGCTCATATTCACGCTACACAATAGGATAAAAGCTACAAAATATTTTATCATTCAGTTAATTTTTGATCAACCGTTGTTGTTTTTTTGATTTAAAAATTTAATTATTCTGAAATATCTACTCCTTCACCCATCATTTCCTGATACTTTTCCTGGATAGCTTTCATTTCATTTTGAAATTCAACAATTGTTACTTCTTTTCCACCACTTGGTTTTTTAATGACTAATGGCTTTTCGCGAACTTTTATTTCTTTTGCCGTAATTATTACATGAGCTCCATTCATTTCAAATTCTGTTTTCAAAATCATACCAGGAAGACCCCAAAAACTACCCGGTCCATCTTTAATGGCAATTTTGGGTGCAAACCAAGCTTTTACCGGTGTTATGGAATCGTTTATTTCTAAAATACCTGTGGCAAAACGGGTTTCATAACCTGCAATTTCTTGCTTATCTCGAGTAATTTCCCAGCGGTGATTTTGCAAATCATCTTTCAACAAATACGAAGTTCCAAATGCATCTATTGGTTTCAGGTAATAATTTTCATTAATATTTTTATAGGTTACTCCTTTGTCAAAACTGCGTACTTGTTGCGCTATCATTCCGCCTCTGGTTTGGGAATTGTTTATTTGTTCCACCATTTGATATACTGACTCATTACTATTCGTTACCAATGTATAATCAATATAGATACCCTCGGCAAGTTCTTGCCGAATCTGGTCGGCAACCATCGCACGATATTCCTGCGGAACCTGTGAAATGATTTGCTCCACATCCATCTGCACTTCCATCAGATAGGATATTTCCACAAACTGCTTTTCCTGCGCAAAAAGATGAGCCGAAATCAAAAAGATTAAGCCTAAAAATAAATTTTTCATGTTTTAATTTTCAAATAAGACGGAATTTTGATTCAAATGTTACGGAATTAGTCTGAGGTGTCCACACCATCTTTATACATTTGCCTCATTTCTTCGATTTTTGTCTTTTCTAGCTCTTGATATTCTTTTTGACTCAGTTTTTTGCCTTTTGTAGGTATTTTTATACTTTCTTTGGAATCAGCAATTTGAATATTTGTAGCAGAAAAGTAATGATGATTTTTTCTATTGTTAGTATTTTTATCCACTTCAACTTTCAAAATCAAGCCTGGCAGTCCCCAATAATCGTCTGGTCCATGCTTTAATGGGATTTCTGGCGTGTACCAAGCCGTCACTGTAGTAAGGCTGTCTATCTGTGCAACAGCTTTACGCACTTCATAATTCAATATTTTATCCTTGCTGCGTTCAATTTGCCAATCATATTTTTTCAATGAATCATGAATGATAAATTTTTGATTAAAATTCTCTAATTCACGCAAATAATATCCTTTGGATATATTGCGGTAATTAAGTTCGCGTCCACCTTTGGAAAAAGAAATTTTAATACCTTGCGGTGGCGAATTGTCAATTTTTTCTATTGGGATAAAGTTGGATTCATCTCCATCAATCAGTAATTCAAAACTGTGAATTTGCTCTCGAGCCTTGCGTATGGCTGCTACAAATTCAGGATTTTTTTTAATCTCATCTGTTAGGTCAAAATCAGTTATATATTGATGATCATAGGTAATCTTTAATTTTTCCTGAGATAAAAGTTGGAATGAAATGAATAGACAAAGGATAAAAAATGATTTTTTCATTTAAAAATATTTGATTGTAAATATATGAATTAGTTTAAAAATGGCCATTCTTTAATAATAAACGATCAATGTTGGAAAATCATTGTACGTTTTCAAAATCTAATTTTTCAATCGAAAATTATTTGAGTTCATCAATTTTTTTTCTACCCAAAATAAAATATTGCCATGGGACAAATCGATGTTTCCAAAAATCTTTGGTTGTTCCGTTTCTTTGATTAAAAAAATGACGGGCACGGCTATAGAAACTCATGTGTGAATTAAAAATGGCAACCAAATGTCCAAATCCGTGATATCGCCAAAATACAATGGCAGTGATGCCGTCTAGCACCAATCTAGTAAAAATCACCGGAAATAGTTTATAGGCCGGCAAATTTCTGAGTAACATCCAAAGGCTGTTTCTAAAATTGAGATAGGTTTTTTGCGGACTATTATGCAGCGTAGCACCTCCCAGATGATAAACAGTCGATTTACTAGAATAATATACTTTTTTGCCTTTATTTCTTAATCTCCAGCACAAATCAATTTCTTCCATATGGGCAAAAAAGGCATTTTCAAATCCCTGCATTTCCCAAAAATCCTTTGACCGAATAAATAAACATGCACCAGATGCCCAGAAGATTTCTATTTCGTCATCATATTGACCTTGATCTTCTTCCAAAGTCCAAAAAACCCGACCGCGACAATAGGGGTAACCAAAATTATCTAGAAATCCGCCTGCAGCTCCGGCATATTCAAATTTATTTTTATGATTGAAATCCAGAATTTTGGGTTGAGCAGCAGCAATTTCTGGGTTTTTAAAAATATTTTCAAAGGCAGAAAGCCAGTTTTTCGTAACTTCTACATCAGAATTTAATAAACAATAAATATCGGCATCTATGCTTTTCAATCCTTCATTGTATCCACCAGCATATCCTAGATTTTCTGAATTTTGAATGATTTTAACTTCAGGAAAATTCGATTTTACAAAAATTACAGAATCATCGGTAGAAGCGTTATCTACAATATAAATATCGGCTTGCGGCGAATTTTCTGTGACAGATGGTAAGAATTTTTTCAACAATTCTATGCCATTCCAATTGAGTATGACAACGGCTGTTTTCAATAGTCTATTCCTTTTTTGTACTTCCATCGACGATGTGTCCACATATAGTTTGACGGTTGTTTGTGAATGCTTTTTTCTAATAAATTAAAAAATTTATGAATGATTTCATTTTCAAAAAACTTTTCGTTATCTGGTTGTATATCAATTATTTTGTATAAAAATTGGCCACGTCCTTTTCGGATAATATCTATATATACGACCGCTAAATTATTTCGTCTGGCAATTTTGTCGAATCCTTGAAAAACAGGCGTAGTTTGGTTTAAAAACTGTAAATCATACCGAATTGCCATTTTGTAAGGACTTTGATCAGCAACCATTAAAAAAATAGAATTTCCATTTTGCGGAACACTGTTTATGAGCTGTTTCGCTTCGTGCATTGGAATAATTTCTCCTCCAAATTTCTCTCTACTTTTACTTATAATTTCTTGAACCAACTTGCTGGATGGTACACTGTACACCGCTTTTATGTCATTCTGCGGGACATGCACCACCAATCCTTTCAACCATTCCCAATTGAATAAATGGCCACATAATGCCATAATGTTTTTTTCCTGAGCCAAATATTTTTCTAGGATTTCAATTCCTTCAAACTCAATTCTGGTATCTATTTGCTTTTGAGTAATGGTAATTCCTTTCAAGGATTCGATGATGAAATCATAGAAATTTTTGAAGAATGCATGATATATTTGCTTTAATTCTTTTTCTGATTTCTCTGGAAAAGAATTTTTGAGATTCTGCATTACAACTTCTTTTCGATAACCGAATACAAATTTTTGAAAGAAGGAAAAAATGTCTGAAAGCCCGTAAAGAACACCAAGTGGCAGCCTAGAAACTGTAATAAGAAAACTTTTATAAAATTTGTGCATTACTTGCAAATGTACGTTTTCTTTTAATTTTTTTGAATTTTGGTGTAATTTTTGAATTTAACAAACCAAATTAAAATTTTAACTATATTTGTTAAGTAATTAAAATTGAAAAAACTATGAGTTTAAATTTATTAGACGCGATTAAAAATGAAGTATCTTCAACAGTAATCGACAAAATCAGCAATTACCTGGGAGAAAGCCGTGGTAATACTTCTAATGCTATTACAGCTGCAATTCCAGCTATTTTAGCATTTTTTTCTGAAAAATCAAGAACAGAAAGTGGTGCAAGTTCATTAATTAATCTGGCAACAGATAGTAATTTATTGAATTTGTTTTCTGGAAATTCCTTTACAGATGTGTTCGAAAAAAATAGAGATTCACTTATGTCTAAAGGAAATTCTATGCTTATCGATCTTTTCGGAGACAAAGAAGCTAAATTGAGCCAAGAAATTTCAAATTATGCCAATATTGGAAAAGAATCTTCTGATGGTATTCTAGCTTCTATCTTACCACTTATCATGAGTGTTTTGGGTAACAGAATTTCTGGAGACGGATTGAATGCTTCTAGCCTTTTGGGCTTGTTTGATAATCAAAGAGATTCTATTTTCTCTGCTATTCCAGCTGGTTTGGCAGGATTGGGAGGAGTCTTGGGACTTAGTAACTGGGGTGATAGAGTAGCAGACCAAGTTGCGGCTACTACCACAAGAGTTACAGATACCGTGAGAGATGCTGTAGATACTACCAGAACTCATGTTCGTGAAGAAAAAGAACACTTTGACAACAATAATGACAATGGTGGCGGCTTCATGAAATGGTTATTACCTTTGTTGGGTATCATCGCAGCCCTTGCTCTACTTTGGTTCTTGATGCAAAAATGCAACGATGACAAAAAAGTTACCGAGCCCGCTACTACAACTCAAACGCATGATGTAGAAATGGATCATGACGCTACTGTAACTGCTCCAGCAGCTAATATTCGCGGAGAATATGACGAGGCTAATAACAGATTCGTTTATGATAGAGGTGCAGATAGAGAAATCACTTTCCCTGATGGTACGTCTATAATAGTTGGAGATAATTCTACTGAATGGAAATTATTTGACTTTATTTCTAATGATGCAAATACCGTTTCAGATGACAAAACTCAAGGATGGATTACTTTGGACAGAGTTTATTTTGAAACTGGGTCTAATAAACTTACAGCAGAATCTAAAGCACAATTAGATAATATTGCTGCTATCATGAAAGCTTATCCAAATGCCAAAGCCAAATTTGGTGGATATACTGATAATGCAGGATCAGACGATATTAATGTTCCTTTGTCAAACGATAGAGCTATTGCTGTAATGAATGATGTTGTGAATACAGGTATTGATGCCGCTAGAGTAGAAGCAGAAGGCTATGGTGCTCAACATTTTGTTTGTCCAGCAAACGATACACCAGCTTGTATGGCGCAAAACAGACGTGTAGATATTCGAGTAACTTCGAAGTAATATTCACTAAAAAATTGAACAAGCTCCGACCCTCAAAAGGTCGGAGTTTTTTTATTAAAATATTTTGATGTGTATAATTTACACCATGTCATAATTTAATATATTTGTTATTTAAATTCTATTCCATGGCAACAAACAAAACAAAACAAATTCAAAAACCCGCTTTGTCTTTGACATCCATTATCAATATGAGCATGGGATTTTTGGGGATACAAATGGCTTTTGGTTTGCAAAACGGAAATGCTAGCCGTATTTTACAAACCTTGGGAGCAGATGTTGGACATTTGTCCTGGTTTTGGCTAGTTGCACCCATTACAGGCCTTATTGTACAACCCATTATTGGACATATGGGAGATCATACTTGGTCTGAAAAATGGGGTAGAAGAAAACCCTATTTCTTCGTTGGAGCTATTCTCACAGCAGTAGGTCTTGTCTTTTTTCCGAATTCAGCATCTATAGGCGTTTATTTGGCTGGTGCCGTATTGCTTTTTGCCGTACTTTTCTTGGCCATGATGGATGCTTCGATTAATGTGGCTATGGAACCATTTCGAGCACTTGTGGGAGATATGTTGCCAAAACATCAAGGAACGATAGGATTTTCTGTTCAGACTATTTTGATAGGAATTGGTGCCGTTATTGGATCTAATATGCCTGCATGGCTCACTGCTCTTGGCGTTTCAAATTACGCACCAGAAGGATTTGTGCCCAATTCTGTAATTTATTCTTTCTATATTGGTGCAGCTATTTTGGTATTAACCATTCTCTACACGATTTTTACTACCAAAGAATATTCACCCCAAGAATTTGAAGCATTTTCTCAAGAAAAAGATGAAATAAAAGAAGAGGAAAAAGCAAAATTAGTAGATATCTTCAAGGATTTTGCTAAAATGCCTTCCTTGATGAAAAGTCTGGGATTAGTGCAGTTTTTTTCGTGGTTTGCACTTTTTACCATGTGGGTATATACAACAAGTTCGGTAGCAACACATCATTTTCAGTTACCTACAAATGACGCAACATCTATAGCCTATAATAATGCGGGAAACCTAGTGGGTGAGTTGTTTGGATATTATAATTTATTTGCTGTATTTTTTGCATTTGCCTTGATTCCATTGTCCAAAGCCATCGGAAAAAAACAAACTCATGCCATTGCTTTATTTTGTGGTGGAATTGGATTGATTTCTATGTATTTCATCAAAGATACATCCTTGTTATGGGTTTCGATGTTAGGAATTGGTTTTGCATGGGCTAGTATTTTGGCAATGCCTTATGCTATGTTAATCAATGCTTTACCGCTCAAAAAAATGGGTGTATATATGGGGATTTTTAACTTTTTTATCGTTTTGCCACAAATCGTAAATGGTATTTTTGGCGGACCAATTGTAAAAGGAATTTTTGACAATTATGCTATTGGATATGTAGTCGTTGGTGGGATTTCAATGATTTTGGCGGGGATTATATCTCTCACGCTCAAAGGTGTAGGTAAGGACGAAGAACAAACCCAAGAAACAATTGAAGCCGCATCTCAAATAGAAAAAAACGTATAAAATGCTGATTTTCTATTGATAGGAGGGTAATTTTTCAATGAAACTAATTTTTTTGTTTTCATGATCAAGATGACAATAAATATGTTGAATACCATTCGTTAGAAAAATAAATGTACAACCTATCTGTTGCGCATATCGCATAGCTTGGTCTAGAATGGTCTGATTGATGGGAATTTCAGGTTTTTTACATTCAGTTAAAATCCAGGGTTTTTCTTGTTTCAAAACAATAATATCCGCCCGCTGGTGTAAATAATTGATTTGCACCGGAAACTCGGCAACTATACTGGATAATGGGTATTGAAATTCTTTGTGTAAAAATTGAATTGAGTGTTGTCTCACCCATTCTTCTGCAGTGTTTTGAAACCATTTTTTTCTTACCGGACAAAAAATTTGAAGGTAATGGTCGGTTTTTCTCAAACGAAAATGGTATTTTTCGGGAAAATTTAATTCAGGCAGTTCAATGACAGAATTTGAATCCATACGCAAAGATATTAAAAACAAAAAGTTTTCTCCGCTGTATTTCTTTTCAGGCGAAGAGACTTTTTTTATGGATGCTCTTACAGAAGAATTACTTCAGAATGTTTTATCAGAAGAAGATAAAGCATTTAATGAGCATATTATATATGCGAATGAAACCAGCATGAAGGAAATATTATTACAAGCCAGACAGTTTCCTATGATGTCTGATTATCAATTGATTATTGTTAAGGAAGCTCAGCATTTGAGTAAGCAAATAAATGATTTGGATGCTTATGTGAAAAATCCTTTATCTTCTACCATATTGGTATTCAATTATAAATATGGCAAACCAGATGGTCGAAATTCAGCTATAAAAACAATCAAAAAAAATTTCGTCTTTACAGAATCAGCCAAAATATATGAAGACAAGATTCCAGGCTATATTCATAATTTGGTAAAATCCAAGGGCTTACAAATTGATGTAAAGGCGCAAAATTTACTGGCAGAAAATATTGGAAATAATTTAGCCAGAATTCATAATGAAATTGAAAAACTCGAAATTGTTTTAAAAGATACAAAACAAATTACGCCAGAACTTGTCGAAAAACATATAGGAATCAGTAAAGATTACAATAATTTTGAACTTACCAAGGCTATTTCGCAGGGGAATTTTAAACAAAGTTTTGAAATCATCAAGTATTTTGGCCAAAATCCCAAAAACAATTCAATTTATATGACGCTTGGTATATTATTCAACTTTTTTTCAAAAGTGATGATTTTTCACACGCTACAAGATAAATCCAGGTCCGCAGCGAGTTCTGCCTTAGGCGTGAATCCCTATTTTTATGATGAATATTTGAATTCAGCACGAATTTTCCCACTCAAAAAAGTTACCGCCATTATAGGTTATTTGCGCGAAGCAGATATCAAAAGCAAAGGAGTTGGCGCAACTTCCAGCGTCTCTGAAGAGGAATTAATGCGCGAACTCCTTTTTAAAATTTTTAATTAAAATTAACCTTTACATATGCATTCCACCGTCCACACTCAGCACTTGGCCGGTGATATAAGACGACAAATCAGATCCTAGAAAAAGACAGGCGTTGGCTATATCTTCTGGTGACCCGCCACGTTTGAGCGGAATATTATTTCGCCATTCTTCAACGACTTTTTCATCGAGTTTGGCGGTCATTTCAGTTTCTATAAATCCAGGTGCAATCACATTACATCGAATATTTCTAGAACCCAATTCTTGCGCTACAGATTTAGAAAAACCTATCAACCCGGCTTTAGAAGCAGCATAATTGGCTTGCCCCGCATTTCCTGTAATTCCCACAATCGAACTCATATTGATGATGGAACCTTTTCTTTGTTTCAACATAGGACGCAGTACAGCTTTGGTAAGATTAAATGCAGAATCCAGATTTACCTGAATCACTTTTTGCCAATCTTCATAATTCATACGCATAAGCAAATTATCTTTCGTAATTCCGGCATTATTCACCACGATATCTATTTGCCCAAAAGCCTGGATTACATCTTCTACAAGTTGCTGTGCAGCCTCATAATCAGATGCATCCGACTGGAATCCAAGCACACTGCCTTCATATTCTTTTTCAAGCGCTTGGGCAGATTCTACCGACGAGGCGTAGGTGAAAGCCACCCGAGCACCATGTTGTACAAAAGATTCCAAAATTCCTTTTCCTATGCCACGTGTAGCACCCGTAATGATGGCAACTTTTCCTTCTAATAGTTTCATGTATTTGTATTGTTTATAAGTAAATATACCAAAATTTATATATTAATCAGAATATTGTTGAATCGAATTTATAAAATGCTCATAATCTGATTTATAGGCTTCATAAGCAGCTTGGTCTTTGTAATAAAATCCCGTAATCAAAATTGTATTCTCTGATTTGGTTTCTGTAAAAGAGCGAATGTAAGGTGTTTGCCGATTGGCTTCTAGCGTCCATTCTCTGGTGATAGAACCATCGGGATTTTGTATTTCATTCACCTTGATTTTTTCGTTGGGAAAAATAATATCGTTCGGGCTGCCAGTCCATTGTGGTGAAAACACATAAAATTGAACTTTTTCATCTGGTGAAATATAAAAATAACTGTCATATTCCCCTACAGAAGTAGAAGAGGGAAAAGAGCTTTTTGCCTTGAATCCTTCTGGAACTACGCTACTAAACCATGCGCCTGCAACAGAATCCGCTGAAACGATAAAATTGTCATCTGCGGAATTATCCTTGTTTTCTGGAACTTTTTGCACTTCTGAATTTTCTAAATTTAAAGTATTTTCTTTTTTACATTGCGCAAAAATTAAAAGTAAAAACAAAAGGAATTTAATAAATTTCATAAAAAATATTCAAAGCATAAAAGTAATAAATTCAAATTCAATAGGGTAATTATTTTCTTGAACAAATTTGCATAAATTTTGATAAATTACTTCCGTGAAAATTTGGACAGACATTAAAGATATTGCATCTGCAACTTTTAAAGCATTTTTCGAAGATAGAATCTTCAAATTAAGTGCCGCTTTGGCCTATTATACTGTTTTGGCAATTTCGCCTATACTGATGATTATCATATCGGTAGCGAGTATTATTTACAAAAAAGATGCAATTGAAAATCAAGTTTACGCAGAATTAAATGAACTTATCGGAAGTGATTTGGCACATGAAATTCAGCGATTTGTTCTGAACTCCTCACTCACGGGCAAAAGCGATATCGCCTTGATTTCTGGATTGGTAGTTTTGTTTGTTGCCTCCACAGCCGTTTTTGCTGAAATTCAAGATAGCTTGAATTTTATTTGGCAAGTAAAAGCCAAACCCAAACACGGCTGGTTGAAAATCATAAAAGACCGGATTTTATCGTTTTCTATAATTGTGTCCTTAGCTTTTATTTTGTTGGTTTCTATGTTGATAAATACGATTTTACGAAGTTTTGGAAACTATATCGAGAGACTTTTACCCCATTATGATGCTACGAATGAGGTGGTTTTTTATTTAGCGAATAAAGGTATAGGATTCATCGTTTCTGCATTCATATTTGCATTGATTTTCAAGATTTTGCCTGATGTAAAACTCAAATGGAAACCGGCTATTGCAGGTGCCATTTTCACTACTATTTTATTTATAATCGGACAATATATAATTTCGTATTATCTCATGCAGTTCAAGCCTGGATTGAATTTTGGCTCTGCAGGTTCGGTCATAGCATTGTTGGTTTGGGTATATTATACGTCTGTTATTTTGTATTTAGGGGCTGAATTCACCCAAGTTTATGCAGAAAAATATTACAATGGAATTCCGCCCAATGACAATGCAGTTTATTTAAAAGTAACAGAAGAAGAAAAAAATGTTGCAATTTTGCCAGCTCAACATCCCGAGCAAACGCAAAATGATTGAAAAAGTAATATTCTTCTTTTTTTTAAGTATAAATGTATTATCGGCACAAAATTCACTCGAAATAGGGATAAACTACGGTAGCAGTGATATTTTCAGGCAAAACGATCAAAGTTATTACAACTACAAAAACACTGAATTTGGAATATTTGCCGCCAAAAACTTGGCTTGGAAAAAAAATGAAGAAGACCAAATTCAAAAGTTTTGGATGATTCAACCGCAGATATATTTTGGAAATTATGAATTTTTGGCAGAAAATTATCAACAAAATACTTTTCGTGGGATTTTGTACAGTGGCATTAAGCTGGAAATGCCTTTTCAACAATGGTCTGCACATACCAAGCTGCTGCTCGGCGCTGGATATCAATCTGGATATTATCAACGATTGGCGAAAGGTGTCTTTATGACCGAGAAATTAAGCCTCGGATTGAATTTCAAGATGAAAAGTATCTCTACTTTTGCAGATATTGGCATTATGCATGTTTCAAACGCAAATTTGTATCAGCTCAATCGTGGTCATGAAGTGTTTTTTGTAGAATTTGGGATAAATTTGCCCAAAGTTTCATCTAAATAACAACTTTGAATCAAAATTTTAATAAACCTATTTCTAATTCGTATTTTTGAAATTATGATAAACGAATCTTTGATTTCTGCCTTGGAATGGCGATATGCGGTGAAAAAATTTAATCCAGAAAAAAAGATTTCTGATGAATTATTGAATGTGATATTGAATGCTGCCAATCTCACTGCAACCTCTCTGGGCGCGCAACCCTACCATATTGTGGTGGTTCAGAATCATTTAGAAAAATTAAAATCTTCTACCTTCAATCAAGAAAATATTCAAACATGTAGTCATTTATTAATTTTGTGCCATAGAACAGATGTAGATGAGGCGTTTATTTCTGAATATGTGCGACATATGGAGCGCGTAAGAGGTTTGGAAACAGGTGCTTTGATAAAATATGAACAATCTTGTCGCAACTTTATTTCTACGATGGATGAAGACCGAAAAACCAAATGGTTGGCGCATCAAGTCTATATTGTATTGGGGAATTTACTTACAAGTTGCGCCATTTTAGGTGTGGATTCTTGTCCGATGGAGGGTTTCAACGCCAAGCTCGTAGATGAAATATTGGAATTAGAAAAGGAAAAATTGCGCTCGGTTCTTATGCTTCCAATAGGATATAGAGCAGACGATGACAAATACGCAAAAATGGAAAAAGTAAGAAATCCATTACATGAAATGGTAACTTTCAAATAAAAATATATCCATTTTGATCTAAGCTGACTTAAGTCGAATTCTTCAAAATTTTTATATATTTAAAAAATTTTTCTTTATGAGAAAACTAGATCTTCATTGGAAAATTCTGATTGGAATGGTGCTAGGAATTATTTTTGGATTCATAGCTGCCGAATTGAATTGGAATCAATTTGTTATAAATTGGATAAAACCTTTTGGAACGGTTTTTATTAATATGCTCAAAATGATTGCAGTACCATTGATTATTGTTTCATTAATCACAGGTATTGCAGAATTGAAGGATATTTCGAGAATATCTAAAATGGGAGGCAAAACCATCTTTCTATATCTCGTTACCACCATGTTTGCTGTTTCTGTTGGATTGATTTTGGCCAATGTAATTAAGCCTGGAAATTTTATAGACGAAGCCGCTCGCGACCAATTAATGGCGCAATACACTACAGATGCGGGTAGCAAAATTCAAGAAGCACAAATGCAAAAGGAGCAAGGTCCGTTGCAACCGATTGTGGACATAGTACCCGATAATTTCTTTAGCGCTTTGACCGATAATGGAAAAATGCTTCAAGTTATTTTCTTTTCTATTCTCATTGGAATCGGACTTATTCTAATTCCAGAAGAGAAGGCAAAACCTGTAACTTCATTTTTTGTAGGCTTTAATGAAGTGATTCTCAAAATCATAGACATTACAATGTTACTTGCGCCCATTGGAGTTTTTGCTTTATTGTCTGCCATTTTGGTAGAAATCCCAAGTTTTTCTGTATTACAAGCACTCTTGGTATATGCATTTACCGTAATTGCAGGCTTGTTAATTCTTATACTTATTTTCTATTCATCTTTGGTTACTTTTATTACAAAAAACAGCTATTTTTCCTTTCTCAGAGCAATAGCACCAGCGCAACTCGTCGCATTTTCTACAAGTTCCAGTGCAGCCACATTACCAGTAACCATGGAACGGGTTACCGAGCATCTAGGTGTAGATGAAGAAGTTTCCAGCTTTGTATTGCCATTGGGGGCAACGATCAATATGGATGGAACCAGTCTTTACCAATCTGTAGCTGCTATTTTTATTGCCCAGGCATTCGGTATGAATCTCGATTTACCCACCCAGTTGATGATTATTATTACTGCCACTTTGGCCTCCATCGGGTCTGCGGCAGTTCCCAGCGCAGGAATGGTAATGTTGGTAATTGTATTGGGACAAGCAGGAATTCCAGAGGCTGGGCTGGCATTGATTTTTGCCATAGACAGACCTTTGGATATGTGCCGCACCGTTGTTAATATTACCTCAGATGCTACAGTGGCCACGATAATTGCAAAAACAGAAGGATTGTTGAATAATCCAAAAGTTAAAAATTGGGACGACCATTATCCAACCAATAACGGATGATTTTGTGTAATTTTCATCACACACAAACCCATTTATTCTACCTATTTTTGCATTTAAATTTGAAATAAATGAATACAATTGAAACAAATCTTTTAAAATATATCGACAATGCTGTTTCTTACCAACAGTATTTGAGTGATATCCAAGAAATAATTTCTGCTAAATCTGCTCCTGAAGATATGCAGGAATATTACCAACTGAATCTTCAAAGGATGAATCGTCTAGATAAAACATTGATACTGAATGAAAATTTAGAAAATCGAATTCAAAATCTTACGAATCCAATTAGTTTTTTAATCATTAGTGAAGGTTGGTGTTCAGATGCGGCCCAAATCATTCCAGTTGTGGTGAAAATAGCTGAAGCAAATCCGATATTAGATGTAAAAATTGTTTATCGCGATCAAAACGAAGAGCTTATGAATCAATATCTTACAAATGATTCCAAATCAATTCCCATCGTAATTGGTGTAGATAAGAATACAGGAGAAGAAAAATTTGTTTGGGGGCCAAGACCTGCGTTTTGTACTCAAATTTTAAGACAATATAAAGCTGGAGATTTTACTTTTGATGAATTTAAAGTAAATTTGCAAAAGGCTTATAATAAAGATAAAGGAAACGCCATAATCGAAGAATTACTTACAAAATTAGAAATTGATGAAGATTAAAATATTTTTACTTGCTATAGGCAGTGTGTGGTTCTTGTCTTGCAATAACAAAACCGAAACAGTAGAAAATACATCGGTTATTGTAGAAGAAACATCCCAAAGTCCTATCACAAGCACAGAAGAAATTCCGCAAACCTCAGAAATCACTGTAGAGACTACAGCTCCTGTAACTTCTGCTGCGCCAGAATTTATGAATTTGGGTTTGCAAGGATACCAAGTACCCGATATCAACCTAAACGAACTTCATGGACAGGTTGTTTTTGTGAATCACTGGGGAAGTTGGTGCGGACCATGTCGAATAGAAATGCCAAGCATCCAATCTCTATATGATAAATATGGGGAAAAAGTGAAATTTGTGATGATTGCAACCGAAAGAAGACAAGGCGCACATATTCCATACCTAGAAAAAGAAGGATATACTTTTCCTGTATATACCATGACTACGCCAGCTTCTACAGAAATCAAGCCCAAAGGTTTTCCTACAACAATTATATTGGACAAACAAGGGAAAATTCGTACCAACGATGTAGGTGCAGCCAATTGGGATGCCCCGAGTGTACATGAGTTTCTTGATAAACTATTGGCAGAGAATTAATTATTTCTGGAATGGAATTTGTCTTTAATAAGTAAAAACCAGAAAATTACAATGAGCAGATTATTATTACTCAACAACATTTGGCGTAACAAAGACAGATTTACTGAATTTTTTACCAAAGAAAATATGGACGCGTTTTTGCGCATGATTCCTTTAATGATAAAAGGTGAGTACAAGGCAAAACAAAAAAGAAATATTTATATTGGTTTGGCTGCTATTCTTTACGTCATTTCGCCCATAGACTTAATTCCAAACTTTGTGTTTCCCGTAATCGGACTTATGGACGATGTGATGATTTTAGCTTTCGGACTGAAATATATCAACAAAGAAGTTCAAAACTTTTTGTTATGGGAACAAAAACAAAAAGGAATTATCTTTTTATAAATTTTCTTATAAAATAAACATAATCCTGTAATGTCGCTCATTGCAGGATTTTTAATTTAAATCAATGTCACAAAAAAAACTGATTGTCATCATAGGACCCACCGGAATCGGCAAAACACAATTGGCCATAGAAGTAGCAAAAGTATTTGATACAGAGATTCTATCAAGCGACAGTCGGCAATTTTTCAAAGAAATGAAAATAGGAACAGCAGTTCCGTCCCACGAAGAATTATCCCAAATTAAACATCATTTTATTCAACATATAAGCATTGAGCAAGAATATAATGTGGGAGAATTTGAACGGGATGCCATGAAATTTATTCAAAATTTTTTCAAAGAAAAAGATGTTTTGATTATGGCAGGTGGCTCTGGATTGTATGAAAAAGCTGTTACAGAAGGTCTTAATGATTTTCCAGAAGTAGATAAATCCGTCAGAAATAATTTGATGAATGAATTGCATCAATTCGGAATACAAAAATTACAAGAAGAACTCAAAGATAAGGACCCGGTTTATGCGGCGAATTTGGATTTGGAAAATACACAACGTGTAATACGTGCCCTAGAAATCATAAGAAGTACAAATAGAACTTTTTCGTCTTATCTTGCTGATTCGCTTACACAACGGAGTTTTGATGTGATAAAAATAGGAATTGATGCAGACCGTCAAATTATATATGACCGCATCAATCATAGAGTGGATACCATGCTGGATGCAGGATTGGTAGAAGAAGTGAAAGCTTTGTGCGCGTTTCGTGATTTAAATGCCTTGCAAACAGTTGGTTACAAGGAAATTTTCAGATATTTAGAAGGAGAAATTTCTTTGGAATTTGCTATTTCAGAAATTAAAAAAAATACAAGAAGATTTGCCAAGCGTCAATTAACCTGGTACAGAAAAGATGAAAAAGTGAATTGGTTTGACTATCAAGAAACGCAAAAAGTGATAGACTTTTTACAAAAAGAAATTCAGTCTAGCCAATCTTAGACCCATTCGGGGTTTTGCGCTCTGGAGCCAATAATACCACATCGTTGTTTTCATCATAAACCCCCATCACAAGGCATTCAGAAAAAAAATTGGCGATTTGTTTGGGCGGAAAATTCACTATGGCAATTACTTGTTTGCCAATTAATTCTCCTATCGAATAATGTTTTGTGATTTGGGCAGATGATTTTTTAATCCCAAAAGATCCAAAATCTATTTTTAATTGATACGAAGGTTTTCGTGCGTTAGTAAATTCTTGCGCTTCGAGAATAGTTCCCACACGCATTTCAATTTTTTCAAAATCAGACCAATGAATCAATTCCATATATATTAAATATATTTTTAAAAAATTACACTGCAACCATTTCCATAAGAATGGCACAAATCAATGCACCATACGTACCCAACGCATATCCCAAAACAGCCATCAAAACGCCTACAGAAGCCAAACTCGGATTAAATGCCGATGCAACTATCGGAGCAGATGCGGCACCACCAATATTGGCCTGCGATCCAACCGCAACAAAGAAAAACGGTGCACGAATAATCTTGGCAACTGTCAATAAAATGATGATATGAACAAGCATCCACGTAATCCCAATCATGAATAATCCAATATTATCCTTTACAAAAATTTGCTTCAAATCCATTTTCATTCCAATGGTCGCAACCAGAACATAGATAAATACAGAACCCCAACGTGTTGCACCTACGCCTTCTAATTTCCTAGCCTTGGTAAACGATAGTCCCAATCCGATGGTGGTAGCAAAAACCACCAGCCAGAAAAAACTACTGGCAAAAGATTGTAAATTGATCGAGGCTAAAAATTCTCTATGTGTTTGCATATAAGGAGTTACAAGGTCTGTAGCCCAGTGAGAAAGCGCAACAGAACCAAAAGCAATAGCCATGAGAATGAAAGAATCTGTAGTAGTTGGAATTTTTTTGACAGAAGCTTGATAATCGGCCATTCTATTTTCTAATTCCAAAATGGCAGAATTGTCTGCTTTTAATAGACGATTCAACCTATCGCGTATATTGGCACCGTACAACAAAAATCCCATCCAAATATTGGCAACTATGACATCAACCACTATCATAATTCCAAAAACGTTGTCGGTAACATCAAAAATTTCTTTCATAGCTGTTTGATTGGCACCGCCACCAATCCAGCTTCCCGCAATGGTGGACATCCCACGCCATAGTTCAGTAACGGTGAGATTGCTCGGTATAAACGACGGAAAGACGTATTCCATAATCAGCAAGGAAACGGGACCGCCTATGATTACTCCCAGCGTTCCAGCCAAGAACATAATGATTGCCTTGGGGCCTAATTTCATAATTCCTTTGAAATCAATTCCTATACAAAGTAAAATCAAGGCTGCTGGCAATAAATACCTGGAAGCCATATAATATAATTGTGAAACCTCACCATCGACCAAATTGAGAGGCCATTTGAGCAAGGCAGGTAAAAAATAACACAATAATAAGGAAGGAATATAGGTGAAAAACTTTACCCAAAATGGTTTTTTTGATGATTCAAGATAAAAAACCAATGCCAAAACCGACATTAATAATCCTAGTACAATGGCATCATTGGTAAAAAAAGGCGTTGCCTGATATGCGTTCTCCATAAGAGCGAAGATAAAAATTTTTAATAAAAATGAAACTTAGGATGTAAATTAATCTATTTTTCCAGAAAAACTATGAAATATTAGCCCAAGCGATTTGTTTTTTGTGAAATGCTTCAAAAAAATCAAAAATAATTTTATTTTTAGAATCCGAAAGCATAGGGTCTTGTGTTAATAACCATTCCGCTGCGTTTTTGGCAGCGATAAAGATTTCTTTATCTCGGTTCAAATCGGCAATTTTAAAATCCAACATGCCACTTTGTTGTGTTCCCATTACATTGCCCGGACCGCGTAATTCTAAATCTACTTCTGCTATTTTGAATCCATCTTGGGTCTCTACCATAGTAGAAATTCGCTTGAAAGCCACTTCATTCAAGCCATCTTTGGTCATTAGAATACAATAACTTTGTTCGGCTCCACGACCCACTCGTCCACGAAGTTGATGTAGTTGAGATAATCCAAATTTCTCTGCACTTTCTATCAACATGATGCTCGCATTGGGGACATTTACGCCCACCTCGATGACGGTAGTAGCCACCATGATTTGCGTTTCATTTTGAACAAAACGCTGCATTTCAAATTCTTTGTCGGCAGATTTCATTTGGCCATGAACAATACTTACAGCATATTGCGGAAGTGGAAAATATCTGCTGATGCTCTCGTAGCCATCCATCAAATCTTTGTAATCCAGTTTTTCTGATTCTTCTATAAGAGGATATACCACGTAAACTTGTCTGCCTTTTGCGATTTCATCTTTCATAAATTTAAAAATCGTTAATCGGTCTTTGTCTTTTCTGTGCACCGTGACGATAGGTTTTCGACCTTTGGGCAATTCATCCAATATAGACGCATCCAAGTCGCCATAGAGCGTCATGGCCAATGTGCGCGGAATGGGTGTGGCAGTCATAATCAAAATATGCGGCGGTTTACTGCCTTTTTTCCATAATTTGGCTCTTTGCGCCACGCCAAATCTATGTTGCTCATCAATTACCGCCAAGCCCAAATTTTTGAAAGTTACCTTATCTTCAATCAGCGCATGTGTACCTACCAGAATATCAATTTTTCCAGATTCGAGTTCTTCATGTATAATTTTCCTTTCAGATTTGGTGGTAGAACCTGTAAGAATAGAAATTTTTAAGCCTATTTTATCGGCTTCTTGTTTCAGTCCGTTATAATGTTGTTGAGCCAATATTTCGGTAGGTGCCATCATCAACGATTGAAAATTGTTGTCTGCAGCAATCAGCATAGAAAAAAACGCCACTATGGTCTTTCCACTGCCTACATCTCCTTGTAACAGGCGGTTCATTTGGGCTTCTTTCCCCAAATCGTTTCTGATTTCCTTGATTACTCTTTTTTGAGCATCAGTCAATTCAAAGGATAAATGATTTGAATAAAATGAATTAAAATATTTGCCCACATTTGGGAATGGATTTGATTTGAATTTTTTATTATCATTTATCTTTTTTGAAAGCAAGGATAGATGTAAAAAGAAAAATTCCTCAAACTTAAGCCGATTGGCTGCAGATTGTAAATTTTCTATAGAATCGGGAAAATGAATTTGTAAAAAAGCATCCTTACGCGAAATCAGATCGTATTTTTTTCTAAGCTCATCCGATAAATTTTCTTTGATATAATTTTGAATCTGTTGCCTCATTTCCAGTTGCAAAGCCTGAAAAACTCTGTTATTGACGCCTTTTTTCAGAACTTTTTCTGAATTAGGATAAACAGGTAATAATCCAAAATTTGATTTTTGGCTGTCTTCTTCTTCAATTTCGGGATGGGTGAAGCTTATATTACCATTAAAAAAACTCGGTTTTCCATAGATTGTAATCGGTTTGTGCAACAGAGCTTTGAATTTTTCGACTTGCCAAGATGTGCTTCTGAACCAAATAAGTTCTGCGCTACCTGTTTCGTCTTGGAATTGAGCAATCAATCTTTTTTTTCGATTTTCTCCTATTTCCTTGAGCGAAACCATTTTTCCCTTGATTTGAATTTCGGCTATATTCGACGAAATATCAGAAATTCGAAAATATTCTGAGCGATTTACATATCGGAATGGGAAATGATACAATAAATCACGAAAATTGAAAATACCCAATTCAGATTTCAAAACCTCTGCACGCTGTGGGCCGACGCCTTTCAAATATTCTATGGGTGTAAGTAGGGGATTCAACTTATTTTGGAGTTCAATTTTTGATATGCTCAAATTTAAAAACTAACTTCGGATAAAGAAATTTTAAACCAAAGAATCCCCAGGAATTTCCAAAAACATACATACCTTTTCGATTAATTCTGGAAAAAAAAGCATAAAATCAAGCTCAAACTTGGCTTCGTTCAAGTATAAATCCTTCACAGCCCAGTGCATATTATTCTGAAACTTGGTACGCCTACTCATATTACTCAAGATTTTTTCTAATCCTTCATAATTTCCATAAGATTCAAACCAATCATATTCTACCATAGCATGCGTGAATCGTTGAAGTTTTTCTGGAAATAAATCCATATTTTCCAATAACAATCGGTAACATTCAAGTTTGAATTCCGTAAAACTCTGTTGTGTAAAGCTTTCCCAATTTTTAATTAATAAAAAATCATAATATACATCAATAATTATCGGCGAAAATTTTGAGTGATTGAAATGAAGATGTGCTGAACTGCTTTTTACACTTGCATGTGAATCAGAAAAAGTATCAATAAATCTGTGTAGCAGAATGCCCTTTTGAATCTGTGGCTCAAATTGTAAAAACTGTTTGCCTTTTATTACTTCTCCCAAATGGTTTCCAATCTGCCATTGCGGATTACGAAAAGAAAGAAGTTGATGCAAAACAAGATTCATAGGGTAAATTTACGAATATAGTTTATAATTCCTATACTATAAAAGTTACGGGATTTTCCAATCATTCTTAGTCCTACATTGATTTAAAATTTCATTGATTGTATTTAGGTTTTAGACCAGACAACAATTCGAATTGCCTTGAATCAGTTAAAAAATACCTATTTTTGCAACTTAAAAATTTTGAGATGGCTGAAAAAATACATGAGACGATTATTATTGGTTCTGGACCAGCAGGCTATACAGCAGCGATTTATGCAGCACGTGCAGATATGAAACCTATAATAATTACAGGAATGGAACCTGGCGGACAATTGACAACAACTACAGATGTAGAGAATTACCCGGGCTATCCTGATGGGATAATGGGACCAGAAATGATGATGGATTTTCAAAAACAAGCCGAAAGATTCGGAACCCAAGTAATAATGGATATGGTAACGGAAGTGATTTTTGATGAAAAACCTGGCGGAATTCATCAAATAAAAACGATGAATGGTGAGGAGTTTTTAACCAAAACCGTCATCATATCTACAGGTGCTTCAGCCAAATATTTGGGATTGGATGACGAGAAAAAATATATGGGTAGTGGTGTATCTGCTTGCGCTACTTGTGATGGGTTTTTCTACAAAGGTAGGCCTGTAGCAGTGGTTGGCGGAGGTGATACAGCCGCAGAAGAAGCTACTTATTTAGCCAAATTATGCTCAAAAGTTTATTTGTTGGTAAGAAAAAACGAATTCCGCGCTTCCAATATCATGGCGCAAAGAGTAATGAATACACCCAATATCGAAGTGTTGTTTCATCATGAGTTACAAGGAATTATGGGTAATAAAGTAGTGGAAAAAGCACAAATTATCAATAATCAGACGATGGAAACCAAAGAAATTGAGGTGGATGGCGTTTTCATAGCTATTGGTCACAAACCCAATACAGATTTATTTGTTGGAAAATTAAAAATGGACGAAACCGGCTATTTAATGACGCATCCAGATTCTGCCAAAACAGATATTCCAGGGGTTTTTGCGGCAGGTGATTGTCAGGATAATATTTATAGACAAGCGGTTACGGCAGCTGGAAGTGGTTGCATGGCGGCTTTAGATGCGGAGAGGTATTTGATTGAATTACAATAATTTAAATTTATAAATAAAATATTTATTTATAAATTTTAAAAATTTTTAATGAATTGATTTCACAACCGTTTTGGCGATTTGTGAATTGAATTTTTTTTTTAACAAAATGAATTACGCCTTTTAAAATAGGTCTAAACAAATTTTAGAAACTTGTTTAAAGTCTCTAATCCTTTATTCAAAAAACCAAAAAATACAATGGAAAATAGAATTGATATTCAAAAACTGGAACCTAAAGCGTATCAAGCGATGTTTGCTTTAGAAAATTATTTACAAAATTCAGATTTATCCAAAATTCATATAGAACTTATCAAAATTCGTGCTTCACAAATCAACGCTTGTGCCTTTTGTATTAATATGCACACGGCAGACGCCATAAAATTGGGCGAAACTACTCAACGTATTTTTTTGCTGAATGCTTGGAGAGAAACAGAATTGTTTACAGAAGAAGAACGAGTAATTTTAGCTATTACCGAAGAAGTTACATTGATTAGCAACAAGGGTTTAAGTGATGAAACATACACCAAAGCTTTAGCTATATTTGATGAAAATTATATCGCGCAAATCATCATGGCGGTTGTCACAATTAATGCATGGAATAGAATTGCCGTAAGTACTCACAAAAAAATACAATAATTTCAAGTAAAACTTTGATTTTTGGCATCTATTAACGCTAAAGTAAAATTACCTTCAGATTCGAGTATTTGAATCGTTTCAAATATAACTCGTTGATTTTCAATAATTAATTCAATAATTCAAAATTAATTTTATATTAAAGAATGAAAATTTAATAGGGGCTAAATGAATTTTTTATGAACAAATTGGGTTCATAATATTTTTTCTTATGCTTTCAGAAATCATTTAAATTTTAATTAAGAGTTTAAAGAAAAATAAAATCTTATTTTCGCAAAGTAAAATCAATGTATGGATTATAAAAGGTTGAACAATATTATCGGTTGGGTAATGTGTGCAATTGCCGCTCTGGTTTATTTACTCACCATGGAGCGCGAACTTAGTTTTTGGGACGCAGGAGAATATATTGTTTCTTCGGCCAAATTGGGCGTAACGCACGCACCTGGTGCAGCTACTTTTCAACTGATAGGTGCTGTTTGGTCTGGGCTGGCTATGGGTGATGGGAGTCTGTACAGTGTAGCCATCAATGCATTGTCTGCCATTTGCAGTGCATTTACGATTTTATTTCTTTTTTGGACTATCACGCATTTTTCACAAAGAATTTTACAATTACATAATTCAAAATCAGATAAAAAAGAGCTTTCTACAACAACGCAATGGGTTATTTTATTGGCTGGCGTTGTGGGCTCAGCTGCTTTTATGTTTTCAGACTCGTTTTGGTTTTCTGCCGTTGAGGGTGAGGTGTATGCCATGGCTTCTATGTTCACTGCGCTCATGTTGTGGCTGGCTTGTAAATGGGAAAACGATGCCGGAAATTATCGCGAAAATCGCTGGTTGGTATTGATAGCTTTATTGGTAGGATTATCTACAGGTGTGCATTTGATGGCGATACTTGTAGTTCCAGCGGTGTGTTACTTATATTATTTCAGACATTTTGACTTTTCGTGGAAGTCCTTTGCCATTGCCAATGCTATAACATTGTTAATTTTCATATTTGTTTTTAAAATCGTTTTCTCTTATACGATGGCATTTATCGGAAAATTAGAAGTTTTTATGGTAAATGAACTGCATTTACCATTTAATTCTGGATTTGCTGTAGCTGTTTTATTGCTTGCGCTTATTTTCTTTTTTGGATTAAAATATACACGCCAAAAAGGTTTGCAAACTGTGAATACTTTTATTTTGGCAACCATGTTTATGCTTATAGGCTTCAGTGCTTGGTTGGTAATTCCTATTCGTGCCAATGCCAATCCGCATATGAATCTGAACGATCCAGATGATGCCATTGGATTACTAGATTATTTCAACCGTGAGCAATATGGTGATTGGCCTGTTTTTAGCGGACCTTTATACACAGCTCATATCGATCCAAATGGCGTTCTTACCGAAGCTGATGGACGTTATAAAATGAAGGATAACGGCCCGGTTTATAAAAAAAATGAAAGAAGAGGAGTGTATGAGGTGGTGGGACGTAGAACGCAGTATGTCTATAATCCAGAGCATGTTGGACCATTTGCACGTATGTACAACCCCCAAGCAATCGACAATTATAAAGCCATCATGGGCGAACCAGAAAAATATATGGCATATAATCCCGCAACGGGTGAACAAGAAGAAAGATTCAAAAAACCTACATTAGGCCAGAATATTTCGTTTTTCTTGAATTACCAAATCGGATATATGTATTTGCGATATCTTGGTTGGAACTTTATGGGTCGTCAAAACGATTTTGAAGGAAATATGCAAGTGACCAAAGGTAATACCATAACAGGAATTAACTTTATAGACGAGGCTTTTATAGGAGGAAATCAAGCAGAATTACCCACACAATTCAAGGATAATCAAGCTCGAAATGTTTATTTTGGAATTCCGTTAATCTTGGGATTAATTGGCTTTTTGTTTCATTTTAAAAGAGATCCGGGTAGGTGGTTTGCCCTTTTATCATTATTTCTGTTGGCTGGTGTTGGGATTTTGATATACACCAATGTTAGACCTTTTGAGCCAAGAGAGCGAGATTATGCCGTTGTAAGTTCTTTTTATGTTTTTGCCTTATGGCTAGGTTTTTCGGTTTTGGCTATTTATACATTTTTAAAAGAAAAATTACCAGAAAAATCATCTTTAATTATAGCATCTCTTAGCTTAATCGCCCCTTTACTCATGGGCTTTCAAAATTGGGATGATCACGACCGCAGCGAACGTATGGCAGCGCACGATTTGGCGTATAATTATCTGGTAAATCTGGATCCGAATTCCATATTGTTTGTTTATGGAGACAATGACACCTATCCTTTGTGGGGAATTCAGGAAACGGAACAATTCAGAGACGACGTGAAAGTGGCTAATTTCACACTTTTGGGTTCTCCATGGAACATCTCTCAAGTTCAGCGCAAAACCTACAACGCAGATGCCATCAAAACGCAAATGACGCCAGATGATTACAAGCTGGGCGCTAATGAAGGTATCATTCTCATTTCGCAAGAATTGGGTCAGCAAATTACCAATTATGCACAACAGCAAGATCCTGAATTGTACAAACACATGCAATCTATTCAGAATTATATCAACAATGGAATGACGGCCAAAGAAGCTATGAACTGGATTCTTGATAAAAATAATCCTGCAAAAAATGCCATTGTAAGAGAATTACAAATGGCGTATAACGCTGCTATAGACAATATTTTGCCTACAAAAAAAATCATTGTTCCGGTGAATCGCGAAAATGTCATTAAACACAAAATTGTGTCGCCTGATTTTTATGACCAAATTCAACCTAATGTTGTGATCAACCTCAAAGGACAACAACTGGCCTATAAAAATGAATTGTTTATGTTGGATTTTCTTGCCAACTATGACTGGACCAGAGGCGTTTATTTCTCTAGTGGTGGATTATATGACGATGTTAATATTTTCTATTTGAATGATTATTTACAGTTTGAAGGATTTTCGTACAAATTTGTTCCGATTAAAAGTGAAAGATCCAATATGGGAGACCGTGGCAGCATCGACGCTTTGAAAATGTATCAACAAATCAAAAACTATCGTTGGGGTAATTTCAACCATCCAGATGCTTATTTTGATCAAACTTGTACCAACAATATTCTTACCTATCGTAACGCAGTTGCCCGTACAGCAGAAGCTTTGCTACAAATAAACGAAACGGAAAAAGCTTCTGAAATCATGGCACTTTCGCAAGAGATGATTCCATTTCAAATGTATCCAGAAGGCATCAGTCTTTTCAGTTTTGTTCCGCTGTATAGACATTTAGGTGAAAAAGAAAAGGCCGAGGAATTGCAAAACTTTTTGAATGAAAGAATCCAAGAAGAAAGAAATTATTACAACGCTCTTACCGATGTTGAAAGAATGTCTGTGTATAATGATATTCAACGATTGATAGGGCAGGAGCAATTTTCTGCCACGGGAATGATTCAATATTATCTCGAGCAAAAGAAGGATACTATACAAGCGCTAGAGGCATTCAAATCATATTACGAACCAATTGAAACTCGAATTTTGAGAATGAGAGACAAAGTAAAGGCCACAGGTTGGGGCGGACTCACCGAGGCAGATCACGACCAACTTACAACCGATTTGAGCCTGCAAAGAAGTATTTTACCCTATGCTATGGAGATCGATAGTGCCTATGCCGAAAGAAAATTTGACGAGATGGTGAAAGTCATGGATGAGATGGAGGGATTGTTGAAATAATATTAGTTAATTACTTGATTTATAATAGAAATATTCTATATAAAGTTTATCATTAAAAACTTTTCAAATAGGAATTTTGTGTTTCTATATTTCCTATTGACTGACAAAGATTAAGTTTAAATAAAAAAATGATTTTTCTATTTTGCATAGCAAACTAGAAAAATCATTTTAAAAATATCGTAAATTTGTTTTCTGGATATTAAATAATTTTTTAGATTTTATCCTTATTTATCCCAAAAACCAATAGTTTTCTGTTCAATTAGGTTAAATTTCTTTATAAATCTTCGGCCTCTGCAATCATTTCTGCAAAGTCAAGAACCATCACGTCACCCTCACGATTTTTACCTTTTACACCATCGGTCATCATGGTCATACAAAACGGGCAACCAGTAGCTATAACCTCTGCTTGGGTTTCAAGGGCTTCTTCTGTTCTTTCGATATTGATGTCTTTATTTCCTTTTTCTGGTTCCTTGAACATCTGTGCACCACCAGCGCCACAGCACAAACCTCGATGTTTGGTTCGGCGCATTTCTACCAATTCGGCATCCAATTTCATAATTAATTCTCGAGGCGCTTCGTAAATATCATTGCCTCGACCCAAATAACAAGGGTCATGAAATGTGATTTTTTTGCCTTTGAAGGTTTTGCCCTCGATTTGCAGGCGTCCCGAATCGATTAATTTTTGTAAATATTGTGAATGATGCATCACGTTATAGAATCCACCCAATCCCGGATATTCATTTTTTAAGGTATTGAAACAATGTGGACAAATCGTAACAATATCCTCAATTTCGTAGCCATTGAGCAATTCGATATTCATTTTTGCCGACATCTGAAATGTAAATTCATTGCCTGCACGCTTGGCCGGATCACCTGTACAACTTTCTTCCGTACCCAAAACCGCAAACTCAATTCCTACTTTATTCAGAATTTTTACCATAGCCCTTGTAATTTTCTTGGCACGATCATCAAAACTTCCCATACAGCCCACCCAAAATAGTACTTCGGGTTTTTTACCCTCTGCCATCATTTGAGCCATTGTTTTTACATGTAATTCAGACATAAATTTATTAATTCATTGAAGTTCAAAAGTACCAAATTTTTCTTTTTAATTCCTAAAGTTTTTGAAAATTAGCCTTTCAAGCTTTTTCCAATTGTTTTTGTTACATTTTCAGTTGTATTTAATTTAGTATAATTTAAAATTAAAACATTTATTTTCAATGAATTACAACAATTTTATTTATTAAATTTAAATTTTTGAATAAAAGCAGATTAAATGAAACTTCTAAATCTGCTTGATCATTGGATTTTTCGATTATTATTGTTTTTATTGAAAAAAGAATAAAAGAAATTTTAAAAATTCATCACAACCTCTACTTGCATCCTCGAAATTCTGCTTTCAATTACATTTAAAACAAAAATCAAAGTATTTTTTCAGATTAAAAGTTAAAATACAATCCATTTTAAAAATGACATTCTCTTAATAAATGTTAAATCTATATATTTGCAACTTTGTATAAGAAATTTTAAAACATATGAGTAATTTTGTGATGTATTTACCACCTGTGTTGGCCGCTATTGGCCTCATTTTCATGGTGATGAGAATGTCCTGGGTCAAGAAACAGGCGCCTGGTGATGAGCGAATGCAGTTTATCTCGAAAAGTATCAAAGAAGGTGCATTGGCATTTTTACAAGCCGAATATCGAATTTTGATGGTTTTTGCAGTAATTGCTTCTATAGCATTATTTGTAGTATCATTATTAGTCCCAACGACACATTGGATTATTGTTGTAGCATTTTTGGTTGGTGCTGTATTCTCTGCGCTTGCAGGAAATATTGGTATGCGTGTAGCTACAGATGCCAATGCGCGTACAGCAGAAGCCGCCAAAACAAGTTTACCCAAAGCCTTGAAAGTATCTTTTGGCGGGGGTACGGTAATGGGCTTAGGAGTAGCTGGTCTGGCTGTTTTAGGCCTTAGCCTTTTCTTCTTGTTTTTTGTAAAAATGTTCGTGCAAGGTGGAAACTTTTACGATGAAATGACTATGGCACTAGAGGCATTAGCCGGCTTTTCTCTAGGTGCAGAGTCTATAGCACTTTTTGCTCGAGTAGGAGGTGGAATTTATACCAAAGCAGCCGATGTAGGCGCAGACCTTGTAGGTAAAGTAGAAGCAGGAATTCCAGAAGACGACCCGCGCAATCCCGCTACCATTGCAGACAATGTAGGTGATAACGTAGGCGATGTGGCAGGAATGGGCGCAGACCTTTTCGGCTCTTATGTGGCGACAGTATTGGCCGCCATGGTACTGGGAAATTATGTCATTAGAGATATGTCGATGAATGGCGGTTTTACAGATAATTTTAATAATATGGGGCCTATCCTTCTTCCTCTAGTTATTGCAGGAGTAGGTGTTGTGGCATCTATTTTAGGAACTTTCCTAGTGGGTATCAAAGACAACGAAGCCAAAGAAGCTCAAGTGCAAAAAGCGCTGGATATGGGTAACTGGGCGGCAATTGGTATCACGTGGATAGCCAGTTTCTTCTTGATCAAATGGATGTTACCTGCAACAATGCACATGAACTTTTTTGGTGAAGGCATTAGAGAAATTCCTTCTATCAACGTTTTCTTTGCGGCAACCATAGGTTTGGCTGTAGGTGCATTGATTTCTATGGTTACAGCCTATTATACCAGTTTAGGAAAAACACCAGTTCTGGAAATAGTTCGCAATAGTTCTACTGGAGCTGCAACCAATATTATTGCAGGTTTGGCCGTAGGTATGAAATCTACATTTGCCTCGGTTATTTTATTTGCTGCAGCCATTTTTGGCTCATATGCGCTTGCAGGATTTTATGGAGTAGCTTTAGCCGCTTCGGCCATGATGGCTACTACGGCAATGCAATTGGCTATCGACGCCTTTGGACCTATTGCAGACAACGCAGGAGGTGTAGCAGAAATGAGTGATTTGCCCAAACAAGTACGTCAAAGAACAGATATTTTAGATTCGGTAGGTAATACCACCGCTGCAGTAGGTAAAGGATTTGCTATTGCATCAGCTGCGCTTACAGCACTCGCATTATTTGCAGCTTATGTCACCTTTACAGGAATTGATGGAATCAATATTTTCAAAGCAGATGTGTTGGCTATGTTATTCATCGGGGGTATGATTCCCGTGGTGTTTTCTGCACTTGCCATGCAATCTGTGGGTAAAGCTGCTATGGAAATGGTACAGGAAGTAAGAAGACAATTCCGCGAAATCCCCGGAATTATGGAAGGTACCGGCAAGCCTGAATATGGCAAATGTGTAGAAATCTCCACACAAGCAGCTCTCAAAGAAATGCTACTACCTGGTCTTATCACTATTCTTACACCCATAATTATCGGTTTACTTTTTGGTGCCGAACCTCTTGGTGGATATATGGCAGGAGTTTGTGTGAGCGGTGTTATGTGGGCTATTTTCCAAAATAACGCCGGTGGTGCTTGGGATAATGCCAAAAAATCTTTCGAAGCGGGTGTAGAAATCAACGGCGAAATGACCTATAAAGGTTCAGAAGCGCACAAAGCAGCCGTTACAGGGGATACAGTAGGAGACCCGTTCAAAGATACATCGGGTCCATCGATGAATATTCTTATCAAACTTACTTGTCTTGTAGGGCTGGTTTTGGCTCCAATTCTTGGGGGGCATAGCAATCAAACTGCTGTGGTAAATTCAGATTTCAATATCGAAAATAGTACAAAAGCATTGATAGATGCAGATGGAAACTATTTATACGACACAGGAAAAGAGATAGAAATCATTTTACCAGATGGAAATAGAGTAATCGCAGGAGAAAATTCAAGCGAAAACAAACTTTTTACCTTGCTGCAAGACGCTAATTTCAATCCAGAAGTTAGTGGAAGAGATTCATTTATTACCTTGGATAGAACCTATTTTACAACAGGAAGTGCAGATATCACAGAAACCTCAAATAATCAATTGAAGTTTATTTCAACCATTCTCAAGGCTTTTCCAGATGCGAATATCTTGTTGAGCGGTAATACAGATAATACTGGTGATGATGAAACCAATTACACTATTTCAGCTAAAAGAGCAGAAAGTGTTAAATTTTCTATTCAAAACATGGGAATTGATGAGAATAGAATAATTACGGAAGGATTATCATCCAAAAATCCAATTTGCCCAACCAATGATACGGATGTTTGCAAAGCCCAAAACAGACGTGTTGACATTCGGATAATGAAGAAATAAAATTCTTCAAACAATTGGAAAATATTTTAAGCTCGGCAGGTCCGGGCTTTTTCTTTTCAGTTTTTTTTGGGTGGCTCTCATCATGATTTTTGTCACTATCATCTTATCTTCGCTTATTTGATCACCCTTCCATCATGAGAAATCCACCTCAAATCATGATGAGACCGGGCTTTCCATTACAATCTTTTACCGAAGATTATCTTTACGCCTCATTTCATCCTTTGATTTAAACTATTACAAATCAGAATATTAATTTATCCATATTATTCGGTAAAAGGATTTCCATTACAATCCCTGCCACAGGGCGACGTCGATTATTTCTCCCTAATTTTTGAGCAAATTCATCGCCTCAATTTTTTATATTATAATTTATAAATATGGAATCCATCAGTATATTAAGCTTATTTCTCCTTATTTTTACACGAATTTTTGAAAGGAATTTAAATGAAGATTTTAGAAAAGTACTTATTCTCCACAAGAGCAATGACCGTAATGCTCTTCATATACGCCATAGCCATGGCCATAGCCACATTCGTAGAAAACGATTTTGGAACACCAGCAGCCAAAATGATGATTTATAATGCACTTTGGTTTGATGTGCTTCAAATTTTGTTAATTATCAATTTCATCATAAATATTAAACGCTATAGATTGTGGCGTCGTGAGAAATGGCCAGTTCTCATTTTTCATCTTGGCTTTGTAGTGGCGTTCATAGGTGCAGCTTATACCTACCTATTCTCGGTAGAAGGTGTAATGAGTATTCGCGAGGGCGAAACTTCTACTGAAATCGTTTCCAGTCAAACATATATGAAGATGAATATCTTTGATGATGACATGGCATTATCGTATGAAACGCCTTATACGATGACTTATTTCAATCACAAAAATGCAGTTTTCCCCTTCAAAAGACAATTCGAAAAAAGTTATCAATTCAAGGATCGTGTTATTACACTCAAAACGCTGGACTTTATTCCATTAGCCAAAGATACAGTAGTGCCAGGTAGCGGAAAAGAAACCTTAAAACTGGTTACAGTTGGAGATGACGGGCGCAAAAATGCCTATATTCAATCAGGTGAACTCAAACAAGTGGGTGGACTCATGATGAGTATGAACAATCCGATTCCTGGAACTTTTCAAGTCTTCAGCCAAGAAGATGGTTTATTTTTCAAATCACCATTAGAAGGTGAATCTGTACAAATGCAAGGGCAACAAATGGGGGTAGTAACGGATTCTGCTGCATTTAATGCGGGAAAAGCTGCTGTTGTTGTGGATTCCTTACAGCAATTACAATTCAATACATTATACCAAATCGGTAGTGCACAATTCGTAGTTACAGAACCTACCTTCAAGGGTACTTTGAATTTTATGGCAGGAAATAAAAATGTACCCGAAGAGCAAAACAATGCCAATGTTGTTTTGGTTGAATACAATGATGGATCTGTTAAAGACACGCTTATAATTCGCGGCGGACAAGGTTCTACCTCTTACAGCACGCGCAAAGCTATTAATGGACTTCAAGTTTCTCTGGGCTTTGGATCCAAAATTATAGAAACTCCATTTGGAATGAAATTACGTGATTTTCAATTAGATACATATCCAGGATCAAGTAATCCTTCTTCTTTTGCCAGTGAAATTTCTGTGGTGGATAAGGGTGTTGAAACCGAACATCGAATTTATATGAATAATATTCTGGATTATGGAGGATACCGATTTTTTCAGTCGAGTTATGACCAAGATTTATTGGGAACTATTCTTTCTGTAAATCAAGATCGTCCCGGAACTCTCATTACATATATAGGTTATTTTATGTTGTTTTTTGGAATGTTTTTTTCACTTTTCTGGAGAGGAACACGTTTTCATGCGCTCCAGAAAATGCTGAAAAACATGAAACATCAGAAATATGTAATTACTATAATGCTCTTGTTAATTCCTATGGGTCTTTTTGCACAGCAAGATAGTATTCCACAGCATGTTGGGCATGATCATGCTCATGAACAAACTTCTACACCAATTCAGCGACCTATACATGGCCAGAGTATGCTAATGTCTAGGCCAGACAGTATTGTAAACTTGGTAAAATTTGATAAAAATCATGTAAGAAATCTAGAACATCTACAAGTACAAGACGACCAAGGTCGAATCAAGCCCGTAGGAACTCACGCCGTAGAATTGCTTAGAAAAGTATATAAAAAAGATAGATTTCATGGATTATCTGCTACCGAATGGTTTATTTCTCTTCAACAAAACCCCGCATTGTGGGCCAATGCGCCATTAATAAAAGTGAGTGAAACCAAACTCGGAAAAAAAGAATCCGAACATATTGGATCTGTCAATGGATACACTTCATTACTCAATTTGGTAGATCATAGCACCACTCAATATAAATTCCAAGAGGCTTATCAAAATGCATTTCGTAAAAAGCCATCAGAAAAAACTGAATTTGACAAAGAAGTCATCAACATCACCGAACGTTTTTCGATTATTGATAATATCACCAAGGGTTATTATATGCGCATGATTCCCATGCAAAACGAAATGAATGAAACTTGGACCAGCTGGTTGAAACCTGGTGAAGAAATCGAATTGGATACCGTTGCTTTGAAATATATTTCAAAATATTTTAACGCGTTGGGAGATGCACAAAAAAATGGAAATTGGGAAAAAACCGATGCCGTAGTAAAAGAAATTCATGACTACCAGCAAACTTGGGGGAAAAATGTAAAAATTTCTGATACCAAAGTCAAACTCGAGGTGATTTACAATCATTTTAATCCATTCTTTTGGGTGATGATTGCTTATTCGATAATTGGTTCCATACTTTTGATTCTGGCATTTATCAAATTACTTGCAGACAAAACCGCTTTACAATGGATAATCAATTTATTTATTGGTTTGTTGTTATTGGTGTTTTTGATTCAAGGAATTAGTTTGGGAATTAGATGGTATTTATCTGGTCACGCCCCTTGGACCAATGGCTACGAGGCGGTCATCTTCATATCCTGGGTTGGGGTATTGTCAGGATTTTTAATGTACCGAAACGGCAACGCCTTTTTACCTGCTGCAGGTGCTTTTGTAGCTGTTATCATGATGGGATTCGCGCATGGGTCTTCATTATTAGACCCACAAATCACACCTTTGGTACCAGTTCTACAGTCGTATTGGCTCATTATACACGTTGCCATTATTACAAGTAGTTATGCGTTTTTTGGTCTAGGAATGGTTTTGGCCATTTTTTCATTGATTATGTTTATGATTAAACCCAGCCATAAAATTGAAAGAAACATAAAAGAACTCACTATTGTGAACGAAATGTCGCTCACCGTCGGGATTTTCATGCTTACCGTAGGTACTTTCTTGGGAGGAATGTGGGCCAATGAAAGTTGGGGAAGATACTGGTCTTGGGATCCAAAGGAAACCTGGGCTTTCATTTCGGTAATGGTATATGCCATTGTGTTACATATGCGATTGGTGCCAGGTCTTCGCGGAAAGTTTGCGTTTAATATTGCATCACTTTGGGCAGCATCAGCACCTATTATGACTTACTTTGGTGTGAATTATTATTTGAGCGGATTACACAGTTATGCCGCTGGAGACCCCGTTCCGATTCCAGGCTGGGTGCCAGGAACTATAATAGTTTTGTTCATTATGTGCGTTGTCGCCTACTATTTGCGTAAAAAATATGCAAAAAACAATGTTTTTGTGAAAATGTGATTTAATAATACCATGAAAAAATTTATTCTAAGTTTAGTATCATTGCTGGCTTTGGCGTGTAATCAGCAAAAGCAAGCGACCATAGACCAAAATTCAAATATGGAAAAAGGAAATATTTACGACTACAAGGTACTCGACATTACAGGAGAAGATTTTGATTTATCAGAATTAAAGGGAAAAAAGGTAATGATTGTCAACACGGCATCAAAATGTGGATTTACGCCGCAATACGAGCAATTAGAAGAAATTTACAATACCTATCAAGATGATAATTTTGTAATTATCGGATTTCCGGCTAATAATTTTATGTCACAAGAACCTGGTACCAACGAAGAAATTCAGGAGTTTTGTCAATTAAATTATGGCGTAACTTTTCCTATGATGAGCAAAATTTCTGTGAAAGGAGATGATATGCACCCTTTGTATCAATTTTTAACTCAAAAAGAAAAAAATGGAGTAAGCGATAATGAAGTAAAATGGAATTTTCAGAAATATCTTATTGGCAAAGACGGGACATTGGAGCATGTTTTTTATTCAAAAACCTTACCCAATGATCCAGAGATTATTGCATGGATAGAGAAATAATCTAAAAGTTATTAAAGGGTAATAATTCTAATTTTTAAAATCATTGAAAACACAAAAATTGCATATTTTGGCCATGGGACCACATCCAGATGATGTAGAGCTAGGTTGTGGCGGAACGCTGGCCAAAGCTGTTTCACAAGGCAAAAATGTAGGCATTATCGATTTGACACGGGGCGAGCTCGGAACACGCGGTACGGTAGAAAAACGATTACAAGAAAGCGAAAATGCAGCAAAAATTCTAGGAATTACAGCAAGAGAAAATCTGGGAATGCGTGATGGTTTTTTTCAAAATAATGAAGAAAATCAACTAAAAATTATAGATGCAATTCGACGGTACCAACCCGAAATTTTGATTTGTGGTGCACCAGATGACCGACATCCAGACCATGGAAGAGCCACTCAATTGATACGAGAATCTGCTTTTTTGGCCGGATTGAAAAGTATTATAACAGAACATGAAGCTTGGCGACCAAAAAGGATTTTCATGTATATACAATGGAAACCATTACAACCCGATTTTGTGGTGGACATCAGCGGATTTTTAGAAATCAAAATTCAAAGTTGCCTTGCACATGTATCCCAATTCTACGACCCAAATTCATCTGAACCCGAAACAGCCATTTCCTCAAAATCTTTCAAAGATAGCATCACCTATCGCGCACGTGAATGGGGAAGACTTATCTGGAAAGATGAAGCAGAGGCATTCATCACAGATTCTATATTGGGAGTGGACAATATGGACGTATTTTTATAGAAAATTTTTGAAATTATTTCATTTTAAACTTTTCTATATTCAAATATTAAAAATAATTAATTATCTTTGCAGACCAATTTTAAATGGTGGTTGTAGCTCAGTTGGTTAGAGCGTCGGATTGTGGTTCCGAAGGTCGTGGGTTCGAGACCCATCATCCACCCTAAGCCCGGTAAATGCCGGGTTTTTTTATTTTATATAATTGCGCAAAAGTGTTAATAATTCCTTGTTTTCTCAATTAGGATTCAATTCATTTCCCAAAATTAATTTATAAACTTGCATCATGATAGAACTAAAAGAAGTATCGGTACATTATGTTGGGAATAAAGGTAAATACGAACATGTTATCAAATCCCATAAACCACTGGAACTTACAGATGAAGTACAAAATGTTTTACTGAATTATTTTCAAAAAGGATTTAAAAATGATGAATATTTTCACTTCTACCATGTTACTGATTTGAATTTGAATGAAGTCTTCACCTATGTTTCCGCTATTTTTGATAATCCAGTACAATTACATGAACAATCGAAAAATATAGCTACTTTTCTCTACGAAAATTCAATGCATCCCAAAATTAAAAGTGGTGAATTATTTGTTTCTTTTTTTGAAAATGTAAATTTCAAAGGTGAAATAATTAATGCCATAGGTTTATTTAAAACAGAAAATAAAGATACTTTCCTTAAAGTACATACTGAAAATCATTTTTTTGATATTTCTACCGATCAGGGAATTAATATTAATAAATTAGACAAAGGTTGCCTGATATATAATTCAGATCGAGAAAATGGATTTGTAATCTGCATTACCGACAAAACCAACGCAACAGAATCACAGTTTTGGACAGACGAATTTTTGCAAGTTGAGCAGATTGATGATGAATATTACAAAACAGAACGTACTATGGCGGTTTTCAAGAATTATGTCGAAGAAAGATTGCCCGAAGAATTCGAAATTAGCCGTGCCGATCAAGCTGATTTTTTGAATCGTACCATGGATTTTTTCTCCAATCAGGAAAGATTTGTAACCGAAAATTTCTCTGAAAGTGTATTGCAACAACCAGCCATCATAGAATCATTTAATAATTACAAATCTGAATATGAGTACGATGCACAAGAAATGTTGGCAGATGACTTTGGTATTTCTGAAAGTGCTGTGAAAAAGCAAAAAAAATATTATAAAAGCGTAATTAAGCTGGATAAGAATTTTCATGTGTATGTGCATGGCGACCGCTCACGTATAGAACACGGAGAAGATGCTAAAGGAAAATTCTACAAATTATATTTCGAAGAGGAGAGTTGATGAATAAAATGATAAAATTATTCCATTGAATTATTTATATTTTATTTTTCTACTTTTGAAAGATAATCCTTTCAAATGAAAAATATTTTATATTTCACCTTAATTTTGTTCACTGCTTGCGCTACGCAAAAAGTTGATAATGAAAAGGTTAAAATCAATCCAAAACTTATTACGCAACCCTATTCACCAGAGATACTACGAGGTAGTAATACAGAATTTCGAAATTGGTGGGATGTAAAACGCTATGATATTGTTTTGGTTCCAGATTATTCCAAAAAATTCATTTCGGGAACCATAAATATAGAATACGAAATAATTTCGAATAATAATCAAGATGTGATGCAAATAGATTTGCAGGAACCTATGCAAATCACAAGAATTGTTCAATTGGCGCAATCTCCCAGGAACCATCAAACCCAAACAGAATTTGAATTGCCCGAATACGCTTGGAAGCGAAACGGAAATACAGTGTTGATTGATATGGAATATTTACCAAAAAAAGATAATTCCAGACAAATTTTGAAATTTCATTTTGAAGGATTTCCCAAAATTGCCAAAAATGCACCCTGGGATGGAGGATGGGTTTTCACCAAAGACGAAAAAGGCCGTCCATGGATGTCTGCCGCAGTACAAGGTCTGGGCGCAAGTGCATGGTTTCCCAACAAAGATTTTCAAGGAGACGAACCCGATGAAGGTATTACCTTTACCATTATTGTTCCAGAAGATTTGGTGGCAGTAGCCAACGGCAGACTTTGGGAAACTTCTTTTGTGAAAGGCGAAGCTGGAACCAATGTATATACTTGGGAAGTGAAAAATCCTATAAATAACTATTCCATCATTCCATATATTGGACATTATACGCATTTTTCTGATGCTTTTTATGGCAAAGGTGGAGAATTGTCACTGGATTATTGGGTGCTGGATTATCAATTGGAAAAAGCCAAAAAACATTTTGAACAAGTGAAACCCATGCTCACTGCTTTTGAGGATTGGATGGGAAAATATCCTTTTTATGAAGATGGATTCAAACTCGTAGAATCTCCCTATCTGGGCATGGAACATCAAAGCGCAATCGCTTATGGAAATCAGTATGTCAATGGATATTTAGGTCATGATAGAACCGAATCTGGCTGGGGAAATAAATTTGATTTTATCATTGTGCATGAAGCTGGTCATGAATGGTTCGGTAACAGTATTACCACCCAAGATATTGCTGATATGTGGGTGCACGAGGCGTTTACAACCTATTCTGAAGTGATGTATGTAGAAAATTTACACGGCCAATTGGCAGCCAATGAATATGTACAAGGATTAAAGATTTTAATAGAAAATACATCACCAATCATTGGGAAATCCTATGGCACACATAGTGGTGGAAGTAGAGATATGTACTACAAGGGAGCCATGGTGATTCATACTTTGCGCCAATTGATGGAAGATGATGTGAAATTCAAACAAATGATTCGTGATATAAATACGGAATTCTTTCGCCAAATTGTAACTTCGGCACAAATCGAAAAATTCATGTCAGATTATACAAAAATAGACCTAACTGAATTTTTCCAACAATATTTACGAACCACTTTGATTCCAACTTTAGAAGTGAAAATACAGAATAATCAAAAAATGTATCGTTGGATAGGAGTAATTGACGGATTTGACATGCCGGTAAAATTAAAAAATTCTGAAGAATGGCTTTATCCAACCTCCCAATGGAAAAAATATACCGGCAAATCCGAATTAACGCCAGATGCCAATTTTTATGTTTTTGTTAATCAATCAAATGAATGAAAAAAAAAACTACATAAATTGTGAAAAAAATTAAAAGTCAATCGTATTTTTTGTAATTAAATGAATATTTTGATTGTTGATAATTATGATTCCTTTACCTATAATTTGGTACATCTGATAAACGAAATTATAGGAAAAGAAGTTACAATTTGTACTAATGATGAGTTGGAAAATATTCAAATTCTCGATTTTGATAAAGTAATTTTGTCTCCAGGACCTGGCGTTCCTTCCGAAGCTGGAAAATTAATTGATTTTATTCAAAAATATGCCCATGAAATTCCCATGCTCGGTGTTTGTTTGGGGCAACAAGCTATTGCAGAAGCATTTGGCGGAAAATTGGTTCAACTTTCTACCGTAAAGCATGGCGTAATTTCAACCTTAAATCAAATACAGGACGACGTACTTTTTCGCGAATTAATTTCTCCTGTCGTGGTAGGAAGATATCACAGTTGGGTGGTAGATGAAACACATTTTCCAGAACAGCTCATAATTACATCTGTAGATGAAGAAGGTAGAATCATGTCGTTGAAACACAAGTATTTAGACTTGAGGGCAGTTCAGTTTCATCCAGAAAGTATTTTGACACCACAAGGCAAAAAAATGCTTTCGAATTGGATATTTAGTTGATTTTATTGGAATAGAAATTGTCATTAGTTTAAAAAATTGTACATGTCAAAAGTTTACGATATAGCGGTTGTAGGCGCAGGTCCTATGGGAATTGCAGTAGCGATTGAAGCCCAAAAAGCCGGATTGTCACATATTATTATCGAAAAAGGCGCTTTGGTGAATTCAATTTATCATTTTCCTAAAAATATGACCTTTTTTTCTACCTCAGAAAAACTCGAAATTGGTGAAGTTCCTTTCATGTCTATTCACGAGAAACCCACTCGCGACGAAGCCTTGGAGTATTACAGACGCGTAGTTCAAAAATGGAATTTGAATATTAAATATTACCAAACCGTACAGAATGTAACCAAGCCAGAAGACCATTTTGCGATACAAACGCGCAGAAATTTATATCAAGCCAAAAACGTTGTCATTGCCACAGGTTTCTATGGCCAACCCAATAAATTGAATGTAGAAGGAGAAAATTTACCAAAAGTTAAGCATTATTTTGAAGAAGCACATCCCTATATTGGACAAAAAGTGGCCGTAATAGGTGCAGCAAATTCTGCCACACAAGTTGCGCTCGAGCTGTATTACAAAGGGGCAGAGGTGAGCATGATTATTCGCGAATCTAGCATTCCAGATAATGTAAAATATTGGATAAAACCTAATATAGAAAATCGAATTGCAGAAGGGGAAATTCAGGCATTTTTTAATGCAGAAATGAAAGAAATCAAACAAGGAAACATCACTTTTGTTCAAAATGCTGAATCTATCACAATACCAAATGATTTTGTCTTCGCCATGATTGGCTATCATCCCGATTTTGAGTTTCTCACCAAAATTGGGATTCAATGTGATACAGACGAAAACGACACACCCCAATATAATCCAGAAAGTCACCAAACTCACATCCCAGGATTGTATGTGGCAGGCGTAGTTTGCGGTGGTAAACACACCAGTAGATTTTTTATTGAAAATTCTATGGAACATGCACAAAAAATCATTTCATCTATTAAAAAAGATCAATCTATTCTTGGTAAATTGTTTTCCTAGAAATATTTATTTGTCAAAACTTTAAGCCCTTTTCATCAAAATATTGCTTAATTTTGCTTTTGTGAAAGGATTAAGGCATATTCTATTTTTTGCGGTAATTATTGCCCTGCATTTGGTGATGATACAAAGCAAAACCAGTGTTCTGGAATTGCCGGTAAACCACACCACATCAGAGCAGGTCTTCATGCAATTGCCCATAAAAGGCCATGCAATAGAAGTTCAATCGGGTTTTAAACTTCAAACTCCGCGTACCATCAAGGAGGTAAATCTTTTTCAATTAAAATCTGAAGTTTCTGCACAAAAAAATAGATTTCTGCCTTACTTGGCTGCTGCCAACTCATTTACATTAATTATCAGTCGTTTTCCCGACTATTTTCAATCAGTCGATATTATTTTTCCCTTTCATACTTTTTTTTAATTAACAATTCTTTTTTCGGATTGAAAATCAATTGTTTAACAAAAAAAAATAATAAGAAATGGATACTTCAATAGTAATTATAGGATTGATTTGTCTTCTTTTGTTTGCATTACCATTCATTATGGTTTACCTGCATTCAAAGAAAAACAAAAAATAATTCAGTAGTGATTTACAAACACTTTTACGAACAATTGTGCTTGCTAAAAGCACGAGTTTAGTATATTTGCAAATCCAAAAATGGTGGGCCGCGTAGTTCAATGGATAGAACATCAGATTTCGGCTCTGAGGGTTGAGGGTTCGAGTCCTTCCGCGGTCACAAGATTGAATCCTAATTCATAAATAATCAATGAATTAGGATTTTTTTTATGTTTAAAATCTATTTTTAAAATTGAATATAAAACCGAAATAAAGAATTAATTTAGCTTTAATTTCAGCATATATAATTCGAAAATAATTGAAATTTTCAAATTGTTTAGCGGAGCATTTTCTCCCAAATTTCAAAATAAATCTTTCGAGAAAAAAGAAAAATCCCTTGGTTTTCGCCAAAGGATTTTCATCATTAATTTCGATTAAACTTATTTTACACGCTGCCAATACTGCGTTCTTCCCAACATAGAAACACCCATATAGCCTCTAACTTTCAGCTTATCTGCTTCTACAACCTCTATAGAAACATCATAGGTCTTTCCTTTATTGGGATCAAGAATTTTACCATCATCCCATTTCTTTTTACCATCCTTTTTCACGCCTGTCAAAATCTCCATTCCCAAAATCGGTTTATTTTTTCTTTGGTCTGAACATTTGTCACAAACAGCGTTTTCTTTCCCAGGTGTAAGAATTTTAATCACTTTTCCATAAAGTTTTCCATTTTTTTCGGTGATTTCTACATGTGATTTGGCTTGACCTGTTTCATCATCTACGGTTTTCCAAACCCCTATAGGAGATTGGGCAAACGCTGCACTGCCTATCAACATACAAAATAAAGAAAGAATTAAATTTTTCATCGTTTTATATTTAAATTTAAGTAAAGTTAATAATTTATCCCATTTATCCAATAATTAATACGTTAAAATAGAGTTGATTATGACATTTTTTCATATTTATTATTTATTTTGACCATTTACGACATAAAATTTAAATTAATTTTCGAAAAAAAAGGAAATTTTGTCACATTTATTGATGGGTATTGATTTTGTGAATTTAAAAAAGGAATTAAAAAACATTTTAAAAACGCATTAATTATAAACCAATGGATTTAAATAAATTTACTATTAAAGCACAGGATGCCGTGCAAAAAGCACAACAACTAGCACAAGCGTCTGGTCAACAGGCAATTGAAGTTGGCCATTTAATAAAAGCATTGCTACAAGAAGATAATCAAGTCGTTGATTTTGTATTAAATAAACAAGGCGTAAATCTAAATTATTTAAAAAAAGAAATTGATGATTTAATTAATACCTATCCCAAGGTTTCAGGCGGGAATATGCATGTTTCGCAAAATTTATCTAGAATTTTAAACGATGCTTTGAATGAAGCTCAAAGCATGAAAGATGAATTTGTGAGTACAGAGCACTTGATTTTAGCGGTTTCCAAATCAAATGACAAAGCCGCTCAATTAATTAAGGATCAAGGAGTTTCTCATAAAGGAACTTTAGAAGCTACCAAAGAATTGCGCAAAGGTGAGCGTGTAACATCACAATCACAAGAAGAAACCTATAATGCCTTGGGTAAATATGCCAAAAACCTGAACGATATGGCACTGGAAGGAAAATTAGACCCTGTTATTGGAAGAGACGAAGAAATTCGCCGTGTATTACAAATCCTTTCGCGCAGAACCAAAAACAATCCAATTCTTATCGGTGAGCCTGGAGTGGGTAAAACCGCTATTGCAGAAGGAATTGCACACAGAATCATAGATGGAGATGTCCCAGAAAATTTGAAGGATAAAAAAATATTTTCACTCGATATGGGTGCGCTCATTGCAGGTGCCAAATACAAAGGTGAATTCGAAGAAAGGCTGAAATCTGTGGTAAAAGAAGTAACGGGTTCCGAAGGGCAAATTATCTTGTTTATTGATGAAATTCACACCCTGGTGGGAGCTGGCGCAAGCGAAGGAGCAATGGATGCAGCCAATATTTTGAAACCTGCTTTGGCACGTGGAGAATTGCGCTCTGTAGGTGCAACAACGCTAAGCGAATATCAAAAATATTTTGAAAAAGACAAAGCCCTGGAAAGACGATTTCAAAAGGTATTGGTAGAAGAACCCAACGAAGAAGATGCAATTTCTATTTTGAGAGGAATCAAAGAAAAATATGAAGTTCATCACAAAATCAGAATTAAAGACGAGGCTATAATTGCCGCTGTAGAACTTTCTACAAGATATATTTCTGATCGATTTTTACCCGATAAAGCCATTGATCTGATTGATGAGGCCTCTGCAAAATTGCGAATGGAAATGAATTCCAAACCCGAAGAACTAGACCAGTTGGATCGTAGAATTACGCAATTAGAAATTGAAATAGAAGCTATTAAACGCGAAGGAGATGAGAAAAAATTAAATCTTTTACGCGAAGATTTGGCAGAATTAAATGAAGAGAGAAATGAGCTAAATGCCGTGTGGCAATCAGAAAAAGGTTTGGCAGAACAAATTCAAGAAGCACGCAAAAATATAGAAGATTACAAACTGGAATCAGAACGGGCCGAACGTATGGGTGATTTTGCCAAAGTTGCAGAATTACGTTATGGCAGAATTAAAGAAGAAGAAAGCAGATTACAAGAGCTAGAATCCAAACTCGAAAATCAAGATATCAAAATGATTAAAGAAGAAGTGGATCGAGAAGATATTGCTGAAGTTGTAGCCAGATGGACAGGTATTCCAGTAACCAAAATGATGCAAAGTGAACGTGAAAAATTACTAAATCTAGAAGAAGAATTACACAAACGCATCATAGGACAGAACGAAGCTATTTCTGCCGTATCAGACGCTATCAGAAGAAATCGTGCCGGTCTCAGTGATGAAAAAAAACCTATTGGCTCTTTTCTTTTCCTGGGATCTACAGGCGTGGGAAAAACCGAATTAGCCAAAGCACTTGCTGAATATCTTTTTGATGATGAAAATAGTATGACCCGAATCGATATGAGCGAATACCAAGAAAGACACGCGGTATCAAGACTGGTCGGTGCACCCCCAGGATATGTGGGCTACGACGAGGGAGGACAATTGACAGAAGCTGTTCGTAGAAGACCCTATTCGGTAATATTATTGGATGAAATAGAAAAAGCCCATCCAGATGTTTTCAATATATTATTACAAGTTTTGGATGATGGAAGATTAACGGATAATAAAGGCCGAACAGTGAATTTCAAAAATACCATTATTATAATGACGTCCAACATCGGATCGCATATCATCATGGAAAACTTTTCTGATTTGGAAAATAAAAATTATCAAACCGTACTAGAAGCTACAAAAAATGATGTTTTTGGATTATTAAAACAACAATTCCGACCCGAATTCTTGAACCGAATCGATGAAACCATTTTGTTTACACCATTGAACAAACAAGAAATTCGACAAATTGTAGAATTGCAGTTAAAAGGTTTGACGCAAATTTTGTCCAAAAAAGAGATAACATTGGACACCACCAACGAGGCTATCGACTATTTAGCTAGAATAGGATATGACCCACAATTTGGTGCAAGACCCATTAAAAGGGCTATTCAACAAGAAGTTTTGAATAATCTATCCAAAGAAATTCTCGCCGGAAAAGTGAGAGATAATTCAGTCGTTTTAATTGATTATTTCGAAGATAGTGGATTGGTTTTCAGAACAAAAGAATAATTAAAATTACATTTTAAAAATAAAAATATATCCAGGGAATTTCCTTGGATATTTTTTTTCTAATATTAAATCAGTTCGCATTTTAATAATTTCATCCAAACAAAATAGATTTCAATAAAAAAACGACTCAAAAAAGCTATATTTTAAACCCTAAATTTCTTTGTTAATTTTAATCATATCAATAGTAAATCTGAATTAAATTATTTCATTCATTTGTCTTTAATTACGTAAATTCGCAGATATTCAGAAAAAATTTTACACATGAAATACGATATCATTGTGATAGGTAGCGGCCCGGGTGGTTATGTAACTGCAATTCGCGCCTCTCAACTCGGCTTCAAAACAGCCATTGTAGAAAAAGAAAATCTGGGCGGTATATGCCTCAACTGGGGATGTATTCCGACCAAAGCACTACTCAAAAGCGCACAAGTTTTCAAATATATTCAACAGGCAGAGGAATTTGGATTGAACAAACCAGAAAATATTTCGTTTGAATTTCCAAATGTTGTTCAACGAAGTCGCAACGTAGCTGGAAAAATGAGTAAAGGTGTCGAATTTTTAATGAAAAAGAACAAAATCGACGTAATTATAGGTGAGGCTAAAGTGAAACCTGGTAAAAAAGTTGAAGTAAAAACCCAAGAATCAACACAAGAATACACCGCAGATCATATTGTGATTGCAACAGGAGCGCGTTCCAGAGAATTGCCCAATCTGCCACAAGACGGTAAAAATGTGATTGGTTATCGACAAGCATTGAACTTGCCCAATTTCCCAAAAAGTATGATTGTAGTCGGTTCTGGAGCCATTGGTGTAGAATTCGCTTATTTTTATGCAACGCTGGGCAGTGAAGTTACACTTGTAGAATATATGCCCAATATCGTTCCTGTAGAAGACAAAGATATTTCCAAAGAACTCGAAAAATCCTTTAAAAAAGCGGGAATCAAAGTAATGACAAATGCATCCGTAGAATCCGTAGAGACCTCAGATGCAGGCGTGAAAGCCTTTGTCAAAACCAAAAATGGAGAAGAAGTAATCGAAGCAGAAATTTTACTTTCTGCTGTGGGCATCACGCCCAATACAGAAAATATTGGATTAGAAGAAGTGGGAATCACTACCGATAAAGGCAGAATTATTGTCAATGATTTCTATCAAACCAATATACCTGGTTATTATGCCATTGGTGATGTGTTACCTACTCAAGCTCTGGCGCACGTGGCTTCTGCAGAGGGAATAACCTGCGTAGAAAAAATAAAGGGAATGCATGTAGAACCCATAGATTACAACAATATCCCAGGTTGCACCTATGCACTTCCCGAAATCGCATCTGTAGGATATACCGAAGAAAAAGCCAAGGAAGCCGGTTATGAAATCAAAGTGGGTAAATTTCCTTTTTCTGCCAATGGCAAAGCTACTGCAAATGGAGATTCAACGGGCTTTGTCAAAGTAATTTTTGACGCAAAATATGGCGAATGGCTGGGTTGTCACATGATTGGAGTAGGAGTGACCGAGATGATCGCCGAAGCCGTGGCCGCGCGCAAGCTAGAAACTACCGGACATGAAATCCTCAAATCCATACATCCACACCCCACTCTATCTGAAGCGGTGATGGAAGCCGTGGCAGCAGCCTATGGGGAAGTGATTCATATATAAGATTTCTCTTTAACAAATTCAATCCCTGAAATTGAATGATTTCATTCAGACTTTCAGGGATTTGTGTTTTTATTAATGAAAAATAATTCGTGCTATCTGAAATTGGGTTTAATCATTAGCCTAATTCATGCGTGGGTTGCATTTCCTGCCTCACAATCAATTTTTTAGGAGCTTTTTCCCGCTATCCGCTATATCACACGGCATGTGTGCTTAGAAAAACCCGGCGTCTGTCGGGTTCGCTCGATCGCTCCACCCGCCACACACCGCGTTTTCTTTACGCACACACGCCGCGCGATGCCGCTACTATCGGGGCTAATTATACCTAGCCTTATATATCTCCGTTTCTCCCAAATTCAAACAAATTTTCAAACCTTTTTTTTCGCTTAAAACCTTAATCCTACAATTCATACCGCTTTTTATACCATTCACATAATATTTCTCTTTCACATGCCGATTTCAATTATTTTTGTTTAATCATAAAAAAGTTGTTCAGATCAGTTTCACATAGCGTCCTCGGCGGAATCCTCTTTCTTTCCGTATTTTTACACGCACAACCTTTTCCCGACCTCAAATTCAGCAAGGTCAGCATGCGCGAAGGTTTGAGCTATATCCATGTGACCTCCATTTTCGAAGATAGCCGTGGAATCATGTGGATCGGTACCGAAGGCGGCGGACTCAACCGTTATATGCCCTCCGGATTCAAAGTTTATCGCAATCATCCCGCCGACAGCACATCATTTCCCAGCAATATCGTCAACAGCATTATCGAAGATAAAACTGGAATACTATGGATGGCCACCGCAAAAGGATTAGTCCGATTCAATCCCTATGACGGAAGTAGTAAAATCATCCAAACGCAAAACTTCAATCTCGGCTGGACCAGAGATTTAGAAGTAATCGACGACGATACCCTGTTGATTTCAACCGGAAATGGCGTTTTTTTGTATCATATTTCTTCCAATCAATTCAGCGAACTCAAAGCACCACAACATACCAATCCCAAATTTACCAAAGGATACAATGATTTTGGCCGAATTACACACGACCGAAACAACCGCATCTGGATTGCCAATCGACTGGGGCTGTATCTTGCAGATATTCAAAACCGTACACTCCAATTGTTTGAAAAAAAAGATGAAATTCCCATCACCGAAATTTACCATGCACAAAATGGCCAAATCTATGTGGCATTATGGCCAGGTGGCGTGCTGCAATTTGTCCCAGAAACCGGTGAATATCTACCCTTTCTTCCCCAAGTAAATCCGCCCCACAGCACCATCGCAGCATCTTTTACCGAATGGACAGACAATGCCGGCAACGATTGGCTCGTCATCGGTTTTGCATCAGCTTTTATCCTTAGAAATCAAAAAACAGGCGAATATAAATCCTATAGCTACAATCCAGACAACCCAAATTCGTATAGCCTCAATTTGGTAGGCGTAATCACCAAAGACCGACAAAATCGGCTGTGGCTAGGCGCAGATAATGGATTGCACATTATTGATCCAGTAATGCAGAATTTTTCGGTTTTTAATTTGTACAAAGAAGCCCAGATGGAGCGACCCCAAGATTTTGGCGTTCCATCCAATTTATTCAAGGAAGATGCAGACTATATTTTCCCGGTTTGGTTTGCCAGAGGACTATTTTCTGCCGATAAAAACTGGAAAATCAAAAAGATTAATACCGATAATTTATTCCCCAAAACGGCCAACGTCAATTCAGACCGAATCAATCAATATTACCGCGATCCCAAAGGAATACAGTGGTTTGCAACCGATTCAGGATTGGTCAAAAAAGATAAAAATAAAATTAAATTATTCACCGTTCCGGGTGCTACAAACTATGAAAATCTTGAATTTGTCATCGGATCCATGATTCCGGCAAATAACGCTCGTTTGTGGCTTCGTTCACGCGTTTCGGGCATCATGGAATTCGATACCGAAAACGATAAATTCATTCGACATTTCAAAAAAGGCGAAATGGGTTTGAATGAAAATAATTTCAGTATGCATTTTGTTGATTCACAACAAGTTTTGTGGGTCGGAAATGGTGAAGAAGTATTTTATTTAGATGAAAATCAAAATAAATTTATTCCTGTAATTTTTAAAAATACCCAAGCTGAAATTGTCAAAATCATTTATCCCAGACGAATGGCCGAATCGCTGGACCAACAATTTCTATGGATTACCGCCGAGAATGGAATCGCAAAATTAAACCGACATACCAAATCGGGAATTCTCTACGATGAAAAAAATGGTTTGGCAGAAAATGTTACCTTCAAACCCTTGATAGATTCTACAGGAATTTTCTGGTTTTCATCCTTAAATGGAATTAATCGATTCGACGAAAAAACAGGTCGGTTTTCGTTTTTTAGTTATGAATCCGGATTGCCCAATTTGTTTGATAATTGGGGGATTTTTGATTTTGATTTGGATGGAAATATTGTGTTGGGTCAAAACGGCGTGATTACCCGATTCAATCCGTATCAATTCAGACTGAATTCCCATGTAGGAAAAGTTGTTTTATTGGATATAAAAGCTGGCGGACAAACGATTCCAGCACTCAATCGCGTAATCCTGAAAGCCGGAACCAACAGCCTTTTAGTTCATTTTGATATAAATAATTATTCTGCACCCAATCTACATCGCTATTTTTATCGTTTTTCTGATCAACCTGAATGGACAGAAGTAGAGAAGGGGTCAGTATTTTTTGGGCGCATGTCGTATGGCGATTATACGCTGCATCTGAAGGGAATAAATAATGAAGGCATCGAAACTCCAGAAGAAAAACTTCAAATTACCATCAATCCATTTTGGTACGAAACCATTCTTTTTCGTGTGTTGGTTTTGTTATGCCTGCTGGCCATCGCCTCTGCTTTAATCCATTACCGCATTAATTCCATCAAAAAAGAAGCAGATCTGAAACAAAAATTAAGCGAAACAGAAATGAAAGCACTTCGATCTCAAATGAATCCTCATTTTGTGTTCAATTGCTTGAATTCCATTGAATTATATACTGCCCAAAACAATTCAGAAGCGGCAGGTTATTATTTGTCTAAATTTTCCCGACTCATTCGTCTGGTACTGGATAATTCCAAAGCCAACAGCATCACGCTAGAACAGGAACTGGAAACGCTACAACTCTATATGGAAATGGAAAAAATGAGATTCAAGGATAAACTGAATTTCAATATTCATGTAGATGAAAACGTGGATATTTCTTATATAGAAGTGCCACCTATGTTGATTCAGCCCTATGTAGAAAACGCCATTTGGCACGGCATTATGCACAAAAGAGTGGGAGGAACTATTAGTTTGAATGTAGAGCTGAACGAAGACAAACACGTACTCATCGTTACGGTTACAGATGATGGAATCGGTCGGGAAAAGGCAGCCGAACTCAAAAGTAAATCTGCCGTAAAACATAAATCTTTTGGAATGAAAATTACCGATGACCGAATGCAGATTTTGAGTCGTATGTACCAAATTAATACCCAAGTACAAATAGTGGATCTATTTGATAATCTGGGAAATGCAACAGGAACTAAAGTTATTGTACAAATCCCAATTTAAAAGAAAAAGTATGAAAAAATTAAAGGTAATATTAGTTGATGATGAACCCGATAGCACAGCACTTCTAGAATTGTATTTAAAAAAATACTGTCCAGAGGTAGAAATAATCGGTATTTTCAATAGTAGCACACAGGCATTAGCACAGATTCCCATTCTCAAGCCAGATTTACTTCTTCTTGATATCGAAATGCCAGTGATGAACGGGTTTGAGCTGCTTTCAGCATTGGATAGTATCCCTTTCAAAGTTGTTTTTGTAACAGCGTACAATCAATTTGCAGTGCAGGCATTTAAATTTAATGCCATGGATTATATTGTAAAACCTATAAATTCGCAAGAATTAATGGAAGCGATTCACAGAGTAGAAGATCAAATAATTAGCGGATTGCCTCAATTGCCGTTGATCGCCGAACAATTTAGAAAGGGATTGATTACCAAAATCGCCATTTCGGCCAGTGATGGCATCACGTTTATTGATTTTAGTGAAATTATGTATGTGGAATCGAGCAGTAATTATTCCTATATTCAGCTGGATATGGGTAAAAAAGTAGTTTTGAGTAAAACTTTAAAAGACGTTCAGGATGTGCTTGAAAGTCATCATTTTATGCGGGTTCATCGTCAATATATTGTCAATTTGAACAAAATTCAACATTTTGACCGAAAAGATGGACTTTTGACTATGATTTCAGGAGATAAAATTCCAGTTTCACGCAGTCACAGAGAGGAATTAATTGCACTTTTTGGACTTATATAAAGTTTGAATTAATCAATTTTTAAGGAAATTTTATTGAAAATGGAAGTAGTCATTTTATTTTCGTTTTTGAATAATTAATACTTGATTTTGAATAAAACCTGTGCGCTTTTTCGCTGCTTGGTTGAAAGCGTGCATGAAATCCACCCACAGGAATCATTATGAAAAATTTATTTTCGGAGCATCAATCCTCCACTTTCAGCAAATTGCCTGAAGCGTCAAAATAATAATCTTTGCTGCCTATTTCTACTTCATACTCGGTTCTGCCGGCTTTTTCTATTCTGTCAGCTTCCTTTACTTTGCCCAGGTTATGCTGAGCAATGTAATTCTGAATTTTTGAAAAAAAACTAATAATTTAATCCAATAATCCTACTTCTTATTGAATGAGTATAGAAAATTATTGATAATAATTATCCGAAAATTCCCCAATTTTTCTAATTTTAAACAAAAATTATGTGGTGGTTTTTCTCAAATCCCGTAGGCATCCACAAAGCTTCATTATCGTTGCTGATGCGTGTTAGTTTTTTGTTTGGTATGTCGAATAGATATAGATTGTTTTTGTTTGAGGTAATGGGTTCTAACAGTGCAACATACCGTGCCGTTTTGCTAAGACCTGCTACCATATAACCCAAGTCGCTCTGGTATATCATGGTAGGTTCCCATGTTGCTGTATCCATCTGCCACAGATCGAAGTAGCGGGCATCGCGTTTATTGCTGCCGAAGTAGAGTGTTTTTTTATCGAGGCTCCATCCTGCTACCGAATTGGAGCTACCAGGCCAGGGAGTAAGGTCTTTGAGCGTTGTATCTCCAACGCTTGTAAGATACAAACGATAGTTTTCATTACCTCCTTCATCAAATTCAAGGATGTATTTTGATGTGCCGGGGATGAATGAATGTGAGAGATATGCCTCCTTAGTAGAATGTGTCAGTTGCTGCATGGTGGTATCAGCCAAATTGAGCATATAAGCGTTGTAAATCCCTGTTTGGTTGCTGCCGATTAAAATTTGTGATTCATCCTTATTAAAATCGGAAAAAAATATATGAATATTGCTGCGCAGCTGTTCGCTTGTGTATTGCTTAGGCATTCTTGCCTGCTGTTCACCCGATTGTGTGCAAGAAACTGCGATAATAATGAGCAGAGCTAAAATGGGAAATATTGTTTTCATGTTGAATATTTATGAATTGTTATGTATAAACTTTTCTATTTCGACAGTTGTCTTTTTACTATTTCTTCGAAGGGTGGCAATGCCAAATCATTCATAATTTCAATTAACTGCATAGCCTGAATTGCAAAATAATCTTCCGGTTTCGACTGAATAAGACTTGAATAATGCGTCCTTATATAATCCTTCATATTGGCACCTGCCGGTATTTTCAATGGTTTATTTATCAATCCTGCCTTCATATTATCATAGAGTTTTTTCAGGTTCTCCTCCTGACCGATATTTCGCAGGAACGCCACCGCAAACTGATGTGCAGCGGAATCGGCTTCGTATGTATTTTGAGGATTTCCTTTTTGCGATTGCAGCCATTTTCCCATTTCGTGAAAAACCAGATATCCATAATTCGTTAATCCAAAAAGTTCTTTTGCCTTTTTTTCATCTCCGGAAAATTGAGTCAAGTATTGTTGAAAAGAGGACGGCAATTGATCCCAAGAACTGATATGAATTTCATTGGATTTTGAATCAAATGCTACTAAATTTGGATTTAACTGATGTACGACTTTTGGTGCCGGTGATAATTTTATTTCCAACTTGTTTTTCTCTGCTGCTTGCTGCACCTGCATGGCAATGGCAGGTGTAATTCGGTTGAAAGTCAATAACAAAGCCTCCACCATTTTATCCTCCACAAAATTGAAAGGACCCACTCGCGGAGCCGTATTTTTCGGCGGATCCCATTGCCTTACTTTCTGCCAATACGCAATCAAATCATTGGTAGGCTCCACATTTTTTTGTCCGAAAAGTCTTTTGTAATCAGCTAAAACCTTTTCTTTGGGTGTGGTAGTAGGGCCATAAAATATCGTATATCTGCGATACAACTCTTCCAGAAATTGCTCATCCACAATTCCCGGAACGCCGTTCGCTTCGGTAAAAGCGGGATAATGCTTGTAATACACATAACCTTTGTAAACTTCTTTGTTTTTCAGTCCTGGATTTTCAAGGGGCATATTTTCAAAAATTTCATCTCCCAGAGGACTGCCTTCCAAATCGAAACCGATGTCGTCTTTTTTTATCCAAAGCATGGCGGCATCCCATTTTCCATTGAGAATGGGCGGAAAATTTCCTTGTTCTGCAGTGCTGTGCAACACCGGAATTCCTTCATAATTCAGTAAAACGCCCGCGGTTTTCCCGGGAAAACGCTCTGCTATCATTTTTGAAGCAGGTTCGAATACCAAACTCATTACTTCATAATTAACTGGTAAAGAATGTGCGGTATTGAGTATGACGAAATGTTTCTGGCGCTTTTCTTTTTTCTGTTTTACTTCATTGGCAATCCTTGTAAAATTGTTTGCCATTGCACTGTCACGTCGATTCTGAACATCGATTCCTGTTATGTTTTTCTGCACATCTTCGGCAGTTAATATTTTATTCCAATCAATTGCGATATCGGTAGGGTGAAGGGAAAGTTTCTGATTTTTTGGAAGTTTCGAATTGATTTTATACAGACTTGTGAGTAAATAATGGTAATTATACCTATCCCAAAGCGGATACCACATTGCATTTTGCTGGATGAATAAAGCCCGTTTTCGGCTTTCTTTCTCGGTCAGATTTTTTGCATGCAGATAATTATTGATGGTTTTATCCCAATTGGAGCCACCCATTTCCATATAGATGTGTCCCACTTGATTCTGAAAACGTGGATCGGCAAACAAATCGACCAACAATTCGTATTGGGTGAGTTCGCCATGAAAACGTTCACAAAATATCACGATATCGTACTTGTCATACAAACTGATGATATAATCCTTTGCTGTGAGGTGCGGTTGTTCCAAAAATTGCACGTAGGCTTGGATGCTGTCGTGTTGGGCGTTTACACGTATTGATGCTATAATGATGGATGTAAATAGCAGTATGTTTCTTATGGATTTCATATTCGTTTATTTTTTATTCCGTCACCGGCAAAACAATTTTACTGGCATTGTCGCCACCGGTAATGATTTGGGTTTCAATGATTCGTGGTGAAGTGGCGGTTTCCCGCGATACATCGCCACCAAAACCGTAATTTCTCTGATAATACGGCGAACTGATGTAATCGATCACCAATCGAAGTTTGTGCCCTTTTTTGAGCTTCTTGAGATTGATGAGGACGTGAGCAAAATTCAACTGAATCAGCTCACCGGGCTTTACCAATTCGGGTTGGTTTCCGTTGCGAAATCGTGCACGGATGGTGCCGTAGGTGATAGCTTCGTGAAATCCGTCCGGTCCAATTTCGTAAATTTGCGCCATATAATCGGCATCGGGAACATTGAGATGTGCTGAAAGTTGAATGGATATTTTATCTGCAAGAATATTATCACGATCAAAAGGTTCTGTTTCAAAAATCAACTTGTAAGGGGAATGCACATAAGAGTCTTCAAGGAAATAATTCATTTCTGCAAACACAGTAGCTGAATCTCGTGGCAGGGCAATATCTTCGGAATAAGTGATCCGCTGTTCTTGTTTGGCTCTATGCTGGGTCATCAGCATTATTTTCGGGTTTTTAGCGTTGGAAAGCTGTTGCGGACTCAGGTAAAATTCTACGTTTTTCTTTACATTTTCCTGCATAGAACTTTCGCCTTTCCAACCTGCGCCGCCCGTTTCATACAGCGTGATTTTATCTTTGATAAAAGCCGGTTTTTCTTTGTTTTTGAGCACCCAGTCAAACCATTGAATCACATATTTGTAAATGGGAATTTGTGCTGCCGGTTCGATTACTGTTGCGAACTGATTGGGACCCGGTGCCCATTGTGCCGCGAAATGTTCGTATGGGCCAATCAATAGGATATGTTTGTCTGCGGCTTCTTTGCTCGCGTACTTCTGATGGTTGTCAAAATAATGATAAGCTCCTACCTGGTCACCGTCATAGTAGCCAGTAATGGAAAAAACCGGAATGTCCAAAGCGGCGTAATCGGAGGATTTTGGCATCATATCTGTCCAATACTGATCGTGGTTTGGGTGACTGAGCCACTTTTGAAAATACGGATTTTGAAAACCCGCCACAGAATCTAGCTGATAAAATGGCGTATTGGTTTTGTAATGTTTGTAGAATGTGTTCATCCAAAAACTGAAATCACTGAACAGCACTCGGTTAAACTCTTTGCCGATGGTAGATTGCGCCCATTGGAGCAGATAGGAACCGAACATATTATTGATTTTCGGGAAATCCACGCCAAACGCCACGGGAACCATAGGATTCATCGCTTTCAATGCTGGATGCCGGTATGCTTTGCGGATATTTTGCCATTGAGTAAATCCCAGATAGGAACCGCCCGAAGTTGCGACCTGTCCGTTGTTCCAGTCTTGCTTGCTCACCCAGTCTATGATGTCGTAGAAATCCTGTGCATCGTTTTCAAACGGAAAAAATTCGCCTTCACTTTCGTTTTTTCCACGGCAATCTACATATAAATACGAATAGCCGTGAATGGCAAAAATATTCCCATAGCTTGCTTCCGTTCCCGATGGATAGGGACTGAGCGAAACAATGGTCGGTTGCTTTGCTTTTTGGTTTTGGTCTTGGTAAAGTAGTCCGCTCAGGAGAATTCCGTCACGCATAGGAATCATCACTTTGGTCTCAATCACTTTTGAAGGATCGATTGCATACAGCATCTTTTCAACGGTTGCGGAATGTTGTTTTCTGAATCGATAGTTGGCATAATTCTGCAACAAACTAGAAACTCCTTGATAATTTAGCTGATTGGCGGAGTTTTTTGCCAAATCAAGTTGACGTATTATGTTTTGCTGGTTATACTCCAAAAATGGCGGCGTGAAATCAGCTTTTAACTCAAAAATCAAATCTTTGCGGAAATCTGTTGGCAAGTTTTTGATGTAATTTTGAATTGATTTTTTGAGTGTTGCATCAAAATTTTTGGCTTTTTCATTGGGCTGCTGCGACAATGTACTGGCATAGATTTCTGCCAAATTCATTGCAGGCGATAGGTATTCGGGTGTGGGATTGCTTTTACGTGCCAATTGAATATTTGCTAAGGCTTCTTTATAATTACTCAAAACAAAATGTGCCACCGCCAGATTTTGATGAAAAATGTCTTTGGAAGATGCGCCTTTGATTTCGTATTCCTTGGCTGCGTCCAAATGCGCCTGCATAAAATCCACAGCCAAAACCCGAACAAATACCTCAAAGGCGGCTTGATTTTGTAAACTCAGATTTTCGGGAACAGGTTGTTTATAATTAAACCAATAATCTGCGGGTAAATCTTTCTTAGACTGTGCAACAACACAAGTTGAGATTGCGACAAACAGGATGATTAGTATATGTTTCATTTTTTATTGGTGTCTTAATATCACTTGATGATTCAAAAATAAAGGTGAATCTACCTCTGCCCAACTGCAATCATCATCTTGTATTACTTCTCCCCAAATCTTATCATACACCGGGATTTTTGGAGTAGGAGGATAGTTCCATTTTTGCTGAGCAAATGCACCAGTGAAAATGAAAATGGTGAGTGTGGTGAGAAGTGGTTTTTTCATAAAATGGATTTTTAATCGGTTAACGCTTCATTCATAATTTTGTAATAATCTTTAGCATTTTCAACCCAGGCAAAATGCCCGCTTCGTTCTACAAAGTATATTTTGCTATCTTTAAGTTTTGAATTGAGCAGCAGCATTTCGCCATCGTTGAGTGCATCCTGTCGCGGTATAATAATACGTACGGGTATGGTTATTTTTTTAACTTCATCGCTTCTGTCTTTGTTGTAATCTTCATTTGCAAAAATCGCCGCTTGATATCTAAAGCTTCCAATATTTTCTTCAGTGTAAGGTTGTTTTATTTGTTTCAGAAATTCTGCTGCATTTTTTCTATCATAAAAGGCACTGCGCATTTGCACTAGAGCCATTTTTACCATTTTATCATGTTGGGATAATGTATTGTCGGTTTGAACCACCTGCATTTCCGAGTAATCTTCTGGCCTCAATCGCATTCTCAGCGTTTCGGAATAATGCTGCCAGAAGCGGTTGTGCATAGGCGCTGGTGCAATCAAAATTATTTTATTCAGCACTTCCGGTTTTTTAATGGCATAATACTGCGCCACCTGCCCACCAAAACTGTGACCAGCAACCGTCCATTTTTGGATTTTGAGTTTCTTCCGCACTGCTTCTAAATCTGTAATCACTTGATCCAGCCCCACCCACGATGTATCCGGTGCCTTATCTATGGATTTACCCACACCACGAAAATCCACGAAAATATTTCGATATCCGGTTATAGGTTCAGCCATAATCTGCATATATTCACTGCTCTGTCCCGGACCGCCGGGAACATAAAGCACCGGTTGCCCCGAACCTTTTTCATAAAAGTGAACGTATTGTCCTTCTACGAGAAGGCTGTCGTGTTTCATTGGACTTTTATTTTGCCCAAAAGTGGTTTGAAAAAAAACTAAACTGAGAATGATGAGAAATGATTTCATAATTAAGGAAATTAATCAGTTAAACTTTCTTTTACAATTTTAAAAAACTCCTCCGGCTGATCAATCCACGGGAAATGACCACATTTTTCGATGAATGTCAGTCGGGAATTTTTCATGCGTTCATTCAGCAAAACCGGAACTCCTTCCCCTACAGGATCCTGCCTTCCGTGAATAATCCTGACTGGAGTTTTTAAATCGTATGCTTCTTTTGAAAAATCGAAAGTGAAGAAGTTGGATTTTTTCCGCCAGATATTTTGATAGGTGGGATTCAGCACAATATTCCACTCATCTGCCGGAAAATAATCTATAAATTTTGCGATTTTTTCCTTGTTAAAGACCGCACTTTTCATGTAAATTGCCATTTGTTGTTTTGTTTTCTCAGACATCGACAGTTTTTCATCCGCCATAATATTCTTCATCTGAACCCAATCAGCATCACACATATAGGCATTATTATTATCACCAAAATATTTCATCAATAGATTGTCGGTTGCAACACCGCCGATAGAAATAATTTTATTGACTTTGGTCGGATATTTTACGGCGTAATATAAAGCGTGTTGACCACCGTAACTATGACCAATAATCGTCCATTGGTCAATTTTCAAATGCTTACGCACTGTTTCATAATCCCCTACAATCTGGTCAATGCCAATCCAGGAATCATCTTCCTTCCGGTATTGTGAACGACCGGTTCCCTGAAAATCAACCAAGATGGTTTGATAATTATCGAGCGAATCGGCGATGGCACGCATGTAATAACTGGATGCACCTGTATTTCCCTGCATCAGAACCACGGGTTTTCCTTTTCCTTTGGTGTAATAGTGCAGATAGCCATGTTCGATTTTGATGGAGTCGCGTTTGTAAGAATTATTGTTTTGTCCAAAAGAATATTGAACAATAACGATGCTAAGAAGAGTGAGTAATTGTTTCATAATTATTATTTTTTAATCGCTTAAACTTATTTTCAGAACTTTATAATAATCGTCCGCATTTTCAGCCCACGCAAAATGTCCGCTGCGTTCCACATAATAAATTTTACTGTTTTTCAGTTTTGAGTTGAGCAGCAGCATTTCACCATCGTTCAGCGCATCCTGTCTAGGCATAATTATTCTTACGGGGATGGAAATTTTTTCCACTTCTGCGGTGCGGTCTTTATTATAGTCTTCATTTGAAAAAATCGCAGCTTGATATCTAAAGCTCCCAATATTTTCTTCTGTGTAAGGTTGTTTTATTTGTTTCAGAAATTCGGCTGCATTTTTTCTATCGTAAAAGGCGCTGCGCATTTGCACAAGAGCCATTTTTACCATTTTATCATGTTGTGATAGTGTACTGTCGGTTTGAACTGCATGCATTTCCGTGTAATCATCAGGTAGCAGCCGCATATTCAGAGTTTCGGAATAATGCTTCCAAAAACGGTTGTGTAAAGGAGCCGGTGCAATCAGAATTATTTTATTCAGCACTTCCGGTTTCTTAATGGCGTAATATTGTGCAACTTGCCCTCCAAAACTGTGTCCGACAACCGTCCATTTTTGGATTTTCAGTTTTTTCCGCACCGCTTCCAAATCGGTTAACACCTGGTTCAGGCTCACCCACGATGGATCAGGGGCTTTATCAATTGATTTGCCCACACCGCGAAAATCCACAAAAATGTTTCGGTATCCAGTTATTGGTTCTGCCATCTGCTGCATATATCCGCTGCTCTGTCCCGGGCCGCCCGGAATGTACAGCACTGGTTGACCTGAACCTTTTTCATAAAAGTGAACATATTGTCCTTCAACTTGAATACTGTCGTTCGTGTAGGAATCGGATTGTCCAAAAGCATTTTGGATAATAAGGAAGCAGAGGATAATAAGAAATGTTTTCATAACGCTTGTTTTTAATCGGTTAAGCTCTCTTTAAATACCCGGAAAAAATCATTTGGGTTTTCAATCCAGGGGATATGCCCGCTTCGTTCGATGTAAATCATTTTGCCATTTTTTTGCTTTGAATTCAATAGCAGTAACTCTCCGTCGTTTACTGCATCTTGCCTTGGCATTATATTTCGAACCGGTATTGGCAAATTCAGGTATTCCTTGGTGTAATCGAATCGGGCATATTCCGGACTTTTTAAAAATGCGAAGAAATATGTCCAATTCATAAAATTGTCATCCGTAGCATTGGGATAAAGGATAAATAACTTACTGATATTGGCGCGGTTATAGAAATAGGGTACATTATCCAAGTAGATTCTTCTTTTTTTCTTTTCTAATTCCGTCAGGGAAGTATCCTGCGCCAGATTTCTGAGTTCATCCATTTCCTCCGGGGAATAACGCATCCACAATGTTTCCTTATAGTAGTTCATAAAGTCATTTTTTGGTGGCGCAGACGAAACAGGAATTATGCGCGTAACCACTTGCGGATGCTTGATGGCATAATACATCGTAAATTGTCCGCCGAAACTGTGGCCGGTTACAATCCATTTTTCAATGGTTAATTTTTTCCGTACCGCCTCCACGTCCTGAAGAATTTGATTATAACCCACCCAGGTTGAGTCGGGTTTATTGGCGATTGATTTTCCGGTTCCACGATAATCGATCAGAACGCTGCGATAGTTTGAAATTGAATCGGCAATGGCTCTCATATTATCACTACTGAAACCGGGACCGCCCTGCAAGTAAAGAATAGCAGGGCCTTTTCCTTTGGTGTAATAATGAACGTATTGTCCTTCAACTTGAAGGCTGTCGTGCTTATACGCGTTGTTATTTTGTGCAAAAACGCTTTGAATAAAAAAGAAACTGAGAATGGTGAGAAATGTTTTCATGATAATTTTATTTTTGGTTTCCATAGAGTTTTTGCCATTCCGTTTCAAACATTTCACCTTTGTTCCAGGTCGGCTGTTTAGGATTGTCAGCAATATTTTTTGCGGCAAGAATGTAGGAATGAATAAATTTCACGGCATAATCCAAATCCATATTTCCTACTTCATCAGTTACTTTGTGATAGGTTTCGTTCACTTTTTCATCTACTTTATCGATTCCCATAGTGAAGGTAATTGCCGGAATTCCTTTCTGTGCCAATGGAAAATTATCACTTCGCATAAACAGGTTTTCTTCGGGACTTGGTTCCGGTAGATACTTGAACTTATACGCTGTAGCTGCGGAACGAATTTCTGCATCTGCTGAAGTTCTGCCGGAACCTAAAACACTGATTGCCGAAGTATTGTTGTAACCGGCGTTGTCATTATTAAGGTTAAAAATTATTTGGTTTAATGGCAAAGGCGGATTTTCCACAAAATGTTTGCTTCCCACCAAACCGATTTCCTCGGCTGCAAAAGATACAAATAAAACCGAACGTTTCGGCGGATGTTTGGCAAAATAACGCGCTGCCGAAATTATTGCGGTAACGCCAATCGCATTGTCTCGCGCACCATTGAAAATACTGTCCATTTTTCCATTGACAGAAGTGGCAGCAGGAGCAACTCCCATATGGTCATAGTGTGCGGAAAGCAGTACAAATTCTTTTTTCAGTTTCGGGTCGGTACCTTCTACAAAACCCATCACATTTTTAGCTTTAATGGTTCGGCGTGTGGTGTTTTCAATGGAAAGTTCCCCGATGGAATTCGCCGGTATTTTGTTGAGTTTATTTTCTGTATCATTCACAAACAGTATTTTAATAGGCGAATCCGGGTTTTCGGCAAGCTCTTGTGTTGCCATCATTTTTGCTGCTTCCCAAGGCATTCCTTTGTTTTGATATCTTTCGATAATTGCCAATGCACCTTTCTTTGTCAGTGCTTCTTTTTTCATTTCAAAGAGTGCCATGATGGCTTCACCCATTGAACTGTTTTCATTCAAACCAAAATCGGTGATAACGATTTTTCCTTTTACATCGGCTTTTTCCAATTCTTCTTTAGTGCCGTAGCCAACATAAACAACCGGTGCAGAAAAACTACTGTCTTTGCCTTCATACAAAAGCAAATTATCCATAAGTTGAAAATGATTTTCATTTATTGTAAATCCACCTTTATCAGGCGATTTTGCCAAATGAATATCAAATTCTTGAAAATAATCTTTAGTTCCATTCGCTTCTTTCAGTCCGTAACTTCGGAACATTTCGCCTATATATCGTGCTGCAATATTGGCTTCAGGTCTTGTTGCAGATCTGCCCATCAATTCATCGGAAGCCAGAAAATACAATGGTTGTAAGGTTGTATTTCGTGGATTGGTGTCCGCAATGTTTTTAATAACAGCGCTTTGTGCATGTGCTACAAATGTGCTTAGAATTAGTAGTATTGAGAGTATTTTTTTCATAATCATAGTATTTACTTTTTTGGTTGAAAATCGGGATGCCCAGTTTGCCAAAATATGAACGCAAACTCTTTTGCATGCTGTGCATTTCGTTCATCGGCTGTGCTTCCGCCGAAATGTCCTGCTTTGTAATCTACATCGAGGAAGACGGGGTTTGTGGAACCGTTCAGATCCTGCATTTTTGCGGCGTATTTCGCGGGAATAAAACTGTCAACTCTGGAATCATTGAAACCTGTTGTAATCAACTGAGCAGGATATTTTACTCCTTTTATAATATGGTGGAACGAATCCATTTCCAAAAGTGCCTTGAATTCGGTTTCGTCTTTAATGGTTCCAAATTCAGGGGTGTTAACCGGGCCGTTTGGTGAGAATTCCATTCGAAGCGTATTCATAGCACCTACCTTTGGAATTGCGACTTTGTAAAGGTCTGGTCTTTCGGTGATGGCTCTTCCGATGAGGATTCCGCCTGCGCTTGCTCCCGAGATTGCAAATTTTTCGGGTGAGGTATATTTGTTCTTGATTAAATATTCAGCAGCCGCGTTGAAATCTTTCCAGGTATTGGGTTTGTTGGTTTTCTTTCCGGCAAGATACCATTCGTGACCTTTTTCGCCGCCTCCGCGTACATGCGGGAAAGCCAATACCACTCCACGGTTGAGCAAGGGGATTAAGTCGGCGTGCAGTGCGGGAACATACGCCGACATTCCGTAGGAACCGTAACCCTGCATAAATGCGGTATTGCTGCCGTCTTTTTTCAGCTTGTTTTTGTCGTACACGATACTCAATGGAACCATCACACCGTCGTGAGAAGGAATTTCAATCTCTTCCGCAACAATGTTTTCGAGGTTCGGGTAGTTGAGTTTTGCCGTTAAGAAACTTTCGGTAAGTTTGTCGGTTTCCGGTCGGTAACTGTAAAAGTTATACGGAACGTTCCAGCCGATATTTACCAGGTGAACCTCGTTGTCATCATGGTTGTCACCGAAAGGGAATGCCATAACATTTCCTTTAAGCCTCGTTTTTAATTCGGTGGATTTCCCAGTTTTCAGGTTGAGTTGGTATGTTCTAACGGTGACTTCATTTTTGGTTTTTGAATAGAAGAGATAGTCTTTTACCTGCGTTATTGCGTCACTCGCAATGTGGCTTTCTGCGTCACCTTCTGCGATGATTTGCACTTTCTGCAAATCTGGGTTTATTAGCGAGGTCTTAGTGATCCTGAATTTCGGATTACCCTTGGTCGTTAGGAAATAGATGTCATTTCCGTGCAGAAAGTATTGTTGAATTTCATCATCAAGTACGGCAAGTTTTTTCCAGTTAATTTTCTGATTTTTCAATTCTGATTTTGGTGCGTAGAATAACCGTATGTCAGACAGTGCGGTGTACAATCCTACCACTATAAATGGCGAGTTCTCGGGAACTTCGACTCTTACCATATCTCTCGGTTCGATCCCGAGTTCGGGGTATTTCTTGGCATCCACGATCAAGAGGTCACTGCTTACCGGTTTTCCTAAAGTGTGCAGTTTTACGGGTCGGTTCAGTCGGTTTTCGGCATTGTGCACATCGTAACCTTTCTGATCCACGTAAATAATATCCGTATTACTCGTTCCGGCAAACCTGCCATAACTGTGCGGAATGACGTCATCCAGAAATTTTCCGGTGGCTACATCCATCACCCGGATATCGCCGGTTTCTGTTCCTTGTTCGCTCATTTGTATAATGAGTTTGCTTCCGTCGTGACTCGTTGATGCGCTAAAGTCCATCACCTTCCCTTCAACATATTTTTCGGGATCGAACAGGAGTATTTCCTTTCCGTTGCTTCCTGTTCTGTAATACAGTTTCGAGGTTTGCTGCCCTGGAATTCTTTTCCGGTAGAAATTTTTTCCGCCCGCTTTACTTACGGGGATGATGAAGGCGGAGCGCATCGCTTCAATACTTTTCAGTTCCTCAATCAGCTTTTGCTGTCCTTGGATTTTTGCAATCTCGTTGTTGGTAAAGTCTGCCTGTGATTTTAACCAAGAAACCATTTCAGTATCTTTCACATCTTCCATCCACCGATAATCATCTTGTATCACTTTTCCCCAAATGGTATCGTACACCGGAATTTTGGGAGTTGCAGGATAGTTCCATTTCTGCTGCGTGAATGCATTGGCGAAAATGAAAATTGCGAGTGTGGTAAGAATTGATTTTTTCATGATGTAGCTTTTTTATTTTTGAAAAACCTTGTCAAGGTTATGAACCTTGACAAGGGTAAAATCATTTATTTTTTCGGTTGAAAATCAGGATGGCCGGTTTGCCAGAATAAAAATGCAAATTCCTTGGCTACCTGCTTATATTGTGCATCTGCATCAATACTACCTCCATGACCGGCTCCATAATTTACATCCAGAAAAACTGGATAATCCGAGCCATTATTTGCCTGCATTTTTGCTGCAAATTTTCCGGGAAAGTAGCTCTCAACACGTGGATCGTTGAATCCGGTTGTAACCAATTGAGCGGGATATTTTATCCCTTTCTGTATGTGATGAAAAGCATCCATTTGTAATAAAGCCTCAAATTCTTCTTCGATGGCTATGGTGCCAAATTCGTGGATATTTGCCGGTCCATTTGGTGAAAATTCAAATCGCAGTGCATTCATCGATCCTACTTTTGGGATAGCCACCCTGTATAAATCTGGACGTTCTGTAATGGCTCTGCCAATCAAAATTCCTCCGGCACTTGGTCCCATTATGCCAAATTTTTCGGAGGATGTATAGTTGTTCCTTATCAGATATTCTGCACAAGCATTGAAATCTTTCCAGGAATTGGGTTTGGTGGTTTTCTTTCCGCCAAGATGCCATTCATTTCCCTTTTCACCTCCGCCACGTACGTGTGCTGTGGCTAAAATCACCCCACGGTTATACAACAGTAAAAAATTTTTAAAAAACACCGGTGAACTTGGATAACCATAGGCTCCATAACCTACCATATAAACTATATTGCTGCCGTCTTTTTTCAATAATGTTCTGTCATAAACAATGCTCAACGGTACCATCACACCATCGTGCGAACGAACTTCCACCTCTTCATACACAATGTTTTCCAATCCGGGATAATTGTGTTTCTGCGTGAAAATATCGGTGAAAAGTTTTTTGCTTTTCGGATGATATACATAGTAATTGAGCGGAACATTCCATCCCGAATTTGTGAGTATAATTTCATTGTCATCCTTATTTTCTCCCGAAAAAGAAAATGAATATATATTTCCGCTCAGGCTTGTCTTGATTTCTTCGGTTTTGCCCGTTTTGAAATGATATAAAAACACTTTTGATTCAATTTCGTTTTTGGTTTTGGTGTAAGCCAGATAATCTTTCACCCCAATCATCGCATCCAGTGCGACAAGCCAATCTTCATTTCCTTCGGCAATCACCTGCGCATTTTCCAAATCGAATTTTAGCAAAGAGGTTTTTATGAGCTTGTTTTTAGCATTCCCTTTTGAGGTTAACATAAAAACATCATTTCCTTGCAATAAAAATGCTTTAATCTCATCCCCGGGAACAGCGAGTTTTTTCCAGTTACTTTTCTTATTCCTGAGTTCGGATTTTGGTGCATAGAAAACGGTTTTGTAAGTATCCCAAGGTGAAGTTTGAAGGGTGATAAAATGGGCATTCTTGAATACTTTGACCATTGGCGCATCTTTTGGCTGAATTCCCAATTCCGGGTTGTTTTCTGTACTTGCCAAAATAATATCCGAAGAAATTGGGGTTCCCAAAATATGCAATTTGTATGGTCTGTTCATCCTGGATTGAGGATCTCGCAAATCAGATGTTCCCATATCTCTATAGAGAAATTCTGCTGTACTGCCGCCTGCAAATTCTCCTGAAGCAACATTTATTAGTACCTCCGGCAATAGTTTATGGGATTTGGTTTCTAAAAAACGAACTTCACCAGTCTCCGCACCTCTTTCAGTGAGTAGTAAAGCGATTACACTTCCATCGTCATTCAGGCTTGCTTGAAAATTGAATGTTTTTCCTTCCTCAAATTTTTCTGGATCGAAAAGAAGTACTTCTTTGCCATTTTGACCCTGTTTGTAGTAAAGCTTATCCGTTTGTTCACCATTTTTGCGCATCCTGTAAAAGTATTTCCCACCGGCTTTGCCAATTCCCCTAACACTCGCCGACTGCATAGCATCCAAAGATTTCATCTCCTTTACAAGTTGATCTTGTCCTGGAATCTTTGCCATTTCGACATTGGTAAATTCCGCCTGTGCCTTGAACCAATCAACAACTTTCGGATCTTTCATATCCTCCATCCACCGATAATCATCTTGAATTACTTTTCCCCAAATCGTATCATACACCGGGATTTTGGGTGTGGGCGGATAGTTCCATTTTTGCTGAGCGAAGGCGTTTGCAAAAATGAAGATAGTGAGTGTAGTGAGAATTGATTTTTTCATGATGTGGCTTTTTTGTTTTCGAAAAACCTTGTCAAGGTTCTGAACCTTGAAAAGGTTTAATTGGTTATTTCTTCGGTTGAAAATCTGGGTGGCCAGTTTGCCAGAATGCAAAGGCAATTTGCTTGGCTAAAGTGCCGTAAAGCATATCTAAATCGGTTACAGCATGGCCGGCACTGAAATTTGTATAAAAAAGAAACGGTTTCGGATTGTTGGGCGAAGCGGATTGAAGAGCGCTGATGAATTTTCCGTTTTGCCACGGAGCCACACGCAAATCATTGAAGCCGGAAGTTGCCAGTACGGCAGGATAGTTGACCCCTTTTTTCACGTGTTGCACCCCATCCATTTCCAGCAATGCATAAAATTCCTTTTCGTTTTTTATGGTCCCAAACTCGCCGATATTCGATTGCCCTGCATGAGAAAACTCAGCTCTTAAAATATTGGATACGCCAACCTGATTGATCACCGCTCCAAATAAATCCGGTCGCTCTGTTATGGAACGACTGATAAGAATTCCACCGGCACTTTCGGCATGGGCAGCAATGCGTGCAGGAATGGTGTAATTTTCTTTTACAAAATACTCCGCACAAGCAATAAAATCTTTCCACGTGTTGGGTTTCGTTTGCTTATATCCGCCCATTCGCCAGGCAGCACCTTTTTCACCGCCTCCACGCACATGCGCTACGGCTACGATTACGTTTTCGCGGCTTGCCAATGAAACGGCATAATTGAAAAATCTTGGGGTAAGCGGAATTCCATAAGCACCATAGCCTATCATCAAAACATAATTCTGACGGTCTTTTCTCAATCCCTTCTTATAAAATATGGAGAGTGGAACCATTGTGCCATCATGGCTTGCCACTTCCAACTCTTCCACTACCAAATCCCGGTATTTATAAGGCATTTCCATCGGCTTGTTGAATGCAGAATTGCCAAATTGTGCTGTTGAAAGATTCAGGTAAAATTCTTCACTTGGCTTTATCCAGCTATTTATTTTTACGGCTACTACTTCTTTTTCAATATCCATTACCGTAGCACTGACCTGTCCGGAATAGGGTAAATCAATGGGTTCCAATTTTTTATTCTTCAGATGATAGCGATAAAGTGTCGAGTTGATTCCATCGAAATAACTCAGCAGCAGATGATTTCGGGTGTATAGCGCAGTTCTCAATACTTTGTCCTTCATTTCCGGGACTATAGTTTCCGCTTTGCTCCAATCGGGATTTTTAGCATTCATTCGAACCAGTTTGAAATTTGGCGCATTATCGTAAGTAATGATGTAAATGTTATTTCCAATGATAATTGGAGCAGCTCGTACATTGTTCTCAGGACGGATAAGTACTTTAAGCTCTTTTGAAAATTGACCGTTTTTCTTATTGCCAATATAGAAATGCCGGTTACCGCCGGTAATGCCTCGTTCGGTAAGGTAGTAATCGGGAGAATTTTTCACAGTATAAACCGAGGGAAATTCCAATGGTTTTACATCTAAATCAGGAAAGGAACTGTTGCTGAAATAATCGACATCGTTTTTGGGATCTGTTCCTATTCGATGAAACATTGCTTTGGTATTGAGGAGCAGGTTTGGGTCTTTTGTATCAGTGCCCGAAAGTTTTACGTAAAAAAAACCTTTGTTATCCGCTGTCCAGGAAACGCCCTGAGGAAAGCCTGCTGTGGGAAAGATTTCATTCCTCAAAAAGTTGTTTTTCTCTACATCTAAAATTTTTATGGTTGTAATTTCACTTCCACCTTCGGCAATGCCCACAGCAGCAAATTTCCCGTTATCACTCGGTGAAAAAAACATCAGGTTTACCCTTTTACCTTCGAAATTTGCAGGGTCAAACAACAGTGTTTCTTTCGTAATTTTCCGATTGAAAACATACAGTTTTGGTAATACTTCACCGGGTGAAAATTTGCTATAAAAAATCTTATCCCCTATCCAATGGCTAAGATAGGTGTAAGCGTCGGGCAATAATTTGTCAAACAATTTCCATTCGGCAATCAGTTCATCCATGCCATTCAGCAGGTTCAAATAATGTTCTGCAAAATTATTCTGCGCCTCGAACCAATCTTTCACTTTGGGATCCCTCAAATCCTCCATCCACCTGTAATCATCCTGTATCACCTTTCCCCAAATGGTATCGTACACCGGGATTTTTGGAGTGGGTGGATAATTCCATTTTTGCTGCGCAAATGCGTGGGCAAAAATGAAGATTGAAAGTGTGGTGAATATTGATTTTTTCATAATAAAGATTTTTTTGTTTTCGAAAAACCTTGACAAGGTTGCATTGATTACTTTTTCGGTTGAAAATCTGGGTGGCCAGTTTGCCAGAGAAGAAAGGCAATTCTTTGGGCATCTTCTATGTATTTTGCTTCAGTTTCTAAAGCTCCAAAGTGACCGCCATCAAAATTGACATATAGCAGTACCGGATTATCGGATGCATTATTATCCTGCATTTTTGCTGCAAACGAACCCGGCATGCTTGCTTGCACTCTATAATCGTTCATTCCGGTGGTAATGAGTTGTGCAGGATATTTTCCTCCTTTCTCGATGTGGTGGTAAGCGTCCATTTCATATATAGCTGGAAAGTCTTCTTGGTTTTTAATCGAACCAATTTCTCCAATAACCAAATTTCCTTGCGGTGAACTTTCGATTCTTATTGCATTTAACACCGCAACATCCATAATGGCCGCTTTATAAAGATCGGGACGAGTTTGAATGGCGCGACCAATAAACAATCCGGCTCCGCTTGAACCATTTGCGACTATTTTTTGAGCTGAAGTATATTTATGATTGATAAGATATTCTGCACAGGCATGGAAATCTTTCCAGGAATTTGGTTTGTTTTCCTTCATACCTGCTTTATGCCATTCGTCTCCTTTTTCACCACCACCGCGAATGTGTGCATACGCAACGATTACACCTCGTTTTAGCATTGGCAACAAAGACTCGTTGAATGCCGGTGTATAATTAATTCCAAAAGCTCCATAGCCACGCAAATAGACAGTATTGCTTCCATCTTTTTTTAGTTTTTCTTTGTCATAGACAATAGTAAGCGGAACCATTGCTCCGTCCCACGATGGCACTTCCACTTCCTCCGAAACCAGATTCTTTAATTTTTCATTATCCATCTTTGGCTGCATAAAATTACGTTCAAACTGCTTTGATTGAAGATTGTATACATAAAATGTTGAAGGGAAAGTCCAGCTTTCATTATAGATAAATAATTTCTGTTGATTATCTGGAATAAAACTGTACATACTGCCTTTTAGGCCGGTGTTTAATGTTAATGTTTTATCAGTTTTGTAGTGGTATAAAACCGGTTTTATTTCAAGTTCGTTTCGGCTAAGATTGATAATCAAATAATCATTAGAACCATATAAAGAACCATTCCTGATTTTCCATTCTTCTGTACCTCTGTTAATTACTTTTGCAGATGCAATGTTGGGATTATTCAACGAAGTTTTAATGATATCAAAATAAGGATTGTTTTTTGAAGTTAAAAAGTAAATATCTGTTCCATGCACTTCTTCCCCAATGATTTTATCGGAAGTATGTGTTAGTTGTTTCCAGTTTATTTTCGGTTTATAAAGTTCATTTTTTGGTGCATAATAATAGCTCCAGTATTTTTCTGATGACCAAAAACCAAGTACCATAAATGGCGAATTTTGTTTAAAATCGATTCGTGGTTCAGCACCTGGTTCAGCAGAAATTTCCGGATATTTATCTTTGCTGAAAAGGATGATATCTTTGGCAAGCGGCGTTCCTATTTTGTGCATTTTTAAGGGCATATTCAGTTTCAGTTCAGGGTCATGTACATCATAATTTTTTGCCTGTACATACACGACTTCGTTTACAGAACCAATTGGGAAATAAGCTCCCATACTGTGCCTTACTATATCATTAAACATTTTCCCCGTTTTTATGTCTAAAAAATAAATATCACCAATTTCCGTCCCGCCCTTACTGATATTTAGCAAAGCAATTGTAGCATCAGCATTAATATCAGCATAAAATTCTATCGGTTTATCTTGTTTTAATGATTCGGGATCAAATATCAAGACTTCTTTTCCATCGTTGCCATCACGGTAATAAAGTTTTTTTAATCCGAGACCCAAATCTGTTTTATAGTAAAAAAAACGTTCTCCCCTCAATGCAACAAAGTCGAATTGAACGGATTCTTTTCCCTTAAACGATTTCAGCTCGCTGATGAGTTTGGATTGATTAGGAATTTTTTCTAAAACAGAATGGGTGAAATTATGTTGAGTTTTGAACCAATCAACAACTTTCGGATCTTTCAAATCCTCCATCCATCGGTAATCATCTTGAATTACTTTTCCCCAAATCGTATCATACACCGGGATTTTTTGAGTTTCTGGATAATTCCATTTTTGCTGTGCAAATGCATGGGCGAAAATGAAAATTGTGAGTGTGGTAAAAATTAATTTTTTCATAACATTTCATTTTTTGCTTTAAAAACCTTGTCAAGGTTCTGAACCTTGACAAGGTTGGAGTAATTTATTCTTTCGGTTGAAAATCTTTATCTCCGCATTGCCAAAGTATAAATGCAATTTCCTGGGAATTCTGTTTTATCCAGGCATCCATACCGGAACCTCCAAAATGGCCACCCTCAAATTCGGTAACTAAAAGCTGTGGATTTCCGGAAACATCTGCCGATTGCATGGCTGCTGCATATTTTGCCGGTTGCCAAACGATGACACGTGGGTCATTGTAGCCGGCTGTTATGAATTGTGCCGGATATTTTGTGCCCGGTTTTGTTTGATGATAGGCATCTGCATCATACAAGTATCCTGCTTCTTTTTCGTCTTTTAATGTTCCATATTCGCCTCCAATTGGTGATGGATTGGGCGTAAATTCTCCCCGCATCGTATTCAGCACGCCTACTTTTACCATTGCTGCCCTAAACAAATCCGGACGATAAGTAAGTGCTCGACCCACCAATTGTCCGCCTGCACTTGCACCCTCCAATGAAAGCTTTTCAGGTGATGTGTATTTGTTTTTTATTAAATATTCTGCGGCAGCTACCATGTCTTTCCATGAGTTGTGTTTGTTGGATTTCATACCTGCAATATGCCAGTCGTCACCTTTTTCACCGCCACCTCGAACATGAGCCGTCACATGTATCACTCCACGATCTGAAAGGAATGGAAGTAAATCATAATTTGGCGTTCTGCTTATGCCAAATGCACCATATCCATACAGAATGCAGATATTGCTGCCGTCCTTTTTAAGATATCGGCGGTCATAAACTACGGAAATAGGTACCAGCACACCATCGTGAGAAGGAATTTCCAATTCTTCCGCTACCAAATAGGGATTTTCGGGTAAATTAATTTTGGAATAGAAAATACCTTTTACCAATTTTCTTTTGTCAAGGTTGTAACTATATCTGGGTGAAATACTGGTCCAGGAAGAAGATTCTGCCGTAGCCTCATTGGTTTCGAAGCCCAAAGGCGTGATGTAAACAATTCCCTGCAGTCCGGTTTTCAGTTCCGTGATTTTACCGCTCTTCAAATGATAAGCAAAATTCTTTGATTCCAGTTCGTTTTTGGTAATCTGAATTACAAGATAGTCTTTTGCTCTTTGTACGTTATTAATTTTCCAGTCCGTTGGCGGTGCATACACCAATACTGAATTTTTTGAATTCTGAACCGTGGATTTTCTTAACTCATATTTCGGATTATTAACTGAGGTTAGGAAATAAACATCATTCCCAATGTGCGACTGGCTTAGAGGTAATTGTTTCTCTTCCGGAATTACATAATTTTTCCAAGGGATATTGGTGTCGAAAATGTCTTTTTTATTTTTATAATACACTTGCGCATAATTGGAAGCGCCAAAAACATTTAAGAATATGTAGTCTTTATTGTTTTGCTGGCGTGCTGCCAAATAATATTCTTTTCCGATACTGTTCATTTCGGCATTTTTATCAAGATCGGCAATGGTCTTATCCTCTGTTACATTTGTTCCGGGCAAATGGAGCATGATTTTCCTGCCTATAATTTTACCGGAACGTACATTGTCATTGTCGGAAGCTGTGTAGGCCACATAGTTTTTGCCGTTAATGTTGATGAAAGCACTAACCCGTCCGTTGAGTTCTTCGGGCAAAATGGAAAAAGTTTTTAAATCCATAATGCGGATTTTTCCGTTTTCTTTTCCGCCTTCCGAAGCATTAAATTTAAAGTACTTACCGTCATCACTCATTGCCCGCTCAGAAAAAGAAGCAATTTTGCCGGGAAAATAAGTTTCACCGTCCAGCAGCAGTCTTTCTTTATTGGTTTTAAGGTTTCGGTAGTAGATTTTTGTGGCATTAGCCGTTGCCAATGATTTGCCGTAAATCACGACTTCATCATTGCCCATTGCCTGACCATATAAAGTTCCGACAGCAGTCATCAACTCTTTCAGCGAGGCGGCAATCTTATCCTGATTAGGAATTTTATCAATTACAGATTCCGAAAAAGTATTCTGTTCTTTAAGCCAATTGACAAATTTGGGATCCTCGGTTTTTTCCATCCATCTGTAATCATCTTGTAACACTTTTCCCCAAATCGTATCATACACCGGGATTTTTTGAGTTTCTGGATAATTCCATTTTTGCTGCGCAAATGCGTGGGCAAAAATGAAGATTGAAAGTGTGGTGAATATTGATTTTTTCATAATAAAGATTTTTTTGTTTTTGAAAAACCTTGATAAGGTAGGATAGTTTATTTTTTCGGTTGAAAATCGGGATGCCCCGTTTGCCAAAGTTCGAATGCCAAAATCAGGGCATCTTGCCTGGCACGTTCTTCTTTGGTGGCTGCCCCAAAATGTCCGCTATCAAAATCCACAAAAAGCAATTGTGGACTGTTGCCGCCATTTTTATCCTGCATGGTGGCAGCATATTTTGCCGGCATCCAAACTGCAACTCTAGGATCGAGATTACCGGCTGTTATTAATTGTGCAGGATATTTTACCCCGGCTTTCACTTTGTGCATTGCATCCATTTCAAATAACCATTTTGCCTCATCTTCTTTTTTAATGGTGCCAAATTCATTTAAAACACCAATCGGGTTTATTGAGAATTCGCCTCTCATTATATTCATCATACCTACTTTCGGAATTGCTACAGCAAACAGATCGGGACGCTCAGTAACTGATCTTCCGATTAAAATTCCACCGGCACTTCCACCGGTAATGCTTAATAAATCAGAAGAAGTGTATTTCTGCGCAAGCAGGTATTCGGCAGTGGCAATAAAATCTTTCCAGGTATTTGGTTTTAATTCCTTTTGTGCCGCTTTATGCCAAGCACCGCCCTTTTCTCCGCCACCCCGCACGTGGGCTGTAACCAATGCAAAGCCACGGCTCAGTTTTGGATTTTCAGTTCCCAGATATCCAGGTCTTTGAGAGAGGCCATAAGCTCCATAGCCGGTCATTTCTATACGGTGCCTTCCGTCTTTTTTAAAATAACGTTTATCATATACTATACTTACCGGAACCATTTCACCATCATGCGAAGCAATTTCAATTTGCTCAACCACCAAATTGTGATCAATAGAGTTAGCAGGATTAGCAGCAAATTTTCCTACAACTTGTTTATTGGCATTCAGGTCGTATTCAAAGTAGTTGCCGCGTTGTATATTCCAAGCTTCAATAGTAAATAAAATTTTATCTGATGAAGGATGAACATTGACGATTGAAAAATTTCCTTTCATTCCGGTTTTTAATTCTTTCATTTTACCGGATGCAATTTGATAGGCAAAAATCCGGGATTCTACCCCATTTTTGGATGTACTGATCAATAAATAATTCTGTGACCTGCTGATGGAACTTACATTCCAACCTACCTCTGGCCTGAAAATCAATTTTGATTTTGAAAAATCACCATTGGGCAGAGTTGTCATGCGCACTGCATTGCCGGGTTCATTCTTAGAACTCAGAAAAAAAGCTTTATCACCCGCAAGTTCAATTCCATAAACCGGTACTTCGTCAGCACGAACGGTCAGTGCTTTCCAATGGATACGTTCATTTCTTAATTCTGTTACCGGGGCAATAAATGCTTCCCAATAAATGGATTGTGTCAATGGCTTTACAGCCAGAACATAATTACTTTTTGGAAGAAAAAATATGCCGGGTGTAAATCCAGGTAAATTGAGCAATTCGGGGTATTTTTCGTGATCCAACAGCATTAAATCTTTGTCCTTTGATTGTCCAATTTTGTGCAGCCAAGAGCTAGCGAATTGTTGTGGAACCGGACTTTTTGGATCTGATTTGTCATAAATGATTTCATCATCTTTGTCAGTAAACCTGAAATAGGAAAAAGATTGATCCGCTTCGACGAACTTCCCTGTTGAGACATCCCAGATTTTATACTCCATCGTCTGTTTTCCGGTTTCAGAAATCGTTAAAGGCAAAGCCAAATATTTTTCGTTTTGGCTAAAGAAAGGAATGTTTGCCAGTTCTGATATTTTTCCGGGTATCAATTTTTCCGGATCCAAGATCAGTTCCATATTTTTGGTGCTGTACCGATAGAAATATACTTTGTAGGATTGAGATCCGGGTTCGTTCAAGGCAAAAACAACTCCCGATTTACCAGATACAACCGGATCGTAGGTTTTACCACCCTCATCTTGAGCCTGCATATATTCCGCCTGAAGTTTTTCAATGCCGGGAATTTTTTCCAATACATTATTGGTATAATCTGCTTGTTCTTTCAGCCATTTGGTGAAAATGGTATCCTTTGAGTTTTCCATCCACCGATAATCATCCTGAATCACCTTACCCCAAATAGTATCATACACCGGAATTTTCGGAGTTTTGGGATAATTCCATTTTTGCTGCGCAAATGCGTGGGCAAAAATGAAGATTGAAAGTGTGGTGAATATTGATTTTTTCATTGTTAGAATTTTTGCTGTTTGATCAATAATCTGTGGTTTACGAAAGTCAAACTATGGATGGATGGTATAAGCATCAAAAATGATCATCAGCTATAATTAATCTTTAATATTTTTGTGAAAAATGTAGGTGATACTGTCATTTTGCCACTGTCTGGCTACTTTGTTACCTTCTTTATTAGTTGTATATCCCATACTGTTGTAGTCTTCCTGCAGCAACTTAATTGAGATATTTTTAGAATTTTCGAAAAAATTTAATAAAATAAAAAAGGCTGTCATAGCAATGAAGGAAATGATCAATCCATCCGATAAAAATTTTTTCATAGTAGTTGAATTTGTTGGTTTTTTATCGAATTTCAGAATTTGTTACGTATTAAATCATCAAAATCTTTTGAATGGCATGAATTAATGAGTGAATGGTTGATTTTTTGATTTAAACGGTTTTTGAAAAATTCTGAAATGGGAAAAAAGCCATGTTTTCTGGTTTTGTTATACGAAACAGAAATAGGTTTGAATGACATCTTTTTTTGAATTGTCAACTAAAACCAAATATCTTTCTGAATAAAAATTACATCAGCAATGGCAGCGAAAACAAGACTGCGCCCAAGGCAAAAAAGAGGCTAAGGAGATGAATTATATAATGATTTGCACAAAGAAAAATATACTGCTGAACAGTACGCACAACCCAAAATATAACATTCATAAGTAAAAATGCCTTGCCGATAGCTGTAGTAATAAGTTCCTGCGAAAACCAAAAACAAATCACAGCAACGGTTAGGAAATATACAATGATTTGTACATTAAGAATTTGCAAGATTCCGCGATTTTCAAATCTCAATTTTTTCAAATCTTGATTCCAATTAAATAGTTTCCAGAAAAACATGTGAAAGACTGCCATTAGCATAGAATATATTCCGCAACAAAAAATAATTGTTTCCATTGAATGCTTGAATTGACAATGTTTTTGAGAATAAAAATAATAAAATTAATTCACATGTCTTGTGCAAATTTAAAACATCAAAATAATAAGCTGAAAAAGATTTAATTTATTTTTGAATTATTGAAAAAATGAATGAAATTAAAATTCAATTAAAATACTATTGAAAACAGAATTTATTCTAATTAAGTAAAAAAGAAAGGTAATTATTTGTCATTTAATTATTTAGATGCCAATATAATCTACAATTTCCAAATCATAACCACTTAGATTTTTCTTTTTTTGTGGATTTTGCGTTATTAATCGAATTTTTGAAATTCCTAATTCTTTGATTATTTGCGCTCCGATTCCATAATCTTTATCGTCGGCTTGTAACAGGGGATTTGCTTGAGAGCCAGAATGATACATTTTAAAATGTTCTAATTTAGACTTAATTAAATCCACATCAGAAACATTATTAATAAACACAATAGCTCCTTTTTTTTCTTTTTTAATAATATCTGTTATTTTGTGCATAAGTGGTGTTTCACCAAATTGTAATGCAGAAAATAAGTCGTAATAGGAATTTGTAGATTTCACACGAACGGGCACGGATTCTTCATCGTTCCAATGTCCGTAAGTTAATACAAAATGAATTTGCTGATTTGTTTTTTGGATATAGGAAATCAACTTAAAATCTCCATAAATGGTTTTGATAGGAAATTCTTCTATTCTTTCAATCAAAGATTCATTTTCTAATCGATAGGCTATTAAATCATGAATTGTAACGATTTTCAGATCGAATTTATCTGCAATTTTACGAAGTTGGGGTAGTCGCGCCATACTGCCGTCTTCGTTCATAATCTCCACAATTACACCTCCTGGTTTGAGCCCTGCAAGAGTTGTGAGATCTACGGCCGCTTCTGTGTGTCCCGGTCTTCGCAGAACTCCTCCTTTTTTGGCAATCAGGGGAAAAACATGACCTGGTCTGCCCAGTTGGCCTGGAGTTGTATTTTCGTCCATCAAAGCCCGAATAGTTTTGGCTCGATCACTGGCAGAAATTCCAGTAGTAACACCATGACCCAACAAATCGACAGAAACGGTAAAAGCGGTTCCTTTTGGGTCGGTATTTTTTCCAACCATTGGGTGTAATTCTAATTTTTCACATCTTTCCTGCGTTAGAGGAGCGCAATGTAATCCACGTCCATGAATCGACATGAAATTGATTAATTCTGGGGTAATCAGTTCTGCGGCAGCTACAAAATCTCCTTCATTTTCTCTATCTTCATCATCTACGACAATCACAATTTTGCCTTGTCGAATGTCTTCAATGGCTTCTGGAATTGTATTAATTAGGATGTCTTTTTCCACTTTTTTAACGGTATCTTGCATGTTCTGTTTTCTTGTTTCCAAAGATAGCAAAAAGCTTTTGGAATGGTTTCAAGTATGATTCTATATTGAATAATTCAGAATCTGTCATAGCCTTATAAGTAAAGAATATTCCCATAGGAAAAAATACTACTACAGGCAGCCAAGCAGCCCAATAGGGGTCTAGAATTCCATTTTTGGCTAAATTTTCACTATACATATACACCAGATAAAACAGAATAAATATGATGATGGCTACAACTACCGGCATACCGACACCTCCTTTTCTAATTATGGCACCTAATGGCGCTCCAATCAGAAAAAAAGCAATACACATGAGTGCATTTGAAAAATTACGAACCAGCACCAATACATGTCTTGCCATATTTTTATTCCGATTCTGAATTTCTGTTTTATTGATTTGATAAGAATTTTTATGCTGATCAATCTCAGAAACGGCAGAATTGCATAGAGAGGCTTTTTTATTCTCTTCTATCGAAGAAAGTGGGGGTAGAGTTATATTTTCTTCAGAGTTTTTTGCCAAGGTATCCATCAAAAAATATTCTGAAAGCAAAGTTTGATATTTTTCTGAAAAAATACGATGATAGGTGAGGGAATCGTTCTTCCTCAAAGTATCAATTCTTCCACGTAATTCTGTGGAAGTCATAAACTTGTAGTGGTCTGTAATCTGCTCATCCTCAATGGCTTTTTCTACAATAGAAGAAACATCTATATATTGTACCATTGTATCAAATGTAATTTCCCGAAACGGTTGCCTTCTCAATTCTTCGGTGTTTTTATTTCTAATTTCATCTTCTAGCACTGCGCCATCAAATAGAGAAAGACGTAGAAATCTTTGATCATCAGCGGGTTCAAAAATTCCGTTTTTGGCCACAATAGTTTGTTGATTTTCGAAAGCAGAAACATCTTTATGAATAAAAACTTGTTCTACAAATTGACCGTTTTCTCCACTTTTATCTCCTATTTTCATGCTAAAACCCGGGATTCCCATCACAAATACTCCTGGCTCGAAATTGACAGCTGGCTTGGTTCTGGCAATATTTATCAGCATATTTCTTGCTTTTCTCTGAGATTGAGGCACAACTGTATCAGAGAAAACGTATAATCCATATGAAAGTAAACATACCAAAATAAAAAGTGGAAGCATAATTCTGCCTAAAGAAACACCTGTGGACTTCATAGCAGCGAGTTCATAGCGTTCACCAAATCCACCAAAAGTCATAATGGCAGCCAACAAGACTGTAAGTGGCATAACTAATTGAACTACCGATAAGCCCATATAAAAGAGAAGCTTGAATATGGTAATCATATCCAAGCCTTTACCAGCGAATTTCTCCATTTCTTGCCATGCAAATTGCACCATAAATATGAAGAAAAGTACACTGAATATAAAAATAAATGGTCCGAAATACGTTTTGATTGTGTACCAATCAAGCTTTTTGAGCATAGGGCGTTTTAAATTTCCGAAATATAATAATCTTTAAAGAAATTCTTGTTAAAAGTTAATATAGATTTTGGTACAATGATGTCTGATAATTGTTTTTCTATCGTAAGTGTAGTTGTGGTGTTGTTGTTATTTACTTCAATAAGTTGCACCATCTCGTGTGAGTTGCGGTCTATACCAACAAGTACATGCTTTAGTCCTTTAGAGGCATTGTTTGGAGTGAGTTTTACAAAAGTTACATTCTTTGCATTTACTTTTCGTACGCCATCCATGGACAAATTATAACCTGATTTATACATATCCAATACACGTGTAGGCGTAAACAGCTCATCACTATCCGCATCGGGTTTGGTAATTGTTATTTCTTTGGTTTCAGAAGAAATGGTATAAAGTTTAAAGCCGTCATAGATTTGTCTTATATCCATTTTTGGAACGGCAAGATTATATTTATCATCCTTTACATATATTTCTCCATCATAAGAATCTTTAGTACCTGTTGCAGAATTATTCAAAACGGTGTTAAATTTTAAATAAAATGAAGATTTGTTATGATATGCTTTAGAAACATTATCCAAAAGCGTTCTAGCTTCTTGGCTGGATTGGGCAAATGCTGGTATAGTTAAAAGAGTGATTATCAGCGTATAAAATATTTTTTTCATGTTTTTTACTTTTAGGTTAATCAGGATTATTCAATATTTGTTCCAAACTCATTTCATCTTGTATCAGCACATCACGAGCTTTGCTTCCTTCAAACCCGCCTACAATTCCGTTGGCCTCGAGTTGGTCTATAATACGACCAGCACGATTGTATCCAATTTTCAACTTTCTTTGCAGTAGGGAAGCAGAGCCAGACTGTGATTGAACAACAATACGAGCTGCTTCTACAAATAAGGCATCTCTTTCGTTGGGGTCGATATCTATAAGGTCATTTCCTGAGTCGCCTCCAACATATTCTGGCAAAATATACGCATCGGGATATCCTTTTTGATTGCCTATATACTCTGATATAGCATCAACTTCTGGCGTGTCCACAAAGGCGCATTGCAGTCTCACGAGTTCGTTTCCTGTGGTAAAAAGCATGTCACCTTTTCCAATCAATTGGTCTGCACCACCAGAATCCAGAATAGTACGTGAATCAACTTTTGATGTTACTCTAAACGCAACTCGGGCAGGAAAATTGGCTTTGATAATTCCTGTAATCACGTTTACAGACGGTCTTTGTGTAGCAATAATCAAGTGAATTCCTACAGCACGTGCCAGTTGTGCCAAGCGTGCAATCGGTTGTTCTACTTCGCGACCTGCCGTCATAATTAAATCTGCAAATTCATCCACTACCAAAACGATATACGGCATAAATCGATGCCCTTGATCTGGGTTTAATTTTCTGTTTTTAAATTTATCGTTATATTCTTTAATATTCCTTACATAGGCATCTTTCAACAAATTATAGCGGTCGTCCATTTCAATACAAAGCGAATTTAATGTATTGATTACCTTTTGATTATCTGTAATTATGGCCTCTTCAGAATCAGGAAGTTTTGCCAAATAATGGCGCTCTATTTTATTGTACAATGTGAGTTCAACCTTTTTGGGGTCTACCAAAACAAATTTGAGTTCTGCAGGGTGTTTTCTATAGAGAAGTGAAGTTATTAACGCATTCAATCCTACAGATTTACCTTGCCCGGTGGCACCTGCCATGAGTAAATGTGGCATTTTAGCTAAATCTGCCACAAAAGTTTCATTGGAAATAGTTTTTCCAAAAGCGACTGGAAGTTCCATTTTGGCGGTTTGAAATCTCTGTGAAGACAAAACCGAACGCATCGAAACAATGGATGGTTTGTTGTTGGGCACTTCTATTCCTATGGTTCCTTTTCCTGGAATAGGAGCGATGATTCGAATTCCGAGAGCACTAAGACTGAGAGCGATATCATCTTCTAGATTTTTAATTTTAGAAATTTTGACACCTGCTTCGGGAACAATTTCGTACAATGTTACTGTGGGCCCAATGGTAGCCTTGATAGAATCAATTTTTATCCCAAAATTACCCAAAGTTTCTACAATTCGATTTTTATTGGATTCGAGTTCAGATTGATCAATTTCGACATTGTGTTTATCTTTATAATCAATTAATAAGTCCAGCGTAGGAAATTTGAATTTAGGCAATTCGAGCGTGGGGTCAAATTCTCCAAATTTTTCCACCAATTGTAAGCTTGTAGTACTACTGCTCAGCGTTTCTTCCGTGGTTCTTTCAACTGTTAAAGCAACTTCACCCTCTTTTTGCGGTTCTATGATTATTTCTTTTACTTCTGGTTCGTAGCTGGGTTTTTCGAGCTGTGGTTTTTCAATGTGTGTTATTGGAATTTTAGGTGAATCCTCGGTCACAACAGGCTTGTCTATACGGAATGGTTCGGTTTCATCATCGCTTAATTCATCGTGTGAAAAACCTTTGTTGGTTCTAGCAGAAGTCAAAGTTTCTAGGGGAGGAATTTCTTTTGATTCTATTTCATTATCATTCAGATTGGGTTCGATTTTATTTTTTATTTTTTCTTGTTTTAATTTTTGTTTTTCCTGAATTCGTGAAGCGACTTTTTCGGGTGAAATACGCCATTCGAGTACCGTAAAAATGATAAATGTAAAAAATAACAAGAGAATAATTCCCAAATTCTGAATTAAATCCATGAGATATGATTTTACTTCAAAACCTGTTCTACCGCCAAAAATGCTGTGTTCTGGTAAAACAAAACTCAAAAACAATGGCAGCCATATCATGAAAAATAAAAAGTTGAGCGTAATTTTTAATAATGGAATTTTTTTGGTTTTAAAAATTAATTTCAACCCAGCTAGCATGGTCCAAATAGCAATTAAAATGGCTGCAGCGCCTATTCCTTTGTATATAAAAAAATCTCCAAGCCAAGCACCTAATTTTCCGAAAATATTTTCAATTTCGAAGCTGGGATCATTCCAAGTTCCTATTTGACTTTGGTCTTGTTTCCAGTTCATTAAATAAGAAATAAAGGAAAGAAATAAAATTAATCCAACAAAAAATACAAGAATCCCGGACACGACTCTTGTCAATATCCAATTAATCAAAGGTTTTTTATTATTTTGTGTTCCGGTTTTTTTTTCCATGTAAATGATGGGTATAATCCTGCAAAAATAACAATTTTAGCGGGTGTTAAAAAATAGTAAAGGCCTTATAACAATCAACAAATTATTAAGAACATTTTTGATAAGTTATTTATAATTTTATATCAAATTCATTTGTATTTCACATAATTTTCAGCAAATTGCGAGCTCAATTTAATCCGCAAAATATGAAAATAAAGTTCAATGTAAAATTTGCTACTGCTTTTGGTCAAAATATTTATATAACAGGCAGTTGCAACGAGTTGGGCAATTGGAATAAAGAAAATGCAATCGGCCTGAAATATGATGGAGGCTCGCAATGGTCGGTTGATTTGGATATAAACGAAAAGAAATTTGATTATTTATATTTTATTAAAGATCAAAGAAATTCTGACATTACAGAAGAATGGGCGCGGCATCAATTTGAGTTACCTACGGTGCGCAAACAAATTGTAATCTACGACACTTGGAATTATCCCAGCCTTCCAGAATTTAATCTGAATACCGCGTTTTTTGAGCATTTGGCTCCCAAATTTGATGTGAAAAAAGTAAGAAAATTTAAGAAAAATTCACACAGATTCAGTATTCCTTTTCGTATTTTAAACCCAAACGAAGCCATTTATCTACTAGGAAATTTTCAAAATCTCGGAAATTGGGAAGAAAATCAAGCATTGAAACTCAATCCAGATCATGATGGTCGCTGGTTTGTTGACGTGGATTTGTCGCAGGCAGAAGGGGTTATTGAATATAAATATTTGATAAAAGACAGCATTTCTGGCCAAGTAAAATATTATGAAACAGGTAATAATCGATATGTTTTGCCTACACAAAATGATGAATTTGCCTTGGTAAATGACGTTTCTTTTGGTCAGCCACAACAACAGAAATGGAAGGGAAGTGGTGTAGCGGTTCCTGTTTTTTCGCTTCGTTCAGAAAAAGGACTTGGAGTTGGTGAATTTTTAGACTTAATCGATTTCGGAAAATGGGCAAAGAATGCAGGTTTCTCTATGATTCAAATTTTACCCATTCATGATACTACGGCCAAATTCGATTGGACAGACTCGTATCCCTATGCGGCCATATCTGTATATGCATTACATCCTATGTATTTGAGATTGAGTGATTTGAAAGATTTATCTACATCAGAAATTCAACTCATTGCATCCAAATCCAATGAACTCAATCAACACGCACAAGTGGATTATGAAGAGGTTAATCAATTCAAAAATGATTTTCTTCAAAAATATTTTAATAAGAACTTTGAAAAGATTAGTAAAAATAAATCTTTTCTACATTTTTTGGATGAAAATAGTGCTTGGGTGAAGCCATATGCGGCATTTTCTGTATTACGTGATTCCAATAAAACAGCTGATTTCACACAATGGAAAACAAATTCGAAAAGTTCTGCTGCTGTCTTGAATCGTTTGTTCAAATCCAATTCAAAACAGTACAAAAATGTGTTGTTTTATGTATTTGTTCAATGGCAATTGCATGAGCAGCTTTCCAAAACGGTAGATGCTTTGCATGACTTGAAATTGACATTAAAAGGAGATTTACCCATTGGAATTTATCGACACAGTGCCGATGCCTGGTGGAATCCAGAATTGTTTCATATGGACCAACAAGCAGGTGCGCCGCCAGATGATTTTGCCGTTTTGGGCCAAAATTGGGAATTCCCAACCTATAATTGGGATAAAATGAAAGAAGATGATTTTGGCTGGTGGAAAAGTCGTTTTCAATTTATGTCTAGGTATTTTGACGCTTTCAGAATTGATCATATTTTAGGATTTTTCAGAATTTGGCAAATTCCTATGACCGCTACACAAGGCATCCTAGGCAGGTTCGAACCGGCATTGCCCGTCACATGGAATGAATTGCACAATCGAGGAATTCATTTAGATTTAGACCGATTAACACAGCCATATATTCATTATGATTTGTTGTTTCAGTACTTTGGAAGCGACACGGAGAACGTAATTTTGGCGTATTTCGAAAAGAAAAATGATGCTGGTGAATACAAGTTCAAGTCAGAATATGATTCTCAGCGAAAAATTCAAAATATTCTGGGCACCGACCATGCTTTTACCGCAAGATTACTGGAATTGGCAGCGAATGTATTGTTCATAAAAGAAGAAGGGGAAGAAATCCTGTTGCATCCAAGATTTGCACAGTATAATACCAATAACTACAAATGGCTTGGGAAAAATGAACAAGATAAACTTTACGCACTTTATCTCGATTATTTCTATCATCGACAAGAAGAATTTTGGAGACAAAAAGGATTGGAAAAATTGCCCGCATTGAAGCAAGCGACAAATATGTTAACCTGTGGCGAGGATTTGGGCATGGTGCCCAAGGTTGTTCCTATGGTTATGAACGATCTTGCTATTTTGTCTCTGCAAGTCCAACGTATGCCTTCAGACGAAAAATTAAAGTATTCACACCCCAAACATGCGCCCTATTTGTCTGTAGTTTCACCCTCTTCCCATGACACCTCTACATTGCGTCAATGGTGGAAAGAAAATTCGGATGACACACAGTATTATTTCAATCAAATTATGGGGATTTATGGGCAGGCGCCCTATGAATTACATCCCGATTTACAAGCTCAAATTATCGACCAACACCTCTATTCGCCAGCGATGCTTTCGGTCATTCCACTACAGGAATTTTTGGGAATGTCACAAGAATTTAGAAATTCGAATGAAGATATAGAAAGAATTAATATTCCTGCTGTTTTTCCCCATTACTGGAGATACAGAATGCATGTGAATATTTCTGAATTGGCGAATAATGATGAGTTTACGCAAAGATTGTTGCATAAACATCAAGATGCTAAAAGAGGTTAAATAATTTATTTATAAATAAATCACTAAAAAATTGAAGTACTGAAATATTTTTGGCATATAATTATTATTTTAATTACCGGAATTTGTCTTTTTTCGTGTAATTCAGCACCAGATATTGACGAAAGCAAGGTTTTTCGGTTGAATCGATACGATAATGTTTCTTCTCTCGATCCTGCTTTTGCAAGAAGCAAAGCCAATAATTGGATGTGTAATTTGATGTTTACCGGATTGGTAAACTTTGATGAAAATCTGGAAATTGTCCCTGAAATTGCCAAAAAATGGGAAATAAGCAGTGATGGAAAAAGCTATACGTTTTATTTACGAAATGATGTTTATTTTCATTCACATCCTGTTTTTGGGGCTGATTCAACCAGAGCCGTTGTCGCCAGAGATTTTACCTATAGTTTTAATCGTCTTACAGATGAAAAAACAGGCTCATCTGGTGGATTTGTATTAAATAATGTTGAAAACTATCAAGCTTTGAATGATTCTGTTTTTCAGATTCATCTCAAAACTCCTTTTCCACCATTTTTAGGCTTATTGGCTATGAAATACTGTTCGGTGGTACCGCATGAATTATTCGAAAAAGGATATGATTTTAATAAAAATCCCGTAGGAACAGGGCCTTTTCAGTTTCAAATGTGGGAAGATAATGTAAAATTGGTTTTCAAAAAAAATCCACATTATTATCAAAAGGATTTAAATGGTGATTCGTTACCATATTTGGAATATGTTGCTGTACAGTTTTTACCAGAAAAACACAGTGAATTTCTGCAATTGGTTCAAGGAAAAATCGATATGATGGCAAGTCTGGATCCATCCTATAAAGATGAGTTACTCACTACCGATGGCAAATTGCACGAAAAGTACAAGTCTGATATTCAAATGATTAAATCTCCTTATCTCAATACCGAGTATTTGTGTTTTTATTTGGATTCTCCAGAGCCCATTGACCCTAATTTGCGCAAAGCGATGAATATGGGAATTGATAAGGAAAAAATGATTAAATTTTTAAGAAATGATATAGGATTTGCAGCAAATGGAGGATTTATTCCAAAAGGCTTGCCTGGATATCAGAGCGATTTGGGAGATGTTTACAATCAAGCAGAAGCGCGAAGAATTATATCTGATTATAAAGCAAAACATGGTAAACTTCCTGATTTGAAGTTGGTTACAACCCAAGAATATGCAGATATTTGTGAATTTGTACAATCAGAAATGACCAAATCTGGTTGGCCTATTGGTGTAAATGTTGTAGATCCCGCAACATTACGCGATGGAAAAGCCACAGGTAAGTTTCCATTTTTCAGGGCAAATTGGGGAGCAGATTATCCGGATGCAGAAAATTTTCTAAGTCTGTTTTACAGTAAAAATTTTTCGCCCAATGGTCCTAATTATTCGCATTTTATTTCGAATGAATTTGATCAATTATATCTCCATTCCCTTACCATTAACAACGAAAAAGACCGTGTAGAAATTTATAAAGAAATGGACCGAATCATTATGAATGAATTACCCGTAATTCCTATTTTCTATGATGAAAGCACGACTTTTCTACGTAAAAATATCGAAGGATTTCAAACTACGGCCATTGATATGCTGGATCTCACTCGTGTAAGAAAAAAATAATTATTCTTTTATCACATTGGCAGTAGAATGCCTCACCCAGCCATTGAATTCGCTGCCATCGGGATATACAACAGAACCATCTTTGGTAATTCTTACTTTGGAATTTCTTTCCAGATGAAATTTAGCCTGAACGGGTAAGATGATTTTGTTGGAAATTGTCAATTCCTGATTGTTTTTTAAGCGAAAATCTGCGTAATATCGTCGTAATTCGTTCCAGTTTCCACCCGTATTCAAAACGATGGTTTTGCCATAATGTGAGTTTTCCGTGACAAATTGTATCATGTTGGTTTTGCTCAAAACCTCATGCACTTTTTTAATTTCTGTGGGTTGTAGATAATTCCTTGCGTGCGTATGTTTTTGTGACATAATACTGTATTGGCACTGATTTGCGCCATGAAATTCATTGTTATGCGCCAGTCCCAAATTGTGCAGTAACTCATGCGTGAGCCCTGCCGAACCCGCTTCTGTAAGCCATTTTCTTACTTCAGACCAAGGTTCGTTATATTCTGCTGGAGCCACTTCGCGCATATATTTATACTTCAAATAGGCATTGGGCATATGAATCTGTGATGAGCGATCAAAATCAGAATAACTTGGAAATTGTGCAGCCGCTTTTCCCTTGGGGTCTGTGGGTTTTTGTTTTTGAAATAAAACTTTTTCCGCATCCTCACCATCATTAGTTAAATAGACATGTATATACTTTTTATTTCCTTCAGACAAATGAATACTGTCATCGATTTGCTTCATATACCAAGACGTTGATGGTGAAAACCCAGATAATTTATTGATTTTCATATCGCTACCACTATTTAGATAATTCCATGCATAAGTATTGTTTACATAAACAAATTTGACATCAAAATCGAGTCCTGTTGAAGGGAAAAAATCAAATCCAGAATAGCAAGCTTTTAAATCATTTGGTTTTACCCAAGATTTAAAATTGTTCATAGAATTAAAAATTCCTTCTTTTATTACTTCTCCTTCTTCTGGATGGTTTAAATCAAAATTACCTTTACCATCATCGGTTCTTAACAAAATAATTTTCACACGCAGTGTCAAATCATTTTCAGTTCCGGTATATTCCATTGAAGGCGCTTGCAGTACGTTTGAAATTCCTTGAGAAGTTGCACAAGAGTGAAAAAAGTATAAAATTAGAAAGAAAGAAAAAATTCGCATAAAATCGGTTTTTATATATTTAAACAAAAACCTTTCCGAATTGTTTTCAGAAAGGTTTAAAAATCAATATTTTAAAGAAATTAATTTAAGCCTCGACTTTTCAAAATCACTTCTTGTTTGGGGTCACTTCCTCTAAAGGCTTTGTACATTTCTTTGTAATCCATGGTATTACCACGAGATAATATCATATCACGGTATCTTTGTCCGAGTTTTCTATCAAGTCCTCCACTTTCCTCGAACCATGCACCCGTATCCAATGCCAGCATTTCTGTCCATAAATACGAATAATATCCTGCTGCATAACCACCACCAAAAATATGAGCAAAATACGATGAACGATATCTAGGTGGAATTTGTTCATTCCATAAATTGTCTTTAATTAAAATTTCTTTTTCAAAATCATTAGGATCTTTGATGTTTTCTGCTTCTTGGTAGGAAAGAGTGTGCCATCTATAATCTAAATTTGCGGCCGCCAATACTTCGTACATGGCAAATCCCTGATTGAAAGTGGATGCGTCTTTGATTTTCTTTATCAAACTCTGCGGAATCACTTCACCTGTTTTGTAATGCTTGGCATAATTTTGTAAAACTTTGGAATCCAGCACCCAATGCTCATTAGCTTGTGAAGGGAATTCCACAAAATCACGAGCTACAGAAGTACCTGATAATTTTGGATATTTTTGATCTGCAAACAAACCATGAAGCGTATGCCCAAATTCATGAAAAAGTGTTTCTGCGTCGTCGTATGTAATCAAAGCTGGCATTCCATCTGCGGGTTTTTGGTAATTACATACATTATATATTACCGGTTTTTGATTGTATAAATGTGATTGTGAAACAAAATTCCCCATCCAAGCGCCTCCTCTTTTGCTTTCACGAGCAAAAAAATCGCCATAGAATAGAGCCAGAGGCGTTCCATCTTCTTCAAAAATTTCATAAACCACAACATCTGGATGATACACAGGTATATCTTTTCTTTCTTTAAAAGTTACACCAAAAAGTTGGGTCGCCGAATAGAAAACGCCATCCTCTAGAACACGGTTTAGTTCAAAATAGGGTTTAATTTCATTTTCATCCAAATCATATTTGGCTTTACGCACTTTTTCTGAATAAAAACTCCAATCCCAAGGCTGAATCTTGTCTTTAATCCCGTCAGCTGCCATCATTTTTTGTATTGCTTTGGCTTCTTCCTCTGCCTTTTTGTTTACAGCAGGAATCATTCCGTCAAAAAATGTACGAATAGTTTCAGGATTTTTCACCATGGTATTTACCAAACTCCAAGAGGCATATTCATCAAATGAAAGTAATTTTGCTTTTTGTGCGCGCAATTGAGCCAATTTCAAAATAATTTGATTGGTGTTGAATTCTCCACCATTGGTTCTATTCCAGCCCGCTTCAAAAATATGTTGACGTAATTTTCTATTCTGAAGAGAAGATAATAATGGTTGCCCTGTGGTGTTCAGAATAGCAATACTATAAGTTCCATCCTCGTTTTGCAAGGCTTTGATTTGCTCGTCTGATAGGCCAGCCAGTTCACTTTTATCTTTTACAACAATTTTTGCTGCATTATTTGCACTTTGCAAAGTTTGATTAAACTGTGTTTGCAGCGTTGCAATTTGGGAATTAATATCTTTTAAAGTGGCTTTATCTTCTTTGGATAGGGTAGCGCCAGATAAAAAGAAATCTTGAAAATATTCTCTAGTTAGTATTTTATCTTCACCTTCAATTTTGGATTTTTCCATTTCTGAATATACAAACTGAACTTTTTTGAATAAATCTTCATTCAAGAAAATTTCATCACGATGTGCAGCCATCAGAGGAGCCAATTGTTTTTGTGCATCCCTTATCACATCATTGGTATGCGCACCTGCCATTGAGTAAAAAACACTGGCAACTCTGTCGAGTTCATACCCAGATTTTTCGAGTTCGAGGATGGTGTTTGCAAAATTGGGCGCAGCTGTGTTTTTGGCAATTTCCAAAACGCGTTGTTTTTGTAAATCCATAGCATGCCTCATAGCGGGTAAATAATGATGATTTTCTATTTTATTAAAATCTGGTGCACCATAAGGCAATTTACTCGCTTGTAATAAAGGATTTGTTTCGCTTTGCGTGTGGGTTTTTTGTGTCATGTTTTGCTTTTGTGGTTCTGTAACTTGCGATGTTTGACAAGCCACCGCAAAGACCGCCAAACCAAGTACAAATACTGTTTTTTTCATTTTAAATATTTAATCCCGAAAAATACAAAAATTATAAGTTTTGAAAAAATTTGATTTCTATTTCTGGTTTGAAATGGAATTTTTGCCAAATCAATTCTGAAAATTAGAATGGAATCAATCAAATACGAATGGTGGATAAAAATGATATGAATTATTTATTTTAATTTAAATTAAGATGATTCATAAAAGAAGATTTTTTGAAAATTTTTATTCTCAATTTTTCTTTTTTGGGTAATAAAAAAAGGAATCAGTTTCCCGATTCCTTTTGTTGAAGTTGAACCAAATGTTATAGTATCAAAGCCAGGGTTTGTCCTGTCGCAATGCCAACTATAGCAAAGAATAACAGACTGAAAATCAAGCCTAACATTATAAATGCTTCTTGCTCATTTTCATCTCTGGTTATACTATCCAACACTTGTTGAATTTTTTGAACTAACATAAAAAATTGAATTAATTAACCTAAACTTGATGTAAATATAATCTATTTTTTGAGAAGTTCAAATAGAAAATCAATAAAAATTCTTATTCAGTTAGGGTTTTCAACAGTTGTTGATAAGTTTTAACTTAATTCTGCTTTTAAATTTTCAATTCTTTTTAATAGTTGTTGTTTGACAGATTCGTAGTCGTTCACATGATCGAGCGGTGCATTTACAGAAAAGTAAAACTTAATTTTAGGTTCTGTTCCTGATGGGCGTGCGGCTATTTTGCTGCCATCTTCTGTATAGAAAATCAAAACATTAGACGCAGGTAAATCTATTGGAGATACGTTTCCAGTTTGAATTTCTTTTGATTCTAAGGTCAAATAGTCATCCAATTTACAAACAGGGCTATCATTGAATGAAGTTGGTGGATTTTTTCTCCAATTTGACATCATAGCGGCTATTTCTTCTGCGCCAGATTTTCCAGGTTTTGTGATAGATAGTAAATCTTCTTGATACACTTTGGTCTTGGCAAAGGCTTCTATGAGATTTTGATATATACTGCCACCTTGCGCTTTGGCATTGGCAGCAATATGACAAGCCAATAGGGTAGAAGTTACAGAGTCCTTGTCTCTCACAAAATCATCTATCATAAAGCCAAAACTCTCTTCTCCTCCACAAATGAATTTTTGTTTTCCTTCTGCCTCACGAATCATTTTACCGATCCATTTGAATCCTGTAAGCCCAAGTTTACATTCAATATTATAATATTTTGCCAAATCGATAAATATATCAGAAGTTACAATAGTAGAGCCAATAAATTCATTTCCGGTGAAGGCATTTTTCTCTTTCAATTCATTTAAAAGAAAATCTGTAAAAATAGTATTGGTTTGATTACCATTGAGTAGGATCATTTTGCCATCAAGATCACGCACAGCTACGCCCAAACGGTCTGCATCTGGGTCTGTACCTATGACAATATCGGCGTTAATTTTTTCTGCCAAATCTAGGGCCATGGCCAGTGCTGCTGGTTCTTCTGGATTTGGTGATTTTACCGTAGGGAAATTTCCACTCGGTTTGATTTGTTCTTCTACCAAATGAATATGCTCAAAACCAGCACGTTCCAACGCCTCGGGAATAGAGGCAATGGCCGTTCCGTGAATAGGTGTGAAAACTATTTTTAATTGATCATAACCCGATTTGTCCTCGCGCGAGCCAAATTTTACACAATGTTCCAAGAAAACATCATCTACATGATTATCCAATATTTCTATCAAATCTGGATTTCCATCAAATTTGATATCCTCGGCTCTTACTTTTCCTACCTGTTCTATGATAGCCAGGTCATGCGGAGGTACAATTTGTGCACCATCGTTCCAATACACTTTGTATCCATTATATTCTGGCGGATTGTGGGAAGCTGTCAAAACAATTCCGGCATCACAGCCCAGATATCTTACTGCAAAAGATAACTCTGGAGTGGGTCTGAAGTTATCAAAAATAAAAACACGTATTCCGTTGGCAGAGAGTACATCTGCCACAATCTGTATAAATTTACGACTGTTATTTCGAACATCATGCGCAATTACAACTTTCAGTTCTTTTTCTTGATGAAAAGATTTCAGATAATTGGCTAATCCTTGTGTTGCTGCGCCAAGCGTATATTTATTGAGTCGATTGGTGCCAATTCCCATGATTCCTCGCATACCACCAGTTCCAAATTCTAAATTCCGATAAAAAGCATCTTCGAGTTCAGTAGAATTTTCATTTAATAGGCGTTGAACCTCATCACGAGTTTCTTCATCATAAGCGTCACCCAACCATAATTTTGCTCTTTCTGTCGTAGTCATATTATTTATTAATTATTTCACCTTTATCTTTTACATCAACATCCTTTACTGCACTGCCGATATATCGAAGTGTAGAATTTTGCAGCACACGTCCTTTCAGCTCTTTGTTCACATTTGCCATAACCTCTGCTTCTCCGCTCAAATCTACCTTCAATACTTTTGTTGGAAGGGATTCAATTTCTACACTTGCATAATCTTTTGCTTTCAAATCTACGGTAGAAGCCGTGCCAGATATTCGCACTTCTGCTTTATCATCTACTTTCAAATCAACTTCTTTCGCATTCAAAACAAATTGTTGCACAACAGCTTGATCTTTGGCACTTATTTTAAATTTATCAAAAGTAAGGGTAGATGCACTTTCTAGTAATACTTTTTCAGAAATTTCTATACTTTTCAATTCGTTTGTATAATATAGGTATATAACATATGATTCAAAACTATCGACATTTTTCTTTTCAGCAATTGTCAAAGTTTTGTTTCGAACATAAATGTCCATATTTTCGATTAAATTACGATGGGATTGAACACTTACGTAGGCAGAATCATTGGGAATAAGCAGTAATTTGAATTTCCCTGAAGCTTCTATATCAGAAAAATTTTCAACCATAAAATCCTGTGCAAGTTGTGCGTCGCCTTCTCCTTTGATTTGGTCTGAACAACTTGTGAGTAATAACAAAAAACTAAAAAACAGTAAAAAAGGTTTCATCATAACTTCAAATAAAAAGTGGGATAAAGGTAATTAAATATTCAATATTCAGACGAAATTTAAGCTAAAGCCCATATTAAGAAATGAATAATTTTGAAAAAAATTAGGACTGAAAGTTGGTATTATGAAGTTTATTTTCATTTAAAATGACAAAATCCTGCCTTTTGAGACAGGATTTTGAAAATATAATTTTTGTTGGATTAAATTTCACGACCTAGCCAAGAATTCAGCATCCAAGCTGTTTTTTCTTGTCCTGAAATAAAATCACTCATCATGGCATTAGTGCCTTCGTCTTCCAACTTGGCAGATTTTTCTAGAATTTCGCGTTCGATATGCAATAATTCTTTCATAGAATCCAAAACGACTTTTACACATTTGGTATCCTCGCTCACGTTTTTGGCCACTTTTACTTGTGAATTGTCCAAATAATCTTGAAAAGTATGTAAAGGAGTTTCACCTAATGTCAAAATACGCTCGGCAATATCATCTATTTGCACTTGTGCTTCTGTATATAATTCTTCAAATTTTTCGTGTAATGCAAAAAAATTCGGACCTTTTATATTCCAATGTACGCTTCTTAAATTTTGATAATAAACCTGAAAATTAGCAAGAAGTTGGTTCAAATCCTTTGCTAATTCTTGAGATTTTTGTTGTTTCAATCCAATTGTTGTTAATTCCATAATTTATATATTTCTTAATGATGTAAATTTACGAAAATTAAATCAAAATGTATTGTGAAGTAGTTGAAAGGAATTAATATCTTTATCAAAAATAATTATACATGACGCTAATTCAATTGGAATATGTTCTGGCTGTTGCCGAAAGCAGAAATTTTACGCTGGCAGCGGAAAAAGCTTTTGTAACACAGCCTACTCTAAGTATGCAAATTCAAAAATTAGAAAAAGAACTTAATATAGAAATATTTGATCGTAGCACACATCCCATCAAAATTACGGCAATTGGGCAAAAAGTGCTGGACCAGGCGCAAATTATTTTACGCGAATCTCGTAAAATGTCACATATTGTCAATGATTTGCGCGAAAACGTAGAAGGCGATTATGTCATGGGAGTAATTCCTACTGTATTATCTACCTTGGTTCCTTTGTTTTATAAAAATTTTAAAACAAAATTTCCCAAAGTAAATCTCAGGGTCAAGGAAATGAAAACAGAAGCCATGCTAGAAGCTTTGGCCAATAATGAAATTGATTTTGGTATTGCCGTAACACCTACTTATAACGACGATTTTATTGAAATTCCATTGTATCATGAGCCTATGGTGGCATATGTTCCAGAGTATCACCGCTTGTCAAATCAAGAAAAAATTAAAGATTCTGATTTGCAAATGAAAGATTTGTTGTTGATAGAAGAGGGGCATTGCTTTAGAAATAATGTACTATCTATTTGCAAAACAATAAATCAAAATGATTATCCCCAAGAGGCGTTAAACGTAGATAGTGGCAGTCTATTTACATTGGTTAAACTTTCTCAGGATGGATTGGGAATGACGGTGCTACCCGCTCTGCAAGCAGAGGATATTCCAAAGGATTATAAACAATTCATCAAACAATTTGAAGAGCCTGTACCCACTAGAGAAGTGAGTATTATCTATCATTCAACACAGCTCAAACTCCGATTTGTAGATGAATTGCACGATTTGATTCAAAGCCTGGTGAGAGGAAAGAATTTCATAGAATCAGAAAATCGTACGATGCCCAATTTAAAACTCATAAAATAATTATAACCCCAAATCGTAAATATCGATTAAAGATAGTTTAAATGAGAAAATTGATTTTTATTTCGATTTTTGCCATCACGATCTTGGCATGCAGACCTGCCTTGTATCAAGTGCAGAATGCAGAAAAAAGTAGAATTTTTATTTCAGATTCACTTGAATCCAGTGAAAAAATTTTAACGCTTATTCAACCTTACAAAATGAGTATGGATAGTCTTCTCAATCGCGAGCTTGCCTATTCTCCTATCGCCTTGGATTATGAAGGCGCCAATACCGTACTTGGGAATTTCATTACAGATTTAATGATGGAAGAATCCAACGAAATTTATAGAAAAAAACATCCCGGAAAACGTATTGATATCGTATTGATGAATCGTGGTGGACTGCGTCGTTCATTCGGACCCGGCTATTTGAGCGTGCGTTCCATGTACGAGCTTATGCCGTTTGAAAATGAAGCTGTTGTGGTAACTATGACCGGTGAAAAATTATACGAAATGGTAAGTTTTTTACGTCAATCCAGTAAAAATCATCCTGTTTCTGGTTTGAAATTCAATAAAAATAGTGATGATAAAGATTTTTTGATCAATGGAGAAAAATATGATTCTAACCGGAATTATAGAATTCTAACTAATGATTATTTACAAAATGGTGGTGATCAAATGCGTTTTTTTCTCGATCCTGTCGATGTAGAATATCTTCAGATTCGGCTGCGAGACATGTATATCAATTATTTAGAAAAAATCGATACAATTCAAGTTAATTCAGACCTTAGATATATAGAATAAAAATATGTTGACAAGACGAGATTTTATACAAAAAACGGCACTTACAACGGCATTATTGAGTATGCCAAGCTTACCTGTTTTGGCCAATTCAGGGACCAAAAAAATTACAATTTTACATACCAATGACCAGCACAGCAGAATTGAGCCATTCGAAATATCTTCGGATGAAAGATATTCAAACAAAGGCGGTTTTGCACGTCGTGCAGCATTAATCAATCAAATCAGAAGTCAAGAAAAAAATGTGCTTTTATTGGATGCTGGAGATATATTTCAAGGAACACCTTATTTTAATTTTTTTGGTGGAGAACTCGAATTTAAATTGATGTCAAAAATGGGCTATGACGTAGCCACTTTGGGAAATCACGAATTTGATGCGGGATTGGAAGGAATAAAAAAACAATTGCCACATGCGCAATTTGATTTTGTAACGGCCAATTATGATTTTTCTGATACAATACTCGATGGCGCGTTCAAACGGGGAAAAATCATACAAAAAGATGGATTAAAAATTGGAATCTTCGGACTTGGAATTAAACTGGAAGGCTTGGTAGGTAAAGAATATTATGGCGAAACCAAATATCTGGATCCCATTGAAGCAGCCCAAGAAATGACGCAAGAATTCAAACAAAAAAATTGTGATTTGATTATTTGTCTTTCACATTTGGGCTATAATTATGGAGAGCGTAACTTTGTTTCTGACGTGATGTTGGCACAGAAAACCAAAGATATTGATTTGATTATTGGCGGACATACGCACACATTTTTGGAACATCCCGTTGAAAAATTGAATGCAGAAGGTAAAACTGTAATTATCAATCAAGTAGGTTGGGCGGGATTATATTTAGGCCGCATTGATTTCTATCTTGATACAAAATCCAAAACAAAAAATTATACAACGCATACCATAGGTGTCAACACATCTGTTTTAGTATAAATTTATGTCAAAAGTTCTTTATTTGCATGGGCTCAACAGCCAATTGCATTCTAATAGGAGAGAGGTAATGCAAGCGATGGGTCTTAATGTTTTTGCACCGCATTGTGACTATACTTCAAATCAAAATTTGTTGAGTCAATTGCTCGATGAGTACGATGTTGATATGGTAATAGGATCGAGCGCAGGTGGTTTGGCAGGTTATTATTTTTCTGGATTAAAAAAAATTCCTGCATTGCTATTTAATCCGGCTTTACCCTTCAGGCATTATATTCCGCACATTCCCGAATTGCCTCAACGCAACAGTTTTTTACAAATCGTAATAGGCGCCAGAGATTTGGATGTTTCTCCGGAAAAGACTTTTGAGTTTTTGAAAAATGAATTTAATGAAGATGTTCCGCTAGAAATCCATTGGATTAATAATTTGGCTCATCGTTTCAATATTCAAATATTTGAGAGTGAATTAAGGTATTTTTTACACCAAATTCAATAAAAATTCCCCAAAACTTGCGTAGTGGGGAATCACAATAATCTATTAATTAATTCAACTTACTTTCTTATTTTTCGCTCAAAATCAGTAATTAAGGGAGCTAAATCTTTCATATACTGGATACTTTTATCCAATGATTTAACTTCTGATTTCATTTGACTCACTACCCATTTAATTTTAAATAAATCGGTTTGAATCATTACATGTTCCATTTTTGTCGGCAAAACATCTGCAATTCTAGCAGAATCTACAGGCTTGTCATTTCCTGCGTTCAACATACTTGCCATAAGGAGAACTAAAACTAAAATCGATTTTTTCATGATTGTGATTTGTGTTATTCTTAGTTTATCAATCAGTTAATTTGTTTTTCTTTAATTGACGATGCAAATATACGCCATATTTTGCGAATAATTTAATGACTTTTGTCTTGTTCTTTTATCTTTTTAAGATGAGATTATAGAATGTTTTTATCAATATTCTTGAAATGAAATTCAATTATAATTATTAAGTTTGAACAACTAAATAGGTAATAAATAATAATACATAAAAATGGATCCAATTTTTCAATTAATAGAAGAAGAGAAGAACAGACAACTAAATGGTATTGAGTTGATTGCATCAGAAAACTTTGTAAGTGAAAACGTTCTCAAAGCGATGGGCTCGGTACTCACCAACAAATATGCAGAGGGATATCCCGGGAGGCGATATTATGGCGGTTGTGAAGTAGTGGATAAAGTAGAAAATCTGGCTATTGACCGATTGAAAGAATTATTCGGGGCAGAATATGCCAATGTGCAGCCACATTCTGGCTCACAGGCCAATGCAGCTGTATATTTGGCTTGTTTGAATGCAGGTGACAAAATTATGGGATTGGATTTGTCTCATGGAGGGCACCTTACCCATGGTTCACCAGTCAATTTTTCGGGAATCCGTTTTGAAACATGCTTTTATGGAGTAGATAAAGAAACAGGCTTGATTGATTATGATGCGATGGAAGAAACCGCACGAAAAGAAAAACCAAAACTTATTATTTGTGGTGGATCTGCCTATACGCGTGATATTGATTATGCCAGAATCAGAAAAATAGCAGATGAAATTGGGGCGCTGGTTTTGGCTGATATAGCCCATCCCGCTGGACTTATTGCCAAAGGATTGCTCAATGATCCCATGCCGCATTGCCATATTGTAACTTCTACAACGCATAAAACACTTCGTGGTCCACGAGGAGGAATCATAATGTTAGGAAAAGATTTTGAAAATCCCTTTGGTCAAATGTTTAAAGGAAAACCTAAAATGATGTCAAGAGTAATTGATTCTGCCGTTTTTCCAGGAAATCAAGGAGGACCTTTGGAGCATGTAATTGCAGCTAAAGCTGTAGCGTTCGGTGAGGATTTAACGGATGAATTCGGCGTATATGCCCGTCAAATAATCAAAAATGCACAAGCACTTGCTGCAGAATTAGTGAAAAAAGATTATCATCTGGTTTCTGGCGGAACCGATAATCATTTGATGTTAATTGATTTGAGAAATAAGGATATTTCGGGTAAAGATGCAGAAGAAGCATTGGTGAAAGCAGATATCACTTGTAATAAAAATATGGTGCCGTTTGATGATAAATCTCCTTTTGTAACATCGGGAATCAGAATCGGAACACCCGCCATCACTACACGAGGTCTCAAAGAAAATGATATGGCAACTATTGCAGATTTTATCGATTCTGCAATCAAAAATGCTTCAAACACTCAAAAATTAAATCAAATAGGACAGGATATTCATAAAATGATGTCAGAATATCCATTGTTTCAATGGTAAAAACTTGTTTTTTTCTTATTTTAATTTGTTTTACCAACCTGTTATCTGCACAAGGTTTGCCCAACGATTGTGTAAACTTTGTTCAGGTATGTGGTAATTATGATATTCATTTAGATGTTTCTGGAGCTGGAATTCAAGAAATTGGCCCAAATGTTTGTCAATCTCAAGAAAACAACTCGCTTTGGCTACGATTCACCATCAAGCAATCTGGCACATTAGGATTTACGCTCATTCCAGAAAGTGAGTCCATTCAAGAAGATTATGATTTTTGGATATTTGGTCCTAATGTGAGTTGTGATAATTTGGGACAAGCTATTCGCTGTTCTACAACCAATCCTGCAGCAGCACTTCAGCCAGATAATCATACCGGGCTCAACGAATCTTCTGTAGATTTTTCTGAAGGACCTGGTCCAGATGGTGATTCATTTTTACAATGGCTGGAGGTTGCACAAGGCGAACATTATTTTCTCGTAATTGATCGACCGCATGGAAACAGTGCTTTTCAACTCAGCTGGACAGGAACAGCCGTTTTGGACAATCCGCTTTTAGATTATAACGTGTATTCATTAAGCCCTATTTATATCTGTGATCCAGAAAACGATGGTGTAGAATTGTATGATTTGAATTATTGGAATTCTGAATTGATAAACAATCTCGAAAATATAGAAATTACTTATCATGCAACAGAATCTGATGCGGTAGCAGCAACAAATGCGCTCCCAAACCCAGCGCCACTGCGGCACGGCATGCACTATGCCAGAATTACACACATCAATTCAAAATGCTTCGAAATAGTAGCATTTATGGTAAATATGTTTGGATATCAAATAGAATCTCTGGAAATTAAAAATAATAACCAAATAATTGTTCATACCAACATCAATTCTTCCGAGTCTGTTTATTACAGAATTAATGGTGGTCCATGGCAGTTGTCGCCTGTTTTTTATGATGTGCCCAATGGTTTTCACGAGCTAGAAATTAAGTTTGGTGATTGCGTTTCAGACATTAAAAATACGTATATTTTACAGCCTTCAAATGTAATTACACCCAATGGTGACGCACTCAATGACGTTTGGTATTTTCCCAAACTACAAGAAATTCAAGGTGTGAATGTTGTCATCTATGACCGGTATGGGAAGATAGTTTTCCAATCCATAGCCGATAAACAAATTTTGTGGGACGGAACTTATCATGGAAGAAAACTGCCTTCTGGCGGATATTGGTATCAAATTTCTTTGCCAGATGGTCGCGAACTCAAAGGCCATATTACATTAATCGATTAATCTTCATCTTGATTAAAATAAATTATTAGAATTATGAAAAAAATAGGTTTATTATTCGTTCTTATCACTAGTTTTGTCTTTTCACAACAAAATATGAACTCGAATACAAATTTTGACCCTGGGAATTTTTCTGTAAGTCTTGCTGTAAAAGACCTTCAAAAATCAAAAGAATTTTATGAAAATTTAGGATTTACCACTTTTGGTGGAAATCAAGAACATGGTTGGTTGATTTTGAAAAGTGATTATGCCGTAATCGGGCTTTTTCAAGGCATGATTCAGGAAAATATATTGACATTTAATCCTGGTTGGGACAATACAGCAAAAAATCTAGAAGAATTTACCGATGTGCGCGAAATTCAAAAATCTCTAATTGAGAAGGGAATTCAACTCGAAAAAACCGCAGATGAAAATACTTCCGGTCCAGAACACATCATTTTAAAAGACCCAGATGGGAATGTAATTATGTTTGATCAACATAGATAATTTATTTCTAATGAGTGAAAATAAAACAAAACCCACCCAAGAAGATGTGCATGATTTTATTCAAAATTCTGACCCAAAAAAAATACAGGATAGCTTATTTCTCGTTGATTTAATGGAACGGTTAACAGGCGAAAAAGCATGTATGTGGGGACCATCCATTATTGGTTTTGGCCAATATCATTACACCTATGCCAGTGGAAGAGAGGGAGATATGCCTCTTATCGGATTTTCTCCGCGCAAAGCCAAATTTTCACTTTATGTACACCATTATGATAGTGCAGAACAATTAAAATTAATTGAAAAGTTGGGTAAATTACAAGTAAGCAAAGGCTGCATATATATCAACGAATTAGATGATATAAATTTAGATATTTTAGAAGAATTGATTAAAATGTCGATTGCAGAAACCAAGAAGAAATATTCGAATTAATTCAAATTTCTCAAAGCTTCTTTCTTACTTAAATCTGAAAGTTTGTCCTCGTTTTTGGCGACAAAGTTTTTTACCCATTCAGGATTTGTAGCAGAATATTCTCTAAGAATCCAGCCAATGGCTTTTCTTATGAAAAATTCTTTTTCTGAAGATAATTTTAAGATATAATCAGATAACAAATCCACCTTGGTTTTTTCTTTATATTTTAATTGAAACAACAAAGCTGATCTTTTTAACCAAATATCATTGCTCATAATCCATTTTTTGGTAATGGGCTCAATTTGTTCCGGAAAATTAATAAAATAATTACCCGCCAATTTATCTGCAATATAATCTACCGTATCCCACCATGAATTATGCGTAATTAAAAATTCAATCCATTCAGAATCTGTTATTTCACTATTTTTTCTGAATTGATACATCAACTCCATTGCAAAGTAGTGCAATTCTCTTTCGGGCTTGGCATAGAGTAATTTTGCAATTTTTATGGCTTCTAATTTGTTTGGAAGTGCGGTTTTCTTTAGAAATGGATTATATAAAATTCGTCGTTGCGGTGCTTTCAACCCAAAAAATTGAAATTTATTTTTCATGTATGCCGCTTGTCCTTGGGCTACTTCTGGCGCAGCATGTGCGCTTAGCGTGTCTATGACTTGTTGGGCGTAATTCACTTTTGTCGATATTTGAAATTGAGTGCCTTGATAATCGCAAGCGTTTCACGGTCAATATTTCCCGAATAATTTTCTGGTCTGAAATGGAGTTGAAAAGCCATTACGACACGTCTTGTTTGTTCATCCCATTTTCCAGTTTGCTGAATTTCATAACCATATTTGGCTAATTCGCCTTGAAATTCCCGAATAAATGCAGCATCGTTGCGGCGAGATTCTGAATAGGAATTCCAAAATCGATATTTGTCTATATCATCATACCAAGCACCGACACCATACTCTTCATACAATCTTTTCCATGGAAAAAAAGCACCAGGATCTTCTTTTCTTTGAGGGGCTATGTCGCTGTGTGCCAATACAAAGGTAGGGTCGATGCCATAACGCTGAACAATATTTTTGGCCAATTGTGCCACTTTTTTGAATTGATGTTCCGGATAAGGAAAAAACCACATTTTTTTGTCGAGTAGAGTATAACCTTCGTTTACGATTTCAATCCCTATCGATGAGTCATTGATATTGGTTCTACCCATCCAATAACTGGCACCGGCATGCCAAGCGCGTTCATCTTCACCTACCAGAATATGAATTTCATTATCGTTATAATCCTGTACAAGATAATGAGAAGAAACGGTTTGCTCGGTGAGTACCTGCACAGATCGCTCGTTATGCAATGCCGTATAATGCATGATTAGGAATTTTTGCCGAAAATCTTGTCCACGTGCCGGGAAATATTTGTCGGTAATTTTATAATCTTCCAATACAGCCGAATGATAAGATTTTCCCTCTTTTACCGCCTCCTTTTCTATAAAAACCGTATCTCTTACAGTTTCTTTAATAATCTGTGTAACAGGTTGTGTGGTGGAGCAAGAATAGAATAAACCTACAAAAAAACTGAATACCAATAATTTATTCATGAAATTTAAAAAATGCAAAATTAATAATTACAATTGGTTTAAAATAGATTTAGAAATACAAAAAAATCACCCTGATTTCCCAGAGTGATTTCCAATTAATTGAATAATTGATTAACTGGTTGCACGGTCGATATCGTCTTGAATGTCTTCTTTGGTGTCTTGAAATTCTTCACTTACACGGTCGAACCAATTCTGGATATCTTCTTTTGCTTCACCTGTTTTTTGTTGAATGTTACCAACTAATTGATCCCATTTTCCTTCTACCCAGGTTAAATCATCATCGGTTAAATCGCCCCATTGAGCTTTTGCTTTTCCTTTGATTTCATTCCAGTTTCCTTTAATTTTATCTGATAAACTCATAATAAATAATTTTTTAGATTATAAATATGAAAAATCAATAGTTATTCCATAAAATGCCAATTCAGCGTTAAAATTTGTTAAACTCTATTTCCAATGAAAAATTTGTTAAATACAAAATGCTATATTTTATTGAATTTCAACCTATTTTATCCTAAAAAATTGATTGAAAAATTTATTCATTTTTTACAGACATAGCAAAATCCTCAATCTTTGATTTGAGAATTGGGTAGGGCAGGAGCCCATTTTGTCGTTCATATACTTTTTGATTATGAATAAATATCAATGTAGGTACGGATTTAATACCAAAATGTCTTGCCAACTCTGGATTTTTGTCGATATCGGTTACCCCAAGTGTGATTTTTTCTTGTAAATCTTCTTCCTTGGACATACGATTCATCAACGAAATCATAACTTGACAAGGCTGGCACCAAGTTGCGTAGAAATCAATAACAACGGGTTTGTCTGAATTATAAACTAGCTCATTAAAATTCTGACTTGTAATCTCGATAGGTTTAACTTTCTTTTTGCTTCCAAAAAAATTGAACATAAAAATAATTTTGCCTAAAACTACATATTATTTCTTTCTTGAAATGTTTTGAAAGTTACAATTCAAGTATCAAAATCAATTTGAATTTAGGACAGATTCAAAGATATTTCTCATCTTTACCCACCAAATTCTATAGATGTTAGCTACCTTTTTATTTCATGAAAACTTTGCGCTGGCTATTGAAATTATAGGAACCGTGGCGTTTGCAACTTCTGGAGCCTTTGCCGCAATGCAGCATCGATTAGATCCATTTGGTGTTCTTATCATTGCATTTGCCACTTCGGTAGGCGGTGGTACCATTCGCGATTTGTTATTAGGCGTTCCTGTTTTTTGGATGCATGATATGCTCATTTGTTCTGTGGCTTTTATCACAACTATATTAGCCATGATTTTCAAATCTATAGAAAAAAACTTCAAAAACACGCTTTTTATTTTTGACTCACTTGGGCTAGGACTTTTTACCATCATAGGCGTACAGAAAGGGATTTCTGCAGGATTGCACCCTGTGATTTGCATTACATTAGGCACAATAACAGGATGTTTTGGTGGGGTGTTGAGAGATATACTTATCAATCGTATTCCGTTGTTATTACGCAAAGAAATCTATGCAACCGCCTGTATTATTGGCGGAACTACTTTTTTACTTTTGAACAATATTCCAGGAATTCCCAAAGAATTCATTCAGATTATTACCATTTCAATTATTGTAATCATTCGCATTATTGCCGTAAAATTCAAATTGCATATGCCTTTGATTTACCAATCCGATGCCAGCGATTAGATTTGCTCTTGTAGTAATTTAATTTCATCCCGAATCGCTGCTGCTTTGATAAAATCCAAGTCTTTGGCCGCTTTTTCCATTTCGCGGGTTTTCTTTTCAATCAAATCTACCAAATCTATTTCACCATAATCTGGCTTATTCTCTGCGGCAACGCCCACCGATTTTTGAATATAGGGCTGATTTTCAAAGTCTGCCTCACGTTTTATTCTCGTAATTTTCTTCACCAATGCCGTTGGTACAATATTGTTATCCTCATTATACTTCATTTGAATCTGTCTTCTACGCTCCGTTTCATCAATGGTTTTCTGCATAGATTCCGTAATTTTATCTGCATACATAATTGCCAGTCCATTGATGTTGCGCGCCGCCCGACCTATAGTTTGCGTCAACGAACGATTATTCCGTAAAAAACCTTCTTTATCCGCATCCAAAATTGCTACCAAAGAAACTTCTGGCAAATCCAGACCTTCGCGCAACAAATTCACACCCACCAAAACATCAAATCGCCCCTCGCGCAAATCCTGCATAATCTGTACGCGCTCCAGTGTATCCACATCCGAGTGTATGTATTGCGTGCGTACGCCATAACGTGTAAGATATTTGGTAAGTTCCTCTGCCATACGTTTGGTAAGCGTAGTAACCAGTACACGCTCATCTACCTCGCTTCGTTTTTGAATTTCTTCCATCAAATCATCCATTTGATTCAATGACGGACGAACCTCTATTCGCGGATCCAACAAACCCGTAGGTCGTATGATCTGTTCTACAATCACACCTTCAGACTTTTCCAACTCATAATTGGCCGGTGTAGCCGAAACATAAATCACCTGATTCTGCAAGGCCTCAAACTCTTCAAACTTCAAAGGTCGATTGTCCATAGCGGCAGGCAGCCGAAAGCCATATTCTACCAAATTCTCCTTACGACTCCTGTCTCCACCATACATGGCATGCACCTGCGGAATTGTGACATGAGACTCATCAATTACCATTAAATAATCTTCTGGAAAATAATCTAAAAGACAAAACGGACGTGTACCCGGCAAACGACCATCCAAATAACGAGAATAATTCTCAATACCAGAACAATAGCCAAGCTCTTTCATCATTTCCACATCAAATTCTGTACGCTCTTTTAGTCGCTTGGCCTCCAAAAACTTTCCAATATCTTGAAAAAATTCAACCTGTTTGCCCAGATCCAACTGAATCTGACGTATAGCGCCATTCATCGACTCGGGAGAAGTTACAAAAATATTGGCAGGATAAATATTGATTTTGTCATAACCCATTATGCGCGAGCCATTTCCCACAATAAATGATTCTATTTCTTCAATTTCATCCCCAAAAAAATGAACACGTACACCCTCATCTGCATATGCCGGAAAAATTTCTACAACATCACCCAATACCCTGAAATTTCCACGACCAAACTCCGCAGCAGACCGCGAATACAATGCGTTCACCAAATTGTGTAGAAAATGCGTACGCGAAATCAACTGCCCCTTCTCAATCGAAATCACATTTTTATGAAATTCCGTAGGATTTCCAATACCATACAAACAAGAAACAGACGCTACCACAAGCACATCACGACGACCCGAAAGCAAGGACGAAGTCGTACTCAACCGCAATTTCTCTATTTCTTCATTGATAGACAAATCCTTTTCAATATAGGTTCCAGATGCTGGCAAATAAGCCTCTGGCTGATAATAATCATAGTACGAGACAAAATACTCTATCGCATTATTAGGAAAAAACTCCTGAAATTCCATATACAATTGCGCCGCCAAAGTCTTGTTATGCGCCAATACAAGCGTAGGACGCTGCGTTTGCGCCACCACATTAGCCACGGTAAAAGTCTTACCAGAACCCGTAACACCCAACAAAGTTTGGTACGGATCATTTCTCTCAATCGACTGCACCAATTGAGAAATAGCCTTGGGCTGATCCCCAGTCGGCTCAAAATCAGATTTTAATTCAAATCGCATTTTGCAAAATTAAACAAATCAAACAGCAATTTATCTTAAAGCTGGATTTTATATACAATTTGGGCGACCCCGTCTTGTCAAAGCCAAAAAAAATTCCTTTTGAACTCAACCCAGAACCTATGCTTTGACAAGACGGGCCGCGCTTTTCACTTCTATCTTTGCGTCTCATCTGCGCAAACAACTACTTACAGTCTTTTCCATTCTTACAAAGCCTGTAAGCAGCTGTTTGCCTTGCAGATGAGCCGCAAAGGATATACGTTTCAATCGCTGTCGCGGGCTTCGAAATTCAGGACCAAAGGGATTTCAAAAATGTCTTGTTACCTTCATGGTTGACCCGTCGGTTACTTTCTTTTGTATTTTTACTGAAAGTCGATTGTAGATTTTATAAGTTGTAAAGCTTTGAATGTGTTAAAGTTAAACTTTTATTTTTCTACGATTAAGGCTCGAAGAGGTCTTAGCCCACTAGTATGAGCTGCCTCATGTGAAGTTGTTCTTTGCAATTCTTTATCTGTTACATTTTCTCTTTTTATATAATCCCTCTTTTCATCAGACCATTCATAAAAGGAACGAACAGCTCCTATCTGAATTTTATTAATTTGTGTATCTTCAGTAGATGTGACTATACCAGTTGCTGTAATAGGTGCTGAAGAACCATTTGGCTCATTCTCCGAGTCAGTACCAATAACATCAATATAGTCATTGACTTCAAATTCTATTGTGGCATTCTCATCAAAGATCACACTAACAGTCAGCTGGGAGCCATTTTCTAATATACCAGAAAGGTTGGTTTCCGTACCAATTTTCAATGCTGCTTGAATTCGATAAGCATCATCTTAGATAATAAGGTTGAATTATTTGTAATAGGCTGTATGCGCAAAGTAGCCATATAATCATCATTTTCATTACTACTACTTACAGACCATTCCAAACCTTCTAACTCTCTACCGTCAATTACCCGATTTTCTGCAAAGGCATAAAGTTAGTTGTAATAATAATCTTCACCAATCGGATCCACATTAAAGAATCGCCCAATATCAGGCATATCATTTCTCCATTTAAAAGAATACCAACCTAAACCAAATTCATCTTGTAATTCTTGTCCTTGGTACTTATATTTATATTCCCACTTAACAACAGACACAATGCTAATAAACTTTTCGGCATGGTCAATTATCTCTTGCTGTGGCAATCCTGCGTACTTCCAGAAGTCAACTTTTTTGAGTTCTATAAGTGTTGGGTTCGTATTCAACTTTTGAGATTTTGGTAATAAAGATAATAGTAATTTATTAATTCATTAGTATATTATACTTGTTTATAATTTTTTCCTATTCAATAAAAGGTTAAAGATAATACACTCAATGCAATGGTATATAGACATACAGAGGGCTGAATCATCCTAATATCTCAAAAAGGGCGAAAAAATCGGTGATTAATCATATTATTAAAGCGTGGGATTTTTAAGTAATTACATTTCTATTTTTCCAATATATCTCACTTGTAGTATAGCTCGAATACTACTTATAGGCATATCAATAGGCTGATAGTCCTCGTTTCGGCTTACCAGTAATACATATCCCTCTTTTACATGCCTTTTTAAATATTTCACCATGCGCTGTTCATCCGTTACGATTAAGTATTTCATTCCATAATTGAAAAAACTCCAATCCTTGATAAATTTATAAGCCACTCTATCCCCGTTACTTATTTCTGGATACATACTGTGTCCGTACGTAGGAAATGCAATATCAGCATCAACTTGAATTGGGATGTACATGTAATCATCTGGGCTTTGACCCTTGACCAAACCGTTATCCATGAACGAAACGTTTCCAGCTCTTACATCAAGATTATAAAATGGTATAGGCTTGAATAATTCGTGAATAATCCTCACAGATTGATTAACTCTTTCAGCTTGTGCAACATTGTAATTACGTTCAGTCTCATAGTCCGTCAAAATCTTAATAGCACTTTGTGATATATTTCTATTACCCTGTTCCCACGATTGCACAGATCTTATAGACGTGCGTACAATTTCAGCTAATTCCTTTTGAGTGAGGTCGTTTCTTTTTCTATACTCTTTAATTTGTATCGAATTCATAATAAGGTATTTATAAAGTTTGACAAATATTTAACACACTTCATGGTACTGTCCGCAGCAAAACACCCAAGCAGCTTGCCAAAATAATTCTGAAATTAATAGCAGAAAACAAAATGAAGAATGGCGGATTAGGCTTGTACAACGGATTCGTACACTACGACATTCGAGATACGCCTGCCCGTTGGGATTTGTCGAGTTTGTATGATTTTAATTAAATGCAAAGTACAGAGTACTTTCCCCTATACTTTACCCTTTGAAATCAACATCCTTTATAGTCAATCAATTATACATAGTTTTGTGGAGTCGGCGGGATTAGAACCTTTATATAAATAACACTTACTGTAATATATAATTATTTTGTATATCAATAATTTAACTATTTTTGTATCAACAAACATTTACTATTTTTATGTTTATTTATATAATTACTGGCACCTAAATTAGCACCTATGAATTTCACGTTTAAATTAAAGTATCCAAACTCTAAAAAACCTACATTAATTTATTTTCGCGCTTATTTCGTAAACGAAAAGAAGTCTTTTATCTACTCAACAGGAGAAAAGATTTTACCTATAGAATGGAACCCTGTAACTCATCAGCCTAATGATTTAAAAGGCAGAACAAAAAAAGCGGAAAATCATAGGACAATTAACAAACAATTGAATCGCTACAGCGATTATTTTCAAGAAATTGTCAACAGATACAAAAATGTAGGCGAGGAATTAACGATAGATATTGTAAGGCAAAGATTTAATGAAAACTTTAAAAAAAGTAATACAAAAAATGATTTTATCCGAATTTACAATGAATTCTTAAATGAGAAGGAAAATGACTTTTCAGGTAATTCTATTTCTAAATCTACTTTAAAAAGATATAAATGTAATCTGAATCTATTAAAAGACTTTCAAAATGATACTAAATTGAAAATATCTCTTGGGAATTTTAATGATAAGATATACAATAAATTCTTAAAGTATTGTATTGAAGAAAAGAAACATTCGGCAAATACTTTACACAGAAATGTTGGTTTGCTTAAGACGTTTTTCTTTTGGGCATTAGAAAAAAACTATACATACAATAAGGATTTTGTTAAATTTAAAAGACCTTCAACTTTTAGAACTGATGAAATAGCTTTGAACATGAGTCAAGTAAAAGAAGTTTACGAATTTGACTTTAGTAAAAACAAAAAACTGGAAAGAGTAAGAGATTTATTCGTTCTAGGGTGTACCACAGGTTTGCGTTTTGGCAATTATTCAAAAATTAGTCGAGATGACATTCACGGCAATTTTATTAGAGTCATAGATTTAAAAAGCAAATCAAAAAATCTCGCCATTCCACTCAATACAATTTCAAAAGAAATTTTACAGAAATATGACTTTAATTTACCCAACATCTCAAATCAAAAAATGAATAAGTACATCAAAGAAGTTTTTAAGATAATTGGTTTTGATGATGACATTAAAAAAACAATGAAATATGGAGACGAATTAATAGAAACTAAATCACTGTTTTATGAAAGAATAAGCTCACACACCGCAAGAAGAAGTTTTATTACAATCATGAAAAATAAACGTGTGCCAGATAAAGTCATAATGAGTTACACCGGTCATAAGAGTCTTGAGGTCTTTAACAATTATTATAGACCAAGTGAAGATGATAAAGTAAGCTATATGAATGAAGTTTTTAAATGATATTGTATGGATAAAAAAGAAATATATGGTAAATCATATTTTTGGAGTGAACTTGCAGCCTTCCCACTAATCATTTATTATAGGTTGAAAGGTAAAAACATTAAGCAGTTACTTTATGAATTATTGTCTAGAGTCCAAAAAAAGTATTCCGATACTGTAATAACATTTCAAGAAAAAGAAGAATTATTAATTCAATACGAAGAGTTAAATAATTTTTTTGCTTATCATTTCAAAAAAATTGACTCTTCGAGAAGTCATAATTTTGATGAGAAAATTAATTATTGCCTTAATCAATTTAAAAAGGAATCAAATTCCTTAACTTCAGCTAGTAAGCTAGTAATTCTACAAGAAAACTTCTTAAAGGGAGCAGAACAAACCCTTTCAATTTACTTTAAACTAAATGGCAAGACTGAGCGAAGATTATACCTTTCCGATATTCTGGTTGGTAAATTTACTGACGAACGTCTCAAAAATTTTTTACTGTCTCAAAAATTCATAGATGAAAACAATAATTTGATTGTCGATAATAAATCATTTTTTTTTAGAATACTTAAAAGTTTAAAAGATAAAAAATTCATTAATCAAAGCTTTACTGACAAAACTATAGTTGAAGTTTTACAAAACGAGTATAATTCTAAATTAGATAATAGTTTATTTTCAAAAGCAAGTAATATAACTCCTGATGAAAGTGAAACTGAAATTATTGAGGAATTAATAAGTTTATTAGACAATTGATATTCAATTTTAAACTTTTGGAAACAATTGAATAACACAGATTAAATTATTCACAATTTTGTTTGCAAACACATAATTATGCAAACAAACAATCCATTCAGAGAAATCCTCGACGAGCTACATGAGGTGAAAGAAATTCTTCATTCTATTCAAAACGAACCAGAATTAGAATTACAGAGGAAATTTTATTCCATTCAAGAAGCGGCAGAAATCCTTAAATTAAATTATCAAACTGTCCGAAATCATATCCTAAACGGAAACCTCAAAGCGGAAAGAATAGGGCGTCCATATCGCATAAATCATTATGATTTAATGGAGGCGCTGAAAAATGTAAAATCTTTAAAATATAAAAGAAAAGCGTAAGAACTGATTCTTCTTACGCTTTGATATTATTCATATCTCGATTTCAGTCACAAAAGTACTGAAATTAAATCAACATTAAAAATTTTAAAGTATGATTACGAAAATATTTGATGATCAGTACAATAAGAATATTCAAGAGACATCAAAAAATACAAATATTTTGGAAACTAAAACCGCTAAGCAATGGTTAGAAGAAGGCAAAAAACTAGAAAACCCCAAGGCACTTTTTGGTCAAATTTGGCATCAAGGTGAAGTTGCCATAGTGTTTGCAAATACTGGGAAAGGTAAATCGGCTTTAGCAGTACAAATTGCTGATGGTATCTCAAAAGGACAGCCAATATTAGGATTAGAAACAGCAAAATCTAAAGTCCTTTACATTGATTTTGAGTTAAGTACAAAGAGTTATCAATTACGGTACACTTCAGAATCAGGAGAACTGTACAAATTCAATGAAAATTTTTTGAGAGCTGAGATTAGTAAGAAGAGTATTCTATTTTCAGAAGATGAAAGTTTTGAGGAAAAACTCATTAAATCTATTGAAGAATTATCAATAGAATCTCAGGCAGAAGTTATTATCATTGATAACATCACTTTTCTTTCTGCATCAAATGAAAAAAGTAAAGAGGCTTTAGAATTAATGAAGTTAATTCTACAGATTTCAAGAAAGAATACAAATCCTAAAGCAATTTTACTCATAGCCCATACACCCAAACGAGATAAGTTTAGACCAATCCAGTTAGAGGACTTAGCAGGCTCAAAGGCTCTATCCAATTTCACAGATGTCTGTTTTTGTATTGGAGAATCAGTTCAAGGCTCTGATGTAAGATACATAAAGCAGCTCAAAAATAGAAATTACCCTATTGTTTTTGACCATCAAAACGTATTGAATTGCCAAATGATTAAATCTGAAGGGTTTTTACAATTTGAATTTTTGGATTTTGGAAAAGAAATAGACCACCTTGTTGACTCAAAAGATGAAAAAGAAGAGAGAAATGAAAGGGTTCGTGAACTAAATGCCAAAGGTCTAAGCAATGTGAAAATAGCACATAAATTAAATATTTCTGAATCAACAGTACGTAGAATATTGAAAAATGACGAGAAATGACGAGTTTAAAAACGACATTAAAACACTAAAAATCATATTTATAAACCTTGATTTAATTCAAAAATTCGTCATTCGTCAAAGTGTATAGGTAAAAATTCGTCATAAGATGACGAGTTGAAAGTGTAGACAGTTTTGAAAATGACGAATTCAGCACCAATTTTAGTCTTTAAATTAAATAAAAACAGATAGTTACACTCGAATTTTGGCGAGTCAAAATTCGTCAAAACATAAAAATAATGACGAATTACAGATATTCATTAGAAAAATATAAGGGACCAAATCAAAAAGTAAAATGCCCTAATTGTGGAGCAAATAAAAGATTTGTTCGCTATGTTGATAATACAACAGGAGAAATCCTCAACGAAAATGTAGGAAGGTGTGAACGCAAAGAGAGTTGTGGTTATCATTATAGACCTCGAGAATACTTTCAACATTCAGGAACGAGACCAGTTTTTAAGAAAGTGGAACCACCACCTGTATTACCAACATATTTTTATGATTTTACACTTGTTGATAAATCTGTATTAAACCATACCAAAACAGATTTGTTTAGGTATTTGGTTAAATATTTTGAGGAAGAACAAGTCAAAAATACATTTCAAAAATACTTTGTTGGTCACTCAACTAAATTTAGAAATTCCATAGTTTTTTGGCAGATTGATGATAAAGAAAATGTGCGTTCGGGAAAGTATATGGTTTATAATTCCATAACTGGAAAACGAGACAAAAGTAAATTTTTCTGGTCAAAAATTCCTGAAAATTATCAGCGAGAACAATGTTTTTTTGGACTTCATTTATTGAATAAATATTGTCCAAGTGAATATAAAATTGGAATTGTAGAATCTGAAAAAACGGCTTTGATTTGCGATTTATTTTTCAATGAAAAAATCATTTGGTTAGCTTCTGGTGGAATGCAAAATCTGAATTTAAAAAAATTCTTACCGCTTGAAAATAGAACTATTATTTTATTTCCTGACTTGTCTAGTGGTAATTCTAAAAAATCCTCATTTACTTATTGGAAAGAATTCGGAAATAAAGTTAAACAGAGATATAAAATTGATTTGAAAATCAATAATTATTTAGAGCAAATCAGTAGCGAAAAACAGAAAAACATGCAATTAGATTTAGCAGATTTTATACTGGATGAAATGAAAATTTATAAAACGTATGAAATTGGTGGGTGCTAGGTTCTGTATAATACAAGCAGTACCCTAAAATATTCAAAACCTAAAGTTTCGAACATTTCGTAGGGGCTGCTTGGTTTGCTCCTATCGTCGACAAACGGTAAAATTCTAAAGGATTTTAAATTATAAAAACTATAAATAGATGAAAGAAATTAGAAAAAATTTTCTTGATGAGATTGAGAAATGGAATCAGGAACTAATTGATAAATCTCAAAAAGAGAAAAAGAAAAATCAATATAGAGAATGGGGGAAGTTAGGTGGTAGACCTCAAAAAGGGAAAGATAAATTATCCGAAAAAATGATGCTCTCATTAACGGTAGAACAAAAACGTAAATTGGATATACTAAGTAAATCTTTTGGAATAAAACCTCAAGAATTACTCAGGAATTTAATTTCAAATACAGAACCCCGAGATCCCGAAAGAAACAAAATATTACTTGAATATAGAACCAATTTTAAACGAATTTCGAATCATTTTAAAAGCGGGGTTTGGACATTGTCCGAAAAGAAAAAATTTACCAGTGAATTAAATGCGGTCATTTTACTAATTGAAAACAATTTAAAATCTAAGCAATGATAGGAAGAGCAGTAACCACCATTGGAAGTTTGTCAGGCTATGAATATGCCGAAAATGATGAGAAAATGTCCTATGGAGAGAAATATAATTTAACAGGTGAGACACACCAAGAACAATGGAATGAGTTGAGAATGATTGCCTCATTGAATGACGCCATTCCAAGAAAGAAATATGTCAATGCACTCATTAGTTTTGACAAGTCTCAGAACCCTGAGAAACTCACAAATCATCAAATAAAAGATATGGCAGAAACCTTTGCAAAAGAATTAGGTTTTTATGACAATCAATGGAAGTTTGCTGTCCATACAAATACAGATGAACTTCATATTCATTTTTATGCCAACCGAATTGGGTTCGATACCAAGAATAAGGTAAAAGCACATAATATCGGCAAACGCAGTGGGCAAATTGTTGATGCCATTGCGATTAAATATGGGTTGAAAACCTCTAAAGAGATTGGAAAAGAGCGTAGGAAAAAAGCATTGAATGAATTAAATAGTTCTATTTCTGAATCAAAAACGTGGGAAGAACTTAAACAGAAAATGCAAAAGAAAGGATATCACTTTATTCTAAATAAAAACATCAAAGGTCTGAATGGAGCGAGAATAGTTCCAATTGAATATTATAAATCAAATGATCAACTTTCTGAAAGAGAAAAAACTACTCAAAAAGGTTATAAACTATCTCAATTATCGAGAAAATTAAAAATTCAGGACATTGAAAATCAACTTGAAAGAAACAGAAAACTTATGTATAACTTTAAGCGATAAAACTATGCAAAACAAAGAAAATGCAGCATTAAATAATGCAGAAGAACAAAAAAATATTGAGGAAAACCCAATAGAATTGCTCTCTAAACAAATTGAGGAATTATTCCATTTGAATAAAAGCCTTTTAGATTTTTATAGTGACGGCACAGAAAAAATTTCAAAAAAAATGGAAGGAGTATCCCAAAGTTTTCTATACGAATTTCACATAGAGAATAAACAACTGAAGGAATCTTTAAGAAGGCATATTCAAAGTTTGAAACCTGTACCATTAATAATACCAAAAGAGGAAAAGCAGTATTTGGACAACTTTGAAAGAAAACTCGAAATGTTCGCTAAGCATAAATACCATTTTTTGTGGATGTTAATCATTCCCTTAGTATTTGCAGTAATAACAGGGTATTTAGCCGTCAATTTTTATAAAACAAGTGTTCTTACCAAGACAGAAGCAAAAAAGGAGTTTATAGAACAAGTAAATCTAAATGGGGACATAATTACCAATAAAGCCAAATTGAGTGCATTAGAGAACGAAAAATTTATTCTATCTGTCTTTCTGGAAAAAGAAAAGGAATTCAGTAGAGCGTATAATTTATTTCGAGATGGAGTAATGGAAAACCATCAAGAATCCGCTTTTTTCCAAAGTCCCACTTCAGATAAAATCACCGAATAGTATTAAAATTAAGTAAAATAATTTTCACTAAAACCCTTTTGCAACGTAAGCCACAAAAATTGAATTATACAAGGGTATATAAATGGCGAAGACATTATTATTTAATTTTGTTTTCGCCACCCTTGTATAAATCAATTTTCTTTCTTTTGGGTGGCATAAGGGTTGTTAATGAGGTAGTTTGTTTTATGAAATAAAGATATATCCAAAAGCCTGCAAAAATCTTAAAGAAATGTTATATTAGCATTGTATAATCTAATTTAAATACTTATAAATATTTGTAAATTGATAAGTTGCATATATTTATGAGTTGTGTGCAATAAGACCAATCATCGATAAGAAATGAATAATAGAGAAAAAAGAGAACTAATTTTCAAAATCTACTCTGATAATTTTCAATCTATTGTCGACAATACTAAATTAAAAGAAACGTACGATAAAGACTATGGCTATTATTGTCCGCTTTGCACAGAACATTTTACAAAAAAAGAATTACACGATAAAACACTAACTCTTGAACATAACCCACCAAAATCACTTGGTGGAAAGGGAACGATTTTAACCTGCAAAAAATGTAATTCAAAATCAGGTCACAGCATTGATGTGGAATTATCAAATGCTTTAAAAACTTTAGACGCATATTCATTTAAACCAAATTCAGAATTTAAGACAAAATTCACGAATGAACACACAGGAGATAAAGGTGTAAATGCTAACATCAAAGTTGATAATGATGGTAAGTTCATCATAAATGTTGATAGTAAAAATAATAATCCAAAAATTTCCAAAAGGTTTTTCGATAGCGCAAAACATACTTATCACAATCCAATATTTGCAACAGATTTAAAAAATATTGGATGGCAAAAAGAAATATCTTTTAGTTTTCCTAAACCAGAACCCTTAAATGAAAACATTCTAAAAATTTCATTACTTAAAATTGCATATTTAAAGGCTTTTGAGAAACTTGGTTATATCTTTTTATTCAGCAAGAATATGCAAATCGTTCGCAAACAATTAGATAATCCCGAAAAGGAGATTATAAAATCGCCATTTTGGTTTAAGTATGATTTTCCCGACGACAAACTTGGTGTTAATATAATTACGAAACCACGAGAATTAAGAGCCTTTCTAATTATATTTGACTTAGAGACAAGTTCTGATAAATACAGATTCGCAATCATTCTTCCGGGATTAGGAGAAGACGATGATAAAATTTATGATATTTTCCCAAACCGAACCACTGGAGAAGGTTTTTTAAACTGCGAGTTAAATAATTACATCAATTTTCATTACGATATTAAAAAACCAGAAGAAACATTCAAACTTGTTCGATATTGGGATGAAATAATTGAGAAAATGGAATGAAATTACTGCACACAACAATGGTAACCGTTGCGCAACCTCCATTTTTCAAGAATCAAAGATAAAAAACAACCTCGTTTAAGCCTTTTTAAGCGAGGCTTATTCTTTAATTGAATCTCAAAATACTGAAATTTGGGTGGCTTAAAATTGATATTTCAAGGTCGTTAAAAAGCATTTTGAAGAAAGTCTGTACTTTCCCTTGTTTTAGGGAAATTACTTGGACAATCGGGACAGGTTTTTTCACGACAAAACGCAGGTATTTCTTCAGGTTGTAAGTCAAAGCTGCCATCAAAACGTGCTTGTTGGCTTGGGGTAAACCACGACTGTTGACTCGTTTCATATTGTGGTGGTTGATGAGCGTTCCCAAAACAGGTTCTACGGTGCTGCTGCGCCGTTTGGTCAGAAAACGAGTGTAGTTTTTGTCTTTGTTGAGTTTTTGGTGCATCTGGTCGTACAAAGGCTTGTGAATACTGTCTTCTATCTTTTTAAACTTGGTTTACCCCGTAGGATACTTTTCTGGAAGTACACAGTGTTTTATATTATTAATATCCAACGGGGTGAACCTTGCCATAACATTTGGCTCTGAGCGGACATTTTCCGCAATCTTTTTCACTGCTGCGATAGCTTTTCTTTTGATAACCCTTGCTGTCGGTTAAAATGCGTTTAAAAGGTAAAAAAGCTTGGTTGCCACCTTCTTTGATACATTCATAACGGTTTTCTTCTTCGTTGAATACAAAGCCTTCACGATGCGGTTTGTATTGTCCGAAGTTCGGGATATAAGCATCGATGTTTTTATCTTCACAATACTGCAAACTCTCGCCAGAACTGTAACCCGCATCGGCCAGCACCTCATTTATTGCTATTTCATTTTGATTTAGATTTTCAAGAGTTTGTTCCATTATTTCTGAGAAAATAGCGCTGTCTTTGCTGCCTGCTGTGCTGGCACATGCTCCCGTGATGACGTGGTGTTTATCGTCAACGGCCAATTGACCTGCATAATTGAGTTGGCGTGGTTTGCCCGGTTTGGTAGAGATTTTTGCATCCGGATCCGTAGGAGAATAATGCGTGTGATTGGATAAATATTTAGGACGAATTTCTTTGCCATCTTCATCATAACGCACGCTTTTAACATTGCCGGGCATATTTTTGTATTCTTCCTTTTTCCAGTTGTGATGCCGTTCTACAAGCTTTTTTCTTTCGCTGGTCACTTTGAATTCTGAGTTTTCTTCCAACTCATTGACATAAGCAGAAGCATCTTCCAAAACCTCTTTCTCAATCAATGAAACCCAACGAAGTGGTTCGACGAAGTCAATCCATACTTGCATTGGCTTTGACAAATGCACTGTCCACACATTGGCGCTTACCCCGAACCATTCCTTTGTGAACACACATTGAAAGCACTTTTTGGAACAACCTCAAAAATACATCTTCGCCAAATAGTTGTCGGGTTCTGGAAATCGTAGAATGCCAAGGCAGCTCTTCATCCAGGTCATAACCCAAAAACAAACGAATACTCAAACTATCAGCACAATAACGCATCAGCGCCCGATCGCTGTTGATATTATTGAGATAACCAACTAACAATATCTTGAAAAAAACAACCGGATCGATGCTCTGTTGTCCTTCTGTTCCGTAATATTGTGCAGTTGCATCATAGAGAAAATGAAGTGCTAAATGATCGTTTACTTTTCGATAAAAATCCTCTTTAGGAACCAAACCATCCAAGCTCAGTTCGTAAAATAATTTGGGGGTAAAATCTTTTCGTCCTTGCATACGCTAATTTACGACAAAAAAACAACACAAGCAACTGATAATCATATGTTTGTTTTCGTTATTTTGAAAATATTTATATTATATACTTTAAAACCTTATCTTTGGAAAGGAGTTGTGCAACAAGCACAATGTATAACCGCAATTACGGCGGATTCGACTACGTCCGAATCCACTCAGAATTGCTAACGTCAGTGCCAAACCGAAAATTAACGTATATTAACCCGTAACTGACGGTTATACGAGACCGTTAGCCACAAGGTAAACCCAACAACGAGCAAAAGAAAATATGAAAGACTATAGAAGACTAATCGAAAACATACAAGCAAGAACGAATCCAGAAAATATTGCAGTTAAAAAATCTTTTTCTGATGAATTATCTTCTATTTCATATAGCAACATATTAAAGTATGTTCGTTACGCAATGAAAGGCGTAGAACCTGAATACACCCAAAAAAGTAAATTAGCGGGAGAAAGAGTTCAAAACCACCTAAAAGAAAATCTAACAGCAGTAGTTTATAAATATCAAGGTTCTGTAATGACTAATACACACATAAAAGGAACAAGTGATATTGACTTATTGGTAATCACAGACACTTTTTACACTTTTGACCGAAGTTCAATAAATAAAGTAATTACTACAGAGAGTTTGAAGACACAACTAAATTCAATTCAACTATCGAAATTACAAAATGAATTAAAAGGTGGTGGATATTCTAATGCTCTGAGCGACTTAAGAAAAAACCGAATTGACTCTGAAAATACATTAATTCCAATTTATGACATATCTGATATCTCACATCCAAAAGCAATCAAAATAACAAACAAAAGTCTAAATAGAGATGTAGATATTGTAATTGCAAATTGGTATGATGGTGTAACTTCAGTTTTAAGAGATAAAGACTCTGATTATCGAGGAATTCAAGTTTACAATAAAGAAACAAATTCAAAAGGTAGTGCTGATTATCCTTTTTTAAGCATTAAAAGAATCAACGAAAGAAGTTCTGAAACAAACGGAAGACTAAAAAAAATGATTCGGTTTTTAAAAAATATTAAAGCCGATTCAGATTTGGAGATTAAACTAACAAGTTTTGATTTTAATGCTATTTGCTACGACATTAAAACTTACAAATATTCAAGTAAAAACTTTTATGAGTTAGTGCCAGTTCTTTATTTACAACTAAAGAGTTTATCCGAAAATATCGAACATTCAAATAAATTAAAATCAGTTGATGATAATGAATATATATTTCGTGATGATAGCGATAAATTAAATAGTTTACGTAATCTAATGTCGGAAATCGAATTAGTCTTATTAGACCTTAAAAAAGCAGTAGTAATATGAGAAAAAAAAGAATATTCATTGGTTCATCCTCGGAAGAATTAAGTTTAGCTGAATCAGCTAAGAAAATTTTAGAGCCTGAATTTGAGGTAACAATTTGGAATGATAATGTTTGGGATACGGCTGTATTCAAAATAAATAACAATTTTCTTCACGATTTACTCAAAGCAACATTACAGTATGATTTTGGTATTTTACTTGGCACCACTGATGACAAAGTAGTTGTAAGAGAAAAAGAAAAACTTCAATCTCGTGATAATATTCTTTTTGAGTTAGGATTATTTATGGGACGTTTAGGTCTATCTAAATGTGCTTTTGTGGTTGAAAAGGAACTAAATATTTTATCTGATATTAAAGGTATTTCACTTGCCAGATTTTCTAAAAAAGAACCTGATAGTTTTGTAAGTGCAATTTCAACAGTTGGAGATTTATTCCGAACTCAAAGAGATTCGTCAGTAAATTTCTTTCCTTCTTCAACTTTAGCTTCTGTTTATTTCGAGAACTTAATCTCACCAACTTGCCGATATTTAATTGAACAAGGTGGTTTTGAAGAAGATGGTACCAAATATGAAGATTGTTTAATAAAAATAATCATTCCAAAGAAGCTTAATACAGACTTAAATCTTCAATTTGAAAAACTCAAAAAAGGGCGTTCAACAAAAAGTGTATCATTTCATTACGCAGGTCGTCCGAGATTTATCAATCTTGAAACAGAAATAAAAGATAATAAATTAGTGTTTATTGACTTCCCGACAATATTGGCAGGAATAAATTATGCAATTCAAAATCTATTGCCTAATGATTTTAATTCTATGAGTGAAGATTATGAATCAATTTTAAGTCGTGAATTAGAAAGGTTTATAGTTACTTTGAAAGATTTGGCTTTGAGAAGTGGGTTTGATGAAATGCTAACATTCGAGAAAACTGAATAAAACCCAGTGGCTAACACCGGTAGCTGATGCACAACTCTATTCTTGCTCAAAATTCTAAATAAGCCAAGCCAATAGAAGCGATTTAAGCCATTTATTTCAGTTGGCAGTTTGGGTTACTTGCTAATTTTTTCAGATTTTTAAGTTGCTTAAATGGCAAGTATGCAAACCTAAAATTAGGTGTAGATAAAAGCGTAGGCTTTCCCTTGTTTTTGTATCAATTTTCATCAGATTTGCACAACTTTTTGGTGGCTTTTGTGCGTATTTAAGGAGTTTCTTCAGATTAAAAGCCGTAGCTGCCATCAGCATACATTTATTGGCTTGTTGGATGCCCCTGGTATTTACTTTACGTATGCCTAAAAAGTTGATGAGCGTTCGTTGTGAATTTATTTTTCCTTGCATATATAAACTTATTGAATTACAGTGAATTACACAAGAAAAAAAAGGTTTTTATTAATACTTTATTTCTGTATATTTGAGTTGTGCAACGGACACATTGGCTATAAGTAATGCGGGCTTAAACGCTAAATCGAAGTTTCGGGCATCCATTTCGCCAAAGCTACGCTTTGACGTTTTCGGAAAAGTGAAAGTTAAAACGCAAAGCGTAGCTTTGGCTGCCTTCCGTTCTAAACCGAAAGTTTTCGGCTTCGAGAACCCGCACTACTCATAGCCGAGATCGTTACAAGCAACCCTAAAAGACAGACAGCATACCGATAAAAAGACAACAAATGAATAAAAATGACTTTTCAAATATTGGCTTTGATTATGGATTAAAACCTCACTTTATACTCGTTGGTGACATTGAGTTTTCTGAATTATTTACCAAGGCTGATTGTAGGGGAATACTTTACATGTTTGCACAAGGAGAAAGAGATGAATTGATTCCAGTACAAATGGCTTTTATATTCCAAAATGAAGAACCTGCTGAGAAATTTCTTGATATTCTTTTAAGTTGGGTAGAAAATTCAAACAATGATGGAGATGCCGTTTCTATCGACTTTATTGAAAATAATAAAGGAGGTTATACCTTATCAATAAGTCCTGAAATAAATAGGTTTGTTGAAAGAATGATTCCAAAGAATTTGAAAGATAAAGTAAATCCAATCATGATGGTTCAAACACATTACAAAGAAATTGATACTTTAGGACAGAACTATTTAAACTTCAAAGCGAATTACAAGAAAGTAGAAAAAATCGCAGTAGGTTATATAATTGGAACACCAACAAAAATAGTAAAACAGAGTAAACGGTATTTTACAAAGAAGGAGTTCAATTTTTATAAAGAAGATGAAATCCCAACCAATTCAGTGGCATTAGGTTATAGAGCTACCCAAAAACTTTTTGATTTTGACCCAAAAACTTTACCCAAGCCACCCAAGGAAACCATTGATGATATATCTCAAAGAAGAATAGCTGAACTAAAATCTTTATTGCCTTTAACATATAATAGGCTTAAAAATCTCTGGCTAGGAGATACTCAAAAAAGACTAGCACAAACTTATCCTTCTGAAATTATTATGCAGGCAATTTGCAATCTCACAATTTTCGAAAGACTTAAAAAAATCGAGGACTTATCACCTGATTTCACAAAATCAGGATATCCGAACAGAATTTTGAATTACTTAATTGAAACATATGAATCATTTGATAGCTACTACCCTCCCGATGAATTTTATACTGACGAACTTATAATTAGACAAATACAAAACGATAAAAACGAATTGGAAACCTATCTAAGTAAATAAAATGGAAACAGAAATGGCAACGATATTCTCATCAATTTGCGCTTTCTTATTAGCAAATAAGACAGCCATTGCAACAAAAGTTATTGCGAGTGCAACGTATGATGGATTAAAAAAAGCTCTTGACTTCTCATCTCTTAAAAACAGAATAAAGAGATTCTTTAAAAAAGATGAAGATGCAGAAAAATATATTGAAACAATTTGCAATACCCAATCAAAGAATGAGGCGAAACCATATAGAGACATTGAGGATAGTTTTGAAGAATTGACAGGTGAGAAATTTGACAATGAATTATTCAATGAAATAAAAAATTGGATAGAAGAAAACCAAGGTCAAATATCAAATGTTTCAAAAATGGAATTCAAAAACGAGGGAGGATTTAATATTGGAATACAAAATGCTGGAAAGAATATCTTCAATATTCAAGGGGATTATAAACCCAAAAAAGATTAGCAGATAAATGAAAATTGAAACTCAAAATGCAGAAACAATTTATAATGTTGCTGGAAATATGCACTTGCATAATTCCCCCGAAGTTGTTGCTTTACTGAATCAGAGTAAACAAGAAAAGCTCAGAGAAATTAATTCAATTTCTTTTTTTGAAATATTGTCTAAAGAGTTTTCCGAGAAAAAATTAATTGAAAGAAACATAGAATTAGAAGAAATAGAAAAACGACTGGGTGAACATAGACAACTAATACTGCATGGCGAACCAGGACTAGGCAAAACTACAACCTTGTTTCAGCTTTCAAGGAGACTTGAAAATCTTGTCTATATTTCCGCCAAGAGCAAATCTCCAATTTCTGTACTTTCATATTTAGTCAACAAAATTCGTCTATCAACTGGCGATGATTTGTTAGAATTAAAAGATGTAGATGAAGCATGTGAATGGTTGCAAGCAAGTTTACAAAAGTCAAAACACTGTTTCATTATTGATGATTGCGAACAAGATAAGGAAACTGTCAAAAAAATAATTTCACTTGAAAAATTCGATTCTATTTTTCTTTTTGCAACCAGAAATAAATCTATGTTTGAAGGAGAGGGGGTTGCATTTTATCCTTGCTCTTCATTTTCCGAGGATGAAGTAAAGCTTTTTTTAGAATCTCAAGGGGTTTCCTTACACAAGTTGGAGTTCAACAATCTTTTTAAAGCATCAAGAGGCAACCCTCTTTATTTATACTATTTCTCAAAATTTCAAATTTCTCCACTCCCTGAAGATTTGGCACAATATCAAAATTCTATCTTGGGCGGATTAAATACAAGACAACAAGAAATACTTACATTGATATCAATTCCATATTTCAACATTACGCTTGCCGAACTTACAGAAGTAATGAAGTATGAATCAATTATTGAAACATCAAAAGATGTTGATGATTTATCTTCCTTAATCAAAAACTATGAAGGCTTGTTAGAATTATTTCATCCTTCTTTTAAAGAATTTGTCCTTGAAAAACTCGAAAGTAAAGGTTTACTAAATTTTTATAAAGAAAAGCTTGGGGAATACTATTTAGCAAAAGAAGAAATAATTCAGGCAACCTATTTACTCATTGATATCTCACCGAGTAAAATTGATAAGTATTTATTCGATGTATTGCCAAGTCTTGTTAGTTGGGGAGAGTTAAATTTCGCATTAAAAGTTTTAAACACTAAACTTCAAACGGCAGTTAAAGACCTTAATATAGGCTTTCTATATTATCATTTATGCAATGTCCATCATTTATTAGGTAATAAAGATGAAGCGACTATTTGCATTGACAAGTCATTAGAAAATTTAAAAACGGCAAAAAATAAAAAATTCTACAGTGCTGCACTAATGTTTAAGGCAATGAATCTCATTGAACATGGTAAGGTAATTGAAGCCACTAAAATAGCTGACAAAGTATTTGCAAAAATCAAAGAGGACGACAAAGATTTTAAAGCTCCCTTACTTGTTAATCTTTCCAAAATATATGTCGATTTATCTGAATTTGAAAAGGGTGCCCAAGCATGTAAAGAAGCATTCGAAATTTTTGAAGAGCAAGATGAAACCGAAGGGATGAAAAATAGTTTGGTAAACTTAGTATCCTGTTTGGCACAGATTAGCGAATATAAAGATGAAGCAGAGAAATATGGATTACGGTTATTAGAAATTACTAGACAATTTTCTGAGTTCTCAACTGAAGTGATTGTTTTAAATGCTTTGGCAAGTATCTACAGAGAGAAGAAGGATTATCCAAAGGCAAAAGAGTTTAGCAACAGAGCAATAGAACTTTGTCAGCAATACGACATGAAGGATAAAGCAGTTCTCAATCTTATAAATTTTGGAAATATTTTAAGGGATGATGGTGATATTGAAGGAGCAAAAAAAATTTACGATGAAGCATTAATTAAATCGAAAGAATATAACCTAAAAAAGGATGAAGGAAGAATCTATTGGATATTATCAAGCATTCATAGAGATTCGGGAAATTTAGATTTAAGTATTGAGTTCGCAGACAAATCAATTAAAAACAGCAAAGAATTAAATTACTACTATGGTTCTGCTAATGCTTTAAGGGAGAAATCAGATACTTTATTGTTAATGGATGAACCATTAAAAGCAGCTGATGCATTAGTCGAAAGTGCGGAATTCTATGGAAAGATTGAGCATTTCTCTGAATCTTACCAATATAATATTTCAAAGGCAATAGAAATCTATCGAAATGCAGGTAAAAATGAAAAAGCCAATAAATTAATAAACAAGTTACTTGAAAACACCGCAAGAAAAATTAATGTTGAAGAAGTAGTAAGTTTAATTTTAGATAATACTAGCGAAGAAACAGTTACTTCGAACTTTGAAAAATTGTTTAATAACTATTTTACAAATGATAAAAATAGCCTAAACATAATTAAACAGATTTTGTCCTTTGCCAGTTATTGCAATGGGTTAGATGGGGCTAAAGGCAGTATAATATTTAAAAAGACACTTGATTTAATAATTAAGAATATTGGCAAGTCCAAGTTTTCTTATAGTATCTTAGGTATTGCTATTGAACAATCAGGTACATTATTAAATCAGGATGATTTAGATGTTATTAATAATTCACTTCAAGAAAAATTGCCTTTGTTTTCTTATAGAGAAGTTAACGATGAAAAAATATTTGTTACTTCAATTGCTGGTAAAATCAATTTAGAAATTCACACTTTTACTGATGAAATAGTTTGCAATAAACTTGCAACTGCATTGATTCTGATTCTGCATGAGCAATATGAACTTATACTTGAAAACGAACCATTTCTTGAAAAGTCTTGTATTATTTGGCTACATTCATATTCAGAAGAAATGAAGAAAGCAATTGGTTCAAATCTTGCTGATAAAGAACCTCTATTTCAAGAACACATACAAACATTACATTGTAGAAAGAACAGCTATGACATTCATGAAATGATTGTTGTAAATCCAGATAATGAAAGCAATTGTAATCTTAATACGTATCCAGAGAACAAAGCATCATTATACTTCTTTGTGACAACTATTATGGGCATCAAAAGTCACTTTTATCATTCAGAAGTTCACGAAGATGGTTCACAAAGGAGATTTATTTTAAACTCTGTAGCAAGACTTTTTGATTACACCAATAAAGAATTAAAAAATGACACAAATACGTCAAGATTTGAGATAAATATTGATAGAATTAATTTTAATGAAGAATAAAGGGCAGCTTGTAACAATGGTAGCTGATGCACAACCCAAATTTTTGCTCAAAATTCTAAATAAGCCAAGCCCATAGAAGCGATTTAAGCTATTTATTTCAGTTGGCAGTTTGGGTTACTGGCTAATTTTTTTAGATTTTTAAGTTGCTTAAATGGCAAGTATGCAAGCCTAAAATTAGGTTTAGATAAAAGCGTAGACTTTCCCTTGTTTTTGTAGCAATTTTCATCTGTTTTGCACAACTTTTTGGTGGTTTTCGTGCGTATTTAAGGAGTTTCTTCAGGTTAAAAGCCGTAGCTGCCATCAGCATACATTTATTGGCTTGTTGGATGCCCCTGGTGTTTACTTTACGCATGCCTAAAAAGTTGATGAGCGTTCCAAAGACGGGTTCTACCGTGCTCATGCGTTTGGATTTGTGCCATCGGTTTTGTTGTAATCGTGCGTTGTTTCTTTCATAGGCTTGGCGATACGCTGTGATACTTATTCGTTTTTCGTGTTGCTTGCCTATACATTGTGCTTTTAGCGGACAGCCTTTGCAATCACTGCGTTTGGTAAAATAGTAATCTTTGAGCGTGCCTTTTTCTATTTTCTGTTTTCTAAACGTGACATGTTTGCCCTGAGGACATTCCCAATAATTACCCTCCTTGTGATAAGTAAAGCCTTCTGGACCGCCTTTGTATGTGCCATGTGGTGGAATATAACTTTAAATAGCTGGCTTTTCTAACCACGCATAGTTCTCTCCGCTGCTATAACCCGCATCGGCTAATAGGCGTTCTATTTTCTATCGCTAATGATATTGTTTAAATAACCCACCAAACAAAACTTGAAGAACACTACCGGATCGATGCTTTCTTGACCCTCTGAGCCATAATACTTTTCTGTCTTTTTGTAGAGAAATCGTAAATCCAGCGCCGTTTGTAGTTTACGATAAGAATTATCTTCAGGAACTAAATCTTCCAAGCTGACTTGGTAATATAGTTTGGGTGTGAATTTTTTCTTTCCTTACATATATAAATCTATTGAATTACAGTGAATTAAACAAGAAAAAGGAAGATTTTTATTAATAATTTATTTCTGTATATTTGAGTTGTGCAACGGGCACACCGTGTATAGCTCATTGCGGCTGAATTCCTAAGTCGGAATTCATTGCAATTTACTATCTTTCAGTTACGGCGGAAAATCATAGCTGATTTTCCGCAACAAGCCATACACAAAACCGTTAGCTAGCATATAAAAAGGAACGTAAATCAGTTTAATATTCACGTTCCTTATTAAATCAAGTTAAATCCTCAGTAGGTGCATTAGGAGCATCACGTTTTACAGCTTCTATACCATTCTCTCTTGCTTGACGAGTGGTATAATTTTCACTTCTGCCTATGATTTCACCATTATTAGCTTTAAGATTAAATGTATAGTTACCTATACCGTCTTTACGTTCATAATTACTATCATAAGGAGCATGAACTTTAACTGATGCAATACCATTTTGACAATTTTGTTTAGTGGTATAGCCTTCGCTACCTAAAATAATTTCACCATTTTTCGCTTTTAAACGAAAATAGTATGGAAAATTTGCTTGACTTTTGAATAATTGAAATTTTGGATTATTCATGATTGAAAAATTTAAAAGTTAATAAAAAGGGGCGTTTCACCCCAACACGTTTTTTTTTTAATGTTTTTCGATAATGTAGCGATACCTATAAGTAAAAGCATTGCAAAAGCTCCAACTGCTATTAACTCAGCATTTTGACCTTTTGCATGAATGCAATTATCTTTATGGCATATACTTACGCTATCCTTAGAATGTAAAAATCTTTGCATACGCTATAAAATTTAATAGTTAAACAATCTCCATTTTACTTGAGTAGTGGAGTTTCACTCTTTTTTTGACAGTAATTACTTTTTTCCTTTACTATCTTTTCTGTTGCTTCTTGTATGAGGCTTCACTTTAATAGTTTTACCACCAATCTTTCGAGTATGTCCTGGTATTCTATTAAACTTACGACCATCTGAATCTTGAGCCATAACATCTATTTTATAGTTAATAAATATTCTTTCAACTTCTCGACATGAAAGATTTGACGAGAACTTATGCCGTTCTATAAGTAAGAATAAAAAAGCGTGACAATTATTAAATTTTCTGTAAATTGTCACACAATTCTGTTATTATATAATGAGTATGTTATTGGAAAAACTTGAAGAACTATTATTAACAATATCTTATAAAGAGGAGGATAAACAAGGGGCAATTAAAGCATTCAATACGCTTTATAAAGAATATGCACCTTTTCTATCTTCTGTGTTGAAGAATGCCCTAAAATCAATGGGTATTTATAATGAAGAATTATACAATACAGTAATGAACAATGTTTTTTTTAAAATATATGAGAATCCATTTATATTTCAAGTTCCTGAAAATGCAAACAATGATTATTGCTTTAAAGGCTGGTTATCGAAAGTTGCAAGAAATGAGTTGTTATCACAAATCAAAGAATATAATAGACTTGAAAATAATTTAAAGCTGGTAGCAAATATTGAAGATTTCGATAGCATTGAAATACAAGATGATATTTACGAAGGTGTTAATGCTAAATTATTAAATGAAGCATTGAAAACCTTAAATGAACGAGATAGAAATATTTTAATGAGCCTTTATATGTATTATGAGAAGGGGAAAAACACACCCTCAAACGTTTTAGATAATCTTTGTAGAATACATAAAACTACAAAGCCTAATATTCGAAAAATAAAGGAAAGAGCAGAAAAGAAAATTATAGAATATGTTGAAAAACATTCAAATTTAAAAGCAATCAAAGATGTCAAATAAAAAACTTGCTGATATAATCAAAAAGCTAGGATTTCTTTTTCCAGAAACGGAAGAAGAAATAAATGAATTTGAAGCTAATCATGAGATAAATGATGATTCAATTTATTGCTATGATAATCCGGATAACATTATCAAAAATGGATATCGAAAAGTAGTTAAAATAGAAAATGTAAATTATTCTAGCGAAGAATTACAAAATTTATCAATGGCTGCTAGAGATGGTAAAGAAATTTCAGATGAGGTAAAAAAGAAAATGAAAAAAGACAAAGACAATGCCCGAAAAAAATAATTTTCTTACGAATTATATAAAATCTGAAATTGAAGAACTTGCAGAGTCAGTTGCAGATAGTTATTGTGTCAATGGTATTGTCAATCCAGAGGTAATTGCAGAAAGTGAGGACATTAGTTTCACTTATGGCGAATACAAAGATAGTTTTGACGGACTTTTAGAGCATGAATATGGCACATTTCATATATACATAAATACAGATAGACTAGAACATGCTTATACAGAACGAGCAAGGTTCACATTTGCTCATGAATTAGGTCATTTTTATATTGATAATCATAGAAACGCTTTAGCACAAGGCTTAATTAACAGTCATTGCTCTTTTACAGGTTTTGTATCTGATAAAAAAATGGAACGAGAAGCAGATTATTTTGCTTCATGTCTTTTACTACCAAAAAAAAGAATAGAGAAAGACTGTTTCAGAAAAAAATTTGATATCAAGTTAATTAAGGAATTATCTAAAAAATATCAAGTTAGTTTAACTGCAACTGCTTTAAGATTTGCTACAATTGGGAATCATCCTATTATGATTGTTTATTCTGTTGATAATAGTATAAAATGGTATTGGCGATCTGATGATTTTCCTTTTTGGGTTTTAAAACATGGAAAAGATAAAATTCCTAATGATACAGCTATGAGTGAATTTTATACAATGGGAACAAAATATAAATCAAATGAAACAGTCTATGCAGAAAACTGGTTTAAGATGAATTTTGAAAGTGATTATGATAGGCAATTTTGTGAGCATTGTATTTATGGACTTGATAATTCTGTTTTAAGTATCATTTGGGAAGATTAAAAGTATATACGCCAGCTAACAACTAAGTTTTCGTTGGGTGCGAAGTACCAACAATGAAAACTAGGTTAAACGGAAGCTTAGGTAGCTTTTGAATTTTATTTGTTAGTTATTCTCAATTGGGGAATGCGTAAAGTTTCGTGTAGGATAAGCAACTGCTCTTTTCGCGGTTTTTCTTTTTTTTGGCGGTTTTCTGTTGGATTTAATTGTTGTAAGTACTTTTGCTTTTCCCGGAGATTTCAATGCTCTTTTCCAACTTCTCAGCCATCGCAGAAAAGCCATCTACTTGCTTTTTTGCACGATCTAAGATTGTTGATGATTTAATTTCTTTTTTTCATCTTATAAAATTTTAAATGTTATCTTTACAAGATAAGCATTTTACGATAGTGCTACAGAAGGTTTAGTTCAACACCGGTAGCTGATGCACAACTCTATTCTTGCTCAAAATTCTAAATAAGCTATGCCAATAGAAGCGATGTAAGCCATTTATTTCAGTTGGTAGTTTTGGTTACATGCTAATGTTTTCAGATTTTTAAGTACTTACATGGCAAGTATGCAAGCCTAAAATTAGGTTTAGATAAAAGCGTAGGCTTTCCCTTGTTTTTGTAGCAATTTTCATCAGATTTGCACAACTTTTTGGTGGTTTTTGTGCGTATTTAAGGAGTTTCTTCAGGTTAAAAGCCGTAGCTGCCATCAGCATACATTTATTGGCTTGTTGGATGCCCCTGATATTTACTTTACGCATGCTTAAAAAGTTGATGAGCGTTCGATGTGAATTTATTTTTCCTTGCATATATAATCTTATTGAATTACAGTGAATTACACAAGAAAAAGAAAGGTTTTTATTAATAATTTATTTCTGTATATTTGAGTTGTGCAACGGACACAACGTATAACCGCAATTACGGCGGATTCGACTACGTCCGAATCCACTCGGAATTGCTAACGTCAGTGTCAAACCGAAAATAATCGCTAATTTAACCCGTAACTGACGGTTATACTAGACCGGTTAGCAACAATACGAATAAAACCGTGAAACCAAGAGAAAAGAAAATATATTTAAGAAAAACTACGGACATTTCATTGCTCGAAGAAAAATCTGAATATTCTTTCACGAACATTTTACCATTAAGACACATAAATATTATAGACAGAGATATTTATTTCAATCGTATTTATGAAAATCAGAAAAAAGGTAAAATTCAGTTGCAGAAAATGTTAGACGAAGTTAAAAAAGTTACATTTTCTAAAGATGAATTAATACATTGGTTTTATAAAGTAAAAGACGATGCTATAAACGAAGCTCATCATATAATGATAAGACACGAAGCATCATTTGGAGGAGATGATAGTGACATAGATTTTGAAAGAATTGGATTGCTTACAGGAATTTATGAAGAAGCCGAAAAGTTTATTTCAATAATGATAGCTATTGAGCCAATAGATAAAAATTCACCTCACTATTCGATTTTAGACGAGTTAGAGCAAATCGACAAAGAGTTTATTGAATCCGACAATATTCCTGGTTTCTATAATGTTCAAAGCCATCCAAAATATAAATTAAGAAAGTTTCAAGTTAAAAATTTACACGAGGATTGGTATAGTGAATTAGATAAATACAAAGACTCTGAACATATTTCAGAAGAATTTGGTAATATAGAACGTCTTTTGGATAGATATCATAGTGACTTCACTTGGTCGATGTATAAAATAAAACCGAGAGGCGATATAAAATCCTATTTAGAATTTCATTATAATTCTTTTAAAAAAGACAAGTACTTATTCGTTAATCACATTGAGTACAGAATACTTCCTCAATTAGAAAATTTCACAAGAACTGACCATAAGCTTTACGAAAAGTTAATTTATGAATGGATAAATGAGAAGAGGGAAAAATTGAATAATGAAGAGAAAGACTTTCTGTTAAATTCAATTACAAGTGTTTGTTTGACCTTTTTAGATAATGTGTTTGAATATAAAAAAGCTCAAAGCGAAAATAAGTACAATATTATTTTAAGAGATTTTTTAAAGCATCGAATTAACAATAGAAAATGGAGTATTAAAGACCAATCAATGGGTGGAACAACTGACCCAAAGGTTGAGAGTAATACATCTGGAATAGCATTTCGAGATTTAATAATTGAAAACGAAGATGGTAATCATTTATCTGCAATAGAATGTTTACGAATAAAATCAATTCCTAAAGATCAATCGTCTGACACTATAATCAAAGAACATTTAGTGAAAATTTTCAGAAATGAACCTATTGGAATAAGTCCTCTATTTGTTATTTCCTATTGCGAGACTAAAAACTTTGAAGATACTTGGAATAAATATTTGAATTACATTACACAAATTGATTTTGGGCAGTTCCAACATTTAAGTTTAGAAACAGAAATTGGTATTGAAGAATATTCTAACCTTAAAGTTGCGAAAATGAATCATTATAGAAGTTTGAAAAACATCGAAGTTTATCACTTATTTATAAATATGAATCCGTAAAGTACTGTTTGTAACAATGGTAGCTGATTCACAACCCTATTTTTGCTCAAAACTCTAAATAAGCCAAGCTAATAGAAGCGATTTAAGCCATATATTTCAGTTGACAGTTTGGGTTACTTTCCAATCCTTCCAGACTTTTAAGTTGTTTTGTAGGTTTCCCCCAATAAGGACTACATATGATTCCAATATAGTTTTAAATTTATTTCTTTTAATCAATCAAAACTGATGGTACGTGTAAATAGTTTACATAAATCAATTTGCTTTCTTTTGAGTGTCTTAAGGGTTTTTAATGGTAAAAAATGTTTTTATTATCTTTAACCTCAAATAAAAAAATATAAGAACAAAGAATTGAACTACATATTATAATAAAGCATTTTGCTTTAGAAACTTTTTCGAAAATCGCCAGTTTAAGAAAATCCAGAGTTCTAAGCAAGAATGCTACGCTTATGGGCGTGGCTGTTCTTACTCTGGATTAGGTGTCTGGCGATACCTCGAAAAGGTAAGTTTCAGTTCACGCCTTCTTATTTTTCATTAAAAAACGTAAACTCTAAAAATTTATAAAATGAGAAATTTAATTGTAATTCTAAGTTCATTTGTGGTTCTTTCCTGTAGTTCTAATTCTAAAGAAAAAGAAGCTATTGAGACTTATATAGAAACTGACGGTAGAGGAAATAAATATGATTTAGATATCAAGTTTGACCAATTAGAAATTTCAGATGTTTCTGTACAGGACAGCATATATCTGTTAGAAGAAAGATTTGAAAAAGAGAAAGAAAATAAAATAGCATCAATGGAAAAAATGAAAGCCTTGTATGAAGATAGGGTTGATAAATACTCAAAGGACAAAAGTTATATGAGTGATTATTTTTTAAAAAAGGCTAAAAAAGATTTATCCGAACAGAATGAAAAAATTAAAGAAGCCAAGAACTGGAAGCCTGAATATTTATCAAAATATAATGACAGAGATAAATCTGAAATACTTTGTAAAAAAGCTGATGCCATTGTTCGTTTCGAAAATCCCAGATTGAAAGTTGAACAAACAATTCATGCCAATTTCTTTTTAAATAAAGAGGGTACAAAATGCTTTAAAATGCTGAGAATAAAAGATTGATTTATACTTGATTTGTTAAGTTCAATTTACTTTTTCCATAATTTTTATACAACGCAAATTTTAAATCCCATCAAAATCAGTCAAGAGCAAGTGAATGAACCAAGTTCACTCTTGACTGATTTTTCTTTGGGATTCTTTTTTATGCGTGTTATAAAAATTTAGTCATGAAAAAAAGAGTTGTACAAACCGAAATCATTAAAAAATATTCTGCTAAAAACCGCAAGAAAGATATTGGAACAATACATAAATACAGCAAAGAATGGCGTCTTTTTGCACATAGACTTGGTAAACAGTTTTTCTTTAGACAATTCAAGCTTATGCAACAAAATTTTATTTGTCCCATCTGTGAAAAAATTTTAATTCATAATAAGATTTTACATCATATTGATTATGACCATGTTTGTTATAGATTTTTGGATAATCATAATTTTTCTAAAAAGCCTGAATGTGATAAATGCCAAATTCAAACTCCTCTTTATTTTCACATATGTTGTGAAAAAACCGTATTGGTACATCACCACTGTCATGGCAAATTACATAGCAAGTTCTTTCTGAATGTGGATAAAACCTAAAACACTTTTTTCATCGTGTTTTTTTAAATCATATAATGAGATAAAAATGCTATATTAGCTTCCGAATTTTTATAATTAAAATGAACCGAATAAAAGAGGTTTTAGAAGAAAAGGGAATTAAGCAAAAGTGGTTGGCTGAACAACTTGGAAAGAGTTACAATATGGTAAACTCTTATGCCCAAAACAGGCGACAACCAAGTTTGGAGGACTTATACAAGATTGCGGAAATCTTGAATGTAGAGGCAAAAGAATTACTAACGGACAGAAATGCCCCAAACGAAAATGGATAAGGACCGATTGCAGTTTGATGAGGGCATTCAATCTGACCTATTAAAAAAATAACAAGTACAGATTAAAAGAGCAATAAGATATATGGACGGAGCAAGTCTAACACCAGAAAAGGAAAAACTGAACGCTTTAAAACAAGTGTTACCTGAGGTATTTGCCGAAGGCAAAGTAGATTGGGAAAAGCTAAAAGCAACGCTTGGAGAAGATATCAACTTCTCAAACGAACGCTACGTGCTGAATTGGGCAGGAAAAAGTGAAGCCTTTAAAGTATTGCAAACACCAACCACCAAAACACTTGTGCCTGCGAAAGACGAAAGCATAAACTTTGACGATACCGAACATATTTTTATTGAGGGAGAAAACTTAGAAGTATTAAAAGTGCTTCAAAAAAGCTATTTCGGTAAAGTGAAAATGATTTACATAGACCCACCTTACAACACAGGAAACGACTCGTTTATTTATCCTGATAAATTCTCTGAAACCAAAAGCGACTATGAAAAACGTGTTGGCGACAAAGACGAAGAAGGTTATATGACCAAAGACGGTATGTTCAAAAAGAACAGCAAAGAAAACGGACAATATCACAGCAATTGGTTGAATATGATGATGCCACGCCTCTATTTGGCTAAAAACCTACTCAAACAAGATGGGGTAATTTTCGTATCTATTGATGACAACGAAGTACATAATCTTCGTCTTTTGATGAATGAGATTTTTGGAGAAGAGAATTTTGTCGGAAATGTTGTTTGGGAAAGGTCTTTTTCTCCTGTAAATTTAAAAAAACACTTTTCTGAAAGCCACGATTATCTTTTAGTTTATTCTAAAAATTTAGAAGTCACTGTATGTAATGGACTTATAAGAAAGGATAACAAGAGGTATAAAAACCCTGATAACGATTCAAGAGGAGATTGGACATCTTCAGATATGACTGTAGGACCAGCAATAGAAGATAAAATCTATGAAATAACTACGCCAAGTGGACGAAAGTTATTACCTACTAACGGTAGATGTTGGCTTTACACAAAAGAGAGATATGAAGAAATGGTTGCCGACAATAGAATTTGGTTTGGTAAAAATGGAAATAATACACCTCGTGTAAAAAAGTTTTTTAGTGAGGTAAAAGAAGGTATAACACCAATGACTGTTTGGAAACACGAGGATGTTGGACATTCACAAGATGCAGCTCAAAAGTTAAAAAAGCTTTTCAATAATAAACAGTATTTTGACTACCCAAAACCTGTTGGACTTATTCAAAGAACTTTAGAACTATATTCAAATGAGAATGATTTAATCCTCGACTTCTTCTCAGGCTCAGGAACAACTGCCCACGCAGTAATGGAGTTGAATGCTCAAGATGGAGGAAATAGAAAAAGTATTTCGGTACAATTACCCGAAAAAACTGATGAAAAAAGTGAAGCTTATAAAGCAGGTTTTAAAACCATAGCCGATATTGCCAAAGAACGGATTAGAAGAGCAGGTAAAAAGATAAATGAGGATTTAGGATTGAAGGTTTCAGAATTAGAAGCGAAAATCAAAAAATTAGAATCTGAACTACCCACGGACGAAACATTAGCAGAAATCAAAAATCATCAATCCAAAATCCAAAATCTACAATCCCAAGATTTAGGCTTCAAGGTCTTAAAACTTTCGGATAGCAATTTTAAACAATGGCAACAAATTACAGGTAAAGACAAACAGGCTTTAGAAGAGCAAATGAAATTATTTGTTGATCCAGTTGCAAAAAACGCTACTACCGAAAATATGGTTTACGAACTTTTGCTAAAAAGCGGAAAAGATTTAAACAGCACCATTGAAACAAAAGACGGTTTTTATGCTATCAATGAAACCGAACTCATATTGGTTTTAGAAAAAGCCAATCAAGAAATCATTGATGCAGTAATTGCCAGCAAGCCACAAAAGGTAATTGCCTTAGATAAGCTTTTTAAAGGCAACGACCAATTGAAAACCAATGCGTCTTTGCAGATGAAAGATGCAGGTATAGAATTTAAAACAATATAGCTATGCTTCAAAATATAAAAATAGAAGGATATAAGTCTATCAAAAAAATGGATTTAAAACTAAGTCCAATAAATATTTTGATAGGTTCAAATGGGGTTGGTAAATCCAATTTCATTTCTTTTTTCAAGTTGGTCAATAATATCTACGAGCAAAGACTTCAGCAATACTCATTAAAAAGTGGTGTGGACAACTTGCTACATTACGGCAGAAAAAACACAAGTGAAATTAAAGGCTATTTAGATTTTGGTAAGAATGCTTATGCATTTAATTTGTTACCGACAGATGAAGGTGCTTTTTTTATTGGTAGAGAAGATAGCATATTAAACAATCAAACGCAATACAACAAAACTTTTTATGTTGAAAATGTGAAAGAAAGTCAGATTAAGGGTTCGTCAACTCAAAGAAATAATTACCTAAGTAAACATTTAGAAAGCTATAAAATTTATCATTTTCACGATACTAGTAGTTCTGCACCGCTTCGCTCATTTGCAGACATAAGTAATAATAGAGTGCTGAAAGAAGAAGGAGAAAATTTACCTGCCTATTTATACTACTTGCAAGAAAAATACCCTAAGCATTTTAAAATGATTGAAATGGTTATTCAATCTGTCTTTCCATTTTTCGATAGATTCGATTTAGCTCCATTTTTTTTAGATGAAAATAAAATTGAATTGGAATGGTATGAAAAAGAGCATCCTGAGCATCCATTTTATGCTAGACATTTATCAGATGGTACACTACGTTTTATAGCGCTTACCACATTGTTTTTGCAACCCAATTTACCTAAAACAATTATTATAGATGAACCAGAATTAGGGTTACATCCTTTTGCTATTTCTAAATTAGCAGGGATGATAAAAAAAGCATCCGTAAATTCTCAAATAATTATAGCTACACAATCGGTAAATTTGGTCAATGAGTTTTCTGCTGATGATATTATCGTAGCCAATAGAGAGGATAAACAAACCGTGTTTAAGAGACAGTCTGAAGAATCGCTCAAAACTTGGTTGGAAGATTACTCCATCGGTGAATTGTGGGAGAAAAACGTGATAGGAGGGAGATTATGATGAGAGGAATTTATATAATCTGCGAGGGACAAACTGAAGAAGAGTTTGTAAATAGTATTTTAAGACCCTATTTCAATATGCATCAAATTTATGATGTGCGTCCTATATTGATGACTACCAGCAAAGGGCATAAAGGAGGTGATGTGAAATATGACAGACTTAAATTCAATATTGATAAGTTGTTAAAGAGCGAAACAGACATTTTAGTAACTACATTTATTGATTTTTTTAGATTAGTTAATGACTTTCCAAAATTTGAAGAAGCACAAGCTATACACAATAAAATACAAAGAGTTGACTTTTTAGAACAAGCATTAGCAAAGGCAATAAATAACCCACGTTTTGTGCCTTACATTCAATTGCACGAATTTGAAGGCCTTTTGTTTGCTGCCAAAGATGGTTTTGACTTTTTACCCGACTTAAGTCAAGCCAACTTAAATAGTTTATTAGTTGCAGTGAACGAAAAAGAAAATCCTGAAGAATTGAATGATGGTGAACTAACAGCACCATCAAAAAGATTAGAACAACTGATTCCTGGATTTGATAAGAATAAGCCTTTTTATGGTAGCATTATCTCAGAAGTAAATACTATCACCCCAGTGCTTGCTAGGTGTTTAAGATTTAATAAATGGGTAGAAACATTAATTGAAAAAGTAAAGGAATGAAGTTAACGTTTGATTCTAACCTACAATATCAGCAAGACGCTATAAAGTCAATAACAGACTTATTTGAAGGACAACCTTTGGAAGATTCTATTATGGAATTTGACCTAAAGGAAGAAGGCACTTTAGATTTAATCAATGGCGTTGGCAACAACTTAATTCTATCAGAAGAGCAAATCTTAAAAAACTTGCAATCCGTTCAAAAGCAAAACGAGATTGAACAAAGCAAGGATTTAGATGGTATGCACTTTTCCGTAGAAATGGAAACAGGAACAGGAAAAACCTATGTCTATTTGCGTAGCATTTACGAGCTAAACAAAGCCTACGGCTTTAAAAAGTTTGTCATAGTTGTTCCGTCTGTTGCTATTCGTGAAGGCGTTTTAAAAAACTTGGAAATCACGCACGAACATTTTCAAAACTTGTACGACAATAATCCGTTGAATTTTCAAGTATATGACAGTTCAAAGGTTTCAACTTTAAGAGGTTTTGCAACGAACAACAACATAGAAGTATTGGTAATCAATATTGATTCGTTTGCTAAAGACCAAAACATAATCAATCAACCGCATTATAGAGCCAACGGAAGAAAACCCATTGAGTTTATTCAATCTGTAAATCCAATAGTTATTGTGGACGAGCCACAAAATATGGAAACCGAAAAACGTATTTCAGCAATTGAAAACTTAAAAGGACTTTGTACACTTCGTTATTCTGCAACACACAGAAATCAATATAATCTTACGTATAGTTTAAATCCTGTTAAAGCCTACGATTTAGGCTTGGTAAAACAGATTGAAGTAGATTCTATCGTAGAAGAAAATGCGTTTAATGATGCTTTTGTTCAGGTTGATTCTATTAAGGCAACAAAGACAAAAGTTACCGCAAAAGTTTCAATCAACGTAAACGACAAAGGAGGCGTAAAAAAGAAATCCATTTCCGTAAAAGTGGGGGATGATTTATACAAACTTTCCAACGAACGAGAAATTTATGCAGATGGCTATATCATTGAAGAAATAGACGCAACGAACAATTGTATTTCAATTTCAAATGGCAATATCTTATACAAAGGTGACAGTCAAGGCGGATTGAATGATGAAGTAATGAAATTTCAAATTCGTAAAACAGTTGAAGAACATTTGAAAAAGGAAAAACGCCTCAACAAATTAGGAATAAAAGTGCTTTCGCTTTTCTTCATCGACAAAGTTGCCAATTACCGCCATTACGATACAACAGGAAATCCAAACAAAGGAAAATTTGCTGAATGGTTTGAAGAAATTTACCAAGAGTTCGTTTCTAAACCCGCATTTAAAGAGTTGGATAGGTTTCCAGTTAATGAAATACACAACGGATATTTTTCTCAAGACAAAAAAGGAAAATTCAAAGACACTTCAGGCGAAACAAAAGCAGATGATGACACATACAGTCTGATAATGAAAGACAAAGAAAAGTTGTTGGATATTGACAACTCACTTCGTTTCATATTCTCACATTCAGCACTTCGAGAAGGTTGGGATAATCCAAACGTTTTTCAGATTTGCACACTAAACGAAACCAAATCTGACATTAAAAAACGTCAAGAAATTGGAAGAGGATTACGTTTAGCAGTTAGAAAAACAGACGATGGTAAGTTGGAAAGAACTTATGACCAAAATATAAATCGTTTGACAGTTATCGCCAATGAATCTTATGACGATTTCGCAAAGACTCTGCAAAAAGAAATTGAAGATGATTGTGGAGTTGAATTTAAAGGCAGGATAAAAAACAAGCGAGAGCGAACTGCAATCAAATACCGAAAAGGATTTGAAGCTGACCCAAAATTCTTGGAGATTTGGGAAAACCTGAAAAAGAAAACGACTTATCGTGTTGACTATAAAACAGACGAGTTAATCACGTTTGCTTCAAAAGCAGTTAAAGATTTACCAGAGATTAAAGCACCTTCTATTCGTTCAACTAAAGTCAACATCAATATGACAGACAAAGGAGTTGAATCAATGTACGCAGGAGACAAAGTAGAATCTTACGACAGCTATTCTTGGAAAATTCCAGACGTTTTAGGTTACATTCAGAGTAAAACAGAATTAACACGTTCGACCATTCAAGAGATATTAAGTAAATCCGAGAGAATTGGAGATATTTTAATCAATCCACAACTGTTTTTAGACTTAACAACCCAAGCCATAAAACGGACTTTGTATGACTTAATGATAGACGGAATTAAATACCAAAAAATTGGTGGAGCAGAATATGAAATGGCACTTTTTGAAGTTCAAGAATTAGAAGTGTATTTAAATGACTTTTCATTTAAAGTAACAGACAGTTCTAAAACCATTTATGAAGAGTTTGTTCCTTTAGATTCAGGAGTTGAAAGCAAGTTTGCACAAGACTGTGAATCAAGCGACCAAATCAAGTTCTATTTCAAACTTCCGAATTGGTTTAAAATCCCAACACCAATTGGAAATTACAATCCTGATTGGGCTTTGGTATTTGAAGACGATAAAAAAATCTACTTTGTAGCTGAAACCAAAGACACAGGAACACCAATTGTAGATATTAAAAAGTTAAGTGGAGACGAACAATTGAAAATAAAATGCGGAAAAGCACATTTTGATGAGTTTGATGAACTGGAATATAAGGTCGTGAATAGAGTTGGGCAGTTGATAAATTAATGGCTTTCAATATTTAAAACCCACAGATAATATGAGTAGACTGCAAACAATAGAAAATCGACTAAAAGAAATTAACGGAACTGTCTTTCAAGAACTTTGCGATAGTTATTTAACTATTAGAGATAATAATTACTTGGCTATATCTAGGACAGGAAGCCAAACAGGAAAACAAAAGACAACAAAAGGAACACCTGATACTTTCTTTCAATTACCTAACGGAAATTTTTTGTACTCTGAAATAACAACTGATACAAGTACAAAAAACAAGCTTGCCAATGACATAAAAGCTTGTTTTGACCTAGATAAGACGAAAATCCCTGTTGAAAAAATTCAAGAAATCATTCTTTGTTTTAATTGGAACATAGACCAGGATAAAATAACCGAATTAAATACACTTGCCCAAAGCTATAAAGCTGACATTAGAATTCGTTATTTGATGCTACAAGAACTAGCTTTAGAACTTCACTTAAATCATAGAGATTTAGCTCATCATTATTTAGGCCTACCTTTAGATACAGGTCAAATAGTTTCAATAGAAAACTTCATCAAGGAGTATGATAGAGCTTCAAAAGGTATTGCGACACCATTAAACAATACATTTTTACATAGAGAAACAGAACTCGAAGAATTAAGTAATGCCATAGATAGTCAAGACTTTATAATTCTTACAGGAGCGCCAGGAGTTGGAAAAACAAAGTTAGCGCTTGAAACTATAAATAATTATCTATCAAAGAACAATTCTTTTCAGGCTTACTGTGTTTCTTACAAAAGTCATACTCTGCTTGACGATTTATACCAATATTTTGATGTAGATAAAGATTATATACTTTTTGTAGATGATGCAAACAGAATTGATGCATTTGAACAAATAACAGGTTTTTTCAAAGCCAATAGAAACGGAAAACTTAAGATAATAATTACAGTTAGGGATTATGCGTTTCAAGAAATTGGCAGAAAATGTCAAGAATTTTCAACTCAGCGAATAGACTTGTTCAAGCTTTCAGATGAACAAATTATTGATATAATAAAATCTGAGCCATTTGAAATATTAAACCCTGATTACCATAAAGAAATAGTAAGAATTTCTGACGGAAATCCAAGATTGGCTATAATGACATCGCTTTTAGCTAAGCAAGAACAAAATTTATATGCCCTTCACAATGTATCTGATTTATTTGAAAAGTATTTTTCAACTTTCATCAAAGATGATGGTGAGTTTGAAAGCCCTTTAAACATAAAATGTCTTGGGCTAATTGCTTACTTTTATACTATTCCATATAAAAATAGAGAAGTAACAGAATCAATTTTAAAAGAGTTTGATATTTCGTATAATGATTTTATTGATATAATTGATATTCTCGACAAATTAGAGTTGGTAGAAATTCAATTTGAACACGTGAAAGTGCCAGAACAGAATCTTGCGACTTTTTTCTTTTATAAAGCATTTATCAAAGACAATTTACTTTCATTCAGTACTCTCTTGAATAACTACTTTGAGAATTATAAAAACAGATTTACGGATAGTATAATTCCTGCCAACAATACTTTTGGTCCACAAAATGTAATGGACAAAATTAAACCCGACTTGGTAAATTACTGGAAACACATTAGTTCTGACAGTAACAAATCTTTTGATTTTCTCAATTCATTTTGGTTCTATTTACAAGACCAAACTTTAGAGTTTACATATCAGCAAATAGATGCATTTCCGAAAGTAGAAGATACTACATACGATACTTCTTACGAAACAAATCAGTTCAATTATGACAAGGATGAAATTATTGAATTACTAGGTAATTTTTTTCGTCTCAATAACAAAAATTTAAAGGATTCAATCGAATTATTATTTGAGTATGTTTCTCGCAAACCAGATAAATTACCTGAATTAATACATAAAATAAGGGAATTACTAATTTTTGATAAGGATGATGAATACTCGAACTTCTATCGACAAAAAACTCTTTTTGATATTCTAGTAGAAGGAGTTGAAAAGAATGATGAATTACTTTCTACATCCTTTTACGAACTAGCCAAAACTTTCCTTTCTCATAAATTTCAGCAATTTAAAGGAGGAAGAAAAAATAGTTTTATTCACTATCAGTATCCAATTCCAAACAATAAGACTATTCAGGAATTCAGAACTAAAATTTGGAATACTTTAGAAAGTAGTTTTGACTCTCGACCTATATTGGCTTTTAGTCTTTTAAAGAATTATTCAAGAGTTCATCCAGATGTCAATAAAGAGATAATGTCATTCGACATTCCATTTGTACTGAATATAATTGACAAACATTTAACCAATGAAAATTTTGAGCATTGTAAATATGTTCAAAACCAAATAAGATGGTTTAGAAGACACGATTTTGATTTACCTGAATTCTCAAATCTAACTAACAGATTTATTAATGAAACATACTTAGCTTTTTTGAAAATTGATTGGGATAGATTTAGAGATAAGGAAATGTATGAATTTGATGATTTTCGAGAATATGAGCGATTAAAAGAAGCGGAAATAAGAAGCTCATTCATTTTAACCAATGAGGGCGAAATCAACGATTTTTATAATACTTTCATTTTACTTAAGAATTCTGCGAACAATAATTGGAATTATAACAATGCACTAGATTTTGTTATTGACGAAAATATCACAAAAAACCTAACAATAGGTCTTGCTTTGCTTACGAAAGTAATTGAAAATGACAATCTGGTTAACTATGTTCCTAGAGTTACCTTTAGAAATCAGTTGAAAGTTGAAAATTCGGTCAATCAAATTTGGAAACTTATTCAGCAATCACAATTTGAAAATAAAGAGCTCTGGGAATTATCATTTTATGATTACATAGATGATACTTTAATCAATAATGAACTAGCCGATTCATTGATTAATACAATTTCAAAAATGAATAAACCCAATACAATTCATTTTGATAGACTTGAGCGATTTTTAAAAGTAAAGCCAAACCTGTTTCAGTTAATTTTAAAATTAATTACAGATAAAAACGAAAAGGAAGGTTCAAGATTACAAGTTTGGATGGATTTTTTCAGCAAACACTTTGAAAGTCTTGGAGATGACATTGAGTTGATTAAAAAAGCTTATATCCAACAAAATCTTATTCAACATCATTTTGATTATCAAGGGCAAGGATTTTTGCAAATATTAAAGGTTGATAAAAATTTCTTAATCGAGTTTGTTGAAAGTCTATATTCTTCCACTGAAAGACATAGTCTTGGTGGCGACCATAGTGATATGAGTTATGTATGGAATATAGATAATATAGAAGATACACTTATCCAAGTATTTGACTTAGTAATTGAGAAAGATTTATACTTTGGCATTTTGGAGCATTACTGCAATGTATTCTTTAGAAATCTTAAAGAAGAACATAGATTGAGAGCAGATAATTTCATTAGACAATATGTAATCGATAATAATAACGATTATAAAAAGATGCAAATTGTTGTTGACCTAATCAGACACACAAGAAAAGAATTGTTTGAAGAGATTTTCCTATTATTCATTTCATTAAATCAAGATAAAGAAACTTTTAGCAGGTTAATGTGGAGAGGAAATGGCGGGACTTATTCTGGAGATGTAATTATTGGAGATATCCAAGCCTCAGGATGGAGAAATTTATTGGAAATCGCTAATAAATCGGATGTGGGAATAAAATTGATTCCAATTAAAAACTATATCAATGAACAAATTGAATCTTGTTTAAGAAGTGGAGATTGGGAAAGACAAAGAAAGTTTTTATCAAGTCCCTACTAATTACTCTCTTAAAGCAATTAGAATTCACTTAATCAATAAATATAATATGGACAAAAAAATAATTATCGAGGCTTATAAAGATTATATTCAAAGAAAGTCAATTATTGATGCAATTTTAATAAATGGAAAGTGGGGTAGTGGAAAGACATATTTCTGGAAAAATGAACTCAAAAAAATTTCCGAGGAATTAGGTCGTAATCCAATCTATATTTCCTTGAATGGGTTGAAAGAAGCGGATCAACTTGATGAGTTTGTAAGCTTCCCCAAAAACAGGACTGTTTAAAAGTATAAAAATATTATTAACTTT
>JAUNUH010000005.1 GCA_030538275.1 Flavobacteriaceae bacterium | reverse complement strand
GCAAATGAACAAAGTGAATGCAGACGGAATGGATTCGTGGCAATCTTTTTTTTTGAACAGATTGTCTACTGGAGGCAGAAAGGTTTCGATTTCAACAGATTGCCGCGTCAGACCGATTCTTTCTTTTTTTTCATTTCATTCAAATTAAGAAAAACCGGCCTTCCTCGCAATGACGGGGTTTTTTGGCAATGACGGGGTTTTTGGCAATGAAGTTTTTTTGCTATGACGGGTTTGGAAAAAAAGTTTATCTTTAATTCAAAATTGGCGCATGAAATTTCCGTTTAAAAAACAACTTTTATCGTGGTATTATTCGCTGAAAAGTTTTGGCCTAAGGAAGAAATGGAAAGGAAATCAGCGGATTTTCATTCTATCGCTCCAAAAAACGGGAACCACCTCAACGGGTGATTTTTTTGTTCATTTTGGCTACCCGGTCGTACGTTCAGACCTAGCTCAGCTCCGACACTGGAATGCCTATTGGTACCAAGGCGAATTTGAAAAAATATTCCAAGATACCGTGTTTAAAAATCATCAGGTTTTTGAAGATGCACCCTTTTGGGCAACCGATTTTTATCAAATACTATATAAAAAGTTTCCGGATGCTAAATTTGTATTACTCACACGCAACAGCCAAAAATGGTTTGATTCCCTGGCGAAACACGGAAACGGAAAAGCCCCGGGAAACGCACAATTTCATGCGCGCATTTATGGTATTCCTGAGGCCGTGGAAAAGGATTTCAACATCTATGACCATCAGACGCATTATTTGGAGTTTTATGAAAAACGTAACCAAGAAATCATACATTATTTCGATTCTAAACAAGCAGAATTTATTCATATTCAGCTCGAAGACCCTTTGAAATGGCAAAAACTTGCTACATTTGCCGGCTTGGAATTGAATGAGGAAATACGGCTGCATTCCAATCCAACAGAACCCTAAGCTATGTCCTTAAAACAAAAAACCGTTCAAAGCATTTTCTGGTCTGCCCTACAGCAATTTGGCCGTCAGGGATTCAGTTTTGTTTTCAGTATCATACTGGCGCGTATGTTGCTGCCCGAACAGTTTGGATACATCGCGATGATCATGGTTTTCATTAATGTATGTACCACCCTGATCGATTCGGGGCTTACGCAATCCTTGATTCGCGATGAAAATGAAGATCACCGAGATTATTCCACTGTATTTTTCTTTAATATCGTTGCAGGGGGCATTCTGTATCTACTGCTGTACTTTGGTGCTCCCTATATTGCAGGTTTTTATGATGAGCCGGTATTGCACAACTTGATTCGTTGGCAGGCTTTACTCATTATCATTCATGCACTTTCGCTCATTCAGGAAACCCAATTAATCAAAAAACTGGATTTCAAGTCCCAATTTTTTGCCAGCCTTCCCTCCATTATCATTGCTGGTTGTATCGCTATATTTATGGCCTACAAAGGCTTTGGTGTTTACGCCATTACAGCTTATTATGTACTGGATGCCGCAATTCGTGCTGTGTTTTTGTGGATAATTTCACCTTTCAAGCCAGGATTTCGTTTTAACACCGAGAAATTCAAATATCATTTTAAATTCGGCTCACATCTCACCTTGGCCGGCGTGTTGGATACTGCCTTTAATGAGCTGTATAACATCATTTTGGGAAAATATTTCTCGCCTGCACATCTGGGATTTTTCAATCGTGCTTATTCTATGCAAAAATTGCCGGTTTCGAATTTAAGCAATATACTCAACAAAGTTACCTATCCGATTTTTGCTAAAATTAAAAACAACAATCCCAAACTCAAAGAAGTTTACGGCAAACTGATGCTGGCGGTTTTCTTTATCGTCACTCCTACCCTTTTGTTTATGGGCATATTGGCAGTACCCATTTTCCGATTGTTGCTCACCGAAAAATGGCTACCTGCGGTTCCCTATTTCAAAATACTATGCATCGCCGGAATTGCCTATCCGCTCAGCAGTTACAACATCAATCTATTGAAAATCAAAGGTGAATCGGCTGTCATCCTACGCCTGCAGCTCTACAAAAAGTTTATTTTTGCCCTGAGTTTATCTGCCATCATTATTTGGGGATTGTATGGACTATTATACGGCATTTTGTTCAACTCGATAGTGGCATTTTTTCTCAACAGCTATTACAGTGGACGTATTATTAATTTCAGTACGACAGAACAAATCAAATCTATGTTGCCTTTGGGAATTATTTCATTTATCTCTGCTAGTGTACTGTTCATCCTAAGCAAACTGTTCAAACATCTGCCAGATAGTATGCAGCTCGTGATGGGAATCAGTGTGGGATTTTTGTTATATTTTATTTTGGTATATATCTTTGAACGCAAGGTTTTTCACATTTTAAAAGAAGTGATTGAAAATCGTTAAAAAATTAACATTTATATTTACTACCTTTGATGAAACTAAAAAAACCGAAATGCTTGTAGTTGGTGCCAAAGGCTTGGCCAAAGAAGTGCTGGACATGCTTTTATTGAATAAAGAGATGAATAATCTGGTGTTCTATGACGATGTAAATGTCAACGAACCTGATTTATTATTTGGGCAATTTCCCATACTTCGCTCAGCAGAAGCAGCAAAGGAATATTTTGAAAATACCGACAAACGATTTACGCTTGGGGTGGGCTTTCCGCATGTGCGCTATGCCTTGTATCACAAATTTCTGGAATTGGGAGGCGCACCCTTTACGCTGATTTCAGCCAACAGTGATTTAGGTCATTTTGATATAGAAATCGGCGAAGGCGTAACCATGGGCTATCATTGTGCCATATCAAATTCTGTGCATATTGGGCGAGGAAGTTTTATCAATGCCAAAACCATTGTGGGGCATGATTCAACGATTGGTGAATTTTGTGAAATTTGCCCTTCCGTAAATATTGCCGGTCATATTGACATTGGAGATTACACTTTTTTGGGCACAGGCGTCATCGTTTATCCCAAAGTAAAAATCGGAAAGAATGTATCTGTAACCGCAGGCAGTATTGTGCGCAAGAATGTGCCCGACAACAGCATTGTACATGGATTGGATGGCAAAGTGATTGGTAAAAAGCCGGCGTTTGAATCTTTAATACTGAAATCATGAAAGGAATCATTTTAGCTGGTGGATCTGGAACGCGCTTGCACCCGCTTACCAAAGTAGTTTCCAAACAGTTGTTACCGGTTTATGATAAACCGATGATTTATTATCCGCTTTCCGTTTTGATGTTGTCGGGGATCCGTGAAATTCTCATTATTTCTACACCGCATGATTTGCCTAATTTTGAAAAATTATTGGGAGATGGTGCTCATTTAGGTTTAAAATTAAGCTATGCCGAGCAAGCTTCTCCAGATGGGCTGGCACAAGCGTTTATCATTGGAGAGGAATTTGTTGGAAAAGATGCTGTATGTCTGATTTTAGGTGATAATATATTTTATGGGGCAGGACTTCATCAAATTTTAAGAAATGCAAAAGCTGAAGTTGAAAACAGTGGAAATGCTGTTATTTTTGGTTATTACGTCAACGACCCACAACGCTATGGTGTAGCAGAATTTAATTCAGAAGGAAACGTAATTTCCATTGAAGAAAAACCCACAGAGCCCAAAAGTAATTATGCTGTCGTTGGATTATATTTTTATCCGAATGCTGTGGTTGAGATTGCTAAATCCATTTCTCCTTCCGAGCGAGGTGAACTTGAAATAACATCTGTAAACCAAGTTTTTTTGGACCATAAAAAATTAAAACTTCAAAAACTCAGTCGTGGTTATGCCTGGCTGGACACTGGAACGCATGAAGCTTTGACCGAAGCTACCGAATTTGTAAAAGCTGTAGAACACCGCACCGGATTAAAGATTGCCTGTATCGAAGAGGTTGCTTATCGTATGAATTTTATCACTGAAGAGCAAAAGAGCAAATTGTTGGAAAATCACGACAAATCGGGCTATAATCAATATCTGCAAAGGGTTTTAAAATAATTATCCATGTTGAATGTAACCAAATCATTTCTACCTCCGATTGAAGAATACATGGCGCAAATCAAACGAAGTTTTGACAATGCATGGCTCACCAATCGTGGAGAATTGGTAGAAGAATTAGAAGAAAAATTAGCTTCCTATTTGGATATTCCCTATCTCACCTTGACCGCTAACGGTACATTACCACTACAAATTGCGCTGAAAGCCCTGAATTTAACAGGAGAAATTATTACTACGCCTTTTAGCTATATTGCTACAACCAACGTAATCCTTTGGCAAAACTTGAGTCCGGTTTTCGTTGACATTGAACCCAAATATTTCACTATTGACCCCGAAAAAATAGAAGCTGCCATCACCGAAAAAACATCGGCCATACTCGCTACCCATGTTTTTGGCAATCCATGTGATGTAAAAGCCATTGAAAAAATTGCCGCAAAATATAATTTAAAGGTTATATATGATGGGGCGCATGCCTTTGGGGTGAAGTATAAGGGAAAAAGTTTATTTGAATGGGGAGATGTAAGTACCTGCAGCTTTCACGCCACTAAATTGATGCACACGGGTGAAGGTGGCATGTTTTACAGCCCTGCCTATGAACTGCAGAAGAAGTTATTTTTTCATCATAATTTCGGGCATAACGGACAATATCATTTTGAGGAAGCAGGCATCAATGCCAAAATGAGTGAGTTGCATGCTGCTATGGGGCTGGCTGTGTTTCCCTATTTGGAACAAATTATTTCTCATAGAAAAGCCGTAGTTGAAAATTACCGCAATCTTTTACAAGACAGTTCCCTACAATTTCTTAAAATACGACCCGGGACCGAATGGAATTACCATTATTTTCCGGTGATATTTGAAAGCGAAAAAAATCTACTGCAAGCCGTTGAAAAGTTAAATAATCATCAAATTTTCCCAAGAAGATATTATTATCCATCGCTCAATACGCTACCTTTTGTTTCGTATCAAAAAATGGAGGTATCTGAGGATTTTGCGAAACGGATACTTTGCTTACCTTTGTCGGCGGAAATTAGATTTGAAACCATTCAATCTATTATGGACATAATATTCGCCTAATTGTTAAATTTTGATAAAGGTTACTAAAAAAATATCTTATATCATTTATAAAATGAGTATTAAGTAATTTATTGGAAAAGGATTTCAAAATAAATGGAGTAGATAAAAAATGTTCAAACTACTTAATTAAAGGTAATTATTTGAATTTGAGAACTTTCTCTATCATTAGATAATATATGAAAACCCTAACCAATATCTTAAGATGAAAATAAAAACCGTTACAATATTTAGATCGTTTAATTACGGTGCTTTACTTCAGACATATGCTTTGCATAAAAAACTGAATGATATGGGACACGATTGTTCAGTACTTAATTATAGGCCTCCTGCAACTGAGCAGAAAATGACAAATATTGTTAAGAAATCTAAGGATATCAAATCTTTTGTGTACAATCTTATTCCGTTGTTAAAATACAATGAGACGAAAAGAATGATAAAAAAAGCAGATGATTTCTTGAATAAACATATCAAGTTAAGTGAAAGATATGAATCATATAAAGAAATATTGAATGCTCCACATGATACAGATATTTTCTTTTGTGGCAGCGATCAAATTTGGAACCCAAATATATTTAACGGACTAGACCCTTTATATTTCTTGGATTTTGTCAATTCACAAAAATCAATAAAAGCCTCATTCGCAGCTAGTTTAGGAGGGAATTACATCGATGATAAATACAAGAAAGAATATCAGGATTATTTATCTGATTTTGATTTCATTTCGGTTCGAGAAGAAAAAGCCAAGGAGCTTTTAGAATTCACAAATAAACCAATAGAGGTTATTGCAGATCCTGTATTTTTATTAACAAAAGAAGAATGGTTGAATTTGGCGATAAAACCGAATATAAAGGAAAAATATATATTATGCTATTTTCTGTATCAACCAAAATATTTAAATAAAATAATTCAAAAAATAAAGGAAGAGACAGGGCTTAAGGTAATCTCAGTCACATTTGATGCCTATACAACTATTAAATCTGATAAGGTAATACGTGATGTTGGTCCAGATGAATTTTTAGGCTTAATAGCCAATGCAGAATTGGTTTTGACTTCGTCTTTTCATGGAACGGTTTTATCAATTTTGTTAGAAAAACAGTTTTATACTGCCGTTTGGGAGAAAAGAGGCTCCAGAATTAAGGGAATTCTAAAAAAACTAAACCTTTCTCATAGAGAAATTAATGAGAGTGACAATTCAATAGATATTTATTCTACGATAGATTATAGCGAAACAAACAAATTAATCCTTTCCATCCGTGATAATTCAATGAAATTTTTGGAAAAAGTTTTATTAAAAGCCAAGGCTAGATTTGGAAGACAATAAATCAAGAAATGAAAAAAACAACAAGCGTATTTTAAAAAATACCATTGTTTTATATTTTCGAATGATTCTAATAATGGTTGTAACATTGTTTACAGCTAGAATTGTTTTGAACGCATTAGGCGTACAAGATTTTGGTATTTATAGTGTTGTTGGAGGTGTCGTATTGTTTATTTCTTTTTTAAATTCTGCAATGGCTATCAGCACCCAAAGGTTTTTGAATTTCGAAATGGGAAGAGAAAACTTGGTGCAACTGAAAAGGGTTTTTAGCATGAGTGTTAATATTCATTTAATAATAGGCATAATAATACTTCTTTCGTTAGAAACTTTTGGAATTTGGTTTGTAGAAAACCAATTAACTATTCCAGAAAATAGATTGCAAGCTGCTATTACAGTTTATCATTTTTCAGCCTTTTCCTTGTTTATTTCCATTATAACTGTTCCATATTATGCAGATATCATTGCGAATGAAAAAATGAATATTTTTGCTTATATCGGTATTGGCGAGGTATTGTTAAAATTGGGCGTTGCTTATTTATTAATAATTCTAGATTACGATAAGTTAAAACTTTATGGAATATTATTATTCATAGTTACTTGCCTTGTTCAATTTAGTTATTATATATATTCTAGAATAAAATTCCCTGAAAGTAAATATTCATTTTTTTGGGACAAACAATTATTTTTAAAAATTATTAGTTTCGCAAGCTGGACCTTAATTGGTAGTTTTGCAACAGTAATGAAGAATCAAGGATCAAACATTTTATTAAATATTTTCTTTGGCCCTGTTGTAAATGCCGCCAAATCTGTTTCGGCACAAGCAGAGGGAGCACTCTCCTCATTTGTTTCTAATTTTCAATTAGCAATGAAACCACAAATCGTCAAATCCTATGCTTCAAAGGATATAAGTTATCTATTAAATTTAATATTTTCTGGAGCAAAATATTCTTATTTTTTACTGCTTTTAATAAGTTTACCAATTTTGCTTGAAACGCCACAAATATTAAAAATTTGGCTTAAATTAGTACCTGAATACGCAGTAATTTTTGTAAGACTTGCTATTTGTGGAATTTTAATAGACACTCTTTCAGTAACTCTTATGCATTCAATTCAAGCCACAGGTAAAATAAGATTATATCAAATTGTAATTAGTTCACTTTTTCTATCGATAATTCCTATTTCATATTTATTGTTTCATATGGGATATTCGCCGGAATCGCTTTTCGTAACTACCATTGCTATTTTAGTTTTAATATTATTTTTCAGAGTAATAATTGTCAAAAGACAAATCCCTTTTTCAATTCATGATTACTTTAGAAATGTAGTTTTAAAAGCCATTTTAGTTACTATTTTATCATTAATTTTACCATTGATTATTATTTTCAACTATGATGAGTCTATATCAAGATTAATTCTTATTTTCCTTACATCAATTGGTTCAACTTTGGTAATAATCTTACTTATAGGCATAAATAATATTGAAAAAGCCAAGTTATTCGAAACACTTAAACATTTAAAGAAAATCAAATGACACTAAAAAATTTGATACCAATAAAAATTAAATACATTATCAAAGCGATACCTTCATATATTTATGATTTTCATAGATTTTATAAGTATTCTGGACAATTTGCTTTAAAAAACAAAAAGCCTTTAGAATCAAAAATTATTCATGATTACCATATCATTGAAAAGGGGCTTACAATGCCCGAAACTCGATTAGGTTTTGGTAAAGAAAAATTATTAATTCTGATACAGAATTGCAAATATTATATTAAAGAATTTGGATATTCAAGTAATCAAATTAAGCATGCCGTCAAAGTAATCAACGAATATAGAGATTTTCACAAAAAAGAAAATTACGAACTTGATCCCAATGTATTAAATTCGATTCATGATCTTAATCAGATATCAAATGACAATGAAACCACAAGTCAAATTAACACCACTGCAAATGATTATTTCTCAAAAGCTAATGCCAATTTTTTTGAATTTGCACCTACAAGAAAGAGTATAAGGAATTTTTCAGATAAGGAACTTGATGTAAATCGCATTGTTGATTCTGTGAATACTGCTCGAAATGCTCCATCTGCATGTAATAGACAAACGGCCAAAACCTATATAATTACAGAGAAACATGAAATAGAAAACATTTTAAAACTTCAAGGTGGTAACCGAGGATTTGGGCATTTAACCAATAAATTAATAATTGTTGTCGCTGATTTAAATGTTTTTTTTGATTTAAATGAAAGATATCAAGCCTACATAGATGGAGGACTATTTGCAATGAGCTTGCTTTATGCACTACATGCAAATCGAATTGTGGCCTGTATTTTAAATTGTAGTCATACGTCAAAAAAAGATATAGCCATGAGAAAAATTTGCCCAATTAAGGACAATGAAGTTTTTATAGCTATGATTGCTTGTGGCGAAGCCCCAGACAATTTCAAAGTTGCCATCTCTTGTAGAAATCCTGTTGAAGAATACATAAACATCTCATAATAATGTCAATAAAAATCTCTGTCATCCTACCCGTTTATAATGCTGGCGACTATATACAGGAAACAGTGCAAAGCGTGCTTAACCAAACACTCCCCGCCCATGAAATTGTATTGGTAGATGATGGCTCTACCGACAATAGTTTAGAAATCTGTCAACAATTGGCCAACCGTTTTCAGCATATTCAATTGCATACACAAGAAAATGCAGGACCATCTGTTACCCGCAATCGTGCAGTAAGCTATGCCAAAAACGACTGGGTGTGTTTTCTGGATGCGGATGATCTTTTTCATCCGCAAAGACTGGAATTAGCTGCGGCTTTTGTTGATAACGAAACAGATGCTGTAATTTGTGAGTTTTCGCGTTTTACAAATAATGCTTTGCCAGAAATGGATACGCTACATGTAGAAAATATCCAATTATTGAATCCAGAACAGTCGCAACTAGCTGTACTGCAATTCGGATATGGTCTGCCGCGTATGATGATGCGTCGTAATGTTTATCTAGATTCTGGTGGACTGGACGAAAACCTGGTAAACAACGAAGATCATGAATTGCATTTCCGCATGCTTACCCAAAGGGTGAAATTTAAGAAAACAAATGCCGTATTATATTATTACCGGCATCATTCCGGAGGAAGCCGACTCGCCAATAATCCCAAAAAAATTGAATATGTCTATCGGGCATTGGATAAAATGAAAAATCAGATTTCTATGCTACCGATCGAACTTCAGGATTTTGCCAAACAACTAATTGCCAACAGAATCGCTTCCAATGCACTCTCACAGGCTAGAATTGGAAACGCAGAATATAAAAAACATTTGGCTGAAGCAAAACGGCTCTCCAACAACTTGAAACCTTATAAAAAAGAGTGGCATAATAAACTGTCTGCAACCTTGGGTTACGGAAATTTAGAAGAATTAATGGGGAAATTTTCTCGATAATGTTTTAATAATTTACAAATTACATTTTTATGAATGATGAACTTTTTTCTAAAACGGTAGTTTGGTTACGATTTCCATTAATGATTTTGGTTTTGTTTTTACATATGAACCCTCAACTTAGAGAGTTTTACATCAATCCTACTTCCATTGATGGTAACCTTTTGGTAGGTCATAAAACATTCAAGATTGTTACGGATTCTATTACTTATTATGCAGAAATTGCCGTTCCATCATTTTTCTTTTTTTCTGGTTTTTATTTCTTTATTAAATTTTTTAAATGGGATAAAGAATTTATCCATTTTTTTATGGCGCCAATATTATGCAGTATAATTTGTATTTTTGTTTACATTCTTCTTAAAAGAATTAGTCCTAAATTAACTGGAATATTAACTGGAAATCGTTGATATTCTTAATTTTATTCTTTATAATTTTATACCGAATAATAAAATATTGATTCTAATTAAAATTCAATAGGAATCCATAAATGAAAAAAGTCAATTTATTTGTTGTTGGTGCCATGAAAGCCGGCACAACCGCTTTTACCGAAATGTTGGCGCAACATCCCGATATCTATTTTTCTCCAGTAAAGGAACCGCACTATTTTGTCAAGGATTTGCCGCAATCCATGTATAGCCCTTCACGTTTTTTTTCGTTGGAAAAATACCTAGATGAAAAATTTCCAGAACCACTACACATTACTCATATACAAACGCTGGATCAATATGAAAAAATATTTTCAAAAGCGCCTGATAATGTAAAATATCGGGCAGAAGGCAGTACAGGTTACCTGCATGCCCCAGAAAGTGCCAAAATCATTTATGACTATAACCCAAATGCCAAAATCATCATTCTAACACGTGATCCTCTGAAACGCGCGTATTCCCATTATCAAATGAATGCCGGACTAGGACGAGAAACCCGCAGTTTTGAGGAGGCGATTTCACAAGATATAAAAGATTACCAAGCTGGAAAAAGAGATCAATGGAATTATCTGGGAATGAGCATTTATCAAGAAAACATTCAACGATTTCTGAATATTTTTGGTGAGAATGTTTTGGTCATTGATTTAAGAGAAAATAAAGAAAATCCAACTATTTTTCTGGATAAAATCAATCGGTTTTTACAAATTCAAACTTATGATTTCAATCTAGAACGCAAGAACGAATCCCGAAACATAAAAAACCCAAAACTTCAAAACTTTTTATTCCAGTCAGGAGTAAGGGATATAGCCAGACAAATTCTTCCGAATAGCTTACGACAAAAGTTATTCGAAAAGCTCTCTACGTCAAAGCAAACATTGGAAATTTCAGAAAAAACACAAAACGAATTTAACAAAATTATTCAATCATACCCAAAAGAAAGTTCTGATTAATTTTCTTTACATTTGCCACTAAATAATCATTCGTGAAAATACTGCATTTCATTAATAACCTGGGTTCAGGGGGTGCCGAAAAATTACTTACTGACATCCTGCCTTTAATGAGCAAAGAAGGACTTGAAGTGCATGTAGCTTTTTGTAATCGAAAAGTAAATGTAGAGGCGTATGAAAAGAGGTTGATTGAAAATGGTATTACATTGCACAGTTTTGAATTAAATTTTTACAATCCTCTCAATATATTTTCTGTTGTTCGATTAATAAATAAAGAAAAATTTGACTTAGTTCATGCCCATCTGTTTCCTACACAGTATTGGCTTGCTGCGGCTTCTTATTTTGTACCACAAAAGGTAAAGTTGATTAAGACAGAGCATAGTGTTTCTAATGAAAGAAAAGATTATAAAATTCTTTTACCCTTGGAAAGATGGATGTATTCCAGATATCACAACATCATCAACATTACTGAACAAGTTCATGAAAATCTGGCAAATTGGTTAGGGCACAGCAAACATATGAGCATTATTGAAAACGGTGTGAACTTGAATCAAGTTCGCGAAGCAGCTGGTAAGAAAACGGATGTGACTTTTGACGAAACAAAATTTAATTTGTTAATGACAGGAAGATTTGATGGAATATTTAAAGATCAGAAAACGCTTGTTAAATCTCTATCTTTACTCCCAAAGGATAAATTTTCACTTTACTTTGCTGGCGAAGGAAAAGCTATGGATGATATCAAAGCCTATGCAGAAGAATTGAATGTAACAGAAAATGTACATTTTTTGGGTATGAGAACAGACGTTTATACCCTAATGTCAGCAGTAGATTTAAATATTTTATCATCCAACAAAGAGGGCTTGTCTGGCGTTACATTAGAATCTCTGGCATCTAATAGTCCATTTCTTGGGAGCGATGTAGAAGGCATTAATAATATTGTTCCCGATCAGCGATTTTTGTATGAAAGAGGAAATGCAAATCAATTGGCTGAAAAAATATTAACAATAGCCAACAATAGCAATCTATATCAAGAGATGCGGATTGAAGGCAACCGATTTGTTCAGAAATTTGATATTCAAACCATGGCAGATAAATATTTACATTTGTATCAAAATACCCTCAGAGCATGAAGGAAAAAATCTTTCGCCACAGTCCGCTTTTTATCCAAAACCTGATGGTAACTGGATACAACTTATTGGAATACCGTAAGCGCTATGGCGGAAACTATAAAAAATACCGCAAGGAATTAAGAGAATTACAAAATCTCTCACTAGCAGAATTAAAGCAAATTCAAGAAAATGAACTCCAGGATTTTCTGAATTTTGTGTATAAAAATGCAGCTTATTATAAGGAGTTAATTCCAGCGGACAAAATTACGGATCTCACAGCCTATCCCATTGTATCCAAAGAAGATTTCAGAAAAGATATCAAATCTTTTATAACCATTGATCCCAATGAAGCTATTATTTCCAAAACCGGTGGAACCACCGGTAAGTCATTAAAAGTGTATTATACCTATGACGATATGCAAAAGAGATTTGCATTTTTGGATGATTTTCGTTCCCGTTTTGGCTATGAGTTAGGTAAAAAAACCGCTTGGTTTTCTGGCAAAACTTTGCTCAATGAAAAAGATATACAGGTAAATCGATTCTGGAAAACAGATTATTGGCATAAAGTGAAATATTATTCCACTTTTCATATCAAGACGGAATATATGCCCTATTATATTGAAAACCTGAAGAAATTCAAGCCAGAATACATGGTAGGATTTCCTTCTTCTATGCTCGAAATAGCTAAATACGGCCTCAAAAATAATATTGATTTTCCCAAAGGAATCAAAGCGGTTTTTCCCACAGCCGAAACAGTAACCGATGAAACCCGCAGACTGATTTCGGAATTTTTCAAGACGGATGTGTATGACCAATACGCCAGTAGTGAAGGAGCTCCTTTCATCTTCGAATGCAAAAATCACAAATTACATCTTGAACTTCAAAGCGGCGTTTTTGAAGTCTTGGATGAACAAAACCAACCTACTGAAAGTGGCAGACTGGTGCTGACTTCTTTTACCACACATGGTACACCTTTGGTTCGCTATGATATCGGTGATGTTTTAACGCTTTCTGATGAAAGTTGTAACTGCGGAAACCAAAATCCGGTAATCGCACGGATTGAAGGCAGAATAGATGATTATATTTATTCACCTGAAAACGGAAAAATCAATTTGGGAAATGTTTCCAACACCCTCAAAAACACGGATGGCATCATTAAGTTTCAGGCCATTCAAGATGAGTTGGATAAAATCACCGTACTTATTGAAACAGATCCAAAATTATACTCGGATAAAATAGAAGGCATTTTTCTTCAAAACTGGCGCGAACGTGTTGGAGAAAGCATGAAAATACAGTTGATAAAAACAGATTCTATTGCACATGAAGCCAGTGGGAAGTTTAGAATTGTAAAAAATAACATTAAACATCTTATCGATTGAATGTAATTTTGCCCATAGTATTCATTCTATTCACCGCTTGTGCTTCTACACCCATAAAAACTACAAGTCAAAAAGTCATTAATGTCAAAGATTTTGGGGCAAAAGGAGACGGAATTACTAATGATTATTTATCATTTAAAAATGCCGTGGAAGCCATTAATAAGCAAGGAGGAGGCAAACTTGAAATTCCTTTAGGTCATTATTTGCTCAACACTTATTCTACAGGAAAAGAAGATAAGTCTCTCGTCTTTCAGAATTGTAAGCAGCTGGAAATTGAAGGAAATAACAGCATTATGGAATTAAAGGGTGATTTTCATAGGAAAGTTACGCGTACAGGTGCGAAGCATAAATTCAGCACCGACAGAAGTCTGGTTCCGCTTTTAATTCAAAATTGCAAAGATGTACGTATTTCAAACTTGGTTATCGATGGAAATGTAGATCAAATGTCGAGAGATGCAAGCATAGTTGAAGCGGCTGGACATTTAGTGATGATTAGAGAAAGTCGTAATGTCGTTTTATATAATCTTGAACTGCACCATGCCATGTCAGACGGTTTGGTATTGGGTGGAAATAATATTCCTTCAATGGAAATAACCATAGATCGTGTAATTTCACGAAATAATGGACGTCAAGCTTTGACCATTGGTTATGCACAGGATGTAATGATTAAAAACAGTGAATTTAGCTACACTGGCATTACAGAAGGAAATTATGGTCATCATGCACCGGCAGCTGGTTTGGATATTGAACCTAATAGAGAATTTCAAAAAGTAAAAAATATCACTTTTGAAAATTGTACTTTTAAAAATAATATGGGAAGCGAAGCAGTTATCAACCACATCAGCACCACGGATGGGGTTGTATTCAAACATTGTCATTTTGAATCATCACCCGACAGCAGTAGAAAATGGGAAATCATTGTCAATGCCAAAAATGTGAATTTTCATGATTGTACATTTGTTTTTCCGAACGGCAGTATCTATCCTACATGGCACAAAGATGGAAGCAGTGCCGGATTTTATAATTGCTACATTAAAAGCGGGGATGCAGGAATTCTGGCGGTTTCTTTTAATCCCAATAGTACTGTAATCGTTGATAATTGCATATTGGAATACACAGGTAAAGAGGTAATTGAACGTTATTTTCCCTATATTCGGATGCCCGGCTTGTCTTTTACCAATAATGTAATCAAAATCCCAGGCGATAAAATAAAAGGAAAAAGAGTTGATGGTTTGATTGAGGAAGTAAAATTGTATAAAAACAACCGAATCGAATCTTCGGGTAATAACAAACCGCGCATTTCGACCACCAATGCCAAAACCAAATAAAAAAAGTTTTGGACAAGAAGAAAAATATTTTGTTTATTACTTGGGACGCTGGCAATACATCTTATCTCGAAAACTTGTATATACCGCTATTTGCTGAAATTCAGAAAAAAAAAGGTTACCAATTTCATGTTATTCAATTTACCTGGGCAGAAAAGGATGTGATTCAATTACGAAAAGAAAAGGCACAATCATTAGGAATCGAATTAAAGATGGTTTCTTTTACCAATACAATTCTTTCCAAATTTAAAATTATTTTAAAATCCCGGCATATCCTTAAGTCATTTATCAAACAAAATTCCATCAATTATGTCATGCCGCGCTCCTATATCCCTGGATTGATTTGCCTTTGTTCCAATATCCAATTCCCCTTGATTTACGATGCCGACGGATTGGCTTATTTAGAAAAAAAAGAAACCGGTAAGTCTTTTTTACAACTTCAATTCATTCGTTTTATTGAATGGGCTATTATAAAAAAAAGCAATTTAATTTTAACACGCACTGAATATGCCATCAACTGGTACAAAGAACAATATAAAAGCCTTCAACATAAAAAATTCAAAGTCGTACCCAACGGAACCGATGCTCGCATTTTTTTCTTTTCTTCTGAATTACGAGCAGGAATGCGTAAAAATTTAGGATTATCCGAAAATCAAAGCCTTTTTATTTATATAGGCTCCATAGGAGCTAAATATGGATTAAATCAAACGCTCGATTATTTTGATCAATTCAATTCATGCTATCCCGGTTCCAGATTACTCATTTTAAGTCATTTTTTGGAAGAGATAAATAACATGATTCCTGGGAAATTAAAAACGCATATTGATTTGTTACACGTACCGCACAATGATGTTAATGCGTATTTGAACGCGGCCGATGCTGGATTTTGCCTACTTCATCCTACGGAAAGTATGAAAGCAGTACATCCGGTAAAAATAAACGAATATCTTCTGGCAGGCTTACCTGTGATTACCAATAAGTTTTTTTCCGATTTGAATTTTTTGAAAACGAATCTCAATTCTTTAATCCTCTCCATTGAACCAAATAGCACTACGGATTGGGTGCAAAACGCCCATGATTTAATTAATAATTCAGATAGAAAAGCAATATCAGAGGATGCAATGAAAAACATTTCGCTTAAATGTGCTTCAAATGTGTACTTTTGTGCATTAAAATCTATTAAAAAATAATATTGGACTATATAATTGTAATACTCGTTTTGATTTTCGGTTTTTTCTTGAAAACCCGATATCGTATTTTGAGCGGTAATGAACATGTTCTTCTAGATCAATTGTTCTTTTACCATATGATTATGTCCTTTATTTTTTTCTTATATATATCTTTTGATGGAGGGGATGCTACGAATTACTGGTTTTTTCCGCGCAAATATGAATTCGATCAATTATGGGAAATCCTTTCATCCGGAAAAGGAAGTCCGTCTTATTATTTATATTTTCTGAATTATTTTCCGTCAAAGGTTCTCAATCTTGAATTTTTTACAGGATGTATAATATATGGTGTATTGGGTTATTGGGGAATTATTTTCATGGTTGTAAGCCTGAAAGAAAACATACCTTTACTTCATCATTTGAAACATTTTAAAGTATTGAATTTCCCAATTTATCCGGGTATATTTTTTCTGCCCAACTTTCATTTTTGGTCGGCAGGGGTAGGTAAAGACACTTTATTATTCTTTTGTGTTTGCGCATTTATTTATGTTTTGAATAATGTCAAAAAAAGATGGTTTATTTTTATACCTATATTCTTAATTTCTTATACAATTCGACCACATATTCTATTATTTCTTGCAGCAGGTTTTTTTGCTTCATTTATTTTGAAAAGCCGACTTTTGATTTTTCAGAAGTCAATTATAATTGGAATTGCTTTTGTTGCTTTCTTACCTTTATTGGATAATGTTTTAGCATTTGCTCAAATGGATGAGGCCAGCGTTGATTCTTTTACAGAATTTAGTGAAACGAAATCAGGTCATTTATCCCGACGAGCAGGTTCCGGCATTGACATTTCTGGACTTCCCTACCCCTTACAAGTTCTAACTTTTCTCTATCGTCCATTGTTTTTCGATGCGCCTAATGTGCTGGGGTTAATGGCTTCTGTGGAAAATGTCATTTGGCTAACCCTTACCATTGTATTTTTAAGAAACAAGCCTATTCACATTTTCAAAAATACTTCATATATAATATTAGGATCTTTTCTTTTCTGGATTATAGGGGCACTTGCGTTTGCACCCTCCTTGAGTAATCTGGGCATCATTATTCGGCAACGAAATATGTTCTTACCGGCATTCATTATTTTTGCTGTCGCAGGTTTAGCCTATACCAATAAATTCAAAAAATTTGAATGGTTTTACTATATTAAAAAAATGGAATGGGATAAAAACAAGCAAAATGCAATTCAGGATAATAGCGTAATCCATGAAGAATCTTAAGACTTCATACGGTATTTATTCTAAACTATTCTTAGGCATTGTATCATTCATTCATCTGCTATCAGCTTGGATAGCTTTTTTATTTGTAATACGTTTTCGTGGAGATGCCAACAAATACTGGTTCATCACCCAATCCCCCGAAAAATTCTTACAAAAGGCTCCACTCCCATTACGCGAGTACCTACTTTATTACATCAACTATTTGCCGGCTGTAATTTTGGATTTACCGCTTTGGGTTGGATTTGTGCTGTACAGCGCCGTGGGAATGGCAGGAATTTATTTGCTCTACCGTGCGTTTCCCCTGTCTTTTTTTACAACTCCAGCGCTTCTACTTGTTTATGCTGCGGTTCTGTTATTACCGAGCATGCATTTCTGGACCGCTATGATAGGTAAAGAACCCGTCATGTTCCTGGGGATTGCGCTGGTAATCTTGAGTATGAAAAACTTCAAACGTTTCAGAAGTTTGTTCATAACCGGATTTATTATTACTGGACTTATTCGACCGCATGTAGCTGCCATCTTGCTGCTAGCGGCTTTTGGGGGCTATCTTCTCACCGCAAAAAAACTAAATCTCTGGTTGATACCATTAATGGCTTTGATTTTGGCTGCCTTTGGATTTATTCTGCTGCAAAGCCACTGGATTCCAGGTTTGTCATGGACGGGATTTCAGCGGGTTTTGGAAATTCATCATACACAGTTAAGCCAATCCAATACCTACGTTCCGCTTGAAACCTATTCTTGGCCGTATAAACTGTACAGCTTTTATTTTCGTCCGTTTCCCGGTGAAATTTCCAACCTTTGGGGTTGGGCTATGGCATTGGAAAATATTTTTACACAATTTGTCGTCTTGGGTGGATTTAGCGCATTACTTTTGCTCCTTTTTCGATATAATTACAAACCCAACCTACAGGAATGGACTATCCTCCTATTTTTCTTTTTCTTAGCCATAGTTTTGAGCATGGCATACTCCAATTTTGGTCTCATATCCCGCATGAAAGTACAGAGTTTACCCTTTATGCTGCTGCTATCTGCATATTGGATGCAAACCTATTTAAACCTTAAAAAAAATGATAAAACCTAAACTCATACGTATCACAACAGTCCCAATATCATTGGACAAATTGCTCGAAGGACAGCTGAACTATATGTCAAATTCCTACGAAGTAATTGCCGTTTCTGCCGATGATAACGGCAAACTGGAAAGTGTGGCACGACGCGAAGGGGTCCGCCATCACGCTGTGGAGCTTACCCGTGCCATAACACCGATTCAGGATTTGAAGGCACTCTATCAGATGGTGAAATTTCTGAAAAACGAAAAACCATACATCGTCCACAGCCATACGCCCAAAGCCGGCACCATCGGCATGTGGGCGGCAAAAATTGCAGGTGTTCCCATTCGTTTACATACTGTTGCCGGATTGCCTCTCATGGAAACCACAGGCAACAAACGAAAACTCCTGAATGCGGTAGAAAAAATGACCTATGCCGCAGCCACACATGTTCTGCCTAATTCGAATGGATTGAAAGAAATTATTCTCAATGCCGGATTTACAAAAGCCAACAAACTCTACGTCATAGGGAAAGGAAGCTCTAACGGCATCAATACCGAATATTTTGATCCTACTCTTTTTACCCAAGAGGAAAAGACAAAATTAAAAGCTCAACTGGGAATTCAAAATGATGATTTTGTATATATTTTTGTAGGTCGATTGGTAAAAGACAAAGGTATTGAAGAATTGGTTACAGCTTTCAGCCAACTCAATGAACCGCAAACCAAACTGCTGTTGGTGGGTCCCTTGGAGCCTGAACTGGATCCTCTTTCCAAAGAAACGCTTAACGATATTGAAAACAACCCCAATATCATTACCACCGGTTGGCAACAAGATGTGCGGCCGTATTTGGCTATTAGCAACGTTCTCACATTCCCCAGCTACCGCGAAGGCTTCCCGAATGTAGTGATGCAGGCGGGAGCTATGGAACTACCCGCCATCGTTTCTGATATTAATGGCTGTAACGAAATCATTCAGGAGGGTGAAAACGGGTTGATTATCCCGGTTAAAAATGCTATCGACTTGCGATTGGCCATGCAGAACCTATATGCAAATCGTGACCTATATACGTATATGCGCAGGCGTTGCAGGAACCAAATCGTTCAAAATTATTCACGAGATTTTATTTGGTCTGAAATGCAGGCGTTTTATAAAAATTTATTAAACTCTACTGTTACCAAATAAATTAGTAACTTTATCAATATCAATTCATAAAATCCATGGTGTTTTTTTCGGCCAATGACTTCAAAACAACTAGTGGTGGCACTATTCGTATGTATGGTATTCTGAACGCGTTGGCTGAAAACGGAAATCAAGTGATTTTTATTTCAAACGCATCTGATTATTCAGAATTTCATCCCAACATTCTTCATTTTCCACTTAATCATCCAATCAATGCCTATTCCAAAAGGAAATTCCAGTTTCTACTAACATATCTGCCTATAGAACTCCACAATTTTTACTACCGGAAACTACTTGAAAAATGCAAATCCATATTCAAACCGTATAAGAAAACGAATGTTATTTTCTTTGAATATCTTGACAATTCAATTGGCTATTGGTTAAAACAAAATCAAATTATTGGTGGATACATTAATGATATTCATGGCATTGCTTCAGAAGAATTTCAATTTCAACTCCATAAAGAAAAGAATTTGAAAGAAAGAGTAAAAATTAAATTCAAAATACATACAGCCAAAAAACTAGATCAAAAAGTTTTTGAAAATGCAGCAAAACTAATTGTTCCTGCAAAAGCCATGCGTGATTATTTTATCAATAAATACCCAGCAATTAAAAAAATCAACCACATTATTTTGCCTAATGTGCTTTCCCATCCAGACGACTATATACCCCCAAATCCTTTAATTTCAGAAAAAATCAGTACCGAACTTCAAATACAAAAATCAGATTTTGTTTTATTATTTGCAGGTGGATTTAAAAAAAGCTCAGGCATACTCAAGCTTTTACATGCCTTTGATGTAATCAGTCAACAACATCTAAACCTCAGATTAATAATGATTGGAGATGGTCCTCTAATGCCCGAAGCTCAACAATTTGTGCATAATTCTAAGTTGAAAGATAAAGTGTTTTTTACTGGAATGACACCTTATAATGAATTGCATTCTTATCAAGACTTGTCTCATTTATTAATTTGCCCTGATGATGATAATGTTTTCTCACATTTAATTGTTCACTACAAATATCTCGATGCCCTTTTAGCAAATAAAGTAGTTATCAATGGGAATTTCAAAAGTGTGCTGGAAATCAATGAAAATGAAATACTTTCCCTAGGCTATTCCCCTTCTAGTTTAGAAAGCCTAATAAAAACCTTGAATCGTGCTATTGAAAATTATCCATATTATGCTGAAAAATATGCCAATACAAGATCCTACATTTTAAATTGCATGACCTATAAAACCCAAACCAAGATTTTGGAAAGCTTGTATGAAAATTAAAATATTACATGTCATTGAAGAAATGCATAGCGGTGGGGTCGAACAAAGAAAATTGTTATTGGCAAAATATCTCTCTCATTTGGTGTTTGAACAAAAAATAATCTGTTCCTCTGCAAATAAACATTTAAAACAATTGTTTGAACAAGCGAATTGCGAGGTTTTTGAAATTGGAAATTTGCGTCATCCATTCGATATTTCCATTCACAAAAAAGCACTCAAAATCATAAAAGATTATAAACCCGATATTATCCACGGAAGTATTTTTGAAGGAATGACGATTGCTGCTCTGGATGGTTGGCTATATAGTGTGCCCGTGCGCATCATAGAAGAAACTTCCTATCCCATCACACGTAGCAAAAAAGCCAATCTTTTGCTCAAATTTTATGCTCAAATTTCGCATCATTGTATTGCAATATCGCCATCAGTTAAAAATTATTTAATAGAAAAAACTGGAATTCCGGAAAAAAAAATACGAATGATATATAATGGTGTGAAAACTCCAAACAAAATTTCGGAATTAGAAAAAAATACATTAAAAAGCAAACTCGGAATTCCTCTTGACGCCCTGGTTATAGGTTCGGTAGGCAGAATGGAGAACGATGTCAAAGGATTTGATCGTATATTATATACGTTTAGTTTAATTCAATTCACAAAAACAGAAACAAAATTACTCATTGTAGGAGGGGGAAAATTATTGGAAGAATATAAACAATTGGCCAAAACTTTGAAAATAGAAGATCAAGTAATTTTTACCGATTTCCAATCCGACTCAAATAAATATTATCAAATTATGGATATATATCTGAGCTTACCCAGAAGCGAAGGATTTGGACTAAGTGTTGTTGAAGCCATGTCCCATAGCTTGCCGGTAGTTGTAAGCAATACCGGCGGCCTCAAAGATATTGTACAACATGGGCGCAACGGATTCGTAATATCATATAATCCAATGGAAATAAAGCAATATGTGCAAAAATTATTGTTTGACAGGGATCTTCGCAATGAATTGGCGCAAAATGCAAGACATAACTATTTACAAAATTTCACACAAGAGATTTACGTAAAAAAAATTCATGAAATTTATCAGGAATTAAAAAAATGAGAAAATTATAGTTTTAACATTTTTTTGCATGGTATTTGAAAATACTTAAAAATGTTGCCATTTAATTTTGGTAATGAAAAATTAATTTTATCTTTGTATCACAACTTTAAACATATTTTATAACTATGAAAAATTATTTATTATCTGCTTTGGCATTTACACTTTTTGCCAGTGCCGGTGTTCAAGCACAGAATTGCGCAGAACCCACAAACATCCAAATTCAGCGTACAAGCGTTACGCATGCCACCATCAATGGTACAGGTAGTGATTTGTACGATTTGTACATTAAACCAGCAGGTGATCCTGCCCCAACGGCTGCTACTGCACCCCGTCCAGGGTTCAATGATTTGGCTTTCCCTTACACCTCCAATGTATTACTAGGTGCTTTTGGATATGACTTGTATGTACGTTCACAATGTGCTGACGGCACTTCAGCTTGGACTGGACCGTATTACATCGCTCCTTATGTAGCATGTGAAGCTCCTGCAGACGTTAACGTTGTAAGAACTGGACATGAAACTGCTGAGTTTACATCAGCTGACACTGAAGGTATTTATGACTATTATGTAGTATTGGAAGGAGGTATCGCACCTGCAGGTAATTGGACTGGACCGAACCATAACGGTAGAAATGATGTTCAATGGCCACACCAAAGAACTGATTTAGTTGCATCTTTTTCTTATGATGTATATTTCCGTAAGCAGTGTAATGTTTCTCAGGTTTCTGAATGGACTGGTCCTTTCACCATTCCTTTATATGAAGAGCCTGCTCCCGTATGTAATGCGCCAGAAGGTGTAACACTTACCAGAACCAGCGATACAACTGCTACAGTAGATGGTGCTGATCCAGCATTTACCTACCAAGGTACAGCTAACCGCGCTGGAAGAGCTTTACGTCCTTATCCAATGTACGGAATGGAAGCGATGACAATGCCGCATACACAAGAAAATTTAGTTGCTGCATTTGATTATGATGTATGGTTTAGAACTGATTGTGGTGATGGATTATTCTCAGAATGGGCTGGACCTTTCTACTTGCCTGTATATGAAGAAATTGTTACTTGTGATCCAAATGAAATCCATTTCAATGTAGTTCGTACTGGACCAAGAGAGGTAAGAATAACCTCAACTGATACTGAAGGAATTTATGATTTCCGCGCAGGTTCTCATGGAGCTCCATTCTCAAGTGCATCAATTCATATTGATAACATCTCTTTACCATTTGTTCAAGAAGGATTAAATGAATTCAGAACCTATGATTATTGGGTAAGAAAATCATGCCCAGCCGGAGGAACATCTGAATGGATGGGGCCATATACCATTAATCTTCACGAAGACATTACAGAGTCTGCTAAAGTTTCTCCTAACCCAACCCATGGTTTAGTGAAATTCGAAGGATTTGACGCAGTATCTGCACAAGTAATGAACTATACTGGAAGAACAATGACTACCCTAAACGTAGTAAACGGAGAAATCAACATCTCTAACTTAACTCCTGGTAACTATGTTATCAATGCAGTTGACGCAAAAGGTAATGTAAAATCTTTCAAAGTGGTTAAGAAGTAATTCTAATTCACAATACATTTTCAAAGCCGCTCATTGAGCGGCTTTTTTTTTATCTATTTTCCCTTACCCAAAAAGTCCTTGTGAGTATCATTCCGTCAAATGAACGCAGGAACTTGTCTGTCACTCTGAGTGAATTTTCAGTTTTAAACCAAGCGCAACGACTTCAAAATGAAAATTTGTAACCTATTATTATCATTTTGCAAACATAGGATGACATGGTTGTTATTACCAAGTGGTGTGTAAACTGGGTGTTACAAATCTTTCAAAAAACCAGCAACTCCTGCCCTATACTTTGGCGAGGCTATCAGGGGCTAACTGCGCAAACGATTGTAGTGGATATCCTTTGTTGCCAAACAAAGAAGAGTTTACAAAAAGGATTGTGCATCTATAGAATAAAGGCTCTGCTGTGAGCTTGCGCGGCTTTGCAACAAAGATAGGAACGGAAAGCGTGGTCTCGTCTCGATAAAAATGTTTAAATCAAAAAATCCAAATAATCTTTTATCGAGACGAGATGCGCCCAAAAAAAAAGAAATACAGAGATTGAGCAGACTATGGGAATTCTTGTTGAAATTATCTTATTTTTGCGGTAAAATTAGTTCTGAATGTTAGGGAGAAGGCAACTGAGAGCCAAGGCTATGCAAGCTTTATACGCTTATTACAGAGGAAATAAGGATTTGCTTCTTGTTGAAAAAAACATGGTGCGAAGTGTTTATGAGGTAGAAAAACTATACTATGCGCTGCTTACGGTATTAATTGCGCTGAAAAGTGAGGCTGAAAAACGTATAGAAATTGGTTTACAAAAGAATTTCCCAACGGAAGAAGAATTAAATCCTAATCGTAAATTTGTTGAAAATGCCATTTTCAGAATTTTAGATAGTCGGTCTGATTTGAGTGATTTTACTACGCGTAATAAGCAATTGGACTGGTCTGTTGAGGATGTTTATCCTTCCAAGATTTTGAAGGAATTATTGGAGGATAAGAAGTTTATAAAATATATGTTGTCTGATGAGCGTAGCTTTGAGGAGGATAAAAAATTGATGATGTATATTTTCACGAATTATGTAGCACAAAGTGAAGAGATTTTTAACTTTTTGGAGCAACAACAATTGAGTTGGGCTGATGATTTACATATTGCTAACACCATGGTACTGAATACGATAAAGAGTTTTCAGGAAGAGGGAGCGAATGCTCTTTTCACCTTGTTATTGGATGAGGAGCATTTGGATTTCACGCGGGAGCTGTTACGATTGAGTGTACATCACGAAAAGGAGTTGACAGAACTGATTGATGAGAAGGCTCAAAATTGGGATTTTGAACGTATTGCCTTGATTGACAGAATTATATTACAAATGGCATTGGCTGAATTTTTATATTTCCCCAGTATTCCACCGAAAGTGACTATTAATGAATATGTAGAAATGTCGAAAAGTTATTCTACGCCAAAGAGCAAGACTTTTGTTAACGGAATTTTAGACAAAACGTTAAAAGATTTAAAAACAGAAGGGAAAATAAGAAAAAGTGCTCGTGGTCTAATGTAAATTGTATAATTTTGTAAATCTAAATATTTTTGAATTATGAAAACATTGAAATTAACATTTTTAGCAATGGCTACTTTATTGGTAGTTTCTTGCGACAAAAAAAGCGAAACGATTACAGAAACAGGTCTTGAGACTGCAGAAGTATCGACTGCGCCTGCAAATACCAATGGCGGCATTGAAATGGCAACGCCTGTAGCTACTACAACAAATGCGGCTGATGCTCCTGTATTAACTCTTTCTTCTGAGACATATGATTTTGGTGATGTTCAGGCAAATTCAACAACAGAACGCATCATTGAGTTTACCAACACAGGGAATTCACCTTTGGTAATTACCAATGCGAAAGCGACTTGTGGTTGTACTGTTCCAGAATATTCTAAAGAGCCCATTGCTCCAGGTGCTAAAGGTTCAATGAAGGTATCTTATAAAGCTCCAAATACAAACGGTAAACAAACCAAAACTGTTACTTTAACTACCAATACGGCTTCGGGTTCTGAGCGTTTTATGATAACGTCGAATGTGGTAGGCGGAAATTCTGCTCCTCAACCTCCAATGCCAATACAACAAGCACCTAGAGAACTACCTGCACCAAATTTGGGACAGTAATTTATAATTTAGAACTGAATGTTAAGTATATTTTTGCAGTTTGGTGGCGGTGAAGGCATGATGAGTTTTGTTTTTATCGGATTGATGTTTATGATCATGTATTTTTTTATGATCCGACCTCAAATGCAGCGTCAAAAGAGGGAAAAACAGTTTCAAGAGGCTATGAAAGTTGGAGAAAGAGTGGTTACCACTTCTGGCATACATGGCAAGATATCGGAAATTACAGACGATGTTGTAACTATTGAAACCAATGCGGGAAAAATCAGGTTCGAAAAATCTGCTGTTTCACAGGAACTCACAAATGCGCGTTACGGCAAAGCTGCTCAGAAATAACGATTAATAATTTAATAAAAATCCCGGATGTTCCGGGATTTTTTGTTTGTTGTAATTTATCGGCTTTAGAATCTATTCAAAAATCATAGTATGCTCTACGACAAGGCTACAGATGGCATAAAATAGTGTTTACAAAACAATTACTCTTTGACGGAATCAAATCCATTGGGATGATGCCTGCGCAAATCTTCTATATTTTCGTTGACTTTGGCGGTTAATAAATTTCTATATTCGATAAGGTTTTCGAGAATATCGGGTTCAAAAGCACCAATCATTTGTGCTGCCAGCAGAGCGGCATTACGCGAAGCATTGAGTGCAACGGTTGCCACAGGGATTCCATTGGGCATTTGCAGAATAGACAAAATGCTGTCCCAGCCATCGATAGAATTGGAAGATTTGACGGGGACTCCTATCACCGGAAGCATAGTGAGCGCAGCAATCATACCTGGTAGATGGGCTGCACCGCCTGCGCCAGCTATAATTATTTTGATACCTCTTTCGTGTGCAGTTTTGGCATATTCGAACATTCTATCTGGGGTACGATGCGCAGAAACGAGCGTGAGTTCATAACGGATTCCCAATTGCTGCAATATTTCTTCAGCTTCTTTCATTACAGCAAGGTCGCTACGGCTTCCCATGACGATACTTACCAAAGGTTTTTCTACATGCATAATGTTGTTTTGCGTAAAAATACCACTTTTCAAATAATATTTATAAACTGAAATTGAATATCTGTTGGAATGGTTTTCATAAAAAAATTACACCCAATAGAAAAGTAATATGTTGTTTTTAGTCCATAGGATGAATTTTTTGAAAGAAGGCATGAATTTTTAATAGAAAAAAATGTTTTGAAATTCCTTGGTAAATTCGGCTTCAATTCTTTTGATGCTTTACTAGAAAATGAAAAAATGACAAGTTTTAATTTAGGTTGAAATCAGTATAAAATTGATACCTTTGCAGCCTTAAAAATACAGAAAAATGAAGTGTGGAATTGTTGGATTGCCAAACGTAGGAAAATCTACTCTTTTCAATAGTTTATCAAGTGCCAAAGCGCAATCGGCGAATTATCCGTTTTGTACTATAGAGCCGAATCTAGGCACGGTACAGGTTCCTGATCCGCGTTTGGAGGTATTGGAGCGATTTGTAAATCCACAGCGTGTGGTGCCTGCCGTCGTAGAGATTGTGGACATTGCTGGATTGGTAAAAGGTGCTAGTAAGGGAGAAGGACTTGGTAATCAGTTTCTGGCCAATATTCGTGAATGCCAGGCTATAATTCATGTATTACGTTGTTTTGACAATGATAATATAACACATGTCGAGGGCAGCATTGACCCCATTCGAGATAAAGAAATTATAGACACCGAATTACAGTTCAAAGATTTAGAAACGGTAGAAAAGCGTTTTGAAAAGGTAAATAAAGCGGCAAAAACTGGCGATAAGGAAGCAAAACTTGTAGCAGATGTTTTTGAAAAGACTTTGAAGCATTTAGAAGAAGGAAAAAATGCACGTCAATTAAAGTGGAACGATGCGGAACAAGAGATTTTTGATGATTTGCAATTATTGACAGCCAAACCTGTCTTGTATGTTTGTAATGTGGACGAGGCTTCGGTAAAAACGGGTAATAAGCATGTTGAATCTGTAAAACAAGCTGTGCAGAATGAAGATGCTCAAATTATAATGCTGGCAGCGCAAATAGAAGCAGACATCATGGAGCTTGAATCTTATGAGGAGCGACAGATGTTTCTAGATGAGCTTGAACTCGATGAACCGGGTGTAAATCGATTGATACGAGCCGCTTATGATTTATTGCATTTACAAACCTATTTCACTGCCGGCGAAAAGGAAATTCGTGCGTGGACAATACGCAAAGGTGATACGGCTCCACAGGCAGCAGGTGTGATTCACTCTGATTTTGAAAAAGGCTTTATTCGTGCAGAAGTAATTCATTTTTCTGATTATGAAAAATACGGCTCAGAATCTAAAGCAAGAGAAGCCGGCAAATTATCCGTAGAAGGAAAAGAATATGTAGTACAAGACGGGGATGTCATGCACTTCAGGTTCAATGTTTAAAAATTATTGAATATTATTGATTCCAAAATCGTAGCAATTCGTTCATTTTTTACTACGCCAGACTGAAAATTACAAATTGATTCTCATTGGTTTATTTAAACATTGTTTTGATAATTTTATCCAAAGCTTTCACATCTTTGGGATAGAGAATGGGATGTAAAAGTGAGGAACTTGGGTTTTCGGGTTCTTTGGGATAAAGAAGCACATAGTTACTATCTTTAAAATAATCATTGAGCAGATGCGGTATTCTGTGCATATATCTATGAAATTGCAAAGTATTTTCGCGTGCCATGGCTACAATGAGCAAACTATCTATTCCGAGACTTCTGGAAATAAGTAAAAAGTCTTGTAAGTCGTTCAAAAAGTGCAGTTCACTGGGAACAGAGGATTCCTTTTGAATGGCAGAGATAAATTCCATTGCGCTGGAATGGGCAAAAATCTGAATTTTGGCACCAATATGTTTGGCAATTTTCCATACTTTCTGCAACCAATATAGGAATTCTTCATGATGTTCTGCTTTTTGTGGAATTACCAGAACAATTTTGGTAATGGTTGAAAGAGGTTGAACAGATTTAAGAAAATAAAAATTCTGCTCGTGATTGTCTGAAATAATTTCTTTGATATTTTCATTTAAATTACTCGAAATCCCTTTGTCTTTGGATATTCCTAAAAACACATCAGAAATCTTTTTCTCACGAATCACTGCCGAAATTCCTTTTGTAAATTTGCTGTCATGTCTGAAAATTTCGGTAATATCTATATCGGCAGATGCGCCAATATCTTTGGCCAATTGTATTTGTTTATTGGCAGATTTGGTTTCTTCGTTGGTTTGGGATTCGTTAAAAACATTCAGCGCGTATAAATGTTGATGTTTATGGTCTTTGAGGTGAATGGCCAAGCCAACAAGCTCTTCTGTATTGGAGCGGTGATTGAGTGCTATGAGAAAAGATTCTTTACCAGAATCCATTTCATCATTTTCTGATGTGGCTTGTTCTGCAAGTTTTTCTGCACTTTTTTGTGCAACCAGCGATGAAATCGTGGATGTCACCAAAATCATAAGAATAGTACCGTTCAAAACACTTTCATCTAATAACCTAATAGGCTCTCCTTCAGGAGTTTCTGAAATAATAATATTAAATCCGACCAACACCGCCGCAAGCGTTGCCGCTGCTTGTGCAGAACTCAGTGCAAATATCATATTACCCTGCGCCCTATTGAAATTGAATGTAAAGCGAGTCGCCATGGCTGCGATATATTTGGCTACAATAGCCACCACCGTCATCACAACAGCTACTTTAATGGTTTGAATATCACTGATAAAAGTTCTGAAATCGATGAGCATTCCAACACTAATCAGGAAAAACGGAATAAAATAGGCATTTCCCACAAATTCTACGCGATTCATGAGAGGTGAAGTGTGCGGAATGAGTCTATTGAGCGACAACCCGGCTAGGAAAGCACCTATAATCGCCTCAATACCAGCCAACTCAGCAAGCAATGCGCCGAAAAACACCATGACCAAAACAAAAATATATTGAGAAATCTTATCTTCTACCGTTTTGAAAAACCATCTACCCAATATGGGAAACAGTAATAATACTACAGCACCAAATATCAAAATAGAAACTGAAAGTCTAATCCAAAACTCCGCATTCACCTCGCCACGTGTCATCCCCACGATTACGGCCAAAACGATAAGAGCCAGCGTGTCGGTAATCATGGTGCCGCCTACAGCTACATTTACCGACAAGTCTCGTGTAACACCCATTTTACTCACTATCGGATAGGCAAGCAAAGTATGAGAGGCAAACATACTGGCCAGCAAAACGGATGTCATTAAATTAAAATCAAGTAGATAATAGCTGGCAAGAATTCCGATACCCATGGGAATAAGGAAAGTGTACATACCAAAGGCTAGACCTTTTCCGCTGTTTTTTTTGAATTCAGCCAAATCTATTTCTAAACCAGCCAAAAACATAATATAAAGCAGACCTGTAGTACCTGTAACCACAATATTACTGTCTCTTGGTAAGATATTGAAACCATTCGGACCTATAGCAGCACCAGCTATAATAAGCCCAATCAAATGCGGAATTTTAATCTTGTTGAGCAGTAAAGGTGCCGCAAGAATTATGACCAATACAATAAGAAATTTAAGTACTGGATTCTCAAAAGGCAGAGTAGTTTCGAAAATATTAGAGAGAATCATGGATTAACTCGGTTTAAATCGATTGAGAAAAAAACTTCACAATTCTGCTGCGAAATTTTTCTATATCCGCGCATTCTGCGAGACTGTATATCATTAATTACCAATTCCATGGTATTGCGAGATAGAGAATCCGTATCGGGTACGCTGCGCAAAAACAAATCATTGTTTTGAAAATTGCCGTAATAGGTTCGAATCAATTTACCTTTGGCATCATAAGATTCTGCTTCTATTCTATCTTCTTTTTTACTGAATTTCCAGTTTCCTGTTCGAACATCACCAATGGCAAAACCAGTACAAGAGCTTGATGTACAAACCATTGAAGATGACCATTCTCCCAAAACATTTTGGCTATGCATCTTCAAGCTATCACTTTCTGCCGTGCTAATGCTGTCAAATTTACTTTTGAGCAAATCATAATCAGCCAGTTTTACCGCCATTTCTATTTCTCGCTCGTTCAATCGTTTTTCACGGTCCTCTAGCCGTTGCAATTTTTCGAGATATTCTTTTTCTTTTTCATTACAACCTGCAAATAGAAAGATACACAAAAAGATGGTGAAAAACTTTTTCATCAGCGACAAATTTATTCTCGCTAAAAATAAGAATTTTATTTAAAAAAATATCAAATTTTATGATGCCAGCTACTGTATTAATTGAAAACCGCCCTTGATTAATATTTCATCTTGAGGTGAAAAATCCGAAGTATTTGTTATTTCAACAAAATTTTCATTTTCTATTCCGGTATTCACGTTTTGTTTTTTGAATACCAACCGCTCACCAGCGTTGGATTCTTTTACCAAAACCCATTTTTCATCCTCCAATTCCAACACAGCATCTTGTGGAAGAGCATATTTTTTTTGAAAATCTGTTTTTATTCGTGCTTCTGCAAACATTCCCGATGATAAATGTTGAGGCGCAGAAAGGATTTTGCAATTGACATCTACCGTACGTCGCACTGGGTCTATATTTTTTCCAATCAATTGAATTTCTGCTACATATATAGAATCAGGATTTTCTTGTAAGCGAAATTCCACTGGCATTTTTGGGTGAATCAAAGGCAAATCCTTTTCAAATACGGCCAATTTCAAATTCATTTGGTGCGTATTTACTATAGAAAGTGCCACATCTTGTGATCCTAGAAATTGACCTTTCACTGCCATAATATCGCTCACATAGCCGCTTATAGGTGCAGTAATACTGATTTGTGAACGCAAATTTCCACTACTTACGGATTTTGGATTGATTTTCATCATTTGCAATTTTCTACCCAAAACATCTACTTGTGTTCGCACGAGATTATAATCTGCTTGTGATCGTTGAAACTTTTTTTGCGAAACAATTTCTTCTTTTGCCAGAATACGTTGTCGCTCATAATCCTGACGCAAAAAATCTAATTGGCTCTTGGCTTCCAAATATTCTTGTTGTGTTTCTATGAATTCAGGATTTTCTAAACTAAAAAGGGTCTGGCCTGCATTTACCCATTGTCCTTGTATTAAATTTAGGCTTTTTACATATCCACCATAATAAGCACTGACATCTGCACGATTTTGCGGCGGAACTTCTAAACTGCCGGTTGTCGTAATATAATTATGAAATTCTTGCTCAGAAATTCGGCCTAATTCCATTTTACCGGCGCTAAACTGTTCTTGCGAAAGACTGATTTCGTCCGTGTTTTCAACCGATTCATTTTCAGTAGTTTCTTGCGTTTTTTCTTGTTGGGAACAGGCCACCGCAATGATGAAAGATAAAAATATAATTGTTTTTTTCATTTCGTTAATTTTGATAAAAGTATGATTAAACAGAAAATTTTAAGTTTAATCTAATTTTCACCTATTTTTCTTCATTTCATTTTTCCTTTACAATCAATGCTTCCGATTTATAAATTATCTGCTTCATTCTTTTTAATTTAATTCAAATAATTCAGTTCAATTACGCTTTGATTGTATAAATTTAAATTTTCTAAATAATTAATTTCAATTTGTTTTGCATTATCGAGTAAGATAGCAAATTCCAGAAAGTCGATTTCCCCGTTTTTGTAGGCTAAATTGGCGGATCGAAGGATTTCCGAAGCTAAATTTTTCCCCGAATCTTCATAATAATGGATAGCCTCTTCATATTTTTGAATATCTTGTTGTAAAGCGTTGAATCTGGAATTCAGTTGTTTTTCAAAATTTTCTTTTTGATATTCCAGCACTTTCATTTCAATTTCGGTTGATTCAACTTGTGCAGCAACGGCCTTGTTGCCCCACAACGGAATCCCCACACCTACTTGAAAACCTGAATAGGGTTTTTTAGAAAAAAGATTATTAATTGATGAGAATACTTCTCCGTGCAGATCGGGTAATTTTTCTTTCTGTTGAAGCGTTTTGGTGTTTTCCAAGACTTTTTGAGACTGTTCAAGGTATTGATTGTATGGATGTTGAGTTGGAATAAAATTCAATACCTCAACTTTTACCGAGCTGTTTGAGTCCACCAAAAATCGTTCTGGAGTTTGCTGCCATTGCTGTAATAGAAAATAGAATTTTTCTCTTTCAATTTGAATTTGCTTTAATTTCACAGCCAATTCTTGCCTTTTGGCTTGGGCTGTAATTTTTTCTAAATTATTACTTTCTCCCAGTTCAAATTTACGCTGAGCACCATAGGCAAATCTTTCATACAAACTATCCAAAGTTTGATACACTTTTTCCACTTCTTGCGTATATCTGATGCCGTAGTAGGATTTAGCAATTTCAAACATGATTTGTCTTTCGAGTAAGGCGATTTCACTTTCAGAAAGATGGGCCTTACTTTCATAAAGTGCCTTTTGTGCTTTGGCATAAGACGGCCATTTCATGCTTTGTGAAACTCCAGCCACATGCAGAATTTTGTTGTCCATATCACGATTGGCTTGGTCGAAATTATAATAAAAATCTGTGGGCTGAAATGAATTTGTTGACTGAATCAAAGCCTTGTCTGCTTTTACTTTTTCTTTTTGTGCCAATATGCTCAAATTGTTTTCGATGGCAATTTCCTGCATTTCTTGTAGGTTTTTACTTTGACTAAAAAGGCTAATGCTGCCACCTAAAAACAGAACTGTGATAACCGCTTTTTTGGGAATCATTTTAATTTTTTTGGAATCGAAGATTGAATAAAGTACAGGCAATACGATGAGCGTAAGCATTGTAGATGTCACCAATCCACCGATAACTACTGTTGCCAAGGGTTTCTGCACTTCTGCACCTGCAGAGGTAGAAATTGCCATAGGAAAAAATCCGAGTGCAGCGGCCGTGGCAGTGAGCAATACTGGGCGCATTCTGTCTCGCGTTCCTGTAATTATTCTACGATGTAGATTGTTGTAGCCCTGTTCTTTTAATTCTTTGAAATGCTCGATTAACACAATTCCATTCAACACGGCAATACCAAATAGTGCAATAAATCCTACGCCGGCTGAAATGCTAAAATGCATACCGCGCAACCATAGAAAAAATATACCACCCACGGCAGAAAATGGAATTGCCGTAAATATTAATAAAGCATCTTTTATCGAATCAAATGCAAAGTTGAGCAAGATAAAAATCAGCAATAAGGCAATGGGAACAGCCACCAATAACCTATTGCGAGCAGATCTCAGATTTTCGAATTGTCCCCCATATTCAATATTATAACCCGTAGGAATATCAATTTGATCATTTACAATTTGTTTTACATCATTTACAACGCTTTCCAGATCTCGATTTCTTACATTTACCCCTACCACTACTCTGCGCTTGGCCTCGTCGCGAGAAATTTGGGCAGGTCCTTTGGTATAATTTATTTCGGCCAATTCACTCAAGGGAATTTGCATACCTGTAGGCGAAGTTACAAACGCATTGCGTAGATTTTCGATACTTCTACGATGAGATGCATCGTATCTAACGACCAAATCAAATTGTTTTTCGCCCTCAAAAATTCGTCCTGCAGTTTTCCCACCAAAACCTGCTTGTAAAACATCGTTTACATCGGCAATATTCAATCCATACATAGCAATTTTGTTTCTATTGTAGGTAACACTCATTTCGGGTAAACCTGCAATTTTCTCTACCAAAATATCGGCAGCACCAGGTACATTTGCAATGGCTTTTTCGATTTCATTGGCTTTTTTATAAAGTACATCCAAATCTTCACCAAAAACCTTAATGGCCAAATCGGAGCGAACACCTGTAATCAACTCATTAAATCTCATCTCAATAGGCTGAGTAAATTCAATTTCAACCCCTGGCATTTTGTTTTGAATAGCTTCTTTGAAGGCATCTGCCAATCCATCTTTGGTAGAGGCGGTTGTCCAATTTTTTTTAGGAAACAAGGTGATTATCACATCCGTTTCTTCCATAGACATCGGGTCTGTAGGTACTTCTGCGGCTCCAATTCGCGTTACAACTTGGTTCACCTCTGGAAATTCCTTTAGAATTAATTCCATTTCTGTTGCCAGTTCAATCGTTTTTTCCAAAGATGTTCCCGTTTTATACACCGGTTGAATTACAAAATCACCCTCGTCTAGAGTGGGTACAAATTCACCGCCCATTTTGCTAAAAATAAAAAACGCGATTATCAATAACAGAACTGAGCTTGCTAGAACCGCTTTTTTATTTCTTAAAGCGAAAAATATAGTTGGCTTATATCTGTCTTGAATCCAACGTATTAATCGATTTGATATATTTTTTTTGTTTGATTTTTGAGGCTTCAATACCAATGATGAAATTACTGGAACCCAAGTAAAACATAAAATAATTGCTCCAACAAGGGCAAAACTGAATACCAAAGCCATAGGCCTGAACATTTTGCCCTCTACACCACTCAGTGAAAGAATCGGGATAAATACAATAAGAATAATAATTTGACCAAAAAATGCCGAATGCATCATACGATAAGATGCCTCTTCTGTAATTTTGTCAATAATAGAACGGCGTTGTGTAGAGGGTAAATTCGTTATTTTATGAAGCTGTGTGTTGATTTGGAAGGCGATAAATTCTACAATAATTACGGCGCCATCAATTATAATCCCAAAGTCGATGGCACCAAGACTCATGAGATTTGCATCTACCTTGAAGATATGCATCAATCCCAGCGCAAACAATAGACTCAACGGAATCACAGACGCCACAACTAAACCTGAACGTAAATTTCCTAGTAATAAAACGACAACAAAAATTACAATCAAACAGCCCAGAATCAGGTTTTCTGAAATGGTAAATGTTGTTTTGTTCAACAATTCACTGCGCTCCAAAAATGGATTGATATGAACCCCAGGCGGAAGCGATTTTTCTATTTCAGCAACACGCTTTTTTACATTATTTATTGTTGTTTTGGTATTGGCATCCTTCAACATCATTACCTGCCCAAGCACTTTCTCTCCCTCGCCGTTTCCTGTAATTGCGCCAAAACGGGTAGCATGACCAAATCCTACCTGGGCCACATCGCGAATGTAAATGGGAATTCCGTTTCTTGAAGAAACAACGATATTTTTGATGTCATCTAAACTGTTGGCTAAACCCTCACCACGAATAAAAAAGGCTTCATTTCCTTTTTCAATATAGCCACCACCCGCAATACTATTGTTACTTTCCAGCGCTTGATATATTTCTTCCAGAGAAATATTCATAGACCTCAAACGATTGGGGTTTACGGCTACTTCATATTGTTTCAGAAATCCACCCCAAGTATTTACTTCAACCACTCCATCAATTCCAGACAATTGCCTGAGAACGATCCAATCTTGAATGCTGCGCAAATCTGTGGTGGTGTATTTATCTTCATATTCGGGTTCAACATCAAGAATATATTGATAAATTTCGCCTAATCCTGTAGAAATAGGTCCCATAAACGGAGTACCAAATCCTTGTGGAATATTCTCTTCAGCCGTTTTGAGTTTTTCTGCGATTAATTGTCGTGGCAGATAAGTACCCATATTTTCTTCAAAAACAACTGTTACCACCGACAAACCGAATTTGGAAACTGAACGAATTTCTTTCACTCCAGGTAAATTGGTCATTTCCAATTCTACTGGATAAGTAAGGAATTTCTCTACATCCAGGGTAGAAAGATTGCGCGAAGTTGTAATGACTTGCACCTGATTGTTGGTGATATCTGGCACTGCGCCTATCGGAAGTCTTATGGCTGCATATATCCCAAAACCGACAATTGCAGCAGTAAATAATAAGATAATGAGTTTGTTTTGTAAACTGTACCTGATTATTTGTTTCATCCTGCTTTTTATATTTACAGCATCAAAGTTATTACTTTTCAATTCAGAAAAGGAATTCAAATCCTTAAGATATGCTTAAGATTGTTTTATCTTAAATTAAAATCAAATGAACGGAATATTGATATATACAAGTGTTCCCCCAGATTCTAAATTAAAATACCGAATTTCTGCACCTAAAATATCTGCTGCTTTTTTGGCAATAGACAAACCCAAACCACTGCCAGGTACATGTACATTTTGCATGGACCGATAGAACGGATTGAAAATCAAATTCATATCTTCTTCATTAATTCCTGGCCCATCATCTTGTACCTCAATGGTTACATGATTCAATGCGGGTTTGATTTGTAAAAGAATTTTACCGAGTGAAGGAGAAAATTTTATGGCATTTGACAAAACATTGCCTAAAATGAGTTGGCTCAGATATAAATTCACTTCTGGGGTTTCTCTGAGCTCATTTTGCATTATTATTTTTAAATTTTTATTTTGAATTTCATTTTGATGAAGTTTAAAAAGGTTTTCCAGCAATTCATCCAAAGACACAAGCGTATTGGTAATTTGACCTGGATCCAGTCTTGCCATAGTGAGCAATTGCTCTGTGAGAAGTGATATTTGATTGATTTCGTTCAAGGCAAAACTGATTTTTTCTTTATACTGCTCTTCTGTGCGCGGTTTACGCAACAAAACCTCAAAAGTTCCTTTGAGTACAGCCAATGGTGTTCTTAACTCGTGTGAGGCATCAGATGTAAATTGTTTTTCGCGCTTTACCGCATTTTCTATACGCGCTAGCAATTCGTTGATGGCGGCAGACAGTTGGTATAATTCATCTTTATTTTTGGGTTCAGGAACTCGTTCATCTAGATTATTATTGGTGATTCGATTGGTTGCCAAAATGATATCATTGATAGGATTGATACTTTTTCCAGCCAGAAAACGAGAAATAAAAAACAATCCAATCAAAATGATGGGAAAAAGAACAAGAAGTGTGTTTCGGAGTTTGATCAAAGTTTCTAATTGGCCGCTCATCGGAATTCCTGAAATGATATAACCATGAACCATATCGTCTTTTTCAATTTTCATATTCATTTGACGAACGGGCTTTGCATTGAGCTGTGCATCATATGACGTACCATAAGCAACAGATTCATTCATCTGCATACTATCCATTTTGAGGTTGGGCGAGCGGTCAGCCACTTTTTTATCAGCATCGAGCACTTGTATAAATACCGGATTCACCTCTGTTACACGATGTTCACGCTCTTCCCATTCTTTTTTGTTCAAAAAATGAATGCCGGTATTATCAATTCCAATTTCATCGACATGTTTTTGGGCTTCGATTTCGAGATAATTATCCAACTGATTATAAATACTATGCCTCACCAAAAAGTACAAAAACAAAAAAACCAGAGCCATAATCACCGCATTAGCAACCAAATAATACAAAGAAATGCGAGTTTTGAATTTCATTCTAGCCAATTTTTTATTTTTCTTTGGCCATATAGCCAACACCGCGTATGGTTTGCAAGATTTCGTCTTCTTTGTTCAAACCCAGTTTCTTGCGAATCGAGTTCATATAAACATCCAAAACAGATGTATCATAGTCAAAATGGATATCCCAGACCTCTTCTATGATTTTTTTTCGTTCACAAACTTGATTTTTATTGCTAATTAAATAATGAAGTAAATCAAATTCTTTGACTGTGAGATGCACTAAAACCTCGTTCACAAACACTTCTCTTTTATTAGGGATTAACAATATATGATTTAATCTCAATTCCTTATTAGAAATTATATTTTTTCTCAACTGAACGTCAATACGAGCCATTAATTCTTCAAAATGAAAGGGTTTTTTGATGTAATCGTCTGCGCCTGACTTCAAGGCTTCGACCGTGTCTTGAACTGTATCTTTGGCTGTGATGAAGATGACAGGCGTTTCTTTTCCTTTATTTCTAATTAACCGACAAATATCTATCCCAGACACACCAGGAAGCACCCAATCCAACAAAAACAAATCAAATTCCTCTTCAACCGCAAGCCGAGCTCCTCTATTACCATCTGCCTCCCAAGTTACTATATAATTTTCTTCCTGCAATCCTTGCCGAATAAATCCTGCAATACCGGGTTCATCTTCAATTAACAGTATTTTCACCTCAGGCTCAGTCATCGTCGGTCAAATTAAGCGGCTGCGTCTGGATTTGGACACTTCCTGCTCTGATTTCTGTGTGTCTGATTTCACCTCCGCTGGTTCCTGTTTCTTTGGCATAATATAACACGACAAACGTAAAAATGAAAACCATTATCGAAAAAATACGCTCAAATGGAACTGATTTCCAGTTCAAAAATAATCCAACAGCTGCCAAACCACCAAGAATATAGCCCAGTAGTGCAAAAACTTCCGCATTTTCTTCATGAATTTGAATATAATTCTCGTTCATTCCAGGCAAATTTTCAACGACTTTCTCCGCTCCTTCTCCTGTTTCCATTACAGGAATTACAGATATGGCCCCCAGAATCAGAATTCCATAAGCCATTCTTCTGAGAATGGGCGAATTGAAAATCCAACTACAAATCAAAACAATCACTCCGACCATTGGAAAAATAATAGGTAGGTGATTTACAATCAAATGATAATGTGCATCGTTCATGACTTAATTTTGATTCAAATGTAGGCTGAAATTTTTTTTATTGAAAAATAAATAACTTAAGAATTGCTTAAGATTATCCAGCCAGCGATACGCCTATAAAATGACCAATACCATAGGTGATTCCAGCTGCGGCAAAACCAAACAAAACTTGCCTGAATCCGCTGTACCACACACTTTTCCCGGTGAATAAGGTAATTATACTACCAATAAAAAATAGGCCCAATCCACTAAGAATAATGCTTGCCCCAATCGCTTTTGCACCTGAACTCAAAATAAAAGGAATTAATGGAATAATCGCGCCTACAGCAAACATCAAAAAAGAATAAATTGCCGCTTGCCAAGCCTGTCCTTCTATTTCATCGGGCATAATGCCCAATTCCTCTTTTACCAAAATTTGATGCGCATGGTTAATGTCTTTCATGGTTTCTTCTGCCATTTCAGCTGCACGCATTTCGTCGATGCCTTTGGTCATATAAATAAGCTTCAATTCACGTTTTTCCCCTTCAGGATTGGCAATCAGCTCATTCATTTCGATTTCCATTTGATTTTCACTCAATTCTTGTGAACTTTTCACCGAAATCCATTCACCCAATGCCATCGAAAGTGCACCGGCTAATAGCCCAGCGCTTCCGGCCAATAAAACCTCATTTCCGCCAGTGGTAGCGCCTGCAACACCCATCACCAAAGAGAAATTGGACAACAATCCGTCGTTTCCGCCCAAAACTGCTGCGCGCAAGGCGTTGCCACCCATGGTTTTGTGACGACGTTCAAAGCGTGAAAATTGATGTGGAGAAACTTTGTTACCGGTTTTGATAAGATTTTCTAAAATAGTGACATGATTTTTTTCTTGACCGTCTGCCGCAAGACCCAATTTGGATTTATTTTTTAAGGTAGCATTTGCCAAGTTTTTTTCTACATCCAGCAATTGTCCCAAAATTAATTCATAACCGAAAATTTTACCTAATAGTAAGGTAAATCTGGCTCTGGAAGAAGGTTGGGGTAATTGGTCTTCGTTCATGTGATTAGCCGAAAGAAACGCCAAAGCATGACTTTTTTCGATATCGCTCATTTCGACAAAAACTTTGGCGATGGTAGGATCTTCTTCTTTTTCAGCTAATTTTTGATAGAGAAAAGCAGCGTCCACTTCCGTTTGAATATGTTTTTTTTCAATCATGTGAATTAAATTTAATATTGAAGCATCATGGACAATCCACCACCGTTTTCTTGGTAAAAAGGTGTGATGATGCCAGTAAATTCTTGTTTATTCTTAAAAAATATTTCTTGGGTCAAAGACAAAGTCCAATATGCAATTTTGGTTGAAAGTATGCCGATTCCCGCACCTGCAGCCACGTCGGTAAGCCAATGACGGTCATTGTACATTCGAAAAAAACCAGTTCCAGCCGCAAGTGTGAACGCGCCGATACCATACCAAGGTGAAACATCTTTATATTCTTGCCAAGCCATCTCTGCACCTGCAAACGCCGTGGCGGTGTGTCCCGAAGGGAATGAATTATTGGCCGAACCATCTGGACGCATTACTCTTCCTGTTTTTTTAATACTTATGACGGTAGCTGACATAATTACGTGGGATGTGGCGGCTACCAAAATTCGCTCTTTTAATGTGTGTTTTGCTGGAATTCCAGCCCAATCCAAAGCAAAAGTTGCTGCAAAAGGCGCGTATTGCAAAAAATCATCAATCGTTATTTTTTCGTCGATATGTTCGTTTATTTCTTCACGAATTTCACCGTTCAAATCTTTAAGCGAATGGCTTTCAAGGCCTACAATTCCAAACGTGATGAGCGTTGAGGGAATAATGAGTTTTTTGGGTTTGAACAGAATTGCGTTGTCTTTTAATTGCAGACTGTCTGAAGATGTTTGTGCGACTCCATGTAAGCCCCAAAAAAGCAAAATCAAAATGAAGTATTTCATATTTTGAATTTCTATCAAATGTAGTAGATTTTTAAAGGGTTGCCAACCTATTAATCTAAAATTAAGGAAAAATTAAGCCAAATTTAAATCTGTTTCATTTTAAAAATATTTAAATAATTTATCCATTCAATGGGCTGTCGATTTCTAAAATTTGAGATTTGAGAGCTATTTTATTGGAAATTAAGCATGAAATTCGAAATTGCATTCACTCATATTTGGGTTATATTTGCGATAAATTATTCGACATGTTACGTGCAGATTATTCGCTCCTTAAATTCAATACCATGCATTTGGATGTTTCGGCGCAGAATTTTGTTTCGATTGAATCGCATGATAATTTAATTCAATATATAACCGCAAACGATTGGCAAAAACCCTTGTATATTCTTGGGGGCGGAAGTAACATTGTATTTCTCAAGGATTTTGAAGGTACGATTTTACATATCAATATTCATGGGAAAGAAATTGTAAAAGAAGATGAAAATCAGGTTTGTGTAAAGGCAAATGCAGGCGAAAACTGGCATGAATTTGTTCTGTGGGCATTACAAAATGATTTTGGCGGATTAGAGAATTTATCCCTGATTCCGGGAAAAGTAGGCGCTTCACCCATGCAGAATATCGGTGCTTATGGCGTCGAAATCAAAGATGTTTTTGAGGAATTGGAGGCCGTTGAGATTTCCACGGGAAAAATCCGAAAATTCAATGCCCTAGATTGTGCATTCGGATATCGGGAATCCGTTTTTAAAAATGAATTAAAGGATAAATTTATTATAACTTCTGTAACTTTTCGATTAACAAAAAAAAATCATAAAATCAAAACGGAATACGGCGCAATTCAACAACAATTAGCTGAATTTCATATTGAAAATCCTACAATCCAGGATGTTTCACGCGCAGTGATTGCCATTCGAGAAAGTAAATTACCCCATCCCAAAGAAATTCCAAATTGCGGGTCTTTTTTCAAAAATCCAACGATTTTGAACGAGAAATATCATCTTTTGCAGCAAGAATTCCCAGGAATTCCGGGCTATGAGGTGGGCAATGGTTTTACTAAAGTTCCAGCAGGTTGGCTGATTGAAAAAGCTGGTTGGAAAGGGTTTCGAAATGAAACAGTGGGCGTACATGAAAAACAGGCATTGGTGTTGATAAATCATAATCACGGCTCTGGTCAGGATATTTTTGATCTTTCAGAAATGATTTTACAAGACATTAAGCAGAAATTTGGCATAAAATTAGAGCGAGAGGTAAACATCATCTGATTTCTTTACATAAGAATTAGAATTTACTAATAAATTGAAAATGAAATTTATAAACCTATCTTTTGTAGCTGTAATTTTAACTTTTCTCGTGTCATGTGGTTCAGTTAAAAGTGATTACGACCGTAGTGTAAATTTTTCACAATACAAAACCTACAATTATTTCACCGATATGAAAATGGGAGAATTTTCTGAGCTAGATGCGCGACGCATGACAACGGCAATTGATCAACAAATGGCGCAAAAAGGCTTTACCAAGAGTGAAAATCCACAGTTGATTATCGACATTCAACCCAAGGAAAGAGAATATAAAAGTACGTCTTCGTCGGTGCGTGTGGGTGGCGGAAATTGGGGAAGAGGCGTTAGTGTGGGAGGTTCGGTAGGGATTCCGATTCGAACTAAAAAGTCTGATAAACAAATCGTTATCGAAATGGTGGATGCGTCTAACCAGCATATGATTTGGCAGGGCGTATATGACAAAACTACTTCACCCAACGCCAATCGTGATAAATTTATAAGTGATGCCATTGCCAAGATTTTCAGCAAATTTCCACCCAAATAATTTTTTAATCAGCGTTGAAGCCAATCCTGTCGCTTGATCTCAAAGATTAAATCATAAAAAACACTGGGTTTTTCTTCTGTGCTTTGCATTCCAGCTTTCTCTAAAACAGCAATACATGCTTTGTTTTGGGCTTTCACACGGGCAACAATACGGTTTGCGTCTAATTGTTGAAAACCATAATCTATTACAGCTAGCGCAGCTTCTGTAGCAAAGCCTTTTCCGCGAAATTTCTTTTTCAATCTAAAGCCTAAATCCAATTCGCCTTCCACATTTTTTAATCCACAATACCCAATGAACAAGCCGTTTTTTTTGATATGGATAGCCCAGCGTCCATAACCCGTGACGTCATATTGCCCTTTCAAAATTTTTTCTGATAAAACAGTTTCAGCTTCTTCCAATGTCTTCAACGGTTTTTCATCTATCCATTCCAGTATTTCTAAATCTTTGTTTAAATCAAAAAACATTTGTGCATCATCTGGCGTAAATGTGCGTAATACTAATCTTTCTGTTTCGAGAATTATTTTCATGAGTTAAATGTAATGAGAAATTAATAAACTCAAAAAAATGATTTTTCATCGAATTTGGATAAATCGCAATTATTGGAATCCATGCATTTTTAATAAAAATCACGAACGATCAATTCGATTGAGCAAACATTTATTTACAAGGCAAAAACGATTATTTTTTACTTCCAATTTTAATGAAATTAAAGACTGCTAATATTTATTTAGAAAATATTATAATTTCATTTCTAAAATTCGCTTATTTAATCATTGGAAAAATCAAAAAAAGCCGGTCTTTCGGCCGGCTTTTTATATAATTTATAACATTTTATCTTTTCTCTACGAACACAACTCGTCTGTTGGCGTGGTTTTTCCACTCAGGACATTTAGTTGCTGGTTCACATTCTGGGAATCTAAGATCTCTTTCTCCCATGGCTACAACGTTCAACTGGCTAGCAGGAATTCCGTGTTTCTCAACCAAATAGTTTTTCACATTGGTTGCACGTCTTCTAGATAAATCCATGTTGTAAGCATCAGATGCACGAGTATCAGTATGTCCAACTACATCAAATGATTTGTCTGAGAAGTATTTCAAATATCTAGAAGCCTCATCCAATAATGGATAGTAATTTGGAGAAATCACATCAGAATCTAGAGAGAATTCAAGATTTGCAATAGCAAGGCTCAACAATTCTTCTGCTCTTCCACCTTCTGGACATCCGTTATTGCTAGCAGGACCAGGCAATGTAACACATTCGTCGTATAGGTCGATAATACCGTCTAGATCCGTATCCAATGCACGTCCAGCACCATCAACTCTTGCTCCTAGAGGCGTATCCAACTCACGATCCCAGTCATCACAAACACCATCATCATCCTTATCACCAGAGGCACAAACTACTAGCATATTTTGAAGTTCTTCTGGTGTTGGTCCAGGATAAATATCTGCTAATGGATCTGCCCATGATAAATGCTCGTGATGTTTTCCAATTTTCCAAAGAAGTCCTAAAGAAAGGGTAAATAAACCATCATCTTTACCTTCTTCAATATCGGCAATAGGACCATGCGCTCCAGAACCATCAAATTCCTCATCACCAGTAAAGTAGTACATCGCTTTTGCCTCAATATCAAAATCTTGGTTTAATTTATAACGTAAACCACCACCACCATTGATGTAGATAGATCCTGATCCACCCGCATTTGCTGCTTTAAAGAATTCTCCTTCATTTCTTTTATCTCGAATAAATGCTTCATATTGCAATGTACCGATACCTCCATATCCGTGTAAAGCCCATCCAAATCTTGATTTATTATCTACACGTCTGAATAGCATACTGAAGTTGATGTCTCCAATTAATGACCACATCCAGTATTTTGTATGTGCACGGTAATTTACTGATTGCTGCTCTGTTCTACCCCAGTTGAACTGAGCTCCTAAACCAAAAGCATGTGTAATTTGCTTGGTAAGAACTCCTTGTACATCATAACTCCATAGATTTGAAAATCTATCATCACTCGTCCAGGAATTCAAATCAGCTCCCTGTACTAAGTTAATACCTCCATAAACTCCTAAACTCCAGTCATTAAATTTCTTTTGATCTGAGGTAAAGTCCACATAATTTTGGTTCATTCCGTAATACTTGTTGTCAAAGTATTCCTGAGCCGTCAAGGTATCCGATTCTACAGCAGTGTCTGTAATAACAACAACTGTCTCCTCTTCCTGCGCAAACAAAGGCATAGCGCAAAATAAAAAGGCAAGCAATGTAAAATAATTTAGTTGCTTCATAAGTTTAACGTTTTAATTTCATTAGTTTCTGACTGCAAAGTTAAAATTTGATTTATCAATTGCAAATTTATTCGCATTAAAATTTTTATTTAACAATAGATGATTCCTGAAAAAAAGCCTGAAGCATATCCTTCACAAATTCACGCTTAAAAATTTGATTATGAGGAATTACAAGAATTTCAGATTTGAAAATAATGCTTTCAAACATCAATATATCGATATCTATCTTTCTAGAAACATATTTTTCACCTGCCAAAGGTTGGGAATATACCCTTCCCATTACCATTTCTATCTCCTTAACTTTTTTTAGCACCATCATTGGGCTGAGTGCGGTTTGGATGGCGATAATCTGATTCAGAAATGTGGTATCTGAGGTGAATTCCACAGGTTGAGTTTCTGTAATATTACCAAATTTGTGTATGCCGCCAAATTCTTGTGCAATATACTGCCTGGCTTGATTCAAGTTGGAAGCTTTATTACCTAAATCACTTCCGAGTAACAAAATGACATTTGATTTCGACATATGTGTAAAAGTATTAAATTAAATTACAATGAAAACATTTTTTGGTAGAGTAATCGCTGTCGTTTTCGGAATTGCTCTGTTTCTGATTTTATGCCTCATCTTTTTCTCTGTGATAGGCGCAGCCTTGGGAGGTGAAGAAAAAGTGAAGGTTTCCTCAGGTTCTGTTTTAACAATTGATCTGAACGACCCTGTCATAGAAAGTAATATGGAGGTCGAAACTTCTATCTTCAATCTGGGAAAAGAAGATTCCCCACAACTACTTCACATGTTAAAAGCTATTGAAAATGCTGGAAAAGATGATAAAATTAAAGGTATAAGTATAGAATTGGATACGTCTGAAGAGTTTGATATTTCACAGATTGAATTATTACGAAATGAAATAGAAAAGTTCAAAAGTTCGGGTAAATTCGTCTATGCGTACACCAATCGTGCTTTGCAAAGTGATTATTACCTTGCGTCTGTAGCCGATTCAATTTTTCATAATCCGTTGGGAATGATTGAAATTAAAGGTCTTTCTTCAGAAATTATGTTTTTCAAAAACCTAGGCGAAAAATATGGTGTAGAGTTCGAAATTATTCGGCATGGCGATTACAAATCTGCTGTAGAACCCTTTATGAGAGAAAATCTTTCTGAGGAAAATCGTGAACAATTAACCCAAATAATCACGCAAATTTGGAATGAAATGTCAAGTAAAATGGCTGCATCTCGTTCGATTCCGCAACAGCAATTCAATCAATTTACCGATAGCTTGATTTCTTTTAATGCCGAAAATGCTTTGAAAAATAAATTAATAGACGTTTTGATTCAACAAAGCGATTATCATGATTTTTTGAAATCAAAATTGGGCTCGGAAAAAAGTAAAAAATTAAAAAGCATTAATTTAACAGAATATTCCAAAACCGTCGAAAATAAATTTAATTCAGACAAAATTGCTGTACTTTACGCCAATGGCATGATTATGCCCGGTGAAAGCCAATACGGAATTCAATCTGAAACCTATAAAGAAGCTATTCAACAAATTGCCAAAGATGACAAAATCAAAGCAATAGTACTTCGAATCAATTCAGGAGGAGGAGACGCCAATACGTCTGAAGAAATTTTACATGAAATTAGCAAAATTAATTCTGATATTCCCATCATTGCTTCCTTTGGCGAAGTTGCAGCCAGCGGTGGCTACTATATTGCCACACATGCAGATTATATTTTTGCAGAACCCTATACCATCACCGGCTCTATTGGCGTATTGGGCATGATTCCCAATTTCAAAGGTTTGGCAAATAATATAGGTATTACAACCGATTTTGTTCAAACCAACGCCAACACGGTATATTATAGCCCTTTCCAGGGTCTCACCGCAGATGGAAAAAAAGTAATTACAGAATCTACAGAAAGTATCTATTCCATATTCGTGAATCATGTTGCCAACAATCGCAAAAAATCCTATGCCGAAATTGATGCATTGGGCGGTGGCAGAGTCTATACCGGTATGGAGGCCAAGCGAAATGGGTTGGTTGATGAATTGGGCTCTTTACAAGATGCCATAAAATATGCTGCAGAAAAAGCAGGTATTGAAAACTATCAATTGAAATCTTTTCCTCAAAAGAAAAATGATCTTGAAACATTATTGAAGGAAATGAATTTGACGGCCGAAGTTAAAAACGAAATCAGAAGCTCGATGGATCCTGAAATATTAAAAATGTATATGCGTGTTGAGCAACTCAAAAGTCTAAATGGAGTTCAGGTTTTATGGCCTTATGAAATGAAAATTAAATAAGAAAAAATAAAATTTTATACGAATTAAAACCTGTTTATTTATTCAAATGACAGGTTTTTTTTTGTTTAAATACCAATAAAACTGAATTTTTAAAATTAGCCCAATATCAGGTTTTCATGACGAATGATTACCTTTGCAAAAATTTTGTATGGCAAATATTGTTGCACTGGTTGGAAGGCCAAATGTAGGTAAATCAACACTTTTTAACAGATTGCTTAGAAAACGTGAAGCCATTGTGGATAGTGTTCCTGGTGTAACACGTGACCGGCATTATGGAAAATCAGACTGGAACGGGCGTGAATTTACCGTGATAGATACGGGTGGATATATAGAAGGATCTGATGATATTTTTGAAGCTGAAATTCGTAAACAAGTAGAATTGGCCATAGAAGAAGCCAATGTCATCGTATTTGTAGTGGACAATCAAATCGGACTCACCGACATGGATCGAGAGGTGAATCGTCTATTACAACGCACAGACAAACCGGTAATTCTTGCCGTGAACAAGGTAGAAACCAACAAAAATCTGCTGGATGCTGTAGAATTCTACGAATTGGGACATGAGACCTACTATACAATATCTGCTATGGATGGTAGCGGAACGGGGGATTTATTAGACAAAATTGTGAGTTATTTTGGTGATGAAATACATCAAGACCCTTATGAAGGATTACCCAAAATCACCATTGCAGGACGACCCAATGTGGGTAAATCGACCTTCACCAATGCCTTGCTGGGCGAGGATCGCAACATCGTAACAAATATTGCAGGAACTACCCGCGATTCTATTGAAACTGTTTATAATAAGTTCGGACAAGAATTTGTTTTGATTGATACGGCAGGAATGCGTAAAAAACGTAATGTAGATGAGGATTTGGAGTTCTACTCGGTCATGCGTGCCGTGCGAGCTATAGAAGATTCGGATGTTGTAATACTTATGATAGACGCCCAACAGGGAATAGAGTCGCAGGATATGAAGATTTTTCAATTGGTACAACGCAACCGCAAGGGCATTTTGATTTTGGTAAATAAATGGGATACGGTAGAAAAAGATAATGCCACAATGAAAAAATTTGAAGAAGAAATTAGGAGCAAAATAGCTCCCTTTACCGATGTGCCTATTTTATTCATTTCTGCTCTTACCAAACAGCGGATTCATAAAGCTGTAGAAACAGCAATGATGGTGTATGAAAATCGTTCAAAACGAATCAAAACAAGCAAGCTCATAGAAGTAATGATACCCATAATTGAACACACACCACCACCTGCTGTCAAAGGAAAATATATCAAAATCAAATACGCAACTCAACTGCCTACCCGCACGCCGCAGTTTGCATTCTTTGCCAATTTACCCCAATATATCAAAGAACCTTATAAAAGATTTATTGAAAATCAATTGCGCAAAAATTTTGATTTTACTGGTGTGCCTATAGAAGTTTATTTCAGGCAGAAATAAAAAATTTATCAATGATCGGCTATATCGATTAATTATAACCGAATTTTCGTAAATCTGAGTCTTTTTTACGCCAGTTTTTCTTCACTTTGACAAATAATTTGAGGTAAATTTTTTTTCCAAAAAACTTTTCAAGCTCCTCTCGTGCTTCTTTACCCACTTTGCTCAATGAAGTGCCTTTGTGACCAATTAAAATTCCCTTTTGTGAATCACGTTCTACGTAAATATCTGCATCTATTTTGATAATATCATCTTCTTCTATAAATCGTTCGGTCACTACCTCTACCGCATAAGGAATCTCTTGTTGGTAATTTTCTAAAATGCGCTCTCTTACCACTTCGTTCACAATAAAGCGTTCGGATTTGTCTGTGAGTTGGTCCTCTGGAAAGTACATTGGCCCTTCTGGTAACAAATTTTTGATTTTATTCAATAAAAAATCTGTATTAAAGCCATTCAATGCAGAAATTGGTAAAATTTCGGCCTCTGGCAACTGTTGATGCCAATAGTTTACAATTTCTTCAAGATTCGATTGGCCTATTGTATCGATTTTATTAATCAAAACAATCACAGGAACTTTCAATTTTTTTAATTTTTCATTGAATTCTTCATTCAGCAATTGTTTTTCATCAGGCTCAACCACATATAATATAATATCTGCATCCTTAAATGCCTCATAAACAAAATCCATCATTTTGGATTGGAGTTCATAAGCTGGATTGAGGATTCCAGGCGTATCCGAAAAAACAATTTGCATTTCGGCAGTGGTTACAATGCCCAGAATACGGTGTCGAGTGGTCTGAACTTTATTGGTGATGATAGAAAGTCGCTCGCCAACCAATTGGTTCATGAGTGTCGATTTACCGACATTGGGATTCCCGATAATATTGACAAAACCTGATTTAAATTTTTCTTGCATCAGACAAAAATACACAATTGCTATTACTCTTGATTCAAGGAAATTTTAAAAAATGAGCTGGATAAATCTTTTATTTCTATTTTCAAACAAAAAAACCGCTCATGATAAGCGGCTTTTTTGTTTAAAAATTTATATAAATTAATTTCTATTGCGCAATTAAAATATATCTACCATCTAAGTCATTGAACCAGATATGATAAACCCCTGCATCAACAGGAATATTTGGCCCACCTGGTGTTCCCTGACCAAATAATGGAGTATTTGCGCCCCAATTAATATCCCAACCATTCTCTGCTCTGAATTTGATTTCGCCACCGCTCAAATTCACATTATGCGCATACCAAATATGCGGGTCAAAATCAGATTGCGTCATATCCTGGTCGCTGTTCCATCCGTCGGCAGTAGCATCACCTATAATTCCAATAGTGGAATAGGTTGCTGCGCCACTGGCATCAAACGGTGTGAGGCTAAAAGTTCCACCACTACCTTGAGAATTAAAGGTAAAAGTATAATAACCCTCAGACGGAGTCGAAAACACATCTGGGTCATTTCCGCTTCCATCGTTGAGAGCAAGCGTTGAACCATCATTAGATCCCCATTGTGGCTGCCAATTTCCTAATTCTTCAATGACTTTGAATCCACCTGGCAAAAATCTACCTGTGAAGTATGCTGTAGCTGGATTAGCAGCGTCATTAAACAATGGTTGATTATTATTATTCGGATTCCAACCCGCTGCCACAGCTTCACCTACTAGGTAAAAATATTGGATTCCTCCTTCTGCCGTGGTAATGCTCACGCTTACAGAAACACTTACAAACTGTAAGGTTTCGCCTGTTGTGGCATTTATCATAGATAGCACTCTAATTTCTACTTCGGCTGTGCTCAACTCACCGATTCCTGCTGCCATTGCATAGTTATTCAAATCTGCATGTGAAATAGTGATACTGGTGTTTGATGTATTGCTCAACACTACAGGATTGGCAAAATTGGTTCCAGCCAAAGCCATTTGAACAATGTAAGTCACATTGGCATCAGTACTTCCATATCCATAGTCGTCCCATGAAATTTGAATGGCTTGATCATTGGGAGTTTCTGAATTAATTGCAATTTCCAATCCACCTTGTGGTGTGGTGATTACCGGTCCAGACAATGGATATGATTTTACATTAAAGAAAATACTGTTGGAGGTGAGAGCACCATTGTTTACCCGAATATATACGGTAGAAGCCAAATATGGTGTAATGTCTAATTGATTAATTATAGCATTAAAATGAGCCATATTCAATGCGAAATTATTATTGGAAGTCGTTCCCAATTCAATCCAATTCTCAAAAGAGGCATCTTTTGCAATTTGCACTGAATATTGACCCGTATAACCCGAAAAATCGTCCCATGATAGAACCAGAGCGTTTACATCAGGCGTATTTAGATTGAGGGTAAGAGTTGTAATACCCGGGTCGACCAACCTTAGATCACTTGCTTCAATGATAGGAGCAATCTCGTCATCTGAGCATCCCACAATTAAAAATGGGATGAACAGGAATGTGAATATTTTAAAAATGTTTTTCATTGTATTAATCTTGAGGAATTAATTGATAATCACCTGTCAAATCATTAAACCATATATTGTACACGCCAGAAGTTACAGTAATATTATCACCGCCAAGAGTTCCTGTACCGCTATAAGCTGTCGTTCCGCCCCAATTCACATCCCAATCGTCATTGGCTCTGAATTTAATAGCGCCATTGACCAAGGTTACGTTTTGTGCATACCAATTATGGGGATCGTGGGCTTCATTTCGCATCATGTTAATATCTGAATCCCAACCGTTTGGAGTAGCGTCACCTATAATTCCTATAGTATTATACACTGCTGCGCCTGATGCGTCGTAGGGTGTTACAGTATAAGATAATGTTTCAAAATTGATTCCGAATGTATAGTAACCTGATGCTGGCACGCCAAATCTACCCGGATCACCACCTTGGGTTGCTGGATTTCCTGCAACTTCACCTACGGCCACAATAGTATCCTCACCTTCTGGTCTCTTGTCACCCCATTGTGGTTGCCACATTCCGAGAATTTCGATTAATTTGAATCTACCTTCATTTATATTTCCGGCATCAGCACTGTCAAAATAACCCGTAAAGTGGAATAAATTCTCATTATTCGGATCTCTAAAAAGTGCCTGATTGTTGTTGTTCGGGTTCCAACCTGCAGCTGTAGCATTTCCTACCATGTAATAATCATCAAATGCATAAGTTACATACGGAACCATGTCAAATGACACCACATTTGATGTCATAGGTAATTGTTGTTGATTTCCTAAAGAAGAAACTACTCTTATGAATAAATTCCCAATCTCATTCGGTGGCATTCCCATGGCTTGAACTTGATTATTCAATTGCTCTACTGTCCAAGTATAAGACCGGTTTGAAAGTGTAATTACATCCACGGCATTTTCAAAATTGGAATTAAGTCCAAATTGAATCGTATAACTAGGTAATGTTTGCACATTATAATCTGCATGCGACCAAACCAAGGTCAAGGCAGGCGTATTCTTATAATTAGCATCCAAATTCACAGAAGTATTTTCAGCTTCGAGTACTATTGGCGCATTAGTGGGAATGGCATAAGTTAGTTCTTTATCATCCTCACAAGAGAATATAAAAAGCATGGGTAGCAAAATCCCAATATATTTTAAAATATTTTTCATATCAAATTAATTTAAATTAATAGCCAGTATTTTGAACATAATTCGGATTTGCCACGATGGCATCGGCTGGAATCGGGAACAATTGTCGATATGAAGGTACAGAAGTTCCTGTAGGAACTCCGCCTTTGAAAGGCCATAGATATGCACCACTGGTAAATAATCCATAGCGAATCAAATCTGTTCTTCTGAACCCTTCCCAATACAGCTCTCTCGCTCTTTCGTCCAAAACAAAGTCCAATGTGAGACTTGTTGAATTGATGTTGCCACTACTGTTTCCGTAAGCTCTTGTTCTCAATTCATTTACCAAATTCACGGCTGTACCCAAATCTCCAGAACCTCCTCTCAACACTGCTTCTGCATAGTTCAAATAAACTTCTGCCATGCGTATTGCTGCTAAATCTGTATCAGCAAAGGTGCCGTCACTTCCACGGGTACCGTTACTTTTTACATTTTTGAATTTGGTTACAGCATAACCCTCTTCAAATGCGTTAGGAATAACATTTATTTCATAAGATTGGCCATCGGTAAAGAACATAGCACGTTTATCTGTCCATGCAATAGGAGCTCCATCTCCATCGTATTGTGATGCTTGGAATTTAGAAACAAGTGCTTTGGTGGTACGCATACCGCCCCATCCGCCATCCACACCCAAATCTGCCGGAGTCATATTTCCACCGATAGAACCATTAATCAAAAATGTAGTTCCACCATAAGTTCTGGATTGAATTCCATCGAATTGAATAGGGAAAATAAATTCATTCTGAGCACCATTCGTATTGTTATCGGCCAAAAACAATTCGTCATAAGCCGTTCCGTTACCATTTGCATCATTCATATTAATCTGATACGAAGTATTGATTGCCATTTGGGCAAATTGCGCAGCTTCGTTCCATTTTGGCGTACCGGTATAAACTTCTGCATTGAGATAAATTCTCGACAACAAAGCCCAAGCAGCAGCTTTATCGACACGGCCATATTCGTTGGTTCCAGGTTCTTTGAGATTGGAAACCAAATCCAACAATTCAGATTCAATAAAATTAAAGACTTCCGTTCTTGAATTTTGAGTTGGCAATTCTGCAGAAACTTGTGTTACCACTGGTACAGAACCAAATACATCCATCAAAACAGAATAGGAATAAGCTCTTAAAAATCTAGCTTCTGCTATGAAATTATTTGTTTCATCACTGTCTAGTTGTGCCGCTTTTTCTATAAATGAGTTACAGAAAGATACTTCTTGTGCCAATCTAGACCATAAGCCATTTACAAAGTCATTTCCCGAACTCCAATTCATGGCGTGAAAATCTGGAAGACCTGGGTCTCCCCAGCCTACTACTGCCTCATCTGTCGTTAATACTTGATGGGTATAGTACATCCGTGTAAATTGTGAAGTTCCTTCATCAATACCGGCAATGTCGGGCTGTCCGGTTGCTCCTTGTTGACCTGTAAGGGCAAGTGCGGCATACAATTTTGCCAATGCACTTTTTGCCATAGCCTCATTGGCATATACATCCAACTCGGTAAATGAATCAGGATCGATTGGAGTTTGATCTAAATCGTCCAGACACGAGGTCGTACTCAACGCAATAATAATTGCAATTGCATATAATTTGAATTTATTTATTTTCATTATTGGTTAATTTAAAAGTTAACATTTACACCAAAACTCCAGATTCGAGGCCTTGGATAGAAGTTATTATCAATTCCTCCAAAAACTTCTGGATCCAATCCAGAATAATCTGTAACCGTCAATACATTGTTCACTGTACCAAATACACGCATATCTACATTATTCAACCATGCAGATGGCAAAGTATAACCCAAAGTAATATTATCCAATTTGAAAAAAGATGCGTCTTCTATATAATAATCACTCATCAGAACTTCTTCTTCCATGGCTATAAATCCTGTATTTACAAAGTCAGCGTGAACGTTTCTGATAATTCCGTTTTCGAATAATCGACCTCGATAAGAATTGGCTGATGCAGTATTATTATATACGTAGTTGCCTAAACTCACTCTCGACACTGCACTGAAATCAAAGTTTTTGTAACTAAAAGAGGTGTTAATGCCCATTGTGATATCTGCAAATGGATCTTTATATAAATAGCGGTCATTGTCATTAATTTGACCGTCGCCATTTCTATCTACTACGGCATTATCCACAGGCTTACCGTCTTGATCGTACAATTGTTGGTAAACATAGAATGAATTTGCCGAGAATCCTTCATTTTGAATTTGAATATTATTTCCAGTTCCGCCAGAAATCCCTCCTGTCATTGTAGGTGTATTCAACTTGGTAATTTCATTGTCATTAACATTGATATTATATCCAATATTCCACTTAAACTCTTGTGATTTGATGATATCATAATTCAAAGCGAATTCCACACCTCTGTTTTTCATATTACCAAAATTATAATTCACCACGTTTCCAAAATTGGTGAAAGGATCGATAATCGTAGAAGCGATTAAATCTTCTGAATTTCTGATATAGAAATCAATATAACCATTCAAGCGATTATTAAACAATCCATAATCCAAAGCAATATTGGTTGTATTACTGATTTCCCAACGCAAATCAGGATTATATACCTCTGGACGATAAGTATTATAAAATTCACTTCCAAACGGATAATAGGCTCCTTGAATATTTCCTTGATATCTTACCAAGAAGTTGTAATCACCCAATCCGTTTACGTTACCAACTTTACCATATCCAGCTCTAAGCTTTAAATTTGACAACCATGGAATGGTATTGAACATATCCTCTTTGTGTAAATTCCAACCAATCGCAAAAGATGGGAATATTCCCCAACGGTTGTTAGGATTTAATTTAGACGATGCATCTGCTCTTAAAGTAGCAGTTAATATATATTTTTGGTTTAAATCAAAAATCATACGTCCAAAGAAAGATTGCAGATTCGATTGCCAAGTATCCATTGAAGTAGCCTCCTCATTGTCTTGATATCTGATTTCATAAGAATTATTTCTGCCATAGAAATTTTGGTAGGAATAACCCGAAGTAAAGGTAAGTTTACTATCTGTCCACAATTCTTTGTCATACACTAAATAGGCGTCTAATAATTTGTTGATACGCGCGTTTCCGTAGTTTGAAAAATTACCTGCCCAACCCGCTAGATGTGATGGAAATTCAGCTGGCAAAATAACTCTACCATGTGAATTGGTTACATCATAGCCTAGGTTCAAAACAGCGTTCAAACCACTCACCCAAGGTAATGCATAATCAAATTTAGAATTAGCAATCATTCTCCTTACCTCAGAAGTATCATCGCGATATTCCAGCAAGGCCAGCGGGTTGATGTTTACCACGTCGCTCAACAATTGATTGGTATTATCTCGGTACCAGTTCCAGTAGCGGCCATCATCCATACGGATAGACTGTGTCGGGTCAAAGCCTACAGCCTGCCCTATAGCACCCCTGTCTGCAAACTGATTTTCTATATAAGATCCTTTTACGTTCATTTCAATAGAAAGAGCATCATCAAATAATTTTGGTGTTAAACTCAAACTACCAGTATATCGATCGAGTTGATCCGTTTTCAAAATACCCTCATTCGTGGCATAACCCACAGATGCTCTGAAAGGAATTCCAAATAACCCTCCGCGAACACTTAAATTATTATCCCAACCGATGGCATTCTGAAATATTTGCTCCTGCCAATTGGTATTAGCCGTTCCTAGCTGCGCAATCTGTGCCGCAGTACCAAATTGATTTACAAAATCCCGAACCTGATCTCCTGTCAACACATCCACATAATCAATGACTTCACTAAAGGAAACCTGCGATGAAAGTTGATATTTCAAACCTCCTTTACGCCCTTTTTTGGTTTCGATAATGATAACACCATTACCACCACGCGAACCATAAATCGCAGTAGCAGAAGCATCTTTTAATACAGAAATACTTTCGATATCATTCGGGTTGATGCTGTTCAAAATATTACGTGAACCACCTACATTTCCTTCAGAAATCGGCACACCATCGACAACGATTAACGGCTCTGAATTTAATGAAAGTGAACCAATACCACGAATACGGATATTCTGCCCTTCACCAGGTCCACCACCGCCAGAAGTTACCTGAACACCAGCTGACTTTCCTTGAATCATCTGTTGTGCAGAAATTACAGGACCTTGGTTGAAGTCCTCTGCCGTCAATAAATCAACAGCACCTGTGACATCACTTTTTCTAATGGTTCCATAACCTATGGCAACAACCTCTGATAGCTGAATCGCACCCAAATCAAAGTTCTGAGTCACTCGCCCACCCTCTTGATATGGAATTACAACCGTGGCTTCACTACCATCGATACCCACTACTATAAGCGTTACATTCCCGCCAATAGCGTCTGTACTGCCAACCTCAAGCTCATAATAACCATCAAAGTCGGTCTCTGCCTCAGATTCGCCAGCCCTAACCAATGCACTTAAAGCTGGAAAGCCGCTGGAATCATTTACAGTACCCTCTACTATCATTTGCGCTTGCAAAATAGAAGTGGCACCCACCAACAAACAAACAGCCAAGGCATATTTCATTAAAATATTTCTCATGCTCTTTATGTTATTTTATCATTAACATTTTGTAATTTTTACGCTACAAAGTTAAAATAAAGAATTGAAAACACAATGAATTAATTGTATTTTGTACACTATATATAATCATTGATTATCAATACCTTGTAGTTCATTAGTGTAAATTATACATGACTCTTCTCACCCCAATGATTTTATACTACATCTCCCACTCTTAACGCTTTTTTAATATAAATCACCCTCTATATGGGCTAATTATTTCTTTTTCCTATAATAAATCCCAACAAAAACCCCATAAAAATACCAAAATGAAAATTCAACCCATAAAAAAAGCCACCCAAACGGATGGCTATTAGTTTTTTACAACAATATATCAAGACAAAACTTCTTCTACCTTTTTAGCCGCTTCTTCAAGCGTTATCGCCGAGTGAACTTTCAATCCAGATTCGTCAATCATCTTTTTGGCCTCCTCTGCATTCGTACCCTGTAAACGCACAATAATCGGAACTTTTATGGCATCTCCCATATTTTTATAAGCATCAATTACACCTTGTGCAACACGATCACAACGCACAATTCCACCAAAAATATTCACCAGAATAGCATCTACATTTTCATCTTTCAAAATAATTCTAAAAGCCTTTTCTACTCTTTCTGCATCTGCGGTTCCACCAACATCCAAAAAGTTGGCCGGCGAACCCCCAGATTGCTTGATCATATCCATCGTAGCCATCGCAAGACCCGCACCGTTTACCATACAGCCCACATTTCCGTCCAATTTTACAAAATTCAATCCTGCAGCACCAGCCTCCACCTCGGTAGCATCCTCTTCGCGCACATCACGCAACTCCGCCAAATCCTTGTGACGGAAAAGACCATTACCATCCAATGTCACCTTACTGTCAACCGCCATAATCTGATTATCAGACGTCTTCAAAACAGGATTTATCTCAAACATAGACGCATCCGAACCTATATACGCATTGTACAAAGCATGTACAAACTTCACCATTTCCTTAAAAGCCTGCCCACTCAATCCCAGATTAAAAGCAATTTTACGCGCCTGAAAACCTTGAACCCCAAATGCAGGATCAATCTCTTCCGTAAATATCTTATCAGGCATCGTTTCCGCAACCTCCTCAATATCCATCCCACCTTCTGGAGAATACATAATCATATTACGACCCGTAGCTCGATTCAACAATACAGACATATAAAATTCTTGCGTCTCGCTCTCGCCAGGATAATAAACATCCTCGGCAATCAAAACCTGATGCACTTTCTTACCCTCTGGAGGCGTTTGAGGCGTCACAAGCTGCATCCCAATTATTTGATTGGCACGCTGCTCAACTTCATCAAGCGATTTTGCCAACTTCACCCCGCCACCTTTTCCACGACCACCCGCATGTATCTGTGCCTTTACAACATGCCACTGTGTGCCCGTTTCGCGTGTGAGTTCTTTTGCCGCTTCTACCGCCTGTTGAGGCGTTCTGGCCACAATTCCGCGCTGAATTTTAACGCCGTATTTACTCAATAATTCCTTACCTTGATATTCGTGAAGATTCATGAAAGTTTTAAATTTTAAGATTTCCTACAAAAGTAACCAAACTAAATATAAATTAGGCAGTATCAACATAAAATTACGTTAACAAATCATATTTTTCTCTTTTTTTGGGCGACAAACGCGCTATTCACAATATCCCAACCTCTGTATGCTTAGAAAAAGTCGGCATACAAGTAGTTCCATTCCATTCCCACTACTTGTATGCCGCTTTTTCTTGTCGCATACAGAGGTCGGGATGCCGTTTCTATCGCTGTCGCAGACCGCGCCCAAGCTTCTCCACCAATCCACTTATCAAGCCTACAACGCATCAAAATTTATAGAAAATCATAAATAGTAACTCGTAACGCATCCTATATTTGACCCGAATGCACGAATTTCTATAAAAACGACAAATATTTTTTAAAATTTACCCGCTTAAACGAATGATTTGTATTCAAGTTATTGATTTTGTGTTACTTCATTGATGAAATTCTAATAATGTCTAATTCGTGTATTGACTCCGTCAAATCTTCGATTCCGTGGCATAAATTAATATCCTGAAATTTAGCAGCTTATATTACAATTGATAATGCAAAACGAGTAAATAGAAAGAATGATATGAAAAAATTTAACGATTAATTAAAACCCTATTTCTCAATACTTAATACTTTTGGCCTTAAACCAAAGAAATCATGAAAAAATTCTTTTTGCTATCAGGAATTCTCTTCATTTGCATCACAGCATGCCAAAAAGAAACTTCCACCACAAAAACTACAACACAACCCGTACAAGATTCCGAAATTCAAGAAGCAACAACATCTTCCGAACCAGAAAGCCAAACCACACATAAATCAACAATTTTTGACCCCAATACATTACCAACTTCCACCGCAGAATTAGGCAAATTCCCCTACTATACCACACCAGAATGGTTGAAGGCAGGCGGGTACTCAACCGATGGCGAGTTGGATTTTTCTAAATATGAAATATTTACTGGAAACAGTTTTCATACTGTAGAAGGCCGCGTGAATATTTTGAACTTTAACATGAAAGAGCAAGATCAAAAATGGAATGAATACAAGTTTAGCAAGTCATTTTCCGATCATTTTGAAAGTTTAGGAGCAAAAAAAATTTGGGAAGGAACATCACCTTGGGATGCCTTTGAAGACTTGAACCAAAAAAATAACAATGATCAATATTCATTTAAATATTCTTCAGCTGCTATACAAGAAAATCAACAAATTTATGGATTGAACCACAACGGAAAAGAGGTGTACTTCATCATTGCATCCAACATGGCTTATGGCAGTATAACTGTGATCGAAAGTGAAGATTTTGTCCAAACCATCTCTATCATTCCTTCAGAACAGATTCAAAAAGAGTTGATTGAAAAAGGAAAAGCAGTGCTTCACATCCATTTTGACACCAATAAAGCCAGCTTAAAAGATGATGGAAAAAAAGCGGTTGCCGAAATCACAAAAGTTTTACAAAACAACCCATCGCTCAAGATTGAAATTCAGGGACATACCGATAATTCGGGAAGTGTGGCGCACAATCACCAACTTTCAGAAAATAGAGCCAAAACCGTATTGAATGAATTAATTCTAGAAGGAATTGACGCCAACCGATTAGAATCAAAAGACTTGGGTGATACAAAACCCATTGCAACCAACGACAACGAAGAAGGCAAAGCAAAAAACCGACGTGTCGAATTAATAAAATTATAATATATTTACGACATAAAGGAGTAAAAATCTTGGCAAAACCCGATTTTTATAAATATTCCTTATGATTTATTTCGCGTTTCTCTTTTCCTAAAACCATTATCTTTGCTACATGGCAAAGGCAAAAACCATTTATTATTGTCAAAATTGCGGCACCCAACACGCTACGTGGATGGGCAAATGCAACAATTGCGGCCAATGGAACACAATTGTAGAAGAAGTTGTGGAAAAAAATGTTCAGGAAAAACCTTGGCAAGAAGAGCAATCCAAGACACCTGTTTTGTTTAATATACATGAAATTCCACAAACGGGTGAAATGCGCATTGTTACGCAAAACCATGAACTAGACCGGGTTTTGGGCGGTGGAATTGTACTGGGCTCTGTCATATTACTCGGCGGCGAACCCGGAATCGGAAAATCAACGCTCTTGCTGCAAGTTGCCTTGAGTTTACCTCAACAAAAAGTACTCTATATTTCCGGCGAAGAAAGCGCTTCGCAGATAAAATTACGTGCCGAACGTATTGGAATTCAAACTGAAGAATGCTATATTTTGACGGAAACACAAACGCAGAAAATCTTTAAACAAGCCAAAAACATAAAGCCGGACATTCTGATAATAGATTCTATTCAAACCCTTGAATCACACTATGTTGAATCTGCCCCGGGAAGTGTTTCACAAATTCGTCAATGTACTGCAGAATTGATCAAATACGCCAAAGAAACCAACACGCCGGTGATTGTTGTAGGGCATATTACCAAGGAAGGGACGATTGCAGGCCCCAAAATTTTGGAACACATGGTAGATGTGGTTTTACAGTTTGAAGGCGAACGCAATCATATTTATCGACTTTTACGTGCTCAAAAAAACCGTTTTGGATCCACCTCTGAATTAGGAATTTATGAAATGCAAGGCAACGGGTTGAGAGAAGTTTCTAATCCGTCTGAAGTACTAATTTCTGCCAAAGACCATGCCCTTAGCGGAAATGCCATCGCCGCCACCATGGAAGGAATTCGTCCGATGTTGATCGAAATTCAAGCATTGGTGAGTACCGCAGTATATGGAACTCCACAACGTTCTACTACCGGATTTGATACCAAAAGACTAAATATGTTACTCGCCGTTTTAGAAAAACGCGCCGGATTTCAATTGGGCGCCAAAGACGTTTTTCTCAATATCACAGGTGGCATTCGGGTGGATGACCCCGCTATTGATTTGGCGGTTATTTGCGCCGTGTTATCTTCTTACGAAAATCAAGCATTACCCGATAATTGCTGTTTTGCAGCCGAAGTGGGTTTGAGCGGAGAAATAAGACCCGTCAACCGTGTAGAGCAACGTATTGTAGAGGCTGAAAAATTGGGATATGATGTTATTTTTATTTCAAAATTTAATAAATTCAAAACTTCTAACCACCAAATTCGGGTAGAAACCCTGGGTACGGTAGCAGATTTGTACCGAATGCTTTTTTAAAGTATATTTGTTCTATGTCTGAATTAATCTACGATATCAACGAGCTGGATTTTAACAAACTGTATTCCTATGCAGACTATTTGCGTTGGCGGTTTGAGGAAAGAGTGGAACTGATTCGGGGCCAGATTTTCAGAATGAGCCCTGCTCCGACAAAATATCATCAACAAATTTCATTTGCACTTAGTGGTATTTTTTATAATTCGGTATATCAAAAAGGGTGTGAAGTATTTGCCGCACCATTTGACTTGAGGCTGGGTAAAACCAATGAGAGTAATGAATTTATAACAACAGTAGTTCAACCGGATTTCTGCATTTTTTGTGGCGAAAATAAAACAGATTATCAAGGCGGAATTGCTGCACCCGATTTAATTGTAGAAATCCTTTCACCAGGCACTTCAAAAAAAGACAAGACGCTGAAGTTCGATTTATATGAAGAAAATGGTGTTCGTGAATACTGGATTATTGATCCAAGCGACAAATCCGTTCTTATTTATGTTGCAGAAAACGGCAAATTTATCGGTAAAAAACCGGTAACCGAAGGCGATATCCTCTCAAGTTTTATATTTCCGGAACTGAAATTTGAACTTGCACTTATTTTTTAAACCACCTTATTTAAAAAACCTTTTGAAAATAGTGAGCAGAGAAATAAGACCCGTCAACCGTGTAGAGCAACGTATTGTAGAGGCTGAAAAATTGGGATATGATGTTATTTATATTTCAAAATTTAATAAAATCAAAACTTCTAACCACCAAATTCGGGTAGAAACCTTGGGTACAGTAGCAGATTTGTACCGAATGCTTTTTTAAAGAAAAAATAGAAAAAAATAAAAATTTGACCCTTAAATTTTGGCCAAATTACAATCTGCGGTGCTTTTAACTTTTCCGTGATAGGTTTTTCTATACTCGTGCAAGGTTTTCAAATGAAAACCAAAAATGGTTTTATATATTCGGGTAACTCGGGTCGAAAGTGAACCCATATTGGGATGATACCTTACTTCTTGCTTTGTTTTTCTACTGATTTTAATTGGCTTGAAAAAATTCATTATTGATTTAATTTATAGTTTCGGTGCAAATTTACGATTTTGCTTATGGAAAAATTGGTAAATCGTATTGATTCTATTGATATTAAATGAAATGAAATAAGCACATTCAATCAGAAATATCCTTTTCTGGCATGGTCTTCAGAAAAACGGGTGATATTCGCTGGTAGAAATTGATTTTTTTCTGAATTACAATTTATTTTCCAATGGATTAAAATGTGCTAAAATTTTGTTCACAATAGTTTGGGCAAGTTTGATTTTGGATTCATGTGTCCAGCCGGCAATATGAGGCGTGAGCAAAACACGATCAGATTCAACCAAATATTGGAAATCACTCGAAAATTCTTGCAAAGATTCAAATGATGCCTTCTCGAATTCGAATACGTCCAAAGCGGCAGCTTTTATTTTCCCGGATTTCAAGGCGATGACCAAATCTTTGGTTACAACAGATTTACCACGAGCGGTGTTCAATAAATAAAAAGGTTTTTGGAATTGATTAATGTAATTTGCATCCACCAAAGCTATAGTTTCCGGCGTTTGTGGAATATGCAAACTCAAAATATCTGTGGAATTAAAAATCTCTTTCATGCTTGTTTGTCGGCAGTTTTTGTCGCCCACATTGGGTTTGATATCATAACAAATGACATTACATTCAAATCCTTGAAGTCTTTGGGCAAAAGCTTTTCCCATATTTCCGTAACCGATGATGGCCACCGTTTTTCCTTTGATTTCTTCGCCTCGATTTTCTTCTCGTAGCCAAATACCATTTCTCACTTCATTGTCTGACTTTCGGAAAAGATTCATAATAGCGAGCAGCATTCCTAGGCTATGCTCGCCTACTGCATCTCGATTTCCCTCTGGCGCGTTGAAAAGAAGAATTCCCTTTGTTTGGGCAAAATCTGTATCTATATTTTCCAGACCTGCTCCTACTCTTCCTATAAATTTTAGCGATTGGGCTTGGGATAAAAATTCCTTGTCCAATGGGAATCGACTACGTATTATTATACCGTCGAAATCATGGATTATTTTTTCGATTTGCGGTTTGGTGGATGTATAATCCTCGACAATTTGGAAATTGTGTTGTTTCAATTGCTCGATGAGCAAAGGGTGATTGCGGTCTATGCAAAGAATTTTCATTGTGCGATAAGTTGGTCGAGGGTTTGTCTGAATTTGTCACTGTTCCAGCTGGCGATTCCTGTTTTTTCCAGCACTATATTACCTTCTTTATCAATAAGATAAGTTGTAGGAAGTTGTGTATAATTAAATTCTTTCCCGGGTTGAATGAGTTGAAAATACGGTAATTGGTATGCGCGTTTTTGTTCAAATTTTTCTACTTTTTCCCATGAATCTTGAGTAACAAAGAAAAAATCGATTTGATTTTGATAATCTTGATGTAATTTTTGAAAATCGGGCATTTCTGCAATACAAGGTGGGCACCAGGTAGCCCAAAAGTTGACAAGAGCAACTTTTCCTTTGGATTGCGAGAGATTAATGGTTTGTCTGGAGGGGTTCTGCATCAACATTTCGTAGCTCTGCAGTTGTTTTTGGTCTTGTTTTTCGATGGTTTTGGGTGAAAAAGCGATCATGCGTTGAATGGCAACTTGTACAGGTTGGCGTGTTTGCGGTATGAGCATGAGGAGCAAAAATATACCGATGAGTATATCTGACCAGCGTTTTTGGAGAATTTTTTTCATAATTGGAGTTGCAAATTTAGTTATTTGGAATGGGTTTATACGAAACCAGGGTTACTCAACTTTGGGAATTGTGATAGTCCGAAGCCGACCGCCGATTGTAGTGGCATCACGCAGCCTGTATGCGATGAGAAAATGCGGTATGCGGGTAGTGGAATGGAATGGAACTGCCCGCATGCCGGATTTTCTAAGCATACAGGCTGTGGGATATAACGGAAAGCGGCATAGGGCGCCATATAAAAATTGTAATTACTGATTTATCATTGGGTTTGTTGATGTAAATTCTGTTGAGAAAATTTATTTTTGTGCTTATTATCAATGATTTTATATATATTCGCAGCATTAATTTTAAATTTATTTTCAATAGCAACCCATGAGCGGAACGATAAAATTCTTTCACCCGGAAGAAACGTTTGTTTATAAGGTAGAGCAGTCATTTTGCAAAGTTGTTTACCTGAAAAAGAAGAACTGTCTGGTTCTTGAGATAGAGTCTAACGATGATATTGAGCATTTGGATGAGGATTCGTTGCAGAACGAGTTTCCGAAAGTTATTTTGAATATCGATGATTTTCCGATATCGGTACAGGACAAGCGTCAATTGGCCGGTAAGCGATTTGACATACCTATTGGTACGGCCGAAATTGAGGACGAGGATGGTGAGTTGATTGAGATTTACTATACGAATTTGCAGGTAAATGAGGAGGATTGGGAGTTGAATTCTAATCGATTGGAGTTTTCGCGCAATGCTAAAGGTGAGCTTTGTATTATGTGGACGGGTGAGGTGGAAGATTTTACCGAGGCTACGGATGATATGATTTCATTTGAGGTGAATTGTGCCTTGGTGGACAGGAAAATTATCGTTGAAGACTGATTTTTTGTGATTAAATTTTTTAAATATCAAGGAACGGGCAACGATTTTATAATGATTGATGACCGCAAGAAGACTTTTGCGGCGAGTGAGGAGTTGATTCAACGTATGTGCCATCGCAGATTTGGGATTGGTGCGGATGGATTGATTCTTTTGCAAGAGAATGCCGGGATTTTTGAGATGGTTTACTATAATTCTGATGGCAGGCCAAGCAGCATGTGTGGTAATGGCGGCAGATGCTTTGTTCGGTTTTTGAGCGATTTGGGGTTGATGGAAGATTCTGTGAGCTTTTTGGCGGCAGATGGCATGCACTATGCGGAATTATTACATGAATATGTGAAATTACAAATGTCTGATGTGGAAGAGGTAAATGTATTTGATAATCACATTTTTGTAAATACTGGCTCCCCACATCATGTAATTTTTGAGGAAAACCTGAATGATTTAGACGTTCAAAAACGTGGTGCAGAGGTGCGTTATTCTGCGGCATATCCAGAGGGTGTGAATGTAAATTTTATTCACCAATTATCACCTAACCGACTAGAAATGAGGACTTATGAGCGTGGTGTAGAAAACGAGACTTTGAGTTGCGGCACGGGTGTTACGGCTGCGGCATTATCTTTGTCTATACTGGGCAGGTCTCATGATAATGAAATAAAAGTAAAAACCCGTGGTGGAAATTTGCAAGTATTTTTCAACAGAAATGGCAATTCTTTTTCAAAGATTTTTCTGATTGGGCCTGCAGAGTTCGTTTTTAAGGGAAAGTTTCAAATTTGAAAATTTATGAAATACGTTCAATATAGCCTTTTGTTGCTTTTGGTAACTGGCTTGTCTTCTTGTTCTTATTTTTATGCAGATAAGCAAAATGTAGTCAAAGAGGGGCATTTGTATATTTATCCTAATGCTACCTATCAGCAGGTATTGGATTCTCTATCGCTCTTTGTAAAGGATATAAAACAGTTTGACGTAGTGGCGCGCGCAGAGGAAATGGATAAATTTGTGAAACCAGGTCGTTATTTGATTTCTGAGGCTGAAACCAACAAGGAATTGGCTTTGAAATTAAAAAATGGTAAAGAAGATGAGGTGAAATTAATGGTTAAAAATTCGCCCACGATTTTTCATTTGGCTCGTGATGTTTCCAAAAATATTATTGCCGATTCGCTTGATATTGTTGAAGCCATTTTATCGCATGAACAGTTTGTACAAGAAGGTTTGGATCTGGAAACTTCAAAAATATATTTTATTCCGAATACTTATAATTTTTTATGGTTGACTAGTGGTAAGACTTTTGTGGACAGAATGATCAAAGAGCATGATATCTTCTGGAATGATGAGAGAAAACAGAAGTTGGCTGCCAGTGGTATGACGGAATTGGAAGTTTATACCTTGGCCTCGATAGTGCAAATGGAGGCGTCCAAGGCCGATGAACAGCCCAAAGTGGCTCAGGCTTATTTGAATCGATTGAAGCAAGGTCGTAGATTGGAAGCCGATCCTACATCGGTGTATGCGTATAGGCTGGAACATGGATTTGATAAAAAAATTCAACGGGTATATCACAAGCATTTAAAAACTGCATCGGCATATAATACCTATTTGAACACGGGATTGCCGCCTGCACCGATTACTTTGCCCAATGGAACCGCGATTGATGCTGTATTATCACCAGAACCGCATGATATGATTTTCTTTTGTGCAGACCCAGATCGCCCTGGATATCATAGTTTTACCAATAGTTACACCGAACATTTGGCAAATGCCGCAAAATATCGTAAGTGGCTGAAAGAGAACAATATAAAATAGAAAATAATCTTGTTTTATTTGATGGTGTTTGCAATTTGTGTAATGCCACGATTCAGCGGTTGATTCGATGGGACAAGAAGAAAGTTTTGAAATTTTCTTCTCTTCAATCAGAAATTGGACAGACGATATTGCGAGAACACGCCTTGAATTTGCAAGAATTCAATACTTTTTTATACCTCAGAAATGGCAGATTATTCACTAGGTCTGATGCGGCTTTGGAGGTTTTGAATGATTTGGGCGGAATTGGGAAATTGGCTCAAATTTTTTATGTAATTCCGCGCTTTGTACGAAATGGCGTATATGACTTTGTCTCCAGGAACAGATATAAATGGTTTGGGAAGCAAGAAAATTGTATGATTCCCACAAGAGAAATGAAGGAAAGATTTTTGAATTGATTGGTTTGAAAATCATATTAAAAATAGATTAAAAACCTTATTGATTCAATGCTTAATAGATTCAAAAACAGCATGTTATTTAAAATTTATTTATGAAGAAAATCTTATTCATCACACTATTATTTAGTTCATTTAGTATTTTTTCACAGTCCTATACTATTTCCGGTCAAATTTCAAATGCTGAAAACAAGACAATTTATTTGCTTAATTCGGCCAAAGTTGAAATAGATTCTACCCTCATTAGGAATAATTCCTTTACATTTAAAGGGAAGCTTTCAGAGCCAAATGTTCACTACTTAAAAGTAAAAGATTTCAAAAGTATTTCTACTATTCTATTAGACAACAGCCATATCAACCTAATTGCAGATGCAGAAAATATGAGGTCTGCAAAAATATCAGGTTCTAAGTTAATGGAAGAAAACAGCGCATTTCGTGAAGGTCTCCAGGATTATTATGATATGCTAAATGATTCTTTTGATAAAGCCATGGAAGCAATGAATAACAATGATTCGATTAATTCTGTGAAGTATGAAAATCAAAATGTTTATTACTCAAAACTAATTAATGATTCAACTGAAAGTTACATTTCCAAAAACCCCAATTCATTTATAAGTTTATTACAGTTAAAGGATAAAATAGAAGTTTTCCCTCTCAACATCTCGAAAAAGCTATTCGAAAATTTCTCGAATGAATTAAAAAACCATACCATTGGCAAAGACATTCATTATAGGTTATATGTATTTCCTAATACAGTGAATATAGGCAATTTAGCACCAGAAATTGAAGGATTTAATGTAAATAATAAATTAATCAAGCTATCAGATTTTAAAGGGAAATATGTTTTATTAGACTTTTGGGCCAGTTGGTGTGCTCCTTGTAGAAAAGAGATTCCATTATTAAAAAAACTGTACAAGAAATACAATCAAAAAGGGTTTGAAATATTGAGCTATTCTTTAGATACAAAAAATGAAGATTTGATAAAAGCGCTCAAAAAAGAGAATTTCCAATGGCAAAACGTTTCGGATCTAAAAGGATTTGAAGGCAAAATTGCCAAAAAATATAATATAACCTTTATTCCCAGAAACTTCATAATTTCACCAGAAGGAAAAATCCTAGAAATCAATAAACATGATGAAGAACTAAAAAATCTTCTCATTGATATTTTCAATGAATAAAATACCTCTACTCAGAAGTTAGATTCAAAAATGGGGCAAAACGACTTTGATTGGACATGTGCACAATCGTTCCCGTTCATACGTAAACCTTTGAATTCTAATAAATTAACAAATACAAAACTCAAACTCTTTTATATTTATAATTCAATCAAAAAGGGAAAGTGAATGAAAAAAGGCTAAACCAACTGATTTTATCTTTAATTTCCAGTTCATAACTTCAATAGAAATTTGTAGTTTAGCTCAACATCTCGTCTTCAGGAGTAAAGTCAAAGTGATGCAGGCCATTTTCAATTTTCCATCGCTGCAAACGGGCAAGAACACATAATATGATTACAGGAAAAGACATCATAAATTTAGGATACGAACCCGGCAAGTGGTTCAAGGACGTTATTGATTATGCTAATCAAAATCAGCTGAGTGGCGATAATTTGAAAGCCTATATTGAATCGGTTCGGCCAGTAGAAATCCATCCGCATACAGAACCTGTTGATTTTCATCAAAACATTAGAGCCGAAAATGTAGAAGAAGCAGAAAACGTAAAAATGGTGATCGACACTATGCAGGAACTCATGAAAACGCCCACTCTGATCGGTGGCGCCGTGATGCCGGATGCCTGCCCCACAGGCGAAGGGCAAATCCCGGTGGGTGGTGTTGTAATCGCAAAAAACGCAATTCATCCTTCTATGCACAGTGCCGATATTTGTTGCTCTGTAATGATGACCAATTTTGGAATGTTATCTCCAAAAACGGTTTTGGACATGGCACATTCCGTTACCCATTTTGGCGGTGGCGGACGAGAAGAATTTTCAATTTTACCCCTAGATCTTGAAGATAAAATCCTGCAAAACAAATATTTAAACTCAGAAAAAAGTTTAAATTTCGCAAAAACTCATCTGGCTACACAAGGAGACGGAAATCATTTTTTGTTCGTAGGTATTTCAAAAAAAACTGGCGAAACCGTGATGGTCACACATCACGGAAGCCGAGGATTTGGTGCAAATCTCTATACACAAGGAATGAAAATTGCCGAATTCTTCAGAAAAGAAATTTCTCCAAAAACAGCCCCGAAAAATGCCTGGATTCCATTCGATTCAGAAGAAGGAAAAGCCTATTGGGAAGCTTTGCAACTGGTGAGAGAATGGACAAAATTGAATCATACCACCATCCATAACGCAACATCTCAAAAACTGAATAGGGATCCGATTGACCGATTTTGGAACGAACATAATTTTGTGTTTAAAGAAAAAGATTTGTTCTATCACGCCAAAGGAGCAACACCATTAGACGACAAATTTGTTCCCGACAGCAAAGACGGTTTGCGGCTGATTCCATTGAATATGAGCGAGCCTGTTTTGATTGTAAAAGGTGATACAACCACCAACAATTTAGGATTTGCACCTCACGGCGCAGGCCGAAATATCAGTCGTGGGCGACACAAGAAAAATAATGCGCATAAGACGATTGAGCAAATTTTTCATGAAGAAACCCAAGGTTTGGACATTCGTTTTTTCTCAAATCATATAGACATTTCTGAATTGCCGAGTGCTTACAAAAATGCTGAAATGGTAAAAAGACAAATGCACGAATTCGGACTTGGAGAAGTGGTTGATGAAATCATCCCCTATGGCTGTATAATGGCCGGCGACTGGGAAATAGATGCACCCTGGAAATTAAAAGCCCGGGAGAAATATAAAAAGAAACAAGAAAATAAACCCAAATAATGTTGGAATGGCAAATCACCGTTTAGACTTGGGTTCGATCGCTCAAATCAAATTTATTTTTTAATAATCGTAAGCATCTCTACCTTTCAACTCATTGAAGATTGCGCAAAAATTCTTCTTAAAAGCAAAATTAGGAAAGTTAATCCCGATTTTGATACGCCTCTAGACCGGCTGCCAGCACTACCACAGCTTTTTCAAGCTCTTCAATTTCAAGTACATAGGCTATCCTTACTTCGTTTTTACCTTTGCCAGAAGTAGAATAAAATCCTGCATTGGGAGCTACCATCACCGTTTCTCCTTTATAATCAAATTCTTCTAACATCCATTGAGCAAAATGCTCGGCATCCTCGACGGGTAAACGCGCTACACAATAAAAAGCGCCTTGTGGTTTGGGTACAAACACTCCTGGAATTTGGTTCAAAGCCTTTACAATATAATTTCTTCTACTATCATATTCTGCTTTGGCGTGTTGCAAATATTGGACAGAATCCTTGTGTGCAGCTGTAGCAATCACTTGTGAAATCAAAACAGGGCTCAATCTAGCTTGTGCAAATTTGAGCGCAGCAGCCATGAGTTCCTTATTTCTTGAAATCATCGCACCCAAACGTATTCCACACATACTGAACCTTTTAGACTCAGAATCAATCACAATTACATGATTTTTCAATTCAGGATAATTCAATACAGAATAATGTGGAATATCATACGTAAATTCACGATACACCTCATCAGAAATCAAATACAAATCATACTTCAATACCAAATCTCGCAACTGATCCAATTCTTCTTTGGAGTACAAATAACCGGTAGGATTTCCCGGATGGCAGATGACGATGGCTCGAGTTTTTTCGGTAATTTTCTTTTCAAAATCTACGATAGGAGGCAATGCAAAACCGGATTCAATATCCGAGGATATCGGCACTACATTCACTTCACTCTGTACCGCAAAACCATTATAATTAGCATAAAAAGGTTCAGGAATTATGATTTCATCACCCGGATTGGCTATTAATCCAAGTGCAAACATCAATGCCTCTGATCCGCCATTGGTCACCACAAAATTAGAAATATCTAGGTCGGAAAAGCCTTTTGAATGAAAATAATCTACCAATGCCTCCCTATATTCCACCGTTCCTTCTGATCGGGTATAGGAAATCACCGGAATATCCCAATCTTGCAAGGCAGCCAATGCGTTTACCGGACTGGGAATATCGGGCTGTCCAATATTCAGATAATAAACATTGAGACCTTTTTGTACAGCGACATCGGCACTGGGAACCAGTTTACGGATAGGAGATGCTGGCATATTAGCCGATTTTTTTGATAACTGTGGCATACACTTAGTTTAAAGTTCAAAAATACAAAATGGTATTGTTTTTGTAAATTTATTTCAGTCAAACATTAAAAAATTACAAAATTATGAGACGTAACAATGAAACAGGAGCAATTATAGGAAGTCTATTTATTGGAGCTTTGGCGGGTGCTGTAGCTGCATTACTTTTAGCGCCTCAAAGTGGTAGAGAAACACGTGATTTATTGGTAGATGAAGCCGATAAGTTGAAAAGAGAAATTGAAAAATACGCAAACGACTTTAGCGACAAGGCTAAACAAGTAAAAGCAGAGCTTGAAGACAAACTGCGCAGAACTGAAGCAGAGTTAAGAGATATCGAAGACGAGTTAGGCGTTTAATTCTCTTAAAAAATAACACATGTTCGGATCTGTAAAAAATTATATACAAGACCAAATTGCCTTGGTGAAACTAGAAGGCATCGAGGCAGTAGGTCGTGTAGCATCCAAATTAATCTTTATTCTACTGATAGGCATTTTTATAATGTTTTTTATCCTCTTGGCCAGTTTCGCCGCAGGATTCTATCTAGGTGAATTATATGGAAGATATGTGGGATTCCTTATCGTGGCAGGTATTTATTTACTTTTGATGATTTTATTTTTTATTTTCAAAGCCCCGATTCAGAACATGTTAATGAATATTGCCGTAGCATCCGCCATGGCCGATAATTCAGACAAAAAAGAAGAAGAATAATTATGACAAACGACAAAATAACAACTCTGGCAGAGCTAAGGCAAAGAAAAGCAATGCTCAAACGCGAATTGGAATCAGGTTTTGAAAATCCGTTCACGCCTGTAAAACAGTTGCTGGGTAAATATGCAAGTGGTAGTACGAGCCCCATGGCATTTTTTGACAAAAACGAAGAGGGGCGTAATCAATTGATGGACGAAGGTGTAAAGGCAGTACTTACGCTTGTTGCCAGTACAGCTGTTACCAGATTCAGACTAGGGCCCGTTCCGAAATTACTGCTTACGGCAGGTGTCGCTATGGCCACTCCTTATGTGGTGGACAAGATTCAAAATTATATTCATAAAAAAATGAATTAATCACACTTTTTTAGTGTACATTCAACTTCAATCTATTATCTTTATTAGATGCTTGATAATAGATTGAAGTTTTTTTTATTTCTATTGCTGATTTTTTCAAACCAAGGAAAAAGTCAATCTCACGCCAGTTTTCATACCCAACGCAACTACTTCAAAACCGGATTCACAGAAGTAAATAATCTTATTGTAATCCCGGCAATCCTCAACGGCGATACCCATCTTAATCTGATATTAGACACGGGTTCTCCCTACACTTTATTAATCGATTTTGATTACACCAATGACATTAGCATCAAAAAAGGTAGGCAAATGACCATTGGAGGCCTGGGCCAAGGATTTGAATTACAAGCCTATGACTCCAGATTTAATCATTTGAAAATTGCCGCCGCTACGCGTGATGACACTCATTTGATATTAATTCTTGACTCTAAACTCAAATTGAGTAAATATCTCGGAATGCCTGTTCACGGAATTATTGGCTTTGATATTATGAAAGATTTTGTGGTAGAAATCGATTATCCAGCAAAACAAATTACCTTTTATCAACACAACTTTTTTTATGAGAAAAAAAAGAGAAAAATAAGCCGATTCGAAAAAATCCCACTCGAATTTCATCAAAGAAAACCCTATATTCGAGGCAGTATAATTTCTGAAAATATACAAATCGACTCTGCCAGATTTCTTGTTGATACAGGCGGTTGGGATGCAGTATGGTGGTTCAAAAATTCGAAACCTAATTTACAAATTCCTGCACGACATATCGCTGACACATTGGGAATTAGCATTAATGGTCCTGTTACGGGATTTCGAAGCAAAACCGATCGATTTATCCTTCACCATTTTGAGTTTGAAAAACCTACAACAAGTTTTCCCGACAGTGCTTCGCTCACAAATGCCGTAACTTTTGAAGGACGAAACGGAAGTGTAGGCGGGGAAATTCTGCGTCGTTTTCATGTCATTTTTGATTATAAAAATCAAAATATGTTTATTCGGCCTAATAAAAACTTCAAGGATGATTTTTATTATAATATGAGCGGAATCAAACTCCAAAAAACCTATACCCTACTCCCCTTTCTCGAGATTGTATATGTGAGACCTGGATCACCAGCCTATCACGCAGGCATCAAACCCGGGGATTTTGTCACTAGCGTCAATGGAAATGAAATAGAAGAAGGAGAACTCGGTTGGGTAAATGCACTTTTCAAATCAAAACCCGGAAAAAAAATTACCATTTCCCTTTTGAGAAATGGTAATAAAATTGTTAAAAGTTTTATTTTAAAAGACGAATTATAGTTGCTCTATAACACGACCTTTAATTCTTAAAATTTTTCTCCCGTTTTGTACGGCATTAGAATGAACTTCAATAGTTTTGTTAAAAGCACCCACGGTATTGGTATTATATCCCACCTTTATAGTTCCACTTTCTCCCGGAGCCAATGGCTCTTTGGGATAATCAGCAACCGTACAACCACAAGCTGGTTTTACCAATTTCAAAATCAAAGGAGCGTCACCGGTATTTTTGAAGGTAAAAGTTTTGTTACCATCAGCACCTTTGGCAACATCACCATACTCCATCACCTCACTATTAAATGTAATTTCCTGAGCAGTTAATGCTAGCATTCCAGCTCCGGCAAATAAAATTGTGTACAAAAATTTTTTCATGTATATGTAGTTATTTCAATTTTTAATTTATACAAAGTTACAATTTTTTTTTTAGCTGAACTTAATATTTATTTTTGCAACTTCATTTATTTTTATTCAAAATACATACCAAAAGCATGAATATCCCATCAAAATATGAACCCTCTACCACCGAAAACAAATGGTACAACTACTGGCTGGAGCATGGATTTTTTCATTCTGAACCCGATGAAAGACCATCCTACACCATCGTGATTCCGCCGCCCAACGTTACTGGCGTTCTACACATGGGCCACATGCTCAACAATACCATCCAAGATATTTTGATTCGAAAAGCGCGCATGTCTGGTTTCAATGCTTGCTGGGTTCCGGGAACAGATCATGCTTCTATTGCCACGGAGGCCAAAGTAGTTGCCCGCTTAAAAGAAAAAGGCATCAACAAAACCGATCTCAGTCGAGAAGAATTCATGCAGCATGCCTGGGATTGGACCAATGAACACGGCGGAATTATTTTGGATCAGCTCAAAAAATTGGGCGCTTCTTGTGATTGGGAACGCACCAAATTCACCCTAGACGACGACCTTTCGGCTTCAGTAACCCAAATTTTTGTCGATTTATTCAACAAAGGCTTAATTTATCGCGGTTATCGCATGGTGAATTGGGATCCAGAAGCAAAAACCAATATTTCGGATGAAGAAGTAAATTACAAAGAACAGGATGGAAAATTGTACTTTGTAAATTATCCGGTTAAAGATTCAGACCAAAAAATTACCGTTGCCACAACCCGACCCGAAACTATTTTGGGAGATACCGCCATTTGCGTGAATCCTCATGATGAAAGATACCGTGATTTAATCGGAAAAACAGTAATCGTTCCAGTTGCCAATCGCGAAATCCCTATAATTTCAGACGAATATGTCGATATGGAATTCGGAACCGGCGCTCTCAAAATCACACCTGCGCATGACGTAAACGATTATGAAATCGGTCAACGACATGCATTAGAAATAATTGATGTTCTAGACGATGATGCCAATTTGAACGAATTTGGCTTGCACTACAAAGGTATGAACCGCTTCGAAGCCCGAAAAGCATTCGCCAAAGAACTTGACGAAAAAGGTTTTTTGGTGAAAACAGAAGATTATAAGAATAAAGTTGGCACTTCTGAACGAACTGGAGCCGTAATTGAGCCTAAACTTTCGGTTCAATGGTTCCTCAAAATGGACGAAATTACACAACCTGCCCTCAAAGCCGTGGCAGACGGTAATGTGAATTTATTTCCAGACAAATATCGAAACACTTGGAATCATTGGCTGGAAAATATTCACGACTGGAATATTTCACGACAATTGTATTGGGGGCATCGAATTCCGGCTTGGTATTACGGTGAGGGAACACAGGATTTTGTCGTAGCCGAAAATGCCGACAAAGCCCTAGAACTTGCGCAATTAAAATCAGATAAAAATCTGACTGCAAATGATTTACGACAAGATAATGACGCCTTGGATACCTGGTTTTCGTCTTGGATTTGGCCGATTTCTGTTTTCAACGGAATTTTAGAGCCAGATAATGATGAAATAAAATATTATTATCCTACACAAGATTTGGTTACCGGCCCGGATATCATTTTTTTCTGGGTGGCTCGTATGGTGATGGCTGGCTATGAATTCCGACAAGAAAAACCATTCAGCAATGTGTATTTTACCGGAATTGTTCGGGATAAACAACGAAGAAAAATGTCCAAATCATTGGGAAATTCTCCAGACCCGATTCAATTGATGGAAAAATATGGCGCTGATGGCGTGCGTGTAGGCTTGATGCTGAGTTCGTCTGCAGGAAATGACCTGCTTTTTGATGAAGATTTGTGTCTGCAAGGTCGAAATTTTGCCAATAAAATTTGGAATGCTTTCCGACTCATTTACGGATGGGAAACCACAGAAAAAGTCGAAGATAAAGCTGCTTCAACGGCCAATGAATGGTTTGAATCTAAATTCAACCAAACCTTGGCTGAAATGGAATTTAATTTTGAAAAATTCAGAATTTCAGATGCGTTAATGTCGCTTTACAAACTGATTTGGGATGATTTCTGCTCGGTTTATTTGGAGGCAATTAAGCCAGAATATCAACAGCCAGTTTCAAACCAAACCAAAGAAAAAGCTAGTCTTTATCTTGAAAGATTAATGCAGTTATTGCATCCATTCATGCCATTTTTAACCGAAGAAATCTGGCAATTGATGAAGGAAAGAAGCATAAAAGAAGCCTTGGTAATCGCCGATTATCCTAAATCCGGAACGGCAAACGAATCTGTTTTGGAGAAATTTGCCATTTCAAATGATATCATTTCAGCCATTCGCAATTTGCGAAATGAAAAAAATATTCCAAATAAAGAAAAACTTCAGGTTTTTACCGAAAACGACTTTATTTTCAATTCCGAAATCGTTGAAAAATTAAGCAATACCGAACTAATTACTGATAAAACCGCTCCAGAAAATGCCAATTCTTTCCGCGTAGGAACACAGGAGTTTTTTGTGCCTTTAGGTGATTTTGTAGATGCAGAAGCCGAAATTGAAAAACTGACAACAGAAAAAACCTATCTCGAAGGATTTTTGAAATCAGTGCGGGGCAAATTAAGCAATGAAAATTTCGTCAATGGCGCACCCGAAGCGGTCGTAAATAACGAACGTAAAAAGGAAAGTGATACCATCGAAAAAATCAAAATGATAGATGAACAATTGGCAAAATTGAAATAAACATCTACAGAAAAATTTAAAGCTGGAAAAAGTAAAACATTTGAGTTCATCAAACATTTGATTTAGTTCTTAACTGGTAGTAGAAATTTCTTCCAATCTTTTTAATAGGAGAAACATCCTGTAATTGATCATCTTCAGTTTTACTATTTTATCTGATAAATTTCATAATTTTGCACATTACTAAATAAGTAATTTATATGAAAAAAGTTTCCCTCTCTCTTTTCCTGCTCGTGGGAACCCTCACAATGGCGCAGGTAGGAATTAACACCGACGCTCCTAAATCTACGCTTGACATTCATCACAACGTGAATGATGTTCCGAATGGAGTCCTTGTACCACGCTTAACCGCCGCAGATGTAACCGGTATGACGGTAACTGCAGAGCAAAACAGCCTTTTGGCTTATATTACAGAAGAAGTAGCCGTAGCACAACGCAATGGAATCTTCCGTAATATCGACGGTCCATCTTTTTATTATTACAAACATGACGCTGTAACGCCAGGAAACAGTGCATGGACCAAATTTGTAGATACCGACACCAACGATCAGCCATCGGGCTTTGAAAGATTACCAGAATGGAATTCAGATCCAGCTACAGGAATCAACTGGCAACTTATTGGCGCACCGCAAGACCATACTGCACCTACAGCAGGTAAATTTTCTGTGAATGCCATGTGGATTCCAGCAGATTTGAATCTTGATGCGGGCGGTTATACCTATCAGCAAATCATTGATTTTTACGGAGCTGAAGGCCCATACGGTGCCATTGGCAACCATTCATTTACTTCAGGTATTTTAAACAGTGCTCAGGCTCTAGGTTCTACGCTGATGGGTGCTGCAAACGCTACTTCACCATATGCAGCCGGAGGTTTTGCAGCCGGAATCGGGAATCGCTTAGGGGTTGCTGATCAACTTACCATGGCAAATATCGCATTGGGAAACAGTAACAGATCGTTGGGTAATTCTTCTGTGGCCATTGGTGTAAATAATGAATCAAACGCCAATCATGCAGTTGCTATAGGAATTGGAAGCCAGGCAACGGCCGATAACACTGTGGCATTAGGTCAGGAAGCATTTGCTACTGGACTTGCATCCTTTGCCGTTCAGGGTGGACAATCGAGCGGTAATCGTTCTATTGCTATCGGCTATAGTGAAGCTTCCGGAGCAAATTCGATTTCCATCGGACCTATTAATACATCTTCCGGTGAAAGTTCGATTACAATTGGAATCAGCAATCAAGCAACCGGCAAAAATGCTGTTGCAATCGGAAACGAAGCCATCGCCAGTGGAATTCAGTCTTTTTCAGCCGGATCTGCAACACGAGCAGAGGGCGATGACAGTTATGCATTAGGTTCTGAGTCGGTCGCCAGGGGGCAGCACGCATTTGCGATGGGAGTTTTGAATAATGCCAATGGTTTTGCCTCTTTTGCACTGGGTGCAGAAGCCACGGCATCCGGACACTATGCAGTTGCGATGGGTTCTGAAACGGTGGCAAGCGGTCAAAATGCCACGGCTTTAGGATATGGTACGAATGCCTCCAACTTTGCCAGCATGGCGATTGGTAATTTTAATACGATTGACCCTAATCCTCAACCGTTAAACCCTGATATTGATCCTGATGGATATTTTGATGTAACAAAAAGACTTTTTGTTATTGGTAATGGAACCGGCGTAAATGACCGATCAGATGCGTTTATGGTACTGCGCAATGGTAAAGTTGGCGTGAATTACCCTGGCTTTGAAGGCCTTAGCGATAAACGGGATGCCAAATTACAAGTTTGGGGAAATATTGCTGCCAAAGGTTTGACCATGAATATCAAAACAGGAAATACATTTTCAACTGATATCAAAGAAGGTGATTATACCGTAATTCTCAACGGAAATATTACATTACCAGCACCTACGCTAGAAGGAACAAATTCAAATGTGGGCCGTATGCTTTATTTGTGTTCAGATGGTCAGCAGAGAACTATATTCGGAACAATTAAAGATGCGGGTACAGCTATAACAAGCATCAATGTGAGCAATACTGCAGGTTCAAAATGCTATACCGTACAATCTGACGGTACTGCTTGGTGGATTATCGGACAGAGATAATTGATTATGATAAATAAACCACAAAACCCCTGTACATCAGGGGTTTTGTGGTTTTTATTCTATACATTTAGGAATTTTTACCAATTGATTGAAAAAATAAGAATGAATTACAAATAACCAAAATTTTTAAAAACTCTCGAAATTTGTTATTCCTAACCCTGAGAAGGGTTGATATAAATGTGAAAACTGAATGTACTGCAGATATTTGGCAAATAAGCGGTATAATAATCAAATAACTTATCCGAATAATTTTCTCATAAAATATTTTACGAAAGCCATTACGAATGCGTAAATAATTATGAAAATGAAAACTAACGGAATTGAAACTAACAGGAAAAGAAAAAGAGCTTTGAGAATCACACTTGAGTATTCCCAGTAATAAATAAGACCACCAGAGAAAGCAGTATTCAAAACCAAAAGTAGAAGGAGTTCAATATAAACCCGAAGTTTATTCAAAATCCAAATATACAAATACATTTTTTCACTCAGGTTTGATAAAACCATTCCTAATTAAGGAGTGGATTTTTTGGATTAATTTGTAAATTGTTCGAAATTGATTGGAAAATCAAAATTTAAAACAAAATAAATCCCTAATTTGTAACAAATTAGGGATTTAATGAGAGGTTCCGAGCGGATTCGAACCGCTGTAGCAGGTTTTGCAGACCTGTGCCTAAGCCCCTCGGCCACGGAACCTTTTTACTGAAAGGAAGGCAAATTTAACTATTTTATTCCAGAATGCCAATATTGTTTTTCAAATTCAAAGATAAAATACTTTTATCCATCAAATCAACTCCCTTTCCCTTGCTTGAAAAGAAACTCTTTTTCATCTGCAGTAAGGCTGTTATAACCAGAGCGCGATATTTTTTCCAGAATTTTATTGGTTTTATTCTCCTTGTCTTTTTTCCAATCGGCATAATCATAATCATCTCTAGGTACATTCTCATCTTTATTTTTGGAAGAACGCATCGACCTTTTTTTTCCTAACTTGCTCAACGGTTTTTTAAAATCACGCAATAGCGAATTACCTTTTTCAAACTGTTTCATATAAAAATAGCCAAATAAAGCACCGCCTACGTGTGAAATGTTTCCACCCAAATTATCTGAACTTAAAATAAATCCTAACACGATGAATCCCACTGCAACATGCAACAATTTGATGGGCTGACTTATAAAAAATAGTCTAACCTGCAATTCAGGCTGATAAGCAACCATTGCAAATAAAACCGAATAAATGGCAGCCGATGCTCCCATCAAAATTGAATATTGAGGAAATATGGCATTGAAAATCAAATACAGAATTCCACCGCCTATTCCGCCTAAAAAATAAAATTTAACAAAAGCCTTATCTCCAAAATATCTGTAAAAAAAATCTCCTAATACATACAACATGAACATATTAAAGAGTAAATGCCATATATCAGTATGCAGAAACATATAGGTGAAAATCGACCAAGGTTGGCGCAGTAAATGAACGAATTCTGAACTTAATCCTAGCCTTTCGGCCACTGGAATCCCCACAATCGATTGCAGAAAAACAACCGCTATAAACATGGCGATATTAATAAAAATCAGCTTAACAGCCAGATTTCCGTTCTGGTATTTATATTTTATTTCATCTAAGAATCCCATCGGTTAAAACTACTTTTTCTCCACATTTTGATTAATAAAAATCCAATAATTGCACCACCAATATGAGCATAATGCGCCACATTATCTCCAGGATTGGCTTGAATCGCCAAATACAATTCAATGGCAATATAAATGGGAATAAAATATTTAGCTTTGAGTGGAATCGGCGGGAAAATCAACATCAAAACCGCATTCGGAAACATCATCCCAAATGCCGCCAAAACACCAAAAATCGCTCCAGATGCACCCACCATAGGAATAGAATAATCCAAAAATAAATCCTGACGGGCCTGGTTATTACTTACATCATTCGCCGCAAGCCATTGTTTCAAATTCGATTCTATTTGTTCAAAAGTTCCTCCGCCCTGCATATCCAATCGAGCAAATTCATTGACAGACTCAATTAATCGACTGTTCTGTACAGCCTCCTTTGCAGCATTAATCTCAAAGTAATTCGTCAAATTAAATAGCACAAAAGCCCCTAAACCAGCTGCAAAATATAAAATAATAAACTTTTTTTCACCCAACGTACGCTCAACCGCACCACCAAACATCCACAATGCAAACATATTAAAGAAAAAATGCATCATATCTCCGTGCATAAACATATGTGTAATGACCTGATAACTTTTGAAATTGACAGATTCAGGATAAAATGCACCTAAAAATATGTCCAAATTAATACCAGATGTAGCCGCTACATATTTTGCCGCAAAAAACAAAGCATTAAGAATCAGTAGATTTTTGGTAATTGGAGGTATATTTTGAAACATAAACTGCTATTAAATAATTTTGATTTAATCCAAAAATTTGGATATTTCATGCAAATTAATGGATTTAAATATTCTTTTGCCAAATGGTGAATAAATAAATTGTTCCAACGCAAACAATTCTTGTACCAAATGCTGCATTTGATCGACTCCCAATCTTGTGCCTTTCTTTATGGAAGCCGCTTTTGCCATATATTTTGCCAATTCATCGGCAGGATCAGTTGTTGAAATAGCCTCATCCGATGATAAAAAATCCTGAAACAATGGCAAAATCATATCACTTTGCATATCTCCAGGAATCGCATTCACCATTAATAAATCCTCATCTATCACAAAATCAAAACCATAGCCTATCCAGAATTCCTCAGAATTTTTTATTTTCTCCTTTTCATTGTGGGATAACTCCATTTCTATTGCAAAAAGCAATTGCTGAGACAAGGCATTTTTATTTTTTGATTTGATAAACTTTTGATATAGAACACTTTGATGCGCCCTATGCTGATCAATCAAAAGTAAATCATCTTGATATTCCGTAATCAAATAAGCCTGTTGCCACTGCATCACTTTCAATGGCGTTTCTTCCGCTTTCGAAAACAACTCCGGACTTGGTTTCGCATGAGTTTCCAATTCATAATGATGAAAAGTACCGCCAGCGCCAGGCGTAGTCATTCCTCGTAAATTAAATTCAGTCTGAAATGGATTGTAATTTCTATCTACCTGAATTTCAGGCATTTTCAAATCTCTATTTTGTTTCATTATGGGAATATCCCAATCGGGACGGTCAAAATCCAAGGCTGGAGTTACTTGATATTGCCCCAAAGCATGTTTCACAGCCGCGCGCAATTGCCCATAAATTGCGGCTTCATCCTCAAATTTAATCTCTGTTTTGGTGGGGTGAATATTGATATCAATCTTTTCGGGATCAATTTCCAAAAAAATAAAATAAGCCGGATGCTCTCCAGGCGAAATCAAATTTTCAAAAGCATGCTGCAAGGCTTTGTGCAGATATCCACTTTTGATAAAACGATTATTGGCAAAGAAAAACTGCTCCCCACGCGATTTTTTGGCAGATTCGGGTTTTCCTATAAACCCAGTAATTTTCACCACATCGGTTTCTTCATTTACCGGAACCAATTGTCCCTGCATTTTCTTCCCAAAAATATGCAAAATACGCTGCGCCGTATGCGTTCCCGTAAGTCTGAAAACCTCAACATCATTAGAAATCAACTGAAAATCAATTGATTCATGCGCCAATGCTACACGATGAAACTCGTCCAAAATATGACGTAATTCAACCTGATTAGATTTCAAAAAATTTCGCCGAGCAGGAACATTATAGAAAAGATTCCGTACCGAAATCATAGTCCCAACCGGCGTCACAACCGGCTCTTGCGACTTCAGCTCACCACCATGTATCACAATATGCGTCCCCAATTCCTCTGTCTCACGCCGCGTCCTCAAATCCACCTGCGCCACCGCAGCAATCGACGCCAAAGCCTCACCCCGAAATCCCTTGGTTCGGATTTGAAAAATATCTTCTGTCCTAGAAATTTTAGAAGTGGCATGCCGCTCAAACGCCATTCGCGCATCCGTTCCGCTCATTCCAACACCATTATCTATCACCTCAATCCCTTGACGTCCAGCATCTTTCACGATTAACTTGATAGAATTCGCACCCGCATCTATCGCATTTTCAAGCAATTCCTTTACAACACTGGCCGGCCGCTGCACAACTTCTCCCGCAGCAATTTGGTTAGCAACATGATCCGGCAAAAGTCGAATCACATCACTCATTTTTCAAAAATATTAGTGAATTCTGGTTGGGTAATCAACCACATAATCGCAATCAGCAACATCAAACCCACCAAAATTATAAGTACACTAAATTGTGGCGAAGATTTACTGCGCTTAGGCCGCACACGATACGACGAAAAATCAATCCTTTTCTCATCCAGCAATGCCTCGCTATTATGAATCTTCTTCTTCCTCACATAATTTTGCGCAAAACGCCCATCCCCTATCCTATTGAATATCAAATCATTATTCTCCTTGTCGTAATGTCTAGGAATATAATTAAACTTGCGCGGCGTATGTCCTTTGATCAATTTTGGCATCTCCCTGCGAAGATACAACTTTCTCATCAAAATTCTTTATTCCTATTGCTGGAACAAACTTTTTTTTGGGCGATTCACAAAAAATACCTTAAAATTTATCCTAACAACACAGCTCAATGCAGGCATTTTTTGTGACCGTGTTTTCCGTTCCTATCTTTACCAAAAAATTCGACAAAATCCGGGAAACGCTAGATTAGCATCTAGCGTTTCCCGCATTTTATACCGAATTTTTTGGTAAAGGATATCCACTACAACCACTATCGCACACTGTTCTCAGCGAATCCCTATAATCTTCAAACCTCGTTCACACCATAACATTTTTAATCAAAAAACAAAAGAATTTTCCCAATTCCTACAATTCCAGAAGCAGATTCAATACGAATTTGTACCTTTGACAATCAACTGAAAGTATGTCCGAAATTACACAACATAACCCGGTTCAAACAGATTTACCCCTTGCCAAACCCAAATGGCTGAGAGTGAAGCTACCCACAGGGAATAATTACAAAAAACTACGAGGACTTGTAGAAAAATACGAGCTCAACACCATTTGCCAAAGCGGTAGCTGCCCCAATATGGGCGAATGCTGGGGCGAAGGCACGGCAACTTTTATGATCCTTGGAAACATTTGCACACGCTCATGCGGATTTTGTGGCGTAAAAACAGGCCGACCTTTAGACCTGGATTGGTCAGAACCAGAAAAAGTGGCCAATTCCATCAAAAAAATGCAAATCAAACATGCCGTTATCACATCTGTGGACCGAGACGATTTGAAAGACATGGGCTCCATTTTGTGGGCAGAAACCGTAAACGCCGTTCGTCGAATTTCTCCAGAAACCACCATGGAAACCTTAATCCCTGATTTTCAAGGAATTTACAAACATATTGACCGCATATTGACCGTTAAACCCGAAGTTATATCGCATAACATGGAAACCGTGAAACGACTTACCCGCGAGGTGCGCATTCAAGCCAAATATGAGCGCAGTCTGGATGTGTTGAAATATATGAAAGACCAAGGCCAACGCCGCACCAAAACCGGAATCATGCTGGGGCTGGGCGAAGAATTGGAAGAAGTGTTCGAAACCATTGAAAACGTGCGCAATGCAGGCGTGGATATCGTAACCATCGGACAATATTTGCAGCCGAGTAAAAAACACTTACCCGTAAAACGATTCGTTACACCCGAAGAATTTAAAGAACTGGAAGTTTTTGCCAAAAGTTTAGGCTTTAGACATGTAGAAAGCTCACCCTTAGTACGCTCCAGCTATCACGCAGAGAAACATATTCATTAAATCGAATCAAAGAAAGGCTAAAATCTTTTAACCTGTTTACAAACTTTGCATCAAAATTGCTATCTTCATATCAAATAACCTATTCATGAAAAAAGCAATTTTTGTCTTATTCGCTTTATCTTTCACGTATTTGCAGGCTCAGAAGTATCCATTTCCTCAAAAATGGAAAGAAGTTGAAACGCAATTAAACGAGGGAAAATTAAAATCAGTAGAGCCTTTACTCAATGAAATTATGGAAAAATCACGAAAAGAAAATAACAGTCAAAACCTCATCAAAGCCTTACTTTTTAAGTCGAATTTAGCGATTCAAACCTCAGATGATGAAAATATTGTCGCTGAAACCAATAAAAATTTTCGGGAAGAAATCGCAAAATCTTCTGGTGTAGAAAAAGCCGTTTTACAATCGCTTTTAGCCGAATTGTATTTTAATTATTTACAAGAAAATCAATACCGAATCATCCACCGCACCGACCTCGCGGCAGATGGTGGCGGCGATTTCCGCACTTGGGATGTTGCCCGATTTTTGAAAGAAACAGATCTTTTGCTACAAGCTTCAATCGAACCTAAGGATGTATTACAGAAAACAAAAACAGAAAATTTTGAACTTTTATTAGAAGGTGAGGACAAATGGCGCTTTTTACGACCCAATATGTTGGATGTTTTGGCACATCGCGCATTAGAAATATATCAAAATCCCTTGTTTGAGAATCAGGAATTTCTTCAAACCGAAAAAGAACAGAAAATTGAAAAAATTTATGCCGATTTAATTCAAATTCATCAAAACGACCGCGAACCTTCAGCGCTTATAGAAAACGAACTTGAGCAACTCAAATATACTTTCAAAAACCAACAACATAGCCCGGAATTCCGCACCGAACTGGAAAAATTATATCAAAAACATGCCGATAAATCTTGGGTAACAAATGTTTTGTATGAATTGGCTTTAACCTATACCAACGGCGCAGAAGAGGAAAATAATTATGTAAAAGCCATAGAATTGTGTGATCAGGCCATTCGTAAACACCCAGATTCTGTGGGCGCACAAAAATGCGGAACCTTGAAAGAACAAATTGAATTCCCTGAATTATCTTTTGAAACCGACGGAACTTTATACGCAGGGAATCACAATCCACTGTATATCAGCCATAAAAATACGGATATAATTTATTATCGGGTTTATCAATTAGACAAAAATCAATTAGCCAAAAATTTGAATGGATTCAATTTCGATCATAAAACCAAAAAACTTTTAACCGTTGGTGAACCCATCAAAACCGGCCAAATTTCATTGAAAAAATTCACAGATTATAAATTACATACCACCACTTTTCCGTTTGAACCCTTAAGCCCGGGAAATTACATTCTGATTCTTTCAAATAACACCGCTTTCACCGGAAATTTGAAAAATCATCTCTTTCAAACGCATATCATTTCAACCGGTCTCGATTTGGCAACGCGCGGCTTTCAGGCTAAAAATGAAAATTTCAATCAGGGACAGTTAGTTTTCAAGGAAAATGGATTGCCTTTCAAAAACAAAACACTTCAAATCTTAAAATCAGATCGCGAATCATCTTTTACCCATTATAAAACCGCTCAAACAGATGATTTTGGACGATTTGATTTGAAAGGAGAAGAACGAAATTACTATTTCAATTATGTAGTGAAAACCGCCGATGAAGCCACGTATTTTCCAGTTGGATTGCATTCGTATCGCCATAATTGGGAAAAAGATGACTGGAATGAACAAACGGTTTTTTTCACCGATCGCGGCATTTACCGACCAGGACAAACGGTCTATTTCAAAGCGATTTTATATAAATCCAAAGGAAAAGAACGTAAAATTCAGCCGAATGAAAAAGTGGAAATTATCCTTGAAGATGTAAACGGTGAAGAAGTTGCAAAGCTGGATTTGATTTCGAACGAATTCGGTTCTGTACATGGAGAATTTGTACTTCCAACCACGGGTTTGACAGGTATTTTTACTTTGACTGACGATTGGGGCGATGCCTATCAACCGGTGCAGGTAGAAGAATACAAACGTCCAAAATTCCGTGTGGAAATGGACACGCTAAAAGGCGTTTATCAGTTAAATCAAAAAGTAAAAGTAAGCGGAAATGCGCAAATGTTTTCTGGTGCAAATTTGACGGATGCCAAAGTCGTGTACCGCGTGTATCGTCAAGCCTATTTTCCGTATCGAGGCTGGTGGTGGCGACCGTTTCCACAGGAGCCGGAAGTGGAAATGACACAGGGCGAAACTACAACGGATGATGAAGGAAATTTCAATTTTGAATTTGAAGCCTTGCCGGCCAAACCTAAACAACCGAAACAAAATCGAGCTTATATTTACAAAATCGTAGCCGATGTGGTTGATATTTCGGGCGAAACGCATACCGGAAATGCGAGTGTGCGCATTGGAGATATTCCGTTTCAGATTAATGTAGAAGTAAAAGAAAAAGTAGAATCAACTGATTTTCATTCAGTTAAAATTATAACCACCAATTTGAACGGCGCTGAAACCGAAGCCAGTGGAAAACTTGAAATTACCGAAATTTTACCTCTCGACCGTGTGTTGCGCCATCAGCAAAAAGAAATAGATTATGAACTTGTTCCAAAGTCTGAATTTTCACAAAAATTGCCTTATATTTCCTATGCGAATGAACATTTAATCCCAAATCGAAAACGTGGTAATACCGTCGTAAATCTCAGTTGGAACACCTCTGAAACGGATTCCGTGGTTTGGAAACAGAAACTTGCACCAGGAACTTATGAAGTGAAAGCGACTTCCATCTATCAAAACGATACCATTGAAAGTGTACGAATTGTGGAAGTTTATCATAAAAATCAAAACATCAATTCCAACGAATATTTTTCGGTGGTTGTGAAAAATCCTTCGCTACAACCGGGTGAAACCGCAGCAATAGTGTTCAGTTCAGACGCGCCACAGGCCAATGTGTTGGTAGAATTAGAAGCCAACGGCGAAATCATTCGCAAAGAGATTTTGAATTTGGAAAAAGATAAAACTTTTTCATTTCCGGTGACTGAAGATTACCGCGGCGGTGTGTTTGTGCATTATTATTTTCAAAAATTCAATGAATCGGTAACTTCGCGAAAAACCATTGCGATTCCGTTTGAAAATAAAAAGCTGGATATCACGACTTCTGTACTGCGTAACAAGTTAGAACCCGGACAAGAAGAAAGTTGGACGTTGACGATAAAAGACAAAAAAGGCGATAAATTCTTGGCAGAAGTTTTAGCTGGAATGTATGATAAATCACTGGATGAATTTGTAATAAATCCTTGGGAATTCTTTCCGTTTCATGAAAATTATTCCATTTTTAATGCTTGGAATAACCCAAAACAAACTTATTTCACCAACTATAATTACAGAGATTTTGAAAATGAATTTCCTCAAATTTTCTTTGAAGATTTGAATTTGTATAACCTGAATTTTAATGAATTCAGAAGAAATCGTATAGTAATCAGAGGAGTTTCTACCATTAAATCTGCTGCGCCTCCAGTCATTCAAGAAGAAGCCGAATATGCAGCCGATTCCACTGTTGGGAATGCATTGGCGGGAGAGGTAGCAGGTGTTGCGGTGAAAAGCAAAACGGAAAGTGCTATCGAAGATATTGCAGAAGAAAAAATTGATTTAGGTAACGTTCAGGTTCGTAAAAACTTACAAGAAACTGCCTTTTTCTTCCCGAATCTCAAAACCGATACAAGCGGAAATGTGAAAATTGAATTCACCGCGCCAGAAAGTCTAACCGCCTGGAATTTCCAGACGGTGGCACACACCAAAGATTTACAAGTCGGCACATTTCAATCTGAAATTGTGACCCAAAAAGAACTGATGGTCGTGCCGAATGCACCGCGTTTTCTGCGCGAAGGCGATGAATTATTACTTAAAACCAAAATCATCAATCTATCAGAGAAAACCCAAAGCGGAAATGCACAATTACTTTTATTTGATGCCTTTACGATGCAGCCCATTGAAGCTAAATTTGCGCTGAAAGATGCGCAAAAATCATTCAGCGTAAATGCCGATGGAAATACCACCGTGGAATGGCGTTTGAAAATCCCAAAAGTGGATGAAGTGCAAAGCGTGGTGTACCGTGTTGTTGCCGGCACCGGCGATTTTTCGGACGGAGAAGAAAATGCCTTGCCCATCCTCACCAACCGAATGATGGTAACGGAAACGCTTCCGATGAGCGTTCGGGAAAATCAGACCAAAACCTTTACTTTTGATAAATTAAAAAATTCCACTTCGAATACGCGTGAAAACTTCAAACTCACCATGGAAATGACCGCCAACCCGATTTGGTATGCGGTGATGGCACTACCCTATTTACGCGAATATCCCTATGAATGTTCGGAACAGATTTTTGCCCGTTTGTATGGTAATTTAATCTCTGAATATATTGTGAATTCCAATCCAAAAATCAAAGCTGTTTTTGACGACTGGAACCGAAAAGGTCAGTTAATTTCACCTTTGGAAAAAAATCAGGAATTAAAGAATATTTTGCTGGAAGAAACGCCGTGGGTGCGGGATGCGCAGAATGAAGAAGAGCAAATGAAGCGGATTGCCGTGTTGTTTGATTTGAACAAAATGCGCAATGAATTGGCTGCAACCTATCAGAAATTACGACAAAAACAATCACCTTCTGGCGGATTCCCGTGGTTTGAAGGCGGAAAAGACAATGTGTATATCACAACGCATATTGTGGCCGGTTTTGGACATCTGAAACAAATGCAAATTCCAGTGAATGCCAAATTAGCAGCTGATTCAGAAGAAATTCCGCACAAAGCCATAGGTTTCATTGATGCTGAAATGGAAGAAAGATGGAATAAATTCCAAACCGACAAAAAACGCTGGCCTTTAACTGGTTATGACGGAATTTATTGGTTGTATGCGCGAAGTTATTATCTGCAATCGCATCCGTTGAATGCCAAATTACAGAAAGCGCGTGATTATTTCTTGACTGAAATGGATAAAGATAAATTCAATCAAGGATTGCAAACGCAGGGCATGCTGGCCTTGGTTTATCAACGATACGGAAAGCAAAAACAAGCCAATGAATTGATTTTCAGCATCAAAGATCGCGCAGTAGAATCCGATGAAATGGGTATGTACTGGAAAGAAAATGTGAGCGGCTACCGTTGGTGGGAAGCCCCGGTGGAAACACAGGCCTTGTTGATCGAAGCTTTTGATGAAATTACGCCCAAGGATGTAGTAAGTGTTGAAAGCATGAAAGTGTGGTTATTGAAGAATAAACAAACCCATCAGTGGACAAGCACCAAAGCCACGACAGAAGCGGTTTTTGCCTTGATGAACACCGGAAAAGACTGGACAAATGCCGAAGAAGGTGTAACGGTAAAAATCGGGAATGATATTTGGTATTCGGCGGAGGTGAAACCGGTAGATGAGGTGCAGAGCGGCAGCGGATATGTAAAAGAATCTTGGGATAAGGGAGAAATTTCGCCAGAAATGGGAACCGTTACCATCAGCAAAACCAGTCCGGGTGTGGCTTGGGGCGCAATGTATTGGCAGTATTTTGAAGATTTGGACAAAATCAGCGGTGCCAGCACGAATGTTCGATTCAATAAACAATTGTTCATTCAACGCAATACACCACAAGGACCCAAACTGTTTGAAATCAGCGGAACACATGGCGTCAAGACGAATAATCAGATTCAGGTGGGTGATTTGGTGAAAGTTCGCTTGGAAATTCAAACCGATCGTGCAATGGAATTTGTGCACATCAAAGATATGCGCGCCAGTGGATTTGAGCCGGTAAATGTGATTTCGGCCTATAAATGGCAGGATGGATTGGGCTATTATGAAAGTACGCGGGATGCGGCCACCAATTTTTTCATCGATTATTTACCAAAGGGCGTTTATGTGTTTGAATATGATTTGCGTGCCAACAATGCCGGTGAATTTTCGAACGGCATTACGCAGTTACAGAATATGTATGCGCCAGAATTCACGGCACATTCAGAAGGAATTCGGGTGTTGATTGAATAAAAACGAGTTGAAAAAATCACACCTTATCATTACCAATGGATAAAAATATTCGATGATAATGAAAGGTGTTTTGGTTTAATACGAATAAAAAACAGTGGATTTCTAGCTTCTGCAGTTGTATGAGGATATTGTTATTTATACACTAACTCAATCGTGTTAAATTTTGATTTAATTCATAATTTTAACATAATTAACAATTCATTCCTATTTGATTTTGATCTACTTTTGTTTAAAGTTTTATTAAAAAGAAATGTATAGAGTCCCGGCCCTAAGCTTACTTTTTATATTGATGTTAACCGCATTAAAAGGACAAAAGATTAATTCTATCTGATGCTGTGGATGAAAATTCAATTATTAGGGACAGCCTCTTTAATAGGCCAAACCATAACGCTTCAATACGATGAATGGGGAAGGAAAACTTCTATGTTAGATCCATCGGTCAGCTCCACTCCTTTCACTTATCAGTACACCAATTTTGATGAAATATATAAGGAAATAACCCCGAGTGAAGATTATATCATTACGTATTTGGGAACACCGTACGATGCTGCAATCATTAAAATTACCAAGTATTCTGGCACTACCATAACGTACGATGATTACCATTATCTACACAGAGATTTTCAGGGGTCTATTATGGCCATATCCGATGCGGTAGGAGCGGTAAAAGAACGCAGGCATTTTGATCCTTGGGGCAATATTGTAAAAGTTACCGATGCCAATGGCGTCACAAAAGATTCTAATGCAAAACTGCTTTTATTACATAGAGGCTATACCGGGCATGAACATTTTACCGAGGTAGGCATCATTCACATGAATGGGCGAATCTATGACCCTGTATTGAAGACCTTTTTAAGCCCTGATAATTTCATACAAGACCCCAATAATTCGCAAAGCTACAACCGCTATGGCTATGCATGGAATAATCCGCTTAAGTATAATGATCCGAGTGGAGAAATATTTGGGTTGACAGCTGTGGCTTCTGCAGTGGTAATTGGCGCATTTATTGGTGGAGCTACATACACCCTTTCTGCCCTGTTGATAACCCATCAATTTACACCATTGGGTTTTGCCAAATCAATATTTATAGGTGGTGTTTCTGGTGTGTTTGCTTATGGTGTGGGTGAAATGGCGCAGGTAATGTTTGAAGTCGGTAAGAATGCCGTTTTGGTTGGGGCTTTTCAAGCAGTGTCTCATGCATATTATAACGGATTTATGACAGCCATAGAAGGGGGGAATTTTTTAACTGGAGCGTTAGCCGGTGCGGCAGGAAGTGCCGCAGGATCTTTGAGTGCCACAGCACAAATGAATACTGCATCAAGCCTGCTCTTTGGCTCCTTTGTATCGGGCATGACGGCAAAACTCACAGGTGGAACCTTTTGGCAAGGCGCAGCCATTGGCCTTACTGTGAGCTTGTTGAATCATGCGGCGCATGCTGCGTTTGAAAGACCACCGAATGGATATGAAAAAGACGGTAAAGGTGGATATAGAAAAATAAATGACAATGGTGGAGATGAAATTGATTATCTTTATGAGAACGGAGAGATTATTGAGGCAAGAGCAGTTATTTCCTATACTGGAGAAGTTCCTATGTTTGGTTTAGCAGATATTGCAGATCCATGGCAAAGTACTTATGGATATAGATTTAATCAACAAAGTCCTCATCTATATGATCCGACTGGTGATGTCATTTATGGAATGTTTGGGGGTGGTTTGGAATTAAAAGCAGGTTGGAGTTTATTAAGAATGAGTTTAAGTAATTCGCTTAAACAATCCATAGGGTTAAAAGTACTTGGTGGGGCTTCAACAACAACCTTAAATTCATCTATTTATTTTAAAAATATATTTGGGTCTGGAGATTGGATAAATATTTTAGGAATGAAGTCATTACCTACCATATTTGGCAAAGCAAACACATGGAGCACTTTTTTTGGGCGTAATTCAATCTTATTTGGCCCAGCTTTAATGTTAGATGGAGGAAGAAGAATATATAACTCTTTTAATAAATAATTATGATTGATGTAAAAAAGGAGTTAATAAATTTTTTTTCAAATAGAATTGGGCCTCAATTTAAGGATAACCCAATTATTAACCTTAATAAGTATAATTTTTATGATTTAGATGCAGAATGTTTAATGAATGAGTTTTTTCTAAAATTTAAAATTAAACATGACAATTTTAATACATCTGATTTTTTTGTTTATCCAAAAAACAATTGGAAAGATTTAATTTTTATTCGCTCATTTTTTCCTAATAGATATTCTCAAAAGCCTTTTATAACTTTAAATCATTTGATTCAAGTAATAGAACGCGGCGAATGGTTTAATCCTGATAACAAAATTGATCATAAGTAAATTGAATTTATCAATTTAGCAAAGAAAATAGTTCAATTAATTGGAGAGCAGACAATCAATGATGAACTACCTAGAGAGTGAAAAATATACTGAATATTTAAAAAAAAAATTCTACTTTTATGCCACGACAGTTACAGCTATCTTATCTCCGTACACATTGAAGACACACAGTCCTTACAGAGGTTTTATGAGTGTTTTTGAAGGCGGAGAATTTGGCAGCGGTTTCTTGAGTGGAATGATGAGTTCTGTGATTGCCAGCGGGGTAAAGGTTTACGGAGAAATTGCAAGTATGTTTGAATTTTATGGAAGTAGCGGCATATCAGACAATACCATTATGGCATTACAAATAGCCAGTAGTGGGTTGAGTGGTGGAATATCTTCTTTCATTGCAGGTGGAACCTTGCCTGTCCCGTCCGTACGGGAGCAAGGCGCAGCCATTGGCCTTACCGTGGGCTTGTTGAATCATGCGGCGCATAGTTTTGATAGGATCATTAAATCAAGAAATGAAATTAGGGCAGTAGGACTAGATCCGGATGAAGTTGCACCAAATACTGAAAGCAGTGTTAGTACACTTTTAGAAACAGAAACTTTATCGGAAATGTATGAAACTGCTCAAAAGCCTACTATTAAATTTAGCAAATTACCACCTGACCAAGGAGCCTTAACAACCGGAGCAATCGAATCAAAAGTTGTTGACTACATAGAACTTAATATTAACATAAAAAGAACATTTTACGAGATGTACGGGCATATTGGACATGAGTTACAGCATGCAATGGACTTTGTGACGGGAGCAAGGTTAAATATATATAGTAGCCTAAAAGAAAGGGGATATTTAGTTAAGGAAGCTAGAACAATTTCGAGCTATTGGTCAGAAATGAGGGCATACAATTGGAATATGCAACACACACCATCTTTATGGTATAATTTTAACTATAATTTATATCATAATAAATACTTACTATATAATACTGTTTATAAATGAGACTAATTATTCTATTATTTTTTGGATTTTCTATCCTGTCCTTAGGACAAGAACAGAATCCTTATTTATGCATTAGTTATTTAAAAAACCGAGATTTATTAAATATAAACTTAATATACCCTGAAAATATTAGGATTTTATCATATTTGCTTTATGATGAAAATGAAGTTAGCGTAAGAGATGATTATTACTTTTTAGTTACTTTTTGGGATGAAAATGGCAATAAACTACAGTCAAGCACCATGGTTTCAACATTTACACCCACCGAAGATAATTTAATTATTAACGATAACACTATACCATATTGTGATTACAATATCTTGCCTAATTTACATTATAATATTTATTTTAAAATAGCAAATGAACAAAATAGATTTTACTTAATAGAAGAAATTCCAAATATTGAAAAATTTGAAAATAGTAAATATTTAGACTATTTTAATTTTCAAAAAGGAAATTTATATAGAGTAAAGGTAATGCTTTATTTGGGAGATGAGTTGTTAATTTCCTCTAATTCCTTTGACTTTGTTTACTGAAACTTTTAATAGTTTTATGTACTCTGGACTGGTCTATCCAAAATTGAATAGAAACTTTAACAGAATTATTTTTTATAGAAATTATGAAAAAACGATTGTTTTTAAATAGCTTTATGTTACTTGTATTGATCTTAGGGTGTAGAAAAGGTCAAACTTATTTACCAAGATCGATTAATGATGCTCAACAAGAAAAAGTTTTGATATCCACTTATAATTACGAACAGGAAGTTGTAGATACGACGCAAACGCCATTAAAAATACGGGAAGTTTGGACTAGCTATCTATTATCACCAAAAAATAAATATGGTTTGAAAACAATGGAAAACATTATTTCGTTCAATATTTTATTTGAAGATTCAAAACATATTGAATATTATCGCATAAATATTAACGAAATGTTAAGAAGTAGGGATTCGATATATAATGTCTTTGGTGGTGTTCCTTTTTTAAACGTTTATTTTACTAACCAACAACCACCAGATACTTTGGAACTTATTTTTTATCAAAATGAAAATGTATTGAATGCTACACATATTGATACTTTGAATACAATTAAATTTTATAAAAGTGTTAATTAGTCCATTCGGCAAGCAAATGGAATCCCTTCATTCTCTGGTTCTGCAGTTTCTGGCTTATCGGCAGAACTCACAGGCGGTACCTTTTTGCCTGTCCCGTCCGTACGGGTGCAAGGCGCAGCCATTGGCTTTACCGTAAGCTTGTTGAATCATGCGGCGCATAGTTTTGAAGAAAATACAGGGAAATCAAAAGCATTGCACTATTTATGCTGCGGACAACATTGTATTTGGCAATTTCATCCAAATCATTCATCGATTGAATGTAAAAAGATTGTGCTACTTGATTTAAAAATCAAAACTAATTATTGATATTGTTGGACCCTAAATCTCAGGAATTCATAAAAATCATGAAAATCATTTGTTAAAACTCAGCAATGCCTGTTGCTTGAATAGATTACCCTATATTTATTTGAGTAAAAATCGAATTTTTGTCTTCAAATTTATTGAAACTATTTAAATAATTCCAAATTCAATGGCGTAACGGATGAGTTGGGCGGTATTTTTTGCGCCGGTTTTTTGCAATAAACTTTTGCGGTGACTAATGGCAGTTAACTGACTGATAAACAATGCATCTGCAATATTTTGATTAGTCATTCCTTCCGCAATTAATTTCAAGACTTCTTTTTCGCGTTTTGTAATTACGGGTGTATTCAACAGGAATTGATCTGGGTTGTGTTTTAAAATTTCGTTGATTTCGGGCGGAATATAGGATCGTCCTTCGGAAACTTTTTCGATGGCCAAAAACAAACTTTTGGCCGACGTGTTTTTCATCAGATATGAAACGGCGCCGTTCTCGAGCATTTTGTTGATGATTCCGGGTTGATGAAAAGAGCTTAACGCAATGATGCTCATCGATGGCCAGCGGTTTTTGATTTCTTTACAAATTTCAATTCCGTTGCTATCTGGCAAGTTGATGTCAAGTAAAATGATTTGTGTGTCAGTATTTTCGACCAGGAACTGAATTGCCGAAGCGCCATCTCCTGCAAGGCTAATGGAACAGGACGGATAAGCCTTTTGGAGCATGTCGGACAAGCCTTCTGCCACGATGGTGTGATCTTCGACAATGAGAAATTTTATCATGACGCCAAGGGTAAAGAAATATGAACAGAGGTTCCGGCCCCTGGGTCTGAATCGATTTGCATTTCACCTTTCCAGTAATCAACCCTCGCACGAATTCCGGATAAACCAATGCCGGACATTTTGTCGTTTTGAATGGACTGGAAGCCCTTGCCGTCATCTTCTACGGTAATAGTGAGTAGATTTTCGTCTTTACGGATTTGCACCAGTGCGTTTCTGGCTTCGGCGTGTTTTATAATATTCCCAATTAGTTCTTGGACGATGCGATAGGTGGCGATTTCTTGCAATTTATTCAAGCCGTTTTCGATATCATAAGATTGATAAATGATTTGTAAATCTGTGTGTTGCAGAGATTGGATTAAATCTTTCAAAGCGCCGTCCAGTCCTAGATTCAGGATGGTTTCGGGCATGAGGTTGTGTGAAATTCGACGCAATTCGCCAATCGACTGATCGAGCAGATTCAGTGAGTTTTCAAGCGCCAAACCATCTTCTTCGGTAATGATGAGTTTTCTTTTCATATTGTATAAATTAAATTTAACGCCGCTCAAGAGCCCGCCCAATCCATCATGTAGCTCTCGCGCCATGCGTCCTCTTTCTTCTTCTTGTCCTTTGAGCAGCGAATCCGATGCCAGAAGTCGTTTTTCGGTTTCGAGTCGGGTGATTTTTTGTTCTTGAATTTTTTGTTGGTTTTGATAATTTTTAAACCCTAAAAAACCGATAATACCCGCCAATAACAACAAACCGAAAAGGGTGAAATTCAGAATATTTTTCTGTTTAATTTTCAAATCATTTGTTTCTTTTTCGGCATTTAAAGCTTTTATTTGCGCTTCTTTTTGGTTGAATTGGTATTTAGCTTCAATTCCTAAGATTTTATTTTTATTTTCTTTCAGTTGAATTTCCGTTGTTAATTCTTCAAATTTTCGGTTGAAATTCAGTGCGTTGTGATATTCTTGTAATTTTTCGTAGGCCAACGAGCCTTTTTTATAAAAATCGGACAATTCGAATTTGGTATTCAATGCTTTGGCCAACGGAATGCCGTTTAAACAGTGATTGAGTGCGTTTTGATATTGGGAATGTTCAAGATAAATTTCGGCTAAATACAACTGCGCATACATTTCATGTTCTTTAAAATCGAATTCCTTAGATTTTGCTAGCGCAGAATTTAATAAGGAAATTCCATGTGTTACATCTGATTTACCCACAATATTTCCCTTGGCCAACAGCGCATCAACTTGATCATATTCACTTCCCAATTCATCTGCAATTTCTTGAAATTCATTCACATAACCCAATGCAGCCTCATAATTTTCTTGATTTCTTTCATTCATAGCCAGGTTGTAAAGAGGGGTGAGCATTGTCCAACGATCCTTACTAATTTTTGCCAATCGCAAGGCTTCCAGGCTATAATTTCGTGCTTTTTGGTATTGTTTTAATTCCGTAAAAACCGAACCCAAGTTTGCATTAATCGTCCGTTGATCTACTGTATTTTGCAGCGAATCGGCAATTTTTTTGGCTTTCAAATAGTATTCAGAAGCCGTCATAAAATCTGAGAAATATTGCCATTGATTGCCAGCATTGAGGTATGCAATGCTCAGATTTCTAGGGCTGTTGAGATTTTTGTATTTCACCACTGCTTCCTCTACTAGCTGCATAGCTTCTTGAAATTTCCCCTCTTTATTCAGAATAAAAATCATATAACTGGCATAACGCGCTTCGCCTAAGCCGAAATTGTTTTGCTTTGCAAAATCACGTGCAACCGCATAATAATACTTGGCTGAATCCCTATTGAATTCTTCAAACAAATCGCCCAATGCATAAATGTATTCGGTTTTTTCCTCGATGTTTTTCTCTTTCTGAATCAATAATTTCAAACTGTCCGTTTTGGTTTTGTTTTGTGACAAAGCCGAAAGGGAAAAGAATAAAATTAATATGACAAATAGAATTTTCAAGATGAAATTGTTGTTTAATTTTCGTAAAATGCCTTTCAAAGGTAATAAATAATTGATTTAAAGCGTATTAAAAACAAGAGCGATTGAGGACAAAACGCTCTTGTTTTATTGAAAAATTATTTTGTTGAAGAATTAATTTGCTGCATAGCGAATATTGTCCCCCGTAATCCATGTCCATGACGCTCCGCCATTTGTAGATCTGAATCCTTCCCAATCTCCGGTCGCCGGCGTAGTGATATTTCCGTCGCCGTTGGTGTCACCGCCAATCGAGTCGTCCTTGTACGATGTCAATATGGCGGCGGAATCTAACTGCACACTGCCGTTATAAGATTGAATACCACCACTGGTATTGATGAATTTCACAACAACACCGGCTGCAATATTGATGGTTGCCGAACTATGAACCTGTGTAACCGACGGAGAATTAGAAACATACGGAACCTCTGTATTATTCCAGGTAACACTTTGGCCCTGATTGCCTTCCGAACTCCAGATGCTGAGATAAATACCATTATTACTGTTTTTGATTTCAGGATTTTCCGGATTGTGAAAGACGTTACTGGGATCTAATGCGTAAAATGTATTGAAATAAATCGGTCTTCCGTTGTCATAAAGGGCATTGTTGGTGAATTTGCTCACATTGGCATCGATCATGTGTGAGGTGCCGTAGAAAGCGTAATTTGACCCCGGCATGTAATAGGTGTGCGCAATTCGGCAATGATCAAACGTAAAGTTTACCGATTGACTCCAATCGATATGTACCGCACGACTATAGCCTCCTTGAGGCTGTCCTGCATAGAAAATATCTACATATTTAAAAACCGAACCAATGGTTCCGTGCAGGTCTAGCATAATCCAATCCCCTTTTTCGGGTGCGGTTGCGGCACCGTCGCCATTGGTATCGCCACAATAACGGTCATCTGCAAATGAAGTGAAAACAATACGTTTTTCTGCATTTCCTATGGCCATGATTTTTCCTTCTTCAAAAATACTAATTCGTGCATTTCTGATTTTGACAATTGCGCCAGGTTGAATGGTTAAAACCGATCTGATGCTCAAGTCAAATCCATCGATTAAGTACACAAATCCGTCTTCCCAAGTGGTAGGAGATGTAATAGCGTTGTTTACTTCAATGATGTTACAGCTTACCACGGGAACATCGGGTTCTACAGGATTCAGTTGTTCATCGTCGTCTGAATTGTTGCAGGAAACAACTAAAATTCCTGCCATAAAGATTGCCAATAAATTTTTCATCGTAAATAAATTTTATGATTTATATGAAAGACAAAATTAGGCGCGGCAGCTCGTGGCGACAATCCTCATTTAGGAGGATTTTATTCGAATATGCTTTGGTTGTTGCTATAATTGTAGATGGGCCTTTTCAAAATAATTTGTAGGAAAAGGAAGATTTTAATTAAATTTTTTCCTTAGTTCTTACAGGGAACACAGCCCGGATGGTAACGGAAATCCCGGAGGGCGTGTGCTCTCACAAAAAACGGCATGCGGGCAGTGGAGCGACCGAGCGAACTGCACGGATGACGATTATTTGTAAGCACACGACCGAGGAATTGGAGTGGACAGCCGGAGTTGCTGCCAAAAAAACATTATTTCATAAATTCTTGTGCAAATTCCAAGGCGCGCTGCTCATTGTAATAGATTCCGCCGGGTTGCCAAAATGCTGCATGGCCGCCATATTTCGGGGTTTCGAGATAGAGAAAAGGGTGATTTTCTGCCATCGTGTAAGGAAAACTTTCTTTAGAAAGAAAAGAATCGTTTTGGGCGTTTAACAACAGCGTAGGAATGCGAATATGCTCCAAAAATTGTAGCGAACTGCTTTTTTGATAATAATCTTCGGCATCGGTGAATCCGTGCGCCTTTGAGGTGTATAATTCATCAAATTCCAGCACATTACGGATGGCTTTCAAACTGTTCAATTCAAACATTTCTGGGAATTGTTGCTGCTTTGTTTTGAGTTTTTGCAGCAATTGACGGGTAAAATTCTGCGTATAAATTTGGTTGCGAAAGTTGAGCAATTTTCGCGACGAACCCGAGAGATCACAAGGAGTTGAAACCGCCATTGCTGATTTGATTTGGATGGGAAGATTTTTGTTTTCGCCTAGATATTTGAGGAGAACATTTCCACCAAGACTCACGCCATGCAAAAAGAGCTGATCGTATTTTGTCTTTGTAACAATTTGATTTACAATAAATTCTACATCATCTGTTTTGCCGGAATGATAACAAATATATTTCAAATTCGGCTGGCCACTACAACCCCGAAAATTGACAGCGCAAACATCCAAACTATTGGAATTGAATAGATTAGCGAGTGCTAAATTGTAACGACTTTGTGAGGAGCCTTCTAAACCATGCAATAAAATGATACATTTTTTGGTGTTTTGACGGGAAAAACTCCAGTCTAAATCGATAAAATCTCCGTCGGGTAAATCGATTCTTTCGCGTTGATAATCAATCTTTTGCAAGCTTCTTAACCGCGCTGAATAAATGGTAACCAAATCCATTTGCCTGAACCAAAACGGCGGTTGATAGGAAGAGGGTACGACGGGCATGTTACATCAAATTGATTGGGTAAAGATATTGCGATTTACCCATTCTCAGGGTCAAGAATTAAAAATTAATTCTTGCTGTGAGCAAAATATGCCTTGTATTGAGGCTTCTTCGGTTTTCGAAATTGTAATAATCTGATATTAAGCTGGTTGTATAATACTTGTAATTCAACAAGTTGCGCGCTTCTATTCCCAATGTATAATTCGTTTTGGCAGGGTTGAACCTAAGGTTATAATCCAGGAAAAAAACTGCAGTGTTTTTGCTGTTATTTTGATGGTATGAATCAAGAGAAATTGATGAAAACCACACTTTATTGGGTCTCACAAGGAATTTGAAATTATTCTGATAGAGTGTATTATAGTTTCCTTTTTTACCATCTACAAGATAATTGGCTATATGTATGGTGAAGATATTTTGCAGATTTACAGCGGATTTAAAGCCTGTTTTCAAGAATAGTCTGGTCATCAAATTACGCGAAGAAACATCTCTCAAGTCGGAGTTATTTACCATATTTTTATAATCCGAAATTCGATAACGAGCGATAAGACGTGCGGTAGAATACATAAAACTTAGAAACTGCTCGTAAGTGGCTTCGGCAGACAGTGTTGTGTTGGTTTCGGGTAGATAAAAACGAGTAATTTCACTGAAATTATTAAAAATTTCGTGATTTGAGAAATAGGCATTTTTGAATCTAAAATAATTTAATTTGAATTCATATTCATGAAATTGCATGGGTTTTGCGCGTTTGAATTGCAAGCCAGACATGATGGTTTCTGAGAAGTTGAATTGGGGTAAATTTCTTTTCAATACGCGATTACCAGAGATGATAAAATTTGAAAACAAATAATTTAAACTTTGTGGCGCTTGATCCATAGAGGCCATCCATGTCAATTGTGTATCTGCATCGAACTTTTTGCTTATTGAAATTTTTGGATTAATTACGAAATTATTGAATTGATTTTGAATTGATTGTAAATTATCTTCAAAATTGATTTGGTAGTTTTTGAGTGTGAATTCGGGCGTAAATTCGAATTTATTCCATTTAAATCCATATTTACCTGTAAATTCTGAATGTAGGATTTGTTGATGGCTATGGTTGAAACTGTTTTTTTGGCTTAGTGCAGATTCCAAAGATTCGTTGGAATATATGATAGCCAAATTTGTTTCAAAATTATTTCCAGAATTTAAATTTCCGAAATAGGAAGTATTGAAAAACAATACATCTCTTTGACTTTTAGCGACTTGATGAGTTTCATTACCGGTTGAAAAGTTATGTTCTTCAAAGTTTATTTGAGGTGACAAAGTAAGATTTTGTGGAATTGTACCCGACGAAAAGCCAGATTCCATGGTCCAGGCTTGTTGTTGATTTATTTTTTGGGTATAGAAAAGCCTGTTCGATGTAAAATAATTTTTACTCAGAAGTTTATAATTAGCATCGGTTGTGTAGTTTACGTTTTTTTGATTGATGCTAAGGATAGATTCGTCGAGCCACTCGCTTTTGAGTTGGATAGAACTGTTGTTTGATAGTTGCCAATTGAAATCGAGATTGGTTTGTGCAAGTTTGGGTCGTTTTTGAAAATCTTCGGTTTCGTACAACACCAGTTCTTCATTGGGCAATTGATACTTTTTTGTATCTTGTAAATAATGGCTTAAAAAATCTTGGGTAAAATTAAAGATTAGCCTGAAATCCATTTTATCATTCAATTTATACAACTCATTTAAACTGCTGTACCACAGATTATTACGCTTGAGTCTTGTAGTAGAAATTCTTCCCAAATATGCTTCTTCTTCTATATACCGAAAAGGTTGAAATGTATTTCGTTCATTTTCAGCTTTTGACAAAATCGCTGAATAATAATCGCTAGGGCTATTATTGACTCCTGTATTATTGAATGAAGTAAGTCCGAAAATTTTATTTTTTGATGAGAGAAGAATTCCTGTGATGCCCGCATTGATACGGTTTTCTACCCCTGCCTCTGCATGTGCGTTTCCTGAAAAGTCGGATTTTCCTTTTTTGAGTTTGAGGTTGAGCGCAACTTTGGAGCTGTTTTCTATACCTTTGAGGAGTTTATTTTCGCTCCAGTTTTCGATGGCTTCTACATCTTTTACTATATCCGCGCTTATATTTCGTGTTCCTGTGGTATAATTTCTATCAAAGAGGTCATCACCATCGAGCAGAACTTTTTCGATGGGCATTCCTTTATACTTTATGGTACCGCTTTCTTCGTCCACATCAATGCCTGGCATGTTTTTGAGGACATCTTCAATTACCTTTTCAGAGCCGTCTTTAAAGGATTCTACATGATAAATTACGGTATCACTTTTTTCTTTTATCGGTGGTATTTCACCTTGTACTACAAGGGGTTGCAAAATGGTAACCGTATCTTCTAATTGAATTTCAAAGAATTTGGAAGAAATTTCTGAAAGTTGTACTTGTTGTTTGTGTGTAACAAAATTAATTTTGCGAACGATAAGAAAATGGTTAGCTGAGGGATTTAATTCAGAAATATTAATTTCAAAATCACCTGATTTCTTGCTTAATGCAAAGGCTAAAATCAGGTCGTCTGCATTTCTAATTTCGACCATGGCTGATGCTACAGGATCGCCGTACAGGTCATAAACAGTACCTTTGATGCTTTGTGCATGAATAGATTCAGCCCAAAATAAAAGAAAAATGAGTATATAAAAATGAAATTTATTCAATTGAATCTGGCTTTTCTATGCCGCCGCTCATGTCATAGTTAAAATAGCTTCCACCGGTTTTACTGTGCATGTAGGCTTTGTTTTTCTTTACATTCCTTATTTCTTCTTCTCTTTTTTGTTTTAACGTGTAAACAGCTGCTTGTGCGTGCGAAATCAGAGGGTTATCAATGGCGCATTCTCCTTTGAAAATATTTATTTCCTGAGCAATAAAGGATACAAAACCATCTTCTGATTCTGCTTTTAAAATCATACCAGGCAAGCCATTCAACTTAAAAGGACCATCACTAATCGAAATATCTGAAGCAAACCATGCTGTATAATCCCTACCACCAAATTTCCCTTCAGCTTTTTGCACAGTAAAACCCAGAATACTGTCTTTCTCCAATTGAATTTGCCAATTGATTTCAGGTATTTTCTGCACAATGTTTACATGATTGGATTTGCCCATCATATAATCATAATCCACCAAAGAATCAGATAAAAAGTTTTTGTAGGTTATATTATCATCCGTTTCTTGAAATATGTGTGAAGTGGTAGCTATAACAATGTTATTACCTATACTTTCAACTTTTTTTTCTTCTTCAAAGGTTTCATCGATATTTAAAAATTCAAGCGAGCGGTAATGGCTCTGTTGATAATCGGATTTAAATTCATTTAATGTTCTGGCCTGAAACTCATTGCCGGCTAACTGTAAAAATTTAATTTCTAAACAATTTTGACCAAATAAGAATTGGGCAAAAATGCCAAAAACCATTGGTAAAAATTTCATTTTTTTATAATTTTCAGCTTTACATTTTATCTTATTTCTATACCATTTCTAATTATTATACTAGAATTTTTAGATGATTTACTCTGCAGATAAGCTTCTTGTTGCTCAAAATGTTTCTCTTTTCTTTTCCCCTGTTGATCTACTGTAATAATCTCTCTATCAGGATACAAGCTCAATGGATTTCGAACTTTACAGTCTGAATTATGCAACTTGATGTTCATGGCAGAATACTGTACAAATCCATCTATAGATTCAGCTTTTAAAATTAAACCAGGAAGTCCATTAAGCCTTCTTGGGCCATCGCTTACAGGGATTTCTGAAGTAAACCAAGCGATATAATCACGACCTAAATGATGGCCTGTGGCTTTTTGGACAACAAATCCCAAATAATTCTCAGTCTCATCAGTAATAGTCCAAATAGTTTCTGGCATAGATTCTTCTACAATATTAAATAATTCTTAACCTGGAGTTTCTTGAAATCCTAAAACTTTCCTATTCAAAAAGTCTTTATAAACAATAGATTTTTCATTATTTTCTACAATTGTATAAATTTGGGTTTTATGAACAATGGTAGAATTATTCATTTTCTCAGTATTTGTTTGTTTGAATTCTTTTTGATTATTTAATATTTTTACAATTTCGAAAGAACTGGTTGAATAATCTGATGTAAATGCATATTCAACAAATAATTTATTTTGAATACCAGATGTTTGTAAATAGGTAATATCAACACAATTTTGCCCTGCCAAAGGCAAGCATAACAAAATAAATAAAAAGTGAAAGTGGTATTTCATAATTTAATTCCAGCAAGGATCATTACCTGAATTTTCATATTCATCTAGCTCTTTCTGTGTATCACATTCTGCCCTAGAAGTACAGAAAGACACTACTGTTCCATCATCTTTGGTAAAGGTGTGTTGATGCACATAAACCGTACAGTCTAAAACTTTTGCCGGGGATTCTACAACAACAGGCATTACGATTTCATTTACATCTTTGGCAATTTCATCACCCCATGCAAAACTTCCCAATCCTATAAAGGCTAAAGATAAAAATATTCGTTTCATAATAAAAATTTTTTATTCTTTATATGTCGAAATTAGAAATTAGAAATACAAATATTTTTTCAATTAATTTAATAAAGATATAAAAATATATCAAAAATACGTCATTTTCAGCACTTTTCCGGTTTAAATTTAACCATAAAAACCGCGCCAACAAGTCGTCGGCCCGGTTATCACTTTTTTTTCAATTTTGAATGTTTATCCACCCAAAGCTTCGGCTCCTCCTACAAATTCTAGGATTTGGCCGGTGATCACTGCTTGTCGTGTTATGCATTTTTCGTACTCGAACCTTCATTCGTATGATGGCGCATTCATTCTTCTTAATCTTAATATTGCTTCATCAATCATGCTCTGAAATGCTTCTGGAGAGATTCGTTTGCCTTTGTCGAATGGTTGAATATTAAATTCTTTCTTTTTTTCGAATGAAGACAATTGCACCATAAAATTCTCATTAAAGTTAACCTGAACGATTAAACCCGGTAAACCGACCAAACCAAAAGGTGCAATATTCTTTTCAAAACTATCATCAAACCAAACGGTTATACTATATATTCTATCAGTTTTTAAACCTAAATCATTCCTTTTGAATACGGCTTTTTTGCATTTATATCCCGAAATTTATACAGTAGTAGAATCTATTTCCCAGGTATAATAATCAAATGGATATGTTACAATATAATTCTTATTTCCGTAGGGCTTTCTATTTTCTACTATTCTTGAATCATAATCATAATAAAACTCTCCTTGCGTTTTCACAAAGGCCTTATTAAAACTAAAACTTAATGTTTGCGAATTATTTAGCTTTTCGATTGGGTAAAACAATGCTTCTTTTTCATTTGATTTCAACTCAAATTGAATTGGCTCCTCATGTTTAGCAATAAAATCATCAAATTTACCAACCGATTTCGTATCGCTTGAATTTTCAACTTTATAAGCCGTATAATGAAACAAATTGGCATTTCCCTGCCCATAACTTAAATAAAAAGCAAAAAATAAGATAAGTATTAATGTATTTCTAAAATTAAAAACCATTTTGGATACTTTTTTGGATATTTATTATCTGATTCTAAAGCCGCTATAACACCAATTTAACCAGAAATTATAGGCATCTACTAATTCATTAGAAGAAAGACTTGTATTATACTGTTCTAAAGCATTTACAAAATTATGTGCACTTTTTTCACAATAATTCTCCTCATTGCTTGATTTCATATTTTGGTATGAAAGTGCATTTTCATTTGTATTAGCCAATGTAATTCCTCCTAAAAGGACCAAACCTAAAGATAAAAATAATCGTTTCATAATAAAAATTTTTAATTGTTAATATAGGACGAAATTAGAAATTAGAAATACAAATATTTATATACTTATCCTGATAAATCTATAAAAATTTATTCACAAAACACTTCTTTTAGCAATAATTTAAGATAAAGTTTAACCGAAAAAAACCGGGCCGACAAGTCGGCCCGGTTTTTACTTTTTTCAATTTTAAATATTTATCCTCCCAAAGCTTCGGCTCCTCCTACGATTTCCAAGATTTCTCCTGTAATAGCTGCCTGTCGGGCTTTGTTGTATTCTAATGTCAAATCTTTTCGTAGCGCATCGGCGTTGTCGGTTGCTTTGTGCATAGCGGTCATACGCGCGCCATGTTCAGATGCGTTAGAATCTAACATGGCTTTGAATAGTTGTGTTTTGAGCGTTTTTGGAATTAATTCCAATAAAATTTCTATTTTACCCGGTTCAAAAATATAATCAGTTTCTGCTTCTTGCTTATCTGTTACAGGTGTATCTATAGAGATGGGTAAAAAGGCTTCATTCATCACCAATTGTGTAGCTGCATTTTTGAAATGATTGTAAACCAATCTCACTTCGTCAAATTCATGATTTTTGAAAGCCAGCATCACTTCATCGGCAATATCTGATACGTTTTTGAAGGTAAAATCATCCCAAACCGCACTATTATGTCGGTAAATAGAATAAGATTTTTTGAGAATATCGTTTCCTTTTTTACCCAAAGTCAATACTTGAACATTTTTTCCTGCGTAGGTATGCTCAATTAAATGAATAACTTCTTTGTTCACCGAAGAGTTGAATGCGCCTGCTAGTCCTCTATTGGAGGTAATAGCAATAATCAACACATTCTGTACCTCTCTTTTTTGGGTAAATTCGCCACCAATATCTTCTGTAACAGCAGCACTCACATTGTCCATCAATTCACGCAATTTATTGGCATAGGGCCGCATTTGAGTGATGGAATCCTGGGCTTTTTTCAATTTTGCAGCCGACACCATTTTCATAGCGTTGGTAATCTGCATGGTAGATGCAACCGATGTGATTCTGCTTCGTATTTCTTTTAAATTAGCCATTTTTTTTAGTTATGAGTTATGAGTGCAGAGTTATGAATTTTTTATGATTGCAACTATAATTTTCATTAACTCTTCACACTTAACCGTTAAATTCGTTGGTACAGTTCTATTCGTTGCCTTTAGAATTTCTAACCAATACATGGTTTCATCCGCTTCTTTTAAAGCTATACCAAATTTATGTTTAAATTTTTTTTACTAACGCCTCTTTGTGCTTCGCGCACATTCGCTCCTATACTTGTTCCACTTTTAAGCAATTGAGATGCGAGTTCATAATCCTTATTCGTTTTTAATTCATTGCAATATTTTACAATTTCACAGGCAAAATCGAAACTTTTATCTCGTATCGGACTTCTTCCTCTTTCCAAGCAAAATCGTATTAAATATTATCTCTCAACACTTCACTCTGAACTCTTAACTCTAAACTCACTTAGCATATTTCGCTGACAAGTCTTGTGTTACCGTTTTCAGCACGCCTGTTAACTCATCGGTATATTTTCCGGCTTTCAGGCTTGCCAATGTATCTGGATGTTTTTGTTTTAAAAATGCTAAAAATTCTTCTTGGAACTCTTTTACTTTATTCACTGGCACATTTCGTAATAAATTATTGGTTCCAGCAAAAATCATGGCAACCTGATCTTCTACAGGCATAGGTGAATTCACATTTTGTTTCAAAATTTCCACATTTCTTTCACCTTTACCAATTACAGCCATTGTCGCGGCATCCAAATCAGAACCGAATTTGGCAAACGCTTCTAATTCACGATATTGCGCCTGGTCTAGCTTTAATGTACCAGAAACTTTTTTCATAGATTTAATCTGCGCTGCACCTCCCACACGCGATACCGAAATACCCACGTTAATCGCTGGACGAACTCCCGAGTTGAATAAATCTGATTCCAAAAATATCTGACCATCCGTAATCGAAATTACATTGGTAGGAATATAAGCCGAAACGTCACCTGCCTGTGTTTCAATAATAGGCAAAGCCGTTAATGATCCACCTCCTTTGATTTTATTTTTCAATGATTCGGGCAAATCGTTCATGTTTTTAGCCACATTATCATCGCTAATCACTTTGGCAGCGCGCTCCAGCAATCTCGAATGTAAGTAGAATACGTCTCCTGGATATGCCTCACGTCCTGGAGGTCTTCTCAACAACAAAGAAACTTCGCGATAGGCCACAGCTTGTTTAGACAAATCATCATAAACAATCAATGCAGGACGACCGGTATCTCTGAAATATTCTCCAATCGCAGCTCCAGCCATGGGCGCATATACTTGCATAGGAGCAGGATCCGAGGCGTTGGCAGCTACAACAATTGTATAAGCCATAGCGCCATGATCTTCTAGTACAGAAACGGTTTGTGCTACTGTAGAAGCCTTTTGGCCTACGGCTACATATATACAATAAACGGTTTCTCCACGATCATAAAATTCTTTTTGATTCAAGATGGTATCAATCGCTACGGTAGATTTTCCCGTTTGGCGGTCACCAATGATCAATTCACGCTGTCCTCTACCGATAGGAATCATAGAGTCAATAGCAACAATCCCTGTTTGTAAGGGTTCTGATACGGGTTCGCGAAAAATAACACCTGGTGCTTTTCTTTCAAGTGGAAGTTCAAACAATTCACCACTCAAAGGGCCTTTGCCATCTATAGGATTACCCAAGGTATCTACTACTCTACCCAGCATAGATTCACCTACGTTGATAGATGCAATTCTGTTGGTTCTCTTGGCTGTATCACCTTCTTTCACTCCTTTTGATTCACCCAAAAGTACTACACCTACGTTATCTTCTTCTAGGTTGAGTACTAGTCCTTCAACACCTGTACTGAACTCTACCAACTCGCCGTATTGCGCATTTTCCAGTCCATAAATACGTGCGATACCGTCACCCACTTGCAGTACGGTACCCACTTCTGCCAATTCCACATCTGAGTTGAAATTGGATAATTGTTGTTTTAATATCGCTGATACTTCAGCTGGATTAATTTCTGCCATGGTTGTATTTTATTAAATCTTTGGAATATAATGTTTTGAATCGAATTCTTTTTTAATTTGATTGAGTTTGGTTTTGATAGATGCATCGAATTGTTGATCATCCAATCGCAAAATAAACCCGCCTATCAATGCAGGATTGATTTTATTTTCAACTTCTATTTTGGTGTCTGCTGGAAGAGACGCTTTTGCTTTTTCTACAATAGCTTTGATTTGGTCGTCGCTCAAAGGCGTTGCAGAAGTAATTACTGCATTTTTAATTTTATGATTTTTCTTATACAGTTTGATGAATTCTGATGCAATATCGCCAATAGCTTCGCTACGTCCTTGTCTGGTTATCAATGCCAAAAAAGTTTTTGTTTCTTCTGAAAAAGGTTCAAGAATATTTCTTAAAATCTGGGTTTTCTTTTTATAATCCAAGACAGGACTAGCAAGAAAGGTTTTGAATTCACGATTAGCAGAAGTTAATTCTTGCAACTGCTTCATTTCGTTCATTACCACATCCTCTTTACCTGTTTGGGCAAGAAAATCCATCATTCCTTTTGCATATCTTTTTGCAACGCGATAGTGAGCCATTAGTTCAGTTTAATATCATTGATTAATGTATCGACATAGGCTTTTTGAGCTGGTTCTTGGTTGAGTTCTTTGGCCAGCACTTTTTCTGCAACCCCCAAGGAAAGCAGCGCCACTTGATTTTTGATATCTGCTAAGACTGCAGCTTTTTCTATTTGAATACTTTCTTTGGCGGCAAGCATTATTTTATCAGCTTCGGCTTTCGCCTCTTCTTTGGCTTTATTGATGGTTACAGCTCTTATATCACGTGCATCCTTCAACAATGCATCGCGCTCTTCTCTAGCTTGTTGTAGAATTTTTTCATTTTCTGATTTCAAATAAGCCATCTCTTCACGTGCTTTTTTGGCTTGATTCAAAGCTTCTTCAATATGTTTTTCTCTTTGAGAAACTGCAGATAGGATAGGTTTCCATGCAAATTTTCGAAGTAAAAACAAAAAAATCAAGAAAATAAGGGTGGACCAAAAAATAAGACCAATGGAGGGCGTTAATAATTCCATATATATTTAATTTGTGCTAATGTATTAATTTTAATAAATAAAAGCCCGATTGCCAACCGCATAAGACGGGCTTTTAATCAAATTCATATTATCCGTTGTTCAAGAAAGCAATTACAAGTCCGAAAAGACCTGCACCTTCAATCAAAGCGGCTGCAATAATCATTGCAGTTTGAATTTTTCCTGATGCTTCTGGTTGGCGTGCGATCGCATCCATGGCTTGTCCGCCAATTCTACCGATTCCCAAACCGATGCCTAATACGGCTAAACCTGCACCTACTGCTGCTAATGTTCCAGTCATGATATAAAAATTAATAATTAATAATTGGTTTCAAATTTAATGTGCTTCTTCTACGGCCATTCCTATGAACAGCGCGGTTAATAATGTGAAAATATAAGCCTGTAAAGCTGCCACTAATAATTCGATTACATTAATAAATAAGGTAAGAATTATCGAAGCGGGCGATACAGCAATAGTTCCCATGATAAAAATCAAGGATATAAAACTTAAAATAATGATATGACCCGCAGTAATATTCGCAAATAAACGAATCATAAGTGCAATGGGCTTGGTGAAAATCCCTAGAACTTCTACAGGAACAAGTATTGGATATATTAACATTTTACCGTACCAGGGCATCTGTCCTTTTAGCGGATCAAAAATATGGCTCCAATAGGTTTTGTTTCCGCTTAGGTTGACCACAAGCAATGCAATCAACGCCAGCACCATAGTGAATGCAATATTTCCGCTCGCATTGGCTGCGCCTGGCAACATTCCTGTGAGATTCAATATCCAGATAAAGAAAAATAATGTAAGAAGATACGGCATATATCTTTCATATTTCGGGCCGATGTTGGGCTTGGCAATATCATCTCTCACAAATATTACAAGCGGTTCCAAAAACCCGGCAATTCCTTTTGGCGTTTCACTTTTGTTATATGACCTTGCTACTGCCCCAAAAAGTAATAATAGCAAAATACCTGCAACCAACATGGCTACAACATTTTTGGTAATTGAAAAATCTAGAGGTTTGGCATTGAGGGGGTGGTGATCTGCATCATAATTTAACTGGCCGGTTGCGTCGGTTTTGTAAATTTTTTCATGATACATTGTATAGTATTCACCACCGCTTTCTATCACATGATTTCCTTGATAAAAACCTTTGGATGAAAAAACTTTCAAACCATTATCCCATAAAATAACTGGAAGATAAACACTAAATCCATTTTCACCCTCACCCCACAAGCGCCACTCATGGGCATCGGCGATGTGATGCATAATGGTTCCAACCAAATCAAAGCCGCTTTCTTCTTGCGGGTTTGTTTGTGTATTATGTGCTTGGTGCTCCTCTGCTAGCTGCCCGTGTACGTTTGTAAAGCCCAATAAAAGTGCTAAAACAAAAGTAAACTGCTTAATTTTTTGCATTATTTTTAGTTTCCTCAATAATTGCGCAAAATTAATCCTATTTATTTAAAAACAAAAGTTATTTTACAATGTATTTTGTCAGGTTTTTGAATTTAGCCTTTTCACGGCAGAAATCGTATAAATTATCGTATATATTGTATAAATACTTAGAAAATTTATAATTTGATGACTACTCAGCTCAATTTTCTTATACAATAATATAAAAATAAATAGCATTCCCATCATTTTGATAAGCAGACCGGCAGTGATCCCTAATCCCATGAATTCTGGACGATTTTTTTGAAGAAAATAAACAATTCCAAAAATGATAAGCCCAAATGAAATCAAGCCGCCATGCAGTACAATAAAATATTTGGAATCGAACTCATTCCAGTATTGTAGAAAAAAATAATCCATGACCACCATTACCAAAATAGCAATTATAAGCTTCATCATTCCCCCAATTTTCGAACTTGTTTATACAATAAATATAGACCCAAGATTACACCTAAAAGTGTGAAAGAAAGCGTATAATAATTTTTCTCTATATCAAAATACTGATCCAAAAAATAACCTATCATGGCAAAACCCAGTACGGTGGCAGTCAACTGAGAACTGATTGCCAGCAATTTCATATATTTATTGGGTCTGAAAGAAGAATTTTCTGGCTTTTCTTGCATTTGTATTTCAGCTTAAAATACGGATGGTTCAATCTTTGGAATTGCTTTAAGGCTTTGATTTACAAGTTCAAACTCTTCATAATCATCTGCTAGCACCATGAGTGTATCATTTTCCTTGAGCACAGAAGAGCCGCCTGGTCTAATGTATTCATCCCCTCTTTTTATCATAACAATAAACGCTGATTGCGGAAAATTCAAATCTACAATCCGCCTGTCTATTGCCCCAAAACCAGGTTTAATTGTGATTTCCTGTAAGGATGTTTTGGGCAAATCCAATATGATTTGATCGGTTTCTGAAAGGGTTTTTTCTTTCTCTGGAAGTGCCATATTCAACCATTTTGCAACGACTCCGAGGGTGGTTCCCTGCACCAATACCGAGGTCACCGAAATGAAGAAAACAATATTAAAAATGGCATCGGCCTTATCAATTCCAGCCAGAAGTGGAAAAGTAGCAAATACAATAGGAACCGCACCACGTAACCCAACCCATGAAATATATAAACGTCTGTTTATGTGCATTTTAAAGGGAATTAAACTTAAAAAAACACTTACAGGGCGTGCGACTAATATCAAAAATAATGAAATCATTATTCCGATTCCGATGAACGGAACAATTTCTGAAGGAAAAACAAGTAATCCAAGCGTGAGGAAAAGCACAATCTGCATGAGCCAAGCCAATCCATCATACATTCTTAAAATGGTTTTCTTATGTATTAACTCTTGATTTCCTAAGAAAACAGCACATATATAGATGGCCAAAAATCCGTTTCCGCCAATAAAATCTGTAGCTGAATAGGTAATAAACATAAGTGCAATTACCAAAACGGGATATAATCCATCAAAATCTAGTTTAATATTATTAATGATTAATTTACTCAATTTTCCAAATGCAAATCCAGCTATACCTCCCAGAAGCATTTGTGTAAGAAATAAAGGAATTACAGAAGTAAAACCTTGATCTTGATTGATGACCAATGTAAGACATGCAATTGTAAGAACGTATGCCGTAGGATCATTACTACCACTCTCCAGCTCTAGCGTAGGTCTGAGATTTGATTTCAATGCCAAGCTTTTGGAACGCAAAATAGAAAAGACCGCTGCGGCATCAGTTGATGAAACAATAGAACCGAGCAGCATACTTTCGTAAATCGTAAAATCTGTAACGAAATAAACAAAAGAACCAAGTAAAATCGCCGTGAGAAATACGCCTAAAGAAGATAGTATAAGGCCTTGATTCAAAATGGGTTTCACTTCTTTCCAATTGGTATCCAATCCACCAGAAAACAAAATAAAATTAAGCGCAACAACGCCTATAAATTGTGCAATCTTGGGGTTATCAAAACTAATCCCAAGAATACCGTCAGAGCCTGCCAACATTCCAATTGTAAGGAATAACAATAAAGTAGGAACGCCAAACCTGTAAGAAGTCTTACCAGCAATAACGCTGATAAACAACAAAAGTGAACCAATTAATATAATATTCTCGCTGGTTAAAATCATGCTTTTTCTTTCTAAATATTGAAATTTAGCAAATTTACGATTTTGGTTTGTTTTTGACTATAATTTAATAAAATTTTTACTAAAGATAAGCTACAAAAGATTTATAATGTAAAAACAACAAAATTTATGGCTAATTATGCAATTAATCTTAATGCATAAATACATTTAATTGTAAAAACGAAATATGATTGCTATTTACAAGCACAAAAATTTTTAGAATATGCGTAAATTTGCCCCGCTTATGATCAAAATCGGAAATATACATTTGCCCAATTTTCCCTTACTGCTTGCTCCAATGGAAGATGTAAGCGACCCACCCTTTCGACGACTCTGTAAAGAATATGGAGCAGACCTTGTTTATTCTGAATTCATCTCTTCCGAAGGCTTGATCCGGGACGCCATCAAGAGTAAAAAGAAACTCGATATCTTTGATGACGAGCGGCCCGTAGGAATTCAGATTTTTGGAGGAGATGAGGAGGCCATGTCGCTTTCTACTGAAATTGCCGCAGCCGTGAAACCCGATTTAGTGGATATAAATTTTGGCTGTCCTGTAAAAAAGGTGGTAAGTAAAGGTGCAGGAGCCGGCGTTTTGAAAGATATTGACCTCATGGTAAGACTCACAGAAGCCTGTGTGAAATCAACGGAATTGCCCGTTACAGTAAAAACACGTTTGGGATGGGACAACGACAGCATCAATATACACGAAGTCGCAGAACGCTTGCAAGATGTTGGTATTCAGGCATTATCCATTCATGGGAGAACTCGTTGTCAAATGTACAAAGGCGTGGCAGATTGGCGTCCCATTGCAGAAGTCAAGAACAATCCACGTATTCATATCCCGATTTTTGGTAATGGCGACATAGATTCCCCTCAAAAAGCTGTAGAATTCAAGAACAGGTATGGTGTAGATGGAATCATGATAGGTCGTGCAAGTATAGGAAATCCTTGGTTTTTCAAAGAAGTAAAACATTATATAGCCACCGGCGAATTACTGAACCCACCAGATATTACAGAAAGAGTAAATGCCGTAAAAAAACACCTTATCCGCTCCTGCGAATGGAAAGGTGAGCGCGTAGGCATACTAGAAATGAGAAGACACTACGCCAATTATTTCAAAGGGCTTGAAAACTTCAAAGCCTTTAGAGCACGTTTGGTTTCATCTTTAGAAAAAGAAGAAATTCTTGAAATCCTAAACGAATTAGAAACTATTTATATTTGAATTAATTAAGCCAAAGAATTATTTTTGGTTTGAAATTTGAAATCAATTCATTAGGTATAATATTGTATCTTTGCACGGTTATTTTAATAGGGTATGAAACAAGCTTCCTTTTTTGCTAAAATCTTATTGTTTGGTGAATATGGTATTATAGAAAATGCCAAGGGACTCACCATACCTTTTAATTTTTATAAAGGTGCGCTCAAATTTGATGAGAATAAAGCGCAAACAGAATCAAATCAAAGTTTGATTGAATTTTCAAACTATCTATTAGAGCAAATGCCAGCGCAATTTGCCATGGACAAACTGCAGCAGGATTTGAAAAAAGGTATGTACTTTGATTCAGATATACCACAAGGGTATGGTGTAGGAAGTTCGGGCGCATTGGTAGCTGCGGTTTATGATGCATATGCTATTGATAAAATTGATTCCGAAGGTTTATCCAAAAACAAAATAGCCGAGTTAAAACAAATTTTAGGTAAAATGGAATCATTTTTTCATGGTACCTCATCGGGTATAGACCCTTTAATTTGTTATATGAACATTCCTTTGTTGATTCATTCCAAAAATAATATTGACACTGTGGGTATTCCGCAAGAAAAGGACGGAAACGGAGCTATATTTTTAATCAATAGTGGTGTTCCGGGCAAAACGGGTCCCATGGTTCAGGCATTTTTTGAAAAAATGAAACATGAAGGATTCCGAAACACCATGCGTCGCGAGTTCAAAAAATATAACGATGCATGTATAGATGCATTTGTAAACGGCAATACAGACCCACTTTTTAGTAATTTAAAAGATTTGTCTACTTGGGCATTTATCAATTTCAGGCCGATGATTCCACAAAGACTCATTCAAGCTTGGGAAAACGGAATTCAGTCCAATGATTATTATTTAAAATTATGCGGCTCGGGTGGTGGTGGCTACGTACTTGGTTTTACACAGGATTTTGAAAAAGCCAAAGCGGCTTTATCCGACTTTCAGTTGGAACCTGTTTACAGATTCTGATTTACTATGTCGTCAAAAGTCGCCAAAAACAGTTTCCTGAAACTTCTGGCACTTTTTACAGTGATTCGAGGATACAATATCGCTGCATTAGTTGCCGCTATGTATCTTACGGCCTATTTCATTTTTGATAAAGACGCAACGCTTCATCAGTTTTTTTCCGATATCAAACTGCATTTAATTGTTTTGGCATCTGCTTTTACGGTATCTGCTGGATTTATCATTAATAATTTTTATGATTTGGACAAAGATGCCATCGCAAGACCTCTGTATGTATATATCAGTCGGTTTATAAGTCAGAATTTCAAGCTCAATGTATATCTTGTATTTTGCGTAATTGCTCTACTATTCGCCGTTTGGGCTTCTTGGCGAGTCGGAATATTTTTTATGATATATCAAATTCTGGTTTGGTTGTATAGCCATAAATTAAGCCGAATCACCTTCATACAAAATTTGTTTTATGTGATTTTGAGTTTAATGCCGTTTGTAGCTTTACTATTGTATTATAACAATTTTTCCTATGTCATATTTTATCATGGATTATTTTTGTCAATGATTTTGTTGATTATGGACATATCAAAGGATTTGGTGAGTTATCGTGCAGATTTAATTTACAATTACAAAACCTTACCCGTTACCGTAGGTAAGAAAAAAACCAAGATTATCCTGAATATTCTATTTATACTCAGCATTTTATGGACGATTTTTATGACACAAGTAGAAGCCGTTGGACATATGAAATATTATTTTGCTGCTACAGCCATAGCTTTATTATTTTTATCCATTATTATTTGGTGGATTGAAAATAAGTGGCAATACAACTTATATTATTTAAGTTTAAAATTAATGTTGGGATTGGGTATCATGAGTATAGCGTGGATTGGAATAAATCCATTAAATTTGCAAAAATTTTTCCCGTTAAATTAAACTTATTTTTTGCTGGACTAAAATTTGCGAATGATAGATTTTAGCCCTAAACCTACCTTTAAAATTTAAAATGAGAAAGAAAAATCCAAATTTCGAAAAAGATAGATCAGATGACCGTCGCGATAATGACAGGCCATCATATCAACAACGTGAGAATCGTAGAGATAGTAGAGATAATCGAAAAGACAATCCAAGAGGAAATCGAGAATCTTCCCATCGCGAAGACCGTGGTAAACGAACCGGTTCTGGTTCAGAAAATCGTAGAACCTCAGGAAATCGTGAGGGTAGAAAACCTTATAAAAGGAAATTTGAGCGAAAAGAAGGGGGAGAAAAAAAGAATTTCAGCTCGAGAGAAGCCTCTGGAGAAAAAAGAAAGGAATGGTCTGATAAACCTGAAAGTAGAGGCTATAATAAAAAATTTGGCGGCTCTGAGGGCGTAGAATCAGAAAAAAAATTTGGTGATAAAAGACCTAATCGAACGGATAGGAATTCAGATTTTCCTAGAAAAAAATATGATTCTGATAGAGATTTTCGCAAAAACAGGGAAGGTGGACCACGAACATCTGATAGGAAATATGCCCCAAAACCTGAAAGAAAACGTGGCGAAAGCAGTTTTGGTAACAGAAATAAACCAGATTTTACCAAATTCAGAAAAAGACGAACAGAAAGATTGACCGAAGAGTTTGATGACGGACTCATCCGATTAAATAAATATATAGCCAATTCTGGAATTTGTAGTCGCAGACAGGCAGATGAATATATCAAAACAGGTTTGGTAGAGGTAAATGGAGTCGTGATTACCGAAATGGGACACAAAGTAAAAGCAGAAGATGATGTGCGATTTGATGGAGAAAAAATTGTTCCCGAGAAAAAAACTTATGTTTTGCTGAATAAGCCCAAAGGTTTTATTACAACCACAAGTGATGAGCGCGACCGAAAAACAGTAATGGAATTGGTGGCCAATGCATCAAAAGCCCGATTATTCCCCGTGGGAAGACTAGACAGGCAAACCACAGGCGTTTTGTTATTTACCAATGATGGTCATTTGGCCAAAAAACTTACACATCCTAGTCATAATATCAAAAAGATATATCATGTGGTGTTGGATAAAAAACTTCATGGTGATGATATGGACAAGATACGACAAGGGATAAGGATGGAAGAAGGTGTTGCAAGAGTGGACAAAATCTCATTTATTGAAGGCAAAAACCACAATGAGGTGGGTGTAGAATTGCATATCGGCTGGAATCGTGTGGTAAGACGAATTTTCGAGAAATTAGGCTACAAAATAGAGAGCCTAGATAGGGTGCAATTTGCTGGACTTACCAAGAAAAATTTGAAACGCGGAGATTGGAGAATTCTTGAAGGAAAAGAAATAGATTTTTTGAAAATGCTCTAAAATTAGTCTCTTCACTAATTTAAAGAAGAAATTTATTTGCAAATTCAAATCAATATTAAATTGCTGTATAATAAAAAACTCACAAAACCGATGGATTTGTGAGTTTTTTTATTTTATTATAGAAATACGCAATTATTTCACCACTTTTATACTTTGTTTTTGATTTGAATCCGTAAGGATTTGAACAAAATAAACACCTTTTGCCCATTGTGAAACCCTGATAGAATTTTGATTTTCAAAGGACATAATTCTTTGACCCAGAGCATTATAGACCACTCCGCTTACCTTTTTGTCAAAAAACAATTGCTCACCTTTTACAGGATTCGGGTAGGCTTTTATTTTTGGGTCCGATACTCTTACATCAGATACACTTAGACTTTCGTTGAAGAATGGATAAAAAGCATTCCAAGCCTCTCCAGCATACCATTCATTTTCGTGCGTATTCATCACTTCTACAAATTCTGCAGAAGTCATAAAGGCTGTTTGTTGCCCTGTGATATTAAATACTTGATTCGGATCACCATTTTCTACACCTCCAACGGCAAAATCATGACCAGAAGTCTGCATATCATAATGATTGTTGAGAGTAGTAAGCATAGAGGTAATTCCTACAAATCCTCCTACATTTTGCTCACCAGTTGCTGTTCCAGTAGAATAGCAATTTTCTATAATGGCATTGAATTGCGGATAACCATAAAAACCGCCTGCAAGTCCTAATCCTGCAGTTACATTGGCATGACTAAAGCTATGCTCTACGGTATTGTCGCGGTATGGAGCAAAAGCCATGGTAGAAAATCCTATCAAACCACCAACGATATAATTCCCATTCACCTCACCGGTTGAATAAGCAAATTTAACATCTGCGTTGTCCCAAACAGAGCCAATCAATCCGCCAATTTGATTTTCACCAGTTACATTCACATTGGTAGCAGAACAGTTTTCCATATAAGCATCCGTTAATAATCCGCCTGCAAAACCTCCTACATTATATCCTGTGGCCACGATGGTAACATTGTCTGCGCTAGAGTTGGTAACCGTGCCTCCATATAAATTAGCTACGACAGACCCCACCGTATCCAGTCCAATGATATCCGCATTCTGTAGCCTAATTCCTGTGAGAACAGAGCTCACCGAATGGCCAAATAAACCTACAAAATCATCTTCTGGTAAATTGATAAATAAATTTTGAATAATGAAATCATTTCCATTGTACGTACCAGAAAAAGGTGCGTCCACACCTACACCTCCGATGGGAAACCAAAGATTTCCGTTCAAATCCAAATCCTGCGTTTGGTTTAATATTTTACCTGAAAAATTATTACCTTGTGAAACCAAAAGTGACAAGCCAGCCAATTGTTCTGGCGTAGCTATATCAAATGTTGTCATAGATTCATTATACCATGAGACATCTGCAACATCCAACCATTGTGAGGTAGGAAAATCAAGCGTTTCGGGTGTGGCATTAATTGCAAAATCTATTGATGCAGGCGATAAATTGAAATTGGCAATTTTTTGAGATTGCTGCCCTATTAGAGACAAACTAATAGTTGTAAAAAGCAGACATAAAGATTTTTTCATAAAAATTTTTGCCGAAATTAATTAAATAATTATGATTTTCATAATTATTAAGGGTATAATTCTTTGTAAATATGATAATTGCAAATAAAAAAAGCACAGCCTTTTAAATTGCTGTGCTTTTAAATCTTGATTTTAAAGTATTTAACCCTTTAAATTTATCAAATTTAATTATCTCAATTTTTCAATTCTATTATCTTTCACATTCGCAGCATCTACCAAAGATTGAACAACGCCATTCTTGATTTGATTCTTGATTTGTAAAGAAATATTATTTTTTATGCCAGTAGTATCTGCACCTTCTGGAGCAGCTCCTTTTTGAACAACTTTCACAAAATAAACGCCTGTATTTCCTTTGATGGCACCAGAAGTTTTACCTTCTCCAAGTCCCATTATGGCTCCGCCCAATTTTGGCTCTACTCCTGCCCCGTCGATCATTGGGCTATTATAATTAATACTTGCAGTTTGTTTTGTAGCATTATATTTACTGGCTACAGCGTCCAAATCTGCACCTTGAGTTTCAGAGGCAATTTTATCTGCTATTTTCTGATTTCGAACCATGGGCTCTACGCTAGCTCTTGCTGCAGCTACGTTTGGCGTTTTTCTGTCATATTTATTTGACAAATAAACGGCAATTTGACCACCGTTTACCGTTTCAAAAGTTTGTACGCTACCCGCTTTTGTATCTTTTTCGAAAGCCCATTTCAAAATTTCAGCCTCCTTTCTTGTGCCTTGTAATCCTACCAAATTGGATTCAAATCTTTTAATTCCATCGGCATTATTCACTTCGGCACCTTCTTTTCTGGCATCATTGATAAAATCATTGGCAGTTTTTCCTTGTGAATTAATAGCTAATGTATTGGCTTTATTAAATAAATTCTCTTGTGTATCTTGTGAGGCTCTAACTTGCTTTTGGATCGTAGCCAATTGATATCCTGTAACTTGCTTGACATCGTCGATACGAATAATATGAAATCCAAATTCTGAGGGTACCAAATCGATACTTCCTTTAGGATTATTCACGGCCCAATCGCGGTAAGATGTTGCAAATCCTTGTTGAAAACGACCCACCCATCCTATATCTCCATTGCTGTTTGCAGCAACAGCATCATCAGATACTGTTCTGGCCAACTCATTGAATTTTGCTGGGTTGGCTTTTACTTCATTCAAAATACTATCGGCATATACCATAGCCTCCTCATAGGTACGTGTAATATTATCTGCACGTGCAGAACTGCCTTGATATCCAATAAGGATGTGACTTGTTTTGGCAGAATCTGTAATAGATCTCACGTCAGATACTTTAATTAAATTATAGACATTATTTAATTTTATAGGACCTATAACATCACCTTTATTTGCATTTAACAAAGGAGTTTTAAGTTCTTCTGGAAAACTTTGAAACTGATCTCTTGTATAATAAGTAGGATCGAAAGGAGATTCAGAAAATCTGCTTACATAGGCAGAATCATTCACTGCAGCGGCAAAGGCACGTATGGTGTCTGAAATTCCTGTAGCCTCATCGCGGATGATATGCTGAGACAAATAAGAGTTTAATTCATTTGAAACCAAATTGATATCTTCTTGTGATGCATCTCCTGGAAAATATGCATAGGCCAAATTCACAGATGGCTCAGCTTTAAAAGTTTTTGGCCTGTCTTTCATATATCCAATAATATCATTATCTGTTACCTCAACAGGGTTATTTTTTACAAATTCTTCATAATTTATCATAACATATTCTATGCTATGAGGAGCACTTGCACGCTGATTGAACGCCGCTTCTACGTCTGTAGCCAATGCACCAACAGAAACCAAATCCGAGTACAAATTACTTTGTAATCTGAACTGAGGATTGGCATTTTCCCATTGCTCATACCAGTTTTGTGCCTGCGGATTTCCCATTTGTGCAGCAGTTTTCAATTCGCTAACAAATGTTTTGGTAAGTTCTATATTAATTCTACCGTTTTCATCCATTAAATTCGGGTTTACCGAGCTATAGAATCTACCCGCCTCTTCATAAAATTTATTTTCATCTATTTTGATGCCCAGATCTTCTAATTGTCCGGCTACCAAACGCTCAGAAATCAATTGGTTCCAAGCCATTTCTGAAATCATATTTTCACTAGCTTCCTGCATTTGCGGATTTCTAGACAATCGATTATAAGCTAAATTATAATCCTGAATATTAATAGGAGTCCCGCCTGCAGAGCCCAATTCGTTGGGATCGCCAAATATACTGCCCTGGGAAAATGCATCTCCCACAATAAAAGCAAATAAAGGTAATCCAATACCTAAAATCAACAACCAAGATCGTTTTCTGATATCTTGTAAAAGCGCCATTCTTAATGTTTTACGTTACAATCTGCGAAAGTACAATTTTCAGTTATAAACAAAAAATAATGTTCAGATTAAAAATCAAACATCTTTTATTTTTTTTTGATTATTCGACTTTTACAGCTGATTCAGCGTTCGAATATTTTATTTATGGATTGGAATCTGAATGTAATAGAGGATTTATTTCAGTTCTTTCAGATTCTGGAATAGAGGGTTGTCTTGTAGTTGATTTTGTTTTACGGTCAGATTTTTCTTCCAGCGTAATGATGCCACTGTTGTCGAGTAATTTAAATTCTCTGAAGTCTTCTGTCGCCGTCAAACCATGATTGGCAATATTGAAGGTGCCGTTTTTTCTTTTGATAATTACGGTGTCTGTGGTGTAAATCAATCTTTTTTGATTATCCCAAAAAATTTGTTGTGTTCTCAAGGTGTCACCATCTGTATTGATCATTTCTACATTACCTCTACCTTCATAGAATTTTTTGCGATCAAGAATTTTGGCCCAATCTGCACGTAGATAATTGGGTTCGGGTTCCTTATTCCAGAATTTTATATCTACACCTTTACGCATTACTGTGTAGGGAGAGTCAATTAAAGTAAATTCTTCTACTAAAGGTGCTTGGAGCTCCATACGCACAATTCCAGAATCTTTATATGTCAAAAATGCTTGGACAATGGTACGGTCTGCAAAGTTCTTGTTGATTTCTCCCAATGGTTTTGATTCTTGTATTTCACAGGCTGAAAACAAGAAAGCAGCTCCCAAAAGAGCTGCTCTGAATTTATTATATGTCTTAAAGACATTCTTCGGCATTATCTTACACGTGTTGTTGCTCCTCCCAAGCAGCTCACAGTTACCGCATCACCAGACTTTTTACCTGCCTGAAACGCTTGTTCTACTGTTGGTGCATTGCCTTCGTATGATTTGGCTGCACTACGTCCCCAAGAACAAGAACGGCTATCCACAGCACAAGCCTTGTTAGCATAATCTGCGGCTACCCAATAGGCAGCTCTTTTCTGGAATTCAGAGTTACCGCAAGAGTTGGCAGAGGCGGCAAACGCACCTGCAATCAACTGATAAGGAGCCCCCCATCCTGGTTTGTAACTTGCTGCACGATTGGCCCAAGTCACTGCATTGGCATTACTTCCCGTCTTTTGATATGCAAGCGCCATATAATAAGCTACATCACCGCGAGTGGTTCCTGAAACTTCGTTCAATGCTTTGGTAAAAGATGCAATCGCGCCAGAATAATTTCCTGCATTATATTGTTTAACGCCGTTACCATATTCAGATCCGATTGTACTACTAGAGCTAGTTCCACCGGCTTTTGCAATAGGTTGAGATGGATTGTTCTTTTGCCAAACTGCAACATATTGTTTTTCCAGACGGTCCATAATGGGATGATCATAACAATCTTTGGAAGCCAGAGCTTGATAAGAGCCTGCAAGCCAATCGATATTGTCCTTGTTTTTCTCGAAATCCTGCTCGAACATAGGTGCTATATACTCACATTTGGCAATTTCTGACAAGGCAGATTCCATTCCTTCACTCAATTGTACAAACAAATCTTTAGCAGCTTGCGCATTAGACATGGTTTGCTTTTCTGCTGGTGTCAAATCTTTTTTAGGATTTTCTTTTTGGATACTGTCTAATTTTTCGGCAAGCGTACCATATTCAACTGAGCGCATTTCAATATTACCATCGGCTACTTTTTTAGCTTGGAAGTAGCCTTCCATGGCTGCATTATAGTCAATTTCTTCTGCGTTTAGTAATTCTATAACGGCTACAAAGTAATTGGTCGCTGCTGATGCCGAAATTTTTTGTGCCTCTTCAGACTGTCCAAACAATTTTTGATATTGCTGATAAGCTTCTTTTTTGGATACTAATCCATGATTTAATTGATAGGTGATTTTTTCACCCTCCCAAAAAGAAACTTTGCCTTCTGGGAAATATTGAATTCTTTTATTGATTAAAGAAACCAATTCTCCTGCAAACTTCTTTTTGTCTGTTTCATTTGCAGCGGAATTAATTTTGGCCAATAAAATTGTTTCACCAAAATTGTAAAAATTCACTTTTTCATTTGGACATTCGTTAAGAGCCTGATTTAAAATAGGATAAGCTGCTTCGTAATTTTTGGCTTGCACCTCTTTATTTAACTGGATTTCATATTGATTACACACTTGTGATTGTGCGTTTACCCACTGAAAACCCAATAGTCCAGTAATTGCTATTATTAATGTACTTAGTTTGTTCATTTTATTTAATTGTTAGGTTTTTGGTTATTAATCATATTTTCTTCGTTGGAACCAACTATCATTTAGCGTAAAACTCAATTTGACATTTGCAAAAGTTTCTTTTACTAAATCACTGTTGGTTGTTCCTCTTTGCCCTAATTCAACACCTAGATTGAGCTCGGACGGATTGTTCACTTTTCCAACGGGTAGTCCAATTCCAAAAGTTATGCCATAGTCCTGAATATCCTGCCCCTGTACTTGTATAGGCGTTTTCTCATAAAAAACACCTCCGCGATAGGTTGCGCGGGCAAAGTAGCTCCTAAAACTATTGAACTGTGGTATGTAATAGCCACCTGCTGCAACCCGTAGTCTATCATTGGATTGCTGCTCATCAAATTGCAGTATGAAAGCAGAATTTTTTTCCCAGTCTATTTGTGCACCAAGCGCCCATTTGAGATCCTTTCCATAACTTATCCCCAGCGATGCGTTTTCTGGTATTCTCACCTTACGATCAGAGGTCAAGTACTGTATGGTATCTACATTGTATTCGTTGTAAGAAGTAGGATGAACCTGATAGGTTTTTACCAGATAATTTTGATTGGCTTTGATGTTCGAGCCTAATCCATAAGTTGCTCCAGCAGAGAGAAATTTACTGTTTTCTTGTTTTTTATAATAAGAAATACCTGTGGTAAAGGCAAATCCATTAATGTCATTTTTATTGACATAACTCGTTGCTAATTGTATGTTTGAGCCAGATAAAACTTCTGATTTATCCAATCGACCAAAAATATAATTACTTCTAATTCCCAAAGCCAATTCTGGTGTGAGGTTTCTAGAAAGCATAAATTGAAGCGTGTTCAAGCCTCCTTCTCCTGCAAATCGGCTATTAATGGATCCTTCTGGTGTATAATTATAATTGGCAACACGATAACCCAGGGCAGAAAAAGGTTGAAACCCAAATCCCGCACGCCATTTTTCACCCAAAGGAAATCCTAAAGAAACCCTGGAAATATAAGTGGCTGAACGAGAAAAATCTTCATTTTGACTTTTAAACCGTGTCATGTCCATACTTCCTTCAAAAGTGAAATTTGTAAGTCTCAAATTTTGATTAGATGCCGGGTTCATGAAGTTACTTTCTGTTCCGAATGGGCTTATATAGCTGGTGCTCAATCCCGCCATACCGAAGGTTGTTGCGCCATTGTCAAGACGTCTATCACCATAATTAAATGCTGAATATGGTGAAATTGATATATCCTGTGCATACGCCGCCATCATTGTAAATAGCAGTATCAAACTGCATAAAATCCTGTTCATTCCTGTTTTGCTTCGGTTAAAATATTTGCAAATATGCGGATTTGAATCCATTTTGAAAAATTTGTTTATTTAATTATTTTTAATTTCTTTGAAATATTTACGAATTTCAAAAGTGTAATTTCAATTGAACATTTCCGCTATGAATAGCTTTGAAATCTTCATTTTTACGTCCAGAATATTGTAAATTCAACTCCAAATAATGGTTGATATTTCTTTCAAACATAATACGCCATACCAGATTATTCCCATCTCGTAATCCCTCCATCATGCGATTGCCCACAACAGAATCTTGCTCACCATCAAATGCATTTTTCACCCAATCCAGACCAGCCAACAAAGAGGTTTTTTCTTTGTCGTTCCACAAAAATTCAAAATTAAACTGCCCAGAGCTCAAATGTTCATCTCCCGTGATATTTTCTTGATTTTTGTAATTATACGCGACAGAAGACTTCAAATTCTCGCTCCAATTCACATACAATTTAGGCACTAATTCTACTCCCTCTAACTTGAATCTGCGAGAAGAAAAAGCATCCGAATCACTTTCTACCCACTCCAATCGATTCATCAACTCTGCCGTAAGCCATTGATTAAAAATAAACTGTGTCGTTATTTTATTAAAATTTATTGCTAAACTTTCTAGTCCGGTAAATACAAATCTGGTGTTACGCTGCCTGCTCAACTCATGCGTCAATTTGAATTGATAGGATTGGGCAGAATTGTATTTATTCTGCCAGTAAAACTGAGAAACTTCCGACCTAGCATCTCTATTTTGCCATGGATTCCAGGCAGCCAATTGATTGTTTTTCAAATAATTACCAATACCTGAATATAAAATGGATGTTTCGATTCTATGCCAGAAGGTATTATTCCCAAAATATCGCCCTGGAATCAGTTTCAAACTCATTCCAAGACTATTTTTGTTGGTTCTTATATGATCTATTGTGTTGGTATAAACCCGAATAAACTGTGCCTGATCAGAGAATTCTGCCACTTCAAATTCATCGAGTTGCTGTATTCCGTCTTGATTATAATCCATCCATTTATAAATTCCTAATCCATCTGCAACCTGCACATAAGTAAAGGCACGCTGCAACTCCGTTCCGCCCGAAATTTCATAAGTTACTCCCATATCAACTGCCTTTTTCCAAAGACTTTTGCGCCATTGAAGGGTTGCGTTCAAAAAGGAAATTTGACCTGTAGAATCTGTATAATTCAAGGTTCTGTAGTGGGTAGAAAACCGCAAAGCATGATTTTCTTTTTTGATTAATTGAGACAACAATTCAGCACCTCTAGAAACAGAAAACCTTTCCAAACGCGACAAGCGCACAGAATCGTCTTTGCGTTGGTAAAGACGCAGTTGCGCAAAAGCAGAAATCGTATCTCCCAACATGGCTGTGGCAAAACTTTCGTTCCATCTGAAGCTTAAAGAATCACTGCCCGAATGGAGATTTCGAATGTTGGATTCGCCCAAAATCCCTGCGCCTACGCGCAATTTCCCAATTTTGCGCTGGGTGTATATATTATAGGTATTAAAATTTGTATTTTCAAGTTCAGTTTCACTTTTCAACAGATTCAAATGTGCAGATATTTCTTGTTTTTGTGTTATATATTTTCCTAGAAAACGATGACGCAAACCAGAATAATATTTAGTTTGATTCAATACATCAATTCCATAAGACAATTGAGCCGAATCACCAATAAACGCGTTCAAATTGGTTTGTAAATAATGTTGGTCTGCCTCTCCCTGCTCTACATTCAGGTTGAAATCTCGAGCAAACTCTGGTGATCTAAGCCGCTCTATTGGAGAAAAATTGGTTTGAATAAATTCATAATTGAGGTTGGGTTCGAAATGAATTTTTCCTTTTGTGAATGTATTGGATCCACTAAATTTAAAAGCCAGACCTATATTTTTTTCATCATCCAAATCAGAAAACAAATTATGATCTAGATTAGAAACCCCAGCGTCCATAGATAGATTTCCGTTTTTCCCGAAACGATAATTCGTGGCCATGCTCCATATTTGCTTTTTTGAAGGCGCAACCAGAGGTCTTACCGGCTCAAAACTACCCTGCATTACGCCATTTATAGGCGAAATATACTCGAACACACGGCCGTTGACACCGGTATCACTCAATTTGTAATTCCCTTTGTTGCTACCCATTTGGGTAAAATTTACCATATACAAAATCTCATTCGAGTCGGTAGAATATTCAAAAACTTCCTCATTATTGATCAATATCTTACGATACAATACCTTTCCTTCCTCATACGGCACTTGTTCTGCTGAGCTCACAAACATGCTAGAAGTATCATTTCCGGCAGCTGCCAGAATTCTTTGATCTTCTTCACTCAGCGTCTGATTTACTGGATTATGTTTATTATCACTTTCCGAATAAATATGTGATGAAATAGAGAATCTTTTTGCTACATGTGCAGCACCACCATAGAGCGTAAATCGATTATAATTACGATTGGTGTATTGATATTCTGCTGTAAATCTATCCGTTGCACGCACAAGATGTTTGTGTGTAAAAGTGATTTCGCCTGTATTGTAATTAATGACATAATCATAGTTTTCACCACGTTGGAGCAAAATTCCGTCTTTATAAATTTTTTCGCTTCCCGACAAAACAATTACAAATGCTTCACCATGGTTTCCATGTAGTCTATACGGACCTTGGTTACCTTCAATTCCATTGAATTTATGTTGTTTGAATTCGCCCCTCGCCACACTACCAGCCCATTGCACATGCGTTGCATTATCTTCACTTCCCAGTCTATGCTTGAGGTGAATTCCTGTTACACGCCTGTTAAATCGGCCAAAATATTCTGCCGTTTGTTCCAAATCTACATGGCCTGCTCTAGCACTGGATCGGTCGGTAAAAAGTTCTACAAAAACCCGATCAAACTGCTCCAAACTTTGGGTATATCCATCCGCTTCAATCGGCACATTGGTGTCTGATATCATAGCACTTATCCCCACATTATCAGACAATTGTCCATTAATTCTCAAATCAAGTGATGACTGAACAGAAGAGCCTTGATTATTACCAAAACTGATTCCTCTTACCATATTTCCACGGGTTTGCAAACCTTCAAAAATTTCTTTTTTTTCTTTTTCCCGTTGGGTCAGTATTATGGCTTTATTTTCATTTGCAGAGGGCACGATTAAATTGGGATTTTTGGGAAAAACTGTGATATTACGAAGCTCGGGATGAACAAAATATTCGATCTGTACAGAATCTTCCAAATATTCTGGCAGGAACAAAACACTTGTAGAAAAGTCGATTTTGTAATCATTTTGTGTTATAACCTGGCCAAATTTATCTTTTAAAATTATTTTTTCTTGGATGATAAACATAGAATCCAGCACAATAGAATCACCTGTTTGAACCCACTTACTACGAAAATGCGGATTCTCCCATTCAGGAACCTGTGCCAGACTGTACCCCACCAAAGCCAATAAAAAGCAAACGAAAAAATTTTTCAATGTTTTGTATTAACGTAAAAATCAATTAAATGGTGTACCCATGCAAATTCAATTCAAGATATTGGTTTATAATATTTTTTATAAAAATGAAAAATGAGTCCTCCTCCCCGAATTAGCATCCAAATAACAAATGCAAACCAAATTCCACGTATCCCCAAATCTAAATATTGAAAGAAATATAAAAACGGAATAAATCCAAAAATTAAAGCCGATAAAAACACATTGCGTAATACCTTGGTCTCACCCAATCCTTTATAAATTCCATCAAATAAAAAAGCAATTGAATTGATAGGCTGCATTAATGCCACAATCCAAAAGGCAGAGTAAAATACCAGCAAAACCGACTCTGACTGGGTGAGTAATTCTCCAAAAAAACGGTAAAATATTAAAAATAAAACACTTACCAGAATACCCAATGAAAACATAACTTTGATCAAATCTTTTACCAATAAATTCAAACTTTTGATTTGGTTTGAACCTAGTAAACGACCCGACAAGGCTGCGCCTGCATGTGAAAATCCGTCAAGAAAAAAGGCAGAAAACAGCCAAATTTGAATGAGAATGGCATGTGCACCAACATATTGATTGGCCTCTGCTCCACCAAGCAGTGTAGCTGTTCTGAACGCCAAAAACAAAGCTATATTTAATGAAAGTGTTCTTAAAAACAAATCCAAACTCATCATCAAAGTTTGCTTGAATTGGGGATGAATTGGAAAAAACTTTTGTAATCTAAAAGGTGTTTTTTGATACAAAAAACCTAAAGCGAGTATAAACATCGTCATTTGAGCGATGAGACTTGCCCAAGCAATTCCCTCTACATCAAAATGAAAAACAAATACAAGAATAATATCGAGTACCGCATTGATTACACCTCCTACAATACTTATTTTCATAGCCCAAGCGGTGTTTTGCAGACCTCTGAAAATTCCAAATATGGTAAAGGTAAGCAGCGTAAGCGGAAAACCCCAAACCCTGATTTGGAAATAGGTCACCGCAGTTTGCAACAAATCCTTATCTGCACCATATAGCTGCATTATCCACTCAGCTAAAAAGAAAAATGTAATACTTAATATACTAGAAACGAATAAATTGAAGTAGAACACTTGAGAAACCAGCGTTTTGAGTTTTTCTGTCTTACCTGCGCCATAACCTTGTGCTACCAAGGCTGTGAGCGCGTTCGAGGTTTGTAAAAAAACCCAAATCATGGCAGATAAAAACGAACCTACCAAGCCAATAGCACCTAGTGCAACATCGGCATTTTCTGGTAAACGCCCTGCTACAGCAGTATCTGTAAGCGAAATAATCGGCTCTACGATTCCGGCAAAAATGGCAGGAATGGCCAATCGGTTGATTTCTTTGAATGAAATTCGTTGCACACTCATACGGCAAATGTAGCAATGATTTAATCAAATTTTGGAGGGAATTCAATATTCATATTTCAACAAGTAATTTAGGCTAAACTCTCTATAAAAGTAGTTTTGAAATAATTAAAAAATTAGGGAAATTCGGAGCAAAAAGACTTGTAATTTTGGTTAAAATAATTTGTTCTGCAAGTATATAATCCATTGATAGAATAAGCTTTTTGTACATCAATGTCTCATTTGGGAAGGAATTTTACAGAAAGTTTATACATCCAAAATTTCTTGAGTTGAAGGAAAATTAAAAAAATATCCATTGAAAATCATTGTGATACGTTTGAATAATACGTATATTTAACCCTTTCAAATTTATTAAACAATAATTAAATATAAAATTCTATGAAAGTTACCGTTGTAGGGGCAGGAGCCGTAGGTGCCAGTTGTGCAGAATATATTGCGATGAAAAATTTTGCCTCAGAAGTTGTTTTGGTTGATATAAAGGAGGGTTTTGCAGAAGGCAAAGCTATGGATTTGATGCAAACTGCATCTTTGAATGGGTTTGATACCAAAATTACGGGATCTACTAATGATTATTCCAAAACTTCGGGTACGGATGTAGCTGTTATCACCTCGGGGATTCCGCGCAAACCGGGAATGACGCGCGAAGAGTTGATCGGTACCAATGCCAATATTGTAAAATCTGTTATAGACCAATTGGTAGAGCACTCTCCAGAGGTGATTGTAATTGTGGTGAGCAATCCCATGGATACAATGACTTATTTGGTGCACAAAGCTACGGATTTGCCCAAGGAGCGTATTATTGGGATGGGTGGTGCGCTAGACAGCGCCCGATTCAAATATCGATTGGCAGAGGCATTGGATTGCCCAATTTCTGATGTGGACGGCATGGTGATTGGTGCTCATAGCGATACGGGCATGGTTCCATTGACCAGATTAGCCTCGCGTAATGGAGTTCCTGTTACAGCATTTTTGTCTGAAAGCGAACTTGAGCAGGTAGAACAAGAAACGCGTGTTGGTGGTGCTACACTTACCAAATTATTAGGGACGTCTGCTTGGTATGCACCAGGAGCTGCGGTAGCTGAGATGGTAAGAGCTATTGCCCAAGACAGCAAAAAAATGTTCCCTTGCTCTTTGTTGCTTGAAGGTGAATATGGATTGAATGATATTTGTTTTGGGGTTCCGGCAATTATTGGGAAAAATGGTGTTGAGCAAATTGTAGAAATTGCGTTATCAGAAGACGAAAAGTCCAAATTCAATGCAGCAGCAGAATCTGTGCGCGATGTGAATTCGTCTTTGAAGTTTTAATTTGAAATTAAAATATAATCTAAATGCTGTAAGGATTTTCTTTACAGCTTTTTTTGTTGATAAAAATAAAATTGGTTTGCGTGTTTTGGGTAATTAGAAAACCTTTTTTACTGGACCTTGGCTTGATGTTTGTGTTTTGGTGATATTGGAAATCTAGGAATTCTGCATGGATTGTTGAGCCGGTGCTGCGACCCCGATTGTAGTGGAAATCCTTTTTTCTGAAAATGCGTACAAAAATGGCCGTAGGATATATGGAAGTATGGAATATATCCTATGGTCTTTTTTTGTGCATTTTTGGGAAAAAGATTGCAACGAAAAGCGGGTAAAGTCGCCCAAATCCTAATTATTTTCTTTGAAACATGGGTTGAAATTGAAAAAGCAGCGCGATTTGCACTGCTTTTCCTAAACTAATGAATAAACAAACTAAACATCTATCTTGGCGTAGATAGCATTTTTTTCTATGAATTCGCGGCGTGGTGGTACATCGTCACCCATGAGCATGGAGAAAACGCGGTCGGCTTCGGAGGCGCTATCGATGGTTACTTGACGCAGAGTGCGATGCTCTGGGTTCATTGTGGTGTCCCATAATTGTTCGGCGTTCATTTCACCCAGACCTTTGTATCGTTGGATGGTTACTCCTTTTCCGGAGCCATCTGTAGAGAATTCTGCCTGTAATCTTTCACGTTCTTTTTCTCCCCATGCGTATTCTGCTTTTGCGCCTCTTTTTACGAGATACAAGGGTGGTGTTGCGATATAGATGTGGCCGTTTTCTATTAATTCTTTCATATATCTGAAGAAGAATGTGAGTATAAGCGTGGCGATATGGCTGCCGTCTATGTCGGCGTCGGTCATGATTACGACTTTGTGATACCTCAACTTTTCGGTATTGAGTGCTTTGGGGTCTTCTTCTGTTCCCACGGTAACGCCGAGAGCGGTATAAATATTTCTAATTTCCTCGTTTTCAAAGACCTTGTGTTGCATGGCTTTTTCTACGTTTAGAATTTTTCCGCGCAGGGGTAGAATGGCCTGGAAATGTCGGTCTCGACCTTGTTTTGCGGTTCCGCCTGCAGAGTCACCTTCGACGAGGAATATTTCTGATTCTACGGGGTCTTTGGATGAGCAGTCTGCCAGTTTGCCGGGGAGTCCGCTGCCTCCCATGGGGTTTTTGCGCTGCACCATTTCCCGGGCTTTTTTGGCTGCTTGTCTAGCTTTGGCTGCCAGTACGACTTTATCGACGATGATGCGTGCTTCGTTGGGATTTTCTTCTAGAAAATTTTGCAGCATTTCGCTCACGATTTTGTCCACGGCGCCTGCTACTTCAGAATTTCCGAGTTTTGTTTTGGTTTGTCCTTCGAATTGTGGCTCTAGAACTTTTACAGAAACAATTGCTGTGAGTCCCTCGCGGAAGTCGTCTCCTGTGATTTCGACTTTATCTTTTTCTTTTGCCGGCATGTTTTCATCGGCGAATTTTTTCAATGTTCTAGTGAGTGCACGTCTGAATCCGGTAAGGTGTGTTCCGCCTTCGTGTGTATTGATATTGTTGACGTATGAGTGCAGGTTTTCGTTGAAAGAAGTGTTGTAGCGCATGGCGACTTCTACAGGTATATCGTCGATTCCGCCCTCCATATAAATCACTTGTTTCATAAGTGGTTCACGGTTTTCGTCGATAAATTCTACAAATTCTCTCAATCCGCCTTCAGAGATGAATTCGTCGTGTACAAATTCTCCGTTTTCTTCTCTTCTTTGGTCTGTGATAGTGATTTTGATGCCTTTGTTGAGGAATGCAAGTTCTCTCAATCGATTGGCAAGTGTGCTATAATTATACTCGAGAATATTAAATATTTCAAAATCGGGTTTGAAAGTAACGATTGTACCTGTTTTTTCTGAGGTTCCGATGATTTCTACAGCACCTTGAGCTTTTCCTCTAGAGAATTTTTGTTGGTGAATTTTTCCGTTACGGTGTACGGTTGCTATGAGTTCTGTTGAAAGTGCATTCACTACAGAAACACCTACGCCGTGTAGTCCGCCAGAGACTTTGTAAGAGTCTTTATCGAATTTTCCTCCTGCACCGATTTTGGTCATTACCACTTCTAGGGCAGATATTCCTTCTTTTTTGTGTACATCTACGGGTATTCCGCGTCCGTTGTCTTCTACGGTGATGGAATCGTCTGGGTGAATGATCACATTTATGGTGTCACAATATCCTGCGAGTGCCTCATCAATAGAGTTATCTACTACTTCGTACACCAAATGATGCAGTCCGCGTACGCCTACATCTCCTATATACATGGACGGTCTCAACCGTACGTGTTCCATACCTTCCAGCGACTGAATATTGTCTGCGGTATATTGATTGTTTTGTTGCGTCATAAAATCAAAAACTTCATTTTGTAAACAAACAAATATACAAAAAATAAAGGGTTTTTGTCTGATTTACACTTATAATAACGAGTTATTTTTCAACAATTTGTTATTAAAATTTGATTAGAACTTAATATGGCTGATTTGGCGTAGTTTTATAGGAATTGGCAGTTGATGTGTTCATTTATAAAATTCCTCTGGCCTTGATTTCCAAATATTTATTAATGATTGAAATACTCAAATTTTCGGGCAGGGTATAAACGGAATAGATGCCGTATTTCTGTAATTCTTGGCGTATGAGTTTTTTTTCGTATTCAAATTTTTCTGCGATAATTTGATCGTACACTTCTTGGAGTTTTTCTTGATTTGAACTTTCGGTAATTTTGATAATTTCAGGATTTTTGAAAAACACGACTACTAGAAGATGCTGTCGTGCTATACCGCGCAGATATGCCAATTGTCTGTGTAGCGCATCGAGGGTTTCGAAATTGGTAAAAAGCAAAATTAAACTTCTTTGATTGATTTTCATTTTCAAATCCACATATAGCCGGCTGTAATCGGGTTCATAAAAATTGGTTTCGATATTATACAAGGCTTCGGCAATTTTTCGTAATTGTCCGGGTCGGTTTTCGGCTACAACGACATTTTCTAGTTTGCGCGAAAAAGTCATTACACCTGCATTATCTTTTTTCTTGAGTACGATATGGGAAAGTGCCATAGAAGCATTGATGGCATAATCGAGCAGTGTCAAACCATCAAAAGGCATTTTCATGGTTCGTCCTTTGTCGATAAGCATATAGATACGTTGAGATTTCTCGTCTTGGTATTGATTCACCATTATTTGCCCGCGTTTGCCGGTGGCTTTCCAGTTGATGCTACGAATATCGTCACCCAAGATATAATCTTTGATTTGCTCGAATTCCATGGTATGGCCTATTTTTCTAATTTTTTTGATTCCGCCCATCAAAAATTCGTTTTGCATGGCCATCAATTCATACTGCGGCAGGTGTATAAACGATGGATAGCTGGGAACCATTTGATCATCATTGAATCTGAATCTTCTGGATACCAATGCCAAGGGGGATTTTGCATAAATATTGAGCGCGCCAAAATTATATTCACCTCTTTCTTTGGGAATAAGCGGATATTCCAAAAATAGATTTTTAGCCTTTTTTAATTTTCGTTTTATTTCAAAATTCCGATATTGAAACTGAAACGGTACTTCGTCGATTATGCTACAACTTAAATCAAAAGAATAATTATTTTTAATGTCAATTCTGGTAATATTTTCATCGCCATTGGATAGTTTTTCTGGCAAAATTCGTTTGCTCTGAATGGCGTTTTTTTGTGTAAAAAGCAAAAGTATATCTACGATTATAAATACGAAAAGTAACATCAACACGATATGTGCTATCCACATAAAGAATGGGATAAAAAATGCCAGGATGTACAGCATGGCAATTGCTCCGAGAATGATAAACAATCGGTTGTTGAGGTAGATTTGTTGGAAGAAACTTCGCATACTTCTGCTTTCTTTGTAGAAATTATCTTGGTATTTCTATAGATTCAAGAATTTGTTTGATGATTTCTTCTGGGCTGAGTCCTTCCATTTCGCGTTCAGGAGAAACGATGATACGGTGTCTCAATACAGCGTTTGCTGCTTTTTTGATATCTTCTGGCGTAACAAAATCCCGTCCTTGTATGGCTGCAAATCCTTTGGATGCCACGAGTAATGCCAATGAGGCGCGTGGTGATGCTCCCAAGAAAAGAAATTGATTTTCGCGGGTATTCACTACGATTTTTGCCATATATGCTAGCAGGTGATCTTCTACCAATACATTTTTCACCAAATCCTGATAACTTTTCAATTCAGATGCAGAAAGCACCGCTTGTACTGCCTGTGTTTTGTCATCGACCCGTAGTGCGTGATGATTTTTGATTATTTGCACTTCTTCGTCGAGTTGGGGATAATCTACCTTGATTTTAAAGAGAAATCGGTCTAATTGCGCTTCGGGCAATCGATAGGTACCTTCGTGTTCAATGGGATTTTGTGTTGCAATCACCAGAAAAGGCTCTTCCATGGTAAATACAATGCCATCCATCGATATTTGTCGCTCTTCCATCACTTCAAAAAGAGCGGCTTGTGTTTTGGCGGGTGATCGGTTGATTTCGTCTATAAGAATGAAGTTTGAAAAAATAGGACCTTTTTTGTATTCAAATTCTGTTGTTTTCATGTTGAATACAGATGTTCCTAAAATATCGCTTGGCATCAAATCTGGGGTAAATTGAATTCTGCTGAAATCGACATCAATGGTTTTGGCTAATAATTTGGCTGTAATGGTTTTGGCGACGCCGGGCACGCCTTCTATCAACACATGCCCGTTGGACAAAAGTGCTACCAGAAGATGTTCTATCATATTTTCCTGGCCTACAATCACTTTGCTGATTTCATTTTTCACATTTTGGAGTTGATTCTGAAGTTGTGCAAGATTGATTCGTGATTGAAATTCGGGTTGATATTGATTTTCCATAATTCTTTAAGTTTTTAAAAATTTAAATTATCCGCTTCTACAGCTTTTATTATTTATAAATTTGGTCGAGTAATTTATTTAATTCTATTAATTCTTGTTGTTGTACGGGTGCTTGCTCGTGTATAGCTTTGCGCAGCAAGGGTATGGCTTTTTCTATTATTTCTGGTTTTGCACCGGTTTTTAATTGTAATTTTTGAACAAAATTTTCATCTAAATCAGAAGTATCGATAAGCAATTCAGATCGTATTTTATTCAAAAAATAGGTCGCCTTTTTCTGGGCCATATCTTTATAATTCCCTTCTTGTAAATATAGATTTCCTATGGTTTTGACAAATTCTGCCGAGGCATTTTTCAAAGGTTGGATTACAGGTACAATTCGTTGACGGCGTTTGGCATGAAATATTACAAAAAACGGAATTGAAAAAATTAAAATATACCATGCATATCGCAATGCGGGTTGGCTCAACACAAACCTTAATGGGGATGTATTTACAAATGCCTCACTCTCTGAAAACCAAACTGTTCTGCGTTGTGGTAAATAGGAAAAAACCGATTCGGCATACCTATAATCATCTGCATTCAACAAATAATAATTGGTAAGTGCTAATGGCTCTGTGTGATAGAATATTTTACCTTTTCCGTGTTTGATTTCGATAAAGTTGGCAATTTCTCTATTTTCTGAATCCAATGCACTTCCCAAAATACGAGTTGTGGAATTATCAATTCGATTCATCCCAATATTTCCGGCAAGTTTATCAATATTTAAAGAAATGGATTCAAATTTTTCTTCTTTTAATTTTAACTCATTATGTGTTTCCCATCTTACAGTAGATATTTTAAAACCCATGGTATCTGACAGCATATTCCAGCTCAAATCACTGAATATGAGCAAATTATCCCCAAGCTCTACTCGATTCAGTAATTTTTGATTGGATTGCTCTGTAACCCATTGATTGATAAGCAGAAAATTCTGTGGCGTATAGATACTATCCTTTTCAAAATAATCATAGGGCATAATCGAAGTTTTCAACAATTCATTCCCTAATAAATGATTTACCTCTTGATTGAATACGAACAATCCGAATGGATTCTTATCTTGTACAGCATAGGTTTTGGACCAGTTTACCACTTCGGTTTTGTTCAATTCCAGCAGAGCAATTACCACCAAAACGATGGCCAGCAAAACAAGATATAATTTATAGGTATTGTTCATATCTTGTTTTTGAAGGTTGAAAATTGCGTTTTGAATTTTTCATAAACCGGCTGTTCAATATCAAATTCACCATACCACACATAATCAAATATATAGGTGAGTGATGCGAATTCTTTTTTCAATTCTATATTTGAAATTTCGGTGAGATAATCACGATTGGTTTTTTCTGGATCCCATTCGATTAATTTTTTATCTGAAAGAGATTTGAGCAAGGCCAGATAATTATATCTCACAGCAAATCTATAATCTTTTTGAAGCTCTTTCTCAGCTATTAATTGTTGAAAATCAAGTTCATGGATATTTTCATCAATAATAGTAGCTTGCGGTAAAATGTTTTTATTTTTTTTACTAAAAAACCAATTTCCTTCTTTTTGAATTAAAAATCGTAGCAACCAAAAAACCACGAGTCCCACAATTCCAATTCCCAAAATACGCATGATCCAAAGGCTAATTTCATTGATTTTTCCAGCATCTTTATCTGACAAGAATCTGGACAGAAATTCAATTAATTTTCTTTTGATTTTAGACCAAATGGATTCACGTGGTTTTGTAAGCGAATAGTCGTAATCTGCGCCTTTATAATCTGCCTGAAAACCATCTTTGAAATGTCTCAATTCCAAACTTTCGTTATAATTTACGCCTTGCGCTAATATTTCTGCCGTACTTGGATTTTTGATTTCTTCTTGCGTTGGGTCAATCTCGACTTCGGTTTTATCAAATAGGACAGCTTTTTCTACAGTATGCGCTTGACCTTGAGACCCAACAAGGTAGAAACAAAAGGATAATATGAATAAAATTAGCTTAAATTTCACTTTTGCCAATAGATTCTATTTCAGAAAATTGTATGTTTCGGTGAAGATCTTTTCTGGAATCATAATACATAAATCCTGTATTGATATAGATTAAATTAATCAAAATCACACCCAACAAAAACGAAAGTAAATAAATAACAATCACCAATATAGAATAAAAAGAACCCTCTTCTGGATTGAATCCAGCTGGATTGGCATACGCCGCTCCAAATACAAAAAATATAGGAATAAAGGTGAGAATGGATGACACTACATTGATAATCAAATAAATCATGATGGTTGAACCCCAATATTTCCAAAAACTTTTTGAAAACTGTATATTAAAGGCATATTTAATAGCTTCAAAAATTCCGGTCGAACTGTTATAATGGTGAAATAAGGTAAAATTGACTATATTCATGATCACCGGCATAGCAAAAATAATAATTAAAAAGCCGATTAAAATCATCATGAGCATGGCCGAAAATACGCCAACAAGGATGAATATGGGTAAAAGAATAAATAAAACTGCCAGAAAATACGTAATAAAGCGTAAAGCATGCGCTTTGATATCTTCTATCATTTGGTGAGAGGAAATTTGTGTTTCACCGGTTTCTGCCATTCGTTTGAGATACAAAACGGGAAAAGAATAATTCACAAAACTCAACAACAGAAACAGAATTGCAACGACAATTCCAGCAAAAATCAAAACTCCTTGATTTTCGGTAAAATACTGTTCAAAAAAGAAATCCTGGCCGTCTAGATTGGAGCCAAAAATTTGAGTGAGGATTTCACCAAATCCAAACCAGAAAATAATCAAAATTAAAATTAAAAAAATACCGTTGATGATGAAGAAATTCTTGAAATAATTTCTTCCATATTTCTGAACAAAATCAAATGTCACCGAAATTAATTCACCAAAATCTCGTGTTTTATAGAATTGTATCATACCTCATTTTTTTATTAAGCTTGTATGGATATATCACATAATACCAAAATACAAAACCCAAACAACTAAAAATGATAAACAAATTGATTATCAAGGAGATGTCTAGCGCATGACGTGTAACAAATCCCTCCAAAAAACCGGCTGCTAATGTAAAAGGAATTGTGCTGATAAAAATTTTGAAAGCTTTTTTAAATCCGATTTTAAACGAATTGAACCTTGAGTAAGTTTTTGGGAATAAAATAGATGCGCCCAGAATAAATCCCGCCATCGCTTCTACAACCATCCCAAAAATTTCGAATGCACCATGCACCCAAATTCCCAGCATACTCTCTCCTAAAACAGCTTGTTGTTGAAAAAAATATTGAAAACTGCCCAACATAATGCTGTTGAGCATAAGTATAATGAAAGTACCAATACCACCAAAAATACCGTAAAAAAACATTTTGGCGCCAACCATGAGATTATTGCGAATTATAGCAATGGCCGTTCCCCAGGTGGATCCCATATCATACACCGCAATAGGATTACCCGATTTGATGTTTTCTTGCGTCATGTGTACATAGTCATCACCCAAAATTAATTTTACAAAATCTTCATCAAAATGAGCAGAAACAACCCCGATTCCTGTAAAAATGGCAAATACAGCGAATGCGAAATAGAGAAATTTGCGGTATTCATACATGATTATGGGCACTTCGTAGAAGAAAAATTGCGATATTCTATTGGTTTCCGTACGTTTGGTTTTATAAATTCTTTGATACAGAGAAGTTGCTAAATGATTTAAATAAATTGTAGTTTTACTTTTTGGATAATAAGTTTGCGCAAAAGACAAATCGTTGATGAGGTTGATGTATAATGAAGAAAGATCGTCCGGATTTTTTTTCATTTTTCCGGTGATAACTTCTTCTATACCCAACCATTTTGCCTTATTTTGTTTAATGAATGCAACCTCTCGCATAATATGCTAATATAGAATTTTATTATGAATTCAATTGCAATAAATACTTCACAAAATGTAAATCTTGAATTTGCAGTTGCCAGTTTGGGTGATAGAATGGCGGCATTCCTCATTGACACGGTAATCAAGTTGAGTTATATTATTTTACTTTGGGTAATTTTTGAATATGTAATACCTATAGATTCCTTGTTACAGTCTTGGGATCAATGGTCTTTGATGGCGTTTATAATAATTATTTTATTGCCTGTCGAGTTATATACTTTGGTTTGTGAAAGCTTGATGGAGGGGCAAACTCCTGGGAAACGCATGATGAAAATCAAAGTGGTAAAAATTGATGCATATCAGGCCAAATTTAGTGATTATTTAATACGCTGGTTTTTCAGAATTGTGGATATTTTATTGAGTACGGCTATCGTAGGTTTAATTTCCATGATTTTTTCTCCATATAATCAGCGTTTGGGTGGAATAGCCAGTGGAACAGCTGTAATTTCGCTCAAACGAAGGGTGAATATTAATCATACCATTTTACAGGAAATTTCCTCTGAATATCAGCCGCATTTTCCGCAAGTTGTGGCTCTTACAGATTATGATATGCGGATTATTAAAGATAATTTTGACAAGGCTATTCAGCTCAAAGAATATTCGGTAATAATGCATTTGGCACAGAAAATCAGAGAAACAACTGGAATTTCCAATCAGAATCCTACTATAACCGATCAAGAATTCATCCGGCTTGTCATACAGGATTTTAATTTCTTTACGGGGAAAGAAATTTAATCCAAGTTTCAACTGTTTTTACTAATTTTTGATTAAAAATCCTTGAATTTTGCCTTACGGTAAATTAGAAAAACTGGTATAATTACCCAAAGGCACAAAATAATAAATGCCACGACAAAGCCTTTGTTTGTCCCAAAGAATTCTTTGAAAACCGCTCCAGTATATCCCAACAAAGCAGAAATATCGAGCTGAAGCAAAACCAGAATTCTGGATAAATCTATCGGGTTGAGCAAACTTGCAAATAGCGTGAGCTTTTCTAATGGAAATTCTTGAAACATGATAAGAGACAAAAGAAAAATTCCATCGTAAATCACGGCCATAAAGAGCCACAAAAGAATAGCATAGCCAAAACCCTTGATTTTGTTTTCGTTATTGAGTCCAATCCAGAAAGCAATAGCCGAGAAAATAAACGTAAGGAAGGCGCCAGCTAATATTAATAAAATAAATTTTCCTATACTTCCGCCATCAAAAAGACCATAAGAAATAAATGGAATTCCCAAGCCAAGAACAAGACTCAACATCAGAGAGATGGATAATCCAAAGTATTGTCCAAGAAAAATCTTACTGCGCTTGATGGGTTGTGCCAGAAGCAGTTCTGTAAATTCTCTGGAGTCATAATAATACATAATTCCAAATATGGTCGAAATCAAAGGGACCAATACGATTATTATATTCATCAAGGTTATGATTCCTTTAGACAAATCATTGTTCAGGAATAAAAGTACGAATCCCAAGATGAGGTAAAATGCGAAATAGACGTAGCTCCATCGGCTACGCATTAAGTCGAAAAAGCTGTATTTAAGTACTTTAAACATGTTGCGTATTCAATAATTTTGCGATGGCTCGTTCTAGACTTGTTTCTTGGGTTTTTGAATTTAAACCTTCTAGAGAACCTTTATAATATATAACACCTTCGAGCAAAAAAATTACTTCGTCTGCCATTTCTTCTACAAAGGACATGATGTGAGAAGTAATAAGAATCAATTTTCCTTTGGATTTGGCTTCCAGAATCAGCTCTTTAAGGCGCAGCATTGCCACGGGATCCAGTCCGCTGGTAGGTTCATCGAGAATCAATACAGGCGAGTCAAACATAAAAGCCAACACCAGATTCACTTTTTGTTTGGTACCACCCGATAGGTTGCTTAATTTCTTTTTGAGATAAGGTTGTAATCCAAAAATTTGAATAAGGCTGGTCTCGTCTGGACTTTTTCCTCGGATATCCTTGATCATTTTTATCAATTCATTGACTTTGAGATTGGCAGGAAAATTAGCAATTTGTGGCAAATAATCGATTTCATCACGATATTTTGCGCCTTTGGTAATGTCTTTTCCATTGACCGAAATCTCGCCTTTATTTTTGATCACCATGCCTAGAATAGTTTTAATCATGGTTGTCTTTCCAGACCCGTTCGGACCGAGCACAGCATAGATTTTTCCAGGCTCTACGCTAATATCTACACCTTTTAGAACTTCTTGTTTTCCAAATTTTTTATGTAATTTCTTGATTTCGATCATGGGTAGGGAGTCATTTTGGGTTTATTATCCATCAGATTATCGGGGGTAAATACCGGTGAAACGCGTTCAGAAAAATTAATTATACTCACAAACAAACTTCTGAGCAGGATTATAGCTTCGGGCGTTTTATCTACAATATAGGAAAATAGCTTCACAGGGCGATATGGAACATCACCAAATCCGTCTTTATTCAAATCATATCCATTGTAATCGCTCCAATAATTTTCTTCAAAAAGATTGTCATTGATGTTACTGTTATAGGCCAGGTCAAACGAATTGTTTGAAAAGTTATTCTTTTTTATAATGTTTGAATATGCAGCTCCGGCAACTTTCATAGCCCATCCGTTATTATTGAATTTATTATTGAAATAATTGATTCTCGTCGTTCCATCTATCTGAATTCCAGTACTGTTTTCTTCGAAAGTATTATTTAGGATTTCTGCGTCGCTTATTTCTTTTAGTAGGAGACCGTATGAACTTGCACCCCAGTTTTTCTTGAAAACATTACCAATCATATTGATTTTTTTGGAGAACATCACGGCTACTCCGGCTGCGTTTTCTGTAAAAACATTGTTGATGTATTCGTCGTTATTCGAAAACATAAAATGCAGTCCATATCGAATATTTTTGGTGGTATAATTGGATTCAATTTTGCAAAAATTGGCAAATTCAAAATAAATTCCATCCCTGCAACCAGATATATAATTATTTTTAATCTCCACTTTTTCAGAATACCAAAGATGAACACCGTTGCCAGAATTATATTCATCTTTTGCATCACCTCGTATATCATTATTCAAAATTTGGCCGTTGGAAGATTTTCCTACATGTATTCCAAAATAAAATTGTCTTAACTTCAAATTTTCCAAATGAAAATTGGTTGATTGTGTTACACGTACCGCTGCATAGTCTGCAGAATAGCTATTGCCCACGTTTTGAATCGTGAGATTTTTCAAAGTAACTCCATCTGATTGGGAGATGATAAAAATTCCTCCTTTCTTTTCGCCATCAACGATTACGTTTCCTTCACCAATTATACTTAATTTTTTATTTATGATTAAATCATATTCTTTATAAATTCCTTCTTGTACGATAATTTGGTCACCTGGCTGTGCCTGGGAAATGGCTTCTTTTATGGATTTTACACCACAACTATTACATACCGTGATAGTTTTGGCGTTCAATACATTAGCGCAGACAAACAAAATTATTATCGAGCAATAAATTCTGATTCCTGTCATTCTATCATTTAGTGATGCTGTGATGAATTACCGCTTTGGTGCTTTTTAATCTCTTCAAAATCATAGACTTCTCCTTTGAACTCATTTTGAGCTTCTTGGGCCAATTCTTTTGTGGTATATGCTGTAATATTAGCTCCCATTGGGCTGGGCAAATTTTCACTTACCAAAAAAGAAGAAGTAAGGGCATTTTGTAATGTTCCTGGCTGGTCCATAGTTGCGGTGAGTATATGCGCATAGTTTCTATTCTCGTTGGTTTCCATATAGGATAGCATACACTCGGTAGAATCGAATTTATACACTTTTCCCTTGTCGGTCACCAATTCTGTACCGTACGGATGATCCATTATATTCATTCCACAATGATCACAGATATCTGTACCATAGTTGATGGGTTTCGGTTCTGTAGAACAGGCAATAAAAGCGACAAAAACAAGTGTTAACAAAAGTCTGTACATAATAAAAAAATTAAATTAAGTAGATGCGAAAATAGTCAATTATTATTTCTTACGCATAAGAATTGACATGAATTTAAGAGTTTTTGGTATTAAATATTTTTTAACAAAATTACTAAGCGGTTTTACTTTCTTTTTTGCCTATAAAAAAGGCCAATAGAGAAAGTCCTATACCAGCTCCTAAGAATATAGAACCAATGCCGGGATAGGAATGCGCCACAAAGTTCAAAATTTGTTTAGATCCAAAAAACGGTGGTTGAAATCCCATAGGATTACCGTCTTTGTCTGTAAATTTCATAATGGCGTTCGGGTCTAGATTATGGCCATAATTGTATTCCCAAATATAGAAATCTATCATTCCTGCAATAGAAAGAAGCGTCATGAGAATAAACCATCCCAAAAACCATTTATATTTACCTGTAAAAGCGATGATAATTCCCAAAACACTCATGGCTATAATTACTATTGGAAAAATGGTAAACTCGGGAATTGTTTCGGGGATATATTCCATACCTACATAATGATTCATTAGATTAATATTCTTGATATCATGTGGTCTGTAATCCTCAAACTTGTTGATGTATATATCCATGCTCAAAGGTGTAGGATATTGTGGCGCCTCTAGCGTAATGCCCCATAACGGAAATAAAAACAGTCCTAGAATTGCAACTGCGGCTACAAACATGATAATTTTTGAAAGTTTCATACGAATAATTTTAAGTTAATGAACGTAAGTAAATAAAATATTTATAAGTTGAAATGGTATTTGTGATAATTCACTTATTTAAATTTAGTATCAAAAAAATAAGGCAGGAAATAATTTTTCATTTCCTGCCTTTAAAATTGAAAAAAGTATTAATCAGCTACTGCCAAGGCAGGTAAATACTGCTAGATTAATTGGTTTCTGACGCTTCCGATGCGGGCTGATTCGGTCCTGGAGTGGTCTCGCCCAAACTCCATTTGAGCGGTACATTCGATCCTGCTGCAGATATACGTATATATCCTTGCATTTCCTGGTGCAACGCCGAACAGAAGTCTGTACAGTAGAATGGATACACACCTACCTTGGTGGGTTCATAATACAGGGTTTCTGTTTGTCCTGGCATTACCAACAATTCTGCATTTTGTGCTCCCATTATGGCAAATCCATGCGGAACGTCAAAATCTTGTTCAAGATTGGTAACGTGGAAATACACCTTATCACCTACTTTGATTCCTTCTATATTATCCGGGGCAAAGTGTGAACGAATTGTTGTCATATAAATATGTACTTCGTTTCCAGTGCGTACAACTTTTGCGTCTTTCTCGTTCAAAGTTTTGTACGGGTGATTATTATCTTCTAATTTATAAATCTGTTTAGACCTAGATTTTATCTTATCTGCAGGTATTCCAGCTGCATAATGCGGCTCACCAATTACAGGGAAATCAAGTAACAATTCCATTTTTTCTCCAGTAATATCGTATAGCTGTGCAGAGTGGTTCATTTCTGGACCAGTTGGCAGATAGCGGTCTTTGGTAATTTTGTTCATTGCCAATAAATATTTACCATAAGGCTTGCGAGAGTTTCCTCCAGGAATCATCAAGTGACCTACAGAGTAATAGGTTGGCTTTCTGTCGATTACTTCCCAAGTACCTACTTTCCATTTTACAACCTCAGAAGAAATAAAGAATGTTGTATAGGCATTTCCTTGATCGTCAAACTCGGTATGCAATGGGCCAAGGCCTGGTTGTTTTACTGTACCGCCTAATACGTCTTCGAATTTCAAGATAGGCAATCCATAAGCTTCTCCTTCAAAATTCTTTGCTTCTATGGCAGCTAGCATTTTTGTAAATGAGTGTGCCGTAAGGTCGGTAGAAAGTTTTCCATTACCAATAATGTACTCTCCTGTAGGGTCAACATCACAACCGTGAGGTGATTTGGGTGTAGGTAAGAAATAAACCAAACCTTCCAATTCTCTTGGATCCAATACCAAAACCTCTTTTTTCATAGTGTGTGTGGCCATATGTGTATGCTCGTCATAGATATTATGTGCATAATCAACTGCCATTTTGGTACCTTTTCCAGCTTTTACATATTCTTCTGCTTTTTTCCAGTTTACAGCAGCAATAAAGTCTTTTTCACTTTGAGAAGCGTTTACTTCTAGTAGTGTATTTGCCTCTTCGGTGTTATAGGTTGTAAAGAAAAACCATCCGTGAGATTTGCCACGCCCTGGGTGTGCTAAGTCATAGTTGAATCCAGGTAATAAAATTTGGAAAGCGATATCCATATGTCCTGTTTCCTGATCTACAGAAACGAAAGAAGCTGTACCTTGGAAATTACCTTTGTAATCGGCAATAGGCATATCTCTTTGTGGGATAGGAACAGAGAAACGTGTATTTGCCACGACATATTCCGTGTTTTCTGTAACGAATGAAGAAGAGTGATTACCTCCAGAATTGGGAATTTCTATAATCTCTTCTGTTTCGAAGGTTTCAAGACTCACTCTCGCAATTCGTGGCGTATTATTTCCATTGATAAAAACCCATCTACCATCCAATTCACCATTGGTTTGTGAAATATCTGGGTGGTGAGAATCGTCCCATGGAACAAAGCCAAAAGAAGTCATTAACATAGGTTTGGTTTCTTCATTGTAACCATATCCTTTTTCTGCATCTTGAGAAAATACAGGAATTACCTTTAACATTCTACCTGATGGCAATCCATAAACGGACATTTGTCCACTAAATCCACCAGACAAGAAGGCATAAAATTCATCATATTCTCCTGGCGCAATGTAAACCCTTTCGGCAGCATTTGAAGCAATAGCCCCACTTCCAGAACCTGTTTTGGCTTCGCGGCCTTTGTTACAGCTGATCATTAGACCAGATGCAACGAGCAGCATCATAAGCCTGTAAAAAAATTGATTTTTCATAATTATTATTTTATAGAGTCTATTCAATTACCTTATTCAATAGTTCGGATGTACTCCAATACCTGTCGCGCTTCTTCTTCAGTCAAATTTTGGTTGGCCATAGGTGCGCCATTATATTCCATCAAGAGTTGTCTTGCGATTGGATCTTTTTGCGTCATTTCTTCTGGGTTCAGAATCATATTCATGGCCCATTCTGGTGTTCTTCTGTCTAATAATCCCTTTTGAGGTGGACCAATAAATTTTTCGGTCGGCTTATGGCAAGCAGTACATTTGGCTTCATAAATCACTTTTCCTTGTTCTGCCATTGCATGATCGATAGTTTCTGGTAATACCAATTCTTTTACAGGACCAATTCCTTTGTTTTTCATTGGATCTACTTCAGCTACTTCATCGGCACCTCCTTGTGTTGTTTGCTCAGAACGATCTCCTGCATAGTCGGGAGTTTCATCCTTTTTACCACAGCTAACAATAAATAATCCGGCAAAAACACTTAAAATAAATACTTTTTTCATCTTAATATTTTTAGTTTTAAATTCTATTCAAAATTATTCTTAATTGACCGCCTAACTTTATGATTACAATCATATTGAGGCAAAAATTTATATGATTTTTGACATAATAGTCTTAAATCAATAATACACCTTTCTATTCTTAATCACCAGCTTGCCTTCTGCCTCCATTGCCTTGATGGTACGTATTACAGTTTCTACCCGCAATGCAGTGAGATTCGCAATCTGCTGTCGTGTGAGTTCAATTTTCTCTGGAACGTCTTTGGTTTTTATATATTTTAATAAAGTTAAAATCCTGTTTTCTGGGTCGTTGAGTGATATTACACTTCCCATTTTTGCTTTGAAATATATCATGGAACTCATTTTTCTCGTAATAGCCAATAGGCATTCAGGGTTATCCTGAATCAATTGAAAAAACGAATCCTTGAAAAGCCGATAAATTTTGGCTTCTGTTAATGTACTCGCCGTCGAGGGATAATCCTTGTCAATAAACAATAAAGGTTCACCAAAACTTTCTCCTTCCTCAAAAAGACCTTGTGTAAACTGCTTTCCGTCCTCACTCATGGTAAACAATACGACTTTCCCCTTTTTTATCTGATAAAAATAATCTGCTCGCTCAGATTGTGAAAAAATAATTTCACCCTTCTGTAATTCGTTGAGTTGAGCCCCATACTGTAATAGAATTTTTTCAGAAATCATTACTACAATACTACTAACTATTAATTAACTAAACAACAAAATTAGCATTTGCGCCACAAAAATTCTAAAAATGGTGACCAGTGGATAAATCTGAGCATAACTAGACACCGGCACATCAGAATCTAGATAGGAAGTACTGAAAGCCAGAGCAGCTGGATCTGTATAGGTACCACTCATAAGTCCAGAAAGTTGTAAGAAATTAATTTTCATAAAAAAGCTTCCAACAATCAACATTATAATTAAAGGTATAATAGTAATAAAAGAACCATACAACAACCATAGCCAGCCGTTATTAGCTTTGAAATTATCTATAAAACCTTCACCAGCCTGAATTCCTACGGCTGCAAAAAACAGACAAATCCCCAATTCTTTCATAAAATATATGGCACCATTGTTCAAATAGGAATGAATAAAACTGATTCCGCCATAGCGACTGATGAGAAGTGCTACTATTAATGGTCCTGCAGCAAATCCCAGCTTGATAGGTACAGGCAGCCCAGGCACCATCAATGGAACAGACCCTAGCAACACCCCAATCAGCAATCCACCAAATAAGGATAATAAATCGGGTTCTACGAGTTTTTTTTCTGAATTCCCGATTATGGATTCCGCTTGTACGATACTTTCTTCTTTACCCACAACGCGTAGAATATCGCCATAAAACAACTCCAAAGATGGACGAGCCAACATCTCTCGCCCAGCACGAAACACTCGTGTTACTTTCAAATCATAGGTATTGTATAAGTCAAGTTCGGCAAGATTCTTATGCACAACTTTTTTGTTGGTGACAAATAAATTTTTTGATATAAACGCCGAATCCGATTCTATAAAAGAATCGCTAGACTTACGACCCACCTCATCTACAAAAGCATCAATCTCTGTTTGTGTTCCCACCAGCATCATCACATCACGCATTTCAATGCGTGTATCAAGAGCAGGTGAAAAAACTTCGACCGTTCCAGAGCGTTTCAATCTAGAAACAACAACGGTTGCCGAAATTGCCTTCAAGGTTTCGTGCAGAGATTTACCTACGACATGTGGTTTGGTGACTCTTACTTTTTCCTGAATAAGGGGTTCTTCGCGATTAATTTTCTTTTTTCTGAATTTTCTCATCTCTTGACCAGAATCGATTTTCAAGAAAAATTTGGCTAAAATTATCACTAGAATTATCCCTAATACCCCAATGGGATATGTAATGGCATATCCTATGGCTGGATCCATAAATTGGCGATCAGGCATTATTCTGCTTATTTCTTCTATGGTGCCTGTAGCCGCACCCAGACCGGGCGTGTTGGTGACAGCACCCGACATAATTCCCACGACTGATTCTATAGGTAGCGCAGAAAACTTGAAAACCACCCAAGCGATAAATCCACCAAACAAAACAGTAGAAACAGCCAAAATATTAAACTTAATTCCTTCGGTTTTGAATGAAGAAAAGAAAGATGGCCCCACCTGCATTCCGATACCGTAAACAAAGAAAATCAATCCTAGCTCACGAATAAACACCAAAATATCTTTTTGAATTCTATATCCGAAATGCCCCATGAAAAGTCCGGTAAACATCACGGCAGCTACTCCCAGTGATACTTTTCCTACCCGCCATCTACCCACGAGAACTCCGCTGCCAATGGCAATCATAATTACCAACAAGGATTGAATCATGTTGGGATTTTCAACTGGGCTCAGCAGTGATTCTATCCAGTTCATAGATTAGAATTTACTTGTTTATACATTTTCTTTGAATATCTAAAATGCAAATATGCGCTCAGAAATCCGATGTAAATTTAATGGGTTTTACCGCCAAAATGAATTTAATATATATGATAAAACTTAGTACAATTCTTTATTCAATAAATTTCATCACCAAGCCTTCAGAAACGCCGGTATTGCTGTATCCGCCATCGTTGTAGATATTTTGTAAAGTCACTCGTTTTGTAAAATCACTGAACATCATAACGCATAAGTTGGCGCAATCTTCTGCAGATGCATTACCCAATGGCGAAACCTCGTCGGCCAATGACAAAAAGCCATCAAATCCTTTCACACCCTGCCCTGCCGTTGTTGCAGTGGGTGATTGTGAAATGGTATTTACCCTTACTTTTTTATCTTTTCCCCAATAATATCCAAAACTTCTGGCAATGGATTCCAAATAGGCTTTATTATCAGCCATGTCATTATAATCCGGAAAAACGCGTTGTGCGGCGATATACGTAAGCGCAAGAATACTGCCCCATTCATTCATACAATCCTTGTCCCAAGCAGTTTTCATGACTTTATGAAATGAGACAGCAGACACATCCCAACCCTTTGCAAGCCATTCATAATTGAGGTCGGTGTAATGTTTTCCTTTGCGCACATTCACGCTCATTCCGATGGAATGAAGGATAAAATCCAGTTTGCCGAATTTTTCTATAGCTACATCAAATAATTGGCCCAAATCTTCCATAGAAGTGGCATCTGCCGGAACGATTTCGCTGCCCGTTTGTTCTGCCAGTTTATTGATTTCGCCCATACGCATGGCTACCGGTGCGTTGGTGAGAATGAACTCTGCACCTTCTTCGTGTGCGCGAACTGCGGTTTTCCATGCAATTGAGTTTTCATCCAGTGCTCCGAAAATGATTCCTTTTTTTCCGTCTAAAATTCCCATGTCTTTTTGAATTAAAGGATAAAATTAAGAAAAAGAATTAAGAGCGTTCATTCAAAGTCGAAAAGTTGCCAAAATGAAACACAAAAATTTGTAAAAAGGAAAAAAGTGACGCCTCTAATAATACGAAATGGCTTCATGAAGTAAATTTTTAACCAAATTATTGTCTAAATCTTCTTGTGTATTTAAGTATAGAATTTTGAATAATTTACGGTCACCACTTTCCAAGTGCGGGTGTTGCATGAACTTGCCTTTGGCAAAAGCCAGATACGGCATTCCAGATTTTTTTTCGATGCGGATATAACAGAACATTTTCTTTTTGTAGTAAAAAAATGGCATTTGAAACGCCCACCCTAAGGTAATATTTTCATCCGTTTTTAAAATTAAATCCCTAAGCAACAGCAGCAAACTGCGTTCTGGTTCGTTTAAATTCAGGAAATAATTATCGACGGGATTCATAATTTGAATTCGGCCATGAGTTTGGGCCGATTGAAGGCGTGTGAAATAATTTCAACTTTATCTTTCTCAAACAAAAATAAATTTCCGACGAAAAAAAAGCTAAAATGTCGTGATTCTATATCAAAAATGCCAAAAGCCAATTTTTCTTCACTCCACAGCACAATTCCTTCTCGGCGCATTTGGGAATCATTAATTTTATACGAAAGAATATCGTATTCGTAAATCATGCGATTGAGCTTGTCCAGGATTCCTACGGCTTGGTCCACATGAGAAAATTTTTGTTTGGATTTTAACCAAAAAAGCGGAAATTTACCTGTAAAAAGCATGCCTTCCGCAGTTTCTTCGGCGTAGCCTACGATTGTTTTGTCATCGCGCAATCGATATTTTTGAATTTTGGAACGCATGAAGCAAAGATAAAAAAACTGCAAATATTTTTATATTTAATAGTTTTGTATCAAAATTTCTATTTTGAATGTATTTCCATTTGTTTCGATTTTAATAGCGAATTATAATCGTGAAAATTTCTTGCCAAAAGCAATAGAAAGCGCATTGAATCAGACCTATACAAATTTGGAAATTGTAATTGTGGATGATTTTTCAACAGATCGATCTTGGGAAATTTTAACAGCATTCGCTCAAAAATATCCTCAAATTAGAATTGAACAAAATAAATCAAATCTCGGTGTGGGATACACCAAAAAAAAATTACTTGATGAGGCAAAAGGTGAAATTTTATTCATCCTGGATTCTGATGACGCCATCGCCAAACAGGCTGTAAGTAAATCTGTTGAAATACATCTCAAAAATCCAGAGGTTGGTTTGGTTTACACCGATCAGTTTATGTGTAACGTGGCGTTACAACCCTTGAAACAAGAAAGTATTTCCAGGAAAATCCCAAAACATGAAAGTCATTTATCTTTTCATGGAATTGGACATTTGGTTTCCATTAAAAAATCAGCCTATAATAAAATCCCTGGCTTGAATCCAAACCTGAAAGTAGCTGTGGATCAAGACTTATACTATCAAATGGAAGAAGTTGCGCCCATCCAATTTTTGAATGAAAAACTCTACTTCTATCGACAAAATATGGCAAGTATTTCGCTCAATCAAAATAAACATCGTGCATGGAATCAAAAAATTGAACTTATAGAGCAAGCTATTGAAAGAAGAATGAAAGCTGGATCTGCATTAAAATTACCCTCTTCCCGGATGCTTTATCTTTCAAAATGGTATTCTAGGCACAAATTAGGACCAGGTAACATTCTGATTGCCACACGCATTGCAACACAAGAGTTTAATTTTAAAGTTTTAGCTTATATTGCTGAATATCATTTGAGAAGAAGTATTTTTCGTTATCTTTAACAAAAAAATGACAACCCATTCGATTTTGTTTCACCCACGAAATTTGATCATCTTTTTGTTGATTCCTTTATTTCTATTTTCGAGTTGGGTTTGCGCACAAAAAAAAGTGGACAGTAAATATCCTGACTTAATTTTTGAAGCTTATTACTCGGGATATTTTAATGTTTTTGATGGATTATATGGCGGAAAAGGAATCGATCACCCCATTCGAATGGATGTAAACAAAATTTTGGGTGAGAATAAAGAAAAGTGGTTTGTGAGTTTGCCTACAGGTAGCTATATCATTTTACAATATACAGATAATGAGATATTTGACGCTCCAAATCAAAATGATATTTTCATAGAATACGTAGGTTGTTGTGATGAATATATTGATGTTTCTGCCAGTTATGATGGCAAAGTTTTCACCTATCTGGGTAGATACAGTGGGTGTGATAACGAAATTGACTTGGCCAAAACTAAATACAAGCAGCCGGTTCGTTTTTTGAAAATTGAAGGTTTGGATGTTAAATGCTCTTCGCCGGGCTTTGACTTGGTTTCTGCTTATGCTTTACCTGGTGCCAACCGCGAATTATTTACTGGAATGGAAGAAGTTGATACGTTTTTTGAAAATAAAAATGACAAACGCGCATTAATTATGGAGAACGTTTATTTCGAGAATGATAGCTATGAAATTAAAGATAAAGGTGTGCAAGACTTGGATATCATCATATCAAAATTAGAAGAATTTCCTGAAATCAACGTTCTTATACATGGTCATACCGATAGTAATGCGTCTGAATCTTACAATCAAATTCTTTCTGAAAATCGGGCAAAAAGTGTAAAATCTTATCTAATTTCTAAAGGAATCAATCCCCATCGAATCGAAAGCATGGGATTTGGCGAAAGCAAACCGCTCAGACCCAATGATACAGAAGAGGGCAGAGCCATAAACAGACGTGTTGAATTAAGAAAAAAGTAAATTTTTGTTTAGAATCAAAATTCCAGGAATTGGAGTGTAATTTACTAGCCTTTAGTTAGTTATGCGAAATTTTTTTTTCAACTATTGAAAACCATAACTATAATTTGAAGTCTCCTGGTTTATTAATGATTTACGGTTAAAAAGAGTGTTTTTGCATTTTATTCTTACAAAAAATTGAAGATGCGGAGAAGAAAATAAATACACAGGAAAAAGTTGATGCGGTACTGCGACAGGGATTGAAATGGAAATCCTTTGTTGGTCAACCCATGAAAAAATGCGCCACACGGGATATGTAGGTACGGAATATACTGTGTGGCGGATTTTTTTTGGGTTGACCGGCAAAGATTGTAATGGAAAGCCCGTTAAGTCGCCCAAAAAAATTTAGCTCTGTTGCAGTTTGAAATAATTATCTTTGCACGTCATGTATTCTTGGAAACAAATATTGGCTTTGCCGTTTATTGGATTGATTCGATTTTATCAATTGGCGATTTCGCCTTGGATTGGCAGCAACTGTCGGTATGTGCCTACTTGTTCTTTTTACGGAATTGAGGCCTTGCGAGAGCACGGTGTTTTTGTAGGTACATGGCTCACAATCAAACGCATATCACGCTGTCATCCTTGGGGTGGTCATGGGTTTGATCCGGTACCAAAAAAAGAAAATGTATGATAAAGCAATTGGGATATATTACCTATGGTGGATCTGAGGGTCTTGATTTGGGGTTTATTACGCTCCATTTTTACAGTCTGATGTGGATTATGGCTTTTGTTGTAGGCTGGTTTATCATGGCTCGGATTTTCAAAATTGATGGTGTGAGTAAGGATTTGATGGATCCATTGTTTTTTTACACATTTATTGGGGCTATTGCGGGTGCGCGTTTGGGTGAATATCTTTTTTATGATCCGGCGGCATTTTTTGAGCGTCCACTTGAGGTATTTTTACCTGTGATTTATTCTCCAGGGGATTCTTGGTTGTTTTTGAAGAATTATCGTTTTGTAGGATTTATGGGTTTGGCCAGTCATGGTGCTACGCTAGGGCTGTTGATTGCCATGTATTTGTTTACTCGTAAGTATTTGAAAGGCAAGAACTTGTGGTGGATGGTGGATAGGCTGGCGATTCCTGTGGCTATTGGAGGTGCATTTGTGCGAATAGGAAATTTTATAAATTCAGAGATTGTGGGCAAGCCTAGTGATGCTCCTTGGGCGGTGCTTTTTGAGCAGCAGAGTTCTGAGTATGGTGAGATTGTACCCCGGCATCCGGCGCAATTGTACGAAGCATTTGCTTATATAATTTTGTTTGCGATTATGTGGTATCTGTACCGCTATACGCGCAAAAAATACCAAACGGGATTTTTGTTTGGCTTTTTCTTTATTTGTTTATGGTTGATTCGTTTTACAGTAGAATTTTTCAAAGAGGATCAAGGTGTAGAATGGGTGGCAGATAGCTTGAATATGAATTTGAATAATGGTCAGATTTTGAGTATTCCTTTTATTATTTTGGGATTGATTATATTAATTACGTCAAAAAATAGAATTTATGAAGATAAAACTTTGGGTTAATCTATGTTTAATTAGTTTTGTTTTGGGATTAATTTCATGTAACAATGAAAAAAGTCCGGCACCTGAGGTGAACAATACGGATTTGATAGAAATTGAATTTTTGAAAGAGGGTGAATTAAGCCTTATCAACAATTCTGATGTGATAAAAGAATTGGATATTGAAATCGCCAAAAGCGAAAATGAACGTGCTATTGGGTTAATGAATCGCAGTAAATTGGAAGAAAATCAGGCTATGCTATTTATTTTTGAACAAGACAATTCGAGTGGATTTTATATGAAAGATACACGTATTCCATTGGATATTATTTTTTTGGGAGCTGACAGTACTGTGATTTCAATTTCAAAAAATCGTCGACCTTTTGATTTGAATTCTGAGGGAGCTTCTTCTCCTTATCGTTTTGTTTTAGAAATTAATGGTGGCAAATCAGATGATTGGGGTATTGAAGAGGGTGTCACAAAAATTCATTGGACCGAAACCCGTTAAGAAGCTAATAATTTGATTTTCTGAAATATAAATTAACTAAGTGTATTTTGTACATTTAAATTTTTTCCTAATTTTGTCGCAAATTAAAAATTGAAAAATATGAAAATTTTAAGAGAGTTTCGTGATTTTATCATGACAGGAAATGTAATCGACTTGGCGGTTGCAGTAATTTTGGCGGGTGCCGTAGGTTTGGTTGTTAATGGTTTTGTAAATGACATTATGATGCCCATTGTGGGTCATTTTGCCGGTGGAGTTGACTTTGCCGACATGAAGTATGTCTTAACACCTGGTATCGGTGTAGAAGGCGCAGATGGTTATGTTCCAGAAAACGCAATTCGTTATGGTGCTTGGATCAATTCTATTATCAGCTTGGTAACAGTTGGTTTTGTATTATTTATGATTGTAAAGGCTTACAACAAAGTGCGCACGCCTGTAGAAGAAGCTCCTGCGGGGCCAACTCAAGAAGAATTATTGACGGAAATTAGAGATTTATTGGCTAAGAAATAATTCTATAATTTAAATAAAAAAATTGTAGCCGTCTTCATTTGAGAGGCGGCTATTTTTTTGGGTCATTTTTTATCTGATAGATATTTTTAGTTTTAAAATGAATTTGGCTAAAGTTAAATAAAAGGCAATACCTTAGAATTTATAAATCCATTCAATCAGAATAAAATCTTGGAATGAATGCTCCACAGACTTTCCAAGTTTGTTGCACAATCCCATTTTATGAATAAAAAAGAGCCGGTCAAAAAACCGACTCTGCATAATTACTAATAAACCATAAAATTTAAAACCTAAAACCTACTGTAAGTGCAATATTTCCTTGTTGCTCTTTTACATCTTTTAAAGACTGTTGAAATCCTCTTTCTGCTGCATTCAAACTCAAAGCGTTTAGAGCCTCTTCTTGTGTGAATTCATCTGCAGAAACCGAACCTCTGTTGTCATAGAAGTTTCCAGCTACCACATAAGCTCTGTCTCGTTGATACATGCTGTAAGCGGCATCGATATAGAAATTATTGAAATTGTAACCTGCTCCTAATGAGAACCCGGTCAAATCACCAAACAATTGAAATTTATCACCATTACCTAACAAATCTGTCTCTTCAAATGGAGATTGCTCATATCTGAAACCTCCTCTCACTCTAAAATCATTAAATCTTGCTTCTGCACCAATTTTCACAGAACTCGTTCCTTTCATGGCATTTTCAATAAATTGATTTTCGGGAGAGAAAGAATCTTCTGGTTTAAACTTTGCCGAACTATAATCTGTATAGGTATAATCAGCACTGATTAATCCTTGTTGACCCAACACCAATGCAGCAGAACCAGTGAATTTGTGCGCCGAGGTCAAATCATTAAGGTACAACTTTTGTTCTGAAGAAATATAATAATAATCCCCTTCTGAATCCGAACCATTGTACATAGCGTATTCTCTCAAAACCTCTTCATTATCCACATACCAAGTTGGTGATTGATAAGAGGCACCAAGACGCAAATTTTGATTTACTTTTCCTATAATTCCCACACTCGCCGAAACGCCTGATCCTACTCTAGAATTTGGCGTAAAATCTTTGATATAATTATAGGAATTATCATAAGCGCTTTCAAAAACGCGCATGGCCTCAAAGTTGAGCGCCTCGAAAGTATGGAATTTGAAACCGCCACCGATATATATTTTATCCTGATAATTCGCAGCAACATCTATGCTTGTAACCGATGAGCTACCGCTTCTTTCGGTATAATATTCGCTCATGCGATCGCCGTTGACATTGCTGGTATTCGGAGTGAATTTCAAAGCTTCGTTTACAATATTACTGTTTTGATAGTTCATAGCAATAGCAACATTTCGCCAATTAGAACTGTTGAGTTGGTCAAAAACTAGAACTGCACCCAATTGATCCAAATTAAACTTTGAATCACTGAATTTGTCGCCAGCATGATTACCTAAATCATATTTGCTCATATTCACACCTGCTGTGATGGCCCCTTCTGAATTCAGAAATACCGCTGCACCTGCAGGATTTATAGAAACAGCAGACAAGTCTCCGCCAAGCGCACCCATGGCGCCGCTCATAGATTGAAATCTTGCGGTACCTCCCATACTTCCACTACCGCCATATTGATATAATTCTTCCGGGTACTGGGTTACCAAATTTTGTTGACCAAAGGTAACAGCTGATAACCCCAATAATCCGGCTATGATGAATGTTTTCTTCATTTAAATATTTGTAATGCTAAATTGTTATTTATCTTCTAATTCCACCACCAGATGATCTACTGCTAGAACCTGTTGAGCCACTACTTCCACCCCAACTTGAATTTGACCTAGAAGGTGTACTTATTGTAGAATTGCTACGTGTTCTTGCTGGCGCAGTGTTATAATCATTAGACCTTTGTTTAGGTGCAGTTGATCTGGTTTCCGGAACCGGTTGCGCCTCTCTTCTTGGTGTCGTTTGTCTAGGAACAGGCGTCGTTTGTGGACGAACCTCTCTTGTTCTAGCGGGTGTACGCACTTCCTGGTCGGTACTTACAGGTGGACGCACGTTGGTATCATATGTACGGGTTTGTCTAGGACGAATATTAACATCGTTCTGTGTTCTTGCCGGCTGTGAAGTTTTCACCCTGGTGTTCGGGTTGGTTGTATTCACAGCTGCAGAAGCGGGTGCTTCTCTTCGGATACGTGGCTGAACATCTGTAGCAGATTTGGCTCTATTGTCTGTAGTACGGGTAATGCCGTTGGTATTTCCTTTTCCACGATACACATCGCGTACATATTCATTTCTATACCAATTATTTCCGTAATATCTTGGATAGCCATATCCGTATGGGTAACCATATCCGTAGCCGTATGGGCTATAAGGACCATAGAATCCGTAAGGACCATAAAATCCGCCATAAGCATAATGTGGCCAACCCCAACCATAGGAAAAGGGTGAATATCCCCAGCTGCTCCAGCCATAATTCCATCCAAAAGACCAATGTGGACTGTACCAGGAATTATATCTCCATGGTCTCCAATAGGAATATGGATTCCAGCCGTAGCCGTAGCCATAATAATTGTTTACATAAACATCCACACCTTGGTTATCTCCCCATTCTACATAATCATCGTTATTGTTAAGAATTACAACACGATCATCATTATAGGTAGGCGAGTTGGTGTATGATTCTGAAGTTTCTGGTGCATTTCCGTCCTCGTCAAAATATTTTCCACCAATACGAATTGGCTCTTGGTAATTTTGAGTCGGTTTTTGATTATAAGTATAGGTTTCTTCGCTTTGGCGATATTCTACATCCTGCACAACTACTTCTTGTGCGGGGGCAGTCGATGGATCATAATAAATACCATCGCTTTCTTTTGTCGTATTCTGGGAAACAGAACAAGACGAAACTCCGACGATTATCAATCCGATGGGAAGGACTCTACCGAAGATTTTTTTGACGTTTGTATGTATAGGTTTCATCTTGTAAATATTATTTCTTGTAAAGATAGTAATTAATTAAATTTGCCTTTCTTTTTTAACTGTTAAAAATAAAACAAAATATATGCCATGATGTGTTAATTACCGCATGGCCAAAGGAATAAAGATATAAATTATGGCAAAATTAACTTCGCGTGCAACAGATTACAGCAAATGGTACAACGAATTGGTCGTGTCTGCCGATTTGGCAGAAAATTCAGCCGTTCGCGGATGCATGGTCATTAAACCTTATGGCTATGCCATTTGGGAGAAAATGCAAGCTCAACTCGACAAAATGTTCAAAGAAACGGGGCATCAAAATGCGTATTTCCCTCTTTTTGTTCCTAAGAGTATGTTTGAAGCAGAAGAAAAAAACGCTGAAGGTTTTGCCAAAGAATGTGCAGTGGTAACCCACTACCGATTAAAAAATGATCCAGAAAATGCGGGCAAACTGATCGTAGATTCCGATGCCAAATTGGAAGAAGAGTTGGTGGTTCGGCCTACATCAGAGGCTATCATCTGGAGTACGTACAAGAATTGGATTCAATCTTATCGTGATTTACCCATTCTTATCAATCAATGGGCAAATGTAGTGCGATGGGAGATGCGAACCCGCTTGTTTTTGCGTACAACAGAGTTTTTGTGGCAAGAAGGGCATACCGCGCATGCCACCAAGCAAGAGGCCATTGACGAAACGGTGCAAATGCTGCACGTATATGCCGATTTTGCGGAAAATTACATGAAATTACCCGTTGTAAAAGGCGTGAAGACCGATTCAGAACGGTTTGCGGGTGCAGAAGACACCTATTGTATTGAGGCTTTGATGCAGGATGGCAAGGCTTTACAAGCAGGAACCTCTCACTTTTTGGGTCAGAATTTTGCTAATGCTTTTGACGTGAAATTCACCAACAAAGATGGCCAGCAAGAATATGTATGGGCAACATCTTGGGGGGTTTCGACGCGATTAATGGGTGCTCTGATAATGGCACATTCAGATGATCATGGGCTGGTATTACCTTCTACGCTTGCGCCTATACAGGTTGTGATTATTCCGATTTATTTCAATGACGAACAAAAAAATCAAATAGACGAAACGGCTAATCATATTGTAAATCAATTGAAAGAAAAGGGAATTTCTGTAAAATATGATAATGATGACAAGCAAAAACCAGGATGGAAGTTTGCAGAATACGAATTAAAAGGAGTTCCTGTAAGAATTGGTTTGGGTCCACGAGATCTAGAAAAAGGACAAGCAGAAGTTGCACGACGTGACAATTTGAGCAAAGAGTTTCTACCTATCGCAAATTTGTCTGATGACATACCCCTTTTATTGGAAGATATAGATGCATCAATTTTCGAAAAGGCACTGGAATTCAGGAATTCACATATTACTGAAGTCAATTCGTGGGAAGAATTTCAACAAGTTTTAGAAGAAAAAGGCGGCTTTTTATCGGCGCATTGGGATGGTACAGCAGAAACTGAAGAAAAGATTAAAGAATTAACCAAAGCTACGATTCGTTGTATTCCTCTAGATGCGCAGAATGAGAATGGAAAGTGTATATTATCCGGAAATGAAAGTTCAAAAAGGGTACTTTTTGCAAAAGCTTATTAATTCATCCCATTTGAAATCAACAAAAAATCCCGGATTTCTCCGGGATTCACCTCTACATTGTATTTAACCAAAACTATAAAAATTAAATTCTGAGGTTTATTTTCGGCGCATTTCTGCTTTATTTTTTTGGAAATTATTTTTGTGCTCTTCTCTCCAAATTTTTATTTTTTCGCGTTGTTCATTCGTTAAAATCTTGTCGATTTCGGCTTTCTTTTCTGTTTTCAAAGCGTTGTGCTCTTCCTTTATTTCACTCATTTTCTTTACTATTTCAGTCTCCCGACCTTCATATTTGGCATCAATGGCTTTGATTTGGGAAATTTGATTATCAGAAAGTTGTAGTTTTTCTTTCATTTTTTCCAGCATTTCAACTTTGTCTTTTTTTCCTTTCACTTGTTGTGCTTGCACGCTAGAGCTCAGAGAGAAAATACCTATAATAGCGATGAATAATATATTTTTCATAAATTCAAATATTTTACGATTTATTATAAGACATTCCAATTTTTAAAAGGTTTAACCGTGTATGAGAAAATTTACTATGCATGTGCGGATATAATTTTGATTTAAGTTAAATTTTGCCTGTAAATACAATATTTGTCCAATTTTTTTATTTATTAGTTAGAAGTTAATTATATTTGTTAATTATCAATTCAGCAAGAAATGAAATATCTAAGCTTAATTTTCGTTTTTATTTTGTCGGGAATCGTGTATGGGCAATCCCGAATTTATTTCTCTGACAATGTAAAAGCGCCATTAACAACCAAGGAGAGGGCTCAAATAGAAGAAGTTTATGGAAGGGGCGCAACCTTTGTAATGGAAAGACCGTCTTTATTAAGAAATATAAAAGATTTGCTGCGCAACAGGATTGAGGTAATGGAAATTCCATTAGAAAAAGCGCGTGGATCTGATGAGTTGATGAATGCTACCGACTTGAGCACCACAGCGTTATATACGGCATATAATCCAAATTTAACGCGTGATCTTGTTTATTCAGCCAACTTCAATATTTTAAAATATCAAATCAACCCCTACCCTGTGAAGAGAGAGATATACAAATTGGGTAATTATTACATTAGTATTTTACCCCAAAACAGAACAGAAAAATAATTTGCAGAAATGAGACGACTTTTACTCACGATTTTCCCACTTTTTTTCTCCTTTTTATTTGGGCAGGAGTATAATATGCAGGATGGAATGGTTACCACCTGTTCGGGTATGTTTTATGACTCGGGTGGGCCATCGGGTCGATTTGAAGATAATGAGAATTATACTTTCACTATTTGTCCAGATCGTACAACCGATCCACAATTAGCGATTCAGTTGTTATTTACCTCTATTCTTATGCAAAACGGTCCCGACTATATCGAAATATATGACGGTGATGATACGACTGCAGATTTGTTGATAACACTTACGGGACAATCTTTGGGGGTCCCACAACAACCTCTGGCAATTACCGCCTCGGAGTTGTCTGTAAACCCTTCTGGATGTCTTACGGTGGTATTCATTTCAGATAATGCAGGTACAGGACCAGGATGGGTATCCGAAATTTCTTGCGTAATTCCTTGTCAAACCATAGTTCCTACTGTTACCACTTCTCCATCTCGGGGTCCAGATGGTCATGTCAACATCACCGAGGGCGAGAGTGTTTCTTTCACTGGAAGTGCTACTTTTTCGCAAAACTCGGCTGGAGCCACTTATACTTGGGATTTTGGAGATGGAACTTCAGCCAATGGATTAACGGCAACACATACTTATGCATCTGCCGGCTCATATACAGTAACATTTACCGTAACAGACGACTCTGGCAACCCCGATTGTGCTGTAACCGAAACTTTTTTGGTGATTGTTGCTTATGACCTCAATGTTCCCTGCCCATCGGTTCATGCTTTAGACTCTGTAGAAAATTCTAATAATTTCACTGTAAATTGTAATTATCCATTAGATGAGTCTGGCTGCTTAACGCTTACGGCAAATTATGCTGTGATGAAAGAAACAACCACTTATGTAGTTCAATCTATTCCTTTTCAGCCACCATTTCCTGTAGCTGAAGGTGCTGGAATTACGAATACAGCAGACGATAGTTGGGCTGCGCCAACTCCGTTTCCAGGAGCATCTGGCGGGATTCCTGCTTTTCGTTTCTGCTTTTTTGGAAATGAAGAATCAGGCGTACAAGTAGGTGCAAATGGTAGATTAAATTTTGATTTGAATCGAGATTATGATGAATGGGCTTACAGCTCTACGCTTCCCATCACAAATACCAGCCCCAACCAGCATATGCTCAACACCATAAATGGTGCTTATCATGATATTTGGTTTACACCAACCACAAATGGACAGACACCACCCAATGGAGCTCAGTTTTCTTATGGATTTCAAGGTGCCTATCCTTGTCGTATGTTTGTTGTGAATTATAACAACATTCCTTTATACGGTAGTGGTACTTGTTTATCTGCCCAAAGTTCACAAAGAACCACCCAGCAAATTGTTTTGTGGGAAGGCTCCAACTATATTGATGTTTATATTCATAATAAGCCAGCATGTAATTGGTCTTCTTCTACAGCATCTTTAATTGGAATTCAAGGGCCTAATCACGGGCAGGGATTAGCTGCGCCAGGTAGAAATACAGGAATATGGGGTGCTTCGAACGAAGCTTGGAGATTTATTCCTGATGGTCCAGATATGCCAGTACAGATTCAGTGGTATAATTCTGCTGGTGTACGTGTTGGGACAGGCCAGAATCTTTCAGTTTGTCCTCGAACTAATACTTATTACGATGTAAAAGTTACTTATGAATTGTGTGGACAAGACCCTATTACTGTTGAGGATAGAATTCATATTAATTTTGATTATGACTCACCAAATATAGAAGACATCACTTTTGAAATGTGTGATGCTGATGGTGACAACGAAGCCGCTTGGGATTTGGACTTTATTACTGCCAATGTATTGAATAATCAACCCAATACATGGTCGATAGAAGGATTTTATGAAAGCGTAAGAGGTGCTGACCAAGAATTGGCAGAAGAACAAATCACTACTACAGATGCTTATGAAGCTGGTAGTGGTACTGTTTATGTGCGCGTTGAAGATTCAAGCAATGGTTGCCACGGAATTTTTTCAATAAATTTGGAATTTCTTGATGGCCTAAATATTGAACCCCTTACTGACACTCGATGCCTTGCGTTTGATTCTGATTATTCTGAGTTCAACTTGTTTTCATACGAATCCGCCTTATTAGGAGACCAATTTTATTCATTATATTTTTATCCAAATGAAGAAGATGCAGAAAACTTTGAAGATAATTATTTACAAGGTACCGATGCGTCTGAATTTCAAATTACGGAAACGACTATTGTTTATGTAAGAGCTGTGGATGAAAATGGATGTTATGGAATCACGCAAATCATTTTAGAAATCAATGATGGGCCGGCTGGATATACATTTACTGCACCAGTTCAATTTTGTGACAACCCAGAGTTGGGAGACGAAATTGTAGATCTTACCACTTATGAAGATGAAATATCTGCAGGTCAAACAGGTTTGAATTTCTATTATTTTGATAATCAAACAGACGCAGAAAACTTCAACATAGGCAATGCTATTGCCAATCCTTCTAATTACAATCTACTAAATACAACTGAAATGATCTGGATTGTCGTTGAAGATGACAACGGCTGTCGTAACCCCATAGAAATGCCTGTTTCACTCATGCCAGGTTTGGAATTAGCCCAAGTTGAAATTAGTATGTGTGATATAGACAATGACAATTCAGAGGCTTTTGATTTAACTTCTCAAAACGACCAAATCATAGCCAATTCCAATACATTTAATTTTACTTATTATACCAGTGAAGACGACGCCAATAATGGGAATAATCCCATTACAGACGATGTTACTGCCTATATTTCGGGAGAAACCACCATTTGGGTAGTTGTAAGTACAGACCAAGATTGTTCTGCAATAACTACTATAAATCTTGTTTTAGACCCTACCCCAGTAATAATTCCTGCAGAATTGAGTGTTTGTCCAGACTTGGAAGGCAATCTGGTCTATAATCTTACCGATGCAGAAAATACGCTAACCGATGGCCAAACAGGCATTATTCTTACGTTTTATACATCTGAACAAGACGCAACAGATCATATTACAGATAATGCAATAGAAAATCCAAGTGAATTCATTGGAACAGATGGTCAAATCATTTATGTTCATCTGGAAAATGAAGAAGAATGTTCAAGCGTTTCACAAATTACCTTGATTGGTTTGGAACAACCACAAGCCAATACTATTCCCGATATTCAAGTTTGTGATTTGGATGCAACAGGAAATGAAATTATTGATCTTACCGCAAGTGAAAATATCATTACTGGAGGGGAATCAGGAGTTACTGTGAGTTACTATCTAACTGAGGAGAACGCTGCAGATGCGGAAAATGCTATCCAATCACCAGATGAATTTGATGCGCAAGAAGGAACTACAAGCATATATGTACGTGTTGTAAGCGCAGGTGGGTGTGTTGCTTTTACCACATTTGATGTGATTATTGATGATGGTCTAAGTCTAAATCCAGGATTAATTATCTTATGCGAAACTGGAGCAACCGATTTGGTGTGGAATTTAACAAGTGATAACGAAACTATTATTGGGAATTCAGAAAATTATACTTTCCAATATTATCCGTCGCAATCTGATTTGACAAATGGTATAAATGAGATTACCAACCCAACAACATATAGCTCTGGCGAAACTACCATTTTTGTTTTGGTAACTAATCCAGAAGGATGCTTCTCACAAACCACTTTGACATTGGAAATAAATGATGCACCGATAAATAATCCTGCAGAATTGTTCGTTTGTGCAGACGAAGATGGAAATTTAGTATATAATCTTACAGATGCATCCGCACAAATTCTAAACGGGCAAACAGGTATCACACTTACTTATTTTGAAAATGCGGCAGATGCCGATGCAAATAATACCATCGAGTCCATTCAGGATCCTACTTCATTTATTGGAAATGAAGGGCAAATAATTTATGTTCGATTAGAGAATGAAAATGAATGTTTCAGCATTTCAGAAATTACCTTGAACTCTTATCCAGGACCAGAAATTTTCCCAGGCGAATTGCTACAGGCATGTGATTTGGACGCCAATGGTAGCGAAACCATGAACCTTACACAAAACGCTGCCATCATTACCAATGGAGATACAACCATTACATTAAGCTATCATACAAGCTTGGCAGATGCAACTTCAGGAGATAATGCAATACCCGACCCTACGAATTATACGGCTCAAGAAGGCACAACTGTAATTTTTGTAAGAGCAGTATCAGAAAACGGATGTTTTTCGGTGAATTCTTTTGAAGTCATTATTCAGGATGGATTAGTTCTGAACCCTGCTGAACTGAGCAAATGTGATATCGGACAAGATGGAACTGAAAATTGGGATTTAACCCTTGCAAATGAACAAATAATTGCCAATGATGAAAATTTCACATTCAATTTTTACCCTAGCTTGGCAGATTTGCAAAACGGCAGCAATGAAATTAATAACACGACAACTTTTGCATCTGGTTCTACTCTTATTCATGTGTTGGTAACCGATGCTAACGGTTGTTTTTCCCAAACCGTTTTAGAATTAATCTTAAATGAAGGACCACAAATTTACCCAGCAGAACTTTCTGTTTGTGCAGATAATAATGGAAATTTCGTTTTTGATTTATCCGGCGCATCTCAGCAATTGTTGAACGGTCAATCTGGAATTACATTAAATTATTATATCAATCAGGGCGATGCGCAGAATAATCAAACTGCCAATGCCATCACAAATATTGGATCTTTTACCGGAACAGATGGTCAAATTATTTATGTTAACATGGATGATGGAACATGTGCAGTTGTTTCTGAAATAACTCTACATGCACTACCAGAACCAGTGGCTACACAACCAGAAAATATGGAAATTTGTGATAATGATTTGTCAGGTTCAGAAAATATTAACCTCAGCTCTCAAGAAGCAGATATTATAGGCACCCAAACTGGCTTAACGCTTTCATACTACACTTCACAGGCAAATGCAGAAAATGCCGTGAACGCCATTGCCAATCCTAGCGCATATAGTGCTTCTACAGGAACTACTACCATATATGTACGAGTGGACAATGGAGAATGTTTTGATGTAACTTCATTTGATGTTATTGTTCATCAAGGATTGCCGCTTACACCTGCCTCTATTACCTTATGCGATATTGGTGATGATGGAAGCGAAAACTTTGATATCACATCGATGAATTCTGTAATATCTGGAGGAGTAAACACCTATACATTAGCCTATTTTGCGAGTTTGAATGATTTAGAAAACAACAATCCAATAACAGGAAATCTTACGCAATATGCTTCTTCTGGAGGAGTGATTTATGTACAGGCTAGCTTGGGAGATTGCTCTGCACATACACAACTTACATTAAATTTACAAGCTTTACCAAGGGTTAATAATAATGAATTATTGGTATGCGATCCAGAATTTGACGGGGTTTACGGATTTAATCTAACTGATTTGAACAGCCTGGTTGTGAATAACACCTCTGGATATAGCTTTAGTTATTATACATCACTTGCAAATGCAGAAGGAGGAACCAATCCAATGACCCAAGCAAATGCCAATAATATTACGACACTACCTATGGATATTTATGTACGGGTTACCGAGACTGGCAGAAATCCAAGTTGTAGCAATATTGCTGTGGTAACGCTCACCCAAAGTGAACAAACCCAAGTCAATACAAGTATTCCTGCAGTTCAAGGTTGTGATGACGGATTCGGAACTGCGGTATTCGACCTCAGCTCTATGGCAGGATTGGTTACCAATCTCACAGGGAATTACTGGGTTTCTTATCACATGAGTTTGACTGATGCGCAGAATGATATCAATCCAATAGATCCTGACAATGCTCAACTCACGAATGGTACCATTTACGTACGCGTAACAGCAGACAGAAAATGCCCTTCAATTACGCAATTCGAAGTTGAGGTCATGCCCGCTCCAACCGCCGAAATTGTAGCACCTGTCAATTTCTATTGTGAAAATGAATCATTACAAATTTCTGCTGCCAATTTCAATCCAAATTATATTTACACTTGGACCAATGAAAATGGAGCCTTATTAGGTATTACTGAGAGTTTGACACTTTCTGGCGCAGATGGAGACCAAACTGTAATACTCACCGTAACAGATGCTTCCACAGGATGTTCATCTTCTACGGAGATGGATTTTGATTCCGTTCGTATTCCATCTATTACCCATCTCGAGACAACACATAACAGTCTTTCTGTAACGGCAATGGGTGAGGGCCCTTATGAGTATTCGTTGGATGGTGTAAACTGGCAATCGAGTCCGAATTTCACAGGATTGCTTCCCGGCATGTACACCGTTCACATCAGATCTTTGGCAGGCGGCTGTATCGGTACTGGAATGACAACACTAATTTTGAATATTTCTAATATCATAACACCAAATGATGATGGTATGAATGATTATTTCAGAATACCATTTATGGATTCGTTCCGCGATGAGGCTGGAAATGTACAAGCGTCTTATTTCTCTATCTATAACAGATATGGCAAGCTCTTGTTTTCTGACACATCATCTAATGAAAAGACAGAATTCATTTGGAATGGAAAGAGTAATGGAAGAAATCTACCATCTGGTGATTATTGGTATATATTGAAATTGGCAGACGGACGTAGTGCAACTGGCCATATTACCATAAAACATCAGTAATACAATGTTTTGAGATATTTAACGTTATTAAATTGTTTTTAACCATAAAAATTAAGTCAATATCTAAAGGAAAACTATCTTTGCAGAATCTTGACGTGCACATGAGAGAAAATAATGAAAATTAAAAAAATATTATTCGCCGGCATTTGTTTGTTGTTCTTACAACATTCATATTCACAAGAAGGTTTGCCTTTTTACGAGCATTATCTGGTAGCAGACAACTATTTGATCAACCCTTCATTTGCGGGTTCGAACTCAGAAGTATTGAGGCTACGCGCAACGCATTACTCACAATGGGCAGGATTAGAAGACGCTCCTTCTACGCAAACCTTGAGCGCGCATTCGCGTATAACCAATCGTTTGGCAGGAGGATTCTACGCCTTCAACGATAGAAACGGCGCAACCAGTATGCGTGGATTTAATCTATCTGCGGCATATCACATTCCGATAGGAGACCAATTCAGTTATTATGAAGGAGAAGAGGACAACCAATTCTCTTTTGGTCTTTCTTTTAACGGCATTTCACAAGTTTTTGACCGTACAAAATGGAACGCACAGCATCCAGAAGATCCATATCTACAAGATACTAGTTTTTTCTTGTCCTATTTTAACTTAGGTGCCAATTTTCATTATAACGGTATTTACGGTGGAATTTCTGTATTGGATATGCCTTTGGGTGATAATAGACCCATCGTTAATGCCATTGAACCTCTACCCACTTGGTATTACTTTCAAGTAGGTTATAAATGGAATCTTTCTGAAGGAATTCAATTGGAACCATCTGTTTTAATGAACTTAAATTCAAATTCTGAAAGACAAATTGATTTGACGCTTCGCTCTCGTCTTGCCATGGGAGAAAATGCTGTAAGACTAGGTGTAAATTACAGAACAGATACAGATGAATCGGGCGCACAAGCTCTAAGTATCACACCTCTGGTAAACCTAGAAATTGGAAGTTTGAGAATTGGTTATGCTTATAAAATGGGACTTACAGACATATCCAAAGAAGCTGGAGATGGACATTTAATCAGTCTTGGATTCGATTTTGGAAATCCATTTAATTTCGGTTATTAAATCTGATAAATAAAAAAAGCTCAAATAGCCCTATTCATTGAATAGGGCTTTTTTATTTAAACGAAATTATACCTTGCGGCGTAATCAATGCATCCAACGGAATATCGTAATGCTCGGATGGAACATGCTCAATGGGTTGAAAAAAATTAATTCCAATTAATTGTACATCCGGCCTCAGTTCAGACATAAATCTATCATAATACCCGCCGCCATAGCCGATTCTATTGCCCAAAACATCGCAAATAAGCATAGGAACAAGCACTATATCGATAGAAGATATGGGCAACTCTTCACAAACGCGGGGCTCTAAAATTCCCCAGGAATTTCTTTCCAATTCAGAATCATAATGATAATGACAAGATAGTAACTCTTTGGCTTTCATTTTGGGCGTAATTACCGTTTTTTCTGCATGCCAAAGGCTTTCAATAATAATTGAGGTATCAATTTCTCTCAAATTCAAAACCCCGATATAAACATGAAAAACTTCCTTTTGAAACCATTTTGATGAAATAAAATGTTGATTTAGCATTTTACTCATTTCGTGAATTTCAAGTGAAGTAAATTCATTTCGTTTTAATTGAAATTCATTTCGAATTTGTTTTTTTGTCATATCACTTTTACACTTATGATTCGTACAGGACAAGCTTCTGCCGCCTTTTCACAATCATTTAGAACAGACATATTCGGTTCTTTCAAGGTATGAAATCCTTTTTTATTCACAGATTTCAATAAGACAGATTTACCGTCTTTTTTGGACATTCTGAATTGATTGGGTGCGAATTCTGCACAATAATTACAACCTATACATTTGTCGCGCTGTAATGTGATAATCACCATTAGTTCAAATCATTTGGTACGACCTTATACAGCTTATCAGACAATCTCACGCGGAATTTGGTAGGAAAAGTAATTACATCTCCTCTTCTGGCCAATTCGCCAGGTTTTTCACCCACCATAAATTCGTTCATTTCCATTTCTTGTGAACCTGTTGTCGGCCCTTGAATCAACACTGTATCACCTGCTTTCAAATCAAATGCTTCTATTTTGAATTCTGCAATTCCTGATTTAGGATAATAATGCTGTCCTTTCCCTATATATACTTTTTTCTGTGTTGCGTTCGACCCAGGATTTTTGGACCATTCACCCAGTTTTTGCCCCAAATAATAGCCGCTCCAAAAACCTCTATTGTACACTTTTTCTAATTCGCCCATCCAGATATCTACTTTTTCTTGACTGAAGGTTCCATCATAAATGGAATCAATTGCTTCTCTATATGTTTTGATCACCTTGGCAACATATTCGGGAGCACGGCCTCTACCTTCAATTTTCAATACTTTAATTCCAGCATCTATTACTTTGTCCAAGAATTCTAGTGTGCACAAATCTTTGGGCGACATCATGTATTCATTATCCAATTCGATTTCAAAACCCGATTCTTGATCGATTACCGTATATTTTTTACGACAATTTTGCTTACAAGCACCTCGATTGGCCGAGGAATTGTGCGAATGTAAACTCAAATAACATTTTCCAGAAACCGCCATACACAAAGCTCCATGACCAAATATCTCTATTTCTACCAAATTTCCTGAAGGACCTCGAACTTCATCTTTTTCAATCTGTTGTGTGATTTTTTTGATCTGATTCAAACTAAGCTCACGAGACAAAACAATGGTATCTGCAAACATGGCATAAAACTTTAAAGTCTCTATATTGGTAACATTGATTTGAGTAGAAATATGCACCTCCATTCCTACCTGCCTTGCATAAGCTATTACGGCTTGATCCATAGCAATGACTGCTGTGAGATCTGCTTCTTTTGCTTTATCTATTAAGGTGCGAATGATAGACAAATCGTGGTCGTAAATGATGGTATTGAGCGTAAGATAAGATCGGACGCCTTTTTCCTTGCATCTACGGCTAATTTCTTTTAAATCATTTAAGGTGAAATTAATCGACGCCCGGGCACGCATATTCAATTGTTCTACACCAAAATATACTGAATCTGCCCCATTATCAATAGCCGCCTGCAATGATTCAAAATTACCTGCAGGAGCCATTAATTCTATTTTATTATCTTTTGTCATCGTTTACGTTTTAGAACCTGCAAAATTACAACAAACAAATGACTTTGGTCATTTCGCAATTTACATGTAAATTTCACGTTTTAAATTATCCAAATCGGGATATATGCATAAAATCCTTTATCTAATTTTTCTTTGCCTGTTTGGCAACATGTATTCACAAAACACCAGATGGGAAGATTTCTTTAATTATCAAGAAGTTAAAGGCATCAACCAAGTGGGTAACAAATTGTACTGCACTTCTTCCAATGCTTTATTTTCTTATGATTTACAATACAATGAACTTCAAAAAATATCCAAAGCCAATTTTTTGAATGCTGTAGAACCTACAAGTGTGGTGTATAGCGAGACTTTTGATTATTTAATTATTGGCTATCAATCGGGCGAGCTGGATATTTTGGGTGAACAAAGTTATAATTTCATCGAAATTCCTTTGGATGAATATCAAGGAAACAAACAAATAAATCATCTTTCTACTTGGGATCAGTATATGTTAATTTCTGCGGCTTATGGTGTTTCATTATTCAATTTAGAACGAAGAGAATTCTCAGAAACGGCTTTTTTCAGGCAAAATGGAGAGTTTTTCACAGCAAATGAAAGCGATTTTTTTAATGGAAGGATATATACAGCCAGTGAAAGAGGCGTGTTTTCGCATGAATTAAATGATTTAATCCCAAATTTCAACAATTGGGAACTTGCAACCGGTTTGCCCGTACAGAATTTTTCGCATATTCAAAGATTTGGAAATAAGTTGATGGCGGCATCTCATGGTAATTTATATGTTTTACAAGATAATAATTGGCATTTTCTACGATCTTTTGGAATTATTACCGATTTAAATGTTAATAATAATGTTTTGAGCGTGGCTACCACCGATAGAATTATCGTTTTAAATGATCAATTACAAGAAACTCAAAATGTAGTGTTCGGTCCGGGAGTAATTTCTGGAATTGTCGCCAATAATCAAATCTATGCTGGCACAAAAAAACAAGGACTTGTTCCCTATAACACCAGAGAAACTATTTTTCCTGATGGGCCGATTTCCAATTCATCATTTGCGGTAACAGCTACAGATTCTCAGATTTGGCTTGCACCAGGGGGTATTCTTAGCTTTATTCATAGCACCAATAATTCTGACGGATATTCACACTTCAACGCTAGAGAGTGGATTCACATCCCCAATAGCATGTTAAACAACGCCTTGGATATCACCCATATTTCATATAATCCTATGGATATCAATACTGCTTATGCCACATCGTGGTTTCATTTGAATGGTGTTTTTGAAGTCGTAAACGACACTAGAGTTCGCGAGTTCAACCATACCAACAGTAGTATTATAGAAAATATTCTTTTTGCTGATTTACCTTTTCTGGCTTTAGGCGGAACCGATTTCGACGCGGCCGGCAATATGTATCTTACCCAAACCTATGTTGGCGACGGAATACGTGGCCATATCGTGGTTCATAAAAAAACACCAGACAACCGATGGAGCATGATCAGTCTAGAAAACTTTAACCAAGGTGCGCCTGGTGTCAAAGCACCCTCAGTGAGTGATGACGGCTGGGTATGGGTACCAGCAACTCGTGGCAGCGGAGCCATCATCACAAATATGACTGAAATTTATCAAATCATGAATTCAGAGGACAACGGAAATCTTCCTTCGGCAAATGTTTATACCATAAGTATAGACAAACACGGAACCGCTTGGATAGGCACGCAACTTGGACTGCGAATTAAAACCAATCCTATACGAGAGCTGCAAGCCGGAAATCCAGAAACTCAACCCGTTGTAATCGTTCAAAACGGGATTCCAGAGGCACTACTCACAGACACAGCCATCAATGATATAGAAGTAGATGGCGCCAACCAAAAATGGATTGGTACACAAGGAGCGGGTGCTTTCTATGTTTCTGCTTATGGCAGGGATTTACTTTTTCACTTCAAAGAAGAAGACTCTCCATTACCTTCCAATATTATTTACGACATTGCTGTGGACAATACCACAGGAATGGTGTACTTTGCCACCGACAAAGGATTGATGGCGTATAAAGGTGATGCCAAGGATACTGGCGACTCATTTGGACAAGTTATCGCCTACCCCAATCCTGTAAGACCAGGTTTTCATGGAGAAATTACCATAAAAGGGATCGCAGAAAATGCCGATGTACGTATTACCGATGTGGTGGGAAATTTAATTTATAAAACACGCTCCAGTGGTGGAATTGTAAAATGGAATCAAACCAATTTAAAAGGTCAAAAAGTGGCATCAGGTATTTATTTGGTCTTGATGATTAATGCCGACGGAACAGAAACTGCAACAGCCAAAATTGCTATTGTACGCTAATGGAAAAAGCATTTGGACTTGTTTTGAAATCAATAAAATATGGTGATACAAGCCTGATAGCATATATCTATACGCGTGAATTTGGAATGTTATCACTACTTTTTAAAGGATTTTTCAGTTCCAAAAATAAATCTTTGAGATTGCTTACATATCCTTTGGTACCTGTTGAATTCAGTTTCAAACCCAATAAAAAAAGTTCTTTGATACTTCCACGACAACCACAAGCATATTTGAGCTGGAATGAAACATTAGAGAATCCCGTAAAATTAATGATGTTACAATTTCTTGCTGAAATTCTGCATAATGTCCTCAGAGAAGACGATATAAATCCAAAATTATTCGACTTTATTTATAATCAATTAAATATTTTTAATGAAAAAAAGCATCATTTTGCTGAATTTCATTTGATTCTATTGATGAAGCTCACCCAATTTATGGGTTTTTCACCCATGAAAAATTCTGATGGGAAATTCTTCAGATTGACAGAAGGCGACTTTACGCATCATCAAAATTCTGATTTCAGTTTGAATGAAATTGAAACTCAAAATTGGAAAAAATTACTGGATTGCTCATTTTCGCCAGATTATCAAAACCAATTTAATCGCACACATCGCGAGCAATTGTTACATTCGCTAATATTGTACTTTCAAATCCATATATCGAGCTTCAAAGAGCCCGATGCGCTCACAATTATCAAAGAAATATTAGAATAACACGGTGCACGCCTTTCATATCAATAAAAATAATTTTGATTTCATTCGATTTTCCTTGGCGTTTATTGTAATGATTGCTCATATTGCCGTACTGGTTCCAGGCGAATTGTACAGCGAAATTCAACCCTATTTTAAAAGTGAAATTGCCATTCATGCTTTTTTTATCCTCAGTGGATTTTTGGTATCAAAAAGTTTAGCCCATACTTTAACGCTTCGAAAATATTTTATCAAAAGAATCAGGCGAATTGTTCCCGCTTATACATTTGTGGTAATTTTCTTTGGGATTTTACTCTCATCAGTGAGCCAGTTTTCTCCAACAGAATATTTCAGCTCTGCACAGTTTTGGAAATATATGAGTGTAAATTTATTATATCAAAACTATTTGCAACCCTGTTTACCAGGTGTTTTTGAAAATACCAACACCATGTGCGCTGTAAATGGCGCCTTATGGACCATAAAAATTGAAGAAGCTTTTTATTTATTACTTCCGTTTTTAGCATTTTTAAACAAAAAGATTTTTGGAAAGAAATGGTTATTTTATTTGCTGGTCTATATAGCTTCCATTCTGTTTTTCAACATATTAAATCATGCGGGCTTACACAGATTTGCCAAGCAATTACCAGGTTCTTTATGTTATTTTTCTGGAGGAATTGTTGCTTTTCATTTTTTCGAAAAAATAATTCCAAACCTAAAACTACTCTTCCTACCCGCCATTCTCATTTTTTTAATAGAATACTTCTTTTCAGATTTTGTCATTTTAAGACCTGCTGCGCTTACGGTAATTGTCCTATTTATCGCCTATCACTTCAGCTTTTTGAACCGATTTGGAAAATATGGAGATTTCACTTACGGAACTTATATTTTTCATTTTCCCATCATTCAGCTTTGTGTTTGGTTTTCCCTGCACACCTACTGGAATCGCTGGACGCTGATGTTTTTTATCATAGGAATTACCCTTATTTGCGCCGTTTTTTCATGGAAAGTAATAGAAACTAAATTTATTTCAAGAAATTACCTTCAGCGGATTGAAAGCTTGGATCGATAATCCAACTCATCATAAACTCCGTTGGCGAACCGCCTCAAAAAGCGCTACAGCAACAGCATTACTCACATTGAGAGAATCAACCTGACCCGCCATTGGAATTTTAACTCCATGATTATGCTGTAACCAAAAATCCGACAAACCTTGAGATTCTGTCCCAAAAACCAAGGCTGTGGATTGTGTCAAATCACAATCATACAAATTCTGTGAATTTTCGCCCAAATAAGTAGGCAAAATTTGAATTCCGTATTCTTCACAGAATTGCACAATCGACTCCTTGGAAGTTGCAACAATGGTTTGCGTAAAAATGGTCCCAACACTAGACCGAATCACATTTGGGTTGAAAAAATCTGATCGTGCGTCACATACAATTACCGCATCGGCTCCGGCAGCATCTGCAGAGCGCAATACTGCACCCAAATTTCCTGGTTTTTCTACACTTTCTAGAATGACAAGTAACGCATTTTTTTGATTCTGAATGTCTGTTAACGAAAAAGTCTTGGGTTTATAAACACCTATAACTCCCTCTGTAGTAGAGCGATAAGCAATTTTTTGAAAAACTTGTTGAGAAACGAATAAAGTTTCTACAGCGGGTAGATTGATTTGATTTTGAAAAATATCTTGCTGCAAAAAAAACAATTCTGCTTCAAATTTATTTTCCAATGCCATTCTATTTTCTTGAATCCCTTCTACTGCAAACAAGCCTTGATTACTGCGTTCACGAGATTTCTCTAACAACTTAACCAGATTTTTAATTTTCTGATTTTGCAGACTAGTTATTATCATTACACAAACATACAATTCTTATATTTGTCAAATGTCAATAATAATTATATTTTTTGTTGTTTCAATATTGGTTTCATTTATTTGTTCGCTAATTGAAGCCGTTTTGTTAAGTATTACACCCTCTTATTCAAAAAAATTAGCCAGAGAAGGCAGTGCTTCTGGAGCTTATTTCGAGGAAATCAAAAAAGATATTGACAAACCATTATCCGCTATTTTAACACTCAACACCATTGCGCACACCGTAGGAGCGATTGGTGTCGGTGCGCAGGCCGGAAAACTGTGGGGCAATCATTTTTTTAATGTTTTAGGAATTCAAATTTCATATGAATCCATCGTAGCCACCTTCATGACTTTAGCGATTTTGATTTTATCTGAAATTATCCCCAAAACCATCGGAGCCAATAATTGGAAATCTCTAATCGGTTTTACCGCCAAAACATTGAAAATCATGATTTTCATACTCTCACCTTTTGTTTGGATAAGTCAGTTGATAACACGTTCGCTCAAGAAAAATAAAGATGAATCTGTCTTGTCGCGCTCCGATTTCAAAGCCATGGCAGAATCGGTTGAAGAAAGTGGAGAATTACAAAAATCTGAGTATAAAATTATTAAAAATTTATTGGGTTTTGAAGAATTAAATGCACTCGATATCATGACACCACGTACGGTAATCGCTATGGCAGATGAAAATATGACCATACAAGATTATTATAAAATGGTAAACCGAAAAATGCCCTATTCCCGAATCCCTTTATTTGACCACGCGCCAGACAATATTACTGGCGTGTTGTTGAAGGATGATTTGTTGCAGCAATTGGTGGATGGTGCCGGACACAAAAAATTGAAAGATATTAAACGAAATATCGTAGCTGTAAACGAATCATTGTCACTACCCCATTTGTTTGAATTATTGGTGCAAAAAAACAATCATATCAGCATGGTGGTAGATGAGTACGGAATGGTTCAAGGGCTGGTAACCATGGAAGATTTAATTGAAACCCTTTTCGGGCGCGAGATTACGGACGAAACGGATAATATAACAGACCTACAACAATACGCCAGAGAGCAGTGGCAAAAACGATCACAAAACCTTGGAATTGATTTGAACAATTAAAAATCGTTTTGTGATATAATAGGTTTGCCTTATTTAAAATTTAAAGGATATTTTACATTACGATAATTATGCAAATCCATATCCAGAGAGCCTACGACCAAATTGGCTTTGAGTTTGAGCGGAATTAAATTTAAATCATCACTTACCCACATACTCACACTCTCTTTTGCCTCAAATACCCGACCTGCCTGCACATAAGGTGTCAATTTAATGGAATTTATATATCCAAATTTCGTCTTGATACGCTCTCGACCCTCTACTTTGAGGCTAAAAGGATATACCTCGCCATCCATAAAAACATCAACTTTCATAAATTCACCAGTTTTGAAGTCATTATTGGATTTTGTTCGCAAATAATAAAAGGCAGATAACATATCCTGAACTTGATTCTCAAAACGCACATTTGTCACCGTTTTTGCCCTCAAATCATTCACAGTAACCACTTTTCGTTGATTGTCAAAAGTAAGCACTCGGTCTTTTTCATGTTTTCCTTCTCTTACTTTTCTAATGAATTTGCTCGGGGTAAATTTATTCTTGTCAAAATAGGTCTCATATCTATCATCTACTTTGAAAAAAGCCCGCACAGCACCCGTAGAAGAGCCCTCGCCCAAAACATGATAATGCTGCTTTCCGTTATACATCGTTTCTGTAACTTTGAGCGAGGCAAATCCCGCATTCAAAAAGCCATAATGCACGCGATATCTCAAAAATTCTTTGTCCTGAAATCCCTGTGCAGTTGAAAAAGCTGAAATGAAGACGGCTATTAATATATATATGGTTTTTTTCATTTTCTAAATAGGTTTGTGCTGCTTTAAAGGCAAACAAAATGCCAAAAAGAAAATGATTCTAATTGATATACAATCAAATATTAATCCTCATCATTATTCGAATTGGCCTTTACTTAAATTGAAAATTCGTTAGGTAATTTAATCTTCAGTTTCTAAATTTTCTATGACAGCTTTATAAATTTCTGGAGCAGTAAATGGTGTCCCTTTGGTTTTATTCAAAGGCTTGGCATCTATCAAAAATTTATCCCGCAAAACTTTGATCAACTGCCCTTGATTGATTTCTGGCACCAAAAACCTGGAATGATTTTTAAGTAAATCTTTCAAATTTTTTGGAAACGGATTCAAATACTGCAACTGTAAATGCGCCACACTTCTACCCTCTTCCAGTAATGGTGTCATCGCTGCTTGTATAGAACCATAGGTACTGCCCCAACCGATGATGAGCAGTTCTGCGTTCTCGTCACCACGCTCCAATTGCGCATCGGGAATATAATTCTGGATTTGCTCTACCTTGGCTGCTCTTTGTTTCACCATCAATTCATGGTTATTCGGCTCGTAGTTTACATCTCCAGTGATGTCTTTTTTCTCTAATCCTCCCACGCGATGTTCAAGCCCGGGCATACCTGGCACAGCCCACCCGCGCACATAATCTGCATTGCGTTGATAGGGTTGAAATTCTTCTTTTATCATAGAAGGTTCTAACATATCGATGCTTTCTAGTTCGGTTGTTTTTGGAAACTTCCAAGGCTCTGAACCGTTGGCCAAATATCCATCAGATAGCAAAATTACTGGCGTCATATGCTCTACAGCTATTTTACACGCCATAAAGGTCATCTGAAAGCAATCCTTGGGAGATTTTGCTGCCAAAACAGGAATGGGAGCTTCTCCATTTCTACCATAAATTGCCTGCAACAAATCTGCTTGTTCTGTCTTGGTAGGCAATCCTGTAGAGGGACCTCCACGTTGCACATTGATGACCAGCGTGGGTATTTCTAGCATCATAGCCAGCCCCAAGCCTTCTGTTTTGAGCGCCATTCCAGGGCCAGAAGTAGCCGTAATGGCCAAATCACCCGCATACGAAGCTCCAATTACGGCTGCAATAGCTGCAATTTCATCTTCTGCCTGAAAAGTTTTGACGTTCATATGTTTATATTTTGCCAAAAAATGCAAAATATCCGAGGCAGGTGTTATAGGATAACCTGCATAGAAGAGATCCAGCCCAGCTTGTTGGGCTGCCGCAATAGCACCAAGTGCCACCGCATGATTTCCTGTGATATTACGATAGACACCTTTTTCCATAGGTGCCGACTTCACCACAAATCGCTCTGTGAATATACCCGTAATTTCACCATAATTGTAGCCCGCCTTCAATACCCGAACGTTGGCATCTACAATATGGGGTTGAGATTTGAAGGTTTCTTCCAAATAGGCAATGGTAAAATCCAGCGGACGCGTAAAAAGCCAATAGACAAAGCCCAATGCAAACATATTCTTGGTACGGTCTTTTTCTTTCATGCTCAAAGCTGCGTCTTTCAAAGCCTCTTTGGTAAGCCCTGTAATATCAAACTCATACACCGTGAATTTTTCTCTTGCCGCATCCAGCGGATTTTCCAACTCACAATGTGCCAATTGTAGATTCTTGGCATCAAATCCAGCCGTATTGGCTATAAGGATTCCGTGGGGTTTGAGTTGATCAAAATTTTTCTTGAGCGCAGCCGCATTCATAGCTACCAGAACATCACATTGATCTCCTGGTGAGCTAATCTTTACACTACCAAAGTGCAATTGAAAGCCCGAAACACCAGCAGTGGTTCCGCTAGGTGCACGTATCTCTGCGGGAAAATCTGGAAAAGTACTGATGTCGTTTCCCAATTGTGCAGATGTACTGGTGAATTGAGATCCTGTAAACTGCATTCCATCACCAGAGTCTCCAGCAAAAAGAATGACAGCTTGTTTTAGCTCTTTTTCTGTCATAATTCAAATTTACGCCACATTTACTACGGTCAAAATTTCGGGGGCATGTTTTTTTACGGTCATTTCAACGCCAGATTTCAAGGTCATTTGATTTACCGTACAGCCAATACACGCACCCAATAGACGCACGGTAACCACCTTGTCATCAATAGAAACCAACTCTATATCACCACCATCTGTTTGCAGGTAGGGTCTGATTTCGTCCAGAGCTTTTTGAACTTTATTTTGTAATTCCATGTTCATACAAATTCGTTTTTATGATTATTGGGTAGAGCAGCCTGCCATTGTCGTAATTCTTACAATTTCTGTGGGCGGTAAATTTTTGATTCTTTCTGCCAAACTGGCTACCATATTTTTGGTAATTTGGTTGTAGGCTTGGGACGCTACACTATTTATCTGCATGGCTGCAGGTCTGCCCGCATCACCCGCCTCGCGTATGCTCTGCACCAATGGCACTTCGCCCAAAAAGGCTACATTCATTTTTTCTGCTAAATTCTTCACCCCGTTCTGTCCAAATATATAGTATTTATTATCAGGCAGTTCGGCAGGAGTAAAATAGGACATATTCTCTACAAAACCCAGTACCGGTACATTGATGGCGTCCATTTGAAACATTCCTACACCTTTGCGCGCATCTGCCAACGCAATATGTTGTGGTGTGCTCACGATCACGGCGCCCGTTACCGGCACTTCCTGTACCAGACTCAAATGAATATCACCTGTACCCGGCGGCAAATCTACCAGCAAAAAATCAAGTTCGCCCCAGTCTGCATCATGTATCAATTGATGAATAGCCTTGGAGGCCATTGCTCCGCGCCAAACTACCGCTTGATCCATCTGCGCAAAAAAACCAATCGAAAGCAATTTCACACCATAATTTTCTACTGGCAGCATTTTATTCTTTCCATCTCTTACAGTAGAAAACGGTTTTTCCTTTTCCACATCAAACATCAACGGCATCGATGGGCCATATATATCTGCATCGAGCAATCCTACTTTGAACCCCATTTGGTACAAACTCACCGCCAGGTTGGCAGCTACAGTAGATTTGCCCACACCCCCTTTACCAGAGGCTACCGCTATAATATGCTTCACACCTTCTATCTCTTTCCCCTTTAATGGGGTGAGCGCAGGTTTGGCAGGGGCTTTTACCGTAATTTTAATTTCAGTTTGGGCTTCTGGAATCTTATCTCTAAATGCATTGGTTAGTGCATCTTGCAATTTCTTTTTATCGTGCATAGCCGGCGAAGGTGACACGGCGTCAATCATTAATTTATTTCCAAAAATTTGAAAGTTACTTATCCAGTCTTTGATGTCGAGATCGTTCAAGACCTTTTCAACATCACTTTTTGTAAAACTCATAGCCTTATTTAGAATTCGTACAAATATACGAAACAATAAACCTTTTGCATAGTAAAAGCAGAGATTTGAAAATTACGTAACTTCGTAATTCAAGCCCAAATACTATGACCCAAATTACCACTCGCTCCTATGACGGATTCACTTGGATTGATTGCCATGACGTTTCTATAGAGGATTTACAAGAAGTTATAGAATCGTATCAGTTGCATCTTCCTCTGGTAAAAGACGCCTTGCAACCGGGTCATTTACCCAAATACGAAGCTTATGATAATGGTCAGTTTTTGATTTTGAGAGCTTATACTGCCCATGAAGATGACATTATCAATAATATTCAACAATTATCAGACAAGATAGCTTTTTTTGTAAACGAGCATTATTTGATTAGTTTTCACAAGCATTCTTTTGAATTTTTGAACCTTCAGCCAAATCCATTCAACTCGTCTTATCATTTACTTTTTTATTTGATTCGTTTAATTTTCAAAACTTATAATAATCCCGCCACTTGGCACAGCAACGAAATTGATGTGATAGAAAAAATGTTGTTCACCGAAAAACTGAATCGCATTTCGCTAGAAGATTTATACTTTCAGAAATTAGAAATTCGCCTTACCAAAAAGCTTTTGATGTTTAGTCAAAATGTATTACAGTTACTGAAATCACCAGAGACGGTGAAGTCTGAACATCAAGATGCCAAAGAAGTTCTGGTGCAGTTGATATTGGAATATGAAGAAGCTGCAGATGATGCCAACGCGCTCACCAACACCTATTTATCATTAAATTCCAAAAAGAATAATGACGTAATGAAGCTGCTCACCATCTTTTCAGCCTTCTTTTTACCCCTCACTTTTATTGCCGGCGTATATGGAATGAATTTCGACAACATGCCCGAACTGCACACCCCAAACGGCTATTTTTTCACTCTGCTTCTCATGCTCGTGATTAGTATCATCATTTGGATTTGGTTTAAACGGAAGAGGATTTTGTGATGGGTTTTACCTGTTTTATTTTTACAATTCAGCAGGTTAAAATTTATGAAGGAAAAGCTTGACTACAATTCATTTTGACCCTATAAATCAAAACGAAGTTTGATTATAGCCGACAATATTTTGTCACACGAGGTGAAATCAACAGAATGCGTCCACAACAGCATACCATTCCTTGGCAACTAAAACACTCGAAATAGTAGAGCTGGACATACAATGTTTCATTTTTATTTAAATTAAAAATGTAAAAACGAATTACGAAAAAGCATTAATCAAATGGGATTGGTAAAATAATAGGTGGTATGTTTATTTGAGACTGTGTTTTGATGTCAATGGTTTATATTTGTTCTTATTTTTTTTAATTCATGTACGAAATACTCAAACAAAATCTGCACCGCACCGTAGGCTACGAGATTCCGGAGGCGGAATTGGATGCGTTCTGCGAAATGTTTTTTCCGAAAAAAGTAGAAAGAAAAAGTCTATTGACGGATATTGGACAGGTGTGTAAGTACCTGTACTTCATCAATCAAGGCTCGGCGTATATGTATTATTTGAACGAAAAAGGAGAAAAAACGGCGATTCAGTTTGGAATAGAAAGTTATTGGGTTACAGACTTGTACAGTTTTCTTACGGGTAAGCCAGGACTCTATACCGTAGAAGTCTTGGAGGATTGTGAATTGTTGATGTTCAATCACAACCATTATGAAAAAGCGCTGGACACGATACCATTTGTGGATAGGTACTTCAGAATTCTTACGCAAAACGCCTATGTGGCGCAGCAATATCGATTGGCAAAGACCAACAGCGAGAGTGCAGAGCACCGCTACCAGGAGTTTGTAGAGTTGTTTCCACATTTTGTGCAGCGGATTCCGCAATACCTCATTGCATCTTATTTAGGCATCAAACCCCAGTCGTTGAGCCGCATACGACGGAATATTGTGAGCTAAAAATTCCAAAGACAAAAGGTTAATTATTTGTTAAAAATTAATGGATTAACTTAGGTTAACTTGATTTTGGTTATAAATTCTGAATTTTGCATCAGAAATTTAATAAATAAAAATAACAATTATGTCAACAATTTGGAAATCAGATGCAACACACAGTGAAATCACCTTTAAAGTGAGACACATGATGATAAGCAACGTAAAGGGCGAGTTCAAAGAATTCGATGCCGAAATCGTATCAGAGGGGGATAACTTTACCCAAGCCAAAGTGAAAGCGGTCATCAAAACCGATTCGATTTTTACCAACAACAAGGATCGCGACAATCACTTGCGCAGTGCAGACTTCTTCAATGCAGAAACCTATCCAGAAATTACTTTTGAAGGTACTTCTTTTGAAAAATTAGACGAGGATAATTACAAATTGCATGGTGATTTATCCATCAATGGGGTTACCAAAAATATTGCGCTTGACGTAGATTTTGGTGGTGTGGGACAAGACCCTTATGGCAATACCAAAGCTGGTTTTACCATGAGCGGGAAAATCAACCGTACGGAATTTGGTTTGAACTGGAACCAGGCGCTTGAGGCAGGTGGATTGTTGGTGAGCGAAGAGGTGAAAATCAATGCCGAAGTTCAGTTTGTAAAACAATAAACATGGAAAAATACACCGTTCCGCCGGCAACCCGAATCGGTCATATTCATTTGAAAGTGTCTGATCTGGAACGCGCGCTCAAGTTTTACCGTGATTTGCTGGGCTTTGAGGTCACGCAAATGTACGGGCAACAGGCAGCGTTTTTGTCGGCGGGCGGGTACCATCACCATATCGGGCTCAACACCTGGCACAGCGCGGGCTACCCGCCGGCAACACAACAAGGTGTGGGCATGTATCATGCGGCCATTCTGTACAGTGAAAGGAAAGATTTAGCCCAAATTTTGAAGCGTTTGATGGATAATGATTATCCGCTGACAGGCGAATCAGACCACGGCGTGTCGGAGGCGATTTACCTGAACGACCCCGACGGAAACGGGCTGGAACTGTACTGGGACAAACCCGCAGCGCAATGGCCCAGAAATGCGGCCGGGCAAATAGAAATGCACACGCGCAGACTCGATATAGAAGATCTTTTGAACACAATAAAAGAAGTAAACAATAATTTATAAAATATTAAAAATGAGACAATTCATCACACTTTTGGCTATCGTTATGTTTTCGGTAGGCACATTCGCACAAACTTCATGGAAGGTAGATGCGGCACATTCATCGCTGAATTTCAGCATCAAACATTCAGGAATAAGCTTGGTAAACGGTAAATTTACCGACTATACCGGGGATATGACCACTAATGGGCCTGATCTGGAGACAGCTAAATTTGACTTTAATGTAAAGGTAACCAGCATCAACACCAACGTAGAGCCACGCGACAATCACTTGCGCAGCGCCGATTTCTTTGAAGTTGAAAAATACCCGAACATGACTTTCAAGAGTACCAAAATCATGAAAAAAGGTAAAGAAAATCAGTACTTATTGTTTGGTGATTTAACGATTAAAGGCGTAACCAAGCCGGTGGTATTTGACTTGTGGCATTCTGGAACTGCCAAAAGCGACAAAGGCGAAAAAATGGGTTTCAAGGCCAAAACCACCATCAATCGCTTTGATTACAACATCAACTATGATCCAGGAGCTGCCGGAATCGGAAAAGATGTAGAAATCTTGGTTCACCTTCAAATGGCTAAACAATAACATACGAATATGAATAACAAGGATTTAGGTTATTTACTTCTACGACTTTCTATTGGTGGATTGATGTTGTTTCATGGGATTGCCAAATTGACGCATGGCTTGGGATATATTGAGGGAGTGCTGGCAGAAAAGGGGCTCCCCGCAGTTTTGGCCTACGGCGTTTATTTGGGTGAAATCATTGCGCCTTTGATGTTGCTCGTTGGATTTCGTACCCGAATTGCCGCGCTGTTTTATGTACCTGTGATGTTGGTGGCGATGTTTCTAGCCAATGGCGACAAGATGTTTACGCTAACGCAAACGGGTGCTTGGGCGTGGGAATTACAAGCTTTGTTCTTGTTTGGTGCGCTGGCACTGTTCTTTACCGGTGGTGGCAAATATGCGGTATCGACCACAAATCAATGGGATTAACAACTTGAATCTCTCAAAACGAAATGACTCTGGCAACGGAGTCATTTTTTTTGGATGGATTTTGAATTTTGAATTTTTGAATAAAATGCGTCCTATGTGCAATTCACATAAAATATGTGCTTATCACATTGTGAGGGAGTATTTAATTTATGATATTTGTCATGTTTAATCATTTAAACAGGCGGTAACCCGAAAAGCCTTTTAACGAGTAGGGAAATTAAAAATATTTTTATTATGAAAAGATTTAAAACTATTTCGAGAGAACAGATGGCGACAATTTCTGGCGGTAAAGGCGGAGGTTGGTCGGCAGATTGTGGTTGTGGTGCATCACATGAAAATTGTGGTTCATATCAAAACTGTCAATGCTTTTGTCATAAAGCTTGTGGTAGGCCACATGATTTGAAACCAGCGCATTGTCCTGATGATGAATAATTTAAATTAAAAATCCACGTTATTTTACTATGCAAACAAGATGTATTTTCAATTTAGCGTGGATTTTATTTTGTAGCTGTCTAATGGGACAGCAACCCAATACGTTTATCGATGTTGATTACAGCGGAATTGACCTAAAAGACCATGAAATTATACTGTACACAACAGAAATGTACCGAGATTCTATAACTTATGATACTTCTCAAATTTTCCCTTTAAAAAACGGCAAAGGCCGGATTTCATTTTATACAGATTCTACAACTTATGCGGATTTAAGTAATAGACCACGAGGTTTAGGTTTAATAATTGGACCGAAGACTAAAATTAAATTTGATGGCATAGATAGTTTTGATAAGAATTTAAGTGGTACCGGCAGTTTTGCGCATGCCAAGAAATATTTTGATTGGCATTACAATGTACAAGTACCTTCAAATTTGGCTAAACGACTTCAAAATTATTCTACATCCGAAAGAATGATTTATTTTTTTGAAGACGAATTTCAACTGAAAATTGGAAGAAATTTGGATTTATTGCTGAAAACAAAGAAAATAGATTCCGCATTTCATAAAAAATTTCTGGACATTATGAAATTCGAATGGGCTTTTTCTATGCATATGTATTTTAGTTTAAAGGATAACATCATTCCCAAAAAAGAATTTTTGATTTATTTAACCAAAACTTATGATCCTTTTGATCCCAAATACAATGATTATAGAGGGTGGATAAAAAGAGGCTATATAGAAAGAAAGGCTTCCTATATAGAAAAAGGTTGGCTGCCTGGAGAAAAATATATCACAGGCATTTGGAACGAATCTGATAACACTTATTATTACATTCCGCCACGATTACAACCTATGATTGCGGTGAGTCAGCTCACGGGAATGCACGATGATGATAAATTTGATTATGAATATACCCGCGAAATCTATGATAATTTCAAACTATTGTATCCCGATCATCCTCAAATGCCGAATTTAGATAGGATTTACACCCAATTGGCGCAGGAAAACAATGTAGATTATGTGCATACGTTTGGCACCTTTGACCGAGAATCAAATTTGGTACGAAATCAATCCCATAAGAATTATAATAAACTTGAAAATGTAATTTCTGAAAATTTTCAAGGCAAAAATGTATTGGTTGCATTATGGGCCAATTGGTGCGGAATCTGTATTCCGCAATTATTGCAGCATCAGAATTTAAAAGCATTTTTGGAAAAGGAAGGCATTGACTTGCTTTATGTAACCTTGGACTCACAGGTAAACTCTGGTAAATGGCTGCGCAATATCCGCAAACGCAATCTGAACACTTGGCATTACTTCCCACCCATGGAAATGCATCAAAATATAAATCAATTGGCTGATTTTCAAGACCAAACTGATTTACCAAGATATATGTTATTTGGAAAGAACGGCGAAATATTGTTGGATAAAACACTTTTACCGACTGAAAAAGAAAAAATGTATCAGCAAATAAAAAACACTATAAAACGTTAAAGAAAACAAAGAATTATAAATGAAAAACAATAAATTAATCATTATTTTATGCCTGTGTTTGGGATTTGTACATGCACAGGACATCTTAAGAATAGAATATGAAATGAAGTATTTTAACCCCATTCCCGAGGGAAGAAATACCGATGCAGACTTCAAACTTGCCGCAAATACTTTCAATGATATGATTTATGATTATGAATTATTCATCAAAGGCAATCAAACTTTGTGGAAAAGAATTCCACATTTGCGTGAAGAAGGTGTCGTCATCATTGGAGATCAACATTACTTTTTTACGCCACCCGATGACCGTACTTATCTGAGCAATTTTGAAAAAAACACCTTGATTTATCCTCATTATAAAGGAAAAGAAGGCTTTGTTGAGACCATAGCGACGGCAAATTGGCAATTGGAACGAACAGAAAGTAATTTTATCGGCTACAAAGTTTACAAAGCAACTATACCCGATGCTAATGATGCAGAAATCTATGCCTTGTACACCCCGGAAATCCAGTCCAAAGCAGGACCTTGGCGATCCAACGGTTTGCCAGGATTAATTTTGTATTACAAAGAAACCTATCCGGATGGATTCAGCATAGAATTTAAGGCGAATAAAATTGAAAACTTTGATAAAAAAGTAGATTTTGAACTTTTCAAGGATTATACGATTATGACAAGAGAAGAATTTCAGAAAAAGATGCAAGAACGTAAAGAGAAATTTGGTGAAGATTACGGCCGTGGCGTTGATACTTCTGATTAATGGATTGTGAATTATGAATTTTCCCAGAAAATTTCTGGTTGGATATAAAAAACAGTATCAATAAAATAAAGAATTCCTTTTTGACTCAGCACATTTTCATCGTGCAAATCTTCCAATACAATGCCTAAATCAGGTTGGAAATAATCATGATTTTTTGTGTTTACAAATCCATTACTTTCCAGAAAAGTTTTTACATTTTCTAAATCCGTAAGCGAATCTGCCCGCACAAAAGCTTGTTTTACAACGGCATACAAGATTTTTCCATCAAAATGAAATCCCATTAAATGATAGGCAGTATCAGGAAAAAAATAATTGTGAAGTAAAATATTGAAAAAGTAGTCTTCCCAAGATGCGTAATAAATGGCATCATTTAGTTTCAAGACATATTCATCATTTTTAATGTACACTTTTTGCTCTGCGCCTTCGGATATGTAATTTTCTTCCTCTATTTGGTCAAAAAACATCCTGTTTTGATGTGCAAATTTTATGAGTTTCTCTGTTTCTTTTGCTTTGTTTTGGTGTTTTTCTTCAGCCAAAGGGCTTGTTCTCTTGCCTGTTCTAAGGTGACGGGCAATTGTTTGGATAACTGTGTCATGGCCAATAATGCGCGTTCCCGAAAGGATATTTTGTAGTTCATTTTTTGTGGTTTTAACGTCCATTTACGGTTTCTTACTTGCTTTCAAGGCGTGCAAAGCTATAACAAAGATACACAATTTTGCATTCTGCGTTCAACTTGCTAATTGACCATCGATTTTTGCAATCTTTCTATCTCCTCTTCCATTTTGGAAATGTAATTTTGCTAGTTTTCCCACAAGAATTGAGGGATGGTGAAAAAATTTATAAATTAAGTTGTTGCTTTAACAAATTGATTAAATCATCCTTTTCTTTAAGTCTCACCTCATACTGTTCAATGAGTTTTTCTGGTACACTAACATATTGACCAAATACACCGCCTTTTTGATTATTGTTGGAAAATACGGTAGTTTCTTCTCCAAAAAGTTCTGCCACAGTAGTTTCTAACAATTGGGAAAGTTTTTGAACCTCATCCATTACAAAACGTATCTTTCCCTTTTCTCTACGGCTGTATTGGCTCTGACTCAATCCCAAAGATTGAGCGACAAATTCTTGTGAGAGTTTCTTATCTTCACGCAGTAATTTTATTTTTTCATATGGATTATCAGGGATATTATGATTATTATGAAGAAAAGATGCTCGAATGTGTAAAAAAAGGACAATGTACTCCGATGGATTTGGCTTCTTTGAGAAATTCCTACAAACAAAGAATTCTTAATGAGCCGCAGGAATATTTATTTCTGGATTTTCAAATGATTCCGTCGCTTATGGCTAAAAAGGACTTCAATAAAATCAAGCAATTCAATGAGAATAACAAAACCATTGGATTGCCTAGTATTGAATATCAGAGATTTAGATATGAATTTTAACTTTAAATATTTTATCATTAAGAGATTAGAAAAACTTAACAGGTTTAAGATGACAAAAATTTCATTGTCAAAACAAATTGGCGGTCAAGGCGGCCCAGCCATGACAGATGATTATACATCTGCACAAACTGGATATCTCAAAACCGTTGAAATGCGGCTATAATCCCTATACAGGAGAATGGGCCGAATGGAGCACAAATCCCCTAAAACAAAAAGCCATTGAGTTTTATGGATTTTGAATTGTGAATTATGAATTATGAATTAATTCAAAATCAAGCATTAAACATTCAAAATTGAAAAAATTCCCTCACTACAAACAACCCGATGCCAAAGACTGCGGCCCAACTTGCTTAAAGATTATTGCCAAACATTACGGCAAAACCATTCCTATACAGCAAATCCGTAACCTGTCTGAAAACGAACGAAGTGGAGTTTCGTGAATACCTTTAAATAAAAAATAAAAAACTACATGAACAAACTACAAGAGAAGGCAGTAGTTTGTTGTGATTACAAGAGAAAATTGAATTCATTACAGATTCAATTCCTTAGATATTTTTGATTAAATTATGTGCAGAATACCCTTAACATTGTTTTATCCGTAAGTATTAGAAAACAGCATTTATAAAATAGTTACAAGATTTACTTTTTTATTGAATCAAGCCGTTTTTCCTATTCTTTATTGTATAATTTCTCAATAAGAATTACGAGCTTGTCAATGTTTTCGGCTATTTTTACCAAGGCTTCAGTCGTTTCTATTTTTGAATTTGGACTATTACTGATCGTATTAGGACTGTTTACTATATTCACTTTGTCTTGATGAAAGGAGGCTAATAATTCATTCAAATCTAAATTGTATAAAGATGCAACCTTAATCAAATTTTCTGTTTTTGGTATAGTACTACCACTTTCCTAATCACAATAAGTACTTTGAGAAACTTGTAATAGTTCTGCAACTTGATTTTGATTGTAATTGTTTTTTACCCGATTTCTTAATAGAACACTTCCGAAAGTCATAATAAATCAATTTATTACAAAAATACAAAATTATCGGTTAGCCGATTAAAATTATCGGTAAACCAGCATTAAGTTTTGAAAATTAAATTACAAGTTTGTAAAAGAAAAAAAGGAAAGACCTTTTTTAATAATAAAAATAAATGTTTAAATATGAAAAAATTAAAACTAAAAAATTTTAAAGAAACTGAAATCAAAAAAAGTCAATTGGTTTCTATTAAAGGAGGGACCTCCACTACTTTAGTTAAACAAGTAGGGTTCGCCGATTTAACAACCTATACAGAGGTCGCAGAAAATGAGTACGAAGACTCAAATGGCAATGGTGAGTTTGATAAGGGGGATAGATTTCTCGGGACATTTAATATGCCAATATAAATATTAACTATTTATTCTTTTTAGCTTTGTATTTTTAAAAATACAAAGCTAATTCCTTTTCTTAGAACTTTAAATTATGAAGTTTAGCCATTTAAAATATATAGTTATTATTGTTTGTTTACATTTTATCAGCTGTAAAGTTAGTAATTCGAAAGAATTGAACTATTCATATAAAAAAAATAAACAGGATAGCCTTGCATTTGAATTGTGTCAAATTTATGGTTTCGATCAAGGTATAAGACTAGGCCATTTTGTATTTGATGGCAAACCTAATGGATTACGTATGGAATGGAGTTTAATTCATGCGGTTGATACAGTAAATTTTAACAAAATTGTTCAATTTGTAAGAAAAAATGGATTTCCAAGAAATGAAATTTTGGGTGAAAATAACATGAAATTCGAATGTGTCAAGGCTGCTGCCCATGCCGTCTTACTGCATAATCCGCATAGACTTATAAATGAAAAGGAGTATTTTAATTTATTTTTATCAGAAGTTGAAAAAGGTAATCTGCAAATGGATAATTTCATTTTTTATTTAGACAAATACTACATAATTAGAAGGGATTCTTTGGGAAACAGTAAAATATTATACGGCTCACAATTTGGCAAACCTTGTTTAAAATACCGTAAGAAATCCGATTCTGTTCGTGCAGAAATTGGTTTACCTCCATTGCAGGATTCTATGTTTATACACTGTAATTAAAGTTTATGATTCTTGTTTTAACTACCGAAGCTGGAGATCTTTCTCATTCCCGTTTTATAGAGTGGTTGAATTACTACCAAGCAGATTATATGATATTAACGGGAGAATCCATCTTTCGAAATGAGACGGAGATTTATATTAATAAAAACAATCATCTTTTAGTAAATGGAAGAAATCTTTCAAAAGAAGTAAGGGTTATTTTGAACAGAAGGTGGTTAACAACAGATGAGTTACCCAGAATTGTTGACGATAAAAAGTTTAATATTGGATTAAGAAAAACTATATCTTCTGAAATTTATGAATTTAGGCAGTTTTTAGATCATTCATTAAGAAATGCTGAGTGGATACCAAAAATTGATAAAGCTAATGTAAATAAATTGACAATTTTGCATAAAGCAATGAGCTGTGGATTAAATGTCCCTGATTTTATTGTGACAAACAATAAAAATGCATTGGCTTCTTTCATGAAAAGACACAGCAAGATTATTACAAAAGCTATTGGTAATTTCCCAAGAAACTTTACAGAAAACAATTTTCTTATTAATCCTATTTATACAAAGGTTATAGACACCAATTTTATAAATATACTTCCAATTAGGTTCCAAATGAGTATTTTTCAGGAGCTTATAATAAAAAAGAAAGAATATAGAATTTTGTACTTTAACAGAAAATGTTTCCCTGTCGAACTACTTACACAGGAAAATGAAATATCAAAAATTGATTCAAGAAAAACAGATGGAAATGAAGATGTTTTTCGTATTATTTATAGCGAGCTGCCTAATGAAATTGAAGAAAGAATCGTAAAATTAATGGAAACTATAAAGTTGAACATTGGTTGTATAGACATTTTACAATCAGAAAATAACGAATTTTACTTTTTAGAAGTAAATCCAGTTGGACAAATTTCGGGCTATTCATTTCGAGGGAATTTGGATTTTGAAAAAGAAGTTGTAGAGTATATGATAAAAAGAGATAAAAATGAAAGTTGAGGAAATCAATAATTTAGTAAAAAAAGGAAAACTTCCAATTGCTTATTTTAATAGTGAAATTATTGAAATGAAAAAATCAACTTTTTCTAGCTTTTTAGTAAAAGGGAGAGTAAACAATTTTTATAGACAAGTTTATTTAAGAAAATCTCATACGAAATGCATAAGTAAAATATATGAGATTTCTTAATCTTTTCAGTTGTTGTTATTTTACTGATGGCGCAAAACTCTCTACTGTAATTGATACCGAAAGAGGTGTCTATTGTCAAATTCCAAAAGAATTATCTTTATTCATACAATCTAACCTTAACAAAGATTTGGATGTTATATTAACGAAATATGATATTTCAAGTGTTAAAAATATTGAGAAATATTTGAATTTTCTTGTTTTAGAAAACTTTATTTTCTTTACAAAATCAAAACAAAAAAATATTAGTATTCGAAATGAAAAATATTCTTCTTCTTTTCATATTGAAGACATTATTTTGGATTCTCAAAGCACAAATAACGTATTAGATAGTTTAGAAAAGTTAGATTTTGTATTCGAGTCCTTACAATTACGCTTATTTTTTTCTCCAAAAATTGAGGAGTTGGTACTGATTATAGAAAGGGTTTTAAACCAAGATCTTTTATCTCTAGAAATTATAGTTCAAAAAAATGAATTATATTCGACTAATGAATATCTAAATTTTTATTTAACAAACAAGATTATTGCAAGGTTAGTCGTTACTAATTGTTCATTGACAGAAAAATTTGAAAATGAAGAGGTATATTTTGTGAAGTCAAAACTAATAGATAAAAAAAATTGTGGAATTATATCTGAAAGTTTGTTTCATCCAAATTTAAGAACATATTTAACTTCAAAGTCTTGCAACTCCTGCCTCAACCTTAAAATATCTATCGACCAAAACGGCGAAATCCGCAACTGCCCATCCATGCCACAAAGTTATGGTAATATAAAAGACACCACGCTGCAAGAGGCACTCAACAAACCCGGGTTCAAAAAATACTGGAACCTCACCAAAGATGAGATTGAAGTATGCAAAGATTGTGAGTTCCGTTATATCTGCACAGATTGCAGAGCTTATACAGAACGCACACATACCAACCAAGAAGGCCTGGATATCTCAAAACCGTTGAAATGCGGCTATAATCCCTATACAGGAGAATGGGCCGAATGGAGCACAAATCCCCTAAAACAAAAAGCCATTGAGTTTTATGGATTTTGAATTGTGAATTATGAATTATGAATTAATTCAAAATCAAGCATTAAACATTCAAAATTGAAAAAATTCCCTCACTACAAACAACCCGATGCCAAAGACTGCGGTCCAACTTGCTTAAAGATTATTGCCAAACATTACGGCAAAACCATTCCTATTCATCAAATCCGCAACTTGTCTGAAAACGAACGAAGTGGAGTTTCGTGAATACCTTTAAATAAAAAACTACATGAATAAATGACAAGAGAAGTTTTAAAACTACAAAAGAAATTTGAATTCATTACTGAATCATACGATTCCTTAAATATTTTTGATTAAATTATGTTCAGAATACCCTTATCCATTGTTTTATCAGTAAGTTTTAGAAAACAGTATTTATAAAATTGTTACAAGATTTACTTTTTTATTGAATCAAGCCGTTTTTCCTATTCTTTATTGTATAATTTCTCAATAAGAACTACAAGCTTTTCAATGTTTTCGGCTATTTTTACCAAGGCTTCAGTTGTTTCTATTTTTGAATTTGGACTATTACTAATCGTATTAGGACTGTTTACTATATTCACTTTTTCTTGATGAAACGAAGCTAATAATTCATTCAAATCTAAATTGTATAAAGATGCAACCTTAATCAGATTTTCTGTTTTTGGTATAGCACTACCACTTTCCCAATCACAATATGTACTTTGAGAAACTTGTAGTAGTTCTGCAACTTGATTTTGAGTGTAATTGTTTTTTACCCGATTTCTTAATAGAACACTTCCGAAAGTCATAATAAATCAATTTATTACAAAAATACAAAATTATCGGTTAGCCGATTAAAATTATCGGTAAACCAGCATTAAGCTTTGAAAATTAATTTACAAGTTTGTAAAAGAAAAAAAGGAAAGACCTTTTTTTAATAATAAAATTTACGTATAATTATGAGAAAATTAGAAAAATTGGAAGCTTATCAATTAGAGAATGTTAAGCTCTTAAACACTTTTGGTGGTAAGGGTGGTGATTTAGAAACTAGCCCTAAGGGTGAAAGAGAATTGCAGAATTATCCAAGTAATGGTTATTGCACTTGTGTAACCTATACTGGTGATAAAAAAATTGATGGTAATTGGGTTTATTTTGGTGAAGTTTTTAAAGATTCTTATCCTTGCTAAACCTTGAATTATTCAAAAAATTGGCTGTAATACAAAGAAAGTAAAACAGCCTTTTTTTCTTTTTGAGTAAAATAAAGAAATTAACATAACGTTTGAAATGTAGGTATAATTTAGCTCTAAAGCTTGTATGAATTTTAAAATTTCCACTTTAATACTGTTATTTTTATTATTTAGAATGGTTGGTTCACAATCTATTGAACTCAAAGACCCTAATCTCATTCAATATTACCAACATATCCATCAGGCTGAAATGGCAATTGTGGACAATGATTTAGAAAAAGCGCATGAGCATTATGAAAAGGCTTTCGGTTTTTTTGATGAGCCACATGCCAAGGATTTATATAATGATATGATGGTATTGATTCATTCCAAAAAAACAGATTTGGCACATGAAAAGTACCAGCGATTGAATTGTATGGATTATCGATTTGACAAGGATTTTCATAATAAACATTTTGGCAACCAGTACAACTCGCGCAAAACCAACTGCAATTTCAAAATTGATTTGGAGTATAGAATGAAACTGGATTCATTGCATTTCCTTGACCAGTATTATAGATTGTTGTCGGATGGAGATTATGACAAATTTGCCGAAAACATAGAAAAATATGACAGTATTGTCTCCAATGAATTGTATAAATTATTCATCAAAAAAGGGTTTCCAAATGAATATAATATAGGTTTGTCTAGAAGTTCGACAGATTTTTTTAACGGTTTTTATATCATAATTGTTCACCAATTGGCAAGAAATTCCTTATTTCCTCAACAGGTTGATTTTAGTAATGAAATTAATAACGCATTGAATCAAGGAAAGCTATCACCTGAATTTGCAGGTCACTTATCCGATTTAGTAAAAGGAACCGAAAACTTTAATCCCATACATTTTGATATTAAAGAATTCGCCTTTGAAGAAGAAGATTTTGAATGTTGTTATGTTCATGAATGGTTTGTCCCCGAGAAAAGGGGCGAAAAGGGAAATCAATTTGTTGAACAAATCAATGAAAACCGCAGTAAAATAGGTATGAGCAGTATAGATGACTTGCTAAAAAAGAGGCTTTACAACCTCCGCAATACCGATTATGTTTTTCCATACAGTGGCGTTGTGGGTTCACAAAGCAATGATAAAAAATACATTGAATTCATGAAAAAACATTTAATAAAAATCAATGAAACTAATCATCAGTGCCTCGAATGATGCAATGACCAATGAAATATGTGCATGGCTATTATTTCAAAAAAAGCCGTTTGTACGTTTAAATATGGATAATCTGATAAGGGATTTATATTTTAATTTCGATAAAGAGATTTTTGAGCTTACTATAGAATATGAAAAATATAATTTAAAAAATTTCGAATCAGTTTATTACAGAAATGGGACAATTGGTTTTTTTCAAAACTATAGTGAAAGTGATGAGAATTTAATCACTTTTTTCAATGAAGAAATAAAATCACTTAAACATTTTATATACTTTTTACTGGAACACTTAAATATCAAAATATTTGGCAATCTAAATAACAAAGAAGTAAATAAACTTGAGGTTTTAATGATTGCAAAGAAATTGGGATGGAAAATTCCAGAAACACATCTTTTGATGAAAACCAATAATATTCAGAATTTGAACAGTGAAAAAGAGTATATAAACAAATCAATTTCTGAGGTCATGCATATCTTTCATGACAACAAGTTGTATCTCAATTATACCAAAGAAGTAAGATTGGATGAAATAGACGATGATCGTGATGATAAAACTCCTTTCTTTCTTCAAGAGAAGATCAAAAAGTATTATGAACTAAGAATTTTCTTTTTTGAGGAAAATGTTTGGGCAATTGCCACTTTTGATTTTTCGAATGAGATTGATGTAAGAAATAATCAAACATTCGATAAAAAATACTTGCAATATGCTTTATCTCCGCAATTGAATAGAAAAATTCTGTTATTATCAAAGACACTTAATTTAAACACGGGTACAATGGACATTCTTTCTGCTAATAATGAATATTATTTTTTAGAAGTTAATCCATTAGGACAATTTGAGGATTTGAATTATTTTGGAGGTTATGATATTTCCAGGCATATAGCAAATTGTTTGTAAATAGATTGAACTATGAAAAATTCATTAAAACTAAAAGGTAATGAATTTACCTTTCAAAAGTGGGTTGAGTGCGGTAATATGAGTGTTGTAAAACACGCGTCTTATAACAAACTACAAAGTAAACGCATCAGAGTATTGAGATCAATTAAACCATATTCACAACTGCATTAATATGTTTTTACAACTTTTTGATTCTGTTCAAATTACAAAAGGCTATAAACAGGCAATACTTACTGAGTCAAATGAAGGATGGTATCGTATTATCCCTTTGAGTTTTTATGATTTACTATCAAACAAGGACTTGAATTATAATGAATTGAAACAAACTTTAGCTCCCGAAGAGCAAGAAATTTTAGAAGAATATATAAAATTTATTCTAGATAATCGGTTAGGCTTTTTTGCTGATAATATAGAGGATTTAGTTCCTTTTAAAAGTGATTTTAAATATATTGAAAAACCAACTCATTTAGAATATCTAATCATAGACATTGGAAAAAAGAATTCACTTACTAAGAAAATTATAAATGAAATTATTTTATTAAATATTCAATATCTTCAAATCAGAATTACAGAAGGAATTGAATTAAAGGATATTGAAAAAATTATTTCTGATTTATATTTATTTAACGATTCTGCAATTAATGAAATTTCATTTGTTGCCGAATATAGTGATCAATTGTTCAATTATATAAAAAATCATTCGCTCATTTGTGAAAAGTATTTGCAATTTATTTTACATTCAGCACCCGTAGAAAAGAGTTTTGAATTAGGTCACATTAGCTTTCATTTTGTAAAATCGGTATTACATATTCCTTTGAGCAGTGGTGTTATCAAAAGTAAGAATTTCGTAATTGACAAAGATTTTTATTTAGAATCTCAAGTACATAATAATTATTTATATAAAAAGATAGGTATCGACCAAAACGGCGAAATCCGCAACTGCCCATCCATGCCACAAAGTTATGGTAATATAAAAGACACCACGCTGCAAGAGGCACTCAACAAACCCGGGTTCAAAAAATACTGGAACCTCACCAAAGATGAGATTGAAGTATGCAAAGATTGTGAGTTCCGTTATATCTGCACAGATTGCAGAGCTTATACAGAACGCACACATACCAACCAAGAAGGCCTGGATATCTCAAAACCGTTGAAATGCGGCTATAATCCCTATACAGGAGAATGGG
>JAUNUH010000004.1 GCA_030538275.1 Flavobacteriaceae bacterium | reverse complement strand
TCTTCCATCTTAAGTCTTCCATCTTTCTTCTAAAGTCTTTCAAACACGCTCGCTGCGCCTTGTCCTGTTCCTACGCACATGGTTACCATGCCGTATTTTTGGTCGCGTTTTTTTAATTCGTCAAGCAATTGAACGGTCAATTTGGTTCCGGTACAGCCCAGGGGATGACCTAGCGCGATGGCGCCACCATTTACATTTACTTTTTCCTGATCGAGTCCGGCTTCGCGAATCACTGCCAATGATTGAGATGCAAAGGCTTCATTTAATTCAAATAAATCGATATCATTCAGCTTCATTCCGGCTTGTTCCAATGCTTTTGGAATGGCGTATAAGGGGCCGATGCCCATGATGCGTGGCGGAACACCTACGGTGGCGTAGGAAACGAGTCGTGCAATAGGTTCCAGATTCAATTCTTTTACCATTTCTTCTGACATCACCAAAACAAAAGCAGCCCCGTCACTCATTTGGGAAGAATTTCCGGCGGTTACGCTTCCATTTTGCGCAAAAACAGGTCTGAGTTTGGCTAAAACCTCTTTTGACGTATCCGCACGTGGTCCCTCGTCGGTATCGAAAGTATATTTTTTGGTTTGAATTTTTTCGTTTTCGCCGAGGAAATTATACTCCACATTCAGTGGTATAATTTGATCTTTGAATCGACCTGTTTCTATGGCTTTCAGGGCTTTTTGGTGTGAATTAAATGCAAATTCATCCTGATCTTCGCGATTGATATTAAATTCGTTGGCAACGGCTTCTGCTGTCATTCCCATTCCCCAATAATAATCGGCATTCGCCTTAGAAATATTGGTTTCTGGGATGGGTTTGTAGCCGCCCATGGGAATGTAGGACATGGATTCGGCGCCACCGGCAATGATGCAATCGGCCATTCCGGTTTGAATTTTGGCCACGGCCAATGCAATAGATTCAGAGCCGGATGCGCAGTAGCGATTGACTGTTACGCCTGGAACTTTGTCTGATTTCAATCCCATGAGTGAAACTAGGCGAGCCATATTCAGTCCTTGTTCGGCTTCGGGCATGGCGCAACCCACAATCAGGTCGTCGATGCGCTCGGGATCCAAAGATGGAACGTTTTTCATTAAATGCTGCAGCACATCGGCTGCCATTTCGTCGGGCCGAACGAAGCGTAGTGAGCCTTTTGGGGCTTTGCCAACAGCGGTTCGGTATCCAGTAACTATATATGCTTGTTTATTTACCATTTTTATTTTTTATTTAACTAAAGATAAAAGACGCTAGACTTAAGATGTAAGACTTAAGACGATAAAAATTAATTTTTTATAAATTTATAAATGTAGACAGTTCGATTATTGTCCGATTCTGTATCACTAAACGCATGCTTGATTAAATGCAGTTTAAGTAAATTACTTTGTAGTTCTTTTACTTCATAAATGAACTTTTCATTGTCTGCAGTAATACGCGAATCTATATACGAATAACTTCTTTCTAAAACTTCTTTATTACATTCTTTATTAATCCATTGATATGTTTGTATGATTTGAACATTATTTGAAAGAAAAATATATTTATCATTCGGGCAGTTTTCGTGTGTAGAATCTGCTGTATGTTCTTCATTATTAATTAATTCTCCATATTCAACCAATTCCCATTTTCCCAAAAGCGTTTCAGGTAATTTATTCGTAGAACAACTCGTAATTGCAAAGAAAATCACGAGCAAAAGGTAAAAAATAGGGTTTGAAGTAAATTTATTTGCCTTCATTATTTTTACTGTTTAAATCACACATATTACCTTGTACTTTCTACTTTCTACAATGTACCATTCACAGAATACTCTTAATTCCTCAACGGTTTACCTGTTTTCAACATATGTTCAATGCGTTGCAAAGTTTTTCTTTCGCCACAAAGCGACAAGAAAGCTTCTCGTTCTAAATCCAGTAAATACTGTTCTGAAACTTCACTGGCTTCAGACAGATTTCCACCGGTCATTACATATCCTAATTTATTGGCAATCAATTGATCATGCGCCGAAATATAGTTTCCGGCTTCCATTTGATCTGAACCAACATAGAACATACCCATGGCATTTTTACCCAAAACTTTTACTTTTTCGGCAATTGGTTTGGTATAACCTGCATCCGATAGTAGGATTACATGCTTTTTGGCTTCAGCGATTTGACGGTCTTTGTTCATTACAATCACGTCTGTATCACGTATATAGCCCATGTTTTTGACTTCATAAGCAGATGTACCAACTTTTCCCATGGCGATATTCATATAGGCATCGCGCAGTCGATTGGTTTTTACATCGTCCTTTTCGAAGGTCATGCCCACACGACGCGTCATTTCTTTGGTTCCACCACCGCCCGGAATCACGCCAACGCCCACTTCAACCAGACCCATATAGGTCTCTGCAGCCGCAACGATTTTATCTGCATGAAGCGAAATTTCGCATCCACCACCCAGCGTCATTCCATGTGGAGCTACCACTACCGGAATGTTGCTGTAACGCACGCGCATCATGGTATCTTGAAAAGTTTTGATGGCCATATTCAGTTCAAACCAATCCTGTTCTGCAGCCATCATCATAATCATGGCTAAATTAGCCCCAACAGAAAAGTTATCTGCTTGATTACCAATTACCAATCCTTTGTAATCTTTTTCGGCTAAATCAATCGCCTTTTGAATTCCTTGAATTACGCCACCGCCAATCGAATTCATTTTGGAGCGGAATTCAAGGTTGATTACGTCGTCCCCCAAGTCTTCGATTACGGCTTCTGCGTTTTTCCAGACTTCTTTGGTTTTGCGGATATTATCTAAAATAATGAAAGAGCCTTGTCCTGGAATTTCTTTAAATACCTTAGATTCAACATCATAAAATTCTTTGGTTCCATTTTGATTTACGTTATAAAACGATACCACACCCGAATTTTGCAATTCTTTTACCCAATCTGCAACTTGAAATCCTTCTGATTGGATCAATTCGATACCTTTTTGAACGCCAATTAAATCCCAAGTTTCAAACGGCCCGTATTTCCAGGCGTATCCGGTTTTCATTCCGTCGTCTATGCTGTAAAGATTGTCGGAAATTTCTGGAATTCGTTGCGAAACATAGGCAAAAAGTGAGGCCAAATGTTTTCTTATTAAATCACCGTGTTTGCCTTTGTCTGAAAGCAATACAGCGAGTTGGTTGCGCGTACCGCCGGCTTGTTTGGCGCGGCCAATTACGTCCAGATTATTTCTTTCAAGCGGTCGGTATTCCAAAGTGTTCAAATCCAAGGCAAAACGGTTGGTGTTTCCCTCTACATCACGCTCTTTGTAGTAAAAACCTTTGCCAGATTTATCGCCTAAGAAATTATTTTCCAACAAGAAATTCATCACTTTAGAATCTTTCAAGTCGTTTACCATTTGGTCATTTTTGGCATTTTCTTGCAAGCCTTTGGTTACTTTGGCGGCTGTATCCAATCCTACCAAATCAGCCAATTTGAAAGTTCCGGTTTTGGGCCTGCCCAGAATGCTTCCTGTGAGCGTGTCCACTTCTTCCACTGTCAATCCCAATTCCTGACCTAATTCCATTACTTTGGCCATGGAATAAACGCCAATCCGGTTACCGATAAAGCCAGGTGTATCTTTGGCCAAAACGGGTTGTTTTCCTAAGAAAAGATCAGAAAAACGGGTAAAGAAATCAATTACTTCAGGATCTGTTTTGGGTCCTGGAATGATTTCAAACAGGCGTAAATAGCGTGGCGGATTGAAAAAGTGTGTTCCGCAAAAATGTTTTTGAAAATCTTCGCTTCGACCTTCAGACATTAAGTGCACTGGAATTCCCGACGTGTTGGTTGTTACCAAGGTGCCAGGTTTGCGTAATTTTTCAACTTTGTCAAACATTTGGTTTTTGATGTCCAGTCGTTCAACAATGACTTCAATTACCCAATCTGAATTTTTGATTTTATCCAGATCATCTTCAAAATTTCCAACGCTAATGCGCGAGGCAAAAGCTTTGTCATAAATCGGTGAAGGGTTAGATTTCAGCGCTTTATCGAGATGCATTTGCGCATTTCGGTTTCGCACGGCTTTATTGTCCAGTGTCAGACCATTTGCTTTTTCGGCTTCGGTCAACTCTGTTACAGGCATATCCAGCATCAGCACGTTGATTCCGGCGCCCGCTAATAGGCATGCAATCCCCGAACCCATCACACCTGAACCCAATACGGTTACATGATTGATGTGTCTGTTTTTCATATATTTTGTTTAATTTTATTTATTAAATATTTTTTTTTCTGAAATCAAATTTTGAATTCCTTGACTTACCTCATAAAATGTTTTGAGTTTTTCTAAACCAAACTGTTCTTCTATTTTTTGATTAAATTGCATCACCACTTGTTTGGCGATGTCACGGCTTTCTTTTCCCTCGTCTGTCAGTTTGATAATGACTCCACGTCCATCATCTGGATTGGGGTGTCGTTCTATCAGTTCGCGCTCTTCCAGATTTTTTAAAGTTCTTGAAAGAGATGTAGGTTCCATTCCCATTTTGGGCCCCAGCGATGTGCTGGGAGTGCCATGTTTTGGGTCTATAGATAATAATGCAAAACCCATTACCATGGTAAAATTATACTTGGCGGCTTCGGTATTATAGGCTTTGACTACCGAATTCCAGGTAGTTCGTAACATATAATCAACCGTTGGTATATCTTTAAATAAGAAATCTTTCACGTTGTAAATATATTAAAAATTATTATGCGTGCATAATTTATTCGTTAAAAAATGCTATAGAATAAATTTACATAAAATAAATATTATAGCCAAGTTTTTACAATAATTTTGTAATATAGAATTAAATGAATGTAAATATTTGAATTTTATTTATTTTTCTAATATTATAAAGAGTCGTTTATAAATTATTTTAAATTTAGAAAAAAGACTTTTGATTAGCCTGAAAAGAATCATGTAATTATTGAATTATATTATTTAAGTCTAACTTTGTTGCATGAAAAAACTAATTGGTTCGCTCATTTATGCTTTAATGGGATGGAAGCTAGAGAATAATGATAAGCTTACGAATGAAGTGCATAGCTGTGTATTGGTGTGTGGCCCGCATACTTCTAATTGGGATTTTGTGGTTACGGTAGCTGCATTTTGGAAATTAGGAATTCCGATGAAGGTGTTTATCAAAGATGCCTGGACCAAGCCTTGGTATGGTTTTGTCATCAAGTCATTGGGTGGAATAGGTGTTGATCGTTCTGCTAGACAGAATCTCACTGCCTATGCAGCAGAATTGTTAAGGAATAAAACGGAACGATTATATTTAGTAAATACACCCGAAGGAACCCGAAGTTTTGCCAAAAGGTGGAAAAAAGGATTTTATTATATTGCAAAAGAGGGTGAAGTGCCGATTTTATTTGCATTTGCTGATTATAAAAAGAAAAAAGCTGGAATTACTGGTTATATAGATCCCGCAATCTATTCTTTTGAAGAAGTTCTGGATTATGCAGAAAAATTTTATGCAGATGTTACGCCTAAATTCCCTGAAAAATTCAATAAAAATTTTAGATAATAGATGAGATATTTATTTTCTTTGTTGATAAGCAGTATTTTGTTTGCTCAGGTTCCTTCCTATTACAGCGGAATTAATTTTAACGAATCTCCAGAAAACATCAAATCCCAACTCGCGTTATTGGTGCGCAATACACACTTGTATCGCTTGAGTTATACGCCACAAACCTGGTATGCGCTCAAACAAACAGATTTGAACCCAGAAAATCCAGAGAATGTTTTGCTCATCTATGGCTATAATGATGAGGATGATCTTACCATAAACGATAGGTCTCGGGACAAAGATTTGTCTTGTCATACCATCTATTGTACGGGTTTGTGGTCGCGTGAACATGTTTACCCTAGATCCATCGGGAACTATGACGAAAACAGTTGGCCAGGGAGTGATATTCATGCTTTGCGACCCAGTGACGGTGATATGAACGAGTATCGCTCCAATTCGCCATTTGTTGCAGGAAGTGGAAACGCTCGGGAAATGGCTCCATACCGATTTTATCCAGGTGATGAATGGAAAGGAGATGTGGCGCGTATGATGATGTATATGTATCTGCGCTATCCAGACGATTGTTTGCCCAATTTTGTTGGCCTAGGAACGCATCAATATCATCCCGATATGCCAGATATTTTTCTTGAATGGAACGCTACAGATCCAGTTTCTGAAATTGAAATGAATCGAAATAATTTGTCAGAAAATGGAATTCAAGGCAATCGAAATCCCTTTATAGATAATCCATTTTTGGCTACTATGATTTGGGGAGGCCCAGCCGCTCACAATACTTGGGGTGAATTGCAGGTTGAAGAATTACAACATATAAATTTCAGTATTTATCCGAATCCTACACAAGATTATATATATTACAATGAAGAAAGTTTTGATCAAATTTTAATTTTGGATGTTTATGGCAGAATTGTAGGAAAGGATGCGGATTTGAAAGACAGCAAAACGAAATTACCAGAAACTCCTGGTATTTATTTTATCAAATTTTATAAAGGAAAAGATGTTAAAACCATCAAAACGCTAAAAAAATAAATCTTTGCGAGTTGCAATGCCCAACATTCAGGGGTAAACTTCAAAAATATCATTGATATCATGAGTTGAAGTAAGCTTAAGGCGGAATTAACACCAAATAATCGATTTTCTTTTTAAACGAAATAAATGATTTCAAAAAGATTTGAAGTATTTATTTAATCATTTAAATGTTGAAAACTTTGAGGCAAATGCTCCGAAATCATTCAGGGATTCATTCAAAATCACCTAAATTTACAGCATGAAACAATATTTGGATTTGGCACGCCATGTCTTGGAAAATGGTGTCGATAAAGAAGATAGAACCGGAACAGGCACCAGGAGCGTTTTTGGGTATCAAATGCGATTTGATTTGGCAGAAGGGTTCCCGATGCTTACTACCAAGAAATTGCATTTAAAATCCATTATTCATGAACTTTTATGGTTTTTGAAAGGCGATACCAATGTAGCCTATTTGCAAGAAAATGGTGTTCGAATTTGGAATGAATGGATGGATGAAAACGGGGATTTGGGCCCTGTGTATGGCCATCAGTGGCGCAGTTGGGGAAAGCCAAACGGAGAAACGGTAGATCAAATTTCGCAGGTGATTCACATGATCAATACCAATCCCGATTCACGCAGAATGCTAGTTTCGGCTTGGAATGTGGGCGAATTAGACCAAATGGCACTCATGCCATGCCATGCTTTTTTTCAGTTTTATGTGGTCAATGGTAAACTTTCTTTACAATTGTATCAAAGAAGTGCAGACATCTTTTTGGGTGTTCCGTTCAATATTGCGTCGTATGCGTTGTTATTGAAAATGATGGCGCAGGTTACAGGTCTGCAAGCAGGTGAATTTGTTCATACATTTGGAGATGCACATATTTATTCAAATCATTTTGAACAGATAAAATTACAGCTCACCCGCACGCCAAAACCGCTTCCCGAGATGGAAATAAATCCAGATGTCAAAAATATATTTGACTTTAGGTTTGATGATTTCACCTTAAAAAATTATGTTTCGCATCCACACATCAAAGGCGAAGTAGCAGTATAGTCATTTAATTTTTATTGGGCATTGAATTCTGGTTAAATAATGGATAAAGTAGTATTCACGCAGAGTAGTTTTCATTAAAAACTGAATATAAGTTTATATTTGCATCGAAATATCACTTTTATGCATTCTCTCAGGTTAATTCAACAAGATCCGTATCTCAAACCTTATGAGCAACAAATCATCAACCGGATAGAATGGTATCAAAATACAAAAGAATATATTGAACGAAATTTTGGCTCGCTCGAACGGTTTGCAACCGCACATCTGTTTTTTGGATTTAATTATGATAAGGATAAAAAAGGCTGGTGGTTTCGAGATTGGCTCCCCAATGCAGATTTTGTTTCTTTAATCGGTGATTTTAATGATTGGAATCGTAGCGCAACGCCCTTGCGCAAAGGGAATTTTGGTGCTTGGGAAGTGTTTTTGCCAGATGAGGATTTTAAGGATAAATTGATTCCTGGTTCTAAGGTAAAAATGCACGTTCATGGTCGAAACGGAGCGCTGGATCGTATTCCCGCTTTTATTCGCGAAGTTGTACAAAACCAGGATCACAGCTTCTCGGGTGTTTTCAGCGGTGAATCGTCATTTGAATGGAAAAATAAATTTGATGCATCACAAATCAAAACTCCGTTTATATATGAAGCTCATGTAGGAATGGCAACCGAAGAAGAAAGGGTGGGAACCTATCGTGAATTTGCAGAAAATATTTTACCCAGAATCAAAGAATTAGGATACAATTGCATACAATTGATGGCAATAATGGAGCATCCCTATTATGGTTCGTTTGGCTATCAGGTATCCAATTTCTTCGCGCCTACTTCTAGATTTGGTACGCCAGATGATTTGCGTTATTTAGTAGATACAGCGCATGGAATGGGAATAGCTGTCATACTAGACGTAGTTCACAGCCACGCGGTAAAGAATCGTGACGAAGGATTGGCAGAACTTGATGGTACAGAATTGTATTTTAATGGCTGGCATCCAGATTGGGATTCGCGTTTATTTGATTATAGTAAACTAGAAGTCAAGAGATTTTTAGCGTCCAATCTGGTGTATTGGATGCAGGAATTTCAGTTTGATGGCTTTAGATTCGATGGGGTAACAAGTATGTTGTATCATCATTTTGGGCATATAAGCTTTACCGAATATTCTTCTTACTTTCAAGAAACAAACAACGATGCTATCATTTATTTGCAATTGGCAAATGAATTAATTCATGAATTAAACCCAGGCATAATAAGCATTTGTGAAGATATGAGCGGAATGCCTGGTGCCTGCCGACCCGTATTAGAAGGAGGATTAGGATTTGATTATAGACTTGCCATGGGCATTCCTGATTTTTGGTTCAATACATTAGAGACCAAACGAGACGAAGATTGGCATATGGGCGATTTGTATTGGCAATTAATCAATCGTAGAGAAAATGAGAAAACCATAGCCTATGCAGAGAGTCATGACCAGGCTTTGGTAGGCGATAAAACCATTGCGTTTTGGTTGATGGACGCAGAAATGTACACAGGAATGAGCGTTTTTACTCAAAGTTTGAATATTGACCGCGGAATTTCACTTCACAAAATGATTCGCTTTATTACAGCCGTTTTGGGTGGTGAAGGTTATATGAATTTTATGGGAAATGAATTCGGACATCCAGAATGGATAGACTTTCCTAGAGCCGAAAATGCTTGGAGTTATAAATACGCCAGAAGGCAATGGAGTCTGCCAGATACAGATCATTTGAAATATAAATTTCTGGAGCAGTTTGATAAAGACATGTTGCGTTTTCTCAAAAAATATAATATTCTAGAAGCGCGAAATTCATACAAAATTGCAGAAAATAACGCCAAAGGAATTTTGATATTTGAAAAAGGCGAATTGTTGTTTTTGTTTAATTTTGGCGTGGAAAGTAATCCTGATTTTGAATTGAATCCAGGAAAAAATGGAAAATTCACAATAATTTTCTCTTCAGATGATGGAAAATATGGCGGATTTGACCGTCCGGATATTACACATTCGTATATTTCCAAAGAAAATAAGCTTCTCATCTATCTGCCGAGTCGTTCTTTTTTGGTTTTAAAGAAAAAATAAATTAATCAAACCATTTTTCGGCCAGAACAACACTTTCTGGTTTGCCAACATCGATTAATTTAGAACCCGTATGATCATATCCTACAATAGGATGCTGTGACATAAGATGCATATAGGGCTTCATGATAGAGAATTTTCCATGGAATGTATTCAAATCAAAAAAATCTGGGTGAATAATATGAATTCCACTGAACGCCATTTCGTGTTGATAATCCTCATTTTGAATGATGCTTTCACCATCTCGTAAATCTTTCCAACCGCACAAACCAAAGTTTTTGTCAAAAAGTAATTTTCTAGTACTTGTACGATTCGAAACAGCCAGAGACACCAATGGATTTTTTTCAAAATGAAATTTCACAAAATCGCTCATATTCATATCTGTTAGGATATCTGCATTCATCACCAGAAAAGGATTTTCACCCAGCAGTTGCTGCGCTTTTAGTAGTCCGCCACCCGTTTCCAGCAATTCGTCACTTTCGTCTGAAATTTGAATTTGAACCTCAAAATTATTGTTTATTTTCAAAAATTCGATGATTTGATCTGCAAAATGATGTACATTAATCACAAAATTTTGAAACCCAAAAGATTTTAAATACGTAATATTACGCTCTAGCAATGGTATGCCGTTTATGGGGTATAATGCTTTGGGAGCGGTGAGGGTAAAAGGTTGTAGCCGAGTTCCCAGACCTGCTGCAAAGAGCATTACCTTCATATCAATAGGGTTCATTTATCCAGTTTTTTTCTTCTTGAACCACGTGTTTTACATTCAATTCAACTTCGGGAAATTTGAATTTCAAATGTTCTGCGGTTTTGTCTGCTGCATACACAGAGCGGTGTTGGCCGCCTGTACAGCCATAATTGATTTCTAGATTTGTAAAATTTCTATTCAAAAAATCTTGAACAGAAATGTCTATCATTTGTAAGGCTGCATTCAAAAAAGCAGGCATTTCGGTTTGGTTTTCGAGGTATTCCTGTACAGCCATATCACGACCTGTTTGGGTTTTGAATTCCTCAATTCTACCTGGATTCAGGATTCCGCGACAATCAAAAACAAATCCACCTCCATTTCCATTGTCGTCTGTTGGAATTCCTTTTTTATATGAAAAACTGCGAATATTGATATTCAATTTTGGCTTCATTCAAGCTTTAATTTTAGGAATTTGAAGTTCGTCGAGTTGTTCAAAAATGGATTTCAAAACAGGATAATTATTCATAAATTCATTTTGATTGAATTTCTTAAGATTTTGAATTCCATACACGAGACTTTCTTTAAAATGTCGTTTTTGTTGCATGATTCCTAATTTACCATACGCACCAACAACCTGCATGAGTCGTATTAATACGCATTTATAATAATCTTTTCTGAATAATTCTTCTACAAAAAGATTTGGAAGTAATTGTTGTAATTCTTGGGTGTAAATATTGTACAAATGAGATTTTTCTTCATCGCTCAATTGAGCTTTGGCTTGCCATAACAAAGAAACCAAATCGTATGCAATCGGTCCTTCCATACCATCTTGAAAATCAATAAAATACGGTTTGTTGTCTTTGATTAAAATATTTCTGCCTTGGAAATCACGGAAAATAAAATATCTATAACGGGTTTTTTCAATTCCGTCAGAAATTTTTTCGAATTCGTTTAATAATTCTGCTTGAGAATATTCGAAATCAAGCAAATCTAGAAAATAATTTTTGAAATAGAATAAATCTCTGTGAACTAGCATTTTATCAAGCGAATTGGATTCGTACAATTTGCTGTAATCGATGATTTGATGTGCGCCAACCTGCAAATGAACCAATTTTTTCACCGTTAATTCATACAAAGTCATGGTCGATGTATCCTTTCTAAGCCGCAGGTCAAGAAGGGATGTATCGCCCAAATCATCTTGAATATACATGGTTTCGTCTTTGCTCACGCTCAGTACTTCTGGCACATTTCCATTGAGACTGTCGAATAAGTTGCTTAGATAGAAGAATGTTTGATTTTCCTTTACATTATCGCTTTGTGTAAGGATGTAGGAGTCGTTTTTGGTTTTAAACCTGAAATTACTTCTACCAGAACCGCTTTCAATTATTTTTTCAACATCGGTGGAGGTAGAGGTAAATGTTTTTAAAAATTCTTCTTTTTGTGTCATTTTTGAGTTATGAATTGGTGAGCTTGAGTTTATTTTTCAGATTATTCAGCATTTCTATGGTCATGGATTCCAGGTTGAATTCTTCTTTCCAGTTCCATTGTTCTCTTGCTTGTATATCATTGGTGCTATAGGGCCAGTTGTCTGCAATTTGTTGTCTATAATCGGGTTGATAATCGATTTGGAAATTGGGGATATGTTTTTTGATTTCGTATGCAATTTCTTCTGGGTTGAATGAGATAGCTTGTAGGTTGTATGCGGTTCTTACTAAAATGTTTTCTGCAGGTGCTTGCATCAATTCTATGGTAGCTCTTACGGCATCGTCCATGTACATCATGGGTAGTCTAGATTTTGCATTCAAAAATCCGGTATATTTTCCTTGTTCCAGGGCTTTGTAATATATATCTACAGCATAATCTGTAGTGCCGCCACCGGGTTGTGTTTTCCAGCTTATAAGTCCTGGGTAGCGGATGCTGCGTACATCGACCCCGTAATTTTTGTGATAAATTTCACAGAATCCTTCGCCTGCAGATTTGGCGATGCCGTACATGGTGAGTGGGTTTTTGACATCTTCTTGGGGCGTGTTTTCTTTTTGTGCACCACGTCCAAAAACGGCTATACTACTGGGCCAGAAAAGTTTTTGAATTTTTTTATTACGGGCCAGTTCCAGAAAGTAGAGTAGAGAATGTGTATTGAGTTCCCAGCCTTTTACGGGAAATTTTTCGGCGGTTGCAGACAACATTGCTGCAAGATGATAAACATCGTTTATTTGATGTTTTTCGATGATTTCTTGAATAGCTTTTTCGTTGTTAACATCGAGTTTTTCGTAATGTAGAGGCAGGTCAGACGTATTTGTGTCATGAATATCTGTAATGATTACATTTTCTGGACCATATACTTTTGTCAATGCTGTGGAGAGTTCGGAGCCGATTTGTCCCAATGCTCCTGTAATTAATATTTTTGTCATTCAATTAATATTCTGTAAAATTCGCTGTTCAAAGATAAACAGAATTCATTTATTTTGAATGAGGAAGATGAATTAATTCCAGATGGTTAAAATTTTAACAAAAATATTTTAAAGGAAAATTTAGTGATTAATAAATTAATGCATTTGGTATGTTGTTTTTAAGATTTTAGCCCACGAACTTTGAAATTTAAAATGTTCAACTAAAAAGTAAGCCAGCGTCTCAACTTTATGTTTGGGTTAAATAAAAGGTTAAGATTAGGTATTTCATCAATATTTGAGGAGATTTGATCTATTAACAATATAAAAACAATTATTATAAAGAATTATTTACTTAATTTTCCATTGTATTGCCTTTTTGGGGTGATTTTCTTATTATCTTTGAGTGGTTGTGAGCAGGATGATGGGCAATTTTCTGTAAGTCCTAAACAAAATGATTTTTTTAAGGACAAGAACTCCAACCTGTTTTTAGCGAAAAAACTTTTTGACTTGAATCAAAAACACAACTTCCTTTCTACAATTTCTGATCGTTATGGTATTCCAAATTGGGAGAACGCTATTACGTCATCCTCCACTATAATGGGCAAGGGGTCTGTGAATAATGATGATTTTATTTTTATTCCTTTAATGGATGAAAAGTATAATTTTTTATCTTCTGTTTTAATTGTTGAGAATGCTAATTCAGACGAAACTTTAATTTATACTATTTCACGTGATGAATTAAAATATTATTTGGATAATTCACAAGATTCGGTTGAAAAAAAAGAAAAATTACTTGCACTGTTTTTACATTTTGATAATTTAATTTATGGTGATGATGGAAAAAGAGAGTATAGAAACATTCCGGAAGAATTATTTGTTCTGGTACCAACATCCGAATTCAACACTAAAAAAATAAAAATATCATCCACAATTACTTCAACTTCAATGGGTAAAGTTGTGATGATGTATAGCTGGCATTGCACGGGCTGTAAGGGGATTTGTGATTTATGCGATATCTGTGTTACGCCGATTACATCTTTTTCTTTAGGTTCAGGAATTGCTTGGTCTAATGGGAGCGGTTCGGGTGGAAATAATTCTGGAGTCGGAGATAGCCCACCCGATGGTGGGGGTGGTGGCTCTAACAGTAATTATGATCCTAGTATTCCCTGGTATTTAGCCCACCCGGATATTGATCCTTTTACCTATTCCTCTGCTACAAGGAATTTGTATAGAAGTTTAGTTGTCAATTTTCATTTGGGATTGCAACCGGAACATATGGAATTTTTAGAATTATGCCCGGGACTTTCAAGAAATTTATTGAATTTTCTAAATAGCAATCACGTTATAGCGACTGCAGAACTTGTGGTTTGGGGCATAAATCATTTATATGAAAAAAATGATTGCGCAAATAGCGCAGTTATTGCAAATTTGGAATTTTTACAGATAGATGAAATTATTACCAATGGAATTGAAGATGTGCCGTGTTTGATGGAGATTTATAATAATTTGGGAGGCAGCAAAACATTGCAAGGGATTTTGAATAACTTTAGAGATGAAGTTCAGTTGCAAAATCAACAAAATGCTTTTAATCCGAGAATTGCTAATTTGAGTTTTTATAATGATAATAATTTTTATCAAACATTTGATTACATTATTGGCGAAGATAATGTGTTAGCAAATGTATCTTATGAATCATTAACATTAAATAATATTAATATTATCATTAATTTTAACACCGATCTAACAACTAATTCAAGTATTTACGATTATCCAAAAGTAGTCACCACTTATGCTTTTATTCATGAAATTTTTCATGCAGAAATGTTCCGTTATTTATGGTTGAAAAGAACTGATCATTGGGCCATATATTCAGAATCTGAACTTTTTGATATGTTGGGAGAGCACAGAAATGATTTAATTTTTAATACGTTTACCGCGGCATATATGGACAATCATCACAATGTAATGGCGCAATTATATAGAAATGTAATCGTGGATGCACTGCAAGAGATTTATCCCTCTATGACCAATAATCAGGCAACTGCTTTGGCTTGGATAGGCATGGAGAATACCATCGCATATCAAAATGAAATTCAAAATTCACCTGGTTTTTTAAACAACCAATCTCAAATTCTTCAAGATGTTCTACAAAATTTTTCTGATAATTGCCTTTAGTGGTTTATTAACTTCATTGTTGAGTTGTCAAATGAATAATACGGATTTTAAAACTCAGAAAAGTAAACCATTTTTATTGTATTTCAATGATAGAGATACATTGACATATAAAAGAACGGGTGGCTTATTAACACTTAAAGATACTTTTGCAATTTTACCCTTTTATTGGAAAGGCGAGTACAATGAAAAGTTTACATCTACCCAAGGAATGTATTACCGTATTGGTCCGCGACATGCTTATATTCAAAACGAGAAGAATATAAAACACAAAAAGAAATACTTGCCTAAGGACTCGTTTCAAAACTATGATATTGTGAAAGTTCCTTGGAAAGGATTTAATATTGATATTTTGGATGTATCTAATAAGGATTCTGCTTTTATTGTTACTGTAAATTCAGATACCAAGATTGAATAATTTGATGTTTTTTAATAAACATAGTATATTAAAACAATTAATATGTATTACAAAATTATCCTGCACAATGTCCTTAGTTTGATTTTAATAGTATTAGTAGGTTGTAATTCCTCAAAGACAGAATCTTCTGCCAATCAAAGGAAGCCCTATCTTTTATATTTTAATGAAAGAGATACCCTTACTTATAAAAAACTCCCTGGATTGTTGAGATTAAAAGATTCTTTGGCTGATTCTTTAAGCATTCGATTCTACAAGAAGGGAAATATAAGTGCAGATGAAATTAATCTAAATGGAATTAGTTATAAAATTGGTCCAACTCATCGTTACATTCAAAATCAAAACAATCTAAAACATATAAAGCGCTATTTACCCAAAGATTCTTTTGATAATTATGAGATTCTAAAAGAACCATGGAAGGGAATTAATATTGATATTCTGGATGTATCTGATCCGGATTCTGCTTTTATTGTTACGGTTGATTATATTTTTAATTTAATTGAATGAAATGATTTAAAGAGATTATCTTTGGGAGTGAATCTGCTTTTTTTCATCTTTTATTTTACAATTTAAAATTAATCCTTTTTTTCTATTTCTAAACTGTCTTAATTTTGGGGAAGCTTACAAAATGGGGCATATGACCTAACTATTGATTGTTATAGAAATGAAACATTAATTGAAAAATTTAGATTTAATAATTAAATTTATGGAGGAAAAGTTTGTTAAAATTAGTCGAATTAACAATTATAAGAAAATTATTTCTTTAATAAAAAAAGACCCACCATTTGAACATATAGATGATATAATTGCCTTGGTAGAAAAGTATGACAAAAATATTTTAAAGGAAAATTTAGTGATTAATAAATTAATGCATTTGGTATGTTGTTTTTAAGATTTTAGCCCACGAACTTTGAAATTTAAAATGTTCAACTAAAAAGTAAGCCAGCGTCTCAACTTTATGTTTGGGTTAAATAAAAGGTTAAGAATAGGTCTTTCATCAATATTTGAGGAGATTTGACCTATTAACAATATAAAAAACAATTATTATAAAGAATTATTTACTTAATTTTCAATTGTATTGCCTTTTTGGGGTGATTTTCTTATTGTCTATGATGGGTTGTATCAAAAGTTGATTCTTTTCAATCAATACATAAGAAATTTAATACAGAACAACCCTAATATGACTTTAAAGCAGATAGCGAATTTAATTGTAATATAATAATAAAAAAATGAAATACTATAAACTAGTAGAGTCAATCAATATCAATGAAATAGGAATTTATCCACAAGTAACTAATACAGAGAAATTTTTTGACACCCAAGAGTTTGGTTTAGGTTTTAATGAACGTATAGAAAAAGAATTCATCTTGCCTGTGCCAATTATGGAAAATAAGGCTAAAGTGACATCCATAATATCGGTTACAGCTATTGATAATTCAGTTTTTTTAGTTTTGAAAAACTATTTTATTGATTTTTTAAAAAAATTTAAAATAGGAGATTTTCAATTTTGGAACATAGATGTTTATCATAAAAAGCAACTTATTAAGGATTATTATTTATTTCACCTTTCTTATCCAAGTCAAAAAGAAGTTATTGATTTCGAAAAGTCGAAATTCAAAATAAAAGATAATACAAACATTATATTAGAACAAAAGAAATATACAGATTATCATGGTTATCAAACTGATTGGAAAAAATTAATATGGGAGGGCTCTGTAATTACATTTGACACATTGTATTTGGATTTTTCAAGTGCAAATTTAGACCTAATTCGAATTATTGATATTGATAGTATAGGAATTGGTTATTATGTTTCCGAAAGATTAAAAAACGCCATAGAAAAAGAGAAATTCACAGGCTTTGCATTTCAAGAAATAGAAGAAATGGACAAAAGAATAAAAGTAATTTTCTAATATTTTATTCAAAAAATGCTTTCCACATGAATGACGTTTTGAATGGAATACCAATAAATAATTTATATCATAATGGAAGTCATAGAAATTATAATAATTTAGTATTAAATTATTTAAATTCAATTCCATCAACTGCAAATGCGGATCAGGCATATAACGCTGTGATTATTATAATCAATCGTGTAAAAAATTCAATTCAAAACAACCCAACTACACATGTGAATAATATTAGTTTTTAAAATGAAATACTATAAATTACAACCTTCTTGGAGTGAAAAGGTAATAGGTCAATATCCCCAAGTAAAAAATATTGAATATAAGTGTGATGTTTGGAATGAACCAAAATTTATTGAACATCAAGAATTTAAAAAAATTAATTTTTCACCCATAACCGCTAATGCTATTTTAAATAAAACAGCGAAAATTACAGATTTGATTAACGTAACTGGAATGGGATTTACCAGAAAATTATTATTGAGTGGAAAATTAAAACTAATTATTGAAAGTTTTAGGAAGGATGGAATTCAGTTTTTTGAATCTTCTGTCTTTAAGGAAGATAAGATTTATAATGAATATTGGGTAATGCATATATTTGAAATTAATTTTGATTCTATTGATTTTTCAAATACTAATTTCTACTTAAAAAATTATTTTGATACTATAAATCGATTGTACATTAAAAATCTTGAAGAATTTTTATATCAGAAGAATAAAATTGATAAGATTGGTTATCCAATCAATTTATTCATAGATAATGTACATATTATTGATGAATACACCCATCATTTTTTCGCTTTAAGTAATGTAGAAAATGGGATAAATTATATTGTATCCGATTTATTAAAAGATGAAATTGAAATTAATAATTGTACGGGTATAGAATTTACACCTTTAAAATAAGATTTATAGTATTGTTCTGCCCTCTTATAATCGGAATATTTATTTAATAATCAAACAAAAAAATTTATCATAAAAAATTATTTACTTAATTTTCCATTGTATTGCCTATTTGGGGTGGCCGATGGGTCGGAGCGCGGTGGCGATAGTAACGGCATCCCAACGCTTGTATGCGTCAAGAAAAAGCGGTCTGCAAGTAGTGGGAATGAAATGGAACTACTTGCAGGCCACTTTTTCTAAGCATACAAGCGCTGGGATATAGTGTATAGCGCCTAAAACCGCCCCAAAAAATTTATATAGGCTTGATAATGAATGAATAAGTGAATGAAAAGGGTTGGTTTGGCAGTTGTTTTATGCCCATCAGTAGATTCATTGTGAATAAGTTAGCAGATAATTTGTGAAATAATTGTGAAAGTTTACGGCATAGTTTTATATTTGCCCGTTAATATTTAGAACAAAATTAGTCTAATGCAAGGAAAAGGTTTGATACTCTTATTCACAGTGATATTGGGATTGATGAGTATTTATTATTTGAGTTTTACTTGGTACACAAATAATGTAGAAAAGAAGGCAGAGCGCGAGGTTGCTTTTCAGATGGACTCGTTGACCACTAATTCGCCAAATTTGTCGATAAGTGAGCGTGAGTCTTACCGTAAATTATTTCATGACAAATCGATTGAAAAATTTGGTAAAGACACGTTGAATTTGGGCTTGGTGCGTTATAATTACGCATCTGCCAAGGATAGAGAGATAGCTTTGGGTCTTGATTTGAAGGGTGGAATGAACGTGATTTTGCAGGTATCTGTTCGTGATTTGTTAGAGGATTTTGCCGATAATAGTACTGATGCTGATTTTGTTGAGGTATTGAATCGTACAGATACGCGTCAAAAGCAGAGTAGTGCCGAATATATTGATGATTTTTTCACGGTTTACAATGCCTATAATTCTGAAAAAGGCAATTCATTGAAGCTTGCTGTGCCCAATTGGTTTGGTACTAGAAATAATTCTGAAAGGATTAATTTGAATACTACAGATCAACAGGCAGAGGCTGTGATTCGTGAACAAATCGAAGCAAAAGTAAACACCGCGTTTCAGGTGATTCGTGCTCGTATAGACCAGTTTGGAGTTACACAACCCAATGTACAAAGGGTAGGGCAAGCGGGTTCTGGAAGGATTTTGGTCGAATTGCCTGGTGTGCAAGATGGTGATCGCGTGAAGAATTTATTGCAATCTACGGCCAAACTCGAATTTTGGGAGGCGGTACGATTGGATGACGATATTTATGCTTATTTCAACGCATTGAGTACGCGTATTGGCAGTCAGGACTCTTTGTCAATTCCTTTAATTTCTAAAATGGCTCCCGGTCAACAAGGAGCAAGTCATATTTTCTACGTAAGTACTTCTGATACAGCTTCTGTGAATGCAGCCTTGAGAAATCCTGTTGCAACTTCTATGTTGCCGGGGAATATGAAAAATTTTAATTTCTTTTGGGGAAATAAAACGATACGAGATGCGGCTGGTAAGACATCTGATTTGCTGCCATTATATGCGATTCGTGGCAATAATAAGGGTGAGGCTTTGTTGGATGGTGGTGTTGTGACTTCTGCCAGTGCCGATAGACAGACGCAAACCTTTGGGAACGACATCATGGTGTCTATGCAAATGAACTCGCAGGGGGCACAGGCGTGGTATGATATTACCAAAAGATTTAATCAAAAACCGATTGCTATTGTATTGGATAACATGGTGTATAGTGCGCCAAACATCAATGAGCCCATTGCGGGCGGTAGATCCAGCATTTCTGGAGATTTTTCCATGAACGAAGCCAAGGATTTGGCTTCTGTACTATCTGCAGGTAGTTTACCCGCTTCGGCCAAGATTATTCAGGCAGATGTTGTGGGGCCTTCATTGGGTAAAGAAGCGATACAAGCGGGAATTTTATCGTTTTTGATAGCACTGGCTATGGTGTTTATTTATATGGTATTTTTCTATAATACTGCTGGTTTGATTGCGGTAGCTGCCTTATTTGTCAACCTTCTTTTTCTGTTTGGAATTTTAGTTTCCTTTGGTGCTGTACTCACCTTACCTGGTATTGCCGGTATCGTATTGACGATGGGTATGGCGGTGGATGCCAACGTAATTATATATGAAAGGGTAAAAGAAGAACTTTTCCGTGGAAAACCGCTCAAAGAAGCTGTAAATATTGCTTACTCTTGGAAGGGTGCAATCTCTGCTATTGTAGATGCCAACGTAACTACTTTGTTAACGGCGATTGTATTGTTCTTCTTTGGTGAAGGACCGATCAAAGGTTTTGCCGTTACATTAATGATTGGTATTTTCACTTCATTATTCACGGCGGTTTTGTTTGGTAAAGTTCTGGTTTACAATAGGGTAGAAAAAGGCAAAAGCCTTAAATTTGGTAATGAGTTTACTTTGAGCTTTTTGAAAGATGCCAATTTTGATTTCTTGAGATATAAGAATTACGCCTATATTTTCTCACTTGCTGTAACTTTGATTGCTGTGGGTTCACTATTTGTCAGAGGTTTGAATTTGGGTATTGAATTCCAAAATGGTCGTGAGTATAAGGTGAGATTTCATCAACCCGTTTCGGCCAATGATGTATCCAATGAATTGTCAAAAACCTTTATCGACGAAGAGGGGGTGCAATATCATCCTAATGTAGTTACAATCGGTTCTTCTAATCAAGTAAAAATTACGACAAAATTCAAATCAGACGATGATAGACAAGAGGTTGATAAAGAAGTAGAGGAAAAATTATTTGCAGGTTTGAAGAGTTTTCTCCCACAAGATATGAGCTATGAAGAGTTTTTGAATGTGAATGAAAACTCTGGCGAAATGCTCGGACTTGTGAGTTATAGTAAGGTAGGGCCTTCGATTGCAGATGATATCACCTATAATTCATTTTATGCCGTAGGTATAGCCCTTGCTTTGGTGTTTATCTATTTACTCTTACGATTCCGTAAATGGCAGTTTTCTGCCGCTGCAGTGGCCGCGGTATTTCACGATGCCTTGCTGGTACTCGGATTATTTTCTTTGTTACATGGTTTTGTACCGTTTTCACTAGAGATAGATGTGGCGTTTATTGCTGCAATTCTTACAGTAATCGGTTACTCTATCAATGACACGGTAATCGTATTTGACCGTATTCGTGAATTTATGTATGATCATCCCAAAATGCCTTTTGGAAAATTAATTAATGCAGCTATCAATACAACTCTATCTAGAACGATGAACACTTCATTAACCACCCTATTCGTAATATTGATTATTTTCATATTCGGTGGAGAAACCATCAGAAGCTTTATGTTTGCTTTGTTGATTGGTATTGGAGTAGGAACATATTCTTCGGTGTTTGTTGCCTCATTTATTGCCTACGATTTGGCCAAGAAAGATATTAAAAACAGACCTTTGTAAGTAAATACAAAATATATTGAGGACTACGAAATCCTGTTCAGTTTTTGGGCAGGATTCGTTTTTTTAATGAATTAAAATAAAATCTGATATTAATTAATAATAATCTTTGACCATTTTGTCTTAAATTATTTTCTTTTAAGGATTAAATTCTAAATTTTAAACCTACCTTTATGGCTAAAGGATTTTTAAGTCAAAATTTTTAAAACATAGAGGATGGTTGATGTAGAAAAATTACAGTTTCCCATAGGAAAATTTGTTCCAGAAAAGGAATTTTCTCGTGAAAAAACGAATCAAATTATCTTGAATCTAGAAAATTTTCCACAACAAATAGATGAGATTGTAGAGAAATTGAAACAAGAAGATTTAGACAAAACCTATAGGCCACAAGGCTGGACAGCAAGACAGGTAATTCACCATATAGCAGATAGTCAGATGATTTTTTATTTAAGAATGAAGTTGGCATTAACGGATGATCAACCTGTGGTCAACGCCTTTAATGATACGCTCTGGGGTGAATTGGCAGATAATCAATTACCTATAGATTATAGTTTGTCGATTATTCGTGGTATCTATCCTAGGTTAGTAGAATTTATTAAGAGTTTTTCTGATGAAGACTTTCATCTTGTTTATTTTAATCAAAAAAAAGAAGCCACCAAAATGTATGAAATCTTGCATTTTGCGGATTGGCATGGAAGGCATCACTTGGCACATATCCAGCTTATTTTGAATTCGGTGTAGAATAAACGGTAAAACATCGAATAAAAATTATTTACTTTCTAAAGAAACTTTGAGCAAAAGTATCAATTGTCTATCTTTATAGCCATGAAAAAAATGTTTTTTCTGCTCTTGCTCTTTATTGAAATTGGGTTATGGGCACAATCTGTAGCCTATTCTTCTGCAGAAATGTTTGATGATATTTTAAGGTTAAAAAATGACATAAGTGTCATGTACCTTGCTGCTCATCCAGATGATGAAAATACCAGTATCATATCTTGGCTCACACACGATAGGCATGTGGATGCTGTCTATTTGTCCTTGACGCGTGGAGAGGGCGGTCAAAATCTTATTGGCACAGAAAAAGGTGCTTTGTTGGGGTTCATTCGCACCCAGGAACTTCTAGAAGCTAGAAAAATTGATAAAGGAAGACAATGGTTCAGTCGTGCGATAGATTTTGGATATTCCAAAACGATTGAGGATACCTATCATCATTGGGACAAAACCGAACTTTTGCGTGATGTGGTTTGGGCCATTAGAGTAAATAGACCGGCCATTATAATCACTCGATTTCATCCAGATTCAAACGGGCAAACACACGGACATCACACGGTTTCTGCACAACTTGCTATGGAGGCGTATGATCTGGCTGCAAATCCATTGGCATTTCCAGAACAATTGAAATTTGTAGATACGTGGCAGGTAAAAAGAATATTTTACAATACAAGTTGGTGGTTTTATGGAAGTAGGGAGGCATTTGATAAAGTGGATAAAAGTGAAATGATTGCCGTAGATGTGGGTAAATATTTTCCTCATTTAGGTATTTCTAATAATGAAATTGCGGCAAAAAGTCGTAGCAAACACGCCAGCCAGGGATTTGGAACAGCGCTCAAACGTGGAAGTGATATAGAATGGTTGGAATTGTTAAAAGGAGATAAACCAAAATCCCAAGATATTTTTGAAGGAATAAAAACCGAATGGAGCGATAGAAATATTCAAAATTTGGCCGAAAAAATAATAAATGAATTTAATTTTAATCAACCTTCAACATCTGTTCCTGCATTGAATCAATTATATGAACGAATCAAAATAAAATTTCCTAATCATGTTAAATTAAAAGAAATTGAGCGCATCATTCAACAGGCTTCTGGAATCTATGCAGAATGGACAACCTCCAGCGTCTTTGGATATGCGGACCAAGCGATCAAAACTTCCTTGGAAGTAGCCAATAGAGGAAAGAAAAATCTAACTTATAGTAAAGAAAATCCAATTAATTTGGCTGAAAATAGTGTTTTTTCCAATACCGCAGAATTCACGCCTTCTTTACAGCACATCATGCAGCCTTTCTGGATGGAAAACGATAGTGAAAATTCTTTTTATCAAATCAAAAAACCAGAATTGAATGGTCTTGCGTCTAATGAAAATCCTGTTTCCAAAACCATGAATTTCCAATGGGATGAAACCGCATTTCAAATGCAAAAAACCTTGATGCATAAGTCCGTAAATCCTTCTACAGGAGAGGTTTATACTCCGTTTTATGTGGTCCCTGCATTTGTGGTAAATTTTGTTCAATCTCACATGATGTTTAATGGAAATTCGAGAGAAATTCAAGTGGAAGTAATTTCTCAAATTCCTGATGTAGAAGTAGAAGTGGGGTTAAGAGCCAATTCTGATTGGGAAATCTCTCCGACACAGAAATTTAAAACGGCTAAACCAGGCGAAAAGCAGTTGTTCAGATTTTATGTAAAACCCAAAACCAATAATACACAAACCGTCTTAAGGGCAGAAGTTTGGCATAACGGAAATAAATATGATCAATCTCTTCAAATCATTGAATATCCTCATATCCAAAAACAAATTTGGCTGCATTCGGCAAAGGCCAATTTGGTGAATACAAATATGGCTGTTCCCAATGTTAAAGTCGCTTATATTCAGGGTTCTGGTGATGATGTGCCGGCGGCCTTACAAAGCATGGGGATTCAAGTGGATGAAATATCGGTAGAAAGTATTTCAACAGAATTTTTGTCAAAATATGATGTTGTAATTCTAGGAATTCGGGCTATGAACACTCGCGATGAATTAAAATTCAAAAAATATTCTATTTGGGAATTTGCGCAGAAAGGTGGTGTTGTTATTATGCAATACAATACACATCGAGAATTAATTGAACAGCAAATTTCACCTATTCCTCTGACTTTGGGACGAGATCGAATAGCTGATGAAAATGCAATTTTCAAGATTTTACAACCCAATCATTCCGTTTTTAATAAACCCAATCCAATTTCGTCACAAGATTTTGAAGGTTGGCACCAAGAAAGGGGATTATATTTTGCAGAAAGTTGGGACAAGAATTTTATTGCTTTGCTAGAAGGAAACGACCCGGGCGAGAGTCCAAAACAAGGGATTTTACTCGTTGGAGATTATGGAAATGGTAAATTTGTTTACACAGGAATTTCATTCTTCAGACAGTTACCTGCGGGCGTTCCAGGTGCTTATCGTTTGATGATGAATTTGTTGGCATTGGGAGAAAAAAATAATTAATATGAAAGAAAAACAAACCAAATGGCCGGTTTTTTATACAGTTTTATTATTTATTAACCTGTTGATAATCATAGCTATGCTTATTTTTCAAAGAATTTATTCATGAAGACATTAGATTGGGTGGTATTGGCTTCGGTCATGATTTTTATTGTTGCTTATGGTATCTGGAAAACCCGAAAAATTAAATCTGCAGATACATTTATTCAAGGAAAAACCAATTCATGGTGGGTTGTAGGCTTGAGTATTATGGCTACACAAGCAAGCGCCATTACATTTTTATCTACACCAGGTCAAGCCTATCATGACGGGCTAGGATTTGTGCAATTCTATTTTGGATTGCCACTGGCGATGGTGATTTTGAGTATTTGGGTTTTGCCAAAATTCTTCAAAATGAATGTTTTCACAGCTTATGAATATTTAGAATACAGATTTGGATTATCTACACGTATTTTAACTTCAGTTTTATTCTTGATTCAACGTGGATTGGCAGCAGGAATCACCATTTTTGCGCCCTCGATAATACTTTCTACCATTTTGGGTTGGAACCTGCTTTATACAAATATTATCATAGGTGTGATTGTGATTTTTTACACCATGTTGGGTGGAACACAAGCCGTAAGCCAAACACAAAAACAACAAATGTTTGTAATTTTTGTAGGAATGTTTTTGGCTTTTTATATGATTATCAAAGGTTTGCCAATGAATTTAAATGATAGTTTTCATTTGGCCGGAGAGTTGGGCAAAATCAACCCAGTGAGTTTTGAATTTGATTTGAGCGATCGATATAATATTTGGTCGGCATTCCTGGGCGGAACTTTTTTATTCCTCAGTTATTTCGGAACAGATCAAAGCCAAGTACAAAGATATTTAACAGGAAAAAGCCTCAAAGAAGCCCGATTAGGTTTGTTGTTTAATGGATTATTCAAAGTTCCAATGCAGTTTTTTATTCTTTTAACAGGTATTTTGGTTTTTTTGTTTTTTCAATTCGAAAAATCGCCATTAAATTTTAATCCTATGGTAGCAAAGGAATTGAGTGAAAACGTTCAATATCAATCCTTGAATCAAGAATATGATGATTTGTTTTATCAAAAACAATTAGCCCTTACCGATTGGAAAATTCGAAATTCTGAAACGGCAGTTGTTAATTTACAAGAAATTCATCAGCGTGAATTGGAATTGAGAAGTAAAATGAAAACCTTGGTAACAGAAGAAGCTGCACATATAGAGGCCAACGACAAAGATTATGTATTTATATATTACATATTGAATTATCTACCTCAAGGCATTGTAGGTCTGTTGATTGCTGTTATCCTATCTGCTGCCATGAGTTCTACCTCGTCAGAATTAAATGCCTTGGCTACCACTTCGGTAGTGGATTTATACCGCAGAAATTTCGCCTTGGATATATCAGATAAGTCTTTTTTGAAGGCTTCACGTTGGTTCACACTGTTGTGGGGATTTGTTGCCATATTTTTTGCTGTAAATGCCAGTCTTTTCGAGAATTTAATTCAAGCGGTAAACATTATTGGTTCATTATTTTATGGCGTTATACTAGGTGTTTTTGCTGTGGCGTTTTTATTTCCAAAAATAGGAGGAAGGGCAACCCTTTGGAGTATAATAATTGTTGAGCCTATCATTATTTTATTGTATTTCTTGGATCGATTTGAATATATTGATCTTGAGTTTTTATGGCTAAATCCCATAGGTTGTTTATTGCTTATTTTCACAGCACAAATCCTACAATTATTCATTATAAAACCTGAGAAGTTGAATTTTGAAATGTAAATGTTCGAAACTTTTTAATAAGATTTCGTTTAAATATTTTTCAAAGTCATTGAATTTCAATATAATTACAAAAAAATTTTATAAAATGGGAAAATTCAAAGTAAAACAAAGAAAAAATGGCGAATATCAATTCAATTTGGTAGCTACTAATGGTCAGAACATACTTTCAAGTGAAGGATATACTGCCAAAGCTTCTTGTATGAATGGGATTGAATCTGTGAAGAAACATTCTCAAGACGAGAAATATTTTGATTCAAAGGAATCTACCAATGGCAAATTTTATTTTAATTTAAAAGCTTCCAATGGACAAATTATCGGAACCAGCGAAATGTATGAATCCAAAGCTTCTAGAGACAACGGCATTCAATCTGTGATGAAAAACGCAGTTGATGCCGAAACGGTAGAAGAATAATCGTAAATAATCGCTAGCCAATCAAGAAGCCCAAAAAGTGGCTTCTTTTTTTTTTATAAAACAAAAAAATTGGAAAATTTTAATATAGGTTTAAAACAAGAAACTTAGGTAATTCCTTAGTTTTTTCCTAAATTTGAAAACTTCAAAATTTAATAAAAATATATGATTCAGGATGTATTAAAACAATTGGGCATAGAAGACAAGAATCTAGGCACTTCTACTGGCTCCAATTGGTTTGGCAGTGGAGAAGAAATTTCATCTTTTTCTCCTGTCAACGGGGAATATATAGCCAGTGTAAACACAACAACGCAAGAAGATTATAACAAAGTAATATCTACAGCAGAAAAAGCTTTTAAAGAATGGAGAATGGTTCCTGCGCCAAAACGCGGAGAAATCGTTCGTCAATTCGGGAATCGGTTGAGAGAGCTCAAAGAACCTTTAGGGAAATTGGTTTCTTACGAAATGGGAAAATCATTGCAGGAAGGCTATGGAGAGGTACAAGAAATGATAGATATTTGTGATTTTGCAGTAGGATTGAGCCGGCAGTTATACGGGTTCACCATCCATTCAGAGCGACCTGGTCATAGAATGTACGATCAATATCATCCACTTGGAATCGTAGGAATCATTTCTGCATTTAATTTTCCTGTGGCTGTATGGTCATGGAACACTGCATTGGCATGGGTTTGTGGAGATGTTTGTATCTGGAAACCAAGTGAAAAAGTTCCATTATGCAGTATAGCTTGTCAAAAAATTATAGCAGATATTTTCAAAGAAAATAATGTACCCGAAGGTGTTTCTTGTCTTATCAACGGAGATTATCGTGTAGGTGAGTTCATGTCTATGGATAATAGAATTCCATTGATTTCTGCTACTGGTTCAACCCGAATGGGTAAAATTGTTGCTGCAAAAGTAGCTGAAAGACTTGGGCGTTCTCTGCTGGAACTGGGTGGAAACAATGCGATTATCGTTACACCAGATGCAGATATTAAAATGACGGTAATTGGAGCTGTTTTTGGAGCTGTAGGTACATGTGGACAGCGTTGTACATCAACCAGACGATTAATTATTCATGATAGTATTTATGATAAAGTAAAAGATGCCTTGGTAGCGGCTTATGGCCAATTGAAAATAGGAAATCCTCTTGATGAAAAAAATCATGTGGGGCCACTTATAGACCACGATGCTGTGAAAATGTATAATGAAGCATTGGAAAAAGCCAAATCTGAAGGCGGAAATATTCTGGTTGAAGGTGGAATATTAGATGGTGATGGTTACGAAGGCGGATGCTATGTAAAACCGGCTATCGTGGAAGCCAAAAATGAATTTGAAATTGTACAACATGAAACATTTGCGCCCATTTTATATTTGATTAAATACAGTGGAGATGTAGAAAATGCTATCGAATTGCAAAATGGAGTAGTTCAAGGTCTTTCTTCGGCTATTATGACATCCAATTTACGCGAAGCAGAAAAATTCTTATCACAAGCTGGATCTGATTGTGGAATTGCAAATGTGAATATAGGAACTTCTGGTGCAGAAATTGGCGGTGCTTTCGGAGGCGAAAAGGAAACTGGCGGAGGACGAGAATCAGGCTCGGATGCGTGGAAAATATATATGAGAAGACAGACAAACACCATTAATTACACAACAGAACTGCATCTAGCTCATGGAATTAAATTTGACATATAAGTAGACGGTAGTAAGTAGAAGTGTAGAAGTAATAATTTTGAAAAAAAAATAGTGATTAAACTAAGTATAAAGAGAAATAGCATTGAAATGTCCAATTTTATAAATAGACTTTCTACTTTATACTTCAAAACTTAAATTATGAGTGATACAGTTTTAGCAAAAAAAATTCACGATAGACTAGGCAAACATATTCTTGCCGATGGATTTGACATGGTTATGAACCTAGAAAAATCTCACGATAGTTATATCGTAACCGACGATGGAGAAGAATATTTGGATATGTTCTCCATGTTTGCATCATCTGCAATAGGTTATAATCATCCGTACATCGTTCAACATAAGGAATGGCTAGGACAAATGGCAATCATTAAGCCATCTATGTCTGATGTTTATAACAAAGAATTCGCAGATTTTCTAGACACTTTTTCTAGAGTGTCTATCCCCGATGAATTGCAATATGCATTTTTTGTTTCGGGAGGTGCATTAGCCGTTGAAAATGCATTAAAAACCGCTTTTGATTGGAAAACCAGATTAAATTTATCTCGAGGTATCAACAAAGAAGCCGGACAGGTAATACATTTCAAACAAGCTTTTCACGGACGCAGTGGCTATACTTTATCCTTGACCAATACCAAGGATCCACGGAAGTTTATGTATTTTCCAAAATTTGACTGGCCTAGAATTACAAATCCAAAGATGTTCTTCCCTTTCAATGAAGAAAATAAATCAAAAACCATAGCACTGGAAAATGAAGCTAAATTACAAATTGAAGCTGCATTTGATAATAATCCAGACCAAATCGCTTGTATATGCCTGGAAACCATTCAAGGAGAAGGTGGTGATAACTTTTTCAGAAAAGAATTTTTGCAATACCTTAGAGATATTTGTGATGAAAAAGAGGTATTATTGATATTTGATGAGGTACAATGTGGTATGGGAATTACCGGCGACATGTGGGCTTGGCAACATTACGGAATTGTTCCAGATGTAATGTCTTTTGGTAAAAAAGCACAGGTTTGCGGAATCCTGGCCAATAAAGAAAAATTGAACCAAGTAGAGAATAATGTTTTTGTAGAAAGCAGTAGAATCAATTCTACTTTTGGGGGTAATTTTATCGATATGATGCGTTTCAAATTGATTCTGGAAGTTATAGAAAACGAGAATCTGGTAGAAAACGCCAAAGTAATGGGTGAACATTTGTTGAGCGAACTTCAAAAATTAGAAGCAGAATTTCCACAAATCACCAATGTACGCGGACGCGGATTATGGTGTGCTTTTGATTTACCAAATGATGAAGAGCGCGTTGCATTCTGGAAAAAAGCTTTTGATCATAAATTAATGCTATTGATGTGCGGAACAGAAAGTATTCGCTATAGACCGCATTTAACAGTGACCAAAAAAGAAATTGATGATTCCATAAGTATCATCAGGGAAGTACTTACGCAATAAATTTAGTAGTCCAAAAAATTAAAGCTCGATAATTGAATCGGGCTTTTTTTATTCTAAATTTCTGACTGGATTTGGATGATTTCAAAATCAGACGAAATTTTCATTTTCTTTTGTTAAATTTGACACAGTTCAATTCATACAAATATGTCACAAGAAATCCAATACTCATCAGAGCAACTTATAGAAATGGAACATCGCTACGGAGCGCATAATTATCATCCGCTACCCGTCGTTTTGAAACAAGGAAAAGGTGTTTTTGTCTGGGATGTAGAAGGCAAAAAATATTATGATTTTCTATCAGCTTACTCTGCTGTAAATCAAGGTCATTGTCATCCAGTAATTATTGAAGCACTCAAAAAACAAGCTGAAAAACTTACACTTACTTCACGTGCATTTCACAGCGATCAATTGGGTCAATGGGAAAAATTTGCTTGTGAACTTTTTGGTTACGACAAGCTATTGCCTATGAACTCTGGCGCAGAAGCAGTAGAATCGGCCATAAAAATTGCCAGAAAATACGGTTACGAAAGACGTGGAATTCCCGATCGTGAAGCACAAATCATCGTAGCAGAAAATAATTTCCATGGTCGTACCACTACCATAATTTCATTTAGTAATGACCAAGACGCAAGAAATCATTTCGGACCCTATACCAAAGGTTTTATCAAAGTTCCTTATGACGACTTGGATGCGTTGGAAACCGCTTTACAACAAGAAAATGTAGTGGCTTTTTTGGTAGAGCCCATTCAAGGTGAAGCTGGAGTTTATGTTCCATCAGATGGATATTTGAAAGCCGCATCAGAACTTTGCAAAAAATACGACTCCTTGTTTATTGCCGATGAAATTCAGACAGGAATTGCGCGTACAGGTCGCATGTTGGCGGTAGATCATGAAGCTGTTCACCCAGATGTTTTAATATTAGGAAAGGCATTAAGTGGAGGGGTTTATCCCGTGTCGGCAGTTCTCTCAGATGATTCAGTAATAGGCGTATTACAGCCAGGCCAACATGGTTCAACTTTTGGCGGAAATCCCTTGGCTTGCGCGGTAGCCTTAGCAGCTATGAAGGTGGTTTTGGACGAAAATTTGGCAGAACATGCTGAGAAAATGGGTGAAATTTTCAGATCAGAAATTCAAAAGTTGGTAGATTCAAATGATTTGGTAAAATTGGTACGTGGAAAAGGATTGCTTAATGCCATTGTAATCAATGATACAGAAGAAAGCTCAACCGCATGGGAGATTTGTATTGAACTCATGAAAAAAGGATTATTGGCAAAACCCACACACGGTAACATCATTCGTTTTGCCCCTCCATTGGTCATGACAGAAGAGCAACTTTATGAATGTATTCAAATTATTACAGAAACCATCAATGAATTCAAAAAAAGCTAGTTCAGAAAAGTGAATTTATTTAAAATTTAATTTTTCTTGAATAAAATCTAGCCTGATTTATAAATTTTTAAAGTATAGAATCTTGCAGAAAAAAATAGACCTCTGAAGCTAAATATCAGAGGTCTATTTCATTGAAACTAGTTTAGAAAAATGAAAATTTACTTTTTACTCCATTTTTTGATATTTTCCTCGTTCATTTTCACATAATCTTCATTTCCAGCCTTTTTAGCCACTTCCAAAGAGTTTTTCGCAGATGAAATTGCATTTTTAAAATCGCCTTTTTCTGCATAAATCTCAGATTGCTGTTTTGTCATCCAGAATGCATCAGGGCGCATTTGTATGGCTTTTTTAGACCATTCCAATGCCTTGTCCAATTCCATTTTTTCGTCCAAATAGTAACTTGCTGCTTGGTAATAATCATTAGCAGAAGGTCCGTTCATCGTTTTTTCTATACTCGCCAAAACTTCTTTTTTTGAATCCACGGTGATGGGTACTTTTACCATGGTGTTTTCCCAGGAAATCACCAAATTGGCTCCATTATTTCGTAAATCATCAAATGTAATTTGAAAGCTTTCTACGGCTGGACTGATTTTTACAGATTTTTGAACGCTTTTGGTCGCAATTTGATTTTCATCCAAAGTTTTTGGCGCGCCCCAAACTTTTGTGTCTTTATACAAAATAATTTCCCACTCATTGGCTTTAGGAATTGAGTATAAAGCGTAAGTACCTGCCGGAACAGTTTTTCCACCAAAATTTACCTCAGAGTTAAAGCTAATGGATGTTGCAGAATTGGCGCCCGTTCTCCATAATTGGTTGTATGGTACCAAATCACCAAATATACTACGATTTTTTGCCGAAGGTCTGGAGTACTCTACCGTAATTTCAGATAATCCCACGTTTTGTTTTACTGTTGCTGCAGGGCTGGGTTGAGGTGCTTTTACCTGTGCGTCCATCATAGTAACAGATGCGGCTAAGCCGATAAAGAAAAGAATTTTTTTCATATTTAATATTTGGCGAAAAGATACACAAAATCTGAATAAACAGAAAAATCAATTTGATTAAAAATGAAAATAAATTGCACTGAAATGTAGAGATTTTTTGAATGAAATATCAAGTTGAGTAATAATTAGCATGGTCTTAATTGGCTATTGAAAAAGACTTTTCATATTTTTGAAAAAAATTAAATTTCATGGCAGATATTCAGGAATTGCAACAACTTTGCAGTCAGGTAAGGCGCGATATTTTACGCATGGTGCATGCGGTTGACAGCGGTCACCCGGGGGGATCCCTAGGTTGTACAGAGTTTATGGTGGCTTTGTATCAAGAAATTATGGATTATTCTACGGATTTTGAAATGTCGGGAGCCAATGAAGATGTTTTCATACTTTCAAACGGTCATATTTCGCCATTATATTACAGCGTTTTGGCGCGAAGTGGTTTTTTTCCTGTTTCAGAATTGGCAACTTTCAGAAAAATAGATTCTCGCTTACAAGGACATCCTACAACGCATGAAGGATTGCCAGGAGTACGTATTGCAACGGGATCTTTAGGCCAGGGACTTTCTGTGGGTATCGGAATGGCTATAAGTAAAAGATTAAATCAAGATGATAAATTGATTTTCACGCTTCAAGGTGATGGAGAATTACAAGAAGGCCAAATTTGGGAGGCCTTGATGTATGCTGGGGCCAACAAAATCGACAATCTCATCATGACGGTGGATCGTAATCATCGACAAATTGATGGAAATACAGAAGATGTATTATTTCTAGGAGATTTGCGTAGAAAATTCGAGGCATTTTTATGGGATGTGATAGAAGTAGAAAATGGTAACGATATAGAAGAAGTGCTCAAGGCATTGTATGAGGCAAAAATGCTTGCCGGTAAAGGAAAACCTATTGCCATATTATTGGATACAGAAATGGGATTCGGCGTAGATTATATGATGGGAACGCACGCATGGCATGGAAAAGCACCCAATGATGATGAATTAGCCATTGCATTCAACCAGATTCCCGAAACATTACTTAAAGATTACTAAAATGAAATATACATTTAAAGAAAAAAAAGATACTCGTTCGGGATTTGGTGATGGCCTTACCGAGTTAGGTAGAAAAAACAAAAATGTTGTAGCACTTTGTGCAGATTTGAAAGGCTCGCTCAAAATGGAAGATTTCGAAAAAGAAAACCCTGAGCGATTTTTTCAAATTGGTATTGCCGAGGCCAATATGATGGGAATTGCGGCTGGACTTGCTACAGGAGGTAAAATTCCTTTTACAGGTACTTTTGCCAATTTCTCTACCGGTAGGGTATATGATCAAATTCGTCAGTCGATTGCGTATTCTGGTAAAAATGTGAAAATTGCGGCATCGCATGCAGGCGTAACTTTGGGAGAAGATGGTGCCACACATCAAATTTTGGAAGATATCGGATTGATGAAAATGCTACCCGGAATGACGGTAATCAATCCGTGTGATTATAACCAAACCAAAGCTGCTACTATGGCTGCAGCAGAATATGACGGACCTGTTTATCTGCGATTTGGCCGACCCAAATGGCCTGTTTTTATCCCAGAAGATATGAAATTTGAAATTGGAAAAGGAATTCTGCTGGAAGAAGGAACCGACGTTACTATCATTGCTACGGGACATTTGGTTTGGGAAGCTTTGGTGGCAGCAGACGAATTGTCCAAAGAAGGAATTTCTTGTGAAGTAATCAATATTCACACCATCAAACCGCTGGATGAAGAAATTATTCTGAATTCCGTGAAGAAAACCAAAGCCCTAGTTTCGGCAGAAGAACATAATATTTTTGGCGGTTTGGGCGAAAGTGTTGCTCGTCTGTTAACTTCCAAATTTCCGGTGCCGCAGGAATTTGTAGGAACCAATGATACTTTTGGCGAAAGTGGAAAACCAGAAGAATTATTGGCAAAATACGGCCTAGACAAGGACGCCGTTATCGCAAAAGTGCGCAAAGTATTGAAAAGGAAATAAAAAATTTTTGTTTTCATGCAGATCAAAGTTTTTCATATTCGGTTGGATAAAGAACATTTTACCCATGATCAGGATGTACTAAATGAATTTCTGAACCAGGTGAAATTCATAAAATCGAATGTGCAGTTGATTCAATCAAAAGTTAATTTTTGGTCTGTTTTAATTCATTTCGAGCCCAAGGAAATCTTATTAGAAAAAGATGATTCAGAAGTTGAGAAGGTGCTGTGGACTGAGGAGGAAATAGAAATAATCAAAATATTAAAAGACTGGCGCATGGAAACCTCACGCGAAGAAATGGTTCCGGCTTTTATGATTTTAAGCAATAAAACTATTGATTCACTAGCCAAAATTAAGCCTGTTACAATCGAGGATCTGGATAAAGTTCACGGAATTGGCGAAAAGAAAAAAGAACAATTCGGTCAGCAAATTCTAGAATTATTGTCGTCAATTTTCTAACATTTGGGTAGTGGATTGAAGGGTGGATCTGCGGCAGTGATGGTAGCGTAAATCCTTTTGGCGCAATTGGTTTACAAAAATTGCTTTTCCGCCGGTGGCGTGACGGAACAAACCGCCGGAAAGCATTTTTTTGTGCCAATTGCGCCAAAAGATTGTAGCGGACAGCACGTTCGCTGCCCAAATCCTTTTTATATCCATGGCATAACCTTTGAATTTATTATCCTTCGTACCTGCCGATAAGGTCATGAATTATTGATTACAAAGTTAAATCGTTGATATACAATAGTGTATTGAAATTCAGCTTGGATATATAAACTGACAAATCGGCATTATTTGAAGGGAAAAATTAAATGAAGAAAATGATATTAGACAACTTGTCATTACAGGAAAATATTACAGAAGATGCAGAGTTTATTCCGTTATTATCGCCCGAAGAGGAGGATCATTTATTGAATACGGAAACGCCAAAAGAGTTGGCTATATTGCCATTACGGAATACGGTGCTCTTTCCTGGAGTTGTGATTCCTATTGCAGCAGGACGTGATAAATCTTTGAAATTGTTGCGTGATGCATACCGTAAAAAAGAGATTATTGGAGTGACTTCACAGATTGATGCATCGGTTGACGAGCCAGACGATGATGAGGTAAATTTAATTGGGACAGCAGCTAAGATTCACAAAATGATTAAAATGCCAGATGGCAATACTACGGTAATTTTACAGGGATTGCGTCGTTTCCAGATAGAAGAATTTATTACCAACGAACCTTATTTCAAGGCAAGAATTACATTATTACCTGATGTGCGTCCTCAAAAAAATGATAAAGAATATGAGGCTATTATCGATTCTGTGAAAGAAGTTTCGGTTGAAATTATAAATCATAATCCGAATATTCCTATGGAAGCGGGATTGGCTGTAAAGTCTATAGAAAGTCCTTCTTTTTTAATAAATTATGTAGCGTCTAATATGGATTTGCTCAACCAGGAAAAGCAAGGATTGCTAGAGGAATCTGATTTGAAGCAAAGAGCGACGCATACATTACGATTTTTGAACATAGAATTGCAGAAACAGCAATTACGCTTTGATATTCAGTCCAAAACACGTAGTGAACTTGATCAACAACAACGAGAATATTTCCTGAATCAGCAGCTTCGTACTATTCAAGAAGAATTGGGCGGCGTTTCTCAAGATCAGGAAATTGATGAATTGCAGTTGCGTTCTCTCAAGAAAAAATGGAAAAAAGATGTTGCAGAGCATTTTGATAAAGAAATTGGAAGGTTGAGACGATTGAATCCGCAGATGCCAGAATTTTCTATACAGCGAAATTATTTGGAATTTATGCTGGATTTGCCGTGGAATGACTTTTCCAAGGATAAATTAGACTTGATACGTGCCGAAAAAATTCTGAATCGTGATCATTACGGATTAGAAAAAGTGAAAGAGAGAATTCTGGAATATTTGGCCGTATTAAAGCTGAAAAAAGACATGAAATCTCCAATTATCTGTTTATATGGCCCTCCTGGAGTTGGTAAAACTTCTTTGGGCAAATCTATTGCAGAGGCCTTGAATCGCTCTTACCAAAGGATGTCTTTGGGTGGATTGCATGATGAATCAGAAATTAGAGGTCATCGTAAAACCTATATTGGAGCGATGCCTGGAAGAATTTTACAAAACATCAAAAAAGCTGGCACTTCGAATCCGGTTTTTGTTTTGGACGAAATCGATAAACTTTCACGCAGTGCGCATGGAGACCCAACTTCTGCCATGCTGGAAGTCTTGGATCCCGAACAAAATACAGAGTTTTATGATAATTATCTAGAAATGGGATATGATTTGTCGCGAGTTTTATTTATTGCTACTGCCAACGATATTTCTCAAATTCCGGCTCCATTGCGTGATCGAATGGAAATGGTTCAGGTAAATGGTTATACGGTAGAGGAAAAGATAGAAATCGGAAAAAAATTCTTACTTCCCAAGCAACTAGAAGCGCATGGACTCAAAAAAGGAGATGTAGTGTTGAATAGCCGTGAGTTAGGCTTTATTGTAGATGGCTATACACGCGAATCTGGTGTTCGAACCTTAGAGAAACATATTGCCAAAGTTGTTCGTAACGCCGCCAAAGATATAGCCATGGATATCGAGGTTTTGCCCAAGTTTACAAGAGAAAAACTTGAAGAAATTTTGGGCCCGCCCAGAGAATCCAGTAAATACGAAAAAAATAATGTTCCAGGTGTTGCCACAGGCTTGGCGTGGACGAGTGTTGGCGGAGACATATTGTTTATCGAATCGATTTTGTCGAAAGGCCAAGGGGTTTTGAGTATAACTGGTAATTTGGGGAAAGTGATGAAGGAATCGGCCCAAATTGCTTTGGAATATGTAAAGGCTAATCATGAAAAATTGGATATTCCTTTTGAAGGAATTGATAAAACCAATGTACACATTCACGTGCCAGAAGGTGCGGTTCCCAAGGATGGGCCATCTGCAGGTATTACAATGTTTTCATCCATTGTTTCGAGTTTTACCAAGCGTAGAGTTTGTGCAGATTTGGCGATGTCGGGCGAAATCACATTACGTGGAAAAGTATTACCGGTTGGGGGAATTAAAGAGAAGATTTTGGCTGCTAAACGGGCTGGAATTAAGCAAATTATCCTTTCAACTGAAAACCGAAAAGATGTGATGGAAATAGAAGCTCGTTATATCAAAGGACTAACTTTCCATTATGTAAAAACGATGGAAGAGGTGTTGGAAATAGCTTTAGTAAAATAAAATCTATTTTTTCAAATTCCATTGTAAATTCATATTTGGATAAATCTCATGGAAATAATTGTCTGTTTTAATCGAAATGGATAATTATTTTCATCAAAAAGGCGGTTTTGTAATGACAAATCCGCCTTTTATTATTGAAGTTTATTTTAAGAAATTAAATTCATCGGACTTATTAGAGTTAAAAATCAATTATATTCAACAATAACGCTGTTTTTGAGGTTTTAAAGCAAAATATTGTATTTCACATAAAATTACAATTTCAGCGTCATTTGAATTCATTTTTTCATTCTAGGATTATTTTTTGGCTTTAAAATTGCAAATATTCAGGAAAATTAAATTATGAATCCAACATTATTAAGACGAGTGCTCACCTATGCAGCACCATTTGTAATCGGTTATATTGTCAAAAAATACGAAGACCGAAAAACACGAAAAGAAGAAGAAAAACGTATGGCCAATTCGGTTAATAGAACCAATAAGAAAATCGGTAAAGCTTAAAAATCAATTAATTACCGAAAATTGAACGCCATTTGTTTTTGAAGCAAATGGTGTTTTTTTATCTATTTTTATCGTGTAGTTGTGCACAAAAAGTACTACATTTCAACAGTGAAAACAACCCAAGGACAAGGCGCGCAGCATAATCCCGATCAGCGGTTTAGCAAATATACCTATGAGCGGAATGAATATATGGACGAAATCGAGGAGGAAAAGGCCAAAACAGAATTTTTAGAAGTTTTTCCCAAAACTATTGTGAATTCGGTCAATTCACCGGATTTGTCGTTTGTTTATTCCATGAATCCCTATCAAGGTTGTGAGCATGGTTGTGCCTATTGTTATGCCCGTCCTACGCATGAATTTTGGAATTATAGTGCTGGAATTGATTTTGAGCGAAAAATTTTAATCAAAAAAAACGCTTCCGAACTTTTGGAAAAATTTTTTCAGAAAAAAGCTTATGTTCCGCAAACCATTATGTTGAGCGGAAATACCGATTGTTATCAACCTGCAGAGGCGAAATTTGAGCTTACCCGTAAATTGTTGGAAATATGCCTCAAATACAAACACCCGGTTTCGATTATTACCAAAAATGCATTGGTTTTGCGGGATTTGGATGTTTTGAATAAATTGAATGAATTAGATTTAATCAGCGTGGCAGTGAGTGTAACAACCTTGGACGAAGAATTACGCAGAAAACTTGAACCACGGACTTCAACTGCGCGCAAACGCTTAGAAACCATCAAAACCCTTTCTGATAAAGGGATTCCGGTTAAAGTGATGATTGCACCGATTATCCCCGGGCTCAATAGTCACGAGTTGCTGGATATTTTGAAAGCGGTGTCAGAAAATGGCGCGTTGAGCTTTGGAACGACCATGGTACGCTTGAACGACACAGTTTTCCCGGTTTTTAAAGACTGGATTGAAAAAGCATTTCCGCTAAAAGCCGAAAAAGTACTGAATCAAATCAGCGAAGTACATGGTGGATCCCACGAAGACCGACGTTTTGGTACACGCATGCGGGGCGAGGGCAAAATGGCTGAAGCCATTCATCAGACTTTAAAAATTGGTAGGCAGAAATATTTTCCTGAAAAAGTAAAAATTACACTTTCAACAAAACATTTTAATCCAAATCCGATTCAGCTGAAATTGTTTTAATTAAAATCCCCAAAATGTCCATTCCAGGCCATTGAAAATACAAATTACGTTATTTTCTGGGTCATAGGTCATCGTACCTGGTTCAGGATTTTTAATGTTAATCCAAGGTGTTTGATTCTTGGGCAAAACCAACGCTGTACCGCTTTGATTCAATACCAGAACGCCGTCGGCAGCGGTGACAGCGTCTCCGATGACAATGCCAGAACCAGTTTCGGCCAAATCTGCTGTTTCGGTGAGATCCACTACGCCTTCTTTCACCGATAAATCTTGCCAGCTGTTTCCGTTATAGAATTGAACTTTTTTCAAATCAGCATTATACACCAGCATTCCGGGAATCGCAGCGATATCACCTTGGACTTGCGGTAAAATCAAGCCTTTATTGCTGTTTTCTGCAAAATCAAGTAATGCAGAACCATCAACAGATGCTTTGCTTATGGCAACTTGTGCCATGCCGCATTGCAAAACCAAAAGTATAAATAGGGTGAAATATGTTTTCATTTTGTTCGATTTTGTTTAGTTAACTGGAACTGCTTTTTGCTGAATACAACCCCAGGTTTGTCCATTATACAATTTTAAACAAGCTTCATTTTCATCAAAAACAATCATTCCTTCAACGGGTTCGGTGATGATATCGGTGGTTTGACCAGCAGAAATTTTAGTTATAATCAATCCCTTATTTTTAGACTCCAACACCAATAAACCATTTTGTTTTGTCGTTTCAAATTGATTCCCACGATCAAGTGTAGAGATTAAAATATCAGAATTTAATCCTACTCCTGCAGCAATCGGTTTGTGGCAATCGCCACGTTCAATGTTGATTATTTGTTCGAAGGTAGATGAATTGCCCGACAAATCTGTTGCTCTCCAAATTATTTGGTTTGCACCATTTACCGGAACAAATCCTTGCAAGGTGGATTGAGTTGCAGTATTTCCATTGATTTCTAGCAATTCTAGTGAAACTTGACCGCTATTGTCTGCTACACGCTGTAAATCAGTGGTTCCCGCATTCCAAGTCCCGATTTGGATATCAAGACTTTCGTTAAGCGTAAATTGACAAAAATCTGTTTGAATAGTTGAATTTTCTACATTAAAAACCGGTGGAATAATATCAACATTGGATAAAATATAGGCGGGATCTTCGGTGTAAAGCGTATAGGTATCGTTTGTGCTGTTCACTTGAAACGGCGTGCCGTCAACCGTTGGATCACCATTGTATTTGAACCAAGTTCCAGTGGTTTGAAATCCAGGCGTAATGGTATGCGTATTATTTGGGTCAAAATTACCAATTGTGATAATATTATTTCCATTATTATCTCCCATCGTCATTCTGCGTGTCCAATCTGTTGTACTGCCGATATTTGCGTAATTAATATTTAGATACAAATTAAATTTATTCCTAAAATTAAAAATGTGTTTGTAATAATTATAAATCTCTTTTCTTTCTGCATCGGTGTCATAGCCCAGTTCCCAGGCAGAAGGTTTGTCGCCAGTTCTGCCGTTATTGTCAATGGAAATATCGTATCCCAATTCACCAAATTGCCACACCATTCGTGGTCCTGGCAAGAACATATTAAAGCCAGCCACCAATTTTAATCTATTGCTCAAATAGGCAGTGGAATTGTCGTTTCCAACTCCCCAGTTTAAAACTTTGAACCCAATTCTTTCCTCATCATGGCTTTCCATATAGCTCATATAATTCGGAAAGTTAAAATTTCTGGAAGAATGAACGCTGCTCCAGAAACTTTGGACCGTGGTTCCCATGGCCATTTCGGCCCAAGAATGTTGCGGTCCTGCTCCAGACCACATTAAAATTCCATGATTTGCCAGCTCTTTGTCTTCATCATCATTGGCCAAATGTTCAAAAACGGCATAATGTTCAATCGGAGAATTATCTATATCCCACATTTCATCTACCATTCTTTTGAGAATTGCGATTCGGCATTGGTCGTATGAGCTTGCCCATGGATCCATAGGATCGGGATCTGCTTGTGTAAATCCTTTGGTAAAATCAAATCGGAAACCATCAAATTTAAATTCTGTAATCCAATAACGCAAAATGTCATCCATCATATTTCTTGTATGTTCACTGGCATGATTCCAATCGGCACCCCAATGTCCAGCTTGGTCGTACACCCCTTTGTGAATGGGATTGAACCACGGATTGTCGTTGGCAGGTCGATTATTCTCGTGATCCCAGTACATCATGGCATTGGGATTGGAGTAAAATGCGTGATTGAGAACCAAATCATTAATGACTGCGATACCACGTTTATGCGCTTCATCAATAAATTCTTTCAAATCATTCGCTGGTCCATAAGCTTTGTCTGCGGCAAAATAGTAATTGGGATTATAGCCCCAACTGTTATTTCCTTCAAATTCAGAAACTGGCATCACATGAATGGTGTTAATGCCCATTTCGGCAATATAATCCAATTTTTCCGTAGCGGCTTTGTAGGTGCCTTCTTCGGTAAAATCACGGAAATGAAGCTCGTACACATTCAGTCGGTCGCGTTCATATATGCGTTCAAAATTTGGAATTTGCCATTGATATTCTTCGTTTATAAGTCCTAAAACACTAGCTCGTCCTGTGGTTTTTGAATAGGGATATTGAATTAAATCAGGATAAACAGATGAATTAATATATTGGTCGTCTGGGTCTGAAATTTTGTTTGCATAAGGATCACCAATTCTTATACTACCATCAATTAGATATTGATAAACATATTCACCTTCCAATGGTGAAGGAAAATCTGTTGATGGATTTAATGTAATCCACCAAAAATCTCCATCTTTTTTCATTTTAAAATCTTCACGCACCTCCCAATTATTAAAATCACCAATTATATGAATTACATTTTTGGCAGATGTGGTAGCAACGGAAGAGTTTCCTGAACAATTTCCAGCGTCGTAATAGGAATAAGTGGTAGTAGTAGGCGTGTGCAGGACAAAGGTAAATTCGCCTTGATTCGGAAAATTAGGATTAATTCCTTGTTTGGCGCCTGCAGGTAATGCTTGAGAAATTGGCGCATTATAAGCTTGAACTTCAAAGTTTTTATATTTTGATTCCGTACCAAAATCTGCAATAAGTTGATAATAATGTAAATTTACGTTATTCAAATTGTGCAAAATCGTAAACGAATTAGCCTGTGAACTGGCTATTGATTGAATAATATTTCCATCAGAAGTAATTTCATTTAAAGTCCAATTTACGATAGAACTGGCAGAAGCATTTACTTCGAATTCTGTATCGATTTCTATTAAATAAGGAGAAAAAACTGGAGAATTAAGAATAAAATAATTCCCTGGATTAATGGGGAAATGGTAATTTCTGCCAGCGTTATCTTCTGTCAAACTACCATCTGCACTTCGGAAAAGAAAATTCAAGGCAAAAACATCTTCGTTTTGCGGAATATTATAATAATTATCGATGGAACTTAATTCAATTTCCCAAATATTATTTCCCAATGCGCTCATTTCTCCCAAACCATTGTCTAATCCCCAATTACCTTGTGTATAGTTAAAATGACGAGAATCTGGTCCTTCGGTTCCTACACCAGAATGCAAATAGACCTTGTCAACTCCGGCCAAGGCGGTTCCATTGGCGTCAAATGTAATTTTCAATAGTTCATTTCTACTCGGATGAATCGGTGAAATGCTTACATTTCCGATTTGGAAAATAGGCTCGTTTACGGTAAATGAAGCTTTAAAATTTTGCCCATTGTTGCTAGACCAGCGGTCACCTTCATTGGTTGAAGCTTTGAAGTAGATTTCTATAAAATAATTCCCAGGCGCCAGTCCATTCAAGAGATTAATATTGGAATCATTCTTTTCCCATCGTTGATTGTTCGGGTATCCGTCTATGTTATTTTCCTTCCAAGGGAGATTAATTTCTAAAAAATTTTCCGCAATTTCTCCCTGCTTATAAATCCGATAATACATAAAAGCTCCTGTAACGTCACCAGAACCATTTTTCCAGGTTTTCAACTGTCCACCAGAGAGAACAAAAGTCGAATTCTGATCAAAACTGCCAAAATTATAATGATTAAAATCGGGATTTGAAGTGGATGTATGTGCATCATAATAATTGCCATTTACAATAATATAAGCATCATAAATGCCCGTTTCAGCAAAAGCTAAAAGTCCTGAAAAAAACGTGAAAAGCAGGAAAAAATTTTTCATAAAAATCACTTAGTGTACTTAGTACAAATGTAAAATATTATTTAATGATTTTAAGCAACTTAAATCAGTCATCAAAAAAAAACATTTCAAACAAAAAATCCCTCAACATGTGTCAAGGGATTCCATATAATTTTCACAGAATTTTACCGTGCCAAATACGTTTTCAATATCTTGCTGCGCGAGGTGTGCTTCAATCGGCGGATGGCTTTTTCTTTAATTTGACGCACGCGTTCACGGGTCAAGTCAAACGTCTCTCCGATTTCTTCAAGTGTCATAGGATGATTTCCGTTCAAACCAAAATAAAGTCTAATCAAATCCGCCTCGCGTGGTGTAAGTGTTTGCAATGAACGCTCAATCTCTACACGCAAAGATTCTATCATCAACTCTTTGTCGGGATTGGGTGATTCTCCCGACTTCAACACATCGTACAAGTTAGAATCTTCTCCTTCTACCAACGGCGCATCCATCGAGACGTGGCGGCCACTGTTTTTCATTGATTCTTTCACATCATCTTCGGTCATATCCAGTTGATCCGATATTTCCTCGGCCGATGGTGCACGCTCATGTTCCTGTTCCAGCGCGGCATACGCCTTGTTGATTTTGTTGATAGAACCAATTTTATTCAATGGCAAACGCACAATTCGTGATTGTTCTGCCAAGGCTTGCAAAATCGATTGACGAATCCACCATACTGCATACGAAATGAATTTAAAACCACGGGTTTCATCAAAACGTTGAGCGGCTTTTATCAAACCTAAATTTCCTTCGTTAATCAAATCCGGAAGGCTAAGTCCTTGATTTTGATACTGTTTTGCAACCGAAACCACAAATCGTAAATTGGCTTTAGTCAACTTTTCCAAAGCAACTTTGTCGCCGGCTTTGATTCGCTGAGCCAATTCAACCTCTTCTTCCGCGGTAATCAAATCTACTTTGCCAATTTCTTGCAAATATTTGTCCAGCGACGCTGTTTCACGATTTGTTACCTGTTTTGTAATTTTTAACTGACGCATAATATTTTGAACTCTTTCTTTAATTATTAATACGCAAAAGTCTAACCTACAGCATTATACATTGCTGTCGAGCCACATCATCAAAAGTTGGGATTAAACAATTCGAGTATTCATGTTCTGTAAACATATATACGTAGAATCAGACAAATATGTTACAAATTTGTTTTGTTAAACTTTTGTTAATAATTTGGGCGACTGGCAGTTTTTTATTTTTTCCATCTCCAAGTTAGGCTCCAACATCAAGAATAAAAATAAAAAACTGCCAACACGCTTTCCGTTACAATCTTCCCCCAAAAAACAGACAAGCCGCTCACCACACAGGAGATTCCGTACCTACATCTCCTGTGTGGCGGCGTTTGTTGCTGTTTTTTGGGGAAAGGATTTTCACTACAATCGTTGTCGCGGGCTTCGCGCTCGACATCAAGCCTTGAGTTTTTGGTCGATAGTTTTTAATTCTTATCTTTTGATAAACTTCTCCGATACAATCTTGTTCTCGGTGAAGATTTTCACAAAGTAAATACCTTTTTGAAGGTGGCTAACGGAAATGCTTTTTGTAGTTGATTCCTGAATCAATTTTCCGTTTACATCTATAATCTGCGCTTTTATAAAAGTTTCATCGGTGGCAATTTGGATAAAATCAGTTGCCGGATTAGGATAGAGTTTGATTTTGTGTGTTTCAATTTCAGAAATGCTTAAATTTTCATGGTCGGTAATTACAACGTCATCGATACCAAAATAAAAGATATCTTCACATTCATAATGTCGGAAAACAACTTGGATTTCCTGACCAGTGAACGATGAAATATCTATGGAAATTTCTTTTGCTGCATCCTGATAACCAGCATCAAGCGTTTCTTCAAAAACCGGAATTTCGTTGCCGGTAAAATTTGTACCAGCTGGAATTATATACACCGCATAATGTTCGTCAAACAATTCTTCATCACCCGCAGCAGCCTTAAATTCTAGGGTTAAATCATTCGATTCAGGTAATTGAATAGCTGGACTAATCAATAAATTATCAGGCGTAAAAGCTTCAAAATACCATGAAAATGAAACCGCAAAATATCCTTGAAAAGAATCAACACTATTCAATTGAGCATCCAAAAACTCCCACAATTCGCCATCGCCATCCAATTCAGCTAATGTCCAGCTGTCACGGTTTTCCGGATTTTCAAAATCTTCAAAATATACTATGGATTGCGCGTGCAAGGCAGTTGTAGCCGTCAAAATGGCTAAGAATAAATAAATTTTTGACATGAATTATTTTTTTGAATTTGCAAAGAAATTAAATTAACGAGACTTCAACGCAAATTAATCCTGGTTTTCCTTCTCCTTCTTTATTTCTTTCACTTCATCTTCCAACATTTCTGCCGTTAATTTCTCTGATTTTAATTCTTGACGCATCCAGCCAAACAAACTCATATATACATTTGCTATCCAAACCAGCGCAAAAAAGGCAATGAGATAGCCACGCCAGTCGTCATACAATAGTTTATATTTGAGAATAATAAGAAAAAATAAAGTTACGTAATGGCTGAAGCAATATTCACAAGTGAACAAATAAAAGAATTTTCTTGCCCAGATACTTTTACAAGATTTACTCTTTTTGAAACAGTATTTTCTAGGTTCATAGAAAATTTGTTCGTGGGTTACCGTCCAGGCTATACAGGCTATAGGAAAAGCCAAAATAAACAGATAAATGATGTTTTCTCCAAGATTCATTTTTTTGGATAATCAAAAACAATGCAAACCTGAAATTCTAAAGGAAACATGCAGATTTACAATAGATTGATTGTGATTTTTTGATTAATTAATCTTTATTGAATTGGAGTACTTTTAATTTATTCAAGATTTCTGCAATGCTTTTTACATGATCGATTCGCAGAATCAAACTTGGAAATTCGGTTCCACGTACTTTTTTTTCTTTTAATTGACCAAAATTGGGACTTTGTGCTAAATATTGCAAAATAAATTGAAACTGTTGATTTTGATAAAATCCAGATTGGGGATTATTTATGAAATAACCAATAAAACTATCATTTTTAATTACTACTTTTTCCATGCCCAAATCCATTGCCAGCCATTTAAGTCGCACAGAATCAATCAGCTCCATCGCTTCGACGGGTAATTTTCCAAATCTGTCTTGTAATGCCTCACAGAATTTTTCTAAGGCTGCAGCATGCTCAATTTCAGCCAATTCTTGATACAATGACATTCTTTCTTCTACAGAATTGACATAATTTGTGGGTAAAAGTATTTCTAAATCCGTATCTATATTGAAATCCGAAACAAACGTATTGAATTGGTTTTCTTCTTGAAATAAATCTTGAAAATCTGGAGAATATTTGAGTTCTTCTATCGCTTCATTTAGAATTTTTTGATAGGTTTCGAATCCCATTTCTGCCATAAAACCGCTTTGTTCTGCTCCCAAAAGATTACCGGCCCCCCGTATTTCTAAATCTTTCATAGCAATATTGAATCCTGAACCCAAATCACTGAACTGTTCTACGGCTTGTAAGCGTTTTCGAGCTTCAGAAGTAAGCGTTACCAGAGGCGGTGTTATCAAATAACAAAAAGCCTTGCGATTGCTTCTACCAACGCGGCCGCGCATTTGATGTAAATCTGCCAAACCAAAATTTTGTGCATCTACAATCAAAATAGTGTTGGCATTGGGAACATCTACACCGCTTTCTACGATAGTTGTAGAAACCAAAACATCTATTTGACCTTCCATAAAGTCGAGCAGAGTTTTTTCTAATTTATTACCATCCATTTGACCATGACCTACGGCAATTTTGGCTTCGGGTACTAATCGTTGTATCATCCCTGCGATTTCCGTTAATCCCGCAATTCGGTTGAAAATGACAAATACTTGGCCGCCGCGTTGTAATTCATAAAAAACGGCATCGCGTATGGCTTCCTCGTTCAATCCTATTAATTTGGTTTCAACCGGTTGACGGTTGGGTGGAGGCGTTTTCATCACCGATAAATCTCTAGCGGCCATGAGCGAAAATTGTAATGTACGTGGAATAGGAGTGGCTGTAAGCGTCAAAGTGTCCAATTTGGCACGCATGGTTTTGAGTTTGTCTTTTACAGAAACACCAAATTTATGCTCCTCGTCAATTATCAATAAGCCCAAATTTTGAAATTTGACATTTTTGCTCACAATTTGGTGGGTTCCGATGAGAATTTCTATTTTGCCTTCTTCCAAATCTTTCAGGATTTCATTTTTTTGTTTAGCGGTTTTAAAGCGGTTCAAATATTCAATCCTCACTGGAAAATCAGCCAATCTTTCTTTAAAAGTTCGATAATGTTGAAAGGCCAAAATGGTGGTAGGAACCAGAATAGCTACTTGTTTTCCATCGGTTGCTGCTTTGAATGCCGCTCGAATGGCAATTTCTGTTTTTCCAAATCCTACATCTCCACAAATAAGTCTGTCCATGACCTGTTCACTTTCCATGTCTGACTTTACTTCTTCTGTGGTTTTCAATTGATCGGGCGTGTCTTCGTACATAAAACTTGCCTCTAATTCTGTTTGTAGATAGGTGTCTGGCGAAAATGCAAAGCCTTTTTCTAACTTTCTTTTGGCGTAAAGTTGTATTAAATCAAAAGCTACGTCTTTTACTTTTTTCTTGGTTTTATTCTTTAAATTTTTCCAAGCAGGCGAGCCTAATTTATTAATTACGGGCGCTTTGCCTTCTCCATTTCCAAATTTTGCAATTTTGTGTAAAGAATGGATTGATACATACAGCAAATCATTGTCCCGATAAACAAGTTTAATGGCTTCTTGCATCACACCGTTTACGTCTATACGCTTCAATCCACCAAATTTTCCAACGCCATGGTCTATATGTGTCACATAATCGCCAATTTGCAAACCGGTTAATTCTTTGAGGGTTATGCTTTCTTTTTTCGAAAAATTATTTCGAAGGTTAAACCTATGATATCTTTCAAAAATTTGATGATCGGTATAGCATGCAATTTTTAATTCTGTATCTATAAACCCGCTATGAACAGTGCCTAGAATAGGCGTAAAATGCACTTCGCGTTGGCTGTCTTCAAAGATTTCTTGGAATCTTTGAATTTGTTTTTCGCCTGTACAAAAAATAAAATTGGTATATCCCTCCAGATGTTTTTCTTGCAAATCATCGATAAGCAGATCGAATTTTTTGTGAAATGGTGGTTGTGCATTTTGTTGAGCTTGAAAGGTGTAATGAGGCGTTAGAAAAGTTTGATTCGAAAATTCAATCAAAAATTTATCTTTCAAATCCTGCTCTAATTCGGATTGTTGATAAAATAATGCGGATGGGGCGGCATGTTGAATTTCTCCAGATAAATTATTAAAAGATAATTCGGCTTTTTCAAAGTTTTTATTCAAATGGTGCGCTGTTAAAACTAAATTGGTCGAAACAATCAAAGTAGAATTGGGTAAAAATTGCAATAATGATTGTCTTTTTTCAAAATTCAATTTGTTTTCAACATTGGCAACAATGGTCATTTTGTTTACCTTTTCAATGGAAAGTTGGTTTGAAATGTCAAATTTTCGAATGTTTTCCACTTCATCTCCAAAAAATGAAATACGATAAGGGTTTTCGTCAGAATACGAAAAAATATCGATAATTCCGCCACGAACAGAGAATTCACCAGGTTGAGTAACAAAATCTACACGATTGAATTCATAGTCGAATAATATTTCATTTAAAAATTCAACAGATATTTTTTCCCCAATTTTCAGATGTTGCGTTTTTTGAGACAAAAGGGATTTTGTTATTACTTTTTCTGTAATAGCATTGGAGTGTGATACAATGATTCTGGGTTTTTTTGAAGATGAAAGTTTATTCAAAACTTCTGTACGTAAAACGATGTTGGCATTATTTACTTCGTCTATCTCGTAGGGGCGACGATGAGAAGCAGGAAAGTAGAGTACAGTATCTTTATTGTATAGGTTTTCTAATTCGTTCAAAGCATAGGTGGCTTGTTCTTGATCATCATATATGATGAGTATAGATTCTTGAACTGCATCGAAAATATTGGCAATGGTAAAGGAATTGGAAGAACCGATGATGCCTTTTATCTGGAGTTTACCGGACTTGTTTTTTTGATAAAAATCAATAGTTTCTTGCACAAAACTTAGAGAATTGTGTAATTTTTGAATTTGTTTTAGATTAAAAATTTCCAATATTTCGCAAATTTAATAGGTATTTTTCTTTTTTAAAAATATTTGAAAAGTATGCAATTGGATAGGAATTCCTTAAAATTTGAATTTTCGTGAATTTTTGAAATTTCTATTAATAATCTGCTTGAATGAGAAAAATAGCTGGTCTTTTATGAAAATCTAATTTTTGATTTTTCCATTCTTTGATACTGGCAGCAAAAACAAATTCTGAGTTCAAAGTCAAATCACAAGCAATGCATAAGCGTGTAGAGTGGGAGAGGTTTTGTAATAAATCTTCGATCAATGCGTGGTTACGATAAGGTGTTTCCATAAATATTTCTGTAGAATTTGCTGATTTGCTTTTCATTTCTAATTGTTGAATAGCAATTTTTCTTTCGCGTTTATCTATGGGTAAATATCCATGAAAGCTGAATGATTGGCCGTTGAATCCAGAGGCTGCCAAGGCCAAAAAGATTGAGCTAGGACCACAAAGTGGAATTACTTGGTAGCCGTTGGAATGTGCTGCCTCTACAAGTTTTGCGCCTGGGTCGGCAATTCCAGGCATGCCAGCTTCGGAGATGATGCCTACTGAATTTCCTTGATATAGTAATTGTAACAAGGGTTGAATATCTTCATCCTTGCTATGTTTATTTAGAATTTCAATTTGTAATTCAGATTGTTTTTTTTCGGGTAAAATTTGTTTAATAAAACGCCTTGCCGACTTTTCATTTTCTACCGCAAAATGATTCAATTCTCTTAGGATTTGCAAATTATATACAGGAATTACCCTTTCAAAATCGCCATCTCCCAACAAAGAGGGAATTACATAAACCTTTGCAGGCTTCATTTGAGATAGTTTTCGACGATTTTGTCTGTGGCTATATCCAGCATTTCATATACATCATCAAAGCCTTTTTCCTTACCAAACCAAGGGTCGGGAACTTGCTCATTTCGACCAGGATTGATTTCATTTAGAATTAGTTTTACTTTTTCTTGATCATTGGCATTTCGAGCCAGTTTCAAAACGTTCACATGATTGGAAGCATCCATCACAAATATATGGTCGAAATTATCAAAATCTTGTACGCTGAATTGTCTAGCACGTTGATGACTAATGTCGATACCGTTTTTCTGGGCTACTGCAATAGATCGCAGGTCTGGCTTTTCACCTACATGATAATCTGCAGTACCGGCAGAGTCCACAACGATCTCTGCCGGCACTTTAGATGCCAATAATCCTTCTGCCAATGGCGAACGACAAATATTTCCTAAACAAACCATTAAAAACTTCATTCTGCAGAAATTTTTCTTCTTAAATCATCTACATATCCTTTAAATACTTTATCAGTTTCAGAGAGATTACGCACGGTTTTGCATGCATGCAGTACGGTAGCATGGTCGCGTTTGCCAATTTGTGAGCCAATACTTGCCAGTGAGGCATTGGTATATTTTTTAGCAAAATACATTGCGAGTTGTCTTGCTTGTACGATGTCGCGTTTGCGCGTTTTGGATTGAACTTTTTCTATCGGGATTTTGAAATAATCGCAAACCACTTTTTGGATATAGTCAATAGAAATTTCTTTTCTTTGGTTTTGAATGAGATTTGAGAGAAGTTTTTCTGCCAGTTCTAGAGTAATTTCTTTACGATTGAGCAATGATTGCGCCATCAAAGAATTCAAAGCGCCTTCTAGTTCGCGGAAATTAGTTTTGATATTTTTTGCAATATAATCAATCACTTCTTCTGGAATTACCATTCCATCTTTTTCCAGTTTATGATTCAAGATATCATATCTTAAATCATAATCGGGAGCCTGAAGGTCGGCAGATAATCCCCATTTGAATCGTGAAATCAATCGTTGCTCCATATCTTGTATGTCCACGGGTGGCTTATCAGAGGTAAGTACCAGTTGATGACCACGTTGATGCAAATCGTTGAATATGTGAAAAAACACTTCCTGAGTACCTTTTTTACCTGATAAAAATTGAACATCGTCGATGATGAGCACGTCTATCATTTGATAAAAATGGATAAAATCGTTTCTGTTATTGGATCGAGAAGCCTCGGCATACTGCTGAATAAACTTTTGCATATCGACATACAAAACGGTTTTTTCTGGATGTTTTTCTTTGACTTCTAATCCAATAGCATGAGCCAAATGGGTTTTTCCCAATCCAACACCACCATAGATAAAGAGTGGGTTAAAGGCTGTTCCGCCAGGTCGTTTTGCAATTGCTTTGCCAGCAGAGCGAGCCAAACGATTGGTTTCTCCTTCAATAAAGTTTTCAAAATTGAAATTAATATTGAGTTGAGAATCGATTTTAATTTTCTGTAATCCCGGAATGATGAAGGGATTTTTCACTCTGGAACTTTCCAGATGCAAGGGTGCATTAATCTCTTGCGGGTTTAGTTTTTCCTTGTTTGCACTTGGAATTTTTACTGTGTATGGGTCCTTTTTAGAAATATTCTGATCCATAACAATGCTGTACACCAATTTGGCTTCGCCGCCCAACTCCTTTTGTAAAGAGACTTTCAATAGTTTGATGTAATGCTCTTCAAGCCATTCATAAAAAAATTTACTCGGAACCTGAATTGTTAGAATCGATTTGTCTAATTTTATGGCTTTAATAGGTTCAAACCAGGTAGAATATGCCTGTTGAGAAATATTGTCCCTTATGAACTCTAAGCAATTGCCCCATACAGAAGCTGCTGTCTTTGCCATGTTTTTTGTAATTAATTTTAGTTCGACAAAAAAAGCCCATATTTTTCTGAGCTTGTTGGGACAAAAATGTGAAAAAATATTGAAGAAAAAAAGTCCAAATAGCCTTGATTATATCAAAATATTTCAGTATCAACTTAACTATTAGTTTACATGATTGAAGCAACCACTTTTATAAGAGTAAGATATAGCGAAACTGACCAAATGGGATATGTTTACTATGGTAATTATGCCTCCTATTTTGAGGTGGGAAGAGTCGAATTGTTTAGATCTATTGGATTGTCGTACAAGGAGTTAGAAGATGATGGCGTGATGATGCCTGTCATCAATTTATCATGTTTTTATCACCATCCAGCTAGATATGATGATTTGTTGAAAATAGTGACCAGCATACCACAATTGGCTGATGGTGTACGAATTACATTTAACTACAAAATTTATAACCAAAATGAACTACTTATTCATGAGGGAAAAACCGAACTTGTATTTGTAGATAAATCAAGAAATAAACCCTGTCGAATGCCTAAAAAATTATGGGAAAAACTTCAAAACTACCCTTATTTAAAATCATTATAATTAAATATTCAGGGCTGATTCTTGTCATTTTGAATCAAAATTATTTATTCTCCCAAAATTCAATGTCGGGATGGGTTTCCAATTGACGGATAAATTCCATATAATTCCTACGCGGAATTTCGATTTCATGCTCACAATCTTCCATATAAGATTGGGTTATTAATTCTGCGTCATACCTTTCTATCAGACGCATGGCTATGTTTTGCATAGAATAGGGAAAGTTGAGCGTCATCTTTTTGGTTTGTTCTATAACTTTGATTTCTGCCTCGTTCAATGTGAGCTCGGCCGTTTGTCGATAGGCTTTGATAAGACCACTCACACCTAGTTTTGTTCCACCATAATAGCGCACAACAATTAATAAAATATAGGTCAAATCATTTGAAAGTAATTGATTGTAAATAGGCAAACCAGCCGTTCCATTGGGTTCACCATCGTCATTTGCGCGGTATCTTTTTCCAGAAAATCCTAATCGAAAAGCATAACAATGATGCGTAGCAGAAGCATGCATAGCCTTCACTTCTTCTAGTCGTTTTTTTATTTCTTCCTCGTTTTTCACAGAATAAGCATAGCCAATAAATTTGCTGCCTTTTTCTTTGAAAATCACATCTACAACCGGCTGTGCAATAGTATTGCAGGTAAAATTCATGATGTTATGGAATATAGATTTGGAGTAAATCCTTTGCAATAAATTCTTGATGAATCAATTGTTTTTTAGGAAAATAAGGTGCTACAATTCCATCTGGCCAATGGATATTTCCAATGAGTATTCTAGCCTCATCCCACATATTTTCATCAATAAAATGTTGAATCGTTTGCGCTCCTCCTTCTACAATCAAAGATTGAATACCACTTATATACAAGTAATTCATTATTTGCGAAATTATACTTTTTTGAAAGTCAAGTTTGATAAATTCTGCGTTTTCTGTTGTAATATTTTCTTCAGAATTAAAAATAATGGAGTTTTTAATTTCCGAAAATTTTTTGGTCGAGGAATCAATCCTGCTAGAAATCATAATTCGTATAGGGTTATTTCCTTTCCACAATCTTGCGTTCAGCATGGGTGAATCGATTTCTACCGTGCGTTGCCCCACCAAAATTGCCTGTTCTTCTGTTCGCATTTTATGCACCCATTGCTTTGAAAATTTATTGCTTATCCATTTTTGTTGATCGTCTTTAACTGCGAAGAAATTATTTTGGGTTTGAGCGAATTTAATAATTATATAAGGTCTTTTTTTCTGGTGAAAGCAGTAAAAACGTCGATTGAGCCATTCACATGCTGTTGATAAAATATTTTCTGTTACAATAACATTATTGTCTTTGAGGTACTGGATTCCTTTTCCATTTACATGAAGAGCAGGATCTCTACTTCCAATAACAACTCTAGGAATTTTTTCCGAGACGATGCGCTCTGCACAAGGCGGTGTTTTGCCTGTATGAGAGCATGGTTCCAAATTTACATACAAGGTAGAATTTGGTAGCAATTCTTTGTTTTTCACTGCATTTATAGCCATGATTTCTGCATGCGGCTCACCCGATTTTCTGTGCCAGCCTTCACCAATGATTTGGTCTTTATGCACAATGACACAGCCCACTAATGGGTTGGGATAGGTGAGTCCCAGTCCATTTTTTGCCAATTGCAGACAGCGCTGCATATAAACTATATGTTCTGGTTCAATCAATGAAATAAGCTAATCAGCGTTCTGTAGTAAATTTTAAATTAACTATTTTTTTATGTGAATTGATGTTAATTAATAATTATACAGCATCCTCGGGAGTTTCACTTTGTGAGCTATCATTTGATGACAATTCTTCACTTGATGTAGAGTTTGCCAAATCTTGTGATGGCTCTACATTTTCTTGATCCAAGGCCAATTTTTCTGCTTCTTGTGCTGCTTTGGCTTCTTCTTCAGCTTTTTGTGCTTCTGCCAGAGCTTCAAGATTAATTAGTTTCAAATCATCATAATTTGATTCAAGTCTTTTGAGTTCATTTACCTTGTTTTCAATGTTTTGAATCGCATTTTTGAACAAAGGATTGGTATCATCAGCGTTTGAAAAGAATGCCAAGTTGGTCTGCAAATGTGTAACTTCTTTTTGTACCTCGTCGATTTCTTTTCGTAAATCATACTTCAAATTACGCAGATGATTTTCATCAAGCGTGGTTTTAATTCTTTCAATTTCATTTTCCCATTGTGCTTCTGCAATGGCATTTTTGCTCAATCCTGCGTTCAATAGAATTTTTTCTGTTAAGCTGCTGAACTTTTTATTGATATCTTGTTTGCCACTTGGCACCAAACCTACTGCCGACCATTTGATGCTGTATGTATTGAGCCATTCGATGAGTTTTTCTTTCTCTTTCGGTTTTTCTGCTTTTTCCATTTCAATCAGAATGGCCTCTTTCATCTCCAAATTGTGCTGTTGTTTTTCAAGTTTTTCGTTATTTCTATTTTTGTAACGGTCAAAAAACTCATTATTAGCATCGCTAAATTCTTTCCAAATTTTGTCTGAAAATTTGCGTGGAACATGGCCAATTTTTTTCCAATCAGATTGAATTCTTTTTACAATTGCAACAGATTCATTCCAATCAGAACTGTTTTTATGCTCTAAAGCAATTTCGATTAATTTACGCTTTTTTTCCAAATTTTCCATTTGTTCATCCTTCATGTTTTTATAGAATGAATTTTTTTCATGGTTAAAAAAACGTGAAGCTTCTTTAAAAGCGTCCCAAGTCGGCTGATTGTGTTCTTTTGGAACACGACCTAAAGCAAAGAATTCATCACGTAGTGATTTCATTTCTTTGATTTTGCGCTGCCAAGTGTTATGTGTCTTGGGAATTTCATTCTGAATTAATTCAGAAATTTTCTTAATTACATCTTGTTTTTTGGATAAATTTTCTTCTTGACGTTTTAGGATTTGTTCGTTTAATTCTGTTTTACGGTCATGAATTTTACCGGTTACTGCCTTGAATTCCTGCCAAGTAGGTTCACGATGTTCTTCTGCTACAGGTACGGCCTCTTCTTTCCACATTCTGTGCAAATATTGTAGCTCGTTCAATGCTTGTTGCACATTATCCTCTTCCAAAAGTTTATTTGCTCTTTCTATAATAGAACGGCGCACTTCTAGATTGTGCTCGTAATCCATTTTGCGTAATTCCTGGTTCAAATCCAGAAATTCATTGAAATTATCTAGGTGGAAATAATACGTTTTGAAGATGTTGCTCGCCTGTGTTTTGGGAATTCGTCCTGCGTTATGCCATCGTGTTTTTAAATCTCTAAATTTTTTGAAAATATCACGATTATCCATAGACGGCTCTGTGTACAAGGCTTTGAGCTCGTCTATAATAGCTTCACGCTCCTTCAGGTTTAATTCCTGTTTATTTTGTTCTTCTTTATAATATGCATCTACTTTTGCACGATAATCCGTGAAAGTATCATAAAAGGATGTAGAAAATCTGTTATCATGTCTAAAGTCGATTTCGTTTCCACCTTCTTCAAGAAATTTTTGTTTTGCTTCTTGTTCTTCTTCTTCAGATTTTTTGCGAAAAGCATCACGCAATCCGTTGAAAGCCTCTTTCAGCGTTTGTGGCGCAAATGCGGCAAGTAAATAAGAAGCTTCTTTCACCAATTCGGAAAGAGACATTTCGTCATAATCTTTGATAGGAACCGTTTGTGAATGGTCTTCATCCGAATCGGAATTAGAATCATCCTCATGATGTTGGTCCAAATCTGCACTTTCATCAAAATCTTTTTCCAAAGGCTTTTGAGATTCATTTTCTGTAGATTCAATGTCAGTAGGTGATTCAGAGGTTTCTGTCAAATCAGATTCAGGGGATTGTGCAGCATCTGTTTCTAGGTTTTCTTGTGTAGCACTTTCTGGCAAAGGATTTTCTGCTAGAGTTTTATTCTCCTCCACAATTTCATCCGTTTTTTCTTCAATTCCTTCTGATTTTTCTACCAAATCATTATTTTCTGATTCTGGAGTTAAAGACTGCTCTATGCTGTTGTCTGAATCTGGGGATTGAAATTCATTTGCAAGCGATCCATCTTTTTCCTCTGTTTGGATATCTACCAGATTATTACCTGTTGTTTCGTTTTCAGCTGGATTTTCTTGCAAAGAATCAGAATTCTGATTTACATTTTCTTCTTGTCCGTCTGCCTTTGGCAGGTTATCATTTTCAATTGACATGATATTTTTATTTCTATAGTCAACAAATCTAATGATTTCGCTCAAAAATACCTAAAGAGTAAATGACTTTATCTAGATAATATGCAGGATTTAGCAAAAATTTAATGGTAGTTTCCAAATGATTATTTAGAATTCCAGATTTTCCAGGCTTCTTCTGCCTGAATTTCTAGCATTTCTAGTCCATTTTTTATTTTTGCTCCTTTCATTTCTGCAAGTTGTAAAAATTTCGTTTTCTCTGGGTTATAAACCAAATCATAAACTAAATGTGATGAATCGAGAAATTCATAAGGAATTTGGGGTTCAGAGACTATATGGGGAAAACTACCCACAGGGCTGGAATTAATGATAATTTTGTGTTCTGAAATGATTTTTTCGTTTAAATCAGAATAAATAAAATCTCCTCTACCCGCTTGTCTGGAAACGGTATTGAATGGGATTTCTAATTGCTTCAAGGCGTATTGCACGGCTTTTGTTGCCCCTCCTGTGCCCAAAATCAATGCTTGATTATGGCCTGAATTCAAAAGAGGTTGAATGGAATTTTTGAATCCTATCCAATCGGTATTGTAGCCAAATAAGTGTGCTCCTTTGATTTTGATGGTATTTACAGCACCTATTTCTGCAGCTTGTGGGGATAATTCATCCAAGAAAATGATAATTTCTTCTTTGTATGGAATGGTGACATTCAAACCAGCTATATCGTGTTTTGCAAACAGATTTGGGAAATCTCGAATGTGTTTCAATTCAAATAATCTATAAGATGCTTGTATGTTTTCTTTTTCAAATTTATTCTTGAAAAATTTTGGAGAGAATGAATGTGAAATTTCTCTACCTACAAGCCCGAATTTTCTATAATTTGAGTTTTCCGCGCCTTTCATAGAAATCAATGATTAAAATGGTAAGAATTCCAATAATTATCCATAAAATTTGCATGGCAAATCTCCAATCCAATTCCTCTGGCAAGTAGCGTGTATATCCTAATAGCTGTCCACGATGGTCCAAATCTTCGTTTTTCCATGGCCAAGCCGCACCCAATGAACCAATAATGAAACCCATGAGAGTAGCAATGACGGTATTATGGTAATGTTTGAGCATATAACCCATGATTTTGGAAAAAGAAACCAAGCCAAAAAGAGAGCCGATTGCAAAAATGCTCACCACAATCAACATGCGAATACGCTCTGCGCGTTCTACCAAAGATTCTGTTCCCAACATTTTGAAATCACCCTGAAAGATAGCTATCAAAGTATAGAAAAGATTGTTTACGGCATCTACCAGAAGTAAATTATAATTACCTAAAATAATGAGAATAAATGACCCAGAAAATCCCGGTAATGTCATTCCAGATACACTTATAATTCCACATAAGAATATAAACCAATAATTATCGTTGGGTGCCATTGGGTCCATAAAAGAAATTAATAGACCTAGAATTGCACCTAAAGACATACCCAAATAGGGATTAAAAGACCAGCGTTTTACATTTCTTGCAACATAATAGACCGAGCCAATAATTAATCCAAAAAAGTAACTCCAGACTTCTATTCCGTAGCCAAGTCCGCCTTGAGCTTGCGTGCGCATGAGCCAATCAAGTAATAATGAAACGGAAAAAAAAGCTGATACGGAGCCGAAATTTATGGCAAATAAGAATTTAAAATTAATATAATCCAAAAACTTATTGAAACGACCGTTGAGTAGAAGGTTGAGGGATTTGATATTGATTTTCTGAAATGAATAAATCAACTCTTCATAGAATCCTGAAACAAGGGCAATCATACCACCAGAAACACCTGGAATTTTATTGGCAGTGCCCATTAAAATACCCTTTAAATAAAGTACTACATAATCTATGAAACGACGTTTATACATTCTTTCTTGTCGCTAAGAATTCTATGATAAAAATAATTGAAAAACCTAAAATTGTAAAGATAATGCTGGAAATTAATTCATTGGAAGTGCCAGGATTTAGGGTTTCGTAAGTACCTGGCAAAATGTTTTGCTCTACATAAGCTTTGATAGATTCAAAAGTGTCTGTATTCTGATTTTTCATGAAAGCCGTAAGACTGGCATATTCTCCTAAAACCTCACTGGAATGGGTTTCTCCTACATCTTTTACATAAACATATTGGTCTTTTTTCCATGGCCAAATCTTCCATAATGAGCCAATCAAAAAGCCTGTTAAAATGGCAATTAAGGTATTATGGTATTTGGATAAAAGATATTTGAGAAGCGTAGAAAATGAGATAAGCCCTGTAGCTGCACCCAATCCTACGACACCCACTGTCAAGAAGTCATGATTTCCTACTGCAGTAATTACGGTGGCATAGGCTCCTAATAAAAGTAGAATAAAACTGCCCGAAATTCCGGGTAAAATCATGGCGCAGGCTGCAATGGCACCTGCAAAAAATAAAAAGACATAAGAGTTATTCGATCCCAGCGGTGGCGTGACCGATAGCCAATATACAAATGCTGTGGCTGCCACAAGTCCTAAAATGGCATAGATATCCCATTTTTTAATTTGTACGCCCACATACCAAATACTGGCGATAATTAATCCAAAGAAAAAAGACCATAACTGAATGGGATAGAAATGCATAGCATGTGTAAGCAATTTGGCTAAAGAAAGTATGCTCACAGCTATTCCCGATAATAGTGCAAGCATAAAATTACCATTTACTTTTTTCCAAACGCCTGCAATTCCATCTTCTTTAAAAACTTGAATAAGTCCAAAGTTAATAGAAGAAATACTATCAAGTAATTCATCATAAATTCCTGCTATAAACGCTATCGTTCCGCCAGAAACGCCAGGAACCACATCTGCAGCTCCCATAGCCAGACCTTTAGAAAAAATGGTGAAATAGTCTTTAAAATTTCTCATAAATTAAAAATTGACGACAAAGATATAAAAGCACCTTAGAATTTTTGCTGCTCGATTTCAATTATTGATAAAAACATTAAATTTTGAATCGATTTGAACTTTATTAAATTATATTATTCAATCCTTTGAATATCTGCACCTATAGACCTTAATCTTTCGTCTATATTTTCATAACCTCTATCGATTTGTTCGATGTTGTGAATCACGCTCTTACCTTTGGCAGAAAGTGCTGCAATCAACAAGGCTATACCTGCACGAATATCTGGCGAAGTCATAGTCATCGCACGTAGATTGGTCTGCTGGTTCAAGCCTATAACGGTGGCACGATGCGGATCGCAAAGAATGATTTGTGCACCCATATCGATGAGTTTATCAACAAAAAACAATCGGCTTTCAAACATTTTTTGATGCACGAGTACGCTGCCTTTGGCTTGTGTAGCAATTACCAAAATGATACTGAGTAAATCTGGCGTAAAACCAGGCCAAGGCGCATCGGCTATAGTAAGTATGGAGCCATCTATAAAGGTTTGAATTTCATATTCTTCTTGCGCAGGAATATAAATATCATCTTGTCTTTTCTCGAGTTGGATTCCCATTTTTTTGAAAACATCTGGTATGATTCCTAAATGTTCCCAACCCACATTTTTTATCGTAATTTCGGATTTAGTCATAGCCGCAAGCCCTATCCACGAACCGATTTCAATCATATCTGGCAAGATGGTATGTTCGGTGCCATTGAGTTTTTCTACACCATGTATAAACAAACGGTTCGAGCCGATTCCATCAATTTTGGCACCCATACGAACCAACATATTACATAATTGTTGAATATAGGGTTCACATGCAGCATTATAGATTTCGGTAGTGCCTTCTGCTAGCACGGCCGCCATGATGATATTGGCTGTACCTGTAACAGATGCCTCCTCCAGTAGCATATAGGAGCCTTTCATTTTTTCTCCTTTGGGCACTTCTATTTTGAAGAAATAATTTTCTGCATCATAAATGAATTCAGCTCCAAGACGTTCAAAGCCTTCAAAGTGGGTGTCTAATCTGCGTCTTCCGATTTTGTCTCCTCCAGGTTTGGGCATAAATGCAAAACCATATCTGGCCAAAAATGGTCCAATAAGCATAATAGAACCACGAAGCGCAGCTCCATCTTTTCTAAATTCTTTGGATTTGAGATAGTCTATATTTACATCAGCCGCCTGAAAAGTAAAATCTCCTTTGGCGTTTTTGGTAATTTTGACGTTCAAACTGCCCAATATTTCTATCAAACGATTGATGTCTCTAATATCTGGAATATTCTTGATTCTTACAGGTTGGTCTGTGAGAAGGGTAGCGCAAAGGATTTGCAGTGCTTCGTTCTTGGCACCTTGTGGCGTGATTTCACCTTTGAGAGGTTGGCCACCGCGAATTTCAAATTTAGCCATAAAAAAACATACTTTTTACCTTAATTTCGTCGCTTTTTGCGTTTATTCTTTTTATAGTATGTGCGAGCCTGCTCTGGAGAACCGGCTGTTAATTCCTTGCTTGAAGAGAGTTGAATATTTTCTTCCATTTGTTGTATATCAATCAAGCCTTTGGACATATCTCTAAGTTGTTCTATAATCACTTCATCTTCTACATTATCCTTGTTCCAAAGTAAGTAACTCTTTTTCATTTGATTGGCAATAGATTGAATCAATCCATCGCGTTTTGGGCCTTTTTCCCATTGTACAGCGACATCGATCATGCGTTGAATATTTTTCCCATAATATCGATATTTATTATTATAATTAGGATATTCGATACGATTGGGCGTGCGATCAAAATCTGATTCTGAAGGTATTGGATAGGGTGAATCAACGTCTAAATCAAAGGATGCCATAATAAATAATTGATCCCATAATTTATGTTGAAAATCATTCACATCTCGTAAGTGTGGATTAAGATTTCCCATTACGTCTATAATGGCGGTGGCAAAATTATTACGATCTTCTCGATTTTCAAGGGTTTTGCAATGGTTTACCATTTGTTGTACATGCCTTCCGTATTCGGGTATAATAAGGGGTTCGCGCGTTGTATTGTATTGCATTTGTTGCTAAAATGTAGTAATTAATCTCTTTTTGGAGGTGGTAAAAGTAAGGAATTTACTTCAAAATCGAAAGACTCTGCATTTACTAAATAGGATTTTTAATTGTTTATACTTCATTTGAAAACGACCCAAACACGCATTTGAGCTCAAAAAAACATTATCTTTGCCTGAATGCAATATCCCAGTAAAATTTTAGAAAATGCCGTTGAGGAAATTTCGCAGTTGCCCGGAATCGGCAAACGCACCGCTATGCGTCTGGCACTGCATATGCTCAAAAAATCCAAAACACAAACTGAATCACTTGCCGAATCTTTGGTGAAATTGGTGAATGAAATCAAATATTGTAAAAAATGTCACGCCATTAGCGAAAATGATATTTGTGATGTTTGCAGTAATGCAATGCGTGATCAACAATTGATTTGTGTGGTAGAAGATATAAGGGATGTGATGGCTATTGAAAATACTGGTCAATATAAAGGCGTGTATCATGTTTTGGGCGGAAAAATTTCTCCTATGGAAGGCATCGGTCCCCAACAATTAAAAATAGACTCATTAGTGGAACGCGCTCACCTGGCCAATGAAATAATTCTGGCGCTAAGCAGTACTATGGAAGGTGATACGACCATGTTTTATCTTTATAAAATATTGAAAGATAGAGATATATTGATTTCTGCAATTGCCAGAGGAATTGGAGTAGGGGATGAAATTGAATTCACAGACGAAGTTACATTATTACGTTCCATTCAAAATAGAATACCCTATTCTGCATCTGTAATGCATTAAGAAATGAAACTTTCGGTTATCATAGTCAGTTATAATGCGGCAGATTTTTTACGTAATTGTTTGATTTCTGTTTTGAAAGAATTGCCCACAGATGCCGAAGTGATTGTTTTTGATAACGCTTCTACTGATGATCAAATTCAAAGTTTTCCACAAGAATTTCCTTGCGTACAATTTGTTCTGAACCAGGAAAATAGGGGATTCGCTTATGCCAATAATGCTGCCGTACGTAGGGCTCAAGGAGAATTTATTCTCATATTGAATCCAGATACGCTAGTGTATGCAGGTTTCTTTGATAATTTACTAGATTTTGCTGAACAAAAATCAAATTTAGGCGCACTAGGCGTGCGAATGATTGATGGAAAAGGACGATTTTTACCAGAAAGTAAACGTAATATTCCAGATTTAATTTCTTCTTTTAGCAAACTTTTTGTTTCTGACGAAAAATCAAATTATTATCACCAAAGTCTCGGCGAACATGAAAATGGAGAAACATTCGTCTTGTCGGGTGCTTGTATGTTGATGAAAAAATCTGTGTATGAGGAGGTTGGTGGCTTTGATGAACGATATTTTATGTATGGTGAAGATATAGATTTGAGTTTTACTTTGTTGAAGAATGGATATAAAAACTATTATTTAGGGGAGGTAAGTATTACACATTTCAAAGGAGAAAGTACAGTAAAGGATAAAAAATACTTGGAGCGTTTTTATGGTGCAATGGAAATTTTTTTGATAAAATATTATAAAAAACAACGACCCTTGCAATATTACCTCATGTTAGTTGGACTTAAATTTAAATATTGGAAAGCCAAGAAAAAGTTCCAAAAAAGTGGCTTGATCAAATAATTCATAATTTGAGTGAATGAATATAAAGAGATTTGCCATAAATTATCTGATGAATAAGTATTTGAGTTCTTTATATTTAATTAAAACTTATGTCAATAATTTTATCAATTTATTAATTATTCAAATAAATAATCGCCAATAATCTATACAATAAGGCTATTTTACCTGTTACAAAAAATAATTTTAAATCTTTTTAATAAACCTTTAACATCAATCCCAATACTAAACTATGCTTAAAGATTGTTTTTTCTTAAATTGCGCAAAATTTTATACATGGCAAATGTAACGGACAGAATGAATCAAAACCGCCTGAGATCCTCGAATATTACCGTGGTGGTGAGTATCGCTCTGGTTTTGTTTTTATTGGGACTATTTGGGCTGATTGTTGTCAATTCTAGCGATTATGCAGAACATCTTAAAAATCAGTTTGAAATAGAAGCTTACTTCAAAGAAGCAAAGGATAAAAAAGAAATTGAAAATGAACCCGCTATTCACGCAGCATTTGTAGATTCATTAAAACAAAAACCCTTTGTAAAAACTGTAAAATATATTGACAAAGAACAAGCTCTCAAAATTGCCAAATCCCAACTTGGACTCAACGAAAGCGATTTGGAACTTTTCGAAGCAGGCATATTTCCGCCATCCGTCGTAATGACCATAAGACCGCAATACGTTGATTCTGCACGAGTTGATAGTATCACCAAAGTAATGAGTACGTATCCGCTTATAGATTCTGTAAACAATACATCTGGTTTGGCCGGCATTTATGAAAGAATTGATACGATTATATATTGGCTCATTGGTTTGGCAGCACTTTTTGGAGTAATTTCTATTATTTTAATTAATAATTCCCTACGTCTCAAAATTTTCTCTAAACGATTTACCATAAAAACGATGCAACTTGTAGGTGCCAAACGTCGATTTATTGTAAAGCCATTTATCATTCAAAGTTTTTGGCTGGGATTGCTAGGAGCAGTACTTGCATTAATAGCACTGGCAGGACTTTGGTACTATGCCGCCCCAAAATTGGGACTAGCCTTGTGGCATGACAAATTTCAATGGCTAATTTTAGCATTAATATTAGTAGGCGTTATGATTGCTGTTTTAAGCACGTTCTGGGCAACTTGGAAATATTTAAGATTACGAACCGACCAACTATACTATTCATGAGAATCGAACCCGATAAGGCTTTTCTATTTGGAAAGCGCAATTATATAATCATGGGAATAGGTCTGGCGTTGATTGCTATCGGATTTTTTCTGATGACAGGTCACGACGCCAATACACGACCCGACGGAACTTTTGATCCAAATTATTGGAACGAAGATATTTTTTCTTGGCGTAGAATCAGACTTGCGCCTTTTCTGGTTATAGCCGGCTTTTTAGTGCAGGTATATGCCATTTTAACTCAACCTAATTCAAAGAAAATTTCGGAATGAAAGAAATTATTGATGCCATTTTAATCGGGATTGTTCAAGGATTAACAGAATTTTTACCCGTATCATCGAGTGGACATATAGAAATTGCTGAAACTATACTCGGGGCTAATCAAGAGGAAAGCATGATGATGACAATTGTCCTGCATTTTGCTACCGCTTTGAGTACAGTTGTGGTTTACTTCAAAGACATTGTTCAGATTTTTAAAGGATTGTTTCAGTTCAAAAAGAATGAAGAAACCATGTTTGCCGGTAAAATTATTCTTTCTATGATTCCAGCCGCGTTGGTAGGCTATTTTCTAGAAGATTGGCTCGAAAAACTTTTCGACGGACAGATTCTTCTCGTAGGTTGTATGCTGATTATCACAGCCATTTTACTCTATTTTGCAGATAAGGCCAAACATACCGACAAAGATGTAAGCTTCAAAGATGCCCTAATTATTGGAATCTCACAAGCTATTGCAATTTTGCCTGGAATTTCTCGCTCTGGTGCCACGATTTCAACTTCAGTATTATTGGGTGATGACCGTGCCAAAGCAGCCCGATTTTCATTTTTAATGGTAATTCCATTGATTTTTGGTGCTATTGCCAAAAAATTTATTGACGCAGGTGGAACTTTGGAATTCGGAAATGAATCTGCACTTTTGGCAGGATTTATCGCTGCGTTTGTAGCAGGAATAATAGCATGTAAATGGATGATTTCATTAGTAAAAAAAGCCAAACTAACCTACTTTTCTATCTATTGTATGATTGTAGGCTTACTCGCTATTATATATTCATTGTTTTTTGCTGGATAAATTTCACTTCATGTTTTCATTGGATGAATTAAAAGAAGGAAAAGTTTTTATCATTGATAAACCTCTCGATTGGACCTCCTTTGATGTAGTCAACAAAATTCGCTGGAATATCAGAAAAACCTTCAAAATCAAGAAGTTCAAGGTGGGACATGCGGGTACTTTGGATCCAAAAGCCACAGGGGTTCTCGTCATTTGTGTAGGCAATTTCACCAAAAAAATCAATGAATTTATGACCGAGGACAAGCTGTATTCTGGCACGCTCAAACTCGGCGCTACTACAGAAAGCTATGATACAGAACAACCAGAAAATGCCTTCTTTCCCATTAATCATATCACAGAAGAAATGATTTTGGAAACTGCCCAGAAATTCGAAGGCCCTATTCAACAATTACCTCCAATTCATTCTGCCGTCAAAAAAGATGGCAAAAAACTGTATCAACTCGCTCGAGCAGGTGTAGAGGTAGAAATTCAACCACGACCTGTTTTTATCCACTATTTCAAAATCATTCAAATCGAATTCCCAGTCGTGCATTTCCAAGTTAAATGCAGCAAAGGAACCTACATACGCTCTTTAGCGCATGATTTCGGATTGGCATTAGACAGTGGCGCATATCTTACTGCACTACGACGTTTGCAGAGTGGCGATTTCCATGTAGAAATGGCAGATAATTCTATTTTTGAGCCAGAATTTTTCGGAAATTTCGAAGAATGAGCTTCAAAATCAAATTTTACTGATTTTTAATTAATTTCAAATGCCCTAAATGATGATCGCCGTGCCAGGCATAATAAGCCAAAAGAAAAAATAATGATTGAATCTGATTTTCTTCTGGATGAAATACACTACGTCCAAAATCCTTTTCTGTCATTCCTTTCAACAACAAAACCCAACGATAATGTAGTCCAGATAGAATTTGTAAGGATGATGAAATTCCGCCTTCGCGTGCATCTGTTAAATCACACCACTTTTTTTCATTAAATGGCTTAATAATAGGCTCATGTTCTGTGAGTGCCAATTTGAAGCGAATAAACGCATTCATGTGACTATCAGCAACATGATGAATCACTTGAATCGCATTCCAACCTCCTGGCCTATAAGATTTTCGTAATTGTTCGCTGCTCAGTTCAAGGGCGTTTTGCGCAAAGAATGGCGATATTTTTTCAATTCTGCGTATCATTTCATCTGCTTTCTCTCGTGAATATTCACCCGGATTTTCAAATCTACCAACGGGATACATCAATGCTTCCATTTCAAAAAAAAATTGCCTTGCAAATTTCGGAATTTACAAGGCAATTAAAAAGTTTATTCTTGGTGTAATTAGTCATGTCGCCCATCATCAAAAACCTCTATTTTCACTTCTTTTTCTACCATTTCGGTAAATTTTCCATTATATTGAGTCGCCTTTACCATGTGATTATCAATCCAATGATAATTTCCTCCACGAGGTTTGCCAAATAAAATTCCATGATATTTGAATCCTTGTTTCTTCAACCATTTCTCGGTATAATCACGGTGCGCCTCTGTTCTAGAAGTGAAAAAGGTAATAATATGACCTTCATCATACCATTTATTACACATTTCGAGCGCATCGGGATATACCGCAGCCGTCAACATACGCTCGGGCTCCTCGTTGGGTATGTCGTCACAAACAGTCCCATCGATGTCAATTAAATAATTTTTCACATTCTGTGGCAGAACAGGACTTACGTGCTGCCCATCAACAATGCTCTCTTTCAATAACTTATCAGAATTTTTCGCTTCCATAATCCATTTTGTTTTTAACAAAGATAATAAAGTAATTTCGCTTTTAGAATTCATTTGAAAAGTAGAAGTTAAATTTGTGTTATGGATTCTTTAATTCACATTTTATAATGTAATTTTAATGGAATATTTCATTTATTATTACGTATTTTTAAACCATTAAATTTTATCAAATATGAATATTAAAAACACATTATTACAAGAATTTAAAGACGAAGCTGCTATAACAAAAAGGTTTTTTGCCAATTTTCCTGACGATAAAATCGATTATCGACCTCACGAAAAATCTATGAATATGCAAGAACTCGCAAATCATGTCATCGAAATTCTTGGCTGGCCAGATTTTATGCTCAATTCAGAAAAACTTGATTTTGAAGCCGGGGATTATGTACCTTCTGCTATTTCTACCGCTGCAGATTTTCAATCCAAAGCCAATGAGCTCATTCAAAAAAGTGAAGAAGCCCTCCAAAACACAACCGAGCAGGTGTTGGAGCAAGATCGCTGGCAAATGGCCATGGGAGATCATATTCTTGCAGATTGGAACAAGTATGGCGCTATACGACACGCACTCAATCAATTAACGCACCATAGAGCGCAGTTGGGCGTGTATTATCGCCTAAATGATTTGAAGGTTCCAGGAAGTTATGGCCCATCGGCAGACGAACAAAGTTTTTAAAAATTTTTAGAAGTTTTTTCCTGCTTTACGCTGTATCCTGCTCCTAATATACTTACAAAATATCGGTTTACAAGGAGCTACCGCTCTTGTAATCCGTATTTTGTAAAAGTATATTCGTTCGCATGATGCCGCTGCAATCAGGACTATGGATTCCGTGTTAAACCTTTATTTCCAAAAAAGTTTCAATCCATTTGGTTTATTTAAATAATAACTTTATCTTTATTCCAAATAGGACTTTTATGAAATTTATTGCTTTATTTTTACTTTTTGCACTTTTATTTTTAACGCAATTAAAGCTTTTCGTATTAGAATAGTAACCCTTAAAATTGTATAGAAGTTCCCGCTTTGTCGGGAATTTTCTAATTTTATACTGTATGATTTGATTCAAAAATATGAAGCAAAACAAAATTATCAAAGTTTCGAACTTGGGTAAAAACCAAGATTATAGACAAATTTGGGCGCAACAAGAAAAATTGCTCGAGTCTATCGCCCAAATAAAAATGGAAAAACGAAAACTTGAAAAACTACAAGCAGTTTCCACCGAAAACCACGCAACGTATAATCAATTACTCACACCCAATTATTTGTTGTTGGTAGAGCATCCACATGTATATACGCTGGGCAAAAGTGGACATGAGGAAAATATGCTGGCCAATTCACAAAAATTACAAGAAATACAAGCGACCTTTGTCAGAACCAATCGTGGAGGAGATATCACCTATCATGGTCCTGGTCAATTGGTGGCCTATCCCGTACTGGATTTGGCCAACTTCAAAGAAGATATCAATTGGTATATGCGTAGTCTAGAAGAAGTAATCATCAGAACCATAGCAAATTATGGTCTAAAAGGTGAGCGAAGTAAAGGAGAAACTGGTGTATGGCTGGATACAGGAAAACCCTGGGCTAGAAAAATTTGCGCGCTTGGTGTCAAGGCTTCGCGATGGATTACAATGCACGGTTTGGCATTGAATGTTAATTCAAATTTACGTTATTTTGAATATATTATTCCCTGCGGAATCACAGATAAGGCTGTTACATCTTTGCAAAGAGAATTGGATAGGGAAGTTTCTATGAAAGAGGTACATACGTATTTTTTAAAGTATTTTGCAGAGGTTTTTGAAGCAGAACTTGATACTGATTTAGTCTAAATATTATTATTTCTAATTGGAATTTTTACCAATTCAGGAAAATGAGTCAAATAGAAAAATTTCATGAAAAATCATCTCATTCCATTCGATACAAAAAAAATACCTTCTGCAGTACAAAAGGTATTTTACTTTTAACCATCACCTTGGAAATGCAATCCAAGGCTGAAATTAATTTTTTTTGAAGATATTTTATCTTTTTACCCGTAGTTCGGCCAATTCAAGTTCTTTTTGAAGCTTGTTATAGTCTTCTTTATTTATTTTTCCAAAAGTAAAATCCATGGAAATTCGAGATTTTAAATTCTTTATCAATTTCAAGGATTGATTTTGTTGTGAATTTTTCATTAAATTAGACTTGAGCTGCACCCAATCTTTGTTGTCCTTGTATTGCTTGTCGAGCATGCTAAATTCTTTTGCAGCGAAAACATCTTTATTGGTTTTTTGCTGTGCCATTTGGTCTGCTTTGCTCAATTTACGTTGAGATTTTTTTACATCTTTCAATTGTTTTGCCTTTGAGTCTTTTTGCTGACCATGATTTTGTTTGGCAACTTCAGAAACTCCATATCCTTTGTGCTTTCGTGCCACTTTGGAAACCTTTTGACCATGATTATTTTTGGCTTTATTTTTTTTCCATTTTGTAGCCTTGGTTTTGGCTGTGCGGTCATCTCCCTGTATTACAATAATTCCGGTTCGTTCTTGTGGTAATTCATTTTTTAACCGTACTTTTTTCTCTATTGGTTTTTCTTGAACTCTTTGAGCATCTGCTTTGTTTTCTTGTGCGAAAATTAAAATACCTGCGCTCAACATCAACATCGTAAATCCGTATTTCATATTTTTCATGATTTTAAAATTTTCAAATTACAGTTTGCTAAATTTCATATTTCATGCCATGAAATGTTAAATATCTCTAATGTTCTGAACTTCAATCATATACATGGGTGAGAGTTGTGAAAAATGTGAAGGAAGAAATTGAATGATTTTATTTAACAATCCTTTAAAAAAATTGATAACTCGATGGTGAGACATCGACCATTGTGTATGATGCAATTGAAATTTGAAACCGTTTTGTGTAATTACTTTGCTCAGCCTATTCAGGTCGATTAGATGTTCGTTCCAATTTCCGGTAAAGGGATCACAAGTATTGGTAGAATGCGGATTTTTGTAATGAAATTTTCCTGTTTCTATATAAATTTCAATTTGTTTTAATATATCGTCTATACGCAAACCGCGAGTTGCATGAGCCAGTTGAATTAATTCTTTTTGATTAAATTGGGAAAAATTTTCTGAAATTATTTTTTTTCTTACTTCTAAATAAGAATCTGCTGTATCGATTTCTTTCCAAGCTTTGGATTTTTCAAATCCCTGATATTCCGTAATATGATGTAGTTTTTTTAATTTTCTGTTGATTATCGGATTTGCAGCGTTTGCACTGGTAATAAAAACCAATTTCCAATCTCCTTTTAGCTCTCTGAGTTTTGTAAACCAATCCTTCAGGTTGTAAATATGTTCCAACACATCAAAGGAACATATATAATCTGGCTGAATGTTGTTTTTGTTCAAAAAGAGAATCAAATCTTGAATATCACCTTCAACAAAATTAGAAATTGAATAATTTAAATATTTCGAAATTACCTGAGCATCTTTTACTGATTGGGCAAATAAATCGTTATAAATTACCTGCTGAATGCCTAATTCACAAGCCAAATAGGAGAGAATTCCACATCCTCCTCCATAGTCAATAAAGGTTTTATCGTATTGAAATTCAGTGTTTTGTAATAATTTCGAAAGTAATTGAAAGTAATAACCAGAGTAAAAATTAAAATTGGACTGATATTGCTTCAAATAAGATTTATTATAGTCTGAAATGGCTAAATTTTCGATTTCCAAAGTCGATAATTTACTTTCAAGGCGATTCAAAGCATTCCGAATTTCATTTTCGGTCATGAACATATTTTTCCGAAATGATGTTATTTTTTTATATTTTCAAGCTTAAACAAAAATGCATATTCCAAGGCAATTTCTTTTAAATAATCGAATCTACCACTTGCTCCTCCATGTCCGTATTCCATCTCTGTTTTGAATAAAATCACATTTTTTCCCGTGTTTTCATCTCTTAATTTAGCTACCCATTTTGCAGGCTCAAAATATTGTACTTGAGAGTCATGTAAACCTGTTGTAATCAGCATGTTTGGATATTCAACGGCAGCAATATTCTCATAGGGTGAATAGGATTTCATGTAATAATACGCTTCTTTTTCGTTGGGATTTCCCCATTCATCATATTCGTTGGTAGTCAACGGAATAGTTTCGTCGAGCATGGTGTTTACCACATCTACAAAAGGAACTTGTGAGATGACACCATTCCAAAGTGATGGATTCAAATTGACGACCGCACCCATTAATAAACCGCCTGCAGAACCACCTTGAGCGTATAAATGTTTCTTGGAAGTATATTTTTGTTCGATTAGAAATTCGGCACAGTCAATAAAATCGGTAAAAGTGTTCATTTTTTTCATCATTTTACCGTCTTCGTACCATTTGCGTCCCATTTCTTCGCCCCCGCGAATATGTGCAATCGCAAAGATAAATCCGCGATTGAGCAGCGACAGGCGTGTGGTAGAAAAGGTAGCTTCCATAGAATTTCCATAGGAGCCGTAGCCATAAAGCAATAAAGGATTTTTGGCATTTTTGGTAATGCCTTTTTTATAGACTAGCGAAATAGGAATTCGTGTTCCATCTGCTGCAGTGGCAAAAATTCTTTCAGCTGTATATAAATTTTTATCAAATCCGCCCAGTACTTCTTGTTGTTTCAATAAATTTCGCGTACCAGTCTGCATATTTTCTTCAAAAATAGAAGAAGGAGTTAACATAGAATTATATACAAAACGCAGATTATCAGTGTAATACTCTGCGTTTCCAGTGGGATAAACCATATAAGCAGGCTCATCAAATTGAAGTAATTTTTCTTGACCTGTTTCTCGGTTTTTAATGATTATTCGGTTCAGTCCATCAAATCTCTCGGTAATTACCAAATATCTGTTAAATTCTTCTACGTCTTCAATCAAAACGTCGTTTCTGTGTGGAATTACTTCTTTCCAATTATGAATTCCCGTAGAATGGATTGGAGTTTCCATTAATTTAAAATTCAGAGCATTATGATTGGTTAAAATCAAAAATCTGTCTTCAAGGGGCACCACAGAGTATAGAACATCTTTCATCCTAGGTTGAAAAACTTTGAATTCGCCCATGGGTTGATTGGCATCCAGATATCGCTCTTCTGAACTTGTTGTGGCAGAAGAAGATATTAAAATATACTGTTCATTTTTTGATTTAGAAACATAGATATAATTGGTATTGTCTTTTTCGTGATAAACGATTGCATCTTTTTGTGCATCAGTTCCTAATACATGTCTTTTAATATTTTCGCTCAAAAGTGTAGAAGGATTGTTTTGTGTATAGAAAAAGGTTTTATTATCATTAGCCCAAGCCGTTGAACCCGAGGCATTTGAGATTTGTAAATCTGTAATTTTTCCAGTAGTCAAATTTTTAATATATAGCTTGTATTGTCTGCGCGAAACATTATCGACCGCAAATAAAAGTAAATTATTATCTGGACTGATATTGAATCCTCTTGCAGCATAGTAGGAGTTACCCTTGGCCATTTCATCCACATCGAGCAGAACTTCTTCGGCTGCATCTAAGCTGCCTTTTTTTCTGCAATATTTGAAATACTGCTCACCTTCTTCTGTTCGGGTATAATAATAATATCCGTTTTTGAACACGGGCACACTTTCATCTTTTTCTTTAATTCTCGCCTTCATTTCTTCAAATAATTGCTGCTGAAATTGCTCTGTATCTTTCATCATGAGCTCAGTATATTTATTCTCAGCATTTAGATAATCAATAATTTGCGTGCTATCTGCTGTTTTTTTGAAGTAGGCATTCATCCAATAATACGGGTCTTCTACACGATCATTGTGTATGTCGCGAACAAAGATTTTCTTTTCGGCATCGGGTGCCTGTAAATTCGGCCAAGTTTGTGCTTGTGTTGTACTCATAATAATTAGAATGAATAAATAATAGTTAACTTTCATACGTTAAAAATTTATCAAAAATAAATGAATTTATTAAGTTAGCAACCCATGAGTAAGCAAATACAATCTACACATCAGGAATTTTGCCGTGCCAGTCATTCTGCAGAAATAATTTTACTTGCCGAAAATTTACAATCGCCAGAAAATTATGGCTTGCTTATGCGTACATCCGAGTCTATGGGAGTCAAAAAATGTTATTTTATTACTTCTGATTATCAAGAAATTACACCAAGAATGAAAAGGTGTTCTCGCTCGGCTGAAAAGTATTTGGAGGTAGAATTTTCTCAAAGTTCTAAAAAAATTATTGAAGATTACAGAAAAAACAATTTTATCATAATTTCGCTGGAAAAGACAAATAATAGTATTTTAATTACAGATTTTTCTCTGAAAACGTATAAAATTCTACTCCTATTGGGCAATGAAAAATCGGGTGTTTCTGAAGAGATTTTAAGCCTTTCCCATGCAGTGGTGCATATAGACATGTATGGCAAGAATTCAAGCATGAATGTTGTGAATGCCACAGGAATAGCGCTTTTTCATATAACAAATTTGTTTAAAATTAAAAATTAAGGAAATGAAAAAAATGATTTTGGCAGGCGGATCAGGATATTTGGGCAGATTATTAATCCAGCATTTTCGGCATGAATATGATATTTTTGTTTTGACACGTTCCGGGAAGTCGGGTAATGGATTTACGCCGATTCTTTGGGATGCCAAAACCATAGATTCATGGGCCGAAAAGTTGGAAAATGCGGATGTTCTTATTAATTTAACAGGAGAAAATATCAATACTTCCTTTACTGAATCCAACAAAAAGAAGATTTTGAATTCTCGTATCGAGAGTACGGATATTTTGGGAAAAGCCGTAATGCAGCTTGTAAATCCACCAAAAATTTGGTTAAACGCTTCTGCAATAGCAGTTTATGAAGAAAGTGAAAGTCTCGCGAGAGATGAATATGATACTACATTTGGAAACGATTTCCTTGCTGTGGTTTCGCGTAAATGGGAAGAAACATTTAATCAATTTCATAGAAACACAATGTTGAAGGCTGTTTTTCGGATTTCTATGATATTGGGTGACACGCCAGGCAGTGCGTACAAAACTTTGAAAACACTGGTACGACTGGGTGGTGGTGGAAAAGCAGGAAGTGGCAAACAAATGGTGAGTTGGATGGGAGAGCAGGATTTTGTGAACGCAATCGAATTTATAATTGAAAATTCCCTGGAGGGTGAGTTTAATTTTTGTAATCCCAAAGCATTATCAAACAAGGAATTTATGCAAGAATTACGTAAAAAAATGGGAGTTCCTATAGGAATTCCAACTCCAGAATTTCTTTTAAAAATAGGTGCAGGAATTATTGGTACAGCACCAGATTTGGTGTTACGAAGCCAAAATGTGATTCCAAAAAGATTGATAGAAAATGGATTTGTTTTTGAACAAACTCAAATTTCGGATATTTAATAAAAAGTCTGCGGTTTTTTGTTTTTGGCGTCTTCTTTGGCTTGTTGTTCTGCCGTAAGAGGTGGAACCTTTATGAACTTTTCTGATTGTTCTATGGCGTCCATGATTTTATTAATTATCGTATTTTTATTTTCAGTTTCCCAATCAAATTCCATAGGTTTTTTGAAACGCATACTTTGTTCTATACCGGTTTTTTTCACAATTAATCCTTTTTTATCAAAAGATCGCCTGAAACCGTCTATCACAACAGGAATTACTATAGGTTTTTCCTCGAGTATCAATTGAGAAGTTCCGCGTCTACCCGGTGCAAAAGCCTTGGTTGTACCTTGAGGAAACGTAATTACCCAACCATGATTCAAGGCTTTTTTGATATTGTCGATTTCGTTTAAATCTACGGTTCGGTTGACATTTTGGCCACCGCTTCGCCAGGTTCTTTTTACGGTAATAGCACCTGTATAGGCAAATATTTTGGTAAGAATTCCCTTATTCATCGTTTCCTTGGCAGCCACATAATACATGTCCACAACAGGATTCAATAAGTAAACGGGATTGTGGATAGAGTTTTGATATCCGTTTTGAACACTGCAAAAAACGTGATACATAGCAAACACGTCTGCAAAATAAGTTTGATGATTTGAAACGAATAATACATTCGTTTTTGGTAAGTCTTTTAGATTTTCAGTTCCAGATATTTTGAGTTTATTGAAGCCGTTGTATCGACGATAAGAAACAATTCCAAAAATAAAAATTAAAAATCTTTTTATGAAGTACCAATGCCCGAAAGCATCGTAAAATATAGTCTTTTGCTTAGCCAAAACGATTAACTGTTTTCTGTAGGCAAATGTAATGAATTTTGAAGAAATGTATAAAATTCATTTAGCATCATCGCTGTTGCTCCCCAAATTTTCATTCCATTATTCAGTTCAAATGCGGGTACCTGATAGGGTTTGTTTTGATGTTCTAGAACTAATAGTGTTCTTTTCGAATCTAATAAAACTTCGTTTAATGTAATCGGAATTATTTCCTTTACTTCATAATCACATGGGGAAAAATCGGGTGGATGGTGATAAATCCCAACATACGGAAAAACCAGAAAATTACTGGGCGGGATAAAAAGTTCAGACAATTCACCCAGAATTTCGATTTTGTCGGGTTGGGCATTGATTTCTTCCAAACTTTCACGTTTGGCAGTATCTGCCATATCTTTGTCTCCTTTTTCAATCTTTCCGCCCGGAAAACCTATTTGATTGGAATGTACGCCAGGATAGGTGTTTCTATGAATCACAGGGAATTTGAGTAATCCATTTTCTTCATATATTAAAATTAATACAGCTGCGATTTTGGGTTTTTTGGCATTAAAACGACCTTGGTCTATCATTTTTTGCCGGTCTGGCGGTGCCATGGTTTTCTGCGCAATCCAGCCAGGAATTTGAGTAAAATCAAGTTTCTCGCGCAAATCATCAAAAGTAATATGTATGCTGCTTTTCATGCAAAAATTAAGTTGCTAATTTAGTGCCAACTTATGTCGATTCAATTTCCATTTGAAGTTACGAAATTTTTAATTCAAAGGATGCAAATCAATATATTTCGATTGAGGTTTTGATTGTTTTTTTGTAATAAATTCTTTTAATCTTGATTATATCGATTCAATTAATTTTTCAAAATTAAAAAGCCGTCAAAAGAGATTCGACGGCTTTTATGTTGGAATGTGATTCGAGAATTATTTTTTAACGTAAGTCTCTGCCAATTTCATAGCTTTCAATGCATCTACAATTTTACCTTGATAGGAAATATCAGTAAGTTGATCGTGTACATTTCCAGATTCGATAAGAATTGTTTTTAATTGAGCCGCTGTCAATCTAGGATAGAAACTCCAAACCAAGGCTGCTACGCCAGAAACTGCAGGTGCAGCCATACTGGTTCCTTGTAAATACTGGTAGGTATTTTCTGGTGTTGTAGCGTATATTTCCAGACCGGGAGCATAGATATCAACATGTTTTTTACCAAAATTTGAAAAGCTCGCTTTAATTTTATCATTGTATCTGGTGCTCGCGCCTACTGTAAGATAAGAGTTACTCCAAGCCTTGCCGTCTCTGTAGTTGGTAGGATAGTTGGCTTCTGTATCAATATTTTTATCATCATTTCCTGCGGCGTGTACCAAAAGTACATTTTTGTCGGTCGCGTATTTTATAGCTTCCCAAACTATTTCCTTATCTGGAGAATATTCTTTTCCAAAGCTCATATTGATGATTTTAGCTCCATTATCCACTGCATATCGAATTGCGTTTGCAACGTCTTTGTCGTGTTCATCGCCATCTGGAACGGTTCTCACACTCATTAATTGAACATTTCTGGCAACTCCATTCATGCCGATATCGTTGTTATTTTCAGCTCCAATAATTCCTGCTACGTGGGTTCCGTGTAATGAGTCTGGACCTTTTACATCATTATTTCCGTAATATTTTTCTGTTTTGTCTGCGTAATTGTCTCCTACAATATGACGAGGGTCAAAATCAACATCATAGTGATTTAATTGACTTTTATAATAATTCAAAACGCGGTCACCTTCTAATCGTGATTTTAATTCAGAAATCATATCATTTGGTGTTTTTCCAAAGATTTCATCTGCGTCCTCAGAATTAGCGGCCATCAATAGGCTTGTTTTCAGCATATTGGCAGGTTGTGAAGTCGGTTGCCATGCGTTGAGGCCTTCTACACTTATTTTTTTGTCAGCGCCATAACTTTGAGCAAATTCTTCAAACATGTTCATCGTTTGGGAAATTTGCATATCATAATTGGCAATAGCCATTTTGGCTTGGGCAAGATTTTGTTCTACTTCGATTTTCATCTTTTTGAACTCTTCATATTCTTGTGGAAATTTTTCTCTATTGGTTTTATTGGTAAAATCATCTGGTGTATCAAATTTTTTCATTCCCAGACGTACCAATCGAGTAATTTCAAGATTATCTGCATTCAGATTTTGACCATCTGCACCACCAATAAAGTTCCAGCCATAGACATCGTCAATATATCCGTTTTTATCATCGTCTATGCCGTTACCAGGGATTTCATCTTTGTTAATCCATAGAACATTTTTTAAATCTTCGTGGTAAATATCCATACCACTATCAAGAACGGCTACGATCACGGGGCTTGGTTTCAGCCCTTTTTGTTCTGCATAGCGATATGCCGCATCACTCGATACGCCATAAATATTGTCAACAGCAAAATTAGAATGAAACCAATTTTGCTTGGCCAATTCTTCTGCACTTATTTTTGTTTGTGCAAATGAAAAGACACCCATTAGAGCTAATGCTAGAGAAAATGTTATTTTTTTCATATTTTAAATTAAATTCTTTAAATAAATAATGGACTCAGGTCCCAAATTACAAATTAAGTCAATTATACTCAAATCCGTTTCAAACGGAATTTTTTCAACAAAAACCTGTGGATATTCAGGAATTTCTATTTTTTTTTCTTTTGCGCTATAGGCTTCACGCAAATCTTTTTGATAAACTGATTCGTAAGATTGGGTGAATTGCAACGGAATTTCGGCTTGTAATATTTTCAAAATTCGTTCCAATATAGCATTATTCAACTCAAAAAGATACTCAAACCTACGATTAAATATTTCATCGAAATAGTGCTCGTAATATTCAAAATAGGGAGAGCGTCTATAGGCAGCTTCTAGGGATTTAAAATGCTCTTTTTGCCAATTTTCGGCATAGCAAATCCGCATATCTTTCATTTGCCTACTTGGATTTTTGCGTTCATACGGCACGACTAACATTTGCCTGCCATTGGGTCCCAAAATATAACAACGATTACGATAAGTTTGTTTTTGAATATTTTCAAATCCATCAATGAGCTGATTTTCAGAATTTATAAAATCTGATATATAGCGAATCGAAGGAAAATAATGGGATGAAAATACCGTCATATCATGATTTAATCAATCTATTATAAACAAATTTGAAGATTAATCTTGTTTTTTCTTCTTTTTAAATATCAACTCCCATCCAAAAAACAAGGCGAGTATAATTCCGCCAATCCATAAATAACTGGTCTTATTGGGTTCGCCATTGTTGGGTACTGTAAACCATCTTTCCCACTGCCATCCATGACGAGGCTCAAACCCAAATGCCTGGTTCAAATTGGCCCAGGTGAAAAAAGGTGAACCTATAATATGCGAATCGGGTACAAAGCCAAAAAATCTGGAATCCAATGAATTGTGACGATTATCACCCATCATAAAATAATAATCTTGCTCAAATGTATATTCCGAAATTTCATTTCCATTCATCAGTAATTTGGAATCGCGTACTTCCAAATCTTTTCCTTCATAATTTTCTATGATATAAATATAGTCCTTCAGCACGTCAATATCTTTGATATTCACTGTCATGCCTTTTTTTGGAACTGTAATAGGTCCATACCAATCCTGATTCCAGTTTTCACCTTTTGGATAAATGTTTCGTTCGCCTTGACCTTCTGGGGTTCTGCGCCATTCTGCACTTATGGTATTAGGATTATTCTTTAATTTTTCAAATAATTCATGAGATAAACCCGAAAATACATATCGATAAGCAGCATTTTCTGCACCGCTGGCATAATCGGTTTTAACCAATCCAAAGTCGTCTTGAAGTAATTTTTCGCTCAAGGGTGCTTTGAACCTAAAGTCGGCACTTGATTGCATAACCGCATCAGATTTGGGTGTAAATTCTTGATTATTAACAATTAAAACTCCGTTTTTAATTTCTAAAACATCACCAGGTGTTGCTACACAGCGTTTTACATAATTATCTTTGCGGTCTATTGGGGCATATACCGAATCTGTGGGGAAATTAAACACCACAATATCATTTTTCTCTACCTGGCTCCAACCGGGTAAACGTGTATAGGGCAGTTGTAATTTTTCTACAAATAAATTTCTAGAAAATAAGTCTGAAAATGGCACCGAAACCGGCGTGTTGGGCAATCTGGTTCCGTAATTATTTTTGCTCACAAACAGGGCATCACCTATTTTGATGGTGTTTTCCATAGAACCCGTCGGTACAATCATGGGTTGTACAAAATACGTGTGTACAATCGTGGCCAAAACTATAGCAAAAAGTAAGGCGGAAATTAATGTTTCCTTTCGCTCTTCGGGACCCGTATAATCTGGTTTTTCGACATAGTTTAAATAATAAATATAAAAGCCAAGCGTAACGATGACCAGAATCGCATCGCCAATACCGCGTTTGCCATAGCTTCGGATGAAATCAACCCATAAAACCATGATAATGATGGGTGAAATTATAGGTAAAAACAGTAAAATTACCCACCATTTGGGACGTTTAATAATGTCCAACATTACAATGGCATTATAAACGGGTACAGCTGCTTCCCAAGCCTTACGCCCTGCTTTTTGGTATAAATGCCAGGTACCAGCAAAATGAATGATTTGAACTATGACAAAGAAAATTGCCCAATCGGTCCAGGTGCTTAACCACATAATCTATTGGTTTTTAGTGAAAATTTCAATTTTTATAAACTGAATTTATTTAACGTTTTATTGGTATAGGTTTTGTGCGGAATGTTACATCCGCAGCACAAAATTTGGATTTTATTTGATTTTTGGTTCCAAAATAATTTCGATGAAAGTAGCAGAACCAGCAGCGCCCACAGCTGGGTCAAAGATTTGAACCAATCTCCAGCCCTCTGTAGCATGCTGTCGAATGATTTCTTGATAATCTTCACTGATTTTATTCGCTCCCAACCCAAATTTATTTTCAACGCGTATATAATTTATATTCAAACATACAGATTCTTTAAAACTTCAAAAGTAAGCTTTTTCATGTAATTATTTACTTTTCGCTGTTGAAATGAGGTTGAGAAGTAGTAATTAAATTATAGAAATAAAAATGAGTTGAAAAGTGTTTTAAGCTATAAACCCAACACATCTTTCATGGTAAAAACGCCTTTTTTATCAAAAATATATTCTGCAGCTCGTAAGGCGCCCAAGGCAAATCCTTCGCGGGAAAATGCGGTATGTTTTAATTCTATAGAATCTATAAGTGATTTGTATTCAATAATATGCGTTCCGGGAACGTTTTCTTCACGATATGCGTGAATAGGTATGGTTCGTTGTTTTTTATCGCCGTTCAGCTCCCACCATTTATAATTACTTTCCAACATAATTTTTTCGGCTAGACTAATGGCGGTTCCGCTGGGTGCATCTTTTTTTTGTGTATGGTGTGTTTCTGAAATCGATAAATCATACATTTGATCAAAATCCTTCAATAATTTGGCTGTATTTTGTGCAATTGCAAAGAATAAATTTACGCCTAACGAAAAGTTTGAAGCATAAATAAAACTACCATTATATTGATCGACTTTTTCTAATACGCTGGGTAAATTTTGTGCCCATCCTGTTGTGCCACAAACCGTTGGGATATTGCTTCTGAGGAGTGTGAGAATGTTTTTATAGGCCGATTCTGGATTGGTAAATTCTATTGCAACTTGTGCTTTGGAGTCGCGCAACAAGGCATGTGTCGGTTTTTCGCTCAATTTTAAAACAATTTCATGGCCTGCATGTTGCGCCAATTTTTCTATTGTTTTCCCCATTTTTCCGTATCCAATCAGTGCGATTTTCATAATTTTTAATGATTTTAGCGATTTTCCCGAAGTTAATGTAAATTTAATTTTAAAGCAAAACCTATATTGGGCGCTTGGGTGACAGGATGGATTATCGCTCTGGGCTCCACGCTTAAGTCACGGTCTTTTCTAATTTCGTACAAATGCGCATCTACGGTTGCGTCCAAAATATTCAATGCATAAGCCAAGATGCTGAGCGCAATGGCATAATCACGATTGCGACGCATGTCATCCTGAATCACTCCCAATCTTTCTGCATCAAACATTCCTGTATAATCGTGTGGCTCACCGTTAAGCTCTGCTATAAAGGCATCTCGAAAATAATGATACCGATTGTTGTAATGTACTGTGAAGCCAATTCCGGTGCCAATTAATCCCCAAACCAAGGGCACTTTCCAGTATTTTTCGTTATAGACTTGTCCTAATCCAGGGATTACTGCAGAATAGAGGGAGGCTTTTAATGGGTTTTTGGTTCCGATGGGGTCACTACTCATAAATACATTTTGAGAAATCACGGCAGAATCTTGAATTTGCCTATTCTCTTGAGCTGTTAGTAGCTGGGCAAATATCAATAGAATAAACCCAAATATTTTCATTGTAAAAGGTCTTTAATTCTTTGAAAATCAGCATCTGAATTAAAATTCAAAATAATTTTTCCTTTTCCGTTTCCCGTACGTTTAATTTCTACTTGTGTGTCCAATCTATCTGCCCATTCTTTTTGTGCCTTTTTGAATTCATTGGGTAAAATTTCCCGAACCAAGGCAGGTTTTGGGTTTTTTAAGGATTTAATTAATTGTTCGGTTTGTCGTACCGAAAGATTGCGAGCAATGATTTTTTCGTAAATATCGAGTTGCTTTTCAGTATCTTCGATGGTGATCAACGCACGTCCATGTCCCATGGAAATCATATTATCACGAATTCCAGTTTGTACAATTGGATCCAGTTTCAACAAACGTAGATAGTTGGTCACCGTACTCCGATCTTTTCCAACTCGGCGCGACATTTCTTCTTGTGTGAGATTTACATCTTCAATTAATCGTTGATAGGTAAGTGCAATTTCTATAGCATCTAGGTCTTCTCGTTGAATGTTTTCTACCAATGCCATTTCCAGCATTTCGCGATCATCTGCAAGACGCACAAAGGCGGGAATACTTTTCAATCCCAATGATTGTGATGCCCGATATCGTCTTTCTCCTGAAATCAACTCATAATTTTGTCCGTTTTTTCTTACTGTAATAGGTTGAATTACACCTAATTCGCTAATAGATTGAGCGAGTTCTGTAAGGGCTTTTGAATCAAAGTGAGTTCTAGGTTGATTTGGATTGGGGATAATATTTTCCATGGGGATTTCTACAATATTACCTACCCATTCTTTGGCGCCAGCATCTTCTATCGAATTCACTTTTTCGCTAGTTTCGCTCAATAAAGCAGATAGTCCCCTTCCTAATGCACGTTTTTTTTCTTTCGCCATTATATTGTATCCTTATTATTCTTTAAAAATTCATTTGCCAAATGCAGGTAATTTTCTGCACCTTTACTATCTGCATCGTATTGAATGATAGACTCTCCATAACTTGGTGATTCGCTCAATCTCACATTTCGATTGATGATTGTTTCAAAAACCATATTGGGAAAATGATTTTTCACCTCTTCAACAACTTGGTTGCTGAGCCTTAATCTCGAATCGTACATGGTGAGTAATAATCCTTCTATGTCTAGTCCAGGGTTGTGATGTTGTTGCACACCTTTTATGGTGTTGAGTAGTTTGCCTAGACCCTCCAGGGCAAAATATTCACATTGTATGGGGATGATAACGGAGTCAGCTGCTGTTAAGGCATTTAGCGTAATCAGACCGAGAGAAGGTGCACAATCTATAAAGATATAATCGTATTCATTTTTGATTTCTTCTAGGGCTTTTTTGAGCAAATATTCTCTGTTTTCTACATCGACTAATTCTATTTCGGCAGCCACCAAATCTACATGTGCAGGTATGATATCCAAATTGGGGGATGCTGTTGCGTGAACAGCATTTTTAGCCAAAATTTGATGTTCTAGCACTTCGTAGGTTCCATTTCCTATGGTTTCAATATCAATGCCCAAACCCGAAGAGGCATTGGCCTGCGGATCCGCATCAATCAACAGAACTTTTTTTTCAAGAATTCCCACTGCAGCAGAAAGGTTGATGGCCGTAGTGGTTTTACCTACACCACCTTTCTGATTGGCAATTGCAACAATTTTTCCCATAAGATTTATTGAATGCCAAAAATAAGATAATTTCGGCACTTCATTCTATCTATGTCTATCTAATTTTCAACAACTATCTTTGATAAAAGAAATTAATCATGGGTTTGCATAGTAGATTTTATTTTCTATCCAGCATATTTTTGACTAAAAAATGTTATGGTAAAATAGGTATTGAAGTTAATTTACAATGCACTTGATGCAATTTTTGTTTGTGGCGTGCTTCAATTAGCATCTCTATTTATTGATCAAGTTTTGGAATAATATTTAACTTTGAAACTTTTAAATTCGGCCATACGGAAATAATCCTTGATTATGTGGAAAGAAATCTTTTATGAGAAGCGCTTTTGGGTATTATTTTCCCTTTTGATTATTTTCTGCATCATTTCTCTCATGATTGGAAGTATTTCTACTTCTTTTTATGAATTATTTCGCTTGAATCATCCAGATAATTCTCTGCTCAAAAGAGTTGTTCTGGAGCATCGCTTACCTAGAACTCTTACAGCCATGCTCACGGGTATAGCCTTGCCTATAAGTGGATGGGTATTACAGGAATTTTTCAGAAATCCCCTGGCTGGACCTTCAGTTTTAGGCATCACCAGTGCTTCTGGACTTGGTGTAGCCTTGGTAATTGTTTTGGGTACATCTTTAGGTTTAAGCCATTGGGTCAATCAGTCATGGTTATTAATTTTGGGAGCATTGGCAGGTGCGCTTATAGCCACCATACTGCTTATTTGGACGGCGCATAAAATCTCTTCTACCACCTCACTTATTATTGTGGGCTTTATGCTGGCGGCATTGGCCGGTGCTTTTATAGGCGTTTTAGAATTTTTTGCCAGTGGAAAAGATTTAAAATCTTATGTTTTATGGTCTTTTGGTTCACTAAATGGTTTGAGTAATGACCGACTTTATTATTTTTTAATTTGTTGTATAATCGGTGTTTTGTTGGTGATTTTCAAAATTGATGCATTGATTAAAATGCAATTAGGCGAACTCTATGCGCGCACAATGGGCGTAGATGTAAGAAGCCTGAGATTGCAATTAATTATCGCCTCCTCTGTATTGACGGGCGTTACCACAGCACTTGTAGGGCCAATTGCCTTTATAGGATTGGCGGTGCCACATATTTGTAGAATTTATTTGAAAACAGCCGACTTCAGAAAATTATTTATCTATATAATTATGGTTGGCGTGATTTTGATGATAGTTTTTAGTGTTATTTCCGAGATTTTTCCTGGTGGCGCATTACCTATTAATATCATTACTGCTTTGTTAGGCGCTCCCATAGTATTGAGTATAGTATTGAATTATAAAGGAAGGGAATTATGAATGATTTGCGCTTCGAAAATTTACACATGGGATACGTCGAAACTTTAATTGGTGATGTAAATCTTGAACTTTCAACCGGAAAGTTGATTGCGTTGATAGGAGATAATGGCAGCGGTAAGTCAACTTTGATGAAAACCCTGCTAGGCTTGATTAAACCGCTGAGGGGTGATATTTTTTTCAACCAAAAAAACATTCAAGAATTCAGTGCGAAGGAATGGTCTGGTGTTTTTTCTGCCGTTTTTTCGCGATTAGGTCAAATTCCAGAAATTCGAGTGAGAGAATTAATTGATATCGGAAGTAATAATAAAAATTCTGAATTAAAAAATGACATAGTCAATTGGTTGAATATAGCAGATTTATTACATGAATTTGCAACACAAATTAGTGATGGACAATTACAAAAAGTAATGATAGCTCGTGCTTTGATGCAGGATACGCCATTTGTGATATTTGATGAACCCACTGCGCATTTGGATTATAAAAATAAATCTATAGTTTTTGATTTGCTACGTAATTTGGTAAAAGTTTCCGGTAAAACTTTCATTGTGATTACACATGAGATATTACATGCGTTACATTTGAGCGATGAAATTTGGTATATTCATAATCGAAAATTGTATCATGGAACGCCCGAAAGTTTGGAAAATCGGTTTAGTTTTGAAAAAGAAATACTAAAATTCACACATGACAGAAGTTAAAAATATAATCATTACTGGTGGTAGTCGTGGAATCGGAAGATCATTGGCTCTGAAATATCTGGAAAATGGACATAATGTTTTTGTAATAGCCCGATCTGAAGAAAAATTAAAAGAAATTTCCAAAATTTCGAATGATGAGCAATTTAGATATGCTCCGTTGGATTTGTCAACCATAGAAGATTATGAAAATTTGCATGATTATATCTATGACTGGAGTAGGGTAGATGTGCTATTCAATAATGCAGGATTATTGATTAAAAAACCTTTTGTTGAACTGAGTTCTGACGATTTTTTACAAAGTTTAAAAGTGAATTATTTGGCTCCTGTCATGTTGATTCAGAGTTTATTACCCAAAATGGATCATTCTTCACATATTGTGAATATTACGACAATGGGAGCGGTACAAGGCTCTGTCAAATTCCCGGAATTAGCTGCTTATGGTTCATCCAAAGCTGCATTGGTAACGCTTTCGGAGATATTGGCTCAAGAACTAGAAGGAAATTCACCTCGCATTAATTGCGTTGCTTTGGGCGCGGTTCAAACAGAAATGTTAGCAGCCGCATTTCCTGGATATCAAGCTCCATTGCAAGCAGAGGAAATGGCGGAATTTTTATATGATTTTGGATTAAATGCCCATCATTTTATGAATGGAAAAATTGTTCAATGTAGTTTGAGCACGCCGTAGTCAACCATATTTGGGAATTTTCTTTAAATTTTTAAAAATTTCAGAATTAATAATTTTCAAATAAAAGTTTCTTTTATGATTAAATTATAAGCGCATTGTTTTGTTCCCTACCTTTGCCACCCAAAAATTTATTTCATGTCTAAAGCCCTTTTAAAGGAAATTAATAAAAGAAAAACCTTTGGAATTATTGCGCACCCGGATGCAGGAAAAACCACCCTTACAGAAAAACTTCTGCTTTTTGGAGGTGCAATTCAAGAGGCAGGTGCCGTGAAGTCCAATAAAATCAAAAAATCAGCGACTTCAGACTTTATGGAAATCGAACGCCAACGTGGAATTTCTGTTGCTACATCGGTCTTGGCTTTCGAATACAAAAACAAAAAAATTAATATTCTAGATACACCAGGACACAAAGATTTTGCTGAAGATACTTTTCGCACACTCACCGCAGTGGATTCTGTAATTGTTGTGATAGACGTGGCCAAAGGTGTAGAGGAACAGACGGAAAAACTGGTGGAAGTTTGTCGGATGCGCAACATCCCTATGCTCGTTTTTATTAATAAATTGGATCGTGAAGGTAAAGATGCCTTTGATTTGATGGATGAGGTTGAACAAAAATTACATCTTAAGGTAACGCCACTTTCGTGGCCTATCGGAATGGGAGAGCGCTTTAAAGGAATTTATAACCTCTGGGAAAAGAACATTAAATTGTATTCTACCGAAAATAAACAACGCCGAACAGAAGGCTTGAAAATAGAGGATTTAGCCGATCCTGAACTCGATGAATTTATCGGTGAAATTGAAGCTGAAACTTTACGTGAAGAAATTGATTTGATAGGAGGAGTTTATCCCGAATTTGATAAAAATGCCTATCTAAACGGTCAAATGCAGCCTGTGTTTTTTGGTTCGGCACTGAATAATTTTGGTGTACAAGAATTACTGGATGCATTCATAGACATTGCGCCTAATCCTTTACCCAAAGCAAGCGAGGAACGTGAAGTAATGCCTGAAGAAGAAAATTTTACCGGATTCGTGTTTAAAATTCATGCCAATATGGACCCCAATCACCGCAATCGTTTGGCATTTGTAAAAGTAGTTTCAGGTAAATTTGAAAGGAATAAACCCTATCTGCATGTCAGACAAAACAAAAACTTGAAATTCAGTGCTCCTAATGCGTTTTTTGCCGATAAAAAAGAAGTCATTGAAGAGAGTTTTCCGGGCGATATTGTAGGATTACACGATTCAGGTAATTTTAGAATTGGAGATACGCTCACAGAAGGTGAATTGTTGAATTTTAAAGGAATTCCAAGCTTTTCGCCAGAGCATTTCAGATATGTGAATAATGCGGATCCGATGAAATCCAAACAATTCGAAAAAGGAATTGACCAGTTGATGGATGAAGGCGTGGCGCAACTTTTCACAATGGATTACAACAATCGAAAAATCATAGGAACCGTAGGCGCATTACAGTTCGAGGTTATAGAATATCGACTAGAACACGAGTATAACGCCAAAGTAACTTATGAAAATGTGAATATTCACAAGGCTTGTTGGGTAGAATGTCATGATGAAAAATCAGAAGAGTTTCTTGAATTTCAGCGGGTAAAACAGAAATATTTGGCTAGGGATAAATATAATCAATTGGTTTTTATGGCTGATTCCGCTTTTACCATTCAAATGACACAACAAAAATATCCTTCGGTGAAATTACACTTTGTAAGTGAATTTTAAATGGGTTTTTCACAAAAAAAAATCAGTAATTAAGAAAGGAAAATAAGGTTTTTGACCGTTATTTCTGCAATTTACTACCGAATGCTAAATCTCCAGCATCTCCAAGACCTGGTACAATATAACCTCTTTCATCTAGATTTTCGTCTATAGTGCCGCACCAAATATGGACATCGGGAAATTCTGATTGAATTTTCTGAATTCCTTGCCTTGCAGCAATAGCGCATAAAATGTGTATTTCCGAGGGTTTTCCGATTTTTAATATTTCATACATGGCTTCTGCCAATGATGCACCAGTTGCCAACATAGGATCGGTGACTATCAATGGCCTAGCATGAATATCTGGACAAGTCACATATTCTTGTCGGATTTGGAAATCATTACCATCTCCATGCTTGCGATATGCACCCACGAATCCACTGTCTGCATAATCAAAATAGTTCAGAACGCCTTGAAATAGGGGTACTCCAGCACGTAAAATGGTAATTACAACTGGTTGTTTTGTAAATTCAAAACTACTTTTTTTGCCCAAAGGTGTTTGGATATTTACCTCATGAAATTTCAGCGTTTTACTAATTTCAAACGCCCCAATCTCACCAATTCGCTCCAAATTTCTTCTGAATCGTAACCGATCATTTTGAATCTCGACCGATCGAAGTTGATTCACCCAAGACGTGAGAATTGAATTATTTTCAGATAAATCTGTAAGTTTTTTCATGGAATAAAATTACACATTTTTTAGCATTTTCACTGAAAATACATTTAGGTTTTGAAATAATTCTGTAAAAATAATAGGCTCATTAGGTTGAATATAAAGGAGCGTTTTATTCCTATTTTAAAATATTTACGTGATTTTATTCTAAATTTTACAACTTTGTTTTTATATATGCTTTCTTTGATTATATTGCGAAACTTTAATAAATGAAGTATCATATGTCCAAAAAGAAGTTCGAAATAGAAATGCCGGTAAATGCATCTCCGAGTTTTTTGTTTAATTATATAGCGACACCTTCAGGCTTGTCTGAATGGTTTGCAGAAAATGTTAATTCACGTGGAGAGAAATTCACTTTTATTTGGGACGGAGGCTACGAAGATGTTGCTTATCTTATTCGTTCTAAATATGATGAATATGTTCGTTACCGATGGGAATATGATGAGGATACAAAGTATTTTTTTGAAATTAAAATCCAGGTAGATGAACTCACAAATGATGTTTCGTTGATCGTAATCGACTTTGCAGAAGAAGATGATATCGAAGAGGCTAAAGAGTTGTGGAGAAGTCAGTTAGAAGACTTGAAACATACCATCGGTTCATAGAATTATGTTTCCTATAGTAAATGTCAACGGCAAGCTAGTTGATAAATCAACCCCAGTATTTTCATTGGATCATGCAGCTGTGCATAGAGGAGAGGTGATTCAGGAAAAAATTCGTTTCTTCAATGGTAGATTTCTATTTCAGGAAAAGCATTATTTCCATTTAATGGCAAATATGCGTATGGCCAGGATGGACATTCCCATCAGTTTCACACCCGATTTTTTCTATTCCGAAATTGTAAAATTACAAAGCGAATCTGGACTTGAAAACGCGGTGGTCTATTTCAATGTTAGCCAAAATTTCGATCAAACCGATTTCTGGGTTACAGCTGCTGCATTGCCAGAGAATTGGCATTTCAACAGTCTTTTTCAAATAGATCAATATAGAGAAACCCACATGCCTAGCGGTTTTCATCATAGAATCCATTTTACGATACCGCAAGAGCGTATTTTGATGAAATTCGCACAAGAAAATGATTTAAATGACCTCATTTTACTCAATGAATCAAAAAGTATCGCTCGCTCGATTTATGGAAATTTCTTTGTCATTCATGGAAATAAAATCGCAACTCCAAAACTGGAAAATGGAGCCAAAGACGATGTTTTGCGAACAGTGACTTTGGCTGCAGCAAGTCATGCACCCTACTTTGATACGGTAATCGAAGAAGAAATTTTCCCTTTTAGCCTGGTCAAAGCAGATGAAATTTTTATTGCTAGAGATGGATTTGGAATTATTTCTGTTTCAAATTTCAAAAAACAGAATTATTCCACTGAAATAACCTCACAGTTAATCGATTTTGTCGAAGAACTTTGACGGTATTGTTTCTTGCAGCAAATCAACTATATTGGCATAGGTTTGCTGCAAAATGATGGGATAATCGTTTTCAGACATCCATCGCACCTCCGAAATTCCCTCCTCATGCTGGGGATGCAGAATTTCACTTCCATTATAAATCATTTCAAACCAATAAGTTACCTTCAAAATATAGGTGTTGTGAAAATACAAATGATAGGTGGTAGGTAAAGCTTGAATGATTTCTAATCCCATAATACCACATTCTTCTTCCACTTCACGAATCGCAGTTTGTTCAGGGGTTTCACCGGCTTCCATTTTGCCTTTGGGTAAATCCCATTTTTCTAAACGATAAATCCAAAGGGATTCTTTTTTTTGATTAAATACCAAACCGCCAGCCGCAAAAATTTGGGTAAAATAGGCTTGAAATTCAGACCAAACCTTTTCTGGTTTTTCTGCATAAATATTTACTTCAGGCGTGTGACTTGATAATAAATGTATTGCAACTTCAAAATCAGCCGAATTCTGAAAAGCTAAATTTTTCATATTCTTTTCGGGAAAACGACCGATGCGCAAAGGACGATTATTTACAAAAACTTTGTACATTTGAATTTGATTATCCAAACTTAATATATTTTTACTGGATATCTAAATTTTTAACAATATGAATTTCGAAAGTAAAAAAGTTCAAATGCCTATCCCACAACAAGCCGCTTATGAATATCTGAGCGATTTGAATAATTATCAAAATTTAATGCCAGACAATGCCGAATTTTCTGTACATGAAAGCGGAAATGGTTTTTTTGTTCAACTCAAAGGAATGCCCAAGGTTGGCTTGAAGTTAAAAGAAACACAAGCACCTGATTTTATCCTTTTCGAATCACCCAACGATGCCTTTAATTATGAGATGAAAGTTATCATTTCTGCGGTAGATGACAATGCATCAGAGGCTTTTATTCAATTTGATGGCAAATTCAACCCAATGGTAGAAATGATGGCAAAAAAACCACTAACCACCTTTATAGAAACAATTGCCGATAAATTAGAAAAACAAAATTTCGCCTGAAATCCTGGGGTACTCAACGATTTTCCAGTAAACAATCGATTGTTGTAATGGATCTATAAAACGTAAACTGTCTGTTTTTATATGTATTTTTAGATTGATTTGCCCCTCGCTGCCCGCGGCACTCCAATTCTGAGTGAAAATACGATGCATAATTTCGTCAAATGAATTGCCATCAACAACACAGTTGGGAACGAGATAGGCCGGTTGACATTCGGCAAGGCTTGCAGTAAAGTGTTTACTCTGGTAACTTCCATTATTTACAGTGAATTCTTGCATACCCAACCAATTATAAGGCGTAATTCCATGGATGCTAAAAATGGAGTCATTTTCTGTTTCCTCAATATTCATAAACAATTCTGAGTCACCATTACATATCAATTCAGGATTCCAGCGATGACTTTCTACATCAATTATATATTCCAGCTTTCAGTTGCCAAACAGGCTTGGAGCATCTTCTTCGGGATCCGAATTTTCAGCGTTGTCTGAACTTCATCCAAAAATGATGAATATGAAATAAAGTAAAAATAATTTTTTCATAATGTTGAAAATTTATTCAAATTTATTAAAAAAAGTCTAATTTTCGCTGCAAAATTTGAATTTCATTTTGCATTTCCCTTATTCTTTGTAACATATGCCTCATGGCATCAATTCCCTCTGTATTCACCCCCAAATCATAATGCCAGCGACTAAACATCTCAATATTTCGCAAATCTTCACGATTCAAATAATCGATTTCTTCTACTCGTTCAATATGTAGAATTCCTTCTTGCGCCAATTCAAGCAAAAAAGAAATATCAACCTTCTCTTTGTCGCAATATTCCGTAATTTTTATATATCTCGTTTCCATTTATTTCGTTTTTGATAATTCTTCAAATAATTCACGCTGTTTGTCGGTTAAAGACGTGGGAATCAACACTTCATAAGTTACAAATAAATCTCCAAATTGACCCTCGTTTTTATATTTGGGAAAACCCTTTCCACTCAATTTCACTCTCGTAGCATTTTGGGTTCCAGGTTTTACTTTCAACTTTACCTGTCCATCAAATGTATTCAAAGTAATTTCTCCTCCCAAAACCGCTGTGTACAAATTAATTTTTTCTGTTTTATACAAATTATCTCCATCACGACGGAATTCTCTATCAGGCAAAATTTTAAAAGTTATATACAAATCCCCCTTAGGACCACCATTTACGCCTTCTCCACCATGGCCCATCAACTTGATTTCCTGCCCCTCATACACACCCGCCGGAATGGTGATTCGAATGTTTTTTCCATTCACGTTGAGCGTTTGTTTATGCGTTTCTGCGGCCTGACGTAGATTCAACTCAAGACTGGCATGAAAATCTTGTCCACGAAAACGGGCCGAATTTCTCTGACTTCTAAATCCGCCCGACCTGCTGCCAAATAAATCCCCAAATAAATCAGAAAACTGCCCCTCGTCAAAATTTCCGGTGTAAGCCTCAGACCACCCCTGTCCGCCATCGCCAAACGAACCGCCCTGATATTGTCGTTGCTGCTTGCGCATCTGCTCCAACTCATCTGCATGTTTCCAATTTTCACCATATTCATCATATTTCTTCCGCTTTGCTGCATCGCTCAACACCTCATTGGCCTCATTCAACTGTTGAAAACGCTGCTCTGCTTCTTTGTCATTCGGGTTCAAATCTGGATGATGTTTACGCGCCAATTTGCGATAGGCTTTTTTAATTTCCGCTTCAGTAGCGGTTTTGCTTACACCCAAAATTTTATAATAGTCGATAAATGCCATTTTTTAAAAGAAAATTTAACATTTTTCAGCAATTTTCATGCAAATTCACAATTGTTGAAGATTGAAAATATTTTTGAAATAATGTTTTCCCGCAGATTCAGATTTTACCTAGCTACTACATTTCGTGGCGGGAACGGGAAATATTTGCGTTTGCCTTCCTTTTGGGGCCAGGGCTGAAGGCCGCGGACGCACAGCAAATTTTTCCCTAAACATGAAAAAAATTCCTGTTTCTTGATTTACGAAAAATTAGTGATTAATATTGAAAATCAATGTTTTAATTCTGATTTCAGTTAAGGTAAAATCAAAATTATATCAAAATATAAAATCAAATATCCCAATATAAAATTACTCCGCTTTAGAACCCAAATCAATTTGATGATAAATTGTAAATCTCAAAATATTACGATCATAAAATTCGCCCATTATATTGCGTTGTTGATACCAATTTAAATAACCTAATTCCAAATCCAGACTGGGCATTAAAGAATATTGAAATGCAATTCCCGCCCGGTTTTGATCAAAAATTGCCAATGATGAATTCTTGAAAGTATTGATATGAATCTCCTCAAATAATTTTAATTTCAATTTTTCTGATAATTGATGCTGCAACTGAATTCTATAACGTAACCGTAACGCAGTCAACGCTATATCATTCAAATTATTTTCAATCCATCTCAATTCTCCTTGATATCTATGGTTCAATTGCCAATTTTCATGTAAAATTTGTTTGTAAGAAAAGCTAAATTGGGGACGCAACTCTGTACGATTGACGGAATGGCTATTTGGCGGATGAATAGTTTGCAAAAAATACGTGAAACCTGCTGCTGCCTTCCAATTAGAGCCCAAATTCTTTTCGACTTGTGTTGTAGATAATAGAATATTCTGTCTCCAAGGTGATAAAAATGAGCGATTTTCAATTTCTTGCTTAATGCTGATTTGATTTTTGGTTTCTAGATTTAGATTATATCCATACCATACAAGTTGTTGGTGCTCAATCGAATTTTGTCCGAATAGCAACAGAGAAAAAAACATACCTACAAAACCGAATATTTTCAGCATTTTAATAGAAAAATCCAGCAAATTTACTTTAATTTTAATTCATATTAAAACAGTATGAATTAAAATAATTTTTTTTCTTTTAAATTTTTTTCTCGCTTTACAATATCGGCAAGGGTTGCATTTTTGAGTCTTTTTACGGTTTCATTCCTTATTTCCATGGCCACCTGTCGTATGCCACAAGTGGCTTCGTCTTCACATTCTTCACATTTTTTGTAATATCTGTAGGTAACACACGGCAAGATGGCTATTGCGCCATCAAACATGCGCATTATGGTCGCCATATGTATTTCCTCTGCTCGATGATTTAGAAAATATCCACCGTATTTGCCTCTTTTGCTGTCCACAATTTTAGCTTTTTTGAGCTCGGCTAGAATATTTTCTAAAAATTTAAGCGGAATATTTTGTGATTCTGCAATTGTCATTACACTAATAGGTTGATTTTTAGGAATTTTGGCAAGATATACCAGTGCGTTGATGGCGTATTTGGCTTTTTTTGAAATCATTTTGAACGGTATTTTACTTTTCCGTTTACGAGTGTGAATAAAACTTTAGTGTCGAGAATTTCCTCATCGCTACATTCAAGAAGATTTTTATCTAAAATGATGATGTCTGCTGCAAATCCTTTTGCTATTTTTCCTTTCCAATTCTCTTGAAATGCAGCATAGGCATTGTCTTGTGTGTACATTTGAAGTGCTTTTTTTCGTGATAATTTTTGATTTGGATAAAATTCAAGTCCTGTATCTATTCGTTTGCGTGTTACCGCGGCATATAAGTTCTCAAAAGGATTGATTTTTTCTATAGGAGCATCCGTTCCATTGGCTAGATGTACATTTTTTTTCAACAAACTTTGCCAGACATAGGCCCCTTGCTCTGCACGTTTTTCTCCAAGTCTTCTCACCACATAGGGCGCGTCAGAAGTGCAATGTACCGTCTGCATACTTGCCAGAATTTCCAGATGGGCAATTCGTTCAATATCTTTTGGATTCAAATGTTGTGCATGCTCAATCCGCCATCTTTTAGCGCCGAGTTCGTTGGGATAAATTTCTTCAAAAATATCTATAACTTCACGGTTTCCACGATCGCCAATCGCATGAATACAAAGTTGTAAATTCAACTCTGCAGACATTTGTGCTGATTTTTTTAAATTTTCAATGGGTGTAACATTTTCGCCACGATAGCCTGGCATATCGCTGTAATCTTCTAGCAGCCAGGCACCACGAGAGCCTAATGCTCCATCTGCGAATGCCTTCACTGCTGTATTTGTAAAAAATGGATGATTTCTGGTTTTTTCTATATGATTTTTTAATTGGGTTTTATCGGTGTTTTGTAGCATTTTGTCGCTCATCATCGCATACAACCGAACATTTAATTCGTTGTCATCTGCAAGTTTCAGAAATTTTTGCGCGGTATTCCAATCGATTCCAGCGTCATGTACCGTTGTGATGCCTTGTGATAAACATTCTGCCTCTGCCAAACGCAGATATTCCATAAATAGGTTTTCTTTTTCGGTTGTAGAAAGATCTTTTTTGGAATTTTCTATCGCCGTATAAATCAACTGCATAGCATTTTCCTGAAAAATTCCACTGGGTTTTCCGTCGGGTTTCAGCAGCATTACACCACCATCTGGAATCTGACTTTGAGGCGTAATGCCGGCTAAATCCATGGCTTTTTGATTGGCAATGAGTCCATGACCGCTCGCATGTCCCAACATGACAGGATGATCTGCGGCCACTTGCGACAATTCATCATGAACAGGAAAACCCTCAACCAGCTTTTCAGGTAATGTCTTCCATTTTTCTTGATGCCAACCACGACCTACAATCCATTGACCTTTTGGCGTTTTGGTCGCCTTGTTTTTTACCATTTCAACAATTTCATCCCAAGATTCTGTACCCAGAAAATCCAAATTGGCTTTGCTTTCCCCCAAAGCAATAAAATGAGCATGAGCATCAATCAATCCAGGCATTACAAAATTATCTTGTGCATCAATTACTTCAATCGAATTATTCGTAGATAATAGACCTTCTAGCATTGCAGAATTTTTATAATTTTCTTTTTCAACATGAATAATTTTACCTTCACTTAAAAATATAGTAGATTTTTGCGTCGTCATATCTGGCATCAATACCAAAGCGTTGGTAATGACCGATTCAAAATGCATGTCAGGGTATTTATCATTTTTTTGTGGAGGTGTCATGCTGCAAGAAACAACAAGGCAAAGAATTAACAATTTTCCAAGAATCTTCATATTATAATTTTTGGATGAATTCGGTTAAAAGTTGAAAAAGTTCAAAATAAGCTTTCAAAGATAAGGTTTCTGCTTTATCCAAGGGGTCATGATATGCGGAATTTCCGCCCAATGTATAAATGAAAAAACATGAAATTCCTTTTTCATAAAAGGGACAATGGTCTGAATTACATGCCTCTCCACGTGTTTTGATTTGTGGTAAAAGATTTTTTTCTGAATTAATGGTTTGTAATAAATTAAATTCTTTATTGAAAATCGATCCATTCACCACTTGAATTCCTTCTTCTCCCGTGCCTACAATATCGAGATTAATCAAAAATTTGATCTGATTTTGTGAAACAGGCAAGTTTTCTACAGCTTCAATAGCTCCTTGTAATCCAGCTTCTTCACCCGTCAAAGCATAGAAATATAGGTCATAATTCGGTTGATGGTGTTTGAAATATTTAGCCAAATTTAATAGCATGCTCATTCCGCTGGCATTATCATTGGCGCCATAAAAAACGGTATTATTCACCAAGCCCAAATGATCATAATGAGCTGTGATAAAAATGGCATTATCACTGTTTTTTCCCGAAATCTTACCCACTAAATTGTGTGATGTGAAATTTTTTTCTAATCGACTTTGATTATTTATTTCTATCAACGAAGCATCGGGAATATCTTCTTTGACCTGAATTATTAAAAAATTATCCTGTTCGCTTGCAATACTATGAGGCAATTTTTCTTGGATATGTATAATTGCAGGAAAATCATAAAGGGTTTTTTCCTGATCTAAATAGGCAGAAAGTGCATAAAGCGTTTTATTCAAATCGGTATTCACATGTCGAAAGTCCAATACGGGTATATTCCCTTTGTTCAACGCTAATAATTTAAACATGTCTTTTTCATCCCCAATGCTGTGGTCCAAAAGCAAATGACTCACATTGAAGGTCTCTGCAATAAAAGTTTCCGTTTCAGCTTGTGGTGAGATAAGATATTCAAATCCAAAGGATTTTTCGTCACCATTAATTTTCAAACTAGAATTTTCTATAATATTTACGGGATAGCTTACCTTTTGTCGATAGGAGGGATAAACAGGTTTTAATTGTAATTTTTGAAATTCTAGAGCGATGTAATTTTCTGCAAGTTGTAAGCCGTTTGCTGTGTAGCCTCTACCATAAAAGGCTTCTGAAGCCAGGGTAGTAATTTGATTTTCTGCATATTGCATGACATTTCTTTTACCAGAACAGCCAATGAGCCCAAAAGAAAAAATCAAAATAATGAAATAACGCATAGCTTTTTTTTAAAAAAATAAAGGTATGGATTTCTAATTTAGCCAAGTTATTTCAAATTATTCCATACCTTTATAAACCTCAGAAAAACAACTTGTGCTTAAGAAAATATTTTACTATTTACAATCTAATGATTTAGAAATCAATAATTATCAAGTTCCCGAATTATGGATGAATTACTCGGGAAATGGAATTTTTTCTACTTCTTTTAATGATTTTTACCTTGAGAAAATAGGTGAAATATTAATTCAGGATCAAGGAAGGAACTACAAACAATCCATTTCACTTTGCCGCAACGAATTGCATGGCATTGGTGGAGATTGGTCGTATCATGCACAGGTATATAATGCTTTTCCCAGATTTACAAGTGCGTTTGATCATTCTGGAAACGGAGATTTAAAAGATTATTTTTCTGCGAATCATCGAATCAAAAAAACGGGTACATTTTTGAAGATGATTGCCATGCTTCCCTACCTCAAATCATTGGGTATAAACGTTTTGCATCTCATGCCGATTACCCAAATTGGAAAAGATGGCAATCGAGGTGATTCAGGATCGCCTTATGCCATCAAAAATCCCTATCAACTCGATGAAAATTTGGCCGAAACCGCCATTCCTTTTTCGGTAGAAGAACAATTTTCGGCTCTCACAGAAGCTTGTCACATGTTAGAAATACGGGTGGTTACAGAGTTTGTACTGCGTACAGCTTCACTAGACAGTGACTGGATTAAACAATTTCCAGAATGGTTTTATTGGATTAAAAAAGAAAATGCAAATGATTTTACTTCACCAGAATTTTCGAAAGAAGATTTAAAACAAATTAAAAATATTTTTAATGGAAAAGGAGAATTTATCGCTCCGAATGAATCTTATCAGAATTTATTTGTTCTACCGCCTAATAAAGATAATATTGAATTAGTCCATGGAAAATACTATGCAAAAACTGAGCGTGGGGAAGAGGCGGTAATTGCAGGTGCATTTGCAGATTGGCCACCAGATGATTTGCAACCAGCTTGGGATGATGTAACTTATTTGAGGATGTATATTCCGCAAGATGCTCCAGATAATTTTAATTATACCGCATATAATACATTACGTTTTTACCATCCCGAACTGGCACTTCCAGAAAATAGAAATCAAGCCCTGTGGGATGCACTCACTGGAATTATTCCGCATTATCAACAAAAATTTGGTATTGATGGAATCATGCTAGACATGGGACATGCCTTACCCGCAGACTTGTTAAAAGAAATTATTGAAAAAGCCAGAAATATTGATCCAGATTTTGGCTTTTGGGAAGAAAATTTCGAAATATTGTACAGTAGTAGAACCACAGGTTTCAATGCTTGTCTTGGATTTGAATGGAAATTTACAGAACATGAAGTAGGGCTCAGAAATATGATGATTACCGCAAGAGCACAACTGCCTTTGCCGTTTTTTGGCACTCCAGAAACGCATAACACGCCCAGAATTTCCCATCCAAAAATCAAAAAACAATATTACACGCTTAATGCTTTTTTGCCAAGCTGCATTCCCTTTATTCATACAGGCTATGAATTAAATGAAAAACATCCTGTCAATACGGGTTTAAACTTTGACGATTTGCAATTAGAATTTTACAAAAATTATAATTTACCCTTATTTAATGCAGCTGCATTGGATTGGACAGCAAATGATAATATGGTAGAATTCATTCAAAAAATAGCCTTATTAAGACAAAAAAATAAAGTTTGGATAGCTACAGGAGATGAAAGAACCTTGATTATACATTATCCAGAAAATAGTTTTGGTAATGTGATTGCCTTTGAACGATTTGATGCATTTCAACCATGGAAAAGTATTTTGGTCGTGATGAATATCAATTTAAATCAAGATGAAAAGTTTTTCCTCGAATTATATGGTACCTACAATAACTCCTATCAAGAATATCTATCAGATAGACTTTATAGCTTTGAAGATCACTGGTTATCTACCGAGTTGGAAGCAGGTGGAATACTGGTTTTTGAATTACACAAATTGATTTAAAGCCTCTTTCATCTTAATTTTTTGTTAAAACGAGTTAAATTTTTGCTAAACCTTATAAATGCAATTGTTGGAATCAACTAAAAAAGTAATTTTAATCCCGATTTAGAAAGTTTTCTATCTATGCTACCAACACACATGAGAACATTAATCCTAATCGGGATTCTAATTTTTACTTCAAAATTACAAGGTCAAAGTGGACCTTCATTCGTTACCAATAATAACCAATTTTCATACCATAACAATTCGGAAAATGTTAAAAATGAAATTGATCTTCCAGAAGAGCAAGAAGAGGTTTTGAGTGAGCTCGAAATTATGATTTTGCGAGAAATAGGAAAAGCTATGTCATTTGAAGAAAGAAAGTCAACTATTTTCAGTCTCATTTCTGAAGCCAAAACCTATATTGGAACGCCATATGTCTATGGAGGAACAACTAGAAATGGTATAGACTGTTCGGCGTTTATGCAGAGTGTTTATTCATCAAATGAAATCACATTGCCACGTGTGTCGCGTAATCAGGCACTTCTGGGTGAAGAGGTGAAACGTCGAGACATAGAACCAGGGGATATGTTGTTTTTTTCCAACTCACCACGTTCCAATATTTCCCACGTAGGAATGGTAGTAGAGGTGACAGAAGATGATATCATGTTTATTCATGCAGGCTCTTCTACAGGCGTTACAATTTCTCCTCTATCAATGACTTACTGGAGCAAAAGATACAGATTTGCCAAACGTGTTTTTGGACCCGATTATCAAGACCAATTGGTGAAAAATAATTAATATGTTACGTGTTTTTTATAAATCAATTCCCTGAATATTCGGGGAATTTTTATTTTACTCCAAATTTCGGAACCAGGTTCAATCGGTTTTATAAATGTAAATTTTTATTAATTGCGTAACTTTGCAGCTTGAATTTACAATATGCGCACAAAATCCACTGGTCGGAAAAAAATCAATATGATAACGCTTGGTTGCTCCAAAAATGTCTATGATTCAGAGGTAATTATGGGGCAGTTAATAGCCAATGGTAAAGAAGTGGTTCACGAAGAAAGTGGAGATATTGTCGTAATCAATACATGCGGATTTATAGAAAATGCCAAACAGGAATCCATAGATACGATTTTGCGATTTGTAGAGGCTAAAGAAGCTGGGAAAGTCGAAAAAGTTTTTGTAACTGGTTGTTTGAGTGAAAGATACAAGCCAGAATTACAAAAAGAAATCCCCAATGTCGATCAATATTTTGGTACACGCGAACTTCCTATGTTATTAAAAGCACTGGGTGCAGATTATAAACATGAGCTTGTTGGCGAACGTTTGTTGACCACACCTAGACATTATGCCTACCTCAAAATTGCAGAAGGTTGTGACAGACCTTGTTCTTTTTGTGCGATTCCACTGATGCGTGGCAATCATCGCTCTACACCCATAGAAGAATTGTTGAAAGAGGCCAAGAAATTAGCAAAAAATGGAACCAAAGAGTTGATCCTAATTGCACAAGATTTGACCTATTACGGACTCGATTTATACAAAAAAAGAGCTTTGGCCGATTTGTTGAAAGAATTGGTAAAAGTTGATGGAATAGAATGGATTCGTTTGCATTACGCTTTCCCAACTGGTTTTCCGCAAGATGTACTAGAAGTGATTAAATCTGAACCCAAAATATGTAATTATATTGATATTCCACTTCAACATATTTCTACATCTGTTCTAACTTCGATGCGCCGCGGTACTACCAAAGAAAAAACCAACGCACTGCTAGCATCTTTCAGAGAAAAAGTGCCCGGAATGGCAATACGTACAACTTTGATTTGTGGATATCCCGGTGAAACTGAAGAAGATTTTCAAGAAATGAAAAACTGGGTAGCAGAACAAAGATTTGATCGATTGGGCTGTTTTACCTATTCACACGAAGAAAATACACATGCATTCCATCTGGAAGATAATGTACCACAAGAAGTGAAAGAAAGAAGAGTAGAAGAAATTATGGAAATTCAATCACAGGTGTCTTGGGAGTTGAATCAGCAAAAAATTGGAAAAGTATTCAAAGTTTTGATCGACAGAAAAGAAGGAGATTTTTTTGTAGGACGCACCGAATTTGATTCTCCAGATGTTGATAATGAGGTACTAATACCTGCAGAAAATATCTATTTACCCATGGGTGAATTTGTAAACGTAAAAATTAACGACGCTTCTGAATTTGATTTGTTTGGCGAAGTTGTAGATTAATTTCATTGGGTAAATTCAAGTGTAAATTCCATTTCACCATGAGCCAAATAATGATCTTCCGGTAAAAATTCCCAAAGCTCTGGGTCGAAAATAATTTTTTCCGAACGCAGTCTAATTTCATCTTTTGTTTCGTTTATATCCATTGAAAATTCAATTGGAAACGAAACTCCATTCATACTAAAATTTCCTTCAACCCAATACGAATTATTTTCCCGAAAAGATTTTATCATTCTAAATTCTGCATTAGATTGCGTGTTTCCATGAATATTTGTAGCATTTCCAATGCTAAAAACGATATTAAAAAACTTGATTTCTTTTGAATTAAATTCTATAAAAGCATCCACCACCTCAGATGTTTGCGGATTTTTGTTTTTGGCAAAATACAATTGTGAAGAATCTTGAAGCGACAAAGAATTTACTTTTTGTAATTCCTGAAATTGCTTAAGATTTGAAAAGGATGAAATTTGAAAAAAAGTATGCTCGTTTGCATCAACAATTTCAACTTTTACTCTACAATTTTCACAGGCCTCGTTACCTATAACAAGGTTGGTAAGGCTGTAGTTACACGCATCATCCCATACAATTTGCGCCGTGGAATTTCCGTATTGTGATTTTTCAAAGAATTGATTATGAGTAATATAAATCAAAGCTCCGTTCAAATTAGTCTTGCCATATACAAATTGGCCTTCATGCATATTTTCACAAGATTTTTTATTGGCTTTTGCATTTTCATATTTCGGATTGATTTGGATAGAAGAAGACATATAACAAGCGTTTAAATGACTCTTTTTAGCCTCAAATTTTGGACTCATATAAAATTCTTCTAGAATAGATTTTAAATCTGGCCTCTCCAATGATGATAAATAGGGAACATAATTCAATGATTTCAAATCACCATTAGAATCAAAACAAATTTTGAAAGTCGTGTTTTCATAATCCTCAACACGTTCATCAAAAATATTGAATGGATAAAGCGTTTGCGCGTGGAGACAACCAAAAAGTAAAAAAAGAATTAGAATTTTCATTCGTAAATTAAAACTCAAAAGGTATTAATTTTTATTCAAAATCATATGTAATCAGGGATAAAAATAGTTATTTAAAATAAAAAAAAGTGCAGTTCTAGACCGCACTTTTATTAATTCATTTTATAATCCCTTCAATCGAACATATCTTTTACACGTTCAAAAAATGATTTATTTTCATGTTGATTCACGGGGTCAAAATTATCGTCTTCACGCATTTGCTCAAAAAATTCTCTTTGTTTTTTTGTTAATTTTTCTGGGATAAATGCATTGACATGTACAAACAAATCGCCTGTACCATAACCTTCAAGACTTGGAATTCCTTTATTTTTTAATCTCAAAATTTTACCGCTTTGTGTGCCCGGTTCGATTTTGATTTTGGCACGGCCTGTTGCGGTGGGTACTTCTTTTTCTGCACCCAAAATCACATCTGGCAGGCTCACCGATAGGTCATAGTGCAAATTATTTCCATCTCGCTGTAATTCTGGATGTTTTTCTTCTTCGATGACTACGATTAAATCTCCTGCCGGTCCACCAAAGGCGGCTTCATTACCTTTCCCGCGCATTTGCAGTTGAATTCCCTCTCTTGCACCCGCTGGAATTTTAATTTCTACGGTTTCATCTTCTTTAATCAAACCTTGATTATTGGCACCATTAGGAATATGATCTGCAATTTTTCCAGAACCATGACAAGTTGCGCAAGTGGTTGCAGTTTGCATCTGCCCCAGCATGGTATTTACCACACGAACCTGCTGCCCACGGCCTTTACACGTAGGACAAGTTTTGAATGTGGCATCTTTATGCAATTTCATTCGGGTAACTTTTACTTTCTTAGTTACACCTTCAATCATTTCCTCCAAATTTATTTTTACCCGAATTCGCAGGTTAGAACCCTGTTGTTGACGAGATTGTCCACCGCCAAATCCGCCGAATCCACCACCAAATGCACCACCAAAGATGTCTCCAAACTGGGAGAAAATGTCTTCCATATTCATTCCTCCACCGCCAAATCCGCCGGCTCCGCCCACGCCTGCATGACCAAATTGGTCGTAACGTGCACGTTTATTTTCGTCGCTCAGTACCTCATACGCCTCGGCCGCTTCTTTGAATTTTTCTTCAGCTTCTTTGTTTCCTGGATTCCGATCCGGGTGAAATTTTAGTGCGGTTTGTCGATAAGCTTTTTTAATTTCTGCTGCAGTAGCATTCTTTTCTACACCCAGCACCTCGTAATAATCTCGTTTGGCCATTTTTTTTAAAAAATATTATTTTCCAACCACTACTTTGGCAAAGCGAATTACCTTGTCGTTGAGTGTATATCCCGTTTCTATAATATCTACTATTTTTCCTTTTAAATCTGCTTGGGGAGCATCAATTTGGGTGACAGCTTCTTGCGTTTCTACATCAAAATCATCACCAGCTTGAATGTTGATTTGGCTTAAACCTTTGTTTTCTAGTGTTTTCATTAACTTTTGTTGAATGAGTTCAACGCCTTTCAACATGTTTTTGTCATCTGCGTCTGAAAGATTTTTCACAGCTCTTTCAAAATCATCCAAAACAGGCAGTAGGTCTTGAAGTAATGACTCATTGGCGTATTTGCTCAATTCTAAACGCTCTTTTGCGGTTCGTTTTTTGAAATTTTCAAATTCTGCAAACAACCGTAAATTTCTATATTTTAATTCGGCCAACTCTGCATTCCTATTTTCTTCTAAATTTGCTTTGTCTGCAACTTCATCCATAGGTTCGAATGCTTGGTCATCATTCGAAAGTGTATTTTCGTCCAAAAACTCTGGGTTTTCTTCGTTCATTTTTTTCGATTTTTTCATTATTTGGCAAATACGTTGCCAATACGATGCTTGTGACATTGTGTCAGTTTTTATTTAGCCTTGTTCAATGTTTGGCAAATTTAAACCTTCTGCAAGAGTAAAATTGATTTTTTCCGTCTTTTTTACAGGTTTTAAAATGAAATAAGAGGCTAATTCAATTCTATTATTTAAATTTGTAAGATACTCGAATTTAAATTAAATAATAATGAAGAAAACTTTATTGAGCCTTGGCCTTGCATTTTTGAGCGTATTTGCATGGGCAGATGAGGGAATGTGGTTGATGACCTTTATCGAACGCCTTAAATACTCGGATTGGCAAAAAGAAGGGTTGAAATTAACGCCCGAAGAAATTTATAGCGTAAACAATTCAAGCTTGAAAGATGCAATTGTACAGTTTGGTGGATATTGCACAGGAGAAATGATTTCTGATCAAGGACTTCTACTTACTAATCACCATTGTGGGTATGGGGTAATCGCCGAACTTTCTTCTGAACAAAACGATTATTTGAAAGATGGATTTTGGGCTTACGAAAAATCCCAAGAAATAAAACCCGAAAATCTATACGTGCGTTATCTTATAAGAATGGATAATGTAACAGACCGGGTTCTACAAAAGTTGAAACCCAATATGGCAGCACAGGCTAGAAGTGAAGCTATTGCCGCAGAATTTGAAAAAATTCAAACAGAAAATGCCGAAAATGGCAAATATGTAGTAGAAGTGAAATCATTCTATGGCGGAAATGAGTTTTACTATTTTGTATATCAAGACTATACAGATGTTCGATTGGTGGGTGCACCACCTTCTTCTATCGGTAAATATGGTGGAGATACAGACAATTGGGAATGGCCAAGACATACGGGCGACTTTGCCTTGTTTCGTGTGTATGCAGATGCCAATGGTAATCCAGCAGAATATTCTCCTAGTAATGTTCCTCTAAAACCGAAACATTCTCTTCCGATCAAAATTAGCGGGGTCAAAGCGGGTGATTTTGCCATGACAATTGGATACCCAGGCAGTACCTCTAGATATATGACGTCTTATGGTATAGAACAAGCAACCAAAGTAGAGTTCCCCGCTTGGATCAGCGCAGCAAATACAGCTATGGTGGCCATGAAGAAAAATATGGACAAATCAGACAAAGTGCGCATCAACTATGCTTCTTCATATTCTCGTCTAGCTAATTACTGGAAAAATAGAATTGGAATGACGGAAGCACTAGGTAAATTAAAAACGGTAGATAAAAAGAGAGCTTACGAAAAAGATTTCAACACATGGGCGCAAAAAGATAAAGCCAACTATGGAAAAGTCGTTTCTAATATTCAGAAATATTATGATGGTTCCAATGATTATGTGCGAAACAGAACTTACCTGATAAGAGGATTCTGGAGCGGTAGCCAACTATCTCGTTTACCCTACACAATCAACAATTTATGGGATTCGTACAAACAACAAACACCAGAAAATCAAGCGGAAATGTTGCCAAAACTTACGCAGCAAATTCAAGATATGTACGAAAAACTGGATACAACTACAGAAATTGATATCCTCACCGCATTGTTAAACGGCTATGTACAGGAAATTCCTGCCAAAGACATAATTCCAGAAGTTAACGCAATCAAACAACAACATAGAAATTTTGAATCTTTTGCATCAGCAGTAAGAAACCAATCCGTTTTTGTAAGCGCAGACAAGGTTATAGCCGCTATAAATGCTAAAAATGAAGATGCCATCAAAAAGGATGTTTTAACGCCTTTCTCGACCGCATTGGTCAATAGCTTGAGAAATGTACCTGATGCACAGAAAAAATTACAAGCCGATTATGACGAAAACTACAGAAAATTCATCAGCGGATTACGCGCTACTTATCCAGAAAGAATTTTCTATCCGGATGCCAACTTTACCATGCGTTTATCTACAGGAAAAGTGGCAGGATTGCCAGAAAATCCTGTGAGACCGAGCGACGATCCTTCAAATTATTTTACCACATTGCAAGGTACAATGATGAAATATGTACCCGGAGACGAAGAATTTGATCATCCTGTAAAATTGTTAAAGCTTTATAATACAAAGGATTATGGCCGATGGGCCGCTCCAGATGGAAGACTTCATGTCAACTTTCTTACCGACAATGATATCACTGGAGGTAACTCTGGTTCACCCGTTATCAGCGGAAAAGGAGAGCTTATAGGTTTGGCATTCGACGGAAACTGGGAGGCTATGTCGGGCGATATCGAATTCGAAAAAGAATTACAAAGAACCATTAATGTAGATATTCGCTACGTATTATTTATTATCGACAAATTTGCGGGTGCGCAAAATATTATTGATGAGTTGAAATTGGTTCAATAATCAAATTTCATATAAAGAGGGAATCGCTTGTAAATTATTTGCAGGCGATTTTTTTTTGAAGCTAATCTTGCTTTCCGCTATATCATGCTTGGTGAATGCTTATCAATAGGGGCAAACAAAGAGATCCACTAGGTTACACTTTTGTTTGCCACTATTGTTGAGCGCATTTACCGGCGCATGATGCCGCTGCAATCAAGGCTATAAACTCATAAAAAGGACAAGAGTTTATTCAAATGTTGAAATTAATTTATCTTTGTTTTACATTAGACAAATATGCACAGACAAGATATCATCGTCAAAACCTGGCCGTTTTTATTGATTTCGGTAATGTATATTATTACAGCGATGGTATTAGGAAAGTTATTTGGAGAAGATGGTTTTCATTTGATTCTCAATAAGTATCATCATCCCATAGCAGATGGTTTTTTTAGTTTTTATACCAAAACTGGAGAATGGTTTTTTGGAGCGGCTCTGTTTTTATGGTTAATCTGGAAATCCAATTTTCGAATGATTTTAATCTTTATAACAAGTGCTTTTTTGCAAGCAGTAACAGTGCAATCTCTTAAGAGACTGTTGTTTGTAGATCATTTGCGTCCTGCTCATTATTTTCAGGAAAAAGGTATAGAATTACATTTAATCGAAGGAATCAAACAAGGAATTACCTATACATTTCCGTCGGGTCATGCCGCAACGGGCTTTTTTATTTTTATGTTTTTGGCCATATTAATCAAAAATCGCATTTATCAAGCTGTTTTGGCCATATTTGCTGTGCTTACAGCATTTTCTCGAATGTATTTGTCTCAACATTTTGTTTTGGATACGGCTGCAGGTGCTTTTATTGGAATTTCCATTGTCATTTTTGCTTATTATTTTTGGTATTGGATTCAATTACCATTTCTTAATGATAAATTGATTAAAAAATAATTTAATTCATATAATCATAGCATCAATTTAACCCTTGAATAATATGCAGTTCATAGGTTTGAAGCATGAAAAATATCATCTTCCAACTTCGACCTTTTTTGATCATATCATTCAGTTTATTCCTCTTTATTCTACTGATTACACTAGAATCAGATAAAACTGAACTTCATTTGTTTCTCAACGGTTTTCACTCTGAATTTGCCGATGCGTTTTTTTACCATATTACAGCCATTGGAGATGCTTCGTTTGCGTTGATTTTGCTTCCCTATCTTTTGTGTTTTGCTAGTTTTAGAGTTTTTATATGGAGCGTGCTCACATGTCTTATCGCAGGGCTTTTGGCGCAATTTTTCAAGAAAATCGTTTTTTATGATGCATTGCGTCCCAGTGCGTTAATCCCTATAGATCAATTGCATATAGTAGATAGTGTACATTTGTATAAGATGTATTCTTTCCCTTCGGGACATACGGCTTCTGCATTTGCGTTATTCCTACTTTTGGCATTTTATAATTATAGAAAAACCCATGTTCAATATGTCATGGTATTTTTTGCTTTTTTGGTCGGGTATTCTAGGGTTTATCTATCACAGCACTTTATAGAAGATGTTTTATTTGGCGGAATTCTGGGAATTCTATCTTTTTTTATTTCATTTATGATGCTGCAGAAATTCCATTTCCAAACCTTCAATCAATCCGTTTTTGATTTGGTTTTTGCCAATAACAAAATAATGCTTAGTTTTAAGCAAAGCTTTGAATGGAAAATATAAAAATTGCCTTATTAGAATATGATATAGTTTGGGAAAATCCTCAGGCTAATTTTGATTTAATCAATCAAATATTATTAGGGGTAGAGGCGGATGTTTTTCTACTGCCAGAAATGTTTTCTACAGGATTTACCATGAATCCATCCCAATATGCCGAAGAATTTTGCGGAATTTCTTTCCAATTTTTACAAGAGAAAGCCATTGAAAAAAACGCGGCATTTGCAGGTAGTGTTCCTACAAAAATCAGCCATCAGTACTTTAACAGATTATACTGGACCGATCCCAACGAGACATTTGCTTTTTATGATAAAAGACATATGTTTTCTTTGGCCAAAGAAAATGAAGAGTACACAGCGGGTAAAGATCGTAAATTGATAGAATTCAGAGGTTGGAAATTCATGCCCCAAATTTGCTATGATTTACGATTTCCAGTTTGGAGCAGAAATAATCTACAATATGATGTGGTTTTCTATTTGTCCAATTGGCCAGAAAGGCGTAGTTATCCGTGGACTCAACTTTTGAAAGCACGTGCCATAGAAAATCTAAGTTATTGTATCGGCGTCAATAGAATTGGTAAAGACAACAATGGCATAATGCATAGCGGCGATAGTATGGTGTACGATCCTCTGGGATTTGCTTGTGAATTTTTTCAACCACATGAGCATATCATGATATTTGAAATTAATAAAGAAATATTACATAAAACCCGCGAGAAATTTAAATTTTTGGAAGATAAAGATGATTTTAGCTTAATAATTCCATGATTTAGATAGAAGTCGTTTGCGTATCATTTTCCCAATTTCCCTGTACTTTTAATAATTGTTCTATAATATCTCGTACACATCCTTTACCACCTTGAATTTGTGAAATATACAAAGATATTTTTCGAATTTCTGGCGCTGCATCTTTGGGACAACAAGGCAATCCGCACATTTTCATCACTTCAAGATCGGGAATATCGTCTCCCATATACAACACTTCTGAAGCTTGAAGATGGTACTTGAACAAAAAATCCTTGAAATCCTCTATTTTATTGTGAGAACCAGTGTAAATATCGGTAATTCCCAAGTTATTCAAACGAGAAACAACACCCATATCTCTTCCACCGGTAATAATTCCAACAGGATAATTCATTTTAACAGCAAGTTGCATGGCATATCCATCTCGTGTATTCATACTGCGTGACATATTGCCATCGGGTAAAATCAGCACCGAACCGTCCGTTAAAACGCCATCCACATCAAAAACAATGGCCTTAATTTCATTTAATTTGGATTTATAATTCATTTTTATAAATTTCTGCTATAGATTTACTTATTTTTTCATACATATCCTTAAAATTCTGATTCTGCAAGAGTTCCAAATGTTTTTGCATTACAATATGATCAGCACGTTTAGCTGGCCCTGTTTGGGCGTCATAAGGTGATAATGATTTTATTTTTGCTGCAGTTTCTTCAATAAGAGGCTTCAAATAATCAAACGGCAAATTTGCATCAGTTGTCAATTTTTCACCAATATAATACATGTGATTTACAAAATTACAAACCCATACAGCCGCCAAATGTAGCTGAGCACGCTGTTCTGAATTAATTATTTCTACATGATTTGAAATTCTATCTGCAAATTGAAAAAGAATTTTTTCATCTTCTGATTTTTCCGTTTCTATAAAAATCGGAATTTCATCATATTCCAGATTTCTACCCTTGGAAAAAGTTTGTAAAGGATAAAAAACACCCTTTTTGTAATCTCCTCTCAATGCATTCATGGGGATAGAACCAGAGGTGTGCACCACCATCACATCATCAAAGGGTATATGCAATGATAGTTCTGTTATGGCAGAATCAGAAGCAGCAATTACAAATAAATCCGACTTTACAAGTTCAGAAATTTTATCTGTATATTTAATTTGATGAGCCTCGCCAATCTTTTGAGCCTGTTGCAGCGTTCGATTGTATATTTGATTCACCTGAATGGTGTTTTCTACAAATGCTCGCGCCAAATGAAAAGCTACATTTCCGGCACCTATGATAGAAACTGTTCTGATTTGATTCATGGTGTAAATATACAAATACCATTGATTTACAAAGAAACACAACCTGCCGATTTAAATTAATTTAATTCAGAAACTATTTTATTATTTTTTGTAACACTTTTCCTACTTGTTCGTCTATTCTGTTGTAAAAGTAGAAATAATCTATCCAGTCATTTGTTGTAACAAATACTGTGTTATACATACTAATTAAAATATTATATAAATTATAGAATGAAAAGAATTGTGTTTTGTCTTGCTCTGATTGGATATTCATCAGTTTTTGCTGCTTCAAATTTTATGCTGGAAACACCTATGGTGATTGCCAAAACAGTGGGAAATGTAAGCGGAGTAGTGATAGGTCCCGATGGTTTGGGAATTGGCAATGCAACGGTAGAATTGCTGGACGAAAGCGGAAAAGTGATTGACAGCACCTTCAGCGAAGGTGATGGAAGTTTTGTGCTCGAAAACCAGAAGTTTGGAAAATATATTCTCAAAATTACCGTCGGCGATAGCCCTGCGTATGAGCAAATTGTAAATATTGACTCCGAAAATACGCTTTTGGGCGAAATTACCCTCACTGCAAATGTGGTTCAATTAGGTACAACAGAGGCGCGCGCGCAGGTTTCAAAAATCCGAACCGAAATTGATAAAAGAGTAGTGGACGTAGGGCAAGATTTGGTGAGTGCAGGCGCTTCTGCAGGTGAAGTTTTGAATAATATTCCATCGCTCAACGTAGATCAACAATCTGGTGCATTGAGCCTGCGCGGAAATACCAATGTGCGTGTTTTAGTGGACGGAAAACCAAGCTCGGTTCCCATCGATCAACTCTTGCGTCAACTTCCATCCAATTCCATTGATAAAGTTGAAATTATCACCAATCCTTCCGCCAAATATGACCCGGATGGAAATTCTGGAATCGTGAATATTATTACGATTAAAGAAAAACGTAAAGGCTATAATGTAAGCACAACTTTGGGCTATACACGTGGTGCCAAAAACAGCTACAATGCATCGGTGAATGGAAATTTCAACACCGGAAATGTGAATCTTTTTGGAAGTTACAGTACCAATTTTGGCGAAAGTAATATGTCGGGATTTATGGAAAATTTTGACACTAATATTAAACAGGATTTCCGTTTACCTTCCAAAAATACTTCGCACCGATTCAAGGCTGGTTTGGATTGGTTTATAAATGATAAAACGGCTATGACCTTCTATACCAATCAGAATTTTGGTATGATGGAAATGGATAATTCATCAATTTTGTATTATCCAAATATAGCTAATCCACTGATTGATAAATCGTTGTATGAATATGATAATCACGGAAGCGATTACAGCTTAAATTTCAGTCGCGAATTCGAAAAGAAAGGGCATAAAATTGAATTTGATGGATTTTATTCAAATTCCGCTTGGAATGGTGATTCCGGATTCAATTGGCAGTCGGCTCGCAGAGGCGTTTCAGATGAAGAATTGGCACTTGCTTTGGGCATTTATGAACAATTACAAGAGCAAAATTTCAATTTTTCACGTTTTAAACTTGATTATACCTTGCCGGTTTGGGAAAAAGGAAAAATTGAAGCAGGATCACAATTTCAATCAGACGCCACCGAAAATCAACTCGATAATACGCAGGTATTGCCTTTTTATGAAAATGGAGCACTAGCCGGAGTCTTACAAGCACAAGACACTTATTTTGACTTTAATCGAACTATATTTGCTACCTATTTGAATTTTGGATATCAGTGGGAAAAAATTGGGATGCAATTGGGTTTGCGCCATGAATTTGTGAACGAAGATTTGCTTACACGCCTCACCGGAAGTCAGGATATTCCCAATGAAACAAGTGATTTGAAGCGCGACAATGCCAACTTATATCCTTCTGCATTTTTTACCTATCAAGCGACTGAAAATGACCAGTTTAGTTTAAACTACAGCCGTCGTGTTGACCGACCAGGTGTAAGGCAACTAAGCCCGATTCGGCAGTGGCAAACCGCAAATGCGCGTCAAGAAGGAAATCCGAATTTGAAGCCGCAATTTACTGATTCCTATGAACTTGGATATATGCGAACTGTAGGTAAAAGAGGAAATATAAATGCAGCAGTATTTTACCGAAAAATTCATGACCAAATGAGTCAGTTGATCTTTTTGGATGAAGTAAATCCCGAAATCATCATTATGCGAAGCGCAAACGTGGACGATTCGCAATCCTATGGCGCCGAATTGTCTTGGTTTTTGAAAAATAATGCTTGGTGGTCTATGAATGGCGGATTGGATTTGTATCAATCAACGCTCAAAGGATTTGCGTATGGTGGCCAAAGATTGGAGCGTGAAAGTACCATTTTTACGGGTCGTTTGAGCAACGATTTTTCTTTGAACAATAAGTTGAAATTACAACTATTCACCATGTATATAGGTGAAAGAGCACAATTGCAAGGCGTTCGAAAACCGATGTTCCGTCAGGATATTGGATTGCGCTATAATTTTGCGGAAGGAAAAGGAACACTTTCGACAAGATTCAGCGATATTTTCAATACGTTTTATTCACATTCTATCAATGATACACCGGTTCATCAAGAAGGAACTTTCCGTTGGGAAAGCCGAACTTTTTACCTAGGACTCACCTATAATTTTGGTGGAAAGGTAAAAACAAGAGCCAACAAACAGCAAAACCAAAGCGATGCGGGACAACCAGGCATTGGTTTCTAATCAATTGTATTGAAAAAGAAAATCCGGTGAAATGCCGGATTTTTTTGTTTAGAAATAAAAATAAAAACCTTAATTCTGTTCAGCAGAAATTAAGGTTTTTTTGTGCTCTAGATGACAAATTTTACCATCTTTGGTAACAATTTCAATCTTGTTTAAAAAGAAAAAAAATCCTAACTCATTGATTACACATGAATTAGAATTTATTATTGTGCTCACGACGGGATTCGAACCTGCACGTCTTGCGACACCACCCCCTCAAGATGGCGAGTCTACCAATTTCTCCACGTGAGCGATAAAAGTGCGCAAATTTAAGGAGAATTTTTGGAATAAGTAAAATACTATTATGATTTAAATAATAATGGGTTTGGGAAATAATACCGAACTTTACCATTCAAAATAATCAAAATCAAAAAGAAGTAAAATGAAGAAGTTTTTTTTAATGTTGTTTGTAGTAGCATTTAGCTTAAATTTTGTACAATGCACCAAGCACAGTCACAACGATGGCGAGCCAATTGAACTCAATGCGGGAGAAAAATGGAAGGTAAATGAAGAGATGAAACCTTTTGTAATTACAAGTGAAGAAATGCTGCAAGATTATGATGGTGATTATGCTTTGCTGGCACAAAATTTAAAAGATCAAAATGCAAAATTGATAAAAAGTTGCACCATGGAAGGAAAAAGTCATGACGAATTGCATAAGTGGCTGCATCCACATATGGAAATTGTAAAAGAACTTGAAAATGCCCCAGATGCGGCCCAAGCAGACAAAGTTGTAAAAAAATTAGAGGGATCATTCCAAACTTATCACACCTATTTTGAGTAATAATTTTTCCATTCTATTTGGATGAAAGGTTTTTAAACTTAATCCGGCAGTGTCGTACTGCCGGATTTTTTTATTTATTTAACTCGTAATGCGTTATCAATCGTAATATAAGTTGTTAAATATCAGGATATTAATTTATGCAGTGAAATCGAAGATTCGTGGCAAATATATAATGCACTACGAGTTTATTTATAATAATTACAATCATCAAATTATGATAAATTCAAATGATTTTCTAAAAAAAAATATGATTAAATTTGAAATTGAAAAACTTACAGCTATTAACTTATTTCACTCACTCTTCAACGGCATATTTGGCATCATATACAGCGTTTTTGTAATCCTGTTTGTGCTGGGGGCAATACTTCTATTTGGAGCATTGTTTTATATATTTTTCGATTGGTAAAATGATTGGTGGATACTGCTAATCGTTGTGGTTATTAGTTTTTATTTTGGATTTACCAAAAATTCAGAAGCGGAAAAAGAGGTTACCGATGAAGAAATTAATTTGATGATGGAGTACAGGGATTCTGGTAATATGAGAAAATATTGGGTTTACGATGATTGGATGGATAGGAATTTAAAATATGACATTGATACCGGAGAGTTTACTTTGTGTGGTAGGCCAAATGATACAAAAACTAATTCTATAAAAAAAGATGAAGTTGATACGCTAAATACTTAGCCAATCCTGTCCTTTCATAAAATAGTATCTGGCTGCAATTTGCGGTCATATTTTTTTTAAAGCTACAAAAATTGTAATCGGCATCGACGGTGAGGAAAATATTAAATTACAAAAAGAAAGGAAATTCATGAAAAATCAGAAATAACAATATTTTATGGGTTGTAATTCCTTCAAAAGTATTTTCAGGTTAAAAGATTAAAATTGTTGATTAAAAAAATCCTAACTCAAGGTAGCAGTTACACCAAACTTTTTTCACCTTTTAAAATTCTTGGTAACAATTATGGTAACAAATTCAATCTTTTTTAAAAGAAAAAATCCTAACTCATTGATTATACATGAATTAGGATTTGTGGTAGTGACCCGGCTGGGGCTCGAACCCAGGACCCCAACATTAAAAGTGTTGTGCTCTACCAACTGAGCTACCGGGTCTGTTACCTTTTTGTAACGGGTTGCAAATATAAGACGAAATTTATATTGTCCAAACAAATTTTAATATTAATTTATTACTTAATTTCGTAAATAAATATACTTGATTGTAAACGAATAGATTAGCTATGGAAATTTCTTTAATGGGATATATGGGAAGTGGTAAAAGTCATGTAGGGAAAATACTTGCCAAACGATTAGGTGTTGATTTTTATGACTTGGATGATTTGATTGAGCTTGATAATAATAGCTCGATTCAAGAAATCTTTTCGTCTAAAGGAGAAATATATTTCAGGAAAAATGAGAATAAAATTCTTGCTGATTTTTTGTCATCAAAGAGTGAGTATGTGTTGGCTACAGGTGGTGGAACGCCGGTTTTCTATGACAATTTGGACCTGTTGAAAAAGCATAGTACTACGATTTATTTGTACTTATCTCCTGTGCATTTGGCCGAAAGATTGAAATTGGAAAAATTACATCGACCATTAATTGCGCATGTAAATGATGAAAATCTAACTGAATTTGTTGCAAAACATCTTTTTGAGCGAAATATATTTTATCAACAGGCGCATTATATTGTACCTGCGGCAGTAAGGTCTGCAGAAGTAATTTGTAATGAAATTATAGATAAAATTATATCTCAAAATCATCAAAATCTGACATAAAGTCGTCTAAATCTCGTCGGTCTTTTTTGGTAGGTCTTCCTTCACCTCTTTCTCGATAATAATTTTGTGAGCTTCTATGTTGTTCGAGAATTTCTAGTTGTTCTATGGCTGTTTTGTCTTTAATATACAATGAAACCGTCTTGGCCCCTTGTCTGTTTTTGGGGATTTGCAGCACTTCGAATTCATAAAAAATTTGATTTTTACGAACTTTTACATGGTCGCCCACCAATACCTCCTTGGCTGGCTTGGCTTGAATATTATTGATCCAAACTCGGTTTTTTCCTGTTTCGTCGGTGGCTATGCTACGTGTTTTGTAATATCGTACAAACCAAAGAAATTTATCAATTCTCATGCGGTAAATATACTATTTTTGCTAGGTTGTGCCTTAATTTACCTAGGAATTGAATGTATAATTTTGATAAAATACGAAGGGTGATTTTATCCATGTTTAGGGAATGATGGGCTAGCGGTCCGCGGCCTTAGCCTTGGCCTTTTAGGGAAGGCAAGCAGCCCATCATTTCCCGGTCCCGCCAACGGAATATAAACTCGAAGGGATGAGTTGACACGCGGGAAAACATTAATTCCAAATCAAAATAAGCAACCAATGGCTTGGGATTTTCGTCAAGAAATAATAATCTTTGTATCTTGCACAACTTTTAATTTGGTAAATATGAATTTAAAATATTTGGGATTGTTTTTTTCTGTTTTGTTGATTGGATTTACGTCTTGTAAAAATGATGATGACGGGAATAATTTGTTGCCGCAGGAGGAGCAAAACCAAGTGGATGATGCAACGATTTTGAAGTTTTTGAATGAGCATTATTTTAACGAAGTAGGAAAAATCACCAAATTCAGGGATGATGTGAGCTCTGATGATGCTATGCCTTCTTTGATGTCTAACGCAGAACGTGCTAATGCTGGATATTGGTTTGTAAAACGACCAGGTCATTTGGCAGAAGGTCGGTCTGTGGTAAATCCTGATAATGATAGTATATTGATTCAGTATGAGTTGTTGTATTATAATGCTAGAAAGAATGGTGATTCTGTCAATTATTCAGAGCCGGTAAATTTCAGTTCTACTATTAATACAACTGGATATCCGATATGGGATCCTTCATTTTATCATCATCGAAATTCAACCAATGATAATCGTGCAGAATGGTACGAAATGGAAGGTGTGCAAGATGGTTTGAAGCATTTCCAGGCTACGGGGAGATCTGCTTTGGATTTGCCTGCAGTTGATTTTCAAGGTGTTATAGTAGTTCCCAGTCGCTTGGTCTTTGGACGTGATCGCAATACATTTGGATTTGGACCAGATACTTCTGTAATTCTTAATTTTGAATTATATCAGGTTATTGATAGGAATTAATTTGTTGATATTCAATAGAATACAAGGCTCTTATGAATCCGAATGAACCTATAATAGCACCTGCAACTGGAAGTTCGGTTGCGGCGATTGCTGTGATAAGGCTTTCGGGCACAGGTGTGATTGAAATTACGCAGCAGGTTTTTGATCGAAAAAATTTGCGAAAATCGGGGACAGGCAGGGTTCATTTTGGGCGAATTCGAGATCGTGCAGGAATCGTAGATGAGGTTTTGGTTTCTGTTTTTGTCTCGCCACAATCCTATACGGGAGAAGATGTTGTAGAGATTTCTTGCCATGGTTCGCCCTATATTCAACAAAGAATAATTCAGTTGTTTTTGGATTTAGGTGTTCGTATGGCTGCTCCGGGCGAATTTACGATGCGAGCGTTTATGAACGGTAAAATGGATTTGGCTCAGGCAGAAGCTGTGGCAGATTTAATTGCTTCTGATTCAAAGTCTTCTCATGAAGTTGCTATGAACCAAATGCGAGGTGGAATTTCGAAGCAATTAGCTGTTTTGCGCAAAGATTTAATTCGTTTTTCTGCTTTGATGGAGCTCGAGTTGGATTTTTCTGATGAAGATGTGGAATTTGCGAATCGGGATGATTTCAAAATGTTGATTCAAAATCTTAAATCTCATATACAACCACTTATTGATTCTTTTGAATATGGAAATGCTATAAAACAAGGGGTTTCCGTGGCTATTCTTGGGAAACCTAATGCGGGTAAATCCTCTTTGCTCAATGCCTTGTTGAAAGAAGAGCGAGCCATAGTTTCTGATATTGCAGGTACAACTCGGGATACTATAGAAGATGTAATTGTGGTGGACGGAATCAAATTGCGCCTTATGGATACTGCTGGGTTGCGCGAGACTGATGATGTCATTGAATCTATGGGTGTGAAACGCTCAATTTCCAACGCATTGAAATCAAAATTAGTTTTGTTTTTATATGATCGTAGAGATGTAAGTTTGGATGAAATATATGAAATGCTGAAACCTCTTTTTGATAAGGAAATACATTTATTTTTAATTGAAAATAAAATAGATTTACATGATATTTCTGAAGAATTTTTATCTGAAGAGTTCATTCAAAAAATAAAAAATCATTTTGTAATAATTCAATCTTTTGCGATATCTGCTAAAAATACGTCACAAGTTGCTTCACTAGGAACTTCAATTGCCAAATATGTAAAATCTTGGCATCAGGAAGATGCGCAGGTGATAACCCAAGTACGACATTTGAACGCATTGCAATCTACCATGCTTGCACTACAAGCCATAGAGCAGGGTATGGAAATGGAGATTCCGGGCGATTTGTTGGCACAAGATATACGCGAAGCCATTCGTGAATTGGGCAGTATAACCGGCGCTATCGAAATTGACCGTGATATCCTGGGAACTATTTTTGGTGAGTTTTGTATCGGAAAATGACCAAAGAAAGTAACGGAAACTATCGGAAACAAAATACCATATAAATCAGATAGTTACAAACATTTAATTTTCTGATGTTTTCATATTTTTAGCGTTTGTGTCCAAAAAAATGTTTAGATTTGGTCACAAATTTATTTTTTGTGTCTATTTGTGTCTAAAAATTAAATCTTGAAATGTTTAAAATATGAGTTTGTCCACTTCTGTCCATCTATGTCCTCTTATGTCCGTTAAATATGCTTTTAACCATTAAAACATATAAGAAAGTTTGCTTGTTTTGTAGAAAGGAATTTGATGCACAAAAAAGAACCACAAAATATTGTAGTCATACTTGTAATTCAAGAGCATATAAGGCGAACAAAAGAAATGAATTAGACCTCGAAATAAATTTTGAAGATTTTGTAAAACGACAATTACAACATCAAGCAGAATTACTTAACCAAATTCAAATAACATTAAGTAAGTTGCTGAATCAACAAATGACTGATTCTGAAAAATATCTATCGCCTGATGAATATTGTAAATTGAAAGGAATTAGTAGAAAGACATTATATCGTGTGATTAAAGAAAACAAGGTTATAGTGAAAAAAATTAGCGAACGAAAAGTTTTAATTAAATCGGAAATATGAAAATAAGTTCATTTTTAAGACCTCTAAAAGACGGTAAGAGCCGAATTTGGTTTGATTACTATGTGAATGGTAAAAGACATCGACAAAAGACGGATTTAGTTCTTTTTGACAATCCCAAAAATCAACAAGAACGAGAATACAACAAAGAAATAAAGAAACTCGAAAATGTTGTTAAATATGAACTGAATTTACAAATTCAAAATAATAAATTTGGAATTAAGAAACCTAAACATAAAATTGATGATTTCATTGATTATTTCGAGTTTCTAACCAAAAAAAGAGAAAGTTCAGGCGAAAATTATTCTACTTGGAAATCTGCATTGAAACATTTGAATGAATTTGCACCAAATGGAATAAAATTTATTGATTTAGATGAAGATTGGCTAAATGATTTTAAGTGTTTTTTAATTGATATACAACAACTTAAAACCTCATCTTCGGCAAATTATTTTAATGTGGTTTTACACGGTGTACATAAAGCATTTAAAGACAGAATGATTGATGTTGATTATGCCGATGATGTAAAAGCACCAAAAGTAAAACACGCAATCAGAGAATATTTGACAGAAGAGGAAATAACAAAACTTGAAAATACAGAATGTAAAAATCCTTTACTAAAAAAAGCATTTTTATTTTCGTGCAAAACAGGAATGGCGTATGCTGATGTTAAAAATCTGAAATGGAAAAATATTAAGAAAGACCTTGAAGGAAACTATACAATTCCTTTTCACAGACAAAAAACAGATGAATTGCAATATTTGCCAATCGTAAAAGATGCCATCAAATTTCTTCGAGAAACAGAGAATCCAGATGAAGAAATATTTAAAGACTTAAATTACAATAGTTGGATGAATACTATTTTGAGAGAATGGGTTTTTATGGCAGATATTAAAAAGGCAATTACATTCCATTGTGCAAGACATTCGTTTGCTACAATAATGTTGCACAAAGGAGTAAGCATTGTTCATTTAAGCAAATTACTCAATCATAAAGATATAAAAACTACGATGATTTATGCCAAAGTAATTAATATAGATTTACGAAATGCGGTAAATCTTTTAAAGTCAGATAATGACTAATTTTGTGCAATATTATCATAATAGTTAAGTGGATAAAATGAGCAACAGAACGAATATAGACGATTTTGCACTGAATTTTATGTTGAGTGAACTAAATGCTAAGCAATTTCTAAGCAATCACCTTTCGCAATTCAACAATGATAAAGTTGCAATTTTAGAACGATTAGATGTGCTGAAAGATTATTTTGAGAATAATTTACACAACAAAGAATTCGAAGATTTACAAGAGATAATCATTGCAAATATTCCAATAAACCCAAACGATTTTAAACTCGAAAAACTAACACCAGCAGAGCAAATTCTTTATTTTGATGAACTTAAAATTGAAGCATTAGAACAAAGGGATAAAGCATTTAAAGAACTGATAAGTTCAACAATTCCGAACTACATCAATCATTACAACAAGAAAGAAACAAAAGCATTTGATGATGGCTCAATAAAAGGATTGAGCTATAAATGTAAGGCAGAAAACATTGTAAGATTTCATACTTCATTAGTAAGGAGTGGATATATTGAAGTCGAATATGAAGACTTCAAGAAGTTTTTTAAAGATAGATTTATGCCTAATGAAAAACGAATTTATTGGAAAAAACCACTTAATCATTTTTATTATTTGATGCAAAAAATTGCAGAAACAGATAAGGGTAAATATTTTGATTTTGACAGAAATAATTATCTTGACATTATTCCTAATATGATTGAGTATAAAAATAAGTTTACACAAGAGATTGAATCTTTATCCAAAGAAAAATATTCTCGAAATGATGATAAGGTAAAAGACACTTCTTTACTCGATAAATCTCTTAAAATTTTACTCTGTTTTGAAAACTAATCTCTTTTCAGAGTAATTCCCAAACACTCGAAAATACCGAATATTATAACAACAAACTACTCTGAATCGCCTATTTAGAGTGGATTCTCGTATGCTTACTGATGTATTCTTGTGCCATCAAATGCAATTAAGATGAGTACAGAGGCATTACTAATTTCGGAATTACAGACATTAAAACAGATGCTTGAAAATTTGAGTATTCAACAGAAAGAATACTTGAATGTAGAAGAAGCAGCAAATTATTTGGGTATTTCTAAAAGTACCTTGTATAAAGTGATGTCTGCAAATAAAATCGTTTATTATAAGCCGAACAATAAGATTTCCTTATTCAAAGTAGAAGACCTGAAAAACTACATTGAAAAAGGTAAAATCAACACGACAGAAGACTACTCGTCCATTGCAAAGAAAATGATTGAAAACTTCAAAATGTAATTTGCAATGATAGATTTTATACACATTTTTAGAATGATTCCGAATCACAGAACATTTTTAGAACGAGAAGACATTAAGTTTGTTGAAGGAATACCTTATCACTCTGACAAGCCAATAAAATATTTTTGGCATAACGATAAGAAAACAAGTTGCAAAACCAAAGTAGGATATAATGACTGGCTCGATTTCACGGGTAGTATTACCAAATATTGGTATGAAGAAAATTACACCAATTTACCCTACTCCGATTTAGCTTGTGCGATACATAGTTTGTCAGACACCCTTTATTCACGCCCAAACGAGCTGAAACTTAAATCTTTCGAGTTTGGTTTGAATATTCAATTAGAAAAACCGTTGAATGCGTTAGAAACAACAGATTTAGCACTTAACTACAAAAACAAATTCTTTCAAGATATGGACGGCGACAACAAAAGAAGTATTGGCAAAAGATGTGTTTTGCAAGAATATCAGTTGAAACTATACAGTAAGTCAATGCAATACGAATTACCTTTTGAGTTGTTGAGGTATGAAGTAAAAGTTCACAAAAAACGATTTTTACGACCCGTATATTTTGACACTTTTGAAGATTTGATAGACAAAGACAAGCTCATTTATTTAAAGAAAATATTTTTAGAAACTTTTGAAAATGTCATACTTTACGACAATACTATTCCGATTGAAGAATTAAGAACACTTGACCGAAATTTATGTGTGAAATGGCAAAATCCTACTTATAGAAAATCATTACAGAAAACAAATCCAAGAACCTTTAATAATCAAAAACAAAGATTGACAGAAATAATAAACGAGTACGGAGAACAGCAATTAAAACCTAAACTCATTCAACAATTTTCTGACACTTGGGACGAATTAATGGAAAGTTGATTGTAAAAATTACTATGTAACTAAGATGATAAAAACATACAAAAAACGATGAATACACTAAAAAATACAGCCATAAAACTGAACGAATTTCAGAATTATAGAGTAATTGGGTTAATCTGCGAAAAAATAGCGATAAATCCACAAGAATATGATGTAAACGAAATGCTTGTTACCAAACCTATACTTGTGTTAGAAAAAGATGATGAAATGATAATGCTTTCGTTCCACGCACAAGAAACAAGCAGAAAAAACCTCAAATTTTATTTCAGAAAAGTAAAGACCGACTTCAAGACAAACCTAAAAAATGAGTTAAACATTAATGAAACTTTATTAGATGTAAAACACAAAGGTCATCAATATTATGACGAATTTGTTTTTAATACCAAAAATCAAAAATTTGCATTGTCTGTCAATACAAGAAAATCCAAAGAAACAATAATCTTTCGGTATCTCATTAATTACTGACAGTATAACAGCACGAAATACAAAAGTTGATAAAAATATCAAGCAGAAAAAAGAAAGCTCTTAAAAGTAAAGTATCAAGCAACTAATATTTCAAATATTTTAGTTGCTTTTTCACTCCTGTAATATTAATCCTATATTGTACCATATCTACGCTACAATTATAATGTCCTGCAATTTCTTCAACTGTCATATTCTTTTTTAAAGAATATAAAAGAGCAGGTCTTGGTAACTGTAAAGATGAACCTAACCATTCCGCTTCATTTTCTTGTTCAACATCAAAATTTCTTAAAAAACCAGCCAATCCTGTTTCCTTAATTTGATTAGAAACCTTATGTTTACAGAGAATATGAGCTATTTCGTGCATTAAGTTACTCTGTTGTCTTGCAGGGGAATGACTTGGATTATGAATAATTAAGTAATTCTCATTTTCCAAAGGAATAGTTACAGCAGACCAATGTTTAGCACCTTTGCCTAAAAGTTCATCTAATTTATCTTGTGGTAAATCTTGAACATTAGATGGTTCTAGTATTGGAATACCAAGATATTTACATAATTCAAAAGCACAAAGTGGTGAAGAAGCAAACAATCCTAATTCCTTTCTTAATCCTACTACAGTTTCATCAGTCCATTTTTTAAACCCTCGTCTGTATTTAATTGTCTTTGTTTGCAGAGGCATAAGCAAGGTTTATCATTTGTATTAGTGCTTCCGAAGTTGATGCAGGTAAAGTTTTGTCAGCTCTCAAATGAGCAATTACCTCATTTTGAATATCATCATTAGATGTTGATTTTGTGAAATAATCAGTAGAGACCTCTAACCATTCGCACAATCTCAAATATGTATCAATATCAGGTAAATTTCCTTGTTCTATCCTTGATAAAGTAGAAGCACTTACTCCAATTTCAGAAGCTAAATTTCTTAAACCTATATTTCCTCTTTTAGATTTTATCATCTCGGAAAACTTTTTGGTATCTAATGAAGTGCTCATTGTCAGTAACTTTTTAGTTATTGTTAATAATGTTTCGGTAAAAGTACAAATGTTTCTTTGATAATACAAATATTATCCGTTTCTTTGTAGAAACATTTGTATTAAATATGAAACAATATATTTATACAACGTCAAATCTTTTATGTCGTGAAGTTAAAAGAAATATTAGTAATTCAAAAAATTGTTAAACGATGGCAACAAATCCACCGAAAGACAATTCCAGAAAAGGTGCTGTTAGAGAACGTTCACAGACCTACAACCCAAAAATAGATTCTTGGGTAAAACGTGATGCAAACACGGGTAGATTTATGGATGTAAAAACTTCTGACAACAAACCTTTCAAAGGAGTTCGTAAAGAAAAGTAAGATACCACTTCAAAGTGTATTCGTCAAAGTTTTTCTGTCGAGAAGTGAAAAACGTAATTAATGAATTTAAAAATTATTGCTTATGCAGAGATTTTTACACAAGAATGATAATGTGAGTTTATGCTACAAAGACAGTTGCATACACGCAAAAGGTTCAAATGCTAACTTATTAGCTGTTGGTGCTTTTGTGATGCTTGTACTTATTGGTATTGCTTCATTATCCAAAACAAATTAAAACGATGAGGGGTGAAACGCCCCTTTTTATTAAAAATATTAAAAAACAAAAAAATGGAAATTTTTAACAAACCGTTTGTACAGGTTACTGTTCCACCTTTTGAAAAACAGAGTTCACAAAATATAATCAAAGCTGAAAAACTTTTAGATTTAATCAAAGATGAGAAATTTAAAGAAGTAATTATTAAACACTATGATTTGTCTTCGTTAGATTTTCATATTAACATCGGAAATATTGGAACTGCTTATAAATATGTAGAATATGTTTCCAATATATACGAATATGTTAGTTTGTGGTCAAGTAATAATCATGTAGAAGCATTTTTTGTTGAACCTGAAGAAATTACAAACAAACCTGAATTGTATTTTAAGTTTGATTTTTTGAATGATGATGATGGTCTTGTTTATGATGAATTGAATGCCAAAGTAGAATATGATTCAGCATCTATGTTTTACAATGACCGTGAGTTATCAAAGTATGTTAATTATTTGAAATCTAAAAGCAACAAAACCCTTTCTAATTTAACTGATAGAAACATTCTTATAAATGATGTAAATAGCTCTTGGAAGAGACAATATGAAAGAAGTCCTTCTTCAGTTCAAGAGAGAAAATTTAGATTTCTTAAAGACAAGAAAGGCAATTATTTTCTAAGAAGTATAACCTCGAAAGCATACAAAGAATATGGAGTTTCTTTCTGTTTTGTAATTGCGATGTTATCTTTGCATAAAGCGATGCAAAATGACAAAGGACTTAATTTAGAAATTAATTCGCTATCATTAAATGAATCAAAAATTGACATTATGGTTTCATCTGGAAATCCCGTTTTTGTAGATGAAATTAGTCAATTTATATCTTCTTCAATATTGATAAAAAACAATGACCTTGGTGATAGGTCACTTTCTTTTACCCATTCATTAAAATTAACACCTTTACAGAATAATGAAAATACGATATTTTTATTTCCAAAATTTAAGGATAATGAAATTAAATATAAAATGTCAACGAGTCATGTTACAGGCGTTGAGAATGTATTATTGTTGTTTGATAATCTAAGTTCTGTAATTTATTCAATAGATGATTATATAAAAGATTTCAAGAATATCGCCACAACTAATACTCCCGATGAATTGAGAGCTAAAATTGAAGAAAAAATTGATAATATCAATAGTCCATTCAAAGGAATAACTAGACTAAGAGATTTATTCAAAAGGAGTTCTTTTCAGCATATTGATAATCTTGCAAAATTGTTACAAGTTTGTCAGAAAGCGGAAATGATAGACATGGATTATGATTTAAAGTTTAAACTAAGATATTTGATTTCAAATGTTTTGCTATATGGAAAAAATAATTATTGATTTAAAAATTAATAAAAATGTTTGACAAAAATAAAAACATCAACGTTGGTAGAGATATTAACATTCAAAGTGATAAAAAGAGTTTTGAAAATTTAAGCGATGAGGAATTGAATTTGAAAAAAAGCCATGCAATTTATATTTTAAAAGAAGAAACAACCATAAAATTTAAGAGGACAGGATTCTTAATAGTATTAGCATTTGTATTGTTTCTTATTATTTATTTAGGAGTTCCTTATTTGTATTCAAAATACGGTAACCAAGAAAATTTTGTTTTTAAAATTTTTCAAAATGAAGAATCGTATAAAATGTTAAGTATCATAGCTTCTGTAATGACCATAATATATCCTATTAGTGATTTATGGAAATCAAATGACATTGAGAATAAGCAAAACGAAATCTTAAAAGCGATAAATACAAATTTAAAATAAAGAAAATATTTGAAGAAATAAACTATTTGTTTTCAAAAGGTACATCAGGCAAAAAATCTTTTGGCGAACATTCTAAAACATCTGCCAATCTGTTCAAATGAGAAATATTATACTTTGCTCTTGATTTCGGACTTTCCACATCGCCAATAAATCCGATAGATAGATTCATCATATATGCAAAGTCTTTTTGAGAAATGCCTTTTTCCATTCTTATCTTCCTAACAGTATCAATTACATATTGTTCAATCGGTTCTAAATCAACATTTTCCATAACTCAAAAATTTTGAGTTAAACTCGCTTATTAATCAAAAATATTCACTCGTACAGGTGCGAGTGTTTTTAGATTTGATTACTTTTGTTCTATAATTGAAAAAGTAATTATGGCAACAAAAACATTTTATTTATTGGCTCTTTTAATCTTCTGCACAAAGATTTACGCCCAAAATAATCCTAATGCGATTAAAGAATTTAGAAGTACAGAGTATGTAGAATTAAACCAATCCCAAGAAATTGCTTTTGAGAAGTACATCAATCAACTGAACAAAGACAAAATTTATAGAACTGTTACAGACGAAATTTGCAATAAATACAAAAAGCGTATTTTAGATTTTGACAATGAAGAAAACGCAGATTATCCGTTGCAAATCGTGTATAAAAAAGTAATCAATTTCAATGACAATTTCTTAGTAAAATTTGAGTTAGATAACTGTATTGGTGGAAGTGCTTACTATCGAGATTTTGCATTTTTTGCAACAATTGCTAATAATGAAATAACCTATAATAAAATGCTAACGACTGATTTAAAAGAAAAGTTTTATCAGTTTGTTATTTCAAAGTTTAATGAGGGAGATAGAAATTGTTATAGCAATGAACATAATTATATCTTTACTAACTGACTCAATATTACTCAAATTAAAAACGATATTATTTACGGAAAATGTGTATTGTATGGCGTAAATGCTCCGAATTGTTGTCCAGAATATAATGGCAAATTTGAATATAATTTAGAAACAAGAAAAATTCAATTTCTAAACGAACAACATAAATCAAGTTTTCAAGATGATGAAGAAATAAACGATGATGAGGTACAAATTTTAGATTGGACTCCACCACCATTTGAAGAAAAAGTAAAACTTGAAAATGAACCAAAACCTTTTAAAAATCCAAACATCAAATTAACCAATGAACAAAAAGAAGCATTAAAACAATTTCTAGCCATTTGTAAAATCAATGTGAATATTGAAGATTCTTGGAATCCTAAAAATTCATATTTAATTATGAATGCCTTAGGAATTGAAGAGACAACAGTTCCAAGAGAAATAATTAAAACTCAATTAGACAAGGTTTTATTAGATGAAAATTTAAGAGGTATTTTTTTACATAATATTTCAAAGATGAGTGGAGATTACACCTATTTCTTTATAAAATCATTCAATGTTCCAAATATTGTATCAATGAAAGCAAAAGATATAGAGATTTTGTCAACATTCATCAACAACAACTATAAATACATTAAAGAAACGCCGATAGAAAGCAATTCTGACAATCAAAAAGAAAACTCAATAAAATATATAGCAGTAGAAAAAGAAGCAGTTTTTAAAGGTGGAAACAGCAAATTGCAACAATATATTATTCAAAACCTTAATGTTCCTGAATCTGCACAACACTTTTCAGGTAAAGTAATTGTGAATTTTGTTGTAAATGAAGACGGCTCTGTTAATAATGTAGAGATTAAACAAACCATTCCTATTGGTTTGAAAAATGAAATAGAAAAAGTTTTTACAAATATGCCGAAGTGGACACCTGCACAATCACAAGGCAAAAATATAAAAATGAGAAAAACATATCCTATTTCATTTGCAGGAAATAAGTGATTTTGAATTTCACTATACGTTTTTATAATTATAATGAATCGCTTGAGGGTATTAAAAAATAATTGAAGGTATTTACCCTTTTTTTATTTGATATGATGATTTAATTCTGTATATTTGCGGGGTAAATTCTCTTTTTATGGAAAATGTAGATATAAATAAATTACTTGAATCTATTTTTTCAGAAGAATCAATCAATATTAAAGATGTTTTTGAACAAAAACTTTTAGAATATAATATAAGTAAAACAAAAGCATTAAAACTTCTTAATATTGACAAAGATGTATTTGAAGAAATTATAAACGGAACAGCTAAACAACCTAATTTAATTCACGTTGTTAAAATAGCAGAGTTTATAAATTATGATGTAAATGAGTTTATAAAGATAGTTCTGAAAAATCAGAGCATAGATAATATTGCTTCTATTGAAAATGCTCGAAAAGCAACCTTTATTGTTAAGAATTTTGATGTAAAGACACTAACTAAGTTGGGTTTCTTTGATAGTAAAGATGATACTGACGAATTAGTCAATAAAGTTCTCTCGTTTTTTGGATATAAGTCTATAAGAGAGTTTGAAGAAGAACTTGATGAACCATTGTATAGTCGAACGAAAAAGAATTTTTCAGATAAAATGAAAGATTTTTGGATAAAATCGGCTTATCAAACATTCAGAGTTATAAATAATCCTAATGAATACAATAGAGAACGATTAAAAGAGCTTATTGTAAAAATCAAACCATATTCACAAGATGTTAAAGACGGTTTATTTACTGTCTGCAAAGCACTTTATAATATTGGGGTTACTGTAATTTTTCAAAATTATTTATCTACAACACAGATTAGAGGTGCAACCTTTGTTATAAATAATAAGCCCTGTGTTGTAATTACGGATTTTAATAAAAAATATCCAACACTTTGGTTCACATTATTGCACGAGTTACATCACGTTTTATTTGACTATGACTTGATAGAAACTAATAGTTTTCATTTAACAGGGGACAATGATTTATTCCTAATTGAAGAAAAAGCAGATTCTTTTGCGAGAGAATTTTTCTTTTCAGAAGATAAGTTTCATTTCATAAAAAGATATGTAAATAACCCTTATATGGTTTCAAAGTTTGCAAAAGAAAATGAAATTCACGAATCTATTGTTTATTCCTTTTTTACGTGGTATCAAGATAAATTATACGGAAAAAATTATCACGCAGCATATAAAGAATTTTACCCCGATTATAACCACGCTATTAAAAAACTGAATCCTATTACTTGGGATAATGAGAGTATTGCGGTGGCGAGCGAAAAAATAAAATCTGTTTTAGAAATTAAATAAAAATATACGATATGGAAGATAAAAATAAAAAAATTCAGAAAGAGCAAGGGTTATCACAAGCTGATTTAGAAAGATTAGAACTTTTGCAAAAAGCCAATGAGAAAGTTGGAAAACAATTGTCCATTAATTCGGATACGGGTAATATTGAAGAAATTAATGAGCTAAGAGAATTAATTGGAAAAGAGTTTGACAATCCCGAAGAAAAATATAGAATATATTACAACGGGATTAGAAAACTTTTAATGGATTTTCTTCCAAAAGGAAAAGATTTTAAAGAAGTTAGAGATATTATCTACGACGAAAAAAACATCTTTCTAAATTTAGGAAAACGAAAGTCTGACAATAATGGTGTAAGAAAGTCTGACGGTAGAATGACTTATCAACCTGTTATGAATGAAATCTTAGATATTATTGTGCAATGGGTGGGAGAATCTCAAAATCCATTTGATATATATCGAGCATTTTATGAGTTAAATGAAAAGCACGGATATGGACACGAAGAATACGATAAATCTGCTTTAAGTGTAGCAAAAGCTATGTTGAAGTTGAGTGAAAAATAATTAAAAGAATCTTCCCCTTACTATGAAAAACAATTATATTGAAGATGTTTTCACTGATTATTTGAAAACGGAAAAAACAAATTATGCTTTGCTTATTAATGGTGCTTGGGGAAGTGGTAAAACGTATTATTGGAAAAATATACTTGCAAAACTTGCAGAGGAAGCTAAGTTAACGCCTGTTTATTTATCACTTAATGGCATAAGCAAGATAGAAACGTTAGACTATCAACTAAAAATAAAACTGATACCATTTCTTAACAAATTAGACATAAAAAATAGTGCTTCGATTGGCAAACTATCAAAAAATGCTGCTTTTCAGTGGATAAAGGGGAAATGGGGCATAGATACAGAAGAACTTATCAAAGATGTGGATATTGATTTAACATTATTCTCAAAAAATGTTCTTTGTTTTGATGATTTAGAAAGGTGTAAAATACCACTATCAGAAGTTTTGGGGTATGTAAATAATTTTGTTGAGCATAAAAATTCCAAAGTCGTTTTTTTATCAGATGAAAGCAAGATACTTGATAAGGATGACAACTATAATTCAATAAAAGAAAAAGTAGTAGGGCGAATTTTAAATTTTAAAAATAATCTGCCTGATTCTTTTCCATTGCTTTTTGAAAAATATATTGACACTAATTCCGAATTTTATGCTTTTCTGGAAGGAAAAAATAAATTCATATATAGTCTATTAAAAGAATACAAACAAGAAAATTTAAGAAACATAGCATTTTATCTTGAAAGTCTGAGTAAAATATATCCTTTCATAAAAAATCACGCTAATTATTCTGATGAAGTATTATTGTTCACACTCATTGTTACTCTTGAATTTAAAACAGGGAATTTAACATCAAATGACTTTGAAGATTTTAAAGGATATGACGATATTAATTCTGCTTTTTCATTGTTTAATTTTTCTCAACTTCTAAATGATAACAATTCTGACCGCGAAGCTAAAAAAGAAAAACCTAAATCGGAATTAGAATTATTTCACGAAAAATATCTGCAAAATAACATTTCTATTTATTGCTTTTATCCATCAATATACCAATATATTTTAACAGGTTATCTTGACACAGATAAATTTTCAAATGAGTTAAAATCAAGATACCCAATAGAAATACCAAAAGAAACAACTGCATTCAGAAAATTACTTAACTACAATTTTAGACATTTACCAAATGATGAGTTTACTGACCTTTTTAATGAAGTTTTGGAATACTCAAAGAATGGCAAATATAGTATCTATGATTATTTACAGATTTCTAACTTTTTCAATTATTTTTCCAATAATAAGTTAATTAACCTATCACTTCAAGAAATTCAAGATGTATTATCTAATGGAATTAATATAGCTAAATCAAGAGAAGAAAGTGATAAAAGACTTTATGATTCCATCTTTCATTTCGGGACAAAAGATTATGACCAAGTTATTGTTGAATTGATAAAAGAAGCCCATAAATCTATTGTAGCAAAAAAAGAAACAATTAAAGTTAATAAACTTATAATTGCTCTTTCAGAAGATAATGGCGAATTAGTTACCGATATATTTAGCGAGTATCAGGTTAGGAAAGAATTATTTGAACTCTTAAAGCCCAATGAACTATTTGACGCTTTACAATCAATAAAGAATGAAACACTCTCTGAATTTAATCTATTATTAAATGATAGGTATAAGTCAGTTAATATTAAAGATTTTTTAAGTTCGGACTTAGTATTTCTTGAAGAATTAAACTCTTTAATAGTCAAAAAAACAAATAACAAGAAAATTTTTCAGGTTCAAGATTTGCTTTTCAAAGAGTTATCTGATACAATAGATGAAATTTGTAAAAAATTAAGATAGAAATATATAAGTTTTAGATACTTTAAAATTTGATAGTATCAGATGATATTCCAAGAAATAAGATGTAGAATTGATATTTTTTGCGGAGAATAACTGTTCTAATCACCGCAAATATGCGGTAAATAATTTTCCGATTTTAGCCGATAATTTCGCTTATTTTCCCAACTTTTGACACAGAATAGACACAAAAACATTTGAAACGCTGATTAAATCAATGTATTTCATATTTTGTATCGGGAAATGATTCTATTTGGCTAAGTTTTTGATTCCATTTTTTCTGAAAAAATATAGAAATATGAAAATATATTCGAGTTTAATCTTATTAGGTTTAATGGCTTTCTCGTTTTTGTCTGCACAGGAACGCAAATTGTCAAATTCAGAAATTCCAAAACCTATTGTGATGTATGTGAGTCAAAATTTTCCTGCTGAAAAAATATTTGAAGCCGAAACGGAAGGTGAAAAAGGAGATTTAAAATACGAAATAAAACTTACAAACGGTGTAGAAATAGATTTTAACAAAGATTATAGAGTTACCTCAATTAAATCTGATTTTGCTCTGCCAGACCAGGTGATATTACCCGAGATTTTGGAATATGTCAAAAGAAATTATCCAGGAAAAACAATTCGGGAGTGGGAAGCTGAAAGAAATGGACAAAAAGTTGAACTTGATAACGATTTGGAACTATATTTTAATAAAAAAGGAGAATTTAAACGATTGGATAGATGAAATCAAGTAAATTAGAATGAAATTTTAATTTTAACCTAATTCAACATGGGATTATCTGGCATATTAAACCAAATAAGGTTTTCACCACCAAGATTTTTCATTTGTTCTTTCCATAAATTCACCTTCCATTTATCAAAGAAATCAAAATTTAATTCATTATTTATATTCCAGGCATTATTCTCTATTTCTGTTTGTAATTGTTCGCTGGCCCAACCAGAATATCCCAAGTAAAAACGAATTTCATCATCGTTGATATAACCATTATTTAACGCATGTTTTACATCATCAAAATGCCCTGACCAGAATAAATTTTCGGTGATTTTTTCACTTTCAGAAATGAGGTCTGGTCTTTTGTGGATATAGAAAATATTTTCTTGATCTACCGGTCCGCCTTCATATACAATTGCATTGGAATTGATGTCTTGTAAAAAGTCATTCACCGTGTGGGTGAGCGGTTTGTTGAGCACAAAACCAATAGAGCCATTGTTGGGGGAATGGTCTGTAAGTAACACCACCGATCGATGAAACACGTCGGTGAGTAATGTGGGTCTGGCGATGAGTACGCTTCCTTTTTGAATGATTTTTGTTTGCACTTTAAATCTTATCTTTGATAAAGATATAAAAATAATATTTTATGAAACAAGACTTGAGTGATTTTCGAAAGTCTTATGATAAATTTGCCTTGAGCGAATCTGATTTACCCGAAAACCCATTGGAGCTATTTCGAGAATGGTTCAATGCAGCCGTGGAAAGTCCATTGGTAGATGAGGCAAATGCCATGTCTGTAAGCACTTACGGATTGGATGGATTTCCCAAAACCCGGATTGTCTTACTCAAAAAATACACGCACGAGGGCTTTATTTTTTTTACGAATTATGAAAGTGAAAAAGGAAAAGCAATTGAAAATCATAGAAAAATTTGTCTTTCATTTTTTTGGCCAGGTCTTGAGCGACAAATCATAATCAAAGGAGAGGCAGAAAAATTGGCAGAAAATTTATCAGATGGATATTTTGAATCTAGACCGGTTTTGAGCCAAATTAGTTCTGTAATTTCACCCCAAAGTGAAGTGGTACCATCGAGAGATTTTCTGGAAAACAAACAAAATGAAATGGAAATTTCCTTGAAGGGGTCGCCACCAGATCGTCCTCAATATTGGGGAGGCTATTTGGTGCGACCTGTAAGTTTTGAATTCTGGCAAGGAAGACCCAATCGTTTGCACGATAGATTCCGTTTTTCTCTGAATGCGGATTATGACTGGGTTCGCGAACGGCTGGCACCTTAATTTACATTTGTGTCAAAATAAATTCAATTAGAATTGCCGAGCCTATGGCAATACCAAAACTCAACAAAGTGCCAATCAAAACATATTCGGTAAATTGTCGGTTTTTACCATGGTTCAGATCGCCAAAACGAAATACGGATTTGGCCGTAATCAAAAATCCAACCGCCGACCATTGGCCAATAAGAATAAAGGTAAAAACCAAAATCCGCTCGATGATGCCAATGTACTGCCCCGCGTTTTTTAGTGATTTTTGAACTTCGATAGGGCCTTCATTTTGTAGAATTAAATCGCGCCAAGAGTCTTTTTTATCTTCATTTTCGGCCATTTCAATTACATGGGCATATGGTGAAAGAAGTACTTTGATTAACGCCGATGACGGAAGCGTGATAAACAGAATTCCTGTGCAAATCAACAAAAAATCAGCTTGTAAAAAGTAAGTGAAATCAAAGTATAGACTTGTTTGTGAAGAAATCAGAACAATCAATAAAACATGCGCCAATTGATCGAGTAAAAATGCCCAAATTCGGCGTTTAACATTTGTTGAATTTTGTAAAAAATAAATTTTTCCCGCATCAATTAGAGTATGTCCTAGAATCACAAAAAATAAAGCAAAATAAAATTCAGGGTATAGGAATCCTATGATTATCAGTAATATAGCATGAACCCCGATATGTTTCCAAAAACCCGAGGAAGCGATTCCTTTTTCGAATTTGGAACGTACCCAAGCACTCGGCTGCAATAAAAAGTCACCAATAAGATGAGCTGCCAGCAATAGAATTAAAAAAGTCATGCTCTTTGTTGAATTAAAAAATGAAAATATACCAAATATTTTTCTATTTCGTGCCAATTTCCGCGAGCAAGCGCTTGGCTTACACCTGGCTGTGTGATTTTGAGCTTATTAGCAATGTCTTTCTGATTCATTTCTGGATGCCAAAGTTTTAATTTAAAAATATGAGCAACTGCGGGTTTCCAGTTTTCACAAAGCGCGTTCAACAGGGCAAATCCTGCATTCAGTCCCAAGTTTAAATCTTCAAAACTTGATTGGATTTCAAGATTTTGATGGATGTTTTCAAGTAATCGACCTGAGCTCACATAAGCAGAACCCGCATTATGCGTCACCATTGTCGTCTTTTCGCTTTCGTCGCCCAAACCGATGGCAATTCGTACATTCAGTTTGTCAATCTGTAAAATAATAGATTTTAACAAAAGTGCATATCTGAGTGCTTCTGCCGGATTTTCTATTCGAATCTGAATTCCGTCTCCACGGTAAATACTCCAGTCTATATTTTTTTTACCGAATGCATTGAAATCGGATATTAAGGATTTTTTCCAATGAGGAAATTGCGTTGATTCTATTAAATCGGCAGTAATGACAGCAATCATAATACTATTTTGGTAAATGTTTTGCTACAAATATAAGTAAAATTGCTAATAAAAGCTAAATATAAGTGATTTAAATTATATTTAAACTTTATAACATTTTTAAATTATATTATTAAATTATAAGTATTTTGGCTTATATAGAGCAAAAAAAACCGAATCGTTAGGATTCGGCTGATATTAGAGTAAAAGATTAGATTATTTCTTTTTCTTTTTCTTGGTAGCGTTTACAGCATCTGATAATTCAGAGCCAGCTTTGAATTTCGCAACGGTTTTAGCCGCAATTGGAATGGGTTTTTTGGTTTGTGGATTGATTCCCTGACGTGCTTTTCTTTCTGCTGTAGAAAAGGACCCAAAGCCAACTAATGAAACTCTACCACCATCTGCTAATGATTTTGATACGTTGCTGGTAAATGAATCTAAAGCCGCTTTTGCTTGAACTTTTGTGATGCCTGCATCTGCAGCCATAGCATCGATTAGATCTGATTTGTTCATAATACTATAAATTTTAAGTTATTGATTATATAACAAATATAATCTTAATCCGCATATAAACAAGGCTTGCGGCTTTTTTTTATAATAATTTATTGAATTTTTTTTCAAAATATTCATTGAAAATTCCCAAAACACGCATTAATTGGTTGAATTGTATTGTCAATCAACAACTTGAGTTTCTTCAGAAATACTTATACCATTTATAAATTCTCGCGCTTTTAATCGTTTTTTTCCTTCGAGTTGCAGCTCATCTAGCCAAACAATACCCTCGGGATGTGTGATTCCGAGTCTATTATTCTCTATAATAAATTGTTTTGGCATCAAAATATGATCCCTGTATTGAATAGAAGACTTGTAAATCTTCAAGATTTTTTTGTCTTCAAGATGTGAAAAAATTGTCCAAGCTGCGGGGTAGGGGCTGAGCCCTCGAATAAAGTTATGAATTTGTTCCAAGGGTAGATTCCAATTTATTTTGCAATCATCTCTATATATTTTTGGTGCTGCCTGCAGGGGAAATTTGTTGTTTTGCTTTTGGGGTAAAAGGGTTCCTTCTTCTATACCACGTAGAGTTTCCAAAACTAATTCAGCTCCGGCAAACATTAATTTATCATGTAATTCACCCGCAGTTTCATTGGGAAGAATATCTATTTTTTGTTGTAATAATATATGTCCTGTGTCGATATATTTGTCGATTAAAAATGTAGTAACGCCAGTTTCGTTTTCCCCGTTGATGATGGCCCAATTAATAGGTGCTGCACCTCGGTATTGTGGTAATAGTGAGGCGTGTAGATTAAAAGTTGCTAATTTGGGAATTTGCCAAATGACCTCTGGTAACATTCGGAAAGCTACCACCACCGCAACATCTACTTGTAAATCATTTAATTCGGATATAAATTTTTTCGACTTTAATTTAGAGGGTTGTAGCAAGTTTAATTGATTTTCCTTGGCAAATTGGGTAACAGAGGATTCCAGTATTTTTTGCCCTCTGCCAGCGGGTTTGTCTGGTACAGAAACTACACCTACAATGTTGTATCCAGCTTGGTGAATACTGCGTAATATGTGTACAGCAAAGTCTGGCGTACCCATAAATAGAACTCTTAAATTTGATTTCATACAAAATACAAATTAGGTAATTTAAATTTAATTTTTTCTTCGTCGAGTAGATTTTGCAATACATCAATTACTCCTTCATGTTCATAATCAGCAAAATAGGAAAATATTTCTTCACTCACTCGATTACCGGAAGATAAATAATTTAATACATCACTTTCTTTTGGTTTTGTTTGAAAAAGTTGAGACTTGCAATAACTGCAAATACCGCAATTCTGTGTCTTTTTTTCACCAAAATACCGCAGCAACATTCTGCTTTTACATTGGTTTTCATCTTCTGCATAGAAGTACATGGCATTTAGCCGTTGCCACTTGATTCGTTGCAGATTTTCAAATTTAGGATAAAGTGAAACTTTGGCAAAATTATCATCTCTTGCGGCCAAAAAGGAGATTTTGATAATAGCTGCGTCACGATAAAAAATGGTTTCGGTATCCTGCAGTTGGTGTAATTTTTCTTTTACAAAACTTGAGCTTAATTGTAAATGTCTAGAGATATACAATTCATCAATTGGAGTAGCATCATTAAAAATTCCGCCATAATTTCGAGCAAGAAAGCTCAGAACCTTTCCTTTATTGGAGTTTTCATCTTGAAAATTTCGGTTTTCAATCAGAATTTTGACCAAGCTATCATGTTGTGAATGGTGTATTTCGATGATTTTTTGCTGTTCGAGAAATCGAAGAATTTCTTTTACTTTTCCTTTAGAAAATTTGTATTGTTCGCGAAATTTCCGCTCAGAAAAAGCTTTTTGACCTTCCAATTTTTCAAATTCACCAATGGTGAAGTAATTATATAATTTCCGAATTATTTCTAAAAATTCTTTTTTATTGGGTAAAAAAGATCTGAATTGTTTAAATGTATTTTTCTTGTCAAGACTGCTATAGAGCATTATTCCCCGTGCAGATTTGCCGTCTCTGCCTGCCCGTCCCACTTCTTGAAAATAGGATTCTATACTGGCCGGTGGTGAAAGGTGAAATACGTTGCGAACATCTGGTTTGTCTATTCCCATTCCAAATGCATTTGTACTGGCTAGAATTTGTTGGTTGGATTGAATAAAATGTTTTTGTTTTTTATTTTTTTCTTCTGTCGATAGCCTTGCGTGGTAAAAGTCGGCATCAAATCCCATTTTTTTTAGGAACATGGCTACTTCATATGTTTCTTTTCGGGTACGGCAAAATACAATAGAAGAACCCGGTAATTGATGCAAGAGTTGGGTGAGTTCAGATAATTTATCTTCTGCGTATTGAACACGATAGGCCAGATTTTTTCTTTGGAGAGACCTTTTGAAAATTACCGGATTTTGCATGTGCAAATTCTGAATAATCTCGTTTTGAATATACGGAGTAGCCGTGGCGGTGAGTGCCAGAATGGGTTTTTCGGGATAAATTTCTTTTAATTTTTTTAATTCTAAATATGCCGGACGAAAATCATGTCCCCATTCAGATATACAATGCGCCTCGTCAATTGCAATGAAAGAAATATTTATCGAATTTAAATGATTCAAAAATTCCTGTGAATTCAACCTTTCAGGCGAAATATATAGTAATTTTACCCCTCCAAATCGACAATTGTCTAGAATAATTTGAATGTCTTGCATGCTGAGCTCGGAGGAAATGGTTTCTGCTTTTACCCCAATTTTTTTCAAGTTTTTAATTTGATCTTTCATCAACGCAATCAAAGGTGAAATTACAAGGCAAACCCCGTCTAGAACTATGGCAGGAACTTGGAATGTAATGGATTTTCCACCACTCGTAGGTAAAAGTGCAAAAGTGTCTTTTCCGTCTAAAATACTTTGAATAATTTCTCCTTGCGGTGGTAAAAATTCATCATAACCCCAGTGTTTTTTCAATATTTGTTTTGGATCGACTGACATTTGGTACAAAAATACGTTTTAAATTGTACAAAAAGACAGTAAAATACAATTGGCATTATTTTCGTTCCCATGTGTAATAAATTTATAAAAATGCAAGATCAACATAACGGTCAAGAAGAAAATAACGAACGTACGCCCGAGGAATTTTATGCCAGTCTGAAAAATGAATTGAATAAAGTGGAAAATTTTCCTACAAATTACACCTATAAATTTATCGTTCCGACCGAAAACAAAAAAATAGCTCAAATTCAAGGCGTGTTTGATAATGCCAGACCCCAGTTTTCAATGAAAGAATCCAAAACAGGTAAATATACCAGCATTACGGTCGTTATTTTTGCGTTTGATGCCGATCAAGTTATCCATTTTTACCGTGAGGTGGCCAAAGTGGATGGCGTAATTATGTTATAATCATTTATATATGCAAAAAATGTGTTAACATGACACATGACAAAGCGGCAGTTTCTGTACGCATTCTTTGATTTCCTAGAGAAACAGGCGTGTAACCCAATTTGATGGCTTGCTGAACTTCTTCTTTGGAAAAATCACCTTCTGGACCTATTAAAAATCGATATGATTGATTGGAATTGATTACAGATTTTATAGGATAAACCTCTATATCTGGATGACAATGTGCAATAAATTGATGACAGCTAGCATCAAGATTTTGATGAATTATTTCCTCAAATGTCATCAGTGGATGTATCTGCGTCAAATCTGCTTTGAGAGATTGTTTCATAGCCGAAAGCGCGATGCGTTCTAGTCGATCATGATTGATTTTTCTTCTTTCAGAATGAAAAGTAATCATAGGAAAAAATCCGTCTAGCCCTATTTCAATAGCCTTTTCCAGCAAATACTCGATTCGGTCGATTTGCTTGGTTGGTGCTACAGCAATTTCTATTTTGTAATTTCTCTTTTGGAAATTCTCTATTTGATTTAATGATGAAACTACCGCAACTTTTGAATCCAAAGACTGAATAATGCCTTTAAAAATTAATCCTTTTCCATCGGTTACAAAAACCTCATCTCCTTGATCCAGACGCAATACTCTATGCATATGATGTGCCTCGTCTGAGGTAATTAATGCTGTATTATCTTGAATTCGAGCCAAAAATAATTTCATTTCACTTTCAATTAAAGGAGGAATATAAGAAGAATTGTTAATTTTTTGAATAAATTATGAATGCTAGAATGTAAACAATTGATTATTTCTAAATTTTTGGACCAAATTATCCACTAAAAAGGCGGTTTCATCTGGGAATTCTAAATGTATCCTTTCATCAGATGCCAAAAATTGCGTTAAAGCCTGTGATATATTATTTCTTGACCAAACTACCTGAATTCCAAGTTCTTCCAATGCTTTGGCGTTACATAATTGCTCGTATTGATTGGACATTGGAACACACATTAATTTTTTATTTAAAAAAATAGCTTCGGCTGGACTTTCAAATCCTGCTCCTGTAATCAATCCTTTACAATTGGCCAATGCAGATATAAATTTGTGATTATCAATCTTTTCGAATTTAATATTTTTGTTATCATAGGATTGTGTGCTATGTTTAGAAAAAACTCTGAATCTTTCCTCAGTAAAAGGACTTAAAAATTTTTGAATTTCAATATCTCCAAAGGCAGGAAGATAGACCAAATATTCTTCTCCAAATACAGGTTTCAAATTCCTGATTTCTGAACGAATAACTGGAGTGTGGATAAAGTCGTCATATTTTTGAAAATGAAAACCCATTTTATAGGAATGTGGTGTATAATGGTTTAGGATAAATTTACCCCAATGAAATCCTTTGATTTTAGGTGTTTTTGGCGAGCTTAGTGAGATTTGGTGACTCATTTCAACGCAAGGAATTTTCTGCAAACGGCAAGCCCAAGCAGTAACGGGTTCTACATCTTGAATTATTAAATCATATTCATCTACTGGCAAGGATCTAATTTCTTGAATGAAATTTCTGATTTTGAAGTTTTGAATCGTTTCGGGAATACTCACATTTCCTTTTTTGCCGAATACAAATCCCAATCCATGAAACCGAAATTTGATGTCGTGCCCTACATTCACTTCTGAATGCGTACCGCTTAACACAATATCAACATCTGCGTGACGCTTGAGTTCGGGAATAATTTCACGTGCGCGACTCACATGACCATTTCCAGTTCCCTGAATTCCATATAATATCTTCAAATCTGTAATAAATTTCTAAATATAAGGTGGAGATATTAAGTGAATGTTAAATGAACGAAGCTTTATTTTTGCTAAAGTTTAACAATTTGGAGATGAAAAAGTTAAAACTAAAACTTTCATGCAACCTTTTTTGATTTTGGTAATCTAAAAGGTATAACTCATAATTAAGTTTTTTCATAAGTAATTTTTTACCACCCGATTCCTTGAATCGGGTGGTTTTTTTATCCATAGAAAATTAATAATTTTTGTAAAAATTCTAACAAAAAATCTATTCAACTTTCAAAATTACTTTTTGATGCTTATTCCAACAGTTTTTTTATGGATTTTCCATGAATTAAAATATCGCCGTTTGCTGGATCGATTACGATAGATTTATCTGCCCCCAATGTGATTTTTCCATCTCCGCCGTCTATATGCACGCATTGTTTGCCATTGTGATCGAGCAAGGTGATATCTCCTTGTGAACCAGCACCTCCCATGGTCAAATTCCCATTACCGCCATCCAAATGAATGGTTTGTTTACCATCGGCATTCAACATAGTGATATCTCCTTGAGATCCAGCACCTCCCATGGTTATATTGGCATTTCCGCCATCGATGTGCATGGTTTGATTTCCATCTGTATTCAACAAGGTAATATCTCCTTGAGAAGTACCACCTCCCAAGGTAATATTTCCATTTCCACCATCCAGCCAAATGGTCTGTTGACCATCTGTATTCAACATGGTGATGTCTCCTTGAGAGCCTTCGCCGCCCATAGTAATATTGGCGTTTCCACCATCGATATGAATGGTTTGCTGGCCCTCACTTTTGTGAAAACTTACATCTCCCTGTGAGCCTCCACCTCCAACAGAAATGTTTCCGTTATAGCCGTTTAGGCGAATTGTAGCCCAATTTCTGTCATTGATTAAAATTAATTCTTTCTCTTCCATAATAATTTTTTTTAAATAGTTGCAGCATAAAGCATTCCTAAAGCTACACTTTTTTTATGAAAATGAAAATAAATTTATTCAAATATTCAAAAAGTTTATTTTTTGTGAAATTTTGAAGCATTCCATATTTTTACACCTGTGTTTTTTTAGGATTAATTCTTTTTTACTCAGTTCACCTATCTTATTTTTCTATTCAAAACAAAAATTTCATAAAGCAGATATTAATCCATTTGATTACGAATGATTTATAAATATTAAAAAAATTAATAAATGAATGATTTATAAATAAACTGTTCAGTTGGTTTATAAACAGTTTACATAAAAAAAACCAAGTATTTCTACATGGTTTTTAGCTTTTTTGCAGCAAGTCAGAAATTACATAAATAGAGGTTTTGAATAAGGTAAATGATTTAATTTATAGCCTTAATCATTTGCCCAATTCAATCGATCTGCACTATTAAACTGCCATGGAGCACCGTTGTTTTCTACGTTTTGCATCATAAGGTTCAACTCGGTTGGAGCAGCAGATTCTTCCATGACCAGATATCTTCTTAAATCTACAATGATAGACATGGGGTCGATATTTACCGGACAAGCTTGTACACAAGCATTACAGGTGGTACATGCCCAGAGCTCTTCTGGCGTGATGTAGTGGTTTATCAAGGATTTTCCATCATCAATAAATTGACCATTTTTTTCGATATTTCTTCCCACTTCTTCTAATCGGTCGCGGGTATCCATCATAATTTTTCTGGGTGAAAGTAATTTTCCTGTGAGATTTGCCGGACATTCTGATGTGCACCGACCACATTCTGTACAAGTATATGCGTTGAGTAATTGAGCACGTGTGAGGTCAAAAACGTCTTTTGCACCAAAAGTTTCGGAAACTGTATCCTCTGCTGGCATGGCGTATGGATCCACATTTGGATTCAACATCATTTCAACTTCTTTTTTTACACTTTCTAGATTATTGAATTCACCTTTAGGTTCTAATTTTGAAAACCAAACGTTGGGGAAAGCAGATAAAATATGAAAATGTTTAGACCAATAAAGGTAGTTTAGGAAGAATATTACGCCTAGAATATGCATCCACCACATCACTCTTTCTATAATTTGTAGGGTACCTAATGAAAGTGCCTCGAAAAAAAAGAAAAGATTTTTCGAAACTGGAAACGCCCCTGCCAAGTCTATATTTTGTTTTTGGTGTGCGTAGTAATCTGCAGCATTCATGCATAGGAAAAAAATCATCAACGCAAATTCTATGTATAGAATATTGTTTGCATCTTTTCTAGGCCAGCCTTTCATCTCTGGTTTGTGAAATCTGAGAATTTTGCGAATGTTTCTTCGTATCCAAAATGCGGCAACTGCAATAATAACGAGTAATGCCAGAATTTCGAAACTACCAATTAGAAAATCATAAAAGCCACCTAAAAACGAAAAAACTCGATGCGTCCCAAATAAACCATCGATTACGATTTCCAGCATTTCTAGGTTGATGATAACAAATCCGGCATATACCAAGATATGTAATAGCCCAGCCCAGGGTCTTGCCATCATTTTGCTTTGTCCCATAGCTACAAGTGCCATTAGCGCCCATCTTTCCTCAGGTTTATCTGTACGCCCAGAAGGTTTTCCTAGATTGATATTTCTAAAAATTTTGCGAATATTATATATAAAATATCCTACACCGCCAAATAGCGCAATGGCGAAAAAGACTTGTGATAGATGGGTTAGACTGGTCATGGCTTTATTTGTACTTCGTCAGGATTTTCTATGATTATTTTGGTTTCAGAATTTTTTGGTTCTTTGTATTTCTTACCAAATACAGAAAACTGAACATATCTGTCTGGTCGGTCTTTGAGGTCCTTCATCAGCCCATTTAGGTTTTCTGCAGTTGCGTTTAAATTATTATATAATTCTGGATCATTAATAACCTTGTTGAGTGTTCCATCGGCATTTTCAATTCTAGCCAGCGTTTTATTCAAATTGGAAGTAGCATCTTTCAATTGATTGATGGTTTCCTCAAATTCTACCCTGTTTATTTTATCTGCAACTTGGCCGTATTTCCCCATGGTGGTATTGGCGGTGTTTACCATACTTCTCGTATCTGCCGCTAGGGCATCAAAATTTCTATTGGTTGTAGTAATCAAAATGTCGGCATTGTCTGAGGTGGTAGTTACAGAATTTGCCGTGCGTCCCAAGGCATAAATAGAAGCATCCAATTGACGTAAAACTTGCTTCAGACTTTGGTTGGTTTCTTCATCGGCCATGGCGCCAAATCTGTTCAGGGCTGTATTGAGCGTTACCAAAACGCTGTCAATTCTGTTTTGTGTTGGTGCCAATTTGCTCGACAACATGGTCATGAGCGATGGGTTGTCTGCGGCTATTAAGGTATCTCCGCTTTTTGCCAATGGTCCGTCATAACTTAGGTTTAACTTGATCATTTTACCCGCCATAATTCCGGGTTCGTAAATTTCTGCTACGGTATTTACTGTAAAGTCGATATCCTTTTCAATAATCATTTTTACAACAAAATATAAGCTGTCTTTTCCTTCTTGTATCAATATATCATCTACGCGCCCTACGCGTAAGCCATTTACATTGATAGGTTTGGTAGGTAGAAGTCCATCTACATCACTATATTTTGCGTATAAAACTTTGCCGCTGGTAAATAGGTTTTCACCTTGTAAAAACCTGAATAACCAAAAAAATGCGGCAAATGACAAAATTGAAACTACACCTATTTTTAATTCTTTTGATATTTTCAAAATAAAATATTTATTCAAACAAAGATAAATAATCGCTGTTAACAGACAAAAATTTAACTATTATTGAAAAACAATAGAAAGGAAATATTTTAAAGATTTTTAATTTTTAAAATAAAATTAAAAAATACTACTGTAACATTCGTACAATCAATCGATTATTCTTTTTTGCCATTTTTGAATTTTACGATAAAGGCATCAGCAAATCCTCTGGTTTTGATGTTTGGCAGCGCATTTCTGGCCTCTGCTTCCGTATCAAACCATCCAAAATAGTATCGGTATAGGCCGCCTTCTGCGAATTTATCGACAGGTTTTACACCTTTCATCTGCGGTGCATGCGCATCATAATTTTTTTGAGAAGTCAAAATTTGAATTCGGTAACCCTCGTTTCTTGTTGTATTTGATGTTTCTTTTGTGTTTGAAGCTGATTTTTTGTCTTGAATTTCAACCACAAATGCATCCGGGAATCCAGCTCTTTTAACACGGTTTAAATTAGCATCACGTTTAGAAATATAATTGGTTTCGCCGTAATAATATTTATAAACTTTTCCATCCTTTACGATTTCCACGGGTTTCAATCCTTTGAGTTGGGGTGCTGTTGGTCGATATTTGCGGGATGAAGTCAAAAACTGGATTTTGTATTTGGTTCCCTCTACGGGTGATTCTGCTTCTGCTTTTTTTTCTTCTTTTTTATCGACAATAACGGGTGCGTTTTCTTTAATGGTGTGGCCGCGTTTTATATCCCATTCTCTTTTATACGTTTTAAAGGCATTAAAAATTGATTCTGCCGAATTTTTTTTTCCTTCGATAGAGGCCAAATATCTTCCTTCTTCTGGATTAGAAATAAATCCAAGTTCTATCAAAACAGACGGGGTAGCTGTGCGCCATAATACCAAAAATCCAGCTTGTTTGACGCCACGGCTAAAGCGTTTGTCTTTGTTTACAAAGTTTTTTTCGACTTGATCTGCAAATTTCAAGCTGTTTTCCAAATGTACATTTTGCATAAGAGTGAGGCCAATCACAGATTCTGGAGAGGTAGGGTCGAAGCCTTGATATTTTTCTTCATGATTTTCTTCAAGTAAAATTACAGAATTCTCTTTTTTTACAATGCTGAAGTTATCATCAGAACGATGCGGTTCGGTTCCTAGAACGAAGGTTTCGGTACCATATGCAGTAGGTCTGGCTGCGTTACAATGAATTGAAACAAAGAAATCTGCCTTGTGTTGGTTGGCAATATTGGCACGTGTAGAAAGTTCTAGAAAGGTATCATCTCGACGCGTATAAATTACTTTTACATCGTCTTTGTAATGATCTTCTATCAATTTACCCAATCGCAAAACGACGTCCAGAGCTATATATTTCTCATCTTCAACAACTCCTCTTGCTCCTGGATCTTTTCCACCATGGCCAGCATCCAAGACCAATACAAACTTTTCGTTTTTCTTTTGCGTATAAGCAGTATGTTGCAATCCTATGCAAATCAGGAAAAATAATAAGAGTTTAATGTTAATATCCCTAAATCTGTTCATTGAGGCAAATTTTTACTATTTTTGAGGCCGGTTTTTCAATGCAAAAGTAATCATTGTAATTTGGCATTTAACGTATTTAATACTACTCTTCGTATATTTTTTCTACTATTTTTCAACATTGTGGTAGCACAAATTGGAAATGATAGTATTAATATTTATCAAATGGACTCTATTACAAATATTCAGAGGCTAAATGTAATAAATACAAATGACACTATTCAAAGAAAGGAAAAGTTACAGGATATTGTAGATTATGTTTCCTATGATCAGTTTCACGATTATAAAAATCAACACACCTATTTGGTAACAGAGGCTGTTGTAAAATACCTTGATTTGCAAATTGAGGCAGATTATATCGATATCAATTGGCAAACTGGGGATGTATATGCCGTGGGAAAAGAAGATTCCTTGGGTAGAATTACCGAGCCCGCCAAAGTCAAACAGGGGAATAAAGAAATTGAGTATCATAGCTTTACGATAAATATAAATACCCGGCAAGGAAAGGCTTTTAATGTGAGAACAGAAGAAAGTATGGGGTCTGACCAAGGTGTCGTTATTGCTGGAGTTGTGAAGCAGTATAATGATTCCATATCGGGAATGCGAAAGGTAGGCTACACGACAGATACCTATTTTATCCAGAGAAAAGATTCAATTGCAGATTATTATCTACAAACCGAAGTTGCCAAATATTTGCAGGGCAAAGACCGGAAGGTAATTACCGGACCCATTGTAATGAAAATTCACGAAGTAACAACCCCTTTGGCATTACCCTTTGCTTTTTTGCCCATGGGTGATAGTAGAAGTGCTGGTATTTTGTTGCCTAGCTTTGGTGAAAGAGAAGAGGTAGGTTTCTATTTACAAGGTGCTGGTTTTTATATTCCATTTGGTGATTATTTGGATTTGGCCATCACAGGTGACGTCTATACTCGTGGTAGTCTAGGATTGCATGCCATTTCAACCTATTTGAAAAGATATCGATTTTCTGGAGGATTTAATTTTGATTGGGAAAAAAGAATTACAGGTATTAAAGGTTTGTCTTCTTATAACAAATCTACCAATTATAGATTGGCTTGGAATCATAGACAAGATCCAAAAGCAAATCCGAATTTAATTTTCAGTGCAGGGGTTAATTTTCAAAGCGCACAATTCTTCAGACAAGGAATTAGTAATTATGGAATTTCATCAGGAAATTATTTACAAAATAATGTGAATTCTTCAATCTCACTTACCAAAACTTTCCCGAACGCCCCTTTTACGGCCTCATTGACGCTTACCCACAGTCAAAATACCAATAACAACTCAAATGATTTGGGTAAAGCCACTTTCAATCTGCCTCAACTCACGGTGAATATGAGCACTATTTATCCTTTTGCACCTAAATCTGGCAGTAAAAAAGGATTGTTGCAAAGCATGGGAATGAATTATGGTTTTAATCTGCAAAATATCATTTATACCACAGACGATGATGTATTTACAGAACGTATGTTCGACGATATGAAAAATGGAGCGCAACATCGATTCAACTTTAATACGGGTACTACAATTGGCAGATATTTTCCGTTAAGTTTTAATGCTGCATATGACGAAACCTGGACTTTGCAGACCATACAGCGATATTATGACGACAATAGTCAACAGGTAAATACCATTCAAAACAATGGATTTGATTCTTACCGTACCTTCAATGTGGGAACCTCTTTACAGACGACATTATATGGAACGTGGAATTTTGGGACCATAGATGATGACAAAAAAATCAAAGCATTGCGACATATGATTTCTCCTCGAATAGGATTTAGCTATCGACCAGATTTTGGTACTGATTTTTGGGGATATTACGATTCTTATTTTACCGAAGATGGGCGTGAGGTGTTTTATTCCATTTTCGAAGAAGGTGTTTATGGGTCGCCAAGCCGTGGACTTTCTCAAAGTTTGAATTTTGGAATTAATAATAATTTAGAAATGAAAGTAAGAAGCCGAAATGATTCTTTGGGTGTTCAAAAAATTAAAATATTTGAAAGTTTAAATATTTCTGGTAGTTATAATTTTGCAGCAGATAGTTTGAAACTCAGTCCAATAAATATTTCGGGTAGAACCAGTTTGTTTCAAAATAAAATGGGAATTAATTTCCGAGCAACTATAGATCCGTATCAAACTTTGATAAATGATACCTACCCCAATGGTATAAAAATTGACAAAATAGGCGCGCCACGATTCACCAATATGGGCATTCGACTCAATTATAATCTTACAGAAGATTTATTCGGTAAGAGAGAAATGAAATATGATACTCGTGGTAGAATTCGATATGAAGATTATTATTTTGATGAAAATAATTATGCTAAGTTTTTGACACCTTGGCGTTTGGCAGTTGATTTCAGCTACAACCGTAGCTTGAATTTGAGGCAGGAGGCTACCAATACAACGACCGTAGGTTTGGTGGGGAGCATTTCACCTACACCTCATTGGGCCTTCAGCGGAAGAACTTCTATAGACTTGCAAGCCATGGATTTTGCAGGAACTTATTTCACTTTTTCCAGAGATTTGCGTAGTTTCGTAATTGATTTCAGTCTGAATCCCTTTGGAGATTATAAAACTTGGAATTTTTTCATAGGGATCAAGGCTAATTTCTTGCGCGACGCTGTAAAATACGAAGAACGGGAATTCAGAAACAGAACTAATTTTTAATTTAATTACAAATGAAACATATCAATACAAATCAAGCACCACAAGCCATTGGGCCGTATAGTCAAGGGGTTATGGTGAATAATATGTTGTTTTTGTCAGGACAAATTGCCCTGAATCCTGAAAATAGAGAATTGATTTCGGGTGATGCAGGTGACGAAACGCATCAAATCATGAAAAATCTCTCAGCTGTACTCCATGAGGCAGGAGCAAGCTTTGATAATGTGGTCAAAACAACTATTTTTTTGAAAAATATGGATGATTTTCCATTGGTAAACGAAGTTTATGGCTCTTACTTAAAAGAGGGGAAATACCCAGCACGTGAAACCGTGCAAGTAGCAAAACTCCCTAAAGATGTTCAAGTAGAAATTTCTATGATTGCTGTACTCTGATGTGGGTGCGAAATACTTTTTCCGTGTTGGCAGGCTTGGCATTGGCCATGACGATAATTACGCTTGCTATTACAGCCAATAAATTATGGTTTGACGAACTGGATAATATTGTACTATCTCAAAAAGGTGATGTGTACGTCTATTGGCAAAGTGTATTGAAACAAGCACCCACCAATTTTTTTATTGCATTGCTCATAAGTTGTGGTGTAGGCGCATGCCTAGGCGGAGTTCTCACAGCTTTTTTAGTAAAAGAAGCAAGGCAAGCTTATGCCATTTTGGTAGGTCTTATTCTTTTTTTAATGGCTGTTGTGGACATAATAATATTTACCAATCATCCCACTTGGTACGAAATAGGTTTGTTTTTAATCTTTTTTCCGTTTTCTTGGCTAGGAGGAAAAATAGTGGATGTATTGATGCGCGAAAAAATAATTCCTAAATCTTAATTTATTCTTTTGTAAAGCTTTACACGACCATTATTTCCAAATTCTTTTTCATGAATGTATTGAGTTTCTAGGTTTTTTAAAAAAATATCATACGTGTTAGAACCTTTCTCCATGGGAATTCTACCTTCGTCCAAAACAATAAAATTGGGTTGAATCTGCTCCAAAATATAGCGAAGCTCCATTTCTGGATTTCCTTGAGATACAGGTAAATATGGGTAAACGCTTTCTCTGAAAATATTACTAGGATGTGTTGCAGCAGCAGTAGGAGGCCGGCTGTCCAGATTCCAGTAAGCGATATGTTCATTAAGAAAAAAACTGTTTTTAGCCTTTTCTTTTCCGAATTTTTGAATCAAATATCTTGGGATTGTATGGCCTTCACCATTATAAAAACTTCCAGTTGTAGATTTTGATTGAAGAATTGTTCTGATTTCTAAGTAGGTTTCTACAGGTAAAGCCAACAAAACAAATAAAATTATGGGAAATAATATCTTTTGGAATTTATTATTTAATGTAATTTTTTGACTGAATGCAATCACCAGAATAATCAAAAATGGAAATACTTGAATTAAATAATGCCCATTAATCTTTCCGCCTTTGAAAAACATTATTCCCTGGCCAATTATCATGATAATTAATAAGATAAAATCACTTTTTCGTCCTTTAATTGATAAATATTTAATACTTAAAAGACTTAAAAGGATTAATCCTATTACCAGTGGAAGAGTTTTTAACATTTTAGCCCAATCCACATTACTATATGCCAAGGAAGCCTCGAACACTGACGAAATGAAAATAGATGTGTTTTGAGTAAAAATATAAGGTGTAGCAATTATAAAGAAAATAATTAAACTACCACAGGTAAGAATTGCAGCTTTTACAACATTTTGTAGTCGTAATCCATTTTGAATCAAGATATAAGCGTAAATGAAAAACAAAGCATAAGCTAAATTAAGCCGAAACATGATAGCAAGCCCAAAACACATTCCGCTGAGTAATAAAAAAGTAAAATTTTGTTTTTTAATAAGGAAAAACAAGCCTGCAGTCAAAGGTAATGCAGCCAAATGCTCTGACATTACACCTTGTAGAGCGCCAAACAAACTTAAAAGATAAATACAAAGTAATCCACTAAAAAAGCTGCTAATTTTGTCGAAGAAATGTAAAGAAATTTTATAGGTGAACCAAGCCGTAAGAGCTACAATCAAGCTGCCAATAAGTCGAATAGCAAAAATACTTTTGCCGAAAATTCCTATCAATCCAGCAAAAAAATAAAAAACTGCAGGAGGTTTCAAATCCCATAATTCAAGATAAGGCAAATGTCCGTCGATCAAAGATTGACCCATGATAATAAAAGTACTCTCGTCGTGGTCGATATAATCTCGAAAGAAAAACGGAAATCTTATGAGAAATGCTGTCAAACAGAATATCAAAAGTGCCTGTAATACAGTAAGTTGTTGTAGTTTTTTCAACAATTTTATCGGGTAAAGATTAAAGTATTTTCAGTAGATAAATTCACATCATAAACATAATTCATTTCATTGAATTGTTTCAGGTCTTCCAGTGATTTGGCTTGTGTTTTGGCGCAAAAGTGAGCCATTCGGCCACGTGCCTGTTTGAAGTAAACCGTAATTTGCTTGAGCTTTCCTTGATGCATATCCATAAATTTGACCTGAATAATTTTTCCTTTCAATTTTTTTTGATCTAGTACAGACATGTATTCTTTGCTGCTCAAGTCGAGTAAAATTTCATCTTTTTGAATTTGCTTATTTACATAATTTGTAAGTGATTTTTGCCAAAATTCATATAAATTTTGATTTGTACCTACTTGTAATGCTGTTCCCATTTCTAGACGATAGGGCAAAACTTGGTCGGTAATACGCAAAATTCCATATAGTCCAGACAAAATCATCAAATTCTCTTGTAAATACAAAATCTCTTTTTTATTCAAATTTTCTTCATGTAATCCTCGATAAACCTCACCATCAAACATCCAACCTGCTTGTAATGAGCTGTTTTCTAGAAGTTTAGTTGTCCACGTATGGTTTCTTTCATAATTTAAATAAGCCAAATCATGAGAAATTCCTTGTAATTCGATTAATTCAGAAACTGATTTCTTTTTCAAGGATTGCATAATAATCTTTGATTGCTTCAGAAAAACCGGTTCTGTGAGTTCAACATTTGCCGCGGTTGACTTTTCGTTTAATCGTTTGGCAGGCGATAAAAATATTTTCATGACTATATTTGTTGTGAAGATATAAAAAAAGTCCTTTCCGAAAAAAAAGGACTTTAAAATATTAGCTCAGTATAATATTACTCATTATACATTTTCACGTAATAATCGTGTGCCATTCGGTCTGAATCAAAAAATGGAACAACATTACTCATACTTTTCAATACTTTGCGATTCCAATCTTCTGGATGGTTATAGTAGAGAGGTATAATTTCGTCATTCAACATATTATACAAATTATCCAAATCGCGCTGGTCTTGAGCAAAATTCGGAATGGTATGATCTACAACAGGCAAAACAAAAGAGCAATCTGGGGATAATTCATAAAATTCCCTTACCCAGCCGTCATTGGTAGATAAATTAATGGAGCCGTTCATGGCAGCTGTCATACCACTTGTTCCAGAAGCTTCGCGCGTAACACGTGGATTATTCAACCAAATGTCTGATCCGTCTTTCAACTTTTTGGACAAGGCAAGTTCATATCCGGCCAATACTGCCATGTTTTTGTAAACTTTACTCATTTCTACCAAAGAGTCATATTGTCGTATGGCATTATAATCCATAGGATAAGGCTTTCCTGCAAAAATGATTTGTACCGGCATATCTCTATTGGTGAGTAGCGCTGCATATCTTTCATAATCACGTGTGATCAAATCTGCTCGCTTGTATTCTGCAAATCTTCTGGCCCAAACAATTGTAAGTACATTGGGGTCAAACCATTTACCCGTTTGGTTGGCAACCTCTTCAAACAAATGTCTTTTAAGTTCTTTTTTGCGTAAATCCAAGGTTGTCAAATCTTCTTGGGCACGAGCCTCTTCCAATCTTCCATCTGCCCAGTATTTTTTGTTTTGTGCGTTGGTAACGTGGTCTATAGGGCAAACTCCGCTATACTTTTCCCACATATGGCGTGAAACCTCTCCATGTAATCTAGAAACTCCGTTGGCTTTTCTGGCAAGTCTCAAAGCCACCAATGAGTGGTTGAACTCATCATCATGAATTCCTGTAATTTCACGAACTTCGTTTAATGGCATTCCGTTGAAAAATCCCATTTGATAAAGTTGGTTGATATTATGTTTTTCGTTTCCTGCTTCTTCTGGAGTGTGTGTGGTAAAAACCAATTTTTTTCTTAAATTCTCCTTACCCATTTTGGGTAACCACTCAAAAACTGCAGAAAGTGCATGCGCCTCGTTGAAGTGATAAACATCTGGATGATAATTCAATTCTTCCAATAATTTGGCTCCTCCAATTCCCAAAACCATGCTTTGAGCTATCTTGGCGTTGGGATCTGAATCATACAGCTTAAATGTGGTAGAACGTGCCAGATAATCGTTTTCGGGTAAATCTGTACTCAGTAAAAACAAAGGAGCGGTACCAAATTGCTTCGGATCCAAATACAATGCCTTTACCCAAACATCATGTCCAGAAATTTTGATGGTGAATTTGATATTGGTTTCTTTCAAGAAATGATAAATTTTTTCTTGAAACAAAACACCCATTCGACGATCCTCTTTTTTGAATTGGTCATAATAACCATATTTCCAAAGAATGCCGATACCAATCACATTTTGTTTTGTGTCAAAAGCCGAGCGCATATGTGAGCCCGCAAGAAAACCTAAACCACCAGAATAAATCTTAAGACTCTGATCTATTCCAAATTCCATACAAAAGTAGGCAGCGGATTTGCTGTATTCTGGATCAAATTGATACGGATGCTGAAACTCTGCAGGTAATGTAGCCATTTGTAATATTTTAAAAATTCGATTGCAAAAATAAACTTTTCTACGTGTATTTAAAATTAAAAAGTGTAATATTTACACCAACTCAGGTGTAGAGACACTACAATTTCTTGATTTTTTCTTTAAATCCAACTTGTTATCATGTATAGCAGCAGACCCACTGCAAGTCCAGATATTTGTCATGTTGTTGAATGAATAATTATAAACTTCGTTTGATAATTTGTAAATTTGTAAAATGATTCAAGAACTTACCGCCAAAGATTTTCAATCAGACCAAGACATTAAGTGGTGTCCGGGTTGTGGCGACTATTCTATATTAAAGCAAATGCAAAGCGTATTGCCCGAGCTCAATATTCCAAGAGAAAATACTGTTTTTATTTCGGGAATCGGCTGCTCATCACGCTTTCCATATTATATGAACACCTATGGATTGCACAGTATTCATGGGCGTGCACCTGCAGTAGCCGCAGGGACCAAAATTGCCAATCCAGATTTGCATATTTGGGTAATTACCGGTGATGGCGATAGCTTGTCCATCGGTGGAAACCATTTTATCCATGCATTCAGACGAAATATAGACTATAATATTTTGTTATTTAATAATGAAATTTATGGATTAACCAAAGGGCAGTATTCCCCTACGTCAAAACAAGGGCTCAAAACCAAATCCTCACCTTATGGGTCGCTGGACCATCCCTTCAACCCTGTGGCCGTAGCATTAGGTGCAGATGCCACTTTTGTTGCGCGTTCTATGGATAGAGATCCACAACATTTACGTGAAATGATGAAGCGTTCTGCCCAGCACAAAGGCACCTCACTTCTTGAAATTTATCAAAATTGTCCCATTTTTAATGATGGAATTTTTGAAGAATTTACCGATAAGAAAAAACGTCCGCGTACCAGCATTTATGTGGAACATGACAAGCCGCTCACCTTTGGATTTGATAATGAACTGGGACTGATTCTAGACGGAATTCAACCCAAAGTTATTGATTATGTAGAATTAGGCGTAAGTGAAAACGAGCTTTGGATACATGATGAACACGATATTACAAAAGCTCAAATTCTATCACAATTCTTTGATGAGCCTGGAACCACAGAATTTCCCAGACCATTTGGGGTGATTTACAGTACAGAAAGACCCATTTACGAAGAGGAACTATTGAATCAAGTAAATTTTGCTGTATCGAATAATAAGCAATCTCTAGATGAATTGCTGGCCGGTAGCGGAACTTGGGTCATTGAATAAATTATCAAGTTTTTGTAATTTTATCAAAATAGAATGTAAATGATAATACCCAAATTGTTTCGTTGGCTGTTTTTCAGAAAAAAGTTGATTTATAACACTTTTGATGCCCTGCGCAATAAAGATACGGTGTATATAGATACCAGCTTGAATCTGGATTCTATCCAAGATTCATGGCCAGGAAGTCTCAAATTAAAACCGGTCGATCTGCCAAATTTTAAAAACACCTATTCAGCAGAAAATGCCATTATTATTTTTGGAAATAATGAAAAATCAAGAAATGAAATGCATGATTTGCTGGAGAGGAACGGGTTTTCCCATGTTTTTAACGTGGGTACTTTACAAGAATTAATAATCGCAAAAAATCAAATCAATGCGTGATATTCCTACTTTTTATGTATTACTTTTATGCCTTCTGATGGGTGCTTGCAACTCCAAAACAGATTCAGTAAATTCTTCACCATCTTTAACTCCATACCAAAAATCGGTGATAGAATCACAAGAAAAAGTAATTGTTCCAGAAGTATTAGAGGTTGATTTACAATCGCTTGCTCAAGATTATGAGAAATTTGTAAACGAATCTTATCATTTACTTGAGAATTACGATATTAATTCAACTGAATTTGAAGCGAAAAAGCAAGAATTTTTGAATGATTCAGAAATTTATATTCGGAAAATGGAATATTTTCAGGATCGGTATCAGCCTAGAGATATAGAAAAAATTCGAAAATATATTCAAGACAAAAAAGAGGAGTTTAATAATTTTTCTAAAAAAGAAAGTTTGAAAAAGAAATAGGATTTAATTAAAAACAATTCTAAAAAGTTTTTGATGGTATAAATATAATATATATCTTTGCCGTCCGAAATTTTAAACATTTATCATGTACGCAATTGTAGAAATAGCAGGGCTTCAATACAAAGTTGAAAAAGACCAGCAATTGTTTGTAAACCGTTTATCGGGTGAAGAAGGAGATTCTGTAACATTTGACAGAGTTTTACTTACCGACAACGGTAGCATTTCAGTTGGCGCCCCGGTTATAGCAGGAGCTTCTGTAGAGGCCCAAATTATTGAGCACCTAAAAGGTGACAAAGTTATTGTATTCAAAAAGAAAAGAAGAAAAGGATACAAAAAGAAAAATGGATTTAGAGCTGCGCTTACCAAAATTCAAATTACCGGAATTTCTGGTGATACGGGTAAAACGGAAAAGAAAAACAACGCAACTCAAGCCAAAGCAGCTGTTGCTGAAACAAAAAATACTGAGGAATAATCAGTCTATAAATTAATTAACGAAATACTATAAGTAATGGCACATAAAAAAGGAGTCGGTAGTTCAAAAAACGGTCGTGATTCATTATCGAAACGTTTAGGCGTGAAAATTTATGGTGGTGAAGTTTGCAAAGCAGGAAACATCATCGTGCGACAAAGAGGAACCAAACATCATCCAGGAGAAAACGTAGGAATTGGAAAAGACCACACCTTGTTTGCTCTGATTGATGGAAAAGTTGTTTTTACTAAAAAAGCAGAAAACAGAAGTTTTGTTTCAGTTCAACCTGTTGGGTAAAAACAAATCGAAATGATATATAAAAAAACCGCTTTCAGGCGGTTTTTTTTATAAATCATCCTTATTTTCAAGCATCGGAACAAATTGATAATCACCAAATTCCATTTGTTCATAACGACGTTCATCAATGCGCAAAAAACTAAACATTTTTTGATTTATTTCTCCAATAGGAATCACAGCTATACCTCCAATAATTAGCTGTCCTAGCAGCACAGTAGGTATCACAGGTGTACCTGCAGTTACTAGAATTTTATCAAATGGTGCAAAAGTTGGCAAACCTTTATACCCATCCCCAAAAGTTTGATAACGAGGCTCAATTTTAAGTTTTTGAAACATTTGACGAGAAAAATCCACCAAGGCCTTCTGTCTTTCAATCGTATAAACTTCTGCACCCATAGCTACCAGAACCGCCGTTTGGTATCCACTTCCTGTGCCTACTTCTAGTATTTTGTCGCCTGGCATTACATGTAATAACGAAGTCTGGAAAGCAACTGTATAGGGATGAGAAATAGTTTGATTGGCAGCAATAGGAAAGGCCTTGTCCTCATAGGCATGGTCTTCAAAGGCAGAATTCAGAAAAAGATGTCGCGGAATTCGATTCATAGCTTCCAGAACCGACTCATCTTCAATACCTTTGCTTTGTAGTAAATCAATTAGCTTTTTTCTATTTCCTTTATGTTTGAAATTCTCTTTTATTTCCATGTAGGCAAATTTGCAGCTTTATTGACGAGAATCAAATAAATTTAATCTTTTATGCCTACTTTTGAATCATCCAAAATAAGTAAAATGATAAAAGTTGGAGTTGCCGGTGCCGGCCATTTAGGAAAAATTCATTTAAAATTGTTGCAGCAATCTTCAGAATATGAGTTGATTGGGTTCTATGATACCGATAGAGAAAATGCATTACAACTAGAGCAAACCCTAGGATATACTTTTTATAGTGATTTGGATAAATTGCTTGATCAGATAGATGTTTTGGATATTGTTACTCCTACTTTATCCCATTTTGATCTGGCAACCAAAGCCATCGAAAAATCGAAGCATATTTTTATCGAAAAACCAGTAACCAATACTTTAGAAGAAGCCATTGAGTTGCGTAAAATGCTGAATGACAAAAATTTAAAATGTCAAGTTGGACATGTAGAACGATTCAATCCCGCCTTTACTGCCGTGCGACCTTTTATCCAAAATCCTATGTTTATAGAAACGCACCGACTCGCAGAATTCAACCCACGTGGAACGGATGTCCCTGTAGTTCTGGATCTTATGATTCATGATTTGGATATTATCTTGTCTGTTGTAGATGCTCCTGTAAAAGAAATTCACAGTAGCGGTGTTTGTGTAATTTCAGATACACCAGATATTGCCAATGCACGTATTGAATTTGAAAACGGGTGTGTTGCCAATGTTACTACAAGTCGTATTTCTATGAAAAATATGAGAAAATCAAGATTTTTTCAACGTGATGCGTATATTTCTGTTGATTTTCTTACCAAAAAATCAGAAATTATACGAATGGAAGACGCAACAGAAGAAAATACGGATGAATTTTCAATGATTCTAGAAAATGCAGAAAAACAAAAGAAGAAAATTTATTTTGAAAATCCAGATATTCAACTCAATAACGCCATTCTAGATGAACTCAATTCTTTTGCTGATTCTATAAAGAATGATAATCCCGTTATCGTGCCTATTGAAGATGGAATTCGGGCATTGGAACTAGCCATAGAAATTATAAATGGCTTTAAAATTACCGAAATTTCTTCTGTCAAAGGTCAATAGCTTTTTTTAACTAATTCTGCAGATGATAGAATTTGTACTTTATGCACTCATGTTAGGTTTCATGCTCAGCCTTGTTTTGATAGGGCCGGCGTTTTTTTTGTTGATCGAAACCAGTCTTACCAAAGGATGGAGATCTGCAGTTACCTTGGATGCGGGTGTTATTTTTGCAGATTTGATTTGTATTGCCTTTGCTTATTTCGGAGCCAAAGATCTGGCAGTCTATATAGAAACGCATCCTTCATTATACAAAATAGGTGGATTCATAATTATGGTATATGGCGGTTATATGTTTTTTTCTAAACCCGCATTACATATTAATAATGCCGCAGTTGTGAGTCATAATTATGTCAAAACATTTGTCAATGGTTTTTTGATGAATATATTGAATATTGGAATTGTAATGTTTTGGTTTGTAATCGTAGGCTGGGTTACAATTAATTATCCAAAACCTTTTGAGTTTTTGCTCTTTATGGGGATTGCTTTGAGCACTTTTTTTGCCATTGATTTGGCTAAAATATTTCTAGCCAAAAAATTTCAAGAAAAAATGAAAGATTCCCTGGTTTATAAAATTCGTAAAATAATAGGAATAGTTTTATTGGTGTTCGGATTTGTCATTGTATTAAAAGGATTTTATTCTTTTGATAAATTAGAAAATGTCATACCCAATGCGCCCTTCAAAGAAGTTTTAGAATGAAATATATAGTAATTTTTTGTGCACTGATTTCTCTGTTTTTAATTTTGACTGGAGTTTATTTCTATATTCAAGATAATTTAATTTATAATAAACTTTTTGGCTTTGGAACTATTGGTTTATTTTTTATCACTTTTCCTTTATTTCTTTTTTGGAGAAGAAATAAATTTGATCGAAATAAATATATCTGGAATAACGAGGAAAGAGAAAATTTAAAACAAAATAAAAAAACCGAAGAAAGAAACTCCGGTTTTTAAATGGTTTAGGTTGTTCTGAATAAGTTTAGGTTAATTAGTTGTTATTCGTAATTAGTAATTTCAAACAACGTGCCATTCAGAACTAGAAATTTACCTATTATAAATTTATAAATCTGGATTTAATAAATAATTAAGATTAAATAACTAAAATGCAGTATTTTATCTTTAAAAATTCGGTTTAATTCTTATTATGAATTTTATCATTAAAATTTTTCAATGCTAATAACCTTTAACTAATCCTTTTGCTCCAAATTTCATAGAATAGGAGTAAACAATAGGGAAAATGAATTTTTGGAGATTTTCCATAAAAATTACACTTTTTCCATCAGATTCGATTTCACGAATTGCGGTTGAATCCTAAGTTTAAAAATGAAAAATTAATTTAGCAAAATGAAAAAACATTTCATCCTTTTTCAAATTTGTAAAATATCTCGTGCTTTGTTGATTACCAATTCTGCTGAAATATTCTTCATTCCGTTCAAATTGCCTTTAGGTCCATTTCTATTACCATAAACCGATGTTGGACGCCAATGTAAACTTTCATCTTGAATCAGGTTGGAAAGACTTTGTCCATAACCCAAAAAACCCGAATTGGGATGCGTCACGCCCCAAATTGACAACACAGGAACACCAACCAGACCAGCCAAATGCATATTGGCGCTGTCCATCGTTATCATCAATTTCAATTCAGACATTTCTCTCAATTCCTGCAAGATCGAATCCGACGCACATAGATGAATGTTTTCTACTTGAGTCCAATCCGCAATTTGTGATAATTCGTCCTTAGAACCAAATAAATAAACAGGAATGTCCTTGGCCAAATTTTGTGCAATAATCTTTAGCTTTTCTATTTCCATTCGCTTACCTGCATGTCGGGCAAATGGAGCCATTCCAATCTTATTTTTTTGAGAAACAGAATCAAACAAAAAATTAGTAAGCTTATGATTTAAATGAATTTTTAAATCTAATTTTCTGAAAACATCTGCATATTTTTCTGTCGTATGCCTCAACGGACTAGTAATTTTACCACGAATAAGGTCGTTTCTACTTTTTCTGTCCTTATCAATTACAATTACTTTTTTTCCTTTAAATTTTGTCAAGGAAGAAATAAAATTGGTTCGCAATACATCGTGTAAATCTGCTATGGCTTCGTATTTAGACAAATCAAAAGAATTAAGAAGATTATACAGACCTTTTATTCCCCGGTGTTTTCCTGATTTATCAAAATGTATCAGTTCTAGACGCGCATGCTTCGGAAATAGGTCATGGGCATATCCAGGTGCCACAAAATCAATAAAAACATCAGGGTTTTGCTCCAGTACAGCGTGTATTACCGGTACACACAGCGCAATGTCTCCCAGAGAAGACAACCTGAATACCAAAATTCGCCTTTGCTTATCCAACAATTTATCGGTTTGATTTTACCTTGAAAGCTATTGCGTAAAATTTGATTTGTTTAATCATAGCCAAAAGTCCATTGGCACGCGTTGGAGAAAGAAATTCCTGTAAGCCTATTTGCTCAATAAAAGATTCTGAACTATTCAAAATATCTTCTGGATTTTGGTTGGAATATACCCTTACCAGCAATGCAGCCAATCCTTTTGGTAAAATAGCATCACTATCAGCTTCAAAAACAATTTTATCATCTTGCAATTTTGCATCCAGCCATACATTAGATTGACAGCCCTTCACGAGTTTTCCATTCTCTTTTTGGTTTTCAGGCATATCGGGTAAATCCTTTCCTAATTCAATTAAATATTCATATCGCTGTTGCCAATCATCAAAAAATGCAAATTCATCAATGATTTCGGCTTGTATCTCCTGAATTGTCATAAGGGCAAAGGTATGAAATACTTATGGGCAGGAACAAATATTATTCTATTTTTTGTACCTTTGCCGAGCAGTCGGCTTGTCGCTCGATTCTAGTACGAATCGGGAGGAAAGTCCGGACACCATAGTGCAGCACAACGGGTAACGCCCGTCGGTTCGTCTAGGCGAATCAGGACCAGTGCAACAGAAAGAATGTACAGTTCGGCTGTAGTGAAATCAGGTAAACTCTGTGTGGTGAAATGCTATGTATATCGGCTGAAAAGGGCGGCACGTCCGACGCCGAGGGGTAAGCAGCTTAGATTTCGTCGGTAACGACGAAACCAGATAAATGACAAGCTCAAACAGAATCCGGCTTATAGACTGCATTTTTTTTGAAAAATTGAAAGTAAAATGTAAAATGTAAAATTTCTTTTCTCTTTCTTCTTTCATCTTTTTCTTTTTTCTTTTCTCCAAAACCACTAACTTTGCTCGGCAAAAAGCAATATGCCTTTAGCAGACAAAATCGTTCAGGAAGGTTACACATTCGATGACCTACTGCTCATACCAGCCTACTCGTCTATACTACCTTCAGAGGTAAACCTAGAAACACAATTAACCCAAAAGCTCAAACTCAACATCCCAATTGTGAGTGCAGCAATGGATACTGTATCAGAATCACGAATGGCTATAGGCCTAGCGCGTGAAGGTGGATTGGCTTTCATTCACAAAAATATGTCCATTGAAAGGCAAGCTGCAGAAATCGATATCGTAAAACGCTCTGAAAGCGGAATGATTACAGATCCTGTTACACTGAAACCTGGCCAAATATTACAAGATGCAGAAGATTTAATGCGGAATTTCAGAATTTCTGGCCTTCCAGTAATCGACGAAAATAGAACGCTAATCGGAATTTTGACCAACCGTGATATTCGGTATCAAACCGATATGAATCAATTGGTTACCGATGTTATGACCAAAGAAAATTTGGTAACTTCACATAAAAATACAAGTCTGGAAGACGCCAAAGAAATACTTTTGCGCAATCGTATAGAAAAATTACCGATTGTTGATAAGGATTATAAACTTATTGGATTAATTACGATAAAAGATATCGATAATTTATCCGAATATCCCAATTCATGCAAGGACAGTCATGGACGATTGAGAGTTGGTGCAGGCGTGGGTGTAGGTGAGGATACACTGCAACGTGTGCAAGCCTTGGTAGAAAAAGGAGTAGATATTATTGCTATTGATTCTGCACATGGACACTCACAAGGCGTAATTTCTAAATTACAAGAAGTGAGAAATGCCTTTCCAGAACTGGATTTGGTGGGTGGAAATATAGTAACAGCAGAAGCAGCAAAAATGTTGATAGACGCAGGCGCCAATGCTTTGAAAGTAGGTGTGGGACCAGGTTCAATATGTACTACGCGTGTGATTGCAGGCGTAGGTGTTCCACAACTTTCTGCAATATATGACGTATATGAATATGCGCGAACAAGAAATATACCTGTCATTGCCGATGGCGGAATCAAACTTTCTGGAGATATTGTAAAAGCCTTGGCAGCCGGAGCCAGTACGGTAATGTTGGGCGGTTTGTTTGCAGGATCAGATGAAGCACCTGGAGAAGAAATTATCTATCAAGGTAGAAAATTCAAAATTTATCAAGGAATGGGTTCACTTGCCGCCATGAAAAGAGGAAGTAGCGACCGATATTTTCAATCCAAAGGCACTGAAGCCAAAAAGCTCGTTCCAGAAGGTATTGAAGGTCGTGTTCCCTATAAAGGACCGGTAAAAGATGTGGTGTACCAACTTTGTGGTGGTTTACGTAGCGGAATGGGATATTGCGGAACAGCAACGATTCCCGAATTAATTACAAATACGAAAATGGTGAAAATTACCAATGCAGGACTGCAAGAAAGCCATCCTCATGATATTGTAGTTACCAAAGAAGCTCCTAATTATTCGATTTAGAAGAATTTAAAATAATACTGAAAGCAATAGTTTGTTAATTTATATTTGAATTTAAAAAAAAATTTATAAAAAAGCTGATTTTTGTATTCATAACTCTCTTACTACTTGTTGGTGTAGAGGTACAACAAAAAACTTTTGGAATCAAGGCTGGATATTCCTTGTCCACCCCAAGTATAAAAATCGAAGGTGAAATTCATACTTTTGACTCAAAATCCGGAATTTTTGCAGGATTTATGATGGAAAATAAATTTAATGATAAAGTAGCGCTTCAAGTGGAGTTACTTTATGTTAATTTAGGCGGAGAATTGTCAAGTTATCTGGCAGGACAAGACTTTACCTATGAGGAAAGCACAGATTTGAATATGCAATCCCTACAACTGCCCATCGGAATTTAGTATTTTCCAACAGAAAGTTTCTCCTTAGGTGCAGGTTTGAATCTAGGATTTCTACTCGCAGCCAAAGCAGAGGTATCTGCAACTTTGACGATGTAAGGATAAACTCCGCAAACAGAAACGGAATCTTACGATTTAAAAGATAATTTGCACAGCCTTATGATTTCACCCTATTTTGGTGCAGAATATATATTTTATAAAGGTATCTTCATAGATGCACGATTTAATTTAAATACAAGTAATTTTTTAAAAGAATCTAATGATGAAGGTTCATTAAAGAATAATTTTGTCTTACTGGGTGTGGGTTATAGATTTTAAAATAATACATCTATTCTATTCGCAAAAGACGTTCAATGGAGCGTCTTTTTTTTATTCATACTTTGCGATTATCAATTTCTTTGGAAACTTTTATTTTATTAAATTCTCCTTTTTTTAAGTTTCTTAATATAATTTTCTTATAATTTAACATAAATTAAAATATTATTCTTATTTTCGCCATTGAATTTAAAAATAACACAATTATGAAAAATTTATTCTTATCAATGATTGCACTCTTTACAATGAGTGCCTTAAACGCACAAAGCGGGTTTGGTGTAAACGGTGGATTACTAATGGGTATGGGAAAGTCAGATTACATGGGACACTCTTCAAGTGATTCCGAAGCAGGGTTTTATGTAGGTGTATTCAAGCAATTTCCATTAGGAGAAGGCTTTGAGCTACAACCTGCACTTAACGCTGGGTTGATTAATGACGTATTCTTATTACAGATTCCCGTAATCTTCAAATACTACGTTGCAGAAGGATTCAACATTCAGGCTGGGCCTCAACTTTTGTTTGATTTCGAGGATTATCCAGACGATTTTACTGGATTCAACTTTGGTATTGCTGCGGGATTGGGTTATGATTTCACAGAAAAATTTCTGGCAGAAATCAGATACGGACTACAAGTTAATAATGGATATACCGGTGATGCGGATTATAGCCTAAAATTGAATACACTAAATTTAGGAGTAGGATATAAGTTCTAGATTTGTTTTTGCATATTGTTAAAAAGGCTGTTTTTCATAATTGAAATACAGCCTTTTTTATTTTATATCATTTAATAAAAATTACACCAACAAATGTAAATATCTGTAAATCAATATATTGAATTAATAAAAAATGTTAAAATAGAATAGTTAACACCAAATTGGCACGTTGGTTGAATAAATGAGGAATATTAACTTAAAAATTTATAACATGAAAAAGTTAGTTTTATCAGCAGCAATTGCAATATTTGGATTAATGTCTGTAGAAGCACAAAACGTAAATACTGAGGCATTACAACTAGGAGTAAGAGCAGGGTACAATTTATCTAATTTGAATGGAGACAAAATTCAAGGTGTAGATACCAAAAGTTTGAGTGGATTTCATATCGGGTTATTTACTGAATTTCCAGTAGCTCCCAGATTTTCAATTCAACCAGAAGTTATTTATTCAACTCAAGGTTCAAAGTTTGAAGCCTTAGGCAAAGAAGCCGACCTTAGATTACAGTATATCAATGTTCCAGTTTTGGCAAAAGTATATTTGGCAAATGGATTTAATTTACAAGCTGGACCTCAAATTGGATTCCTCACAGGTGCAGATTGGAAAGAAGATGGTGCTAATGATGTAGATGCAACAGATTATTTGAAAGGAACAGATTTTGGTTTGTTGTTGGGCGCAGGTTATAAATTAGCGCAAGGTGTTACCATCGATGCTCGATACAATATGGGACTCAGCAATATTACAGATGAAGACGCATCTTGGGATGAAAATGTTGGAATCAATCAAGATTGGAAAAATGGCGTGTTCCAAATAGGAATCGGCTACCAGTTTTAAAATATAAAAAACAGAAATATTTCAAAACCGCTTCAAAATTTTTGAGGCGGTTTTTGGTTTGAAATCATTCATATAATCTATTTCAAAACTTTTTCAGGTATTTTCAATCTCATACAATTCCATATGTAGATTAAAAGTACTAATTTTGTGGGATATTCAAATTGAAGTAAATAAAACATGGATCGATTTTCTTTCCTGAATGCAGTACACGCAGAATTCATAGATAATCTCTATGAGAAATACACAAAATATCCGGATTCCATAGAACCAACATGGAGAACATTTTTTCAGGGCTTTGATTTTGCCAGAGAAAATTTTAACGGATTCAGCATTGAAGAATTATCTGCAAACCATTTTGTGGCCGAAGGTGTTCCCGAAGATATTCAAAAAGAGTTCAAAGTCATCAACCTCATTAATGCCTATCGTACACGGGGACATTTGTTTACACAAAACAACCCAGTCCGTAGCAGAAGAGTCTATAAACCCAATTTAGATATTCAGAATTTTGGCTTAGAAGAAAGTGATTTAGACAAAAAATTCGATGCCGCCGAAATCATTGGAGCAAAGGAAAAACAAACTTTACGTCAAATAATTCAGCATCTCGAAGATATTTACTGTGGCTCTATCGGGATTGAATATATGTATGTACGTAAGCCAGAGGAAATTCAATGGATTCAAAATTGGTTAAATCAAAATTTAAATCAGCCCGTCCTCACCACAGCAGAAAAACGACAGGCTATGCACAAGGTGAACGAAGCGGTAGCCTTTGAAAGTTTTTTACATACCAAATTCGTAGGACAAAAAAGGTTTTCTGTAGAAGGAAATGAATCTATAATTCCTGCTTTGGACGAAATTATAAATCGTGGTGCAGAACAAGGTGTAGAAGAATTTATTGTAGGCATGGCACACCGTGGACGACTCAACGTTTTGGCTAATATTTTCAAAAAATCATATTCTCAAATTTTCTCCGAATTCGAGAAAAAAGACTTCGAAGAAGAATATTTTGACGGTGATGTGAAATATCATTTAGGCTCTACTACCTTAACTGAAACCGCGAATGGTAAAAAAGTAAAAATCAACCTCGCACCAAACCCATCTCACCTGGAAACCGTAGGTGCAGTAATTTCAGGAATTTCTAGAGCCAAAATCGACCTTAATTATCAAGATAATTTCAGAAAAGTTCTCCCCATCAGCATTCATGGTGATGCCGCCATTGCCGGACAGGGAATCGTTTATGAATTAATTCAAATGGAATCCCTCGATGGATACAAAACAGGCGGAACCATTCATATCGTAATCAATAATCAAATCGGTTTCACAACCAATTATCTCGATGGACGCTCCAGTACATATTGTACAGATGTTGCAAAAGTCTGCATGAACCCTGTAATGCATGTCAATGCAGATGATGTAGAAGCCGTGATACACGCAATTCGATTTGCCGTAGATTATAGAAACGAATTTGGTACAGATGTTTTTATCGATTTATTGGGATACCGCAAGTATGGACATAATGAAGGGGATGAACCCAGATTTACACAACCACAACTCTATAATGCGATTGCAAAACATAAAAATGTAAGAGAAATTTATAGAACAAAACTCGAAAACGAAGGCATTGTAGGAGAAGAGTTTATGCAAGAAATGGAAAAAGATTTCAAAGAAATTCTTGAAAACCATTTCGAAGAATCCAAAAAAATCGAAAAAAATACCCTGGATCCATTCATGCCCGAAATCTGGAAAGATTTTCAAATCAAACCAGAAGAGGAAATGCTGAATCCTATAGATACCAAAATCGATGAGAAAATTCTCAAAGATGTCGCTTCTGCCATTACCCAGCTACCAGAAGGAAAAAAATTCATCCGAAAAGAAGTTAGGTTGCACGAACAGAGAAATAACATGGTTTTCAAAGATGATAAAATCGACTGGGGCATGGCAGAAATGTTGGCCTACGGCTCTTTATTATCAGAGAAATTTGATGTGCGAGTGTCTGGTGAAGATGTAGAAAGAGGTACATTCTCTCACAGACACGCAGTGATCAAAACAGAAGAAACCGAAGAGGAATTTATCCAGTTAAATCACATTTCTGATGATCAGGGACGAATGCAAATTTACAATTCACTTCTCTCAGAATATGCCGTGCTGGGATTTGATTATGGCTACGCCATGGCAGCTCCCAATACGCTTACCGTATGGGAAGCACAGTTTGGCGACTTTGCCAACGGTGGCCAAATCGTGATCGACCAATATATCTCTGCAGCAGAAGATAAATGGAAAGTTCAAAACGGATTGGTATTATATCTTCCGCATGGATACGAAGGACAGGGAGCAGAACATTCCTCTGCCAGAATCGAAAGATTTCTACAACTTTGTGCACAAGGAAATATGTTTGTGGCCAACTGCACTACACCGGCAAACTTCTTCCATATTCTCAGACGCCAGATGAAGACGAATTACCGAAAACCATTGGTAATTTTCACACCAAAAAGCTTATTGAGACATCCAGAAGTTTATTCAAATATCGCCGAATTGGCGAATGGCGAATTCAAGCCAATTATCGAAGACGAAATTCAAGAAATCAATCAAATCAAAAGAGTCGTCTTCTGCTCAGGAAAACTTTATTATGACCTGCTCGAACATAAAAATAAAACCGAAAATAAAAACGTTCATCTCGTGAGAATCGAGCAACTATATCCTTTAGATATAAACCAAATCAAAGAAATTATTTCCAAATTCAACAATATAGAATTAGTCTGGGCACAAGAAGAACCCGCAAACATGGGCCCATGGTCCTATATCTTAATGCAAATGAGAGAATTGCCATGGCAGTTGATTTCTCCCAAAGCAAACGCAGCACCAGCTTCTGGCTCTTACAAACGCTGGAGCGTCCATCAAAGTGAAGTAATAAATAATGTTTTTAACCTAAACGAATAAAAACCACATCAGAATATGAGCATTTTAGAAATGAAAGTCCCATCACCGGGCGAATCCATTACCGAAGTAGAAATTGCAACCTGGCTGGTTGCTGATGGTGATTATGTAGAAAAAGATCAACCTATTGCAGAAGTGGACTCAGACAAGGCAACACTAGAATTACCTGCAGAGCAAAGCGGAATCATTACATTGAAGGCAGAAGAAGGAGATGTGGTGCCTGTAGGTGGAGTCGTGTGTCTTATCGATACATCTGCACAAAAACCCGAAGGTGCCGACAAAGATATTCCGCAAGAAAAGAAAGAAGAAAAAACAAGCCCACAAGAAGTTCAGCAAAATACGCCTGTGGCTAAAGCCGCCGAACCCGCAACAGCAGATTTGCCAATAAATCAAAACACCGGCATCGCTTCACCCGCCGCCAAAAAAATATTGGCAGAAAAAGATATAGACCCTAAAAATGTACCCGGTACAGGAAAAAACGGCCGAATTACCAAAGAAGATGCGCAAAATTTTACACCCGCAATGGGAACCGCACCCGCTTATGCCAACCGAGACTCCGAACGCAAAAAACTTTCCATGCTACGGAGAAAACTCTCCGAAAGATTGGTTTCAGTTAAAAATGAAACCGCAATGCTTACCACTTTCAACGAAGTGGATATGTCCGCCATCTTTGCTTTGAGAAAACAATACAAAGACGAATTCAAAGAAAAACACGGTGTTAGCCTAGGTTTTATGTCATTTTTTACCAAGGCAGTAGTGCGCGCATTGCAACTCTTCCCAGAGGTGAACTCCATGATTGATGGTGATTTTCAAATTAAAAATAATTTCTACGACATCAGTATCGCCGTTTCAGGACCCAAAGGATTAATGGTTCCCGTAGTGCGTAACGCAGAAATGCTCACCTTCCGAGGAATAGAAAAAAATATAGCCGAACTCGCCATCAAAGTACGTGACGGAATCATAAGCATAGACGAAATGACCGGCGGAACATTTACTATCACCAACGGAGGCGTTTTCGGATCTATGTTATCAACACCCATCATCAATCCACCACAATCTGCCATCCTGGGAATGCACAATATCGTAGAACGCCCAATTGTAAAAAATGGCGGAATCGCAATTGCACCCATCATGTTCGTTGCATTGTCTTATGACCACCGCATCATCGATGGCCGCGAATCTGTAGGATTCTTGGTGGCAGTGAAAGAAGCCCTAGAAAACCCTTCAGAATTGCTTTTGGGAGGAAAAGAAGATGCAGATATTCGTCGTGCACTGGAATTATAATTGGAAATAATTTTATTTTACCCAATTCAAATCCAGACTTATAAGCAATGATGTAGTCTTTTTTTGGGCAAATCCCTTGTTACCCAAGCTTTTGAAAATTTATCGCTATTTTCCAACAAACAAGGGACCGGGCTCTCACTGCAATCTTTGTCGGCAAAACCTACAAAATCCGAGATACAGAATATTCCGAAACTCCATCTTCTGTATCTCGCATTTTGTAAAAGGTATTGCCAACAAAGGATTTACGTTCGATCCCTTTTGCGAGTACCGATAAATACGATACCAGATGTATTTAAAATGCCTCATTCGCATTTTAATAGGTAAAACTAAAAAATACCCTTCAATTGATTTTCTTCATAGATTTCACTCACGTCAAAAGTTTATTACCGTAAAATTCCATAAATTTACACTTCTAAACCCCAGATATGGCCAAGCGTAAAGATTTTTCTCAAATTCCACTGCAATTAGATATCCTTAATGCTTCTCCCAAAATCAAAACTCGTGAAATTGATGGAGTACAAGTGCAATCGGCATATCCGCAAATTCCAGATTTGAGCGAAAGATTTACTTCTGGATTTCCACCTTATTTGCGTGGACCCTATACCACAATGTATGTTCGGCGCCCTTGGACCATTCGGCAATATGCAGGATTTTCTACCGCAGAAGAGTCTAACGCATTTTATAGAAGAAACCTTGCGGCCGGTCAAAAAGGATTGTCTGTAGCATTTGACCTGGCAACACATAGAGGTTACGATTCAGATAATGAAAGAGTAGTGGGAGATGTCGGAAAAGCTGGCGTTGCCATAGACTCGGTCGAAGACATGAAAATTTTATTCGACCAAATTCCTTTAGACCAAATATCGGTTTCTATGACGATGAACGGCGCCGTATTGCCTATTTTGGCATTTTATATCGTAGCCGCAGAAGAGCAAGGCGTAGAGCAGAAATTATTGAGCGGTACAATTCAAAATGATATTCTCAAAGAGTTCATGGTGCGTAACACCTATATCTATCCTCCCAAACCGTCAATGAAAATCATTGCAGACATCTTTGAATACACATCCCAAAATATTCCAAAATTCAATTCGATTTCTATTTCTGGATATCACATGCAAGAAGCAGGAGCCACACCTGCACTAGAAATGGCATATACCTTGGCAGACGGTTATGAATACGTAAAAACAGGATTGAACGCAGGTCTCAAAATAGACGATTTTGCACCTAGACTTTCATTTTTCTGGGCCATTGGGATGAATTTTTTTCAAGAAATTGCAAAAATGAGAGCTGCAAGAATGCTCTGGGCCAAATTAATTTCAGAATTCAATCCAAATGATAAAAAATCACTCGCATTGCGTACGCATTGCCAAACAAGTGGTTGGAGCCTTACCGAGCAAGAACCTTACAACAATATTACGCGTACTGCCATAGAAGCACTAGCAGCCACTTTGGGCGGTACACAATCTTTACACACCAATGCACTAGACGAAGCCATTGCATTACCTACGGATTTTTCTGCGAGAATCGCCAGAAATACACAATTAATTATTCAAAATGAAACTGGAATTACCAAAACGGTAGACCCCATGGGGGGTTCTCATATAATCGAGAATTTAACTCAAGAAATGGCAGAAAAAGCCTGGAAATATATTCAAGAAGTGAATGAATTGGGCGGAATGACCAAAGCTATAGAAGCAGGAATTCCTAAAATGCGAATCGAAGAAGCAGCAGCTCGCAAACAGGCTAGAATTGATGCGGGAGAGGATATCATCGTGGGAATCAACGGTTTCAAATCACAATTGGAACAAGAAAATTTTGAAATTCTAGATATCGATAATACAGAAGTTCGTAGAAAACAAGTAGAAAGATTACAAAGAATACGTGCCGAAAGAAATCAAGAAAAAGTACAAGCAAGCCTGGACGCGATTCGGGAATCTGCCACATCAGGAAAAGGAAATCTGCTCGATTTGTGTATAAAAGCAGCACGTGAAAGAGCTACTTTGGGAGAGATTTCTGATGCAATGGAGGAATCTTTTGGAAGATATAAAGCACAAATTCGTTCAATACACGGCGTTTATGCCGCAGAGGCAACTAAAATGGATACATTTCAAAAAGCAAGAAAAATGACCGATGAATTCGAGGCCGAATTCGGAAGACGACCTAGAATCATGGTTGCAAAAATGGGTCAAGACGGGCATGATCGGGGTGCAAAAGTCGTTTCAACCAGTTTTGCAGATATGGGTTTTGACGTAGATATAGCACCACTTTTTCAAACTCCGAAAGAAGTGGCCAAACAAGCTGTAGAAAATGATGTGCATATTCTAGGAATATCTTCGCTTGCAGCAGGACACAAAACGCTGGTTCCAGAAGTGGTGCAGGAATTAAAAAATTTAGGAAATAACGAGATTTATATTGTAGTTGGTGGCGTAATTCCACAACAAGATTATTCTTATTTATATGCTCATGGTGCAAATAATATCTTTGGTCCGGGAACTAATTTAGCCGAAAGCGCTTTGAAAATTTTAAATGAATTGATGACAAAAGATAAGGAAATCTAATCCCGAATGATTTAATTTAAAATTCTAGAATAAAAATTACATATTTAATAATATTTATGAAAAACATTACAGTAATCGGTGCAGGAACAATGGGCAACGGAATCGCTCACGTTTTTGCTCAAAACAATTTCAACGTCAATCTAGTTGATATTTCCCAACCCGCATTGGATAAAGCGCTGGAGACGATTGGTAAAAATCTGGACCGAATGATTGCAAGAGAAAGCATATCAGAGGAGGATAAAACCCAAACGCTCAACCAAATCAAGACCTATACCTCTATGGAAGAGGGGATTCAAAATGCTGATTTAATAGTGGAGGCAGCTACAGAAAATTTGAATTTGAAATTGAAAATATTTTCAGAATTAGATCAAAAAGCCCCTGAATCTGCAATTTTAGCCACAAATACATCTTCTATTTCTATTACGCAAATTGCAGCAGAAACCAAACGCCCAGACAAAGTTATTGGCATGCATTTCATGAATCCAGTGCCCATAATGAAACTTGTAGAGGTAATTCGCGGATATAATACATCTGATGAGGTGATGGAAAAAATCATGGAAATGTCCAAAACTTTGGGTAAAGTTCCTGTAGAAGTCAATGATTATCCTGGATTTATAGCCAATCGTATTTTGATGCCTATGATCAACGAAGCGATTTATAGTTTGTATGAAGGAGTTGCTGGAGTAGAAGAAATAGATACGGTAATGAAGCTGGGAATGGCGCATCCCATGGGGCCGCTACAGTTGGCAGATTTTATAGGTCTGGATGTATGTCTTTCCATTTTGAACGTATTATATGATGGATTCAAAAATCCAAAATATGCGCCATGTCCGTTATTGGTGAATATGGTGATGGCAGGTAAAAAAGGCGTAAAATCTGGCGAAGGCTTTTATGATTATTCCGAAAGTAAAAAAGCAGAAAAAGTGGCTGCACAATTTACCTGATTTTAATCAATTTTGAATTAAAATCCGAAGAGCTTAAAATCAAAAAAGCATCTGTACACTCACTACGGATGCTTTTTTATGGACTTTAAATAGAATTTCGACTTATTTTATTCCCAAATTTAAAATGTAGGTTTAAAACTTTAGCTGCTATCAGCCGCCATTTTTTATATAATGTTATAAATATTTTTATCTTTACCCAAATTGAATTCAGAATGAATAGAAAGAACCTGTTTTTAGTATTATCAAGTTTACTTTTAAATGTTTTTGTAATAGCACAACAAGGCGGCGGAATGTGGATTCCTACCGAGTTGAACGAAGCTGAAATGAAAGCTATGGGCATGAAAATTGGAGCCAAAGATATTTTTAATCCAGATGCGCCAAGTATTAATGACGCTATAGCCCATTTTGGCGGTGGATGTACTTCCGAAGTAATTTCGCCCAAAGGTTTATTACTCACCAATCATCATTGTGGTTATGGCGAAATTCAGTCACATAGTACCTTGGAAAACAATTATTTAGAAGATGGCTTCTGGGCTGAAAATATGGAAAAAGAACTTCCGAATCCAGGATTGACCGCTACTTTTATCGTTAATATAAAAGATGTATCCAAAGAGATATTGCAAGGCGTATCAATTTCAGATTCAGAAACTGCCAGAAATGGAAGAATCAAAGATAATATAGATATTATTACAGCCAATACGGTAAAAGAATCGTATCAGGATGTGATGATTCGCCCTTTTTATAAAGGAAATAAATACTATTTGTTTATTACCGAAACATATCGCGATGTACGATTGGTTGGAACGCCTCCCAGCAATATTGGGAAATTTGGGAGTGATACCGACAATTGGATGTGGCCAAGGCATACGGGTGATTTTGCGCTTTTCAGAATTTACGCAGACAAAAACAATAAACCGGCAGAATATTCCAAAGATAACGTGCCATACACGCCCAAACATTTTTTACCAATTAATGCCAATGGGGTGAAGGAAGGAGATTTTACTTTTGTTTTTGGTTTTCCTGGGAATACTGACGAGTATTTACCTGCTTCTGCCATTGAACAATTAACTACAACTTTGAATCCAGCCAAAATCGAAATTCGCGAAAATGCATTGAAAATTATCGATGGATATATGAAACAAGATCCCCAAATCAAAATTCAATATGCATCTAAATATGCTCGCGTAGCCAATTATTATAAAAAATGGATTGGCGAAAATCAAGGACTTGAACGATCAAATGCCATCGCCAAAAAGCATTCTTATGAACAAGAATTCTTGAAAAATATAGAAAAAATGTGTAATAAAGAAAAAAGTCTGAAATGTGCTGAATATCCACATTTGATTTCAGATTTGAATCGATTATACAAAGAAATAGAACCCTATAACTTTGCTCGTGATTATTTTGATGAAGCAATTTTTAGAAATTCAGAAACATTTAGAATTGCATTGACTCTCAATAATTTAGTTAAAAAAGAAAAAGATGCCGATTTTAATGATTATTATAATCGAGTTCAAAATTATTTATCTGGGATGTACAAGGATTATAACGCCACAGTAGATACAGAAGTTTCTCTAATGTTGTGGGATATGTACAAGAAAAATATGCCAAAGGAATTTCAAGATACCAACGTGAATATTGCCAAATCTGACTTGACTAAAACCTTGATTACTAATAACTTGAAAAATGATGTAACGGGTAGAATGAATAATAAATCCACCTTTTTGGCAGCGGTGAAAGCCGATCCTTTGGTTCAGAAAATCGGAAAAATAGAACAAGCCTATGAATCTAGAGTAGGGGACAATCGTCGTGACTTACAATCACAAATAGACAATAAAATGAGAAGATATATGCAGGCGCAATTGGATGTTATGAAAGATTTTAAATTCTTTCCCGATGCGAATTCTACCTTGCGTGTAACCTATGGAAAAGTCAATGGCTATCAACCTTCAGATGCGGTATATTATAAACCCATTTCTACCTTGGAAGGTGTGATAGAAAAATATGTTCCGGGTGATTATGAGTTTGATGTGGCACAAAAACTGATTGATTTATACAACAACAAAGATTATGGCGATTACGCAGTTAATGGTAAAATTCCTGTAAACTTTATTGCTACCAATCACACCACTGGTGGGAACTCCGGCTCTCCTGCTTTGGATGCCAATGGAAACTTGGTAGGATTAAACTTTGACCGTGTTTGGGAGGGCACAATGAGCGATTATAATTATGACCCAGAAATATGCCGAAATATCATGGTAGATGCGCGTTATATCCTATTTATCATCGATAAATTTGCAGGTGCAAAACATTTGATTAATGAAATGAAATTAGTAAAATAAGCTGATAATCAATTATATAACTTTATGATTAAATTCTTTTTTATTTTTTTAGCTATTACATTTTTCTCGTGTAAATCACAGAAAAATCTCACAGCTAATGATTATTTAAATAAAACAGAAAAATACGCTTCTGGTATTTTACAGTCCGAAATCAAAGAAATGCTGTATGTATATGCCGGTGATGATTTTGTAGGAAGAGATGCCGCCAGCGAGGGCGAAAGATTGGCAACAGAATATATAAGAGATTTTTATATTAAAAATCAAATTCCACCTGTTCCAGATACAAAGAATTATTACCAAACCATTCCAGATGGAACTTTTTCGCGTGTGAATGGAGATGCAAATAATGTGATTGCATATATTCCAGGTACCGACAAAGCCAACGAAATTATTGTAATTTCTGCTCATTTGGACCATATTGGCACATCTGGCGAAAAAATCTATAACGGTGCAGACGACAATGGAAGCGGCACCATTGCTGTTATGAACATGGCAAAAGCTTTTAAAAAAGCAGAAAAACAAGGTTTTAAGCCTAGAAGAACTATAGTTTTTTTACATATAACAGCAGAAGAAAAAGGACTTTTGGGTGCGAAATACTATAGCGATAATCCACTTTTTCCACTCAAAAATACTATAACCAATCTGAATATCGATATGATAGGTAGAGTGGACAAGGAGCATATAGAGGATGAAAATTATATTTATCTGATTGGTTCAGAAGTTTTGAGTAAAGATTTGAAACAAGTGGCAGAAAAAGTAAACCAAGATTTTTTTCAACTCAATCTAGATTACAGGTTTGATGCGCCAGATGACCCAAATCGTTTTTATTTCAGGTCAGATCATTATCATTTCGCTAAAAATAATATTCCCGTTATTTTCTTTTTCAATGGCGTTCACGAAGATTATCATAAAGAAACCGATACTGCAGATAAAATTAATTATCCGTTGTTAACACGCCGCACTCAACTTATTTTTTCCATAGCTTGGACGCTGGCCAATGCTGATGAAAAACCTAAATTGAATACGAAATAAAGAATAGTTTCTTTTAAAAAAAAGGAAATATAACTTTATTCAAAAATAATTTTAAATAATTATATGTTCTGATTTCGCCCCCAATTCCAATAAATAACGTGTAATATCGTTCACAAATCCTGTTTTTCCGGCGATGTAAAAATTATTGTCGAAACTACCGATTACATCTACTAAAAAATCTTTATCAATTCGATTTTCACGAAATCCTATTACTTTGTGTCGGGTGAAAATAACCTTCATATTTTCACCCAAAATTTGTTGTAATTCTTTAGCCAATATCACATCTTCTGGCTCTCTTACCGAATAAATAAGCCCAACATTACGCATATTTTTACTTAAATACAAAGCACGTAAAATTGAAATAAAAGCCGTAATTCCCGTCCCGCCAGCTATAAAAATACCTGGTCCTTTGAATTTTATACCATTTACTTCTCCATGAACATTAAACTTTGCGCCAGCATTCAAGCTTTTAACTTTTTCAGAGAATTTACCCGTTGGATAGGATTTAATAAAAAATTCGAGATAATTCCAGGCGTTAACCGATGTAATAGAATAGGGTCTTACAATATCTTCATATTCTGGCAAATCGATGGATAATAAAAGTGCCTGTCCTGGCGAAAAAACAAATCCTTCAGGTTTTTCTGTCACAAATCGTTTCGTATCAGGAGTTACAAACTCAGAGGCTAGAATGGAAAGTTGCGTATTCTGCATTCAAAATTTAAATTTAAAAATTAAATGTATGAAAATTTGATAGATTAGACTTTAAAAATTAGAAAAGAAACTATTTTTTTGAAATAATTTCTGTCCCAGATTTTTCACGAATTAAATAAATTCCAATCAAAATCAAAAATCCACCGATGATAAACCAGAAATTAAACTCTTCTCCATCCAAAATGCCCCATAAAACGGCGACCACCGGCATCAAATACGTCACAGAACTGGCAAATACGGCCGTAGTTTGCTGAATGAGTTTATAAAATAAAATCATGGCCATAGCTGTACCCATAAACGCCAGAATACTTACATACCCCAAGCCTTTCCAATGCTCTACAGAACCATTAAATTCTGTAAAAAAACCAGAAAAAATCAAAATAATTAAGGCAGGTAAAAACCAAATACTGAAAACCGCACCGCTTAATTCGAGTGAGCGTACATGATTGAGTTTACTTTTCACAATCAAGCCACTCAAGGAATATGAAATCGTAGCCAAAATAATCAATAAAGCATATTGAAAATGAGATTCGCCACCGCTTCCGCCAGTGAAATACATGAGTACATTGGCTCCAGCAAATCCAATTATGGCACCTAAAACTTGAACTTTGGTGCTTTTGGTATTAAAAAGTAAAAAACCAAAAAATAAAGTAAAAATAGGTACCAAAGAATTCAGAATTCCTGCCAGAGAACTGCTCACCTTTACTTCTGCCATCGGGAATAAAAACATAGGAATAAAATTGCCAAAACAACCTCCGATGGCTGCCCACATCAGGGTTTTTTTATCCAGTTTGCGTAAGGCTGGAATCCCAAAACTCATCAAAACCAATCCGGCCATGCTTACACGCAAAGCTCCTACTTGATATGGCGAAAAGACGTCAACAGATTTCTTAATCAGAATAAAAGAAGTACCCCAAACCAATGCTAGTACAATAAGCACAGCGTATTTATTTTGAAATAATTTCATGTAAAAATTAAAACTACAAATGTGAGAAGATTTAAGTTGAAATATACTCAAAATATAGGATTTATTTATTGGGTAAATGCCCCAGGTAATCGCTTATAATCTAATTTAAATTCAAGCTTTTTATGTATTTTCGCCAATTAAATACAAGCTATGTTTTCGCCAGATGAGATTTTTGAACTTAAATCCCTATTCAAAATCGAAAAAAATATTGTAATAGTTCCACACAAAAACCCCGATGGAGATGCCATAGGATCATGCTTGGGTTTATCACTTATTTTGAAAAAATTAGGACACGACGTTCAAATAATTTCTCCCAACGATTTTCCCAAATTTCTGAAATGGATGCCAGAGGCCAAGAAAATATTTAATGCCGAATTCAATCCAAAAGGTGCAGAAATAGCCTTCTCTAATGCAGATATAATTTTTATGCTCGATTTTAATGAGCCTTCGCGAACAGATCAACTCGAGAAATTGATTCGTAACTCCGATGCCATAAAAATTCTAATTGATCATCATCAAAACCCAGAATTTTTTGATTTCACCTATACCGATTCAGATATTCCCGCTACCTGCCAAATGATTTGGCACTTTATCGAAAAAATGAATTGGGAAGATTTGACAGATGCCAATATCGCCACATGCCTATACACCGGAATTTTGACAGATACAGGCAATTTCAGATATTCATCTGTTAAACCCTCTACACATCAAGTGGCTGCTCATCTACTCAATCAAGGTGCAGAACCCTTCAGAATACATGATGCCATGGACTCCTTTGGTGAGTCTAGATTGAAATTATTAAGTGTATTTTTACAAAATTTACAGTATTTTCCAGAATATCGCACAGCAATTTTTACCTTAACTAGAGAAGAATTGCTAGAAAATGGTTTTCAAAAGGGAGATACAGACGCCTTTGTGAATTATGGTTTGGGATTAGAAAATGTGGTTTTTTCAGTTTTCATGGCAGATGATACACAGCATGATTTTGTAAAACTTTCTTTCAGATCCAAGGGAGATTTCAATACAAGTGAATTTGCAAATAAACACTTCAACGGCGGAGGTCATATCAATGCTTCTGGCGGAAGATTTGATGACAATTTAGAAAATACAGTAAAAGAATTTGTAAATTTGTTGCCACAATATGAAGAAAAACTTCAAAATACAGTTATTTAGTCTGATTTTTTTGACGATAAGTTTGTCGGCTTGTAAAAAAAATCCACCACAATATCCTACTATTTATTCAAATGACGGCTTTTTGGAATATTCAAAAAAATTCAATAAACAATTGAATAGCTTGGAAAACGAAGAGATTCAAGAATATATAAGAGAGCGCTCAGAAGATTATTTACAAACCAATGCGGGATTTTTTATGACCCGAACCCGACTCGATAGTGTACGCCTAGTAAAAGATATGGATACTATAAAATTTCAATATCAGGTAAAAAATCTACAAGATAGTATGATTTATGATTATGAAACCATTGGCAAACAACTTATAGTCTTGGGACAATCTTCTATAATTCCAGGGATTGAATATGGTCTGAAACGCATGAGCGAAGGAGAAAAAGCGACACTTTTACTACCTTCTGGTCTGGCCTATGGTGTAGATGGTGATCGCAAAAAAATTGGAGCAGATGAGCCTTTGGTAATCGAAATCAAATTAGAAGATATTGTAAATTATGAATAGGAAATTAATATTAATGTCATTGCTTGTTACATGGATAACGAGCTGCACAACAATTCCGAAATATATGAGTAAAGAAGAGTACAAAGCCTTGGGAGATGGCTTATACGCCCACATGGAAACCAGTAAAGGAAATATGCTGATTCGTTTGCATGAAGACAAAGCACCTATTACAGTTGCCAATTTTGTAGGATTAACTGAAGGTAAAATGAAAAATTCGGCCAAAGAAATTGGCGTACCTTTTTATGATGGAATAATCTTTCACCGTGTGATCAAAGATTTTATGATTCAAGGCGGGGACCCACAGGGATCTGGTATGGGAGGTCCAGGTTATCAATTCGAAGACGAATTTGATGACAGCCTTAAACATGATAAAAAAGGTATTCTATCAATGGCCAATTCTGGACCCGCTACCAATGGTTCTCAATTCTTTATCACAGAGGTTCCAACACCTTGGTTAGATGGCCGCCATACGGTATTTGGAGAAGTTATAGACGGTCTAGAGGTAGTAAATACTATAGCCGAAGTAGAAAAAGGCGCACAAGACAGACCCGTAGAAGAAGTAAAAATTATAAAAATGGAAATTCTTCGTAAGGGTGATAAATACAAGGATTATAATCCGGTTATTTCATTTGAACAAGGCAAAAAAAATCATGCAGCCAAATTAGAAGCCGCAGAGAATAAATTGGCAGAAGCCAGAAAAGCCGATGCAAATCGATTGAAAAGTCTGGCAGAAAAAGCAGAAATTACTGACTCTGGTTTGCGTTATGTCATTTTGAAAGAAGGAAAAGCTGCCAAACCAGAAAATGGTGATCCTATTAAAGTACATTATACATTACGTTTGGCAAATGGCGAAAAAGTAGATTCTTCTCTAGACAGAAATCAACCATTAGATGTAGTGGTTGGCCAAACCCAGTTGATTCAAGGCTGGATGGAAGCACTTACTCTATTCAACCGTGGAACAGAAGTATTGTTGATAATTCCGCCAACATTGGGGTATGGTGAGAGAGGTGCTGGAGGCGTTATTCCGCCTAATGCCACCTTGTATTTTGATATGGAAGTATTGGAATAATCTAGAATCCAAACGAAATTGAACGGGCATTTGCCCGTTTTTTTTATTTCAGAAAATGAAGTTAAAGCCTTATTTATTCACAACATTTTTTGTAATTTTAGCTATTGACATTTTAAATTATTTTATAAAATGAAACTTTACGAAATTATCCAAAATCTGGAAAATTGGGCACCTCTTTCAGATGCAGAAGGCTTTGACAATGTTGGATTATTGACAGGAAACACAAACGATGAATTGCACAAAGCATTGGTTACGCTGGATATTACAGAAGAAGTGATGCAAGAAGCCATAGAACATAAAGCAGATTTAATTATTAGCTTCCATCCATTGATTTTTAATGGATTAAAAAGACTATCTGGAGGCTCTAGGGTAGAAGAATTAATTGTAAAAGCTATTCAAAACAAAATCGCTATTTATGCTATTCATACCAATTTGGATGCTCAATGGGATGGCGTGAATGCCAAAATTTGTGAAAGATTAGGATTACAAAATCGCCAAATATTAATTCCAAGACAAAATAATTTATTTAAACTTATTTTTTTTGTTCCAAATAATAAAGCTGATGAGGTGAAAGAGGCTATATGGCGCACCGGTGCAGGAACTATAGGTAATTATGCAGAATGCAGCTTTAATATTCAAGGTCAAGGAACCTTCAAACCTATAAAAAATGCAAATCCGAGTATTGGTGAGTTAAATAGAAGACAGCACGAACCCGAGCTGAAAGTAGAAATTTTGATAGAAAAACATCAAATAAATCAAGTTTTATTTGCGTTAAAAACCAACCATCCTTATGAAGAAGTAGCCTATGATTTGATTCCATTATTCAATCATAATCAAACCAAAGGCATGGGACAAATCGGTGAGTTACAAGAAGAAATGTCGGAATTAGAATTTTTGAAATGGGTAAAAACAAGACTCAAAACACAGTGTGTACGCCATTCTGCGATTATGGGCAAAAAAATTAAAAAAGTTGCCGTATTGGGTGGCTCTGGTGCATTTGCCATCAATGCCGCTCGTAGAGCCGGAGCAGATGCCTACGTAACGGCAGATTTGAAATACCATGACTTCTTTGAAGCCGAAAATCAAATTCTTTTGTGTGACCCTGGACATTATGAATCCGAACAATTCACAAAAAATCTCATAACCGACTATATTTCAGAAAATTTTCCTAATTTTGCAGTCCTTAAATCACAAGTAGATACCAATCCAATAAATTATTTAATATAATATGGCTAAAGTAAAAAAGAGCGAAATCAGTATAGAAGATAAATTGCGCGCATTATATGATTTGCAGTTGATTGATTCACGCCTAGACGAAATTAGAAATACGCGCGGTGAATTGCCTCTAGAAGTAGAAGACCTTGAAGATGATATAGCAGGTTTGGAAAAGCGTCATCAAAAAATCAATGAAGAAATTCAAGAGTTGGATAAAGAAGTTAAATCTCGAAAAGAAGCCATAAAACATTCCGAACAATTAATTAAAAAATATGGCTCTCAACAAGATAATGTACGCAACAACCGCGAATTCGAAGCATTATCAAAAGAGGTTGAATATCAAGAGCTTGAAATTCAATTAAGCGAAAAAAGAATTAAAGAATTCAAAGCAAAAATTGATCATAAAAATGAAACCATCGCTAGTATTGATGAAAAATTAACTAGTTATCGTGACCACTTGTCACATAAAAAATCTGAACTAGATAAAATTGTTAAAGAAACAGAGAAAGAAGAAAATAATTTGATGCAAAAAGCAGATGAATTTGCAGAAAATATAGATCCAAGACTTCTCAAAGCTTATAAGAAAATACGTGCAGCACTTAAAAACGGATTGGCAGTAGTTCCCGTTGAGAGAGGTGCATCTGCAGGTTCATTCTTTACCATTCCGCCTCAAAGACAAATGGAAATTGCACTACGCAAAAAAATCATTACCGATGAGCACAGTGGAAGAATCTTGGTTGATGCCGAATTGGCTGCCGAAGAAAGAAAAAAAATGGCAGATATTCTAGGTTTGTAATCAAAATTTAAAAGACATAAACCGTTCCTGATTTCCTGGGAACGGTTTTTTTATTTTTTACGGTTTTTGTTAACTGAAATAGGTCAAAACCACCAGAATAAATTATATAATTCGTAAATTTGTGAGAATAGTAGAAAAATATGGCAGAATTTGATTTAAATGACCTCGAAAGAATTTATAATAAAGAAGAAATCATGGATTTCCTTGTTGAACATGATATCATCAAAGAAAAAAAATTCATTCAACAATTAAATTATGAAAAAGAATTACAAGATTTGCAACTTGAACTCGTAAGGCTACAAACATTTATCATAGAAAATAACAAAAGAGTTCTTATAATTTTTGAAGGTCGGGATGCAGCAGGAAAAGGAGGAGCGATTAAGCGAATTATGATGAATATTAATCCCAAAAAAGCCCGAATTGTTGCCTTGCCCAAACCCACAGAACTCGAACAAGGACAGTGGTATTTTCAGCGATATATTGCACAACTACCCAATGCAGGAGAAATGGTGTTTTTTGACCGAAGCTGGTACAACAGAGCTGTGGTAGAACCTGTGTTTGGATTTTGTAACACCCAACAGCACGAGTTGTTTATGGAAGAAGTAAATGCGGTAGAGCAAAGATTGGTAAATGATGGAATTATTTTCATTAAATTTTTTCTGGATATATCAAAAGATGAACAAAAAGAAAGACTCGAAGATCGAATGTCTAGCCCATTGAAAAGATGGAAAGTAGGTGGTTTGGATGAGCAGGCTCAAGAAAAATGGGATGATTATTCTCATTATATCCGAAAAATGTTGGACCTTACAGCAACTCATGAACTACCATGGATAGAGGTACGGACAGATTCCAAAAAAACGGCACGCCTGGAAATTATTAAATATTTAATCAATAATATTCCTGGTTTTTCTCCCGAAAAAAGATTTGAAAATTCAGAGAAAGTTGTCATTAAACACGATTAATGAAAAAATTTATCACATTACATACCTTTTATAATCCTGTAGAAGCAGAAATTGTACGTGCTCGACTGGAAAGTGAGGGAATTCGTGCATTTCTGCTGGATCAAAACCTTACTTATACTCAAGTTCCTGTGATGTTGAGCGGAATAAGATTACAGGTAGAAAGAGATGATGTAATGCGAGCAAAACAGATTCTAGAAAAATCTTTGCAAAATCCGGAATAATGATTAATTTTGCCGTCCGATTGAACAACCTCTGGCGAAAATCGTGAATGTTGTTTAGTTCGAAACCCAAATAATATAAAAAAATGGATAGTTTAGTTCAATACGTACAAAACAAATACGTTGCTAAAAAAGAATTTCCTGATTTTGCCGCTGGTGATACAATTACCGTGTTTCAGGAAATTTCAGAAGGAGGTAAAACCCGTGTACAGTTCTTTCGCGGAGTAGTTTTACAAAGAAGAGGTTCTGGCTCTACCGAAACATTTACCATCAGAAAAATGAGTGGTGAGATAGGTGTAGAAAGAATTATTCCAGTAAATATGCCTTCTATTCAAAAAATCGAAGTGAATAAACGCGGAAAAGTAAGAAGAGCAAGAATTTTCTACTTCAGACAATTACGTGGTAAAAAAGCTAGAATTAAAGAGGCGTAACAAACTTCAATCTATTTGTGTGACAAAAATCCCGAGATTCCTATTTCGGGATTTTTCTATGAATAATTCTTTGGAATTGTTGAATTTCAAAAATCATATATTTGCACAAATTCCCACATTTTGGAAAATTTTACAATGCAAGCCAAAACCTTTTTTGGTTTTGAAGAAATTTTAGCCCGAGAAATCCAACAACTCGGAGGTGCCAATGTCAAAGTTCGAAATCGATTGGTTGAATTCGACGGTGATACAGGTTTTTTGTATAAAGCCAATTATAGTTTGCGCACCGCCATTCGAATATTGAAACCTATCGCAAGATTCAAAGCAAAAGATGAACAAGAGCTGTATGATCGCTGCAAGGAATATCATTGGGAAAATCATATTCGCGAAACGGCTACTTTTAAAATTGATGCTACCGTAAATTCTCCTTCTTTCAAGCATTCACATTTTGCCGCATTGCGCGTAAAAGACGCAATTGCAGACCGATTTACAGAAAGAAAAGGTAAACGCCCAAGTGTAGAAAAATTCAATCCAGATATTGTGGTGAATTTACATATTACACACAATACCGTTACTTTATCTCTTGATAGCTCTGGCGAACCGCTATTTAAAAGAGGTTATAGGCAAGAAACAGGAAAAGCACCTTTGAACGAAGTCATGGCTGCAGGTCTATTGAAAATGGCAGGATGGGATGGAAAAGGAAATTTTCTAGACCCTATGTGCGGATCGGGAACACTATTGATAGAAGCTGCTATGATAGCATTGAATCTTCCTGCACAATTGCATCGTAAGCATTTTACTTTTGAAAACTGGAAAGATTTTGACAAGGATCTTTGGAACAAAATCAGAAGCACACGTCTAGATCGAGTAACCGATTTTCATGGTAAAATTATAGGATATGATATCAACCAATTAATGGTGAAAGTGGCTGAAAGAAATATTGCAGCTGCCGATCTATCAGAGTTTATCGATGTAAAACAATTAAATTTCTTTCAATCTCAAAAAGAATTCAGCCCGTTACTTATTATCTTTAATCCGCCTTATGATGAAAGAATGGAAATCAAAACCCAAGATTTTTATCGCAAAATAGGTGATACATTAAAGCAGAATTATCCACATACCATTGCTTGGTTCATTACATCAGACCAAAATGCAATACGCGAAGTCGGATTAAGGCCAGAAACAGAAATAAAATTGTATAACGGAAAAATTGAAACTCATTTTTTGAAATATGAAATTTACAATGCCGGCAAAGGTGTAGAATCAAACTAAATTGAATATAGCATCCAACATACAATTATCTGTAATCGTTGCCGTATATCAGCGTAGAATAGAGTTGATTGAGCTTCTTACGAGCTTGGGACGACAGAATTGTAAAGATTTTGAAGTTATCATAATCGATGATGGCTCGCCTTTTCCACTGGGTGAATATATTGGTCATTTTGCCCATCAACTTGATATTCATTATTATTATAAGAATAATTCTGGGCCTGGACAATCTCGCAATTATGGAATGCATAAGGCAAAGGGAAATTATTTTGTTTTTCTAGATTCTGATGTGATTGTGCCAGAAAATTATATATGTGAAGTTTTGACAGAGTTGAACGACAATTATGTAGATTTTTTTGGTGGTTCTGATGCTGCTCATGAGAGTTTTGATGAATTGCAGAAAGCTATTAACTTTTCTATGACTTCAATGATTACTACTGGCGGAATTCGAGGTGGAAAAAGAAAGATAGACAAATTTCAACCCCGAAGTTTCAACATGGGTATTTCACGCGAAGCTTACGAAGCCACAGGCGGATTCGGCCCATTGAGAGTAGGAGAAGACCCCGATTTGTCTATGACTTTGTGGGAAAAAGGATTCAAAAGCAGGTGGTTTCCTCGAGCCTTTGTTTATCACAAAAGGCGTACAGACATAGAAAAATTTCAACAACAGGTGTATAATTTTGGAATAGCTCGACCTATTCTCAATCAAAGACATCCAGCACATCGCTCCTTGACATTTTGGTTTCCAAGCTTGTTTTTTTTGGCAGAAGTCGTTTCATTGTTTTTATTTATTTTTTACAATAATTATATAGGAATCATTTTATTTGTAATCTATTTTTTGGTTGTTTTTATTTTTTCTAGTCTCCAAAACAAATCGATGCAAATCGGATTGTTGTCTGTGCTTACCACTTCTATTCAATTTATGTATTATGGTTTGGGATTTTTGATTTCGCAGATTAAATTACATATTTTTCAACAAAAACCAGAAAAAGCTTTTCCTTCTCATTTCAGCAAAAAAGCAGATTCTCAAATTCATTTTGATGTATGAAAGAAATATTTACCGATGAATATTTTATGCAAAAAGCATTGCAGGAGGCTGTGGACGCCTACGAAGCAGATGAAATTCCTGTAGGGGCCATAATTGTTTCTAATAATAAAATTATTGCAAAAGCACATAATTTAACTGAAGCTTTAATTGACGTAACTGCACATGCTGAAATGCAGGCGATTACATCGGCATCATCTTATCTGGGCGGTAAATATCTCAGAGATTGTACCTTGTACGTAACCTTAGAGCCTTGTACTATGTGTGCAGGCGCTTTGTATTGGTCACAAATAGGAAGGGTAGTTTTTGCGGCAGAAGATTTGAATCGCGGTTTTCGTAAATTTAACACGCCTTTACATCCCAAAACCAAACTAGAATATGGAATTTTAAAAGATGATTCAGAAAAATTACTTTTAGATTTTTTCCATCAAAAAAGAAAAAAATAATTTAAATTTCGTCTGGATAAAATAATTTTTTCAATTCTGTGGCATCGTCTGGAGACATTCTTTTGGCAATAACCAGGCTAAGTTGTTTTCTACGTAAGGCCGCCTCGTAGCGTTCCATCTCTTCTTGAGATTGAGGTTCGATTTGTGGAATAGAAACGGGTTTGTTGTTGATATCCACCGCCACAAAAGTATAAATCCCTTGATTTGTTTTAATGGTTTCGCCCGTTTCTGGATTGTCCATCCAAACATCAGAAATTATTTCCATCGAAGAATTGAAAGCTCTAGAAACCTTAGCTTCAATTTTTACAATGCTGCCCACTGGAATAGGATAAATAAAGCTCACCTGATTCACAGATGCGGTAACTACTCGATGCGTTTCTGCGTGTCTTCTCGCAGAAATAGAGCATGCTTTGTCCATACGAGACAATAATTCTCCACCGAACATATTGTTCAAATAGTTAGTTTCACTAGGTAGAACAATATTAGTCATTACGGTGAGTGAATCGTTGGGTGTTTTAATTTTATCCATAAAAAAACCTTTGCATTTTGCGTGCAAAGGTCTTAAATTTTAATTTCAATACCATTTTTATGGACGCATAAAAACATCTATTCCTTTTTTCTCTAACTCACGTTTGTACACAAGCGCCTCATTTTCACTATGAAACGTATCAAAAGCAACCATAAAAAAACTTCCTACTTTTCCTATAATCACTGCTCTTTCATATCCTTCTCTTTTCAATTTTGCTTGGTGTTCCATGGCTTGAGAATACACTTTAAAAGATCCGCCGATGATTTGATATTTCTTAACCGACAAATCCAGTTCAGTAGCATTGTCCAAGGTGTTATTGTTCTCTACGACAAGTTCTGGCGAGTTAGCTTCTATTGCCGTCAAATTTGTAATTTCAGAAGAAAAATCAGTGGATACAGCGTTCGGTTCAGGAATAATTTCATTGGATTGAACACTGTTCAAATCGATTATGGGTGCAATGGGCACAGTTGAATTCGATTCAGTATGAAACTTATCATTCAATAATGGTAAAAAACTGCTTAATTGCGGTTGTACCAAACCTGTATTGGCAAAATAACCCGATGCGCCAACCATTAATGCAAAAACGATTGCGGCTGCATACGACATCCAACTACCAGCTTTTTCGCTTTTCTTTTGAGATGATTCATTTCGGAGAATATAATTGCCCTTAACTTCACTCAATCCATACGTATTCAAATCAAAATTCTGATTGGGTGAAGGAAGAAATTCTATAATGTTTTGATTGTTTTTGAATGTGCCAAGTCCTGCTATTTCAATTGTTTCTGAATTAATTAAGCTCTGATTCCAGGCGTTCACTTTTTGTTGAATTAATTCTAAAGCTTCTGCGTAATTTATTTTTTCAGTATTTTGAATTTCATGGGCGAGCAACCCATCAGAATGAACTAAATCACTATTGAAACTCACAACCTTACGAGGTGGGACAAAACTGTAAGTTAATGGATGGAATTCTGCGCTTTTTTGTTGCGCAACAAATCCACCAAATTCAGGAACAATTACACAATCATACCTGTAAAGTAACTTTAAAATGGCTTTTTCTACACTCATATTACAAAAATAGGTATCTATTGCTGGTAAAAAAAGCTTTAAATGAATAAATTTCAACAATGAATTAACAATGGTTTAAATTTCAAACAGCTATAAATCAATACTTTAGTTATGTTTAAAGAAAATTTGGTTTAAATGATATCCTTGAAATATGATTCGGGAGATTTATTTTGGGATAGGATAATGCGGTTCAAACTTTGAAAGAATCAAATTTCCATTATATTTGAAGAATGCATTCCGATGAATTAAAATATTTGATGGCATTGAGTTATGTTCCAAAATTAGGCGCAAAACGCATACGTGATTTGATGCAGCATTTTGGTACTGCTGCCAACATTTGGAATCTAACTCAAAAAGAAAAAAATGCAATTCAAGGTCTCAACAAAGCAGTTTCCAACGGAATAGGAAAAGAAGAATATTTGGAATTGGTTGATTCTGAATTAAACTTCTGTAACGCTCATCAAGTAAGTGTAAGTTCCTTATATGATGATGATTATCCTTATTTACTTCAACAATGCATTGATGCTCCATTGATTTTATTCCAACGTGGAAATATGAATTTAAAAGATGGTAAATTCATAGCTATCGTTGGGACTAGAAAAATGACTTCACGAGGAAAAGATTTCATAAAGGAATTGATAGGGGGTTTTCACAATCAACCTGTTTCAATAGTAAGTGGGCTTGCATTTGGCGTAGATGCGCAGGCACATTTATCTTCGATTGAAAACAATTTACAAACCATAGGTGTTCTTGCGCATGGTGTAAATCAAATTTTTCCAAAAACCAATGCATCAATTGGTTATAAAATGATGAATAATGGCGGAATTTTATCCGAATTTTCAACTTTTCATGCGCCAGAGCCAGAAAATTTTTTGAGGCGAAATAGAATTATTGCCGGATTGTGTGAGGCTACAATTGTTGTAGAATCAGGCTTGGCCGGTGGTGCCATGAGTACTGCAAGACATGCTAACAATTATAATAGAGATGTATTTGCAGTTCCGGGTCGCCCCACAGATCATAGCGCAAAGGGTTGTCATCATTTAATAAAAAATCATCAAGCATTTTTGCTTACAGAAGCAGAAGATGTTTTGAAATTTCTAAATATTTCACAGAAAAAGAAAAAAAATATTCAAAAAGAATTGTTTGTTGAATTGAGTGAACCCGAGCAAAAATTATATGATTTGCTTAAGAGAAAAGGTAAATTACATATAGATTTTTTGGCTTTGGAGCTGGGAATGGCTGGTTATCAACTTATGCCTGTATTATTGGATTTGGAATTGAAGAATTTGATTGAGCCTCTTCCGGGTAAATATTTTGATTTGGCCTGAGTTGTGTTTTCTTATTTCTTAAATCAAAGGCTTTTCGGTATTTTCGCAAAATGAAACAAAGTACCAACACCATTTTGATGATTGAGCCAGTTGCATTTTATTATAATGCCGAAACTGCGCAGAATAATTATTTTCAGACTGAAACTAATGAAGATAAACAAAAAATTCAAAATCAAGCACTTGAGGAGTTCAATTCAATGGTTAATTTAATTAAATCCAAAGGAATTAATGTCATCGTTGTCAAAGATACTTTGGATCCACATACGCCAGATTCTATTTTTCCCAACAATTGGATTTCTATGCACCAAGACGGAAAAGTGGGTTTGTATCCCATGTATGCCAAAAATCGAAGAACCGAAAGAAGAGAAGATGTTTTGGATTTGCTGGAAGAAAATGGTTTCGAAATTTCGGAAGTAATTGATTACTCATCTGCAGAGGCAGAAGATATTTTTTTGGAAGGTACGGGAAGTATAATTTTAGACAGAGAAAATCAATTGGCATACGCAGCAATTTCTCCGCGTACCGATGAAGCTTTGTTTATCGAATTTTGCGAAGATTTTGAATATACACCTATTATTTTTACCGCCAACCAAACTGTTGGCACTGCCAGAATGCCTATTTATCATACCAATGTGATGATGTGCGTAGCCGATCGCTATGCTATCATTTGCATGGACACGCTCGATGATAAAAAGGAAAAGAAGATGCTTGCAGAAACTTTAATTCATTCTGGAAAAGAAATTATTGAAATTACTGAAGAGCAGATGCATCATTTTGCGGGAAATATGCTGCAAGTAAATAATGGCGAAAAAAACTTTTTGGTCATGTCCAAAAGCGCCTTGGATTCCTTGAGTGCTGAACAGATTGCTAAGATCGAAGCCTATGATGAAATAATCGCTCCAGATATTTCAACCATTGAAAATCTTGGCGGTGGGAGTGCAAGATGTATGATTGCAGAAGTGTTTTTACCCAAAGCTTAATTTAACTTCGAGTGCAATTACGCATATACCGCTCTGTGAGGTTTTAAAACATCTCTGAAGTGGTACATATCCTCTTCATTTACAATAATATATGCTATGGCATGTGATTCGTCGTTGACTTCGAAACCAGAATCAAGTATGCTTTTTTCTGATGTTTTAATAAATTCTTCTAAGTGATGTGCATGATGTTTGGCAAATTGTTCTGGTTCGCGACCTGTAAAATCCCATATTAATTTAATTTTTTTCATGTTTTTATATTAAATTTTTTCAAAAGAAGCTACAATTCCTTTGATCAAAGCAGAGCTAAAGCCTTGGTGTTCCATTTCGTTCAAACCTGTAATGGTGCAGCCCATAGGTGTTGTAACTCTGTCAATTTCTTCTTCGGGATGTTTTCCATTTTGAATTAATAATTCTGCCGAACCTTTTACCATTTGTGTTACAATTTCTGTAGCTGTGTTCGAATCAAATCCAATTTGTATAGCGCCTTGTATCATAGACCGCATAAATCTAAGCGCGTAAGCCACTCCACAAGCACCAATAATGGTGGCAGAATCCATCAAATTCTCATCTATTACAATAGATTTTCCTAAATGATTGAACAATAATTTGACACGGTTCAAGCTTTCTTCGTCCTCACTATTTGTGGCTATACAAGTTACGCCTTCTCCTACGCCAGATGCCGTATTGGGCATAGCTCGAAAAATTCCAGGTTTGTCACCAATTATATCGTTAATTTCTTTTATAGAAGTACCAGAAGCAATAGAAATAAGGATGTGTTCCTCATGAATTACGGGGTGAATTTCGTCTAAAACCAATGGAACAACGTCTGGTTTCAACGCAATGAAAATTATCTTGGCATTTTCTACAGCCTTGATGTTGTTATTAATCACGTGAACGCCTTGCTGTATAAGATCAAGTGATTTTTCTGTGTGTTTGCGTGTAGCCCAAATATTATCTGGTGAAATAATATTTGCACTTAAAATTCCCTCTATCAGGGATGTGCCCATATTTCCAAGTCCTATGACGGCAATATTTTCCATATTCTATCTTTTTGTAGGTATCAAACGAAATATTAATAATAAAATTATTGTAATCAAAGCTCCAGTAAAAATGGTCAAAAATCCAATATCAAAATGATAAACAGATTTCAAATAATCATTCATAAAATAGGCAATAATTGGAGTTGAAATGGCTGCAATAGGCACGGTGAAGTCATTGAGTTTAATTTTGGTAAAAATTCCTAATAAAAACAAACCCAGCAAAGGAGAATAGGTATAGCCTGCGAGGCTGAAAATTAAATCAAATACATTACTGCCAGAATTTTGAAATAAAAGTATAATCAATATCATAACAGCACTGAAGCCAATATGCGTAAGGGTTTTGAGCCTAACCTGATTTTTTCTTTTTTCTATCCCCAAAAAATCATAGCAAAAAGAGGTTGTCAAGGCTGTAAGTGCCGAATCTACACTCGAAAATGCGGCCGCTGCTGTGCCCAATACAAAAACGATAGAAGCAAATAGCCCAAAATGATTCAAGGTGAGAAAAGGTAAAACCTTGTCGGTGGCAATGGTGGAAATGGTTTCGCCATTTTCAACAAATGTTTTGGTTGGAAGTTCAATCTGGTTTACATCTGCAAAAACAAATAGCATCATACCCAAAAACAAGAATATTATTTGAACAATCGCCACGGAAAAACTGAAAACAAAAGTGTTTTTCTGTGCTTCTTTCACGTTTTTACAAGTCAAACTTTTTTGCATCATATTTTGATCCAATCCCATCATGGCCATGGCAATCAGGATTCCAGAGAGAAATTGTTTCCAGAAAAATGTCCCAGATTTTACATCGCCGTCAATCCATTTCCAATAGCCATTTTCTCTGCCAATATCCATGATTTGACCTAAATTCATGTCTAATTTAATAAATATGACCACTACAATCGAAATGGCTGCTAACAACAAAAATGTGGTTTGCAGCATGTCTGTCCACACAATGGTTTTGATGCCAGCCTTGAATGTGTAAAGAAAAATTAAGAATAAAAAAATAATTGCCAGCCACCACATATGCGAATTATCTAACCCGAAAAGTACTTGTAAAATCTTGATAGCTAATAACATACGCAATCCCGCACCGAAAGATTGTGAAACTAAAAAGAAAAAGGACCCTGTTTTGTACGAGAACCAGCCAAATCTATTTTCTAAATAACTGTATATTGAAACCAGTCTTAATCTATAATATAATGGAATCAGCACAAAGGTTATGAAAAGGTATCCCACCATATTTCCTACAAAAAACTGCGCTGCATAAAAGCCTTTGAAAACCACGCTTCCGGGTATAGAAACAAAAGTTACCGCAGATAAGGCCGCGCCAATCATTCCATACGAAACTACAATCCATGGAGATTGATGATTCCCCGTAAAAAAAGAATTTTTATCTGATTTTCTACTTGTTAAGTAGGATATTAGAAATAAAATACAAAAATAGCCTGCAATTAATAATGCAGTCGCCAAGGGTGTCAGCATAATTTATTTGAATAATTTTCAAATATAAAAATTAAAATGAAGAATAATTTGATTGAAATTATGAATTTTCATCCACTATCCATTCGTTGATTAAAGCATATTCATAGCCTTTTTGCATTAAAAATCGTACGCTTTTATGATGTTTGATGTAGTTTTTGGAATCTTGGAGTGATTCAAATTTTTGTTGATAGAGTTTTTTTAATGTATTTCGATAATCATCTTCATTAATTTCCTGTAAAGCCGTTTGGATTAATCTCTCATTGATCCATCTTTTTTTGAGTTCCATACTTATTTTTACCCGTCCCCATTTTTTTTGATAAAATTTTCCACGTGCAAAACTTTTGGCAAATCTTTCCTCATTCAAAAAATTTTCGCGAATCAGATATAAAATAATTTCGTCCTTGGCCTCGGGAATCAATTGAAATGAATTGAGTTTGTGATCAATTTCTTGATGACAACGATCTTGATAGACGCAGTACGCAGCCATCTTCTCCTTAATCTCGTCGTAGGTAAAAATATTTTTGCTCACAACACGAATATAAACAATTTTTTGCTGGACCCAGTGCGAAATTTGAATTGAGATGAAAAACCAATAGGTAATTTTAGGTAATTTAATGTAACTTTACCTCTTATGAAAATTGGGTTATTCTTCGGAACTTTTAATCCTGTACATATCGGTCATCTCATTCTCGCCAATTATGTACAGCAATTTACAGACTTGCAACAGGTATGGTTTGTGGTTACGCCACGCAGCCCTTTCAAACAAAATGAAAGTCTGGCAGACGACTATCAACGCCTACAAATGGTGCAAATGGCCATAGAAGAGTATCCCTATTTACGCGCCAGCAATATCGAATTCAAATTGCCACAGCCTAATTATACTACCATCACGCTAGCCAATTTGCAAGAAGAGTTTCCCAACTATGAATTTGCATTAATTATGGGTGAAGATAATTTGAGTGGACTGCATAAATGGAAAAATTCTGAATTTTTGATAAAAGAATATGATATTTACATTTATCCCAGACTACATTTGGATGTGAAAAAACCACGCGTTTCAATGGAAAGAATTCATAAATTATCTGCTCCTGTCATAGAAATTTCTTCAACTTTTATTCGAAATGCTTTTGCAGAAGGGAAAAACATAAAACCCATGCTTCCTGCAAAAGTTTTTGAATATATAGATGGTTCAAGTCTGTACAAAAAGTAAATTTTGTCTAAATTACCTAAAAAACAGCGCAGTTTATTTTCAGTATTTTTCAACATTTGCATGAATATTTGATGTATCTTAGCAGAAGTCATTTAGCGATTAAATAGTAAAAAAATGAATTTAGAAAACTTGAAAGAAAGTTTTGGAACTTTGTCTGAAACGATCAACGCATTGCTGGCATATGGATATACGCACAACTTCAATGTAAAAGAAGATTGCATCATTTGTCATGGAACAGAAATTTCTCTTTCACCCGAAGAATTTAAAATAGATAAAGTTTATCGATTTGATGGCGATTCAGACCCAGAATATCAATCAGTTTTGTACCTGATTTCGTCATTGGACAACAATATCAAAGGAACGCTGGTAGATGGTTATGGCATTTCTTTCGATTCCTTTTCCAGTTCAATAATTGAAAAGCTCCAAACACATACAGGAGAAGGGAATTAATTGTAAGATAAAAACCTTATCCGATTTAATTTTTGGTAAAAATATTTGAAAATTGATAATGATTTTTTAATATCAGTTGCTTGGTATATGGTGCTAAATATCATAGTATTGTGTATCCAATTCAACTAGAAAATGTCAAAGAAAATTCAGTCACAAATTCAGATAAAAGCTGCACCCAAACTTATTTGGTCAGTGCTTACCGATTTTAAAAATTATCCAGAATGGAACCCATTTATCATTTCTTTGATTGGAAAAGTAGAGCCAGGAAACACCATTTTGGTACGAATACAACCGCCCAAGAGTAAACCTATGACTTTCAAACCCACGATTTTGAGCCGAATTGAAAATAAAGAATTGAGTTGGCTAGGGAAATTCATGATTCCAGGTGTTTTTGACGGTTTGCATAAATTTGAACTCATTCCCAACCCAGATGGAACCACAACTTTTGTACATCTTGAGGAATTTTCTGGAATTTTGTCAAATCTTCTTAATTTGAATAAAACTGAAGAAGGATTTAAACTCATGAATCAAAAATTGAAAGAAAGAGTTGAAAGCCTGAACAGAATTGAAGCTAATTCCTAGTCAAAATCATGCGTTTCGAGTAGTTTAATTTTGTTATTTTTCAATTATAAATTTATTTAGATTTTTAAAAAAAATATTTCGATTCTGTATTGGAAAAAGCTTTTTTCAACTACATTTTTCGAGATATTTAAATGAAAAATTCAAATTATAATTTTTATGATATGAATTTTCTTATTTTTGTTTCCATCCAATTCAATCCAATGAAAAGAATATTACTCACTTTCGGTATCATTTTGGGTACTGGGCTTTTGTTTTCACAAGAAATTTCGGATAGTTTAATTGAAACCAAACGCACAAAACTCCAAGAAAAAATTGAAAATCATCCGTATTTCAAAGATTTACAAACTCCACAAAAGTTACCCAATGGCAAACTTCCTCCGGATTTGTATTTCAAAGAAGATTTTTTACGAATTATGAACCCCGAAACAGGAAATGCAGATGCATCTATTTTGCAAGAAATAAGAAAAGACGTAATTGCCGGTAGATATTCAGCTACAACTGCACAAACCCCAGAGTTTCTACGAATTCCTGGAACAACACAAGATCCATGGATATCACGCGGACCCTACGATATAGGTGGTAGAACCAGAGCCATCATGTTCGATCCCAATGACCCAGCAGGAAAAAGGGTTTTTGCTGGTGGTACCAGCGGCGGTTTATGGGTGAATAATGATATAAGTCTTTCCTCCTCTGTATGGCAACAAGTGAGTAATTATTGGGCCAATAATTCAATTTCTTGTATTGTTTCAGACCCTAATAATCCGCAAATTTTTTATGTAGGAACTGGCGAGGTGTATATAGGTGATATTTCCGGACTTGGCATTTATAAAACCGAAGATGGCGGACAAACCTGGACTCATATTTTTAATGATCAGTTTGGATATGCTGAAAATGGCTTACGTCGTGGAATTTATTTTATTACAGATATTGCCATACGTGATAATAATGGATTGAGTGAAGTATTTGTAGGAGTCGCTAGCGGTTATGCAGATTTTTATATTGGAAATTACGAAGCTGGGTTGTATAAATCTGTAGATCAGGGAAGTACATTTGAGCGTGTTCAGGATTTTTTTCTTTCAGATTCTCAATTACCAGGTTTAGAACTTCATTATAGTATCAATCGAATCGAAATCGGAGCAGATAATTCAGTTTGGGTTTCTACAATGAATGATTACTTGGCTGGAACTTCTGTTGGTGGAAAAATCTTTAAATCCTTGGATGGTCAAAATTTTCAAAAAATATATGATTATAATGAAAACCAAGAAAATGGTAGGGTAGAACTAGCAGTTTCTGCACAAAATGCAGAGGTGGCCTATGCTTTGTTGTCCTTATACGAAGTCAACAATCCCCTAAAAATTATAAAAACCATAGATGGTGGTATCAACTGGATTGAACTGCCTCTACCTATCGATTCAGACCCTGGAATCCCGAATAATGATTTTACCCGCGGACAAGCATTTTATGATTTGGTAATAGCGGTAGATCCACGCAATCACGATCACGTTTATGTAGGAGGAATTGATTTGTTCCGATCTACAAATGGGGGCGAAACTTGGGAGCAAATTTCTAAATGGTATAATTGGAGTGAAGCTATTTCGTATGTTCATGCAGATCAGCATGCTATCATATTCAATCCGCAAAATCCAGCCGAAATGATTTTTGGGCATGATGGCGGTGTATCTTGGGCTTCTGATAATTCTACTTTTGTACAGACAAATCCCTTTGTTCCACCAATAAGAGAACGAAATAGAGGGTATAATGTTACGCAATTTTATTCAGCCAAAATGGATCCTACTGCCACCAGTTCAGAAGAAGCTATTATGGGCGGAACACAGGATAATGGAACTATTGTATTGGCAGGAGAGCCTAATAATCAAGGTTTTGTAAACTCGTTTATCTATACGGGAGGAGATGGTGGCCAAGTAGAGTTCGATGATGAAGCGCAATATGTAATCAATGGTTATACCTATAGTTATCACCTTCTTACCAATTTGAATACAAATAATATTTTTAATTTATTACCACCCAATCAAAGAGATTTTGGATCATTTATTAATGAAATAGCCTTGGATCCCATTCAGGATGTCGCGTTTGTTTATAGAAACGGGATTTCTTACAATGTAGTTTCGGGATTAAACGGAGCCAATGCCACGCTGGATTTAGGCCGATTTGCCTATAGTATTTCACCTTTTGGCGGACCTATTACCAAAATGGCAACATCTCCATTCAATACATCTTCTACAACCTTGTTTGTAGGAACCTCAAATGGAAGAATTTATAAAGTAACTAATGCAAATCATCAAATCAATGCTGCACATACTCAACTTAATACACCATTTGTAGGCGCAATTTCTGATATTCATTTTGGCCCCACAGAGTCGCATATTATTGTAACCTTATCCAATTATAATACACAAAGTGTTTGGTACACCACAGATGGTGGATTCAACTGGAGTCAAAAAGAAGGTAATTTGCCAGATATGCCTGTGAGAGCCGTATTTATGAATCCAAACAATGAAAACGAAGTGATTTTAGGAACAGATTTGGGCGTTTGGTCCACAGTAGATTTTTTGTCGGTCTCACCCGTTTGGACAACAAGTCTCAATGGAATGTCTTTTGTAAAAGTTCTCGAATTTGATTATCGACCTACAGACGGTACTATTTTGGCTGCTACTTATGGAAGAGGCGTTTTTACCATTCCCAATACTTTCTTGTCCACGCAAGAATCCGCATCAAATCTTACCCGTTTTATGGTTTATCCACAACCTTCCAAAGGAACGGTTCACCTGCGCATGGAGGATGTGGAATGGGCAGATGTTCAGATATTTGATATGGCAGGAAAACTTGTTTTTTCTAAGAAAAAAGTATATTCAGATGAAGGATTTATCGCCAAATTACCCAAAGGAGTATATATTTTAAAAGCATCCCATCCTAGCGGATTCAAAAAATCGGTAAATTTGATGATGAGATAAATAGGATTTTAATACGTTTTCAAAAATTCCTTATTATTTTTTTTAAACAAATTTTAATAAGTAGAAATTTTAACTATAATAATAGTTTTTTTAACATAAGTAAAATATTTCAAACGAGCGGTGTTATGCGTGCATAATAAAAATTATTTTGTATATTTACACCTTTCAGAAAATTATTATAATCGCATATATGAAGATATTAGTTTGTATAAGCAGTGTACCGGATACAACTTCCAAAATTAACTTCACTGCAGATGGTAAATCCTTTGACAAAAACGGAATTCAGTTTGTTATCAATCCTTATGATGAGTACGCTTTGACCCGTGCCGTATGGTTTCAAGAAAAGCAAGGCGCAAGCGTAACCGTGTTGAGCGTGGGTGATGCCTCTATAGAACCTGTAATTCGCAAAGCACTTGCTATCGGTGCCAATGATGCCATTCGTGTAGATTTGGATCCAAAAGATAGTATGAGCACGGCTAAAGAGATTGCAAAAATTGCCAAAGAAAATGGATATGACTTGATTCTAGCAGGTCGCGAATCTATCGACTACAATGGAAATGCCGTTCCTGGATTTGTTGCTGCAGAATTGGGTTACAGCTTTGTTAATAATTGTATAGGTCTAGAGGTAGATGACAACAATGCCACCGCAACCTCTGAAATTGATGGCGGAAAAGAAACGCTCTCTTTTTCTCTTCCGGCTGTTGTAGCAGGACAAAAGGGATTGGTAGAAGAAAACGACCTTAAAATTCCTAATATGCGTGGAATCATGCAAGCAAGAACCAAGCCCTTGCAAATTCTGCCTGCATCTGGAGCCGAAGCTCAGGTTATGACAGATGGTTTTGAAAAACCAGAACCACGATCCTCTGTGAAATTGATAGATAAAGATAATGTAGAAGAATTAGTTCGTTTACTTCACGAGGAGGCCAAAGTAATTTAAATTTAAAAAGAATATCATGTCGATTTTAGTATATACAGAAACAGAAAACGGAAAATTTAGAAAAAACGCTTTAGAAGTGGTTTCTTACGCAAGAAGTATTGCAAATCAATCTGGGGAAATGGTTACAGCGATTGCATTAAACGCAGAAAATGCAGAAGAGTTATTTAAATTTGGAGCCGATAAAGTAATTAAAGCCAACGGAAATGCGCATAAAATTTCTCCCGAAATATTAGGGAAATTCATTGCAGATAAAGCTGATGGAAAAGCTGTGGTTTTAGCGCATTCTGCAGAGGGTGCTTCTATTGCTCCATTTATTGCTTATAACCTAGATGCAGCATTGATTACGAATGTTTTGGAAACTCCATCTTCGGTTTCTCCATTCAAAGTAAAACGCAAATCATTTTCTGGAAAAGGAATTATGGAAGCAGCGTCTGCAACTGAAAAAACGGTGCTGTCGGTTTCGCCTAATTCTTTCGGAATCAAGGAAAATGCTGTTAATGGCGCAATAGAAGAAATATCTTTGGATATTGCAGACGGAAAAGTAAAGGTAGAAAAGGTAGAAACCAATGAAGGAGTTCTGGACTTGAAAGAAGCTTCTATTGTAGTTTCTGCTGGAAGAGGAATGAAAGGGCCAGAAAATTGGGGAATGATAGAAGACCTAGCCCAGGTGTTAGGCGCTGCAACAGCTTGCTCAAAACCCGTTTCGGATATGGATTGGAGGCCACATAGTGAGCACGTAGGACAAACCGGAAAAGCCATTGCACCCAATTTATATATTGCTGTTGGAATTTCTGGAGCTATTCAACATCTAGCAGGAGTAAACGCATCTAAAAATATTGTTGTAATTAATAATGATCCAGAGGCGCCCTTCTTCAAATCTGCCGACTACGGAATCGTAGGAGATGCCTTTGAAATAGTGCCTAAACTGACGGAAGCCATCAAAAAATATAAAAATTAATTTTCAGCTAAATTCGTAGGATGTGAAATTTATTTAGCATGATTTTTTTTCAATAGTATTCAAAATTAAGACCTGACAGAGCAATTTGTCGGGTTTTAATTTTATTCAAAAACCGTAACTTTCGATAAATCAGAAACATTCATTTTGTGAATTGTCATAAGAAATAACAAAATTCTGCATGCAAAAATATTTTTCATATATTATTTATTTATAAATTAGTACTTTTATCGTTACATGGATTTTATAAAACTAAATATTCGGGGAATTTCTTATAGCCAAACACAAGTGGGAGCTTATGCGCTCATATTAGAAGAGGAATTCGGTGGCCGCAAACTTCCTATTATCATTGGAAATTTTGAAGCACAAGCCATAGCCATTGCACTAGAAAAAGATTTAACCCCGCCTAGGCCGCTCACACATGACTTGTTTGTGAATTTTGCCAAAATATTCAATATAAGCATCAGATCTGTAACTATTTACAAGCTAGAAGATGGGATTTTTTATTCTAATATTGTTTGTGAAGAAAAAGATGGAGAAGTGATAGAAATGGATTCACGTACGTCTGATGCGATTGCTCTTGCAGTACGTTTCAATGCTCCTATTTATGTATTAAAAACTGTAATGGACCGGGCAGGAATTCAACTAGAAATGTTGTCTGAAGAAGAAGAGGAACAAGTGCAACAAGCTTTGAAAGATATCGAAAGCGAACTTTCTGGAACTTCACCCAAAGGCAAAGAAGAATTGGCAGATTATTCAATTTCACAGTTAAAACAAATGATGAATGAAGCAGCAAAATCAGAAGATTATGAAAAAGCAGCCCAAATTCGTGATGAATTAGAAAAACGACAATCAGATAATGAATAAACTTTTACTCAGCCTTTTACTTTTTTTTCTGGTGAGCTATGGATTTGGCCAAAATTCTGATTTGCTACCATCAGATGGGATTTCGTTGAATTCAATTTTCAGAGGATTTATTGGGATTATCGCTATTCTTGGCATTGCCTTTTTATTCAGTAAAAACAGAAAAGCAATAAACTGGAGAACAATAGGCATTGCACTTTTGTTACAACTTATGTTGGGTATTACCATTCTCAAAGGTGATGCAATAGGTTTTAATATCGGAAGTACCAGAATCGATTTGGGGTTTGTCGGGCGATTGTTTGATTCTATAGGCCAGGTTTTTATCAATATTTTGGGTTATACAAAGGCTGGGAGTGAATTTTTATTAGGCGGACTTTTAGATTCAAGTTCATACGGTTTCATCTTTGCCTTTCAGGTTTTGCCTATTATTATTTTTTTCTCTGCACTTACATCCGTTTTGTTTTATCTGGGCATTATTCAAATGATTGTAAAATTTGCCGCATTCTTGATGTCCAGACTCATGGGAATTTCTGGACCAGAAAGTCTGTCTGTTGCTGGAAATATTTTTTTGGGTCAAACGGAGGCGCCTCTTATGATCAAGGCCTATCTGGAAAGAATGTCCAATTCAGAAATTTTATTGGTTATGGTGGGCGGAATGGCTACGGTTGCCGGTAGTGTTTTAGGGGCTTATATTCAATTTTTGGGAGGTGAAGACCCTTTGTTACAGCAGCAATTTGCACGGCATTTATTGGCAGCATCTGTCATGGCGGCACCAGGTGCAATTTTAATTTCAAAAATTTTGTATCCACAAATTGATAAGCCTACAGATAATCTAGAGGTGAAAATGGAAAATGTAGGTGATAATTTTCTAGATGCCTTATCCAACGGTACTTCAGAGGGATTGCGATTGGCAGTAAATGTAGCAGCTATGTTGCTGGTTTTCATTGCTTTTATTGCAATGATAAATGGAATTTTGAGTTGGGTAGGGGATTGGTCTTTTGGCGATAATTATTATAGTTTGAATGAAATTATTGCCGACAAAACTTCCTATTCTGTATTATCCTTGGAGTTTATTCTCGGTTATCTTTTTGCACCATTGATGTGGTTGATTGGTGTACCAACCCAAGACATCAGCCTTATGGGGCAATTATTAGGGGTGAAGTTGGTAGCAAGTGAATTTATCGCTTATATACAGTTGGCAGACCTCAAAAATCCAGAAAATGTGCTTCATCTCAATTATTTCAAATCGGTAATTATGGCTACCTATATGTTATGTGGTTTTGCCAATTTTGCTTCGATCGGAATTCAGATTGGTGGAATCGGATCCCTGGCGCCTGGTAAACGCACTCTACTGTCTCAATTGGGTATGAAAGCGCTTGTAGGCGGTACTTTGGCGTCTTTATTATCAGCAACTATTGCGGGATTTTTATTAGGTTAAATTAATTTTATATTAAAAATTATTTTTACCTTGGTTCCAAAATTAAATTATGGAAAATTCAAATTTTAATCTACACAATTCTGGCGTAGCACCGCAGAACTTCATGGTTCTGGCCATTATTTCTACCATTTTAGGCTGTTGCTCTTTATGGGGAATTGGTTTTATTTTGGGATTGGTTGCTGTATATTTTGCCTCTCAAGTAAATCCTAAATTTTATCAAGGAGACATTGCTGCCGCAGAAAAAAATTCCAAAAATGCGCGTATATTATCCTTTATTGCGTTAGCTCTTTTTGTAATTGGATTAATTTACACCTCGTATATGTGGTACTCAAATCCTGAAATTATTGAGGAATCTCAACAACGTGCTAGAGAAATGATGGAAGCTTGGGGTATGGAACAACCCGATTAATTGAAGGCAAATCAAGTTTCAAAAAAATGGTTAATAGTCGCTGCAGGGGGATTTTCTGCAGCGATTATTTTTCTGTATTTTTATATTTATTCACCTTTATTAAATGATAATTTTTTTCCGCCATGCAGTTTCAAAGCTTTAACAGGTTGGGATTGCACAGGTTGCGGTGGTCAGCGTGCTTTACACGAAATTTTGCATTTTAGATTCTTTTCAGCTTTTTACTACAACCCACTTGTTGTTTTGATGATTCCATTGTTAGTACATTATATTTTCTTTTTTTTAAGAAGGTTTATTTACGGAATCCCCGAGCCCAATAACTTCTTTTATTCCTGGCGATTTGGTAGATTATTTATTATCCTTGTCGTATTATTTACGGTAATTAGAAATGTTTAATTCATTTCAAAATCAATCATTTAATCATAAAAAAGATGCCTTTCGAACCAGTTGGGTAACTCAGTTAAAAGGCATCTCGCTCATTCAAATTTACGAAAAGTAAATTCAAATACAACAATTATTATTTAATTAACAATTTTTTATGATTGATTTTGCCGTTTGAATCAATTCGAATGAAATAGATTCCTTTTTGAAAATTCAAATCAATTTGATGGGTTCCAGCTTGAATTCTTTGGGTTTTCAAGAGTTTTCCAGTAGAATTGTATAGTTCAAATTGTGCATCCGCATCAGATTTTACCATCACAAATTCTCGTGCTGGATTGGGATAAATAATAATTTCTATACTTGAATTGATGTCATTCACCGCCAAATTACAGTTGAAATTGCTATAATCTACCCAACCCAAACTGCTGTCATCTGCCTCATGAAAAATTACGTTTTCCACTTCTTCTTGCGTAGATTCTTGTCCGGCAATCCAGCAGTTGTTTTGAGCAGGTAGCGTATTGGCTGTATTGTTGAATAATGCATAAATTATATCATTATTCACATTATTGTCAAAAGTATTTTGTCCAGGTGATTCTTCGCTACCATCTCCCAAATTGGCAAAAGCATTTCCTTGAAGTGTGATTCCCCACAAATTTCCTGTAATTTCATTTTCTCTAATGATGGTATTGGTATTAATTTCGTCACCGGCAGAATATAAGTTGATTCCACTTCCACCTGCCATAGGATCATTTTGTGTATTATTATCGCGAAAAATGTTATTCTCTACAAGTGCATACAAATTGGGACCAAAAAGCGTAAGGCCATATCTATTATCATATACATTGTTGTCTCGTATTATCACATGGTTTGGGCTCGAAAAAAAGTTGGCAATAGCAATTCCGCCTGTCATTTCTTTGCTGCGATCACCAATAATTTGATTCCCAATCAAGACTATTGTGTCTTGTATTCCGCTTGCAGCTAAATTAATTTGAGGTCGATTTTCATTCGATTGTCCGTTTTTTTCAATGATATTATATCTCAGTTTTGCAGCCACAGTTTGATTGGCACCACTGGCAACTGCAGGCAGATCATTCATGAAAAAATGTGTATTCGAAATTACAGGTGCTCCACGTGAAAATGAAATGGCTGCACTGGTAGAAACACCTTCAGACATATATCTCACCGTGCAATAATGCATCTCAAAATTTTCTGAAAAAACCCTGAAACCCCCACCATATTCGAAAATGGTTCTTTCAAAATGCGAAGACGAACCTTGCTCCATTCTGAACCCAGAATAGGGTTGTGTAGGATCCACCGCAGTAATGATTAATGGATTTTCGATTCCTTCATTCATCGTGTGAAAGGTGCCAAAAACTGTAATTAAAACTTCTGGAGAAATTTTTAAAGTAATATCTTCATCAATCAATAAGGTGTCATTTTCAGAAATTGTTAAATCCCCATTGAGTGTAAATTCATTAATGTTGGATAATACAACCACTGCAGGCTCTGTAAGCGTTAAATCATGCAGTGTAAAAACCTCTCCGTTATTCGGAGTAGTATATTGTGCATGTAAACAAATAGCCAATAAACTCAAAACAATTGTGTAAACTCTTTTCATGTAATTTTTATTAATTATTAAATTTGTAATTCGTTTTAAAGGTCGAAGTTATTGAATTTTGATTAATATGGCTTAATTTTATTAAAATATTAATTATGAATGCATAGTATTAAAACCAAATTACGAGATCATTTAATTTAAATAATTCCGTAAATTGTGCCTTTCAATCCAAATTTGCAGCATGTCAACTAATAAGAGATTCCGGATTTTTAATGCTTCGGCGGGTTCGGGCAAAACTTTTACCATCGTCAAAGAATTTATTCTCCTTCTTTTAAACAATTCCAACCCACAATCTTTTTCTGAATTATTGGCTATAACCTTTACCAATAAGGCTGCGAATGAAATGAAAGGACGTATTATCGAAAAATTGCAGGAGTTGAAGCAAATGCCAGATGATCATCAAGAAATGATGGAGTATGCACAAAATACAGGCTTATCTTCTCATGCTATACGCGAAAGATCTGCTCAAATTTTGTCTGCTATTCTTCACAATTATGGTTTGTTTGCAGTTTCTACCATAGATAAATTTAACCTGAGGTTGATGCGCTCTTTTTCACAAGACATGGGTCTTTCTGTGAATTTTGATGTTGAAATGAACACAACTCAGTTGATTACAGAATCTGTAGATTTATTATTTTCTGAACTTCATGAAAACCCTTTGCTTTCTGCTATTTTGCGGGATATCGCTTTGGAAAATCTGGCTAATGATGAGAGATGGGACATCTCCGATGAGGTGGTAGCGCAAACCAACAATTTGCTAGAAGACAAATTCCTGAATCAAATGAAAAATTTGCAACAAATTTCGTTGGAAAATTTTAATCAATTCAGAGTCAAGGTAAATCAAAACTTTTTTAATGCAAAAAATGCCATCTCACAAACTGCAGATGAAGCCATGAAATACTTTTCTGACCAAAATTTGAGTGTAAATGACTTTAAAGGTAAATCAAGAGGTAGTGTTTTCAAAATTTTTCAAAATTTTCAATCAGGTAAACTTGATTTTGCCACTGCTCCACAACTCAAAATGTTGGAAGAAAAAGATTATCTGAATACAAAAAATATTGCGCATGAACTGGTATATTCAACAATAGATCAACTCTATGAGCGAATAAAGCAAAATTTGACTTCTTATTACTTTTGGGATAAAATCCGGAAAAAAGTAAAATCCATAAGTATAGTAAATGAAGTAGAAAAAAGACTTCAACTTCTCAAAAACGATAATAATATATTGTTGATTGGCGATCTCAACAAAATAATTAGTGAAAATATCAAAGACCAGCCAGCGCCATTTATTTATGAAAAAATAGGAAATCGATATCAGCATTATTTTATTGATGAATTTCAAGATACTTCTACTTTGCAATGGAATAACATAAATCCCTTGATAGAAAACGCATTGGCAGAAGATCAAACTATCTTATTGGTGGGTGATCCCAAACAGTCGATCTACAGATTCAGAGGTGGAAATCCAGATTTGATGTTGGAGCTTTCTCAAAGTGAAAACACAGAAGTTGAAGTGAAAACACTGGAAACAAACTGGAGAAGTTATGATCAAGTTATTCAATTCAATAATGATTTGTACCACTTTATTTCAACTCGGTTGAATGACGATGAATCCTATCAAAAATTGTATCAAGATTCTTATCAGAAACCCAATCATAAAACTGGGGGTTTTGTACAATTGAAATTGCTCAAAAGACCTGTTAAGGGCTCTGGAGAAAGGTTTATTGATCGTTGTCTAGAAAATTTATTGCAGGACATTCGCCATGCCGAGCGTCATGGTTTTTTTTGGCACGAAATGGCTGTGCTCGTGAGAAAAAATTCTGAAAGTCGAGAGGTGGCAGAATTTCTGTCTCGAAATAATTATCAAGTAATCTCAGGTGATTCTCTTTTGTTGAAAAACTCTGATAATGTGAAGCTTATGATTGCCGCTATACAGTATTTAAATGATACGACATGGGCAGAAAATAAGGTGAATTTACTTTTAAATTTATTTCACGTAGGTAAATTACCCACAGAAGATATTACTACATTAATTATTAATTCACTGAAATGGTCGCAGGTTGAGCTATTTATTGAATTAAAAAAGTATGGCTTGTCCCTGGACGCCGCTTTGCAACCTTTTCAATCCTTTTATGATCAAGTTTCATCAGCTTTGCGTGCCTTTGGACTAGACAAAGATGGTGATGCTTACATTACTTTTTTTATGGATGAAGTGCTTAAATTCCAGAATACGCACGACCCCTCAGCCAAGGGATTTATAGAATATTGGGAGCTATATGCCCAGAAATTAAGTATTGTAATTCCCGACGGGCAAAAAGCGATTCAGTTGTTGACGATTCACAAATCCAAAGGATTGCAATTCCCAGTGGTTTTCTTGCCATTTACCTATTGGGCCTCAGATACTTCCACAGTTTGGATTCCTGTAGAAGATGAAACCGTATCTGAGTTTATGATTGATGATTTTAAAAACACAGATTTTTTTCCGGATGCAGTAAAAGAAAAAATCGACGAAGAAAAATTACAATCTAGCAGAGACGTGATTAATGAGTTTTATGTGGCCACAACCCGTGCAGAAGAGCAAATGTATATCACATCAGAGTGGCACAATAAATCAAAAGATTCCCAAATCTCGGAATATTTGAACAATTTTTTTAATCTAAAATTTTCTCAAAATTCTGAAAATCAAGAAATTATAGAGAATTTATATGAATCAAATGACTCAGAAATTCAAAAACTTGCTTACGGAATACCTGCACGTTGTTCCGAAATCAAAGAAGATAAAAATCAAATTCATACTTCTGTCAACTTTATAAGCTCAGATTGGCGTGATAAAATTCAAATCAGCAAAGAACATCAACTTTTATGGAATACAACGCGCGCACAAGCCATTGATTATGGTAATAAAATGCATGCCGTACTGGAAAAAATGAATCAGCCAGATGATATTGAGGATATTTTAAAAACTTTTGAATTACATGGTTTTATAGAGACGCAGAACAAAGCAAGACTTCAAAATGAACTCAATCAGCTTTTTAATCATGAAAAATTACAAGAAGTTTTCAATTCAAATGATTTCTTGAGTGAACGCGACTTTATTGATCGTCATGGAAGGGTTTTCAGACCAGATAGATTGGTGAAAATAGGTGAATCATGGGTGATTCTGGATTATAAAACAGGTGAACACCAACAAAAGCACATCACACAATTGCAATATTATGCAGAGGAATTGAATTTTTTGGGATTTCCTGTACATCAAAAGTTCCTTATTTATCCCGGAAATGACCTGAAAGTTGTAGAAATAGTCTAAAATGAAACGTTTTTAAGGATAGATTCACTTCGAGTTTCAAAAATGAAATTGAATTGTAATTTTTTTTGATATATTATTGATAGAATAACAAGACAATATGGCAGTTGAATATTGATTGTAAGGAATTCAAATAATTAAGGAATATTTTGAAAATAAATTTGTAAAATTCACAATATCAAATATTTATAAAATTAAAAATCCTTTGACTTTTGAATCAATTTTTGTTAATGAAAATTTACGCCGAAGGTCCAGCAGACATAATGTTTACTAATTGTGCATAAATCTAATTTGGTATAATATTGCATCATTAGATATATCCTCTACCTTTATACCATGGATGATGAATTATTGAATAATGAGTTAATCGACAAATTCGAGGATATGCTCGAGTTGAATGAACATTATTATTTTGATGGAGAAGAATTAAACGAAATCATAAGCTATTATCTGGATATTGGCGACCTTCCTTTTGCCTACAAAGCCATAGAATATGCATTGCAATTACATCCAGAATCTGTGGCAATGCGCATCAAAGTGCTGGAATACATGATAGAAGTAAACATGCTACATGATGCAGCAGATCTCATAGAAGAGCTCAAAACCATAGCAGATAGTGATATAGATTTTATTGTAGCACAAGCCAGATTCTGGTCGCTCAAAGGAATGCACAAACGCGCTGTCAAATTTTATCTGCGTGCACTGGATTATGATATAGAAAACGAATATATTCATCATTGTTTGGGCGCAGAATATCTCGAAATAGACAATATCGGCCAGGCTTTATATCATTACAAACAAGCTTTGGAAATGGATTTGGACGATGAAATGGCATTATATGCCTGCGTGCAATGCTTCGACGAAATTCATCGACAAAAAGATTGTATCAATTTTCTATTGCAGTATATAGACATGCGGCCGTATTCAGAAAGCGCTTGGTACCAGCTCGGTTTGCAATATTTAAAATTAAAACAAACAGAAAAAGCCTTAGAAGCATTTGAATATGCCGTTTGTACCCATCCCAAAAGTATCAATAATCATATGAAGGTAGCTCATTGTCAAGAAATTCTCAAACGATATGACGATGCAGTGCAAACTTATTTAGAAGTGCTCGAAATTGATGATTCTCCGGGTTTTACTTTGATGAAAATTGCAGAATGCTACGTAAAAAAACAAGAAAATTCCAAAGCTATTTCGTATTTACATTTAGCAATTCACGAAGATCCGCAATTGGATAAAGCCTGGGCCAAAATTTCAGAAATTTATGAATCTATTGGAAATTTAGAAGAAGCTGTACACTATTTGAAACGTGCTGTAGATCTGGATTCTATGGATGTAAAATACCATAGACGCTTAGCCTTCTTGTATATTGCATCAGGAAAATATGAAGAAGCTGAAAAATGTTTTTCCAAAATCGTAAAAATAGAACCTAATAAATTCCTTAATTGGCTGGGTTACACAGAATTATTAATCGTTTTGGGCGAATATGAAAATGCGATAAACATCGCTGAAAAAGGTCTAAAAAGATTCGAAAAAGCAGAATTGTATTACCAAATCAGCTGTTGTGAGTATTTACTGAATGATAATAAAAAAGGATTAGCCACTTTTTTGCGAGCAAAAAAACTCAATCCTAAAATTCTTTCAGAAATGTATTCCAAATATCCAATTCTTAAATTAAAAACAAATATTTCGCTGCAAGAACCAGAGAAAAAATAGTTTTTATTCCTCCAAACGGTAAATCTCCATAATTTCATTGAGAATTTGCGCAAAATCAATCTTTAAATCTATTAATTTTCCCGATTTTATATCAAAAACCCACCCGTGAATCTGCAAGCCTCGTTGTCGTATAGCGCGTTGTACGGCAGCCATCTTCACCACATTTATCGCCTGTTCTTCTACGTTGAGCTCTACCAAACGGTCATATCTTTTTTCAGAATCAGGAATCGAATTCAACTCAGATTTATACGTACGATAGACATCTCGTATATTGCGCAACCATGGATTCAAAATCCCCAAATCCTTGGCTTCCATAGCCGCTTTCACCCCTCCACAAGAATAGTGGCCACAAATCACTATGTGATTGACCTCTAGTTGATTAACTGCGTAGTTGATGACACTCTGAGCATTCAAATCTATCGCGTTTACAATATTGGCAATATTTCTATGAACAAATAATTCACCCGGTGCCAGTCCCATGATCTCCTCTGCAGTAACACGCGAGTCCGAACATCCAATATACAGCACCTCTGGAGTTTGTCCTTGGTTCAAATCCTTGAAATAGGCCGGATTTTCCTGCGTTTTGCGCAGAATCCACTGTTCATTATTCTCGAAGATGGTTTCTAAATTCATTTCAATCAGATGTTTTTAATTATAAAGAGACAATCAAATCAAAAATTTTCAATAGAAAAATTCTAATTATTCTTTCAGTCTCATTTCAAGATGCAATTTAATTCAAAAATTTGATTGAATTTTGTAATTTGCACAACAAAATTTTAACCAATGGATTTTAAATTAACAGAAGAGCAGCAAATGATCAAACAAGCTGCCCGCGATTTTGCACAAAATGAATGCCTTCCAGGCGTTATTGAAAGAGACGATTTGCAACAATTCCCCGCCGAACAAATCAAGAAAATGGGCGAACTCGGTTTTATGGGTATGATGGTAGATCCCAAGTATGGCGGAAGCGGTATGGATACGCTCTCCTACGTACTGGCCATGGAAGAAATTTCCAAAATAGACGCATCTTGCTCCGTTGCCATGTCGGTAAATAACTCCTTGGTGTGCTGGGGACTGGAAACCTATGGAAATGAAGAGCAAAAAGAAAAATATTTAAAACCATTGGCCTCCGGTGAAAAACTGGGCGCATTTTGCCTTTCCGAACCAGAAGCGGGCTCTGATGCCACTTCCCAGCGAACAACCGCAGAAGATAAAGGCGATTATTATTTGTTGAACGGTACCAAAAACTGGATCACCAACGGAAATTCAGCCGACATTTATCTAGTTGTGGCACAAACAGATACAGAAAAAAAACACCACGGTATCAACGTGTTTATTGTAGAAAAAGGAATGGAAGGCTTTGTCGTAGGTAAAAAAGAAGACAAACTCGGAATCAGAGGCTCAGACACACATTCGCTCATGTTTACCGACGTAAAAGTTCCCAAAGAAAACCGAATAGGAGAGGACGGTTTCGGGTTTAAATTCGCCATGAAAACCCTTTCTGGCGGAAGAATCGGTATTGCCGCACAAGCTTTGGGAATCGCAGCCGGTGCCTATGAATTGGCTTTGAAATATGCCCAAGAAAGAAAAGCATTTGGCAAAGAAATCATTCAACATCAAGCAATTGCATTCAAATTAGCCGATATGCATACCGAAATCGAAGCCGCCAGAATGCTGGTGTACCGCGCGGCAATGGACAAAGACAATCACGAAAATTATGACCTTTCAGGTGCTATGGCCAAATTAAAAGCTTCTCAAGTAGCTATGGAAACCACCGTAGAAGCCGTTCAAATCCACGGCGGATACGGATATGTGAAGGAATATCATGTCGAGCGTTTAATGCGCGACGCCAAAATCACACAAATTTATGAAGGAACTTCAGAAATTCAGAAAATTGTGATTTCAAGAGCGATTTCGAGATAATTCAACCTTTGCAATTAATCATCAATAAAAAACCTGAATCTATTGAAATTAAAGAGATTCAGGTTTTTTTATGAAAATATTTCAAGATTATTCAATTATTAACTCAAATATCTTCTCATTTTCCAACTTTCCGCACAACACATCATGGGCATAGCAAGCACCAACCCCTTCTGGCGTTCCCGTAAAAATCAAATCACCCTTTTCCAAGGTGAAATATTTTGAAGCAAAACTCACAATTTCATCAAAACTGAAAAGCATATCACCCGAATTGCCCATCTGAACCAAATTACCGTTTTTCAAAAGTTCAAAATGTATATTTCTAGAAGGATGTAATGATTCCAAAGGAATAAATGAAGAAACAAAGGCAGATCCATCAAATGACTTTGCTTTTTCCCATGGCAACCCATTTTTCTTTAATTCAGTTTGTAGATCCCGCGCCGTGAAATCAATTCCCAGCGCAATTTCATTATAAAACTCATGCGCAGAGGCAGCCAGAATATTTTTACCCGTTTTACAAATCTTCAAAACCAATTCCAGCTCATAATGTATTTCTTCGCTGAAACTAGGATATTGAAAAGAACCTTCCACAAACAAAGATGTCCCAGGCTTCATGAATAGTACAGGTTCTGTGGGAATCTCATTGCCTAACTCCTTGGCATGCGCCACATAATTACGACCAACACACAGAATTTTCATACAAAAAAACGACTACAAATTTCCTTTGTTGTAATCTTCAAGAAACTTTTGCAAACCACTATCCGTCAAAGGATGGTTCAACAAAGCAGTAATAGCGCTCAATGGTGCAGTAGCCACATCTGCACCCAATAACGCACAATCAATAATATGCATAGGATGACGAATAGAAGCCGCCAAAATCTCTGTATTAAACAAATAATTATCAAAAATTGTTCGAATATCAGCAATCAAATGCAATCCATCGGTAGAAATATCATCCAAACGACCAATAAAAGGCGAAACATAGCTTGCCCCCGCCTTAGCCGCCAACAAAGCCTGTCCAGCAGAAAAAATTAAAGTGCAATTCGTGCGAATATCATTTTTGGTAAAATGATGAATCGCTTTTATCCCGTCTTTTATCATAGGAACTTTCACCACAATTTGCGGATTCAGAGCAGCCAATTCCTCCCCTTCGCGAATGATTCCCTCCAGGTCGGTAGCAATTACTTCCGCGCTCACATCACCCTCTACCAGCTCACAAATCGCCCGATAATGCGCCAAAATATTGTCTTTTCCCGTAATTCCCTCTTTTGCCATCAGCGATGGATTTGTCGTTACTCCGTCTAGGATTCCCAAGTCTTGTGCTTCTTTGATTTGATCGAGATTTGCAGTATCAATAAAAAACTTCATGAATATTTTTTTTGGTTGCCCAAAGATACTAAATTCGGTATTGATGTAAAATATATTTTCATGATTTGGGCGGCTAATCCGGCTGTACGCTATATCCCACGGCCTGTATGCTTAGAAAA
>JAUNUH010000013.1 GCA_030538275.1 Flavobacteriaceae bacterium | reverse complement strand
AACAGCATAATCAATCACAAAATGCTAAAAATGATGCAGGTCAATCTGGTCAAAACCAACAGCATAATCAATCACAAAATGCTAAAAATGATGCAGGTCAATCTGGTCAAAACCAACAGCATAATCAATCACAAAATGCTAAAAATGATGCAGGTCAATCTGGTCAAAATCAACAACAGACTCAAACCCAAAAACAGTTCAAAAACAAGTATCTGGATCCCAATTATGAGTTTGAAGGAATTATAAAAACCGAAGGTGTTTTAGAAATCATGAACGAGGGTTATGGATTCCTTCGCTCATCTGATTTCCATTATTTACCATCTCCAGACGATGTTTATGTTTCACAATCCCAGATTAGATTATTTGGTTTGAAAACCGGAGATACCATAATAGGAGAAGTAAGACCACCCAAAGAAGGTGAAAAATATTTTCCATTATTAAAAATTATTGAAATCAACGGTCGTGAACCTAGTTTTGTTCGCGATAGAGTTTCCTTTGAACATTTGACACCCCTCTTTCCACAAGAAAGATTTCACATTGCCAATAAAAACAGTAATATTTCTACACGTGTTGTTGATTTGTTTTCACCCATAGGAAAAGGACAACGCGGAATGATCGTGGCGCAACCCAAAACGGGTAAAACAATGTTGATGAAGGATATAGCAAACGCTATTGCCGCAAATCACCCAGAAGTTTATCAAATCATTTTATTGATAGACGAACGTCCAGAAGAGGTGACAGATATGCAACGAAATGTAAAAGGTGAAGTGGTCGCTTCTACTTTTGATGAACCTGCAGAACGACATGTAAAGGTGGCTAATATTGTATTATCCAAGGCAAAAAGGCTTGTGGAATGCGGCCATGATGTGGTGATTCTGCTTGATTCCATTACAAGATTGGCCAGAGCTTATAATACCGTAGCGCCTGCATCGGGCAAAATACTTACAGGTGGTGTGGATGCCAACGCTTTACACAAACCCAAAAGATTTTTTGGCGCAGCACGTAATATAGAAGGCGGTGGATCACTTACTATTATTGCAACCGCATTGATAGATACAGGCTCTAAAATGGATGAAGTAATCTTTGAAGAATTCAAAGGGACTGGAAATATGGAACTACAATTAGACCGAAGAATTGCAAATAAACGTATTTTCCCAGCTATCGACTTGGTTTCTTCTTCTACCCGTCGCGATGATTTGTTGCTAGACGAACCCACTTCTCAACGTATGTGGATTCTACGCAACATCATGGCAGATATGAATCCTGTTGAAGCTATGGAATTCTTGAAAAAACAAATGGAAATGACACGAAGCAATGAAGAATTACTTGTAAGTATGTCACATTAAAATATAGTAAATTGCTCATTTTATAAAATATAAAAAGTACATATTTACATATTTATCATACAAAACCTTTTCAAACGATAAATTTGAAAAGGTTTTTTCATTTTAATTAATGATAAAATTTCAATATTTTCTCGTAGTTAAAAATCCAAGTTAAATTGGCTAAAAAATAAGGACAAACGCAACCGAATTTTTATCTTTACGTCTAATCAAAAAAGGACACACAAATGAATAAGTATTTTTGGATACTTGGATTAATTTTGAGCACACTCACCATTACCTCTTGTAACAATGATGATGATTATCAAACATTACATTATGTTGCGCGTGGCATAGACAGTATTTCTATGCCCGACTCTGCTAGACTAGGAAATCGTGTAGAAATTAGAACTCATACCCGTTACAAACGCGATTGCCAGCAGTTTCAAACGCATGGATACGATGTGGTAGGAAATGAACGCACAGTGATGGCGTGGTTTATAGAGTATAACAATAGAACTTGTGGAGCAGAAGAAGCTATTTCTCCCTATTTTTATTTTTCTCCCCGAAATTCCGGAACCTACCATTTTAGATTTTGGGCTGGTCAAAATGAAGCTAATGAAGATGTATTTATTACAAAAGACATCGTAATTTACCCATAAATCACCTTCTCTGAAAGAAGAACTCCACATATTAATTGAGCGTTGCAAAAAAAATGACACGCGCGCACAAAGTGCTGTTTATGAGAAATATGCAGCAAGTATGTTTGCTGTTTGCATGAGATATTCTCATTGCTATGATGATGCGCAAGATACTTTTCAGGAGGCATTTATTCGTGCTTTTCAGAAAATTGACACCTATAGTGGAGAAGGCTCGTTCGAGGGTTGGTTACGCAGAATCATGGTGAATAAATGTATGGATAAATTCAGGAAAAACCGATTGACAATTGTGGCAGAAAATCCTTATCAATTCACATCCACAGAGTTAGAAGAAATTGAGGAAATTGAATTAGCCTATACCAACCAAGAGCTTACCGAAACGATTCAAAAACTGCCCGATCAATACCGTATCGTTTTTAATATGTATGTCATTGAAAATTATACACATGCAGAAATTGCCGAAGAGCTTAATATTTCTGTAGGAACTTCAAAATCCAATTTGTCACGCGCAAAAGGATGGTTAAGAAATGAACTAAAAAAAAAGAAACTTAAATCGAATATAGCCTGATATGCACGATAAATTTGAAGAACATATTAAATCCAGGTTGCAAAACCACGAAATTTCTCCTCCGCCTGGTGCATGGGAAAATATTTCAAAGGAATTGCAAAAAGAAAAAACCCGGATTATACCCTGGAGACGACGCCTAGCGATAGCAGCCGCCATTCTGGTTCCTGCATTGTTGAGCATAGGTTTTTTATGGTTTAATAATAATGAAATTCATAAATCACCCTCCATTTTACAGGAAAATTTGCCTGTGATTACACATTCACCACAGCCAGAAGTGCGTGTGCCAGACAGTAATCAAGTACAAAAAACCATTTCACAAAATGAAAATCCTATTTCTATTGAATCATTAAATCAAAATATAGCTACGGAAAAACCATCTCCAAATTTTCACAATGGAATTCATCGAATGACAGGTTTTATTCAAAAAATATTCAATTCTGAGCAAGATTACTCTCATTCCAATGAAAGATTTGCCTCTAATACATCGCAAAATTCATTAAAACAACGAAAAGTAAATATTTTTTCTGCGCTTACTGCACCATTTCAAACCTCTAGCCGAATTGAAATGACCTCACCCGAATTATTTGCCCTGAATTCTACTCAAAATAATCATTTCTTGCAAATTACAACTATAGGTGCCACAGAAGAAAGCCCAAAAAATGAAGTAAAAATGAAGGAGATTAAACCAGCTGGCAAATTCAGTATTAGCCCCTTCGCAGGTGCTGCCATGTTGGGAAGCTTCAATCAAATGAGCCTTATTACACCTGAATTCAACCAATTGGATGTGAAATCAAAATGGTCCAAAACTTATGGAGCACATGCATCATATCAATTAAATGATCGCATAAAGATTAGAACCGGAGTCGGCATAATCGACATTAGACAAGACACTTACGATGTTCCATTCAAAATAAACGAAACTCCAGGTAGTGTAAATTACAATATGAGAAGCTATTCAAATATAAGTCCTGATATTTCTTCTTTTGCTCATTACGAAACCCATCTTGTGAATTTAGAATCTACTTATATTCAAGGCATTAAACAAGATATTGAGCAACATTTACAATTGGTAGAGATTCCTATGGAAATGGAATACAACCTCAAAAAAGGAAAAAAGATAAGTGTAGCCGCAACTGGCGGAGTATCGACATTGGTACGCAATCAAAACGATGTGTACGCCATGAATACGACCTCATTAATCGCTCGTCCTACCAATGTGAAATCTGTATCATTCTCTGCCAATGCAGGGGTGAAACTTGATTATAAACTTACTGAAAAAGCATCTGTAAAAGTTGAACCACAAATGAAATATATGATTAATACGGTTACCGGAAATGATCAAGTTCAACCCTATTTATTAGGTGTTAATGTAGGATTATCTTATTCTTTATAATCATTTTGGAGGCAAATTTCAAGGGATTAATTTCTGCTTATTCATCAAAAATGGATTGCTTTTAAAAAACCTAATTTGGATTGAATTTTGCAGGGTACTTCGCCAAAAAAAATTGATTTAATGGATTTAAACGACAAAGTAGCCTACATAACAGGCGGAACGCATGGAATTGGATTTGGTGTGGCCCAAGTTTTATTAGAAGCAGGCATGCGAGTAGCCATATCTGGAAGAAAATTTGAAATTGCGCAAAAGTCTGCCATGGCTTTATCCACCGATGAAAACCGAGTAATTGGCCTTCAATCCGATGTTACCCAAGCCGAAGATGAAGAAAAAGCTGTTCGTTCTATCATCGATAAATTCGGAAGGCTGGATGTTGTATTGGCCAATGCGGGTGTAGGTCATTTTGCTCCCGTGCATCAATTAAGTACAGAAAACTGGAACCAGATGATTGACACGAATTTAACGGGTTGCTTCCATACGCTTCGAGCCTCTTTTGAATCGTTGAAAGAAACTGAAGGGTATTATATTACCTTGGCGAGTCTGGCAGGAACCAATTTTTTTGAAAACGGTGCTGGATACAACGCGTCTAAATTTGGCGTGGTAGGCTTTACACAAGCGGCAATGCTAGATTTGCGTCAATTCAATATCAAAGTTTCTACCATCATGCCCGGTTCTGTAAAATCTGAATTCAACAACCATGAACCCAGCGAAAAGGATGCCTGGAAAATTCAACCCGAAGATATCGGAATTTTGGTTCTAGACTTGCTGAAAATGCACCCTAGAACTCTTCCAAGTAAAATTGAGATTAGACCTACAAGACCTGATTTGAAAGATAAAGTTTAAAAATTAAAGCAATTTTATTGAATTTTCTAGATTTTATCCTTTCATCGGGAAATATTCATTAATGCAATGAGACAAAAGAAGAAAAATTCCATTGCAAAAATTATAAAAAAGACACGCCAAATCAGGTTTTTCATCTATTTGGCTCTTTTTATTTGTAGCCTTTTCGTTGTGAAATATACTTACAAAAAGGCCAGATTTTATTATGCGATGTATTTGATGAAAGAAAGAGCGCATTTATTAACCAATACTACCTTCGAAAAAAATAGAATCCGACGCATTATTAGTGATTATAATGACGCAACATTTGGCATAGATATATCGCATTATCAAGATTTTATGGTGTTTGATAGTCTATCGTTGATGCATGGAAGCATTCCGATAGAATTTGTTGTGATGCGTGCTACTATGGGAAAAGATGGAATTGATCGAAAATTTAATAGGTATTGGCAACAATTAGAAAATCAGGATTTTATACGTGGAGCATACCATTATTATCGACCCTGGGAAAGCCCAGAACTTCAAGCTAAATTATTTCTTGATCAAATTGAATTAAAAAAAGGTGATTTACGCCCTGTTCTGGATATTGAAAAAATAGCCAAAAATCAAAGCAAAGAAAGTTTGGTGGCTGATTTACAAATTTGGCTGAATTTGGTGGAAGAGGAATATCAAACCAAACCAATAATATATACTTATTATCACTTTTACAAAGAAAATTTAGAAAATCAATTTGATGATTATCCCTTATGGATAGCAAATTACAACGATGTAGCAGAACCCATAACCGATGTTGATTGGCAGTTTTGGCAATTTACAGAAAATGGCATCTTACCAGGCGTACCCCACAAAGTGGACATCAACATCTTCAATGGTGGGCGCTGGCAACTATTAAAATACACATTGGATTGAAACTTGGAAAATTTACCATCTTTTTACAATAAAATTTTTCAAAAAATTAGAATCTTCTATCTCTTCAAATTGCACAGAATCCACCACAGCCCTTTCTGGCCCTTGTCTGCTCCAATTGATTAATTTGTTTAAATTTTCTTCTTTTCCTTGTGCCACTATCAATACATCACCATTGGAGAGATTTTCTACGGTGCCACGTATTTTGAGCGAATCTGCCTGTTCCTTGGTACTGTTTCTGAAAAAAACGCCTTGAACTTTCCCTTTCACTGTAATTTTAATCGTCATTTTATTCCAACATGAATTTACAATATATGGATTTTATTTGTATTTGTAATTAAAAATAATATTTAGCAAACAAATTGATTATCATTTCGTTAAATGAAAGCTTACAATTCTATTTATTTACCATAAATCAATCAAAAAAATAAAGAGAATTACAAGATATTAACAATTCATCATGAATCGTTCAAAATTTCCTGTTATTTATATTAAAATTTAATTGTAATTTTACGACGGATTAAAAAGGTGGTAGCTGGAGCTAAAAATTTGAGAAAACTCCCCATACCAAAAAAACCCAATAATCCTCTGACGGAATCAAAGCCGTCGGATTTATTTTAACATATGATTCCAGACATACCTCCCTCGAGTCTTTTGAACATTCCTGTACAGGCAGCTGCCGATGTAAGTACGTGGAAAGTATTCCTCACTATTTTTTTGGTTTTTCTAAACGGATTTTTCGTTGCCGCAGAATTTGCCATTGTAAAAGTGAGAATGTCCCAACTAGAAATCCGAACTGATATTAATAAAAGAATCATGGGGGTTTCAAAACATATTGTAAATCACTTGGATTCACATCTTGCTGCTACACAGCTAGGTATTACCCTTGCTTCGCTAGGTTTGGGATGGGTAGGCGAAAGTACAATGACTGCGCTTATCTTGAATTTTTTTAATTTTCTTAATTTAGAAATGACGGAATCCGTTGCACGTAGTATTTCTATTCCCGTTGCATTTGCCGTTATTACAGTGTTGCATATCGTTTTTGGTGAATTGGCTCCAAAATCCATCGCAATCAGACATCCATTAGATACTACAGTGGCTGTAGCTTGGCCGTTGAGAATATTTTATCTCGTTTTCAAACCCGTAATTTGGTTAATGAATGGATTTGCCAATGGATTGCTTCGAATGATTGGGATGAAACCGATTCAGGGCTCTGAAATTCATTCAGAAGAAGAATTAAAAATGATTATTACAGAAAGTCAGGAAGGAGGTGCTATCGAGGCCACAGAAAGAGAATTAATTCAAAATGTCTTTGAATTTGACGATAGACGGGTGTACAGTATTCAGACTTTACGCAAAAACATTTCGGCTATAGACCTTTCCACTTCGGTAAAAGAAGCTTTGGATTACGCTATTAACGAAGGTTATTCGCGATATCCGGTTTATAAGGATTCCTTAGACAACATCAAAGGATTGGTATATACAAGAGATTTAATCAAAGAAGTGATTTCAAATCCTAGTCAAACCAGAATTCAACCCATTTTACGCAAAGCTTTCTATGTTTCAGAAAATTCCAAAATCAAAAATTTACTGAATAAATTTCAACGAAACCATATTCAAATGGCCATTGTTACCAACGAAATTGGTGAATTAAGCGGAATTGTAACCTTAGAAGATATTCTAGAAGAACTCGTGGGTGAAATTCAGGACGAATACGACAACGAAACGCCTATTGTAGAGCGTATAGACGATGTCACCTTCTTGATTGATGCTCACTCATCCATTGCAGATATTAACAAACATTTGCCCTTCAAACTAGACGAAAGTGAATTGTATGACACGCTTGCGGGCTTGATTGCCGAAAAAACCGAAGGGCGTGAACCAAAAGAAGGAGATGTGGTAACCCTCAACGATTACAAAGCCTTGATTGTGAAAATGTATCGTAACTCAACAGAAGAAGTACGTCTTACCCTGCGCAATCATGATAATGAGGAGGATTCTCAAAGCGATGAGGATTGATGTAAATTTTTCTAATTCTTAATTTTAAAAAATTTTGATACTTACAATCCTTTTATTTTTGAATGAAAGAAGGTAAGTATCAAAATTAATTAGGCTTATTTTAAGCCATAAAAATTCCAAATTTAGGTGAAATAGATTTGGGTGAGTTCAAATTCATCAAACTCTCCCGCATATTTACCAAAAGAATTAAATTACATATTCCTTCTGTATTTTCCGCCAATTTCGTACAAACTTTCGGTGATTTCACCCAATGAACAATATTTGGTAGCTGTCATCAAAGAATCAAAAATATTTTGATTATGTAGTGCGGTTTGCTGCAATTGTTTAATCGATTTTTCGGCATTCTCTTGGTTGGCTTTATGATAATCGTTTACCGACTTGATTTGATATTGTTTTTCTTCTTCGGTAGAACGGATGACTTCACCAGGCGTAACCGTGGGCGATCCATCTTTGCTCAAGAAAGTATTTACCCCAATTATCGGATAATCACCCGTATGTTTCAGATGTTCGTAATACAAACTTTCCTCTTGAATTTTCCCTCGTTGATACATGGTTTCCATAGCGCCTAAAACTCCACCGCGCTCTGTAATACGGTCAAATTCAGCATATACCGCTTCTTCTACCAAATCTGTGAGTTCCTCTATGATAAAACTTCCCTGCAAAGGATTTTCATTTTTTGCCAGTCCTAATTCTTTATTTATAATCAATTGAATCGCCATTGCACGACGTACAGACGCTTCTGTAGGTGTAGTAATAGCCTCGTCGTACGCATTGGTATGCAGCGAGTTACAGTTATCGTAAATAGCATATAATGCCTGTAATGTAGTTCGAATATCATTAAAATCAATTTCTTGCGCATGTAATGACCGCCCGCTGGTTTGAATATGATACTTCAACATCTGGCTGCGTTCATTGGCCTTATATTTATTACGCATGGCCTTGGCCCAAATTCGACGTGCCACACGGCCAATTACCGCATATTCCGCATCAACTCCATTAGAGAAAAAGAAAGATAAATTAGGCGCAAACGCATTGATATCCATTCCTCGGCTCAAATAATATTCAACATAGGTAAATCCATTGGCCAAGGTAAACGCAAGTTGAGAAATAGGATTGGCACCTGCCTCAGCAATATGATAACCTGAAATTGAAACTGAATAAAAGTTACGTACGCCTTCTTCAATAAAATATTCTTGAACATCCCCCATTAATTTCAAGGCAAATTCTGTAGAAAAAATACATGTATTTTGCGCTTGATCTTCTTTCAAGATATCCGCTTGAACAGTACCACGAACTTGTCTCAGAGTTTCTGCTTTGATTCGATTATAATCATCAACATCTAGAATTTCATCTCCTGTCAACCCCAAAAGCATAAGCCCCAGACCATCATTACCCTCGGGCAAATCACCCTGATAAGTAGGTCTTTCAATGCCTTTATCATCAAATTTTTCTTTCAATTTCGCCTCAACTTTATCCTCTAATTGATGCTCTTTGATGAATTTTTCACAATTCTGATCGATGGCTGCATTCATAAAAAAGCCTAACAACATAGCTGCCGGTCCATTGATTGTCATAGAAACGGAGGTAACCGGATTGCTTAAATCAAATCCAGAATATAGTTTTTTGGCATCATCCAAAGTGGCAATAGAAACTCCAGCATTTCCGATTTTCCCATAAATATCTGGGCGCAGACCTGGATCATGGCCATACAAAGTCACAGAATCAAAGGCAGTAGAAAGCCGTTTGGCCGGCATTCCCAAAGACACATAATGAAACCTTTTATTGGTTCGCTCTGGACCACCCTCTCCTGCAAACATACGTGTTGGATCTTCACCTTCTCGTTTGAACGGATAAATTCCGGATGTATAGGGGAATTTCCCCGGAACATTTTCACGCAAAGTCCATTCTAGAATATCACCCCAGTTTCTATAACTAGGCAAACAAACTTTAGGCACTGCAGTTTGAGAAAGTGTTGTGGTATGCGTTTTAATTTTAATTTCTTTTTCCCGAACTTTAAATAGGTAGTCTTCTACCTTGTATCGATTCTTTTCGTTTTCCCAAGTCTGGATTATAGTCAGATTTTCTTTGGATAATTCAGATTCAATCGATTCATATTTCTGTTGTATTGCATCAGAATCTATACCTAATTCCCTACTTTTTTTCAATGCATACAATTGATCTGCTATTTCAGATTGATTTTCAACCCAGTTTTCATATCTTTTACTTTCCTCTACAATTTCTGATAAATATCTTACCCTACTTGCCGGAATTATGGATAAATCCTTGTCGGCTTCTTGTTGGTGACTCCATTCTTGTGCAAACTTACCAGGAGAAATACGAGCTACTTCCTGAAACAAAGCTGAGTAAAATACATTGGTTCCGTGATCATTGAATTGAGAAGCTCGCGTAGAGTAAACCGGCATTTCATCAGGATTTTTATCAAAAAGCTCATGATTTCTTTGATATTGTTTTTTAACATCCCGTAACGCATCCAAAGCTCCTTTTTTATCTGCCTTGTTAAGCACTACCAATTTGGCAAAATCCAACATATCAATTTTCTCTAACTGTGTAGCAGCGCCATATTCTGGTGTCATCACATAAATTGGCAAATCAGAATATTCAAGCACTTCTGCTCCACTTTGTCCTATTCCCGAAGTTTCTAAAATCAACAAATCAAATCCGGCTAATTTCAAAATATTCAGCGCCGGTGCCACATGTTGAGAAACCGATGCATTGGCCGATCGGGTAGCCATAGAACGCATATATACATTGGGATGATGAATAGAATTCATCCTGATTCTATCTCCTAACAAGGCACCACCCGTTTTGCGCTTGGTGGGATCCACAGAAATTATACCTATTTTTTTATCAGGATAATTTATTAAAAAACGACGCACAACCTCATCTACCAACGACGATTTCCCTGCTCCACCAGTGCCCGTGATTCCAATTATGGGCGTTTCAGACAAATTTTCTGATTCTACACGCTGGTTTATATATTGAATTTCTTTTTCAAAATTTTCATGATTATTTTCCAATGCAGAAATACTTTGAGCAATATTCAACGAATCATCAAATCGCAAATTATCAATAATATCTTTATTCAAACGTTCACCGGTGGCAAAATCAGATTTTTCTACCATATCATTGATCATTCCCTGCAATCCGAGCGCTCTGCCATCATCTGGAGAGTAAATTCGAGCAATTCCATAATCCATCAAATCCTTGATTTCGGAAGGTAAAATCACTCCTCCTCCTCCACCAAAAATCCGAATATGACCCGCACCCTTTTCTTGTAGCAAATCATACATATACTTGAAATACTCATTATGCCCACCTTGGTAAGAGGTCATTGCTATAGCTTGCGCATCTTCCTGAATTGCACAATTTACCACCTCTTCCACGGATCTGTCATGCCCCAAATGTATTACCTCCACACCTGTACGCTGAATGATACGACGCATGATATTGATGGCTGCATCATGCCCGTCAAATAACGAAGCAGCAGTTACTATACGAATGTGATTCTGTGGAGAATAAACATTTGTTGGGTTGGATACCGGATTGTTTGCTATGGCTGTACTCATAAAAATACTTAAAAGGATAAAATTACAACTTTTAGTTTAATTTAAAAGACTCAAATAAGAGGATTCAAGCTATTGTGAAAATTCCAAAATCATTTGCCCTTTTTCAATAGGCGACTTGCAGCATCCGAAGCCACAATCAATCCACCAGCCATCATTATTATATCTTTGAGCACCAAGCGCCCAGCCCCCGACAAATACGGAAAACCATATCTAGGCGTGGGCATATCCCCACCTAGATTGGGTACATAAACTTCTGGCGTGCTAATGAGAAATGAAAGGGTAACAATCGACATCCCAAACGTGAGCAAACCACCAATTAACCCCGCTTTGGGAAACCAAATTCCGCTCAAAACAAACAAGCCGATAATGCAAATTACCGTGCCCAAACCATATGAAAACCAATAGGTTCCATTCTCTTTATGCCACTCTATATTCTTGGAAACCATCTTACCTTCTGGGTTTTTGTGCAGCATATATTCTGCAACCGTTTCACCTTTTTCATTCGTCGCAGTTTTTCCTTTATTCTGCATAAAAAATGACATAAACGGACTATTTATTACAAATGGAACAATTCCATCTGCTTCATATTGAAACGCCTTCAATCCACCAATCCATGCCATTACAACAAAAATGGAAATTCGCATAAAGTGGATAAAATTGGGTTGTAAATCTGCTAATTTTTGCAAAAAATTCATCATAATCATTATTTTATGCAAAATTAATATCATGTATTTTTTTATCACATGGATAATTTTTGCCATTTCATGGACAATTTTGATTTTTTTATGGTTGAATAATGTTTTCGCGCAATCCAAATACAATCCTTCTGTTTACATTCCATGGCGCGACCGTAGATTTTTGCCGGTTTGCCTTCCTTTTGGGGCCAAGGCTTGAGGCCGCGGACGCACGCGGCAAAAACTACTAAACATAAGTAAAAACCTACCTGGCTTTAATAAAAAATTAATTCAAATCTCTGCTTGCAACCAAGGCAATTCCCACCTTATCACGATAATGAATAGGAGAAATTTCAACTTCTTTTTTAAAATAACGACTAAAGTAAAACTCGTCTTCAAATCCCAATTCTGCGGCAATTTCTTTTACCGATTTATAGGTTAAATGTAATTGTTTTTTAGCCTCAAGTATTATTCTTTCTTTAATCAACTGAGAAGGCGTTTTACGTGTAGCTTCTTTAATTTTTCGACTCAGTGCAGACGGCGTAAGATGCAACTCGTTAGCATAAAAAGAAACACCTCTTTCCTTCAAAAAATAGGAATCCAAAAGTTTCTCAAATTTTTCTGCAATAGGCTCATGAGTCATTTCAACTTCACGCGAAGTCAGCATCATCTTTTTTTCTTTACTACACAATGCAAGGATTAATTGTAAATAAGATTTTACCACAGATTCAGAAAAATCTTGATTTGAATGAATTTCAGTTGTAATTTTTTGGAAAATCAATCCAACCTCTTCATAGGTTTTATCCGTAAGTCTAAAACATGGATTATCGTATATATTATTGAATAACAAACCATTACAAGCCACTTCTTTTTTATGATACTCAATACAATAAAAATCACCATGAAAATTGAGACACATTACCTTTTCTGCATTTTGGGTCCAAATTAATTTCTGATAAGGCGTCAAAAACAAAATAAATCCCTTTTCAGCCACATGTTCTACATGGTCCAATTCAAAATGTACAGTATCACCAAACAAATAGACTTGATATAAAGCTGATGTGAAAGCCTTGTTTTTTTCTGGTTTGATGAAAGTTATTTCAGGTAATTCCTGCATTTTTCAAAAATACATAAATTCCACTACATATGCAGTTCTGGAAATTCAATTTCCAATTGCACAATGGAGGGCATGACTAAATTAATATCAAAATTGGACAACGAAACTCCAAGCAATCGCACTGCCTGCCGAAGTGGCTCTTTATGTAATAATATATGTAATGTTTGGCGAATTTCATCCAATTGATCTGTAAAGTCTGAAATAGTAAGGCTTCTTGTTTGCAAAGAAAAATCGGCATATTTGATTTTTAAGGTAATGGTTTTGCCTTTCATTTCATGTTTTTGCAAACGACGAATAACATTGGGTAAAATTAAATCTAATTCTTTTTCGAGTAACCCAATATTGAAAATATCACTTTCAAAGGTATTTTCTGCTCCAATGGATTTGGGCATGCGTTGGTGATTTACCGGTGAATGATGAATACCACGAGAAATATCGTAAAAATGTTGCGCGCTGTTTTTAAAGTACATTTCTAGAAATTCCAAACTTTTGGAACGTAAATCAGCTCCAGTAAAAATACCTAGTTCATACATTTTAGAGGCTGTAACTTTACCAATTCCATAAAATTTACGAATATCTAAAGGATCTAAAAATTGCTGAATTTCTTCTTCTACCACAGTTTTTTGACCATTAGGTTTGTTGATATCGCTGGCAATTTTGGCAATAAATTTATTCACCGAAATTCCAGCAGAAGCAGTGAGGCCTGTTTTTTCAAAAATTTCGCGTCGAATTTTCATGGCCAAAAGCGTTGCAGATGGATTGTTGACGTGATTTTTGGTAACATCCAAATAAGCTTCATCCAAGGATAATGGCTCTACCAAATCTGTATATTGGTAAAAAATCTTTCGAATTTTTTGTGAAATTTCACGATATCTTTCAAATCGCGGAGCAACAAAAGTTAAATGTGGACATCTCTGTAGCGCAATTTTACTGCTCAAAGCACTTTTTACACCATATTTACGCGCCTCATAACTTGCTGCCACCACAACGCCACGTACAGAACTACTGCCTACGGCAAGTGGAATCCCACGAAGTTGAACATTGTCCAATTGTTCAATAGATGCATAAAAAGCATCCATATCTATATGAATAATTTTGCGTGAAATAACAAAATGCTTTTTACAAATTTACACGAAATAAACAATTTCATTTTGTTGAAAAATAAAAATCATTGTAATCATTCCTAGGAACAATGAATTCCTTTTCAATTTTCCATTTTGATTCATAAAAAGTAAAAGAATTTAAAAATTTACTACCTTTCAATCATGATATTTTCTCCTATTCAATTTCGTAATTTGGTGATAAACAACCGATTTGTAATGTCACCAATGTGTATGTATTCATGCAAGGAAGGCATGGCAAATGATTTCCACTTGACGCACTATGGCAGCAGAGCATTGGGAGGAGTCGGATTAATAATAGTCGAAGCGACAGGTGTAGAGCCCCGTGGGCGTATCACCAATGAATGTATGGGAATTTGGAACGATTTACAGGCCGAAAAATTATCAAAAATCACTGATTTCGTTCATCAAAACTCCAATAGCAAAATGGGTATTCAATTAGCACATTCTGGTAGAAAAGGCGCTACACAAAACGGTGTCCAACTGCCATTGGATGCGGGTTGGGAAACTATTGCACCATCTCCCCTAGCTTATAAAACAGGGGAAAGAATTCCACATGAATTGACGGAAAACGAAATAAAAGAATTGGTACAAGATTTCAAACGTGCTGCAAAACGAGCTATTGATGCAGGATTTGATTTGATAGAAATTCATGCAGCACACGGCTATTTGATTCATCAATTTTTATCTCCAAAATCAAATACAAGAACAGATAAATATGGTGGAAATTTTGAAAACAGAATCCGATTTTTATTGGAGATTATAGAAGAAGTGAATAAGGTGCTGGACAATGATCATCCATTATTTGTGCGTATTTCTGCCACGGAATATGCAGAAAACGGTTGGGATATATCCGACAGTATTCAATTATCCCACATCCTCAAAGACAAAAATGTAGATTTAATTGACGTTTCGAGTGGTGGAAACATTTCTGGAGCAAAAATTAGCTTATTCGATGGATATCAAGTGCCTTTTTCTGAACAAATCCGGACTGAAACAGGCATCAAAACAGGCGCCGTAGGCTTAATCAAAACGGCAGAACAAGCAAAAAATATATTACAAACACAAAAAGCCGATTTGATATTTTTGGGTCGTGAACTATTGAGGAATCCTTTTTTTGTCCTACAAGCTGCCGTGGATAATGCAGAACTCGATTATATTCCAACATCTTATCGTCGTGCTTATCTTTAATTTTTTACATTAATTCCAAACTTCAAATTAATTTGTACATATAAATAGTGTAAATTAGAAAAATTGAATGGTTTTTGTTACAAAAAGCAATAAATTGAAAAAATATGAAAAAATTAATTTTATCGTTTATGGCTATTTTGGCTTTGTATGCTTGCAGCAAAACCAATTCACAAACTAGTCATTCATCCTCAACAACAGAATCTAGCAACCAAATCGAGGATACTGCTGGGCTTTCCAATCCAGAAAGTGCGAAAAGAAACACAGATATTCCACCGGCTTTTGATGGACAAACCCGCGTACAAGGACTCAAAACCCAAGCCGATTATCAAGTAAATGTAATTGCCGAAAATTTGGGAAATCCTTGGGGAATAATCAATTTACCAGACGGCCGATTTTTGATTACAGAAAAATCTGGATTCGCCTATATCATTAGTGAAGACGGACAAAATGTAAAAAAAGTTACAGGTTTTCCTAGTGTAGATGACAAGGGACAAGGAGGATTATTGGATATTGCTTTAGATCCCGATTTCTCTTCCAATCGTTTAGTTTACTGGTCATACACCGAGCCTGTAAAAGGCGGAAATCACACCTCTGTAGCGAAAGGAAAATTATCTGAAAATGAAAATCAAATCGTAAATACACAAGTCATTTTCAGGGCAATACCCGTTTATGATGGTGATAAGCACTATGGCAGCCGCTTGGTTTTTGATCAAGACGGAAACTTATTTGTTTCTACTGGTGAACGCTCTGATTTGGTGACGCGTCCCTTGGCACAGGATCAAACATCTTATTTAGGTAAAGTATTAAAAATCACCAAAGATGGAAATCCAGCGCCAAATAATCCCAAAATGGAAGGCTGGCAACCCGAAATTTACAGTACTGGGCACAGAAGTCCGCAAGGAACGGCTATTCATCCACAAACGGGTGAATTATGGCTTGCAGAAATGGGTCCCAAAGGTGGTGATGAAATAAATCTCATTCAACCTGGAAAAAATTATGGCTGGCCTACCATTACCTATGGCGTAGAGTATAGCGGAAAAACGATAGGTGATGGAATTGGGCAATTACAAGATTTGGAACAACCCGTTTACTTCTGGGACCCATCGGTTTCGCCCAGTGGAATCACTTTCTATACAGGAAATATCGCGGAATGGAAAAACAACATGATGATTGGCTGTCTGAGCGGAAAAAAGATTATACGCTTGGTAATTGAAGATAATAAAGTGATTGGTGAGGAATGGCTGCTTACCGATATGAACGAAAGAATACGAGATGTTCTTGATGCTAGTAATGGAAATTTATATGCAATTACAGACAGTGGAAAATTGATTCGAATCGGAAATTAATAACAGAGAATTTAATTTAAAAAATAAAAAATGCCGAAAACGAAATTTCGGCATTTTTGATTTAATTTATTAAAACTTACTCGTAGTGCATTATCAATCGTGATATAAGCCACTAAATATCAGAATATTAATTAATGCTACCAATTCGCAGATTCGACGGAGTCAATACAAAAGTTAGACATTATTAAAATTTCATCAATGAAGCAACCCAAAATCTATAACTTGAATTCAAATCATTAATTTAAGCTACAAAATTTTAAAAAATACTTGTCGTTTTTATAAAAATTCGTGTATTAGATGCAAATATATAATGCACTACGAGTTTAAATTTGTAATAAAAGATATCATTTCTTCACAACATTCCGCTGAAATGCTTTATTCTTAACCGATTTCATATACTTGAAACCACGATATATAAAATAGAATACGACCAAAACCAAAACAAAAGCCAGAATAGGTAAAAAGATAGAAATTATACCCAAAATACCCGAAGCAGCAGTTTCTGTAGTAGATACGACAAAATTTCCTGCACCTCCTGTGGTTGCAGTAGAAGCCAATCGGGTACCTGCGGAACTTCCTTTTACGGCGGCGGCTGTACCTCCACCGGCTATAATAGCTAGACCCCATTGAATCACCTCTGAATTGACGTCGCCTAGCGATAATGCCATCAACAAAGTTCCCGCAATTCCGGCTAAAGGAACAGCTATGGTGTCCAAAATATTATCTACCCAAGGAATATAATAAGCCAAAATCTCGACAAAAGTGGCAATTCCTAGGGTAATCATGGCCAAAGGACTTCCTACCCAGGCAAAAGATTCACTCAAATTGAAAATATCTGCCCCAAAATGTACGGCAATACTAGACACAAACAGGGGCAGGAATATCCTGAATCCTGCAGAAGCCGCCAAGCCGATACCTAGACAGAAGGAAATAATGATTGCAAATGCATCCATAATATTTTTTGTATTTTTAGGTTTTATTTAAGTAGAAATTAACAAATCCTGTGCCGAATACATTTGATTTTGGATATATTGCCTTGGCAACCATCGTATTATTTATAGCCCTTTTGGTTATTTTTTGGTTGATTTTACGTTCTGCCTTTCATAGCAAAACTGCCCTGATTTTGCATCGTGAAAATGAATTAAAGAATCAATTCGATTCCTTTAAAAATTTAGCTGAAAAGGAAATTAATACCTTAAAAGAAATTCAAGAAAAACTCACATTTGAGAAAAATTCGCTCGAAAAAGAATGGGTTTCCCAAAACAGTGATTTAACAAATTTGCGTGATAGAATTGAAGATTTTAAAATTGAAACCACTCATTTGAAAACAAAGTTCGAAAATGTTTTAAATGATAGAAATCAAATGGCTGTTTTGCTCACACAGGCTCAAACTGATTATAAAAATTTACAAGAAAAATTACTTGTAGAACGCCAACAATTGGACGAGCTCAACGAAAAATTTAAAACAGAATTTGAAAATTTAGCCAATAAAATTTTAGAAGAAAAATCTCAAAAATTTTCTGCACAAAATCAAGCCAATTTATCCATCATTCTCGACCCGCTTCAAGAAAAAATTAAAGGATTTGAAAAACGAGTCGAAGATACCCACAAAGAAAATATTGAACGCGGCGCGCAACTACGTCAACAAATTATAGGATTGAAAGAATTGAATGAGCAAATGTCCAAGGTAACCGAAAATCTTACCCGTGCACTGAAAGGCGAGTCCAAAACGCAGGGAAATTGGGGTGAAATGATACTGGAATCTGTACTGGAAAAATCGGGATTGCAGAAAAACAGTGAATATTTTATTCAACAAGGATTTGATAATGAAGATGGACGAAAAGTTTATCCAGATGTCATAATTCATTTACCCGAAAATAAAAAAATGATTATCGACGCAAAAGTTTCACTCAATGCCTACGAAAGATATGTGAATGAAACAGAAGAGTCTATGAAAAATCAACATTTAAACAGTCATTTACTTTCCATAAAAAAACATATTACCACCTTGAGTGAAAAAAATTACCAACGCATATATGAGATGAATTCTCCAGATTTTGTAATGCTTTTCATTCCTATTGAATCTGCATTTGCTGCGGCTTCTTATCGTTCGCCAGGACTTTTTAGAGATGCATTTGAACGAAATATAATTTTGGTAACGCCTACTACCCTATTGGCCGTGTTGAAAACCATTGACAGTTTATGGCAAAACGAAAAACAAAAGAAAAACAGTTTAGAAATTGCCTTACAAGCTGGAAAATTATACGATACATTTGTTTTGTTGATAAAGGAAATGCACACCATTGGTAATCAATTAGATAAAACCCAAAAAGCTTATGCTACAGCCATGAAAAAACTCACTGGTGAACGAAATTTAATCAAAAACATTGAAAACTTGAAGATATTAGGTGCTAAAACTTCAAAGAATTTAGACGAAAATATGACAAAAAGCGTTGATTTCTATCATGGGGAATAAAACGCTGAAACGTATTTTTCTAAGTTTGTTGGTATTGATTCTGATTTTGTTCGGAATTATTTTCGGCTCCTATTATTGGATTAAATTCCAATCCTATCAACATCTTACAGACGATGTTACGCAAATTACACCTCACAAAACCGCCTTGGTTCTTGGAACCTCAAAGCGCGTGATTGGAGGGCGCACCAATCTTTTCTTTAAATATCGAATGGAAGCCGTTTATAATTTATTTAGTCATAATAAAATAGAATATATTATAGTTTCTGGCGATAATAGTCTTGTAGAATATAATGAGACCCGCGATATGCGGCTGTATTTGTTGAACTTGGGCGTACCCGATGATCGAATTATTTCTGATTTTGCCGGATTCAGGACTTTGGATTCTGTCATTCGCGCCAAGGAGGTATTCGGGCAGGAGTCGCTCATTATTGTTTCGCAGCCATTTCACAATGAACGAGCCGTTTTTATTGCCAAAAACCATGGGATTGATGCGATTGGCTATAATGCCAGGTCAGTAAATAGAAAAAATTCTATCAAAACATTTTACCGTGAATATTTGGCTAGAGTGAAATGCATGATCGACATTTATATTTTACACACCATGCCCAAATATTATAAGGAAAAGGAAAATTTTCCTGATTGATAAATGATTTGAAACTGCCACAAATCATTTCATTAGAGGTTCGGGAAAATAAAACATAATTGTATCTTTGACACCAAGTAAAAATTTTAAAAAAAATGTCCAAAACAGTATTCTTTCTTTCTACTATATTCATGATGTTACAATTTACTTCTTGTAAAAAAGAAGAATCTACTACCAATTCTTCCAATGGTACGACAAGCACGACACAAACTGTTCAAAACACGGTGCAGCAACCCGATTGGGCCAAAAATGCCGTAATTTATGAAGTAAATATTCGTCAGTTTTCGCCTGAAGGAAATTTTGCGGGTGTTACCTCACAATTGCAACGCATCAAAGATCTTGGCGCGGACATCATTTGGCTAATGCCCATTCATCCGATTGGAGAACTCAACCGAAAAGGAAGTTTAGGAAGCTATTATGCCGTAAAAGATTACAAAGCTGTAAACCCTGCATATGGCAGTTTGGAAGATTTTGATACATTGGTAAAAACAGCTCACGATTTGGGATTGAAAGTCATTTTAGACTGGGTTGCAAATCATTCTTCACCAGACAATGTGTGGGTAAAAGACCACTTGGATTATTATACAAAAGATAGTTTGGGTAATGCTCCCATACCCACGGTGGGTACAGATTGGCTAGATGTTGCAGACTTGAATTATGATAATCATGACATGCGTGCTGCGATGCAAGATGCCATGCTATATTGGGTAAAAGAACATCATATTGATGGATTTAGATGTGATGTGGCAGAAATGGTACCCATGGATTTTTGGCTGGATACAAGAAAAAAACTGGACGAAGTAAAGGATGTGTTCATGCTGGCAGAAGGAGCTGCGCCAGAATTGCACCAAGCCTTTAACATGACTTATGGCTGGCCGCTAAAGGATGCTATGATTTCGATTGTAGATAATAAATCGGGTTTTGAGCCAATCCAAAAATATCTGGAAGAAAGAAATAAACAGTATCAATCAAATGATTTAATCATGTATTTTACTTCCAATCATGACGAAAACTCGTGGAATTATTTAGAAGAAGAAAAATTTGGTAAAAATCGAATGAATTATGCTGCACTCACCTATTTTATGGGTGGAATGCCATTAATTTATAGTGGTCAAGAATCTGGACTGGAAAGAAAACTTGAATTTTTTGAAAAAGATCCAATCACTTGGGGTAATTTTCGTTTTCAAAAAGAGTATATCAATTTAATTAGGGCTTATAAAGAAAATCAAATTTTATGGAATAACGGCGAACGGGCAAATTATGACTTTATCAAAACAGATAAAGATGCTCTATACTTTACCTTAAGTAAAAATGGAAAAAAAGCTGCTGTATTGCAAAATCATTCCTCTGTTCCACAATATATTCCTGTAGCGGATTGGCAAGAATTTGATTTAAATAAAAATGCATTGGGAAATACCGCCAATAACATAGGTGAAAAAGGTATGGAAATTCCGCCGCACACTACAATTTTACTTTTAGAAAAATAAAATCCAAACTTTTGGCTGCAAGCTTGTTAAGCATCCTATTATCTTGAAAATTCTAAACATTATTTTCATTGTTTTATGAAATCAGAAAACATAGCTGTTATCACCTATTATTATCCTCACCGCAAAACACAGGATGTAATTTTTGGGTTAAAAACAAAAGGATATCAAAATGTACACATTCTGGCATTACCCTTTGTACATCGAGAAAATCCATTTCAACCCTTGTTCAAACACCGCCCGTCTGATTGTTATTCCATTTTACCTGACGAATTGGCAAGAAATTTTAATTACCAATTCAGAGAGCTTACAGCCAATCAAATTTCAGAAGTTTTGAATGAAATTAATGCAAAAATCACCCTAATTGCTGGAGCGGGAATTTTACCAGCGGAACTAGTTCAAAATCATCAAATTATTAATTCTCATCCTGCTTATTTACCAGAAGTGAGAGGTTTGGACGCTTTGAAATGGGCTATTCATTTCCAGAAAAAAATTGGTGTAACTTCTCATTTTGTAGTTGAAAAAGCGGATGCGGGTTATTTAATTGACAGAAAAGAAATCAAAATTTTGCCAGAAGATACCTTTCATTCATTAGCCTACAGACAATATAGAACCGAAATCGAAATGTTGATTGATTCAATCGAAATAATAAAAAATCAAACCCATTTTCCAGCTTTAGAAGAAATTGGAGTAGTGCACCGCAGAATGCCAAAATCCATCGAAAAAAATCTTTTAACGGATTTTGAAAATTGTAAGAAGAATCAGAATATTACAAATTAATTCTTACTTTTCAAGTAATATTTACAATAATTTGACTTATTGGTTTAATTAATCCATTCTGTCGAGTTCTTTTAGATTTCTTTTCAATCGGCGTTGAAATGTGCCATAAACTACATAATAATACAGCCAAATCAGAGCAAACATAACGAAAATGATAATCAGAGACACCGCAATCAGACTAAGACCTGCGGGTGAACTCCAATCCATATTGCGTAACTCTGGCGTAACTTGCCATATCGAAATATATCCAAAAAACAGGATGATAACCAACATGACAAGATTGAATTTGATAAAATAATCTACGATTTTTCGGAAATTAATAATATCTACAGATAATTCACGAATACTGGATTGAACGCTAATTTTTCTATAATAACTAAAAAACTGATAAATAAACCAGAATGAAATTCCGTAAACTATAAAATTCAATGCCTCATATAGATAGACCATGCTGCCATATTGCTTGATAAGTATTTGATGATAATCATTGATTCCAGAAGTGGCCAAAAAATATACATATAATCCTACTGCGAATAAAATTTCTATCAAACTGATGATAAAAACCCATTTAACGGACGTCATAGATTTTCTTTTCAACATAGGGAAAATTTCCTTTGCCGAATAAATTTTTTCCTCTGGTGTGATTTGCCATGCACTCTTCAGACTGTCCAAATCGAATTCTTTCATGACATATATGGATTTAACATTTCTTTCAATTTCTTTTTAACACGATTCATTTTCACGCGTGCATTTACTTCTGTAATTCCCATAGTTTCTGCAATTTCTCTATAGGGTAACTCGTCGAGATACAGCAAAACCAAGGCTCTTTCAATATCATTTAACTGTTGAATTGCAGTTTTCAGCATTTTTAGCTTAAATTCCAACTCTTCGTTCTGTTCATCTGCTTTGATGTGGAAATGATGTGATTCCAGACTGTCGTGTCCAGGTTTGCGCTTTCGTTTTCTATACAGTGTAATCGCCGTATTGATGCCTACTCTATACATCCAGGTCGAAAATTTGGAATCCCCTTTGAACGAATCATAGGACTTCCATAACTGCAACACAATTTCCTGAAATAAATCATCATGTGACATCGGATCATCAGTGTAGATTCGGCACACCTTGTGCACAATCCCCTGATTTTCTTCAATCAGCCGTGTAAATTCAACTTTTCTAGCAGATTCGCTCACAATTGATTAGTCTAAAAACAAAAGCTAAAGTTACATCATTAAAAATCGTTCTATCAGAGAGATTTCGGTTTAAACATTTAAAAATTACTTTAATTCCTTATTTTTACCCTTTAAAAATTTTATATGAATCGAAACATTTTTTCATTTCTTCTCGTACTGGCTGTTCCCTTGGTTTTTGCCCAAGAAAAACTGGATTTTCAAAAGCCTTCACAAGAGATTTTACAATTAGCAGATTTTGAACGGGCTCCATCGGTTTTTACCTCACCCGACAAAGAATTTATGATTTTCGCCTATAGAAATACGTATAAAACACTTGAAGATTTGAGCCAAGAAGATATGCGTCTTGGCGGATTGCGTTTTAATCCCAAAACACATATCAGCAGTACTATTACCTACCTCAACAATCTCAAAATTCAAAAATTAAACAGTAAAGATTTGCAACAGGTAAAGAATTTACCCTCAAATCCACAAATTGGATATCTTTCCTTTTCACCCAATGAAAAAATGCTTTCCTTTACTCATACCAATTCAGATACACAACAAATCGAATTATGGTATGTAGATTTGAATACAGCAATAGCAAAAAAACTGGCAACGGGCCTCAACGCCGTTACAGGCAGACCTTATACCTGGCTCAATGACAATAATAGATTGCTAGCCTATTTTCTGCCACAAAATGTTCCAGCTTTTATCGACAAAAACAACGAATTACCTACTGGTCCTATCGTTTCTGTGGCTACAGGACAGGTTTCACAGACTAGAACTTATCAAGATTTATTATCTGACCCTCAAGACGAAGAAAATTTCAAAAATGCCATTCGTTCAGAGCTCAAAATGGTAAATCTCAACGCGACAACAACCCCATTTTTACCCACAGATTTATATGTTTCGGAATCCCTTTCTCCAGATGGAAATTATTTTTTAATCGAAAAGATAGTAACACCTTTTTCGTATGTAGTCCCTTACAGCCGTTTTCCTAGAATTTCGAATGTGTACGACCTCAACGCCAAACTCATCAAAACTCTATACGAAGCTCCTTTGGATGAAATTCGTCCACAAGGATTTTCTTCTACCAAAAAAGGTATGAGAAGTATCAATTGGCGTGCAGACAAAGCCGCAGAAATCATCTATGCCGAAGCACTAGATGAGGGTGATGCCAATAAACAAGTAGAATATAGAGACCAGATTTTCACTTGGGCAGCGCCATTTGACAAACCAGCTGTACCATTGATCAAGACAAAACTTCGATATGGCGGTATAGAGTGGGGAAATCAAGATTTTGCTGTATTATATGAAAGCTGGTACGATACTCGTATGCTGCGCTCCACTGCATTCAATCCCCAAAATGGTAAAGAAATTCGTGTGATGTCGGAAAGAAATTACCAAGACAGCTATAGCGATCCTGGAAATTTCTACACGCAAAAAAATGAATTTGGGCGGAATGTAATTTATATCAAAAATAATCAGGCATTTTTGTTTGGTGACGGATTCACCAAGGATGGCCAATTCCCATTTATCGACCAATATAATTTTAATTCCAACAAAACGGAACGACTTTATACTTCTAATAAAAAAGGAAAAATTGAAAGTTTAATCACCTTTATTGATGAGGACAAAAGAGAAGTTTTAACGCAAGTGGAATCGCCAAACGAATATCCCAATTATTATCGTTTGAACCTGAAAAATAAAAAATCAAATTCGTTGACACAATTTCCTAATCCATTTGCTTCGATTGCGAATGTGAAAAAAGAAATAATACATTATAAAAGAAATGACGGGGTAGATTTGAGCGGAATTCTATATTTACCTGCCAATTACAATAAAAATTCTGGTCAGAAATTGCCTTTGTTGGTGTGGGCCTACCCAACAGAATACAAGGACAAATCTACTGCAGGCCAGACTACAAACAATCCAGATTCCTTTACCTACCCCTATTACGGGAGTTTTGTATATTGGGTAACCAAAGGTTATGCGGTTTTGGATGATGCTTCTTTCCCAATAATTGGAGAAGGCGATACCGAACCAAACGACAGTTTTATTGAACAGCTTTTAGCCAATGGAAAAGCGGCTATTGACGCTTTGGATGCACGTGGCATCATCGATAGAGAACGCGTTGCTGTTGGCGGACATTCTTACGGAGCGTTTATGACAGCGAATTTATTGACGCATGGAGACGATTTCAAATGTGGAATTGCGCGAAGTGGTGCTTATAATCGTACGCTAACACCATTTGGATTCCAGAGTGAGCAGCGAAATTATTGGGACAATCCAGACATTTACAACACCATGTCCCCTTTTATGAATGCGCATAAGATGAAAAAACCCATGTTGATTGTACATGGCGAAGCAGACAACAATCCCGGAACATTTACCCTGCAATCCGAAAGGTATTTCCAGGCTTTGAGGAATTTGGGCGCGCCTGTTCGTATGGTAATTTTACCCAAAGAATCCCATGGATATGCTGCTAAAGAAAACATTCTGCACCTATTATGGGAGCAAGATCAGTTTTTGGAAGAATGTTTGAAACCATAATTTGCAAAATCCGTCTTTTATAGGCGGATTTTTTTTATTTAGTGTTTTGGCTTAAAATGAAGAAAATAGATTTAATTTCGATTTCTGTTTAATAAACAATAAGGTATAAAGAAGAAAATAAAATCCAGAGATGAAAATTAGAAAATTGTTTCCCACAAAATCTTGATATCGCCAAAAAAACTCCAATTATGAACATATTTTTTGTTGATAGCCACTTTGTCTGGCCACAAAACCTCGTCATTCAATTGTTTGGGGTCATTTGCCTGCTTCAGCAAATCATTTTCGTTGCGATATTTGAGCTGTGCGGGACCTGTAATGCCGGGTTTAATGGTTAAAATAATTCGATCCTCGCCAGTCAATTGGTCGGCATAACCGGGCACATCGGGTCGTGGACCTACAAAGCTCATCGTTCCGTTCAGAATATTGAACAATTGAGGTAATTCATCTAATTTATATTTAATAAAAAATCTTCCAGAACCCGTGATTTTATGGGTAGTTTCGGTGGTAATGGGATTGTCATAATTACCTTTTAAGGTTCGGATTTTGAACATTCTGAATCGCTGAGCGTGCTTGCCAATGCGTTGGTGTAGAAAAAGACCATTCTGTCCGGTTTCCAGCGTTGCTACAAGCCACATCAGCATCATCGGAACCACAAAAATGATAACGAGAATCATGGCTAGGCTGTAATCGAACAAGACTTTACTAAAATTCAATCCCTTGGTTTGAAATGCAAATATACTTGACATTCAAACATTCGAACAAAATTCGTTGTATATTTCTTTAGATTAAATAATATTTGTATATTTGCGCCCCTAAGGCAAGTCCTACACAACCAGCTCCTGCTGAATCCCCCAGGATGGGAACATAGCAAGGGTACGCGGTCGTAGCGGTGTGATGTAGAAAGCTTGCCTTTTTTCATTTTATTTTTCCTATTTAAATTTAATTTACTTTCAAACTATTTAAAACTCAATATGATAGAGTTTTAAAGAAATTTGTTTTTTGTAAAATTTAAAATGGGACCTATTCAAATTGTCATGTTCTTAAATAAACCTTATTTTTGCAGCGGATTAGAAATTTGAGATTTATATGAAACAACCCAAATACATTTTTGTAACCGGTGGCGTTACCTCTTCATTAGGAAAGGGAATTGTAGCTGCTTCATTGGGTTTACTTCTAAAATCTCGTGGATACCGAGTTACCATCCAAAAGCTAGACCCCTATATTAATGTAGATCCTGGCACATTGAACCCCTATGAACATGGGGAGTGTTATGTAACAGAAGATGGTGCAGAAACGGATTTGGACCTAGGACATTATGAAAGATTTCTAAATCAACCCACATCACAAGCCAATAATGTAACTACCGGTAGAATCTATCAATCTGTAATAGAAAAAGAAAGACGTGGCGACTATTTGGGAAAAACAGTTCAAATTATTCCTCATATCACCAACGAAATCAAGCGTCGAATCAAAATGGTGGGACGTGGTGGAGATTATGACATTATCATCACAGAAATTGGCGGAACTGTGGGCGATATCGAATCTTTGCCATATATAGAAGCTGTGAGACAATTGAGATGGGAATTAGAAGAAAACAATTCCGTCATCATACATTTAACGCTCATTCCCTATCTTGCAGCCAGCGGTGAATTGAAAACCAAACCTACACAACATTCTGTAAGATTATTGATGGAGAGCGGAATACAAGCAGATGTTCTTGTGTGTCGTACAGAGCACCAAATCCCGAAAGAAGTTATTGCCAAACTTACCCAATTTTGTAATGTAAAACCAGGTCATGTCATCGAATGCCTAGATGCACCTTCTATTTACGAGGTTCCCTTGATGTTGCGCGAACAGCATTTTGATGATGTAGTTTTGCGTGAACTGGAGTTATCGACAGAATCCAATCCAGATTTGTTAAAATGGAAAGAATTTCTGAATAATTGGCGCACTCCGCAAAAAGAAATTAAAATTGCTTTGGTTGGAAAATATGTAAGTTTACAAGATTCTTACAAATCAATCACAGAAGCATTTACCCATGCTGGAGCAAGGCTTCAAACCCGTATTCATGTAAAATGGGTATATTCTGGTGATTTAAAACCCGGCAATCTAAGCGAGAATTTGTCTGATGTAGATGGAATTCTAATTGCACCAGGATTTGGTGATCGCGGAACAGATGGAAAGGTCTTTGCAGCGCAGTTTGGACGAGAAAATGGCATTCCAGTATTGGGGATTTGTCTTGGTATGCAAATGATGGCCGTAGAATTTGCCCGAAATGTACTGGGATTAGAAAACGCAGAAAGTACTGAGTTCAATACCCAGACTCCACATCCGGTAATCAACTTGATGGAAGACCAGAAAAATGTAACTAATAAAGGCGGCTCGATGCGATTAGGAAACTGGAGTTGTAATCTGAAAGAAAATTCTGTGATTCATGAAATTTATCAAAATGATAGCATTCTAGAAAGGCACCGACATAGATATGAATTTAACTCAGATTATTACGACGATTTTGATCGTGCTACTTTTCGCCCAACAGGAATTAATCCAGAAACTGGATTAGTAGAAATTCTGGAATATGATAATCACCCGTTTTATATCGGTGTACAATTTCATCCTGAATACAAAAGTACGGTAATACAACCACACCCATTATTCATTGCTTTTGTAAATGCAGCTTTGAAATATAAATTTAAACAAGAAAATTAAATGCAGGAACGCAAATTTGACAAAAACCAGCTTATAGGATTTGGATTAATGCTTGCTTTGTTTTTCGGTTACTTTTGGCTTACAAAACCTACCGAAGAAGAAATACAAGCTGCAAAAGCCAAGCAGGAATTGCAGCAAAAACAAGAACAAAATAAGGAAAATTCGGCTGTACTTTCTACAGGAAACAATTCCAACGAAAATCTATTGACAACAGAGGCTGCAAGAGGTGATATTCCTATGCAGACTTTTACATTAGAAAATGATAAAATATTACTAGAATTCACCAATCGCGGGGCCCAACTTTCCAAAGTTGAATTAAAAGAATATAAAGCCTACAGCCAAGAAACAGAGGACCACGCAGAGCCTTTATATCTAATTCATAACGGAAATGCGAATTTTTCTTTACAGTTTAAAGATGCCCAAGGCCGAATTGTAGATTTGTCGCAACGAAATTTTAATGTTCAGCAAGATAATAACAAGCTCACTTTCAGCACATCAGAAAACGGAGGGAATATTCAATATATATATCAACTCTCTGGAGATCATGATTTAGACTTTGAAATCAAAACGCAAGGCTTTGATCGTATATCTACGGATAACAAAGCTACAATCTCCTATAACATGAATGCTTTTTCTCAGGAAAAAGGAAAAGACTGGGAAAAAAGAGTAACCGATATTCATTTTTCGATAAATAATTCTGAAGATTATACTACAAAAAGTTTTGAAACAGATTCAGACGAAGTCATGGATTGGGTTGCGTTCAAACAACAGTTTTTCACTGCTATTTTGGCAAAGGAAAATGGATTGAAAAATGTAAAGATTCAAGTAGAAAGTCCAGATACAGACGAGGATTCAATTCACTCCAAATATTTTACTTTCCGTTCTGATTTGGCGGTAAACGGCGAATTAAATGAAAAATTTCATTGGCACTTTTTACCTCTCGAGTTTAATTTAATGAAAAGTTACAACCAGAATTTTGAAGATATAATTCCGTTTGGTTGGGGTATTTTTGGGTGGATAAATGAATGGATAATTTTACCCACCTTTAGATTTATGGCGACCTGGGGGCTACAATATGGTTGGGTGATTGCGTTGCTCACCATTTTCATTAAGCTTATTACATCACCTATCATGTACAAGCAATACAAGCAAAGTGCAATGATGCGTGTATTGAAGCCGGATATGGACGAATTAAACAAAAAATATCCGAATAAAGATGATGCCATGAAAAAGCAGCAGGAAGTAATGGCTATGTACCGCACGGCAGGTGTAAATCCGCTTGCAGGCTGTTTACCTGCCTTATTACAAATTCCGATATTCTATGCGTTGTTTTCATTTTTCCCTAATATTATTGATTTACGAGGAAAAAGTTTTTTATGGGCAGAGGATTTAACCGCATTTGATTCTATACTAGATTTACCATTTAATATACCGTTTTACGGTGCGCATATTTCCTTATTCGCATTATTGTATGTGGTAACAATGGTAATATATTTCAGAACTTCTGGCAGCATGATGCAGGCACCAACCCAAGAAGGAATGCCCGATATGCGTATCATTATGTACATAATGCCTGTGATGTTCATTTTCTTTTTAAACAGCTATGCATCGGGACTTTCATGGTATTATTTTGTATCCAATGCCATTAATATCGGTTTGATTTTTGTGATTAAAAATTGGATGATAGACGACGATAAGATTCATGCCAAGATAGAAGCAAATAAAGCCCGACCCAAGAAAAAGAAAACGAAATCTGCTTGGTCTTTGAGATTGGAAGAAGCAATGAAAAAAGCTCAAGAGCAGCAAGAAATGCAAAAAAAGTTAAAAAAATAAAATTGTATTATTGATTATATGGGAGAATTCAAAAATAAAAATTCAAAGGATTTTCCTTATTTGAAGCGACTTGAAGAGAAAATGGAAGAAGCCAAAGACCGCTCTCCCAAACGTTCACATATGAGCAAAAAATACAATGCTGGTGCTTCACAAATTGCAAAAAAGATGGGTGAAGAAGCGGTAGAAATGGTGATAGCTAGCGGAAAAGAAAGCGATATAGATTTTTTGAATGAATCTGCAGATGTATTTTATTATTTCTTGCTTGCCTTGCATGATAGAGGATTCAATTTAAAAGATGTATTATTGATATTAAAGGAAAGAGGAAGAAAATAAAAATAAATTTCACGCACAATTTGTTGCGTTTTACTAGCATTAAAAAATTCCGATTTATTGATCAAAATAAATCGGAATTTTCTTTCTAAACTGCCTAATTAATTATCCTAAATAAAAATGCCTATTTCAGAAATTCATCTGAAATAGGCATTTTATATATTACCTATCGTAATCTACGATTGTTAAGCTTCACCTATCGGGCCAAAGTTTGTTGGCATATGGTGTGGTGGCTCTTGATCTTTGATACTTCCAAATTGTTGCTCATATTTCTGAACATTATCACGTAATGCATTCAAAAATCGTTTAGCATGCTGCGGGGTAAGAATCACACGTGATTTTACCTGCGCTTTTGGCATTCCTGGCATCATTTGAATAAAATCCACAACGAATTCAGAGTTAGAATGATTTATCATTGCCAAGTTCGAATAAACTCCAGAGGCAGTTTCGTTATTGATTTCGATATTCAATCCTTGCGGTTTGTTGTTGTCGCTATTTCCGTTCATGATACTTTTTCTGGTGTTTCACTTTCTAGTTTTTCATAAGCATGTTTAGAACCCACAATTATACTTTGGTATTCTTTCAATCCTGTACCTGCTGGTATCAAATGACCTACGATTACATTTTCTTTTAATCCGTTCAGATCATCGATTTTACCTGCTACTGCAGCTTCGTTCAATACTTTTGTTGTTTCCTGGAAAGAAGCGGCAGAAATGAATGATTTGGTCTGGAGTGCAGCTCTTGTGATTCCTTGTAGGACAGGCTCTGCCGTTGCTGGCATAGCATCTCTTGCAGAAACAAGATTTGCATCATCTCGTTTCAATCTAGAATTTTCGTCTCTCAATTCACGTGCAGAAATGATTTGTCCTGGCTTGAATTTCTCGCTGTCACCTGCATCTTCTACTACTTTCATTCCAAAAATTCTGTCGTTTTCTTCTATAAAGTCGATTCTGTGTTCCAAGCTTGATTCTAGGAATTTGGTATCACCGCCATCCACAATCTGCACTTTTTGCATCATTTGACGTACAATAATTTCGAAATGTTTATCGTCGATTTTCACACCTTGTAATCGATAAACTTCCTGAATTTCGTTTACCAAATATTCTTGAACAGCTGTTGGGCCTTTAATTCTTAAAATATCCTCGGGAGTGATAGCACCGTCCGACAATGGCATACCGGCACGCACGAAATCATTTTCTTGTACTAGAATTTGATTTGAAAGTTTCACCAAATACTTAGTAATTTCACCGGAGCGTGATTCTACTACAATTTCGCGGTTACCACGTTTGATTTTACCGAAAGAAACAACTCCATCAATTTCTGAAACTACAGCTGGATTGGATGGATTACGCGCTTCGAATAATTCAGTAACTCGCGGTAAACCACCTGTAATATCTCCTGATTTTGCAGATTTTCTTGGGATTTTCACCAAAATCTTTCCGGCTTTAATTTTCTCCTTGTCATTTACCATCAAGTGAGCACCTACTGGCAAGTTGTAAGAAATATGATGATCACCGTCTTTGTCCAAAATATTTAATTCTGGAATCATTTTTCTGTTTCTTGAATCCGAAATTACTTTTTCAGTAAATCCAGTTTGCTCATCAATTTCGAGCTGGAAAGTTTCACCTTGTTTCAGGTTTACATATTCTACCGTACCTGCTTGTTCTGCAACAATTACGGCATTATATGGATCCCAAGTCGCTATATTATCACCTTTTTTCACTGTTCCTCCTTCTGAAACGTTCAATACCGAACCATAAGGGATGTTATTGTTCATTACGACATTACCTTCTTTATTGATAAGTCTCATTTCGGTAGTACGTGAAACTACGATATCTATTTTATCGCCAGCGTCGTTTTCACTTTTCACGGTTTTGAGTTCTTCGAACTCCACGGTTCCAGAAACTTTTGCTCTGATAAAGCTTTGTTCAGAAACACCACCGGCTACACCACCTACGTGGAAGGTACGCAAAGTAAGCTGTGTTCCAGGCTCTCCAATAGATTGTGCCGCAATTACTCCAACGGTTTCTCCCATTTGTACCATTCTGCTGGTTGCCAGATTTCGGCCGTAGCATTTAGCACAAATTCCAGATTTAGATTCGCAAGTGAGAGGTGAACGCACTTCAACGGTTTCAATACCAGCATTATCAATTGCTTCGGCAATTTCCTCGTCAATTAATTCGTCTGCTTCAACAATGATTTCATCGCTTTCATCATCATAGATATCATGTAATGTAATTCTTCCAAGAATTCTGTCTTTTAATGGTTCTACGATTTCTTCATTCTTTTTGAGTGCAGATACTTCTATACCTCGTAAAGTTCCACAATCTTCTTCGTTGATGATAACGTCTTGGGATACATCTACCAATCGTCGTGTTAAATAACCTGCGTCGGCCGTTTTCAATGCGGTATCGGCAAGTCCTTTTCTTGCACCGTGTGTAGAAATAAAGTATTCTAGAATTGAAAGACCCTCACGGAAGTTCGAAATAATCGGGTTTTCTATAATCTCTCCTCCCGATGTTCCGGCTTTTTGTGGTTTAGCCATCAATCCACGCATTCCGCTAAGCTGTCTAATTTGCTCTTTAGAACCTCTTGCTCCAGAATCAAGCATCATATAAACAGAGTTGAATCCATCTTGATCCTCTCTCATTCTTTTCATTACCTGCTCTGTGAGTGTGGCGTTGGTATTGGTCCAAACATCGATTACTTGATTGTATCTCTCATTGTTGGTGATAAGTCCCATATTATAGTTTCCTTTGATGGAATCTACTTGGTCTATCGCCGACTGAATCATGTCTTTTTTGGTATTCGGAATCAAAATGTCACCTAAAGAGAAAGACAAACCACCTTCAAAAGCGTTCATATAACCTAATTCCTTCATTTTGTCCAAGAAATCGGCTGTTGTAGGGAAATCGGTTTGTTTCAAAATTCTGGATATTACATTTCTCAACGACTTTTTTGTGAGAACTTCGTTGATATATCCTACTTCTTTGGGAACAATTTGATTAAATAATACTCGCCCTACGGTTGTCTCTATCAGTTTTTTGGTAAGGGTTTCATTTTCACGAACATTTACTTTTACCTTAATACTAGCATTCAGTTCAACTACTTTTTCATTGTAAGCAATCTGCACTTCTTCTGCATCGTAGAAAATAAGTCCTTCACCTTTTACTTTGTAATTTTCAGACGATTTTCTTTCTTTGGTCATATAATAAAGACCCAGAACCATGTCTTGAGAGGGAACGGCTATGGGTGAGCCGTTTGCTGGGTTTAAGATATTTTGCGACCCCAACATCAAAAGTTGGGCTTCTAGAATGGCTTCTGGACCTAGAGGTAAGTGAACCGCCATTTGATCCCCATCAAAGTCAGCATTAAAGGCTGTACAAGACAATGGATGTAATCTAATTGCCTTACCCTCAATAAGTTTGGGTTGAAACGCCTGAATTCCCAAACGGTGAAGCGTGGGCGCTCGGTTCAATAATACTGGGTGTCCTTTTAATACATTTTCTAGAATATCCCATACTACTGGTTCTCTTCTATCGATAATTTTCTTGGCAGATTTTACCGTTTTTACTATTCCTCTTTCAATTAATTTACGAATAATAAATGGTTTGTACAGCTCAGCAGCCATATCTTTGGGAAGACCACATTCGTGCAATGCAAGGTCTGGTCCTACTACGATTACAGATCGTGCAGAATAGTCAACACGTTTACCTAACAAGTTTTGACGGAATCGGCCTTGTTTTCCCTTGAGTGAATCTGAAAGAGATTTCAATGGACGGTTTCCATCTGCTTTCACAGCCGATGATTTTCTAGTATTATCGAATAAGGAATCTACCGCCTCTTGTAACATACGTTTTTCGTTACGTAAAATCACTTCTGGCGCTTTGATTTCCATTAATCTTTTCAATCGATTGTTTCTAATAATAACTCTACGATACAAGTCATTTAGATCAGATGTTGCAAAACGACCACCATCTAATGGAACTAATGGACGAAGTTCTGGTGGAATTACCGGAACCACTTTCATAATCATCCATTCTGGACGGTTTACTTTTCCGCCTTCATTTGCATCTCGTAGAGCTTCTACTACAGATAGTCTTTTTAGCGCCTCCGTTCTTCTTTGTTTTGAAGTTTCGTTGTGGGCTTTATGTCTCAAATCGTAAGAAAGTTCATCAAGATCGATTCTTTTTAACAATTCTTCTAAACATTCTGCGCCCATTTTGGCGATAAATTTATTTGGATCTGTATCTTCCAGGTATTGATTTTCTACCGGAATAGATTCTAGAATATCTAGATATTCTTCTTCTGTAAGGAAGTCTAGTTGTTGCAAATCTTCACCTTCAGGTCCTTTGGCAATTCCTGGTTGAATCACGACATATCGTTCATAATAAACAATCATATCGAGTTTTTTGGATGGAATTCCTAATAGGTAACCCAGTTTGTTTGGAAGTGATCTAAAGTACCAAATATGTGCAACAGGAACCACCAAATTGATGTGTCCGATTCTGTCTCTTCTTACCTTTTTTTCAGTAACTTCTACCCCACAACGGTCACAAACAATACCTTTGTATCGGATACGTTTGTATTTTCCACACGCACATTCATAATCTTTTACAGGACCGAAAATTCTTTCACAGAACAGTCCGTCTCTTTCGGGTTTGTGGGTGCGGTAGTTTATCGTTTCGGGTTTGAGTACTTCTCCATGAGAAGCCTGTAAAATAGATTCTGGGGAAGCCAGTCCTATTCTAATTTTGTCGAATTTACTACTTATATTTTTGTTTGTGGACATAATTTAATCCATTAATTTTATTAATAACTAAACAGAAACTACAATTAATCTTCTTTGCCTAATAGGTCAACATCAAGGCCTAGTCCCTGTAACTCATGCAATAACACGTTGAAAGACTCCGGAATTCCGGGTTCTGGCATCGTGTCTCCTTTTACGATAGCTTCGTAAGTTTTGGCACGGCCAATTACGTCATCTGATTTTACTGTAAGGATTTCTCTCAGGATATTGGATGCTCCATAAGCTTCTAGCGCCCACACCTCCATTTCTCCAAATCGTTGTCCTCCAAATTGCGCCTTACCTCCTAATGGTTGTTGGGTAATAAGTGAATATGGACCAATTGATCTTGCGTGCATTTTGTCATCTACCATGTGGCCTAATTTCAACATATAAATTACTCCTACAGTAGCTTGTTGCGCAAAGCGCTCTCCTGTTCCACCATCATACAAATAGGTAGTTCCAAATTTTGGTACACCTGCTTTTTCTGTTAATTGGTTGATATCCTCTACTTCGGCACCGTCAAAAACTGGTGTAGCGTAGGTTTCGCCTAAATTGCGTCCAGCCCAGCCCAAAACGGTTTCATAAATTTGCCCAATATTCATTCGCGATGGTACTCCCAATGGGTTCAATACGATGTCCACAGGTGTTCCATCCTCTAGGAACGGCATATCTTCGTCTCTTACGATTTTGGCAACAATTCCTTTATTACCGTGTCGACCTGCCATTTTATCACCCACTTTCAGTTTTCGTTTTTTGGCGATATAAATTTTTGCAAGTTTTATAATTCCAGCCGGTAATTCGTCTCCTACAGAAATGGTATATCTTTCACGGTTTAGTACCCCTTGCAAATCATTGTGTTTGATTTTATAATTGTGCAAGAGCTCTTTTACCAAATCGTTCAAATCTTCGTCTACTGTCCATAATCCTCCAGTTAAATTTAGGTAATCATCTACGGAGTTCAACAATTTTTGGGTGTATTTTGCACCTTTAGGAATTACTTCTTCCTGTAAATCATTAAAGACACCTTGAGCTGTTTTACCATTGAGCATTTGATAAAGTTTCTCGAGTAGAATTACTCTTAATTCATCAAAATTCTTTTGAAATTCTTTTTCTAATTTTTCAATGGTGGCTTTATCTTTTGCACGCTTAGTTTTATCTTTAATACTACGTGAAAATAATTTTTTATTGATAACAACTCCTTTCAATGATGGGTTTGCTTTGAGTGAAGCATCTTTTACATCACCTGCTTTATCACCAAAAATAGCGCGTAACAATTTTTCTTCTGGAGTGGGGTCAGATTCACCTTTGGGCGTGATCTTACCAATTAATATATCACCTGGTTCTATTTCTGCACCAATGCGAATCATTCCGTTTTCGTCCAAATCTTTTGTCGCTTCTTCAGAAACATTGGGTATATCATTAGTAAGTTCTTCCATTCCGAGTTTGGTATCGCGAACATCCATGGTATATTCATCGATGTGAATAGATGTAAACCAGTCTTCACGAACCACTTTTTCTGAAATTACAATTGCGTCCTCAAAGTTGAATCCTTTCCATGGCATAAACGAAACCAATAGGTTACGACCTAGTGCCAACTCTCCATTTTCGGTTGCATATCCTTCACAAAGAACTTGTCCTCTGCTTACTCTTTCGCCCACATTTACAATGGGTTTCAAGTTAATACAAGTACCTTGATTGGTTTTACGGAATTTGATCAAATCATAAGTTTTCTCTGCACTGTCAAAGGAAATAATTGCTTGTTCAGGTGTTCGGTCATATTCAATGATTATCTTTTCGGCGTCAACGTATTTCACTGTTCCTTCGCCTTCAGCATTGAATAAAATTCTCGAATCTTTTGCTACCGATCCTTCTAATCCTGTTCCTACAATAGGTGCTTGAGGTTTCAACAAAGGCACTGCCTGGCGCATCATATTCGATCCCATCAGGGCTCGGTTGGCGTCGTCGTGTTCCAGGAAAGGAATTAAAGAGGCTGATATAGATGCAATTTGATTAGGTGCAACGTCCATCAAGTGAACTTCACCTGGCTCTACCACTGGGAAGTCTCCTTCTTCTCTGGCGATTACTCTTTCTTCTGAGAATGTTCCATCTTCATTCAACTTTGCATTGGCTTGTGCAATAATTTGCTCTTCCTCCTCTTCTGCTGTTAAATAAATTGGCTCACCGTCCAAAATCACTTTTCCGTTTTCTACGCGTCTATATGGCGTTTCTAGGAAGCCCATTGGGTTTACTTTAGAATAAACACAAAGAGATGAAATCAATCCAATATTCGGACCTTCGGGTGTTTCTATGGGGCAAAGTCGTCCGTAATGTGTGTAGTGTACGTCTCGAACTTCAAACCCGGCTCTTTCTCTAGACAGACCACCAGGTCCAAGCGCAGAAAGTCTTCTTTTATGGGTTACCTCAGACAATGGATTGGTTTGATCCATAAACTGAGACAGCTGATTTGTACCGAAGAATGAATTAATTACCGAAGAAAGTGTTTTTGCATTGATCAAGTCTATTGGTGTAAACACCTCGTTATCACGCACGTTCATACGTTCTCTGATTGTTCTGGCCATTCGGTTCAAGCCTACACCAAATTGATTTGACATTTGCTCACCCACCGTTCTTACCCTTCTATTGGATAAATGGTCGATATCATCAACCTCGGCTTTGGAATTCACCAATTCAATCAAATATTTTACAATAGAGATGATATCCTCTTTAGTTAATACCTGAATTTCTTCTGAAATGTCGAGACCTAATTTCTTGTTTAGTCTATAGCGTCCTACTTCACCTAATGAATATCTGGTATCAGAGAAAAACAATTTATCTATAATTCCTCTTGCTGTTTCCTCATCTGGTGGTTCGGCATTTCTTAATTGTCTATAGATATATTCTACAGCTTCTTTTTCTGTATTGGTCGGATCTTTTTGCAGGGTATTCAAAATAATGGCAAAATCAGTAGCTTGACCATCTTCTTTATGTAAAAGAATGGTTTTCACTCCAGAGTCCAGTATTTCGTCTAAATGTTCTTTTTCGAGAATGGTTTCACGATCGAGAACAATTTCATTTCTTTCAATAGACACAACTTCTCCTGTATCTTCATCAACGAAGTCTTCGTGCCATGTATTCAAAACTCTTGCAGCAAGTGTTCTACCCAACGCATTTTTCAAGTTGGTTTTATTTACTTTTACTTCTTCTGCAAGGTCAAAAATTTCTAAAATATCTTTATCGCGTTCATATCCTATTGCGCGCAAAAGTGTGGTAAGAGGTAATTTCTTTTTACGGTCGATATAGGCGTACATTACGCTATTAATGTCTGTAGCAAATTCTATCCATGAACCTTTGAAGGGTATAATTCTGGAAGAATATAGTTTGGTACCATTTGCATGATACGATTGTGCAAAGAAAACGCCTGGGGATCTGTGTAGTTGTGATACGATAACTCTTTCTGCTCCGTTGATCACGAATGAGCCACCAGGTGTCATATATGGAATTGTTCCTAGATACACATCTTGTACAACGGTCTCGAAATCTTCATGTTCGGGGTCTGTACAATAGAGTTTGAGTCGTGCTTTTAAAGGAACACTGTATGTAAGTCCTCTTTCAATACATTCTTCGATCGAGTATCTTGGAGAATCTACAAAATAATCTAGAAACTCTAAAACGAATTGATTTCTGGTATCCGTAATGGGGAAATTTTCGGCAAAAGTACGGTAGAGACCTTCGTTTTTTCTTTGATCGGGTCTTGTTTCTAATTGAAAGAAATCCTCGAATGATTTAAGCTGAATGTCCAGAAAATCGGGAAATCCTGCTACAGCTTTTGCTGTGGAAAAGTTTACTCTTTGTGAATTTTTAGTAGCCAATTTCTTCTGCATATTGGTTAAAATGAAATTTATATTTTCGACTTTATGTCGTTTGCTTAAAACTGAAATCGCAAAAAAGCGTTTAAATATCTATAAAAACCTAAAATAGGCTTAGACCTTTCACACGTATGTGAAGGTCTAAACCTTATTTTTTCTATTAAGTAGATTACTTAAGCTCTACTTCTGCACCAGCTTCTTCAAGCTGTTTTTTCAAAGCTTCTGCTTCATCTTTAGAAACAGCTTCTTTTACAGGAGCAGGAGCACCGTCAACCAACTCTTTAGCCTCCTTCAATCCTTTACCGGTAAGTTCTTTTACTAGTTTAACAACTGCAAGTTTAGAAGCACCGGCTGCTTTCAAGATTACGTCGAATTCTGTTTGCTCTTCAGCAGCTTCTTCTCCGCCTCCACCAGCAACAGGTCCCGCTACTGCAACAGCTGCTGCAGCAGGTTCGATTCCGTACTCATCTTTCAAGATAGTGGCTAATTCGTTTACTTCTTTTACCGTAAGGTTTACTAAAGTTTCTGCTAATTCTTTTAATTCTGCCATTTTTGTGTTTTTTTTAATTTAAACTTATTTTTAATTGAGTGTGTGTTTTATTCTGAACGCTCACTAAGCGTTTTAACCAATCCTGCGATTGTTTGCCCTCCACTTTGTAATTGGGAAACAACTGTTTTCAATGGGGATTGTAGCAATCCAATGATTTCACCAACAAGTTCGTCTTTAGATTTCAAATTAGAAAGCTCTGTAATTTTATCGTCTCCAACAAATACTGCTGAATCGATCCAAGCCGCTTTTAATATGGGTTTCTTTGACTTTTTACGGAAAGTTTCGATTACTTTGGCAGGTGCGTTACCTTTCTCTGAAATCAAAATAGCCGTATTTCCTTTCAAACTGTCGTATAAGCCATCGTATTCATTCTCTTCTACACGTTCCATAGCTTTTTTCAACAATGTGTTTTTCACAACACGTAGCTGAACTTCGCTTCTGTAACATGCTCTACGCAGATTAGAAGTTTCTAATGCATTTAACCCAGATATATCAGCTAAATAAACCGTTCCGGTTGATTTCAATACTTCTTGCAAGTCCTCAATCATGAGTGCTTTTTCTTCTCTTGTCATTTTTTGATATATTTAAGATTAAACACTTTTTGGATCTACTTGAACTGACGGGCTCATGGTGCTTGATAGGTAAATACTTCTCATATAGACACCTTTGGCAGCAGTTGGCTTCATTTTTTGAAGTGTTGTAATTAATTCTTTTGCATTTTCCTGAATTTTCTCAGGTGCGAAAGAAATTTTTCCAACAACTGCATGAACAATTCCATATTTATCTACTCTGAAATCGATTTTACCCGCTTTCACATCAGATATTGCTTTTCCCACTTCCATTGTAACGGTTCCTGCCTTTGGGTTTGGCATCAAGCCTCTAGGTCCCAATATTCTTCCTAAGGGTCCTAATTTCCCCATTACCGCAGGCATAGTTACAATAACATCTACGTCGGTCCAGCCTCCTTTAATTTTTTCTAAATACTCGTCAAGTCCTACGAAATCTGCTCCCGCATCTTTGGCTTCTTGCTCTTTATCTGGAGTTACCAATGCCAACACGGATACATCCTTTCCTGTACCATGAGGTAGAGAAACGACTCCACGCACCATTTGATTTGCTTTTTTAGGATCTACTCCCAAACGTACAGCTATATCTACAGTTGCGTCGAATTTTGCCGTGTTGATATCTTTGATCAAAGCCGAAGCTTCGTCCAAGGTATAAACTTTTGATTTATCAAACTTGGCTGCAACGTCTTTTTGCTTCTTAGTTAATTTTGCCATAATTTTTCTTTTTATTCTGGTTTAGCTCCGCCTCTTACAGTTATACCCATAGAACGAGCTGTACCAGCAACCATTTTCATTGCAGCTTCTACTGTAAAACAATTCAGATCTTGCATTTTATCTTCTGCAATACCACGTACTTGATCCCAAGAAACGGTTCCAACTTTTACACGGTTGGGTTCACCAGATGCTGCTTTTACTTTTGCTAAATCTAGTAATTGCACTGCAGCTGGAGGTGTTTTGATAACAAATTCAAATGATTTGTCTTCAAAAACGGTAATTACAACAGGTAAAACCTGTCCTTGTTTTTCTTGTGTACGTCCGTTGAATTGTTTACAAAATTCCATGATGTTTACCCCGGCAGCACCTAGCGCCGGACCTACTGGTGGCGATGGATTTGCCTGTCCACCACGAACCTGCAATTTTACAACTTTTTGAACTTTTTTTGCCATTTTTAAAAAATGTTTCTAATAATTAAGCGTTATATATTTGGAAGCAGCCTAAATTTTTTCTACTTGCATATAATTGAGTTCCAAGGGGGCTTTTCGACCAAAGATAGAAACCATGACTTCTAGTTTTCTGCTTTCTTCATTTATCTTTTCGATGGTACCGTTAAAACCGTTAAATGGTCCGTCAATTACTTTTATTGTTTCACCTACTACAAATGGAATATTCACCATTTCATCTTCTTCTGACAATTCGTCCATTCTGCCGAGCATACGATTTACCTCGCTTTTTCTCATTGGAACGGGATCGCCACCTTTTGTTGCGCTTAAAAAGCTAATTACACCATTCACAGATTTGATAATATGAGGGATTTCACCAATCAAATCTACCTCGATCATTACATATCCGGGATAGTGAACTCTTTCGCGCTGTACTTTTTTTCCATTTTTGATCTGGATTACTTTTTCCATAGGGACAACAATTTGTCCTAAGTATTCTTCAAGACCCTGGTATTTGATTTCATCTTCAATATAAGCTTTGATCTTGTTTTCTTTACCGTTAATGGTCTTTAGTACATACCATTTCTTTCCACTGCTCATAACAAGTAAACTATTGAAGAATTATTTTAAAATCTTGTACAATCCATTGATTGCTTCGCTAAAAAGGGAATCTACTCCGTACAGGAACAATGCCAGAATAAGAGTTGCTACAGCCACTACGACCGTTGCCGATTGTAACACATTCCACTTAGGCCATGTTACATGGTTTACAAATTCGTAATACGCTCCTTTAATAAAATCAATCATATTCTTTTTCTACTTTCTAACTTGGCACGGGCGGAAGGGATCGAACCCTCGACCTTTGGTTTTGGAGACCACTGCTCTACCGGCTGAGCTACGCCCGTATGTGATAGAAGGTGCTTTCAAAAGCAAGCTTCCGAAAACACCTTTATCTTATTGTTTATTGAATTTAGGCTAAAATTTGCGTAACCTGTCCAGCACCAACTGTACGGCCACCTTCACGGATAGCAAAACGAAGTCCTTCGTTCAATGCAATCGGTTGAATCAATTCCACCTCGATAGAAATGTTATCGCCAGGCATTACCATTTCAACTCCATCCTGCAAGTGAATCTCACCTGTTACGTCAGTTGTACGTACGTAAAACTGTGGACGGTAGTTGTTTTTGAATGGTGTATGACGACCACCTTCTTCCTTGTTCAAGATATAAACCTCTGCTTTGAATTTCTTGTGTGGTTTCACAGAATCTTTCTTAGCGATTACCATACCTCTACGGATATCAGTTTTCTCTATACCTCTCAATAATAGACCTACGTTATCACCTGCTTCTCCTCTATCAAGAATTTTACGGAACATTTCCACTCCGGTAATTGTAGAAGTCAATTTCTCATCACCCATACCAACGATATCCACAGGATCTCCGGTATTGATTACACCCGCCTCGATACGACCTGTAGCAACAGTACCACGACCCGTGATAGAGAACACGTCTTCTACCGGCATCAAGAATGGTTTGTCTTGCTCACGAGTTGGCATTTCTATCCAAGTATCTACAGCATCCATCAACTCCATCACTTTGTCAACCCACTGCTCCTCACCGTTCAATGCACCTAGTGCTGAACCTTGAATTACAGGCGTGTTGTCTCCGTCATACTCATAAGACGTCAACAAATCACGTACCTCCATGTCAACAAGCTCTAGAAGCTCCTCATCATCAACCATGTCACACTTGTTCAAGAATACAACGATTCTAGGTACGTTTACCTGACGACAAAGCAGGATGTGCTCACGTGTTTGTGGCATAGGCCCATCTGTTGCAGCAACCACCAAAATTGCACCATCCATTTGCGCAGCACCTGTAACCATGTTTTTAACGTAGTCGGCGTGTCCTGGACAATCAACGTGTGCATAGTGACGATTCTCTGTCTGGTACTCGATATGAGATGTATTAATAGTAATACCTCTTTCTTTCTCTTCAGGAGCATTGTCGATTTGGTCGTAAGCTCTAGCTTCAGATAAACCTTTGTCTGCTAATACTTTTGAAATTGCCGCAGTCAAAGTAGTCTTACCGTGGTCAACGTGACCGATAGTACCAATATTTAAGTGCGGCTTGTCTCTTTTGAAAGTTTCCTTTGCCATTTTCTTAAATTAATTAAAAATTCTATTTGTGTTAATAATTTCCTAAATAATATTTTATGTTTTTTTTCAAAACATAATGTAGCGCGTTGTGCTCTTTAACACTTTGCGCTTTGCACTCTGAGCCAACGATGGGAATTGAACCCACGACCTCTTCCTTACCAAGGAAGCGCTCTACCCCTGAGCTACGTCGGCCAAAATTTGAGCGGGAGACGGGACTCGAACCCGCAACATTCAGCTTGGAAGGCTGAAGCTCTACCAATTGAGCTACTCCCGCATCAATTTATAACTTTTAAATTCGGTCTGCAAAGGTACGAACTTTATATGTTATATAAAAGTGGGCAGAGAAGGATTCGAACCTCCGAAGTCGAAAGACAGCAGATTTACAGTCTGCCCTCGTTGGCCACTTGAGTATCTGCCCAAAAATTGGTTTAAAATATGAGCCTCCAGAGGGATTCGAACCCACGACCCCGAGATTACAAATCACGTGCTCTGGCCAGCTGAGCTATGGAGGCAAATACTTTCTTATTGTAAAAGAACAGCCCGTTTTTATCAAACGGACTGCAAATGTAATAACTTTTCTATTTTCTGCAAATTATTTTTGCAATTATTTTTAATTATGCCTTAGAGATTTTTTCTTTCTTTTTAATTATAAGGCGTTTGAGCGTATCTACAGCGATATCTACAACCTCGGGAAACGCCTCCCCTTGCTTGGTTACAAGTATGTCATCACCGGGAACTTCCAATTTTATATCCACTATTTTGTTGTCTTTGCTATTGTTGTTATCCAGTTTAAATATCACATTGGCTGCGATAATTTGATCATAAAAAGTATCCAGTTTTTCCAATTTCTCTGTTAAATACTCTTCCAATGATTCGCCTGCGCTGAATCCGATTGCTTGCATGTATATCTTCATATTTTAAAATAATTATTTTGACTCACGTGGGTGAGCCATGTTAAACACTTTTTTTAATTGTTCTATGTCTTGATGTGTATAAATCTGGGTGGCCGAGAGATTGGCATGCCCCAAAATTTCTTTTACTGAATTGATCTCAGCTCCGTTTTGTAACAGGTGTGATGCAAAGGTATGTCGTATCATATGCGGACTTTTTTTCTGCTTTTCTGTAACCATACTAAGGTATGAATTTACCATATTATACACAAACTTTGGGTTCAATCTTTTGTGTCTAGGAGAGAAAAAGTAAGTTGCAACTTGTTTTACACCTTGAGAAGCTACTGCCTCATTATATACCTTTAAACTTTGTACCAATCTATCATTGATTGGTATAATTCTCTCTTTGTTACCTTTTCCTAATACTTTAATTTCTTTTTTACCCAAGTTGATATCGGCTGGCTTCAAATCGATTAATTCAGATTTTCGAATTCCGGTCATATAGAGCATTTCGATGATGGCGCGATCTCTGATTCCAGAAAAAGTTTCGGGATATACGTTCTCGTCTAGCACATTGCTCATTTCTTGTTTTGAATATGGAATTTGTGCTTTCTTGTAGAATTTCAAGGATTTGATTCCCTGCACCGGTGATGCAGTAATTGTATTTGTAATAAGCAGAAAATTATAAAAGGATCGTATGGCGCTTAATTTTCGGTTGATGCTTCGTTCACTGAGATTGGCGGACAACATTTTGGCCAAAAAGTTTTTGATATCTTTTTTTTGAACCGAACAGAGGTCTTTTTCTATTAAAAATTCTTGAAACTCTTTCAAATCGGTCATATAAGCTACAACCGTATGATTTGAATAATGGCATTCGATGGCAAGATATTCCTTGAACTTGGGTAAATGCATAAAAAAAAACCGTTTATCAAAGATAATCATTTTTGATAAACGGTGTAGATTTTATCTCAAAGAAAAATTATGCTTCTTCTTTGCTGATTTGTTGTTGTTTGTAAATGGCGCGGCCTTTTTGCTGTCTTTTAATTACAGACGGTTTTGTAAACTGTTGGCGATCACGTAATTCTCGAACAACTTTGGTTCTGTCATATTTACGTTTATATCTTTTTAACGCTCTGTCTATAGACTCTCCGTCCTTTACTGGAATAATCAACATATAATTACATCTCTTTTATTGGGGTGCAAATATAAGACGATTTTTTAAATGTGGAAATTTTCTTGTTAAAAATATTTTTTATTTGCTATTCTTTTTGAGGAGCTTAAGTTTGGGATAAAGTAGAGATGCGATGAATGCTATTAAGTATAGCGAAAACTATAGGTCGGTACGCGACAGCGATTGAAACGGATATCCTTTGCGGCTCATCTGCAGGGCAAACAGCAGCTTACAGGCTTTGGAAGCATGGAAAAGCCTGTAAGTTGTTGTTTGCGCAGCTGAGCCGCAAAGATAGTAGTGAAAAGCGCGGTTGTGTGGGAAAAACAGAACTAGATGTTCTGGGGGTTGAAAAAATTTTGAAGTTTTTCCCACACAAGTCGCCCAAAAAATCAATCAATTTATCCAATGAAGTAGTTTGAAATTGTTAAAATTTACTATAACTTTGTTGCAAGTTAGAATTAATACGTTGAAATGACTTCTACGGATGGGTTGATAAAGGAATTGGACGATAAGGTATTGCGGCTATTGACGGCTTTGCAGAAGGCTGAAAAAGAAAATCTTGTGTTGCGCAAGGATATCGACCAACTTGAGGCGGATTTGGATTCATCTAAAAAGGAGTTGAAAGCGTTGGAAAATAAAAACAAAGAAATAAGAGTTGCAAGTGCATTGGCAGGAAGTGCAGAGCACAAGCGTCTTATGAAGCATAAATTGAACAGTCTTGTCAAGGAGATTGATTTATGTATTGCAGAAGTGAAGAAAAAATCGATTTAAGCTATTTTTATGGCAGAGAAGGTAAAGATGAAAATTACGATTGCTGGGCGTCAGTACCCAATGACCGTGCATGAACATGAGGAGGAGACCATAAGAAAAGCGGGTAAGGAAATTAATGAAATGATCAAGATTTTTGAACAAAAGTATGACATTCGGGACAAGCAAGATGCGTTGGCCATGTGTGCCTTGCAGTTTGTTTCTAAATCGATGACAATGGAAAAATCGGAATCTGATAATGATACTGAATTGGCACAGCGTTTGCAAAATATAATTCAACTCATTGATAAGCAATTGAATTAAAAAGAAGTTCTTTTAAAAACCACATATCCCACATTAGTTCTAACACTATTTGGAAATCTCAACAAGCATTCATTTGCCGGGCGAATATTGATTGGAGGACAAGCCACAACCCTTTGGGTATTAAATCAGTGGACTTCTGAATGTCAATCTAACCCAAAACCTGTTATCAGGAGATTTCTCAAATCAACTGAACTGATGTGGGTTTTTTTATTTATAAATTGAAATTAATATGGAATATATTATTGGAGGACTCATAGGGGTCTTATTAGGAGGAATTATTGCTTATATTTTTACCAAACAAAAAATCGATCATCAAAATCTCGTATTGCTTGACGAGGCCAAGCGCAATGCTGAAGAAATAGAACAAGCAGCAATTGAAAAGAGAATTGAGGCTGATGCCATTTTGAAAACGGCTGAAACTGAGGGTGAAAGCATTAAGAAAGAAAAGATTTTTCAAGCCAAAGAAAAGTTTTTGGAATTGAAATCACAACATGAAGAATCAATTAATCAAAAAGAGAGAAAAATCAATGAGCGCGACAAGCGTAGTAAGGAAAAAGAACAAAAGTTGAATGAGGGGCTTAATGAATTGAAAAAAAGCCGTAGGATTCTACAAACCGAGGCTCAGGATTTTGAAGAAAAAAGAGAAGCGATGTTTCGTCGAATGGAAGAAGTGAATACCAATCACAAAAAACAAGTTGAAATTCTTGAAAAAATCTCTGGATATTCTGCAGATGAAGCTAGAAATGAGTTGGTAGAATCATTGAAGGAGGAAGCCAAAACCAAGGCGCAATCTTTTATTCAAGAAATTATGGACGAGGCTCAACTCAATGCTCAAGAAGAAGCCAGAAAAATTGTAATTCAAACTATTCAAAGAATCGGTACAGAACAGGCGGTAGAAAATGCGGTTACTGTTTTCAATCTAGATAACGATGATGTGAAAGGTAGAATTATTGGCCGTGAAGGCAGAAATATTCGTGCAATTGAGGCCGCAACTGGTGTTGAAATAATTGTAGACGACACTCCAGAGGCTATTGTTCTATCTTGTTTTGACCCTGTACGACGTGAAATTGCTCGTTTGTCACTTCACAAGCTGGTAACCGATGGGCGCATTCATCCTGGACGTATTGAAGAAGTTGTAGCCAAAACTACCAAGCAGATAGAAGACGAAATCATCAAAATAGGTAAAAAAACCATCATAGATTTAGGAATTCATGGATTAAACCCAGAATTGGTGAAAATTGTTGGCCGAATGAAATATCGCTCCTCCTATGGCCAAAACTTATTGCAACATTCTCGAGAGGTGGCGCATATCGCCGGAACGCTAGCGGCAGAATTAGGCTTAAATGCCAAATTGGCTAAAAGAGCAGGCCTTCTACACGATATTGGAAAAGTTCCAGAGCAGGAATCTGAAATTCCGCATGCGATTCTGGGCATGCAATGGGCAGAACGATACGGCGAAAATCCAGAGGTGATAAATGCTATAGGAGCACATCACGATGAAATCGAAATGACCTCGCTTCTTTCACCCATTATTCAAGTTGCGGATGCCATAAGTGGGGCTAGACCCGGTGCTCGCAGACAGGTTATAGAATCTTATATTCAGCGACTCAAAGACCTGGAAAACACCGCACTAGGCTTTGATGGCGTAGAAAAAGCCTATGCTATTCAAGCAGGTAGAGAATTGCGCGTAATGGTAGAAAGCGACAGAGTTGATGATATGAAAGCGAATGAACTTTCGTTTTTGATTACAGATAAAATTCAAAATGAAATGACTTATCCAGGACAGGTAAAAGTCACCGTGATTAGAGAAACACGTGCCGTAAATATTGCCAGATAAAACATAATTCTATCTACACATCTATAAATGCTCTCAGCGTTTCTGCATTGGGAGCATTTTTTGTATTAATTTCCAGGATTTTGGGACGATTTGAAGTATGATAGAAATTGCCCCAAATGTTTTCAATTCCAGATTTACTATCTACAACAACGTATTCAAAATCAAACATTTTGGCCAGATATTCTGCTGTGAGTTGATGTTTGGTTTCAAAAAACTGATTCAGTGCATTGGTATTTTCAGGGCCAGGAATAATACTGAAGATATTCCCACCGCCATTATTGACCAGAACAATTCTGAAATTCACTGGAATTTCATTGTTCCATAGCGCATTACTGTCATAGAAAAAACTGATGTCGCCAGTTACCAACACCACAGGTTTTTCAGATTTCATGGCATATCCTATTGCTGCAGAAGTAGAGCCATCAATTCCACTGGTACCGCGATTGCAATACACATGGTTTTGCTTTTCGTGCCTGAAGAGTTGTGAATAACGAATCACAGCCGAATTGCTGTAATGAACCACATATTCTGCCGGAAAATGTTGAATAATATTTCTAAAAACATACAAATCACTCCAAGGCAATTCCTGCATAAATTCGCGTTGCAACTCGTGATTTTGTTGATTAATTTGAGTCCAGTTTTTTCTGTAATCAGAATCTGTAGGTTGAAAATTATCAAGAAATTCCCTCAGAAATTTTTCTGCAGAAGTTTCAATCTTTTGCGTAAGCGAAAAATACGTATCCGGCTGCCAATAATTATCTACATGCCAATGGAATTTGGGTCGATTTTCACGTAGAAACTGTTTTATTTTTTTTGAAATAACGTTTTGGCCTAAGGTAATGAGCAGATCAGGTTGAAAGTAAGACAAATCTTGCGATACAATATTTCGCAAAACGGCATCTATTTGTGAAATTACTTGATTTCCATAAATATTGGAAGTGGTTTCTGTCAAAATAATTACATTAGAAAATGTCGAAAGTTGATTTATCAAATAGTTCAAACTCTCATTGGGAGCTTGTTGGCCAACCAAAACCATAACTTTAGTCGCCTGGGAATATTCGTTTTGAAGATTTTTTAAATCTAATTCAACCATTTTTTCTTTCGGTTTTCCAATTTGATCAAATTCAATACGTTTTTCTAGGGTAAATTCATACAAAGGTTCAGAAAAAGGCATATTGATATGAACTGGCCCCGAATTGATAATAGCCGTATGCACAGCCTCTTTCACCTTCAAAAAATTGGCTGTCAAACTCTCATCGCTCTCATCCTCTGCCAGTTGCACACCTCCATAAACATGTTTTTCAAACAAATTTTCTTGTCGAATCGTTTGTCCGTCAAAAAGATCGGTAAAAGCTGCCGGTCGGTCTGCTGTGAGTACAATCAACGGAATATTTTGGTAAAATGCCTCTGTAACCGCTGGATAATAATTGGCAACTGCCGACCCTGATGTGCAACAAATAACCACTGGTTTTTGAATTTTCTGCGCCATACCCAGCGCAACAAATCCTGCCGAACGCTCGTCCACAATGCTGTAGCACGAAAATCGAGAATCATTCACAAATTGCATTGTAAGGGCTCCATTGCGCGAGCCAGGTGAAATTACCACATTTTCAATCCCCGACTGAATCAAGGTTTCAGCCAGCAACTGCACATTCAATTTAGCAGAAAATTTTGCCATCCATTCAAAAATTAGACAAAGATACAAAGTCAAATGTAGTATTCTATACGGCGTTGAACAATGTTTTTATAAAATTACAGGTAAGACCGACGGCATATAAATTTTATTTGGGCGTGCCCCCGCAGAAAAACACCCAAACCATTTTTTTCATTTCATCGTTTTGCAAACTCCCTCTAGAGAATCGAACGATTTTTGTTTATTGATTTTTCTGCGGGGTCAGGCTGTTCCGGGGTTCCGTCTCGTCAAATAAATTGACGAGACCAAGCCCTACACATCCTTCACGCGAAAGCCTCCCTGTAGATTATTATTTTCTTTTTTCGCTTTCATCGCCTCTATCATTTTATACTATATTTCAAATTCTATTTTCCACCAAAAGTGTCTGTTTTACCTTTTCCATATACAAATCGCTGATGGGAAAAACTGTCTGAAAATCGGCTAAATCGGCAAACTTCAACTGAAGACGCTTCTTTCGGGTATTCAGCATATGAACAAACTGCGTATTTACGATATAGCTTTTGTGGATTCTCAGGAAAGGGAGTGGTAAAATACTGTCCATTTGTTTGAGTGTTTTAGTGACAAACATCCGACTGCCATCCTGTTTGTAAATTTGGCAACAATTATCGTTCGATTTGATATACAAAATTTCTTCCAGCTGCATGAAGTAATGCCCTTCGGAGTTTTTGATGGTGATATGGTTGCGGAGTTCCAGAAATTTCTTTTCAAATTTATGCAATGCAATCACCAGTTCATCCGGATCAATGGGTTTATCCAGAAAATACAATACATCACTGTTGACCGCCTTTTTGGCGTATTTATCAAAATCCGTGGTCATGATGATGAAGGGAAGTTCAGTAGAAAACTGACGCACCTCTTTGATCAGATCAAAACCGTTCTCTTCACCCAGCTGCACATCCAGAAAAATAATATGCGGCCGACTTTTCAGCGCGAGGGAAACTCCGCCTGTCATCGTATTTTCAACGCCATTTTCCCGAAAATCAGTGAAAGACTTCAATGCGGATTGAAGGTTTTTCAATGCGCCCGGATTGTCTTCAACAATGATATAACTGTATTTCATAAACCTATTTGTATTGATAATTCAATGGAATATTCACTTCTACTCGTGTGCCTTGTTTTTTGTCTGTAATTTCAAAAGTAGCACTTTCTTTATTTCTTTGGTTCAGGGTGCTAAAAAGTTTTTGGTAAGTGTAAATTCCGATACCGTTATCCGGTGAATCAGCCAGTTTTCTGCCTTTACCAGTATCATCAACTAAAATATGTAAAAATCCCATTTTTTCTTTCAGTTTCACGCGGATTTCTCCACCGTCGGGCTTTCCTTTGATTCCGTGTTTTACCGCATTTTCCACCAGGTTTTTCAGCATCAAGCGCGGAATTTCCATTTGCTGATTCTGAATCGTATTCTCGATGAAATATTGTAATGGTTCGTGCATTATGCCTCTTTTCAGGCTCAGCAAATCTCGCACTTGTTGTGTCTGATTCTCAATAGTATCTGTTAACGAACTGCTATTCAGACTGGCTTTGGTTATATTGAAAAGCTTGAGCATTTTGCGATACGATTCCGGGGCTTTTTCCTGAATTTCCGGCGAAATACTCGCGAGTAGATTTTTAATCTCATGCGGATCCAGTTGCTGATTCAGACTTTGCAGTTCCATTTCATTCAGATTCTGCTGCAAACCGAGTAAGGTATTTTCTGAAAGTAACGCTTTCCGTTTCTGGCGGTTCCGGTTCCAGAGATAACCTCCCGCCGATATCAAGAGAATAGATCCTATGCCAGTCAGAGCCATATTCCGGCGGGATTTTTCTTTTTCCAAAGCAAGATTCTGCTGCGCAATCCTGGTTTCTTTTTCGGCAGTCTGATATTTGATATTCAGTTCATTGGAATTGTTTTGGACAGATTCTGAATTGATTTCGTCCATGATATTAATATACTCCTCAAAACGTTCAGAATTTCGCACATTTCCCGACCGTAAAAAATCACTGAGCAGCATTTCTTCCAGCAGGATACCCAGCGCATATTTGTCGTCAATTTCCTTCAGCAGTGTATAGGCACGGTTAAAATAATCTTCCGCTGCAACAAAATCACCCGTTTCTTTGTGTAGAATCCCAACCGCCAGATAATCATTGGCCAGCTGCTGATAATTTTTCATCCGAGAATCAATATCCATCACAATTTGAAAATACTCCAAGGAATTATTTTTATTCTGTTTATGTTTTTCAATATCCGCCAACACACTGAACACAGCAGCAGAATCGGCATCATTCAACTGAGTGAAGTCCAGGCTTCTAACAGTTTTTTCAGCTTTATCAATTTCCAGATTCCGGATATGCAGAATCGCGAGATTCGAGGTAAAATTTGCCTTGTCTTTATGAGCTGCATTTTCGACCGCAAGAGAATAATATTCTTTTGCCTTGTCCATTTGATTCAGATGAAGATAACAGATTCCGATGTTGTTATAAACTGTTCCTGTATAGTTATTTTTTCCGGTGGAAATGATTTCAAAAAGAATCTCTAATGCTTTTTCATATTGACCTAAAGCAATCAGCGTATTTCCATAAAACACATAATCTTCCAGAAAATGAATTTTCTCTTTTCGATTTTTTTCAATTGTATTCAGAATCGTTTCATAATTCTTTACTGCCTCAGAATGTTTTCCTTCACTTATTTTCATAAAACCTTCAATGGAATGAATGGCAATAATGGTTAAGGGCAGGTTTTTTTTATGTAATAGAGTCTTTCTAAGCGCTGCCAATTTTTTTTTGGCTTCGTCTGTTTTCCCGTTAAGAATATCGGGAAAGACTCCATAAACCTTGAAAAAGTTAAAATAATCCTCATTTTCCTGGAATTCTGTGCTGGCTTTTTGTAATTCTTTTCTGAATAATGCAGAATCGCCTGTTCGTACAAGTTGATACAAATTCGCTTTTCGGCTGTAGAAATCTGCAGCTGCAATCTTTTGGTTATTCTGTGTAAATTTTTGACCGGGACACATCTGACCCAATACGATAATGAGTGACCCGATGAATAAATTCCTCAATAAATTTATACGCATAGACCCCTAATTTTTTAGTGATTTGTATATATCTTTTAATTGAACTTAGCCAACGATTAAATGATTGGGAAAATTCAACTCACTTCTATCTCTTTAAATTCAATTATTCTAAGATAGGGATATTTTCATTACTTTAAAAGAAAATATCCCTTCCAATTCCATAAGAAAAATCAAATACATTTTTACTAATCTAAATCTTAAATTTATTAAAATATGATAAATAAAAGACATAAATAGAAATTCTCCAAACAGAAAACTGCTTGGAGAATTTTGTTTCTATTGAGAACCTTATTATTTCTTAATCAATTTGAAGCTTTCCATCCCTATATCGGTTTGAATTCTTATAAAATACACTCCTATCGGAAGCCCGCTCAGTGGGATTGTGAGCTGATTTACAGATGATTTTTCTGCTTTTACCAGCTTTTGATTTGCATTAAATATCTCAATGCTGCGGATTCCGGAATTACTTTCAATTCTGATAAATTCCGTCGCAGGATTCGGATAAACCCGGATGGTAGAGAATTCAACAGTTTCAGCAGTTTCCATATTCACCACGCATCCTGCATCATACGTATCTCCGGAGAAAGTCCAGCCTTTGTTGGTAATCAAGTTATTTCTGTAGGGAACAGCAAAATCTCCATAGATTGGCCCGATGGAAATTAATTGAACTCCGGTGGCAATGTTTGGATTTTCTGACCATCCCATTAATGTCTGACTGTAGTTGTTGCAGTCCATAGCTGTATTACTGAAAACCGCTACATGTTCAATACTACTACTTAAACTATTCAGATTCCAATTTCCTAAATTTTGATTGAACTCAATAGCACCTGCAAACATTTTGGAAATATTAGTAACCGAAGACACGTCCCACCCGCTGATATCCTGATTGAAAAAATTCGTCACTTCAAACATACTGTTCATGTTTGTCACTTGTGAGGTATCCCAGTTACCAATATCCTGATTGAAGTAATAGCATCCTGAGAACATTTGAGCCATTTGCTCCACACTCGAAGTATCCCATGACCCAATATTACCGTTGAAATTTAGTGACATTTGAAACATTGAGTTCATATTCGTTACATTGGATACATCCCACTGACCGGCATTTGGAATATCATTCAAGGAAAAACACGAAGAGAAAGCCTCCATAAAATTGGTAACTCCAGAAAAATCCGGAATATCCTGAGCACTGATTGTCAAATTATAACATTGAGAAAATAATCCGGATAAATCCGTATTCCAGTTAACATCACCCCACTGACTCAATTCTATTAATTTGACATTATTGGTTACATTAGGATAACCTGTTCCCATAAAATAAAACTTGAAAATAGAGACCGGTTGAATTTGCAATGAATATATTCCGGGAGAAGGAAAATTAATCGTAGTGAGCCCGTCGTTGCCCGTACCAGATCCTGTTTGCGAAGGATTACTAATCGATTGCCAACTATAATTGTAAGCCCCCGATGTATTAATTAAAATCTGAGTAGAATTGTCATTATTTATATTCGTATTCCACTTTGTAATTATTGGCCTTTGAGCATCCAACATATTGCTTGACACTATGAAGCTAAAAATAAAAAAGAGATATTTCTTCATTTTCTTAAATTAATAATTTTTATTAAAATTACTGATTTTTAAATATAGAAATTCATGCAGCAACTTTACTTATGGTTCGTTCAACACTCTATTTAGTTTATATTTCATTCTATTGAGTAAAAATTCATATGCATTTAGTTTGGTTTGTTTCAAAACTGAAAACTGGACTACGTTTATTGGTGAAAAAGTGATCGATAACCGTCAGTTTACTTTGTATAATGATGTTGGCTTCAAGATTGTTTAAGTCAAATTAACGATGAAACAAATAGTTCTGGAAGAATAGTAGCGTAGAATTAAATTCTTTAATTCGCCATTTGTTGTCTTCATGAATTGAAGAATTAAACTTATTTTACTGAATAAAGACTTAAAAAAAGACTGGCGACGACCGGATTTTATCCTGAGCATCGCCGTAGGGCTCCCGCTTTCGCAGTACCATCGGCGCTTGCAGGCTTATTCGCCTAGGCGAATCGGAATGGGAAGAATTTTTTCAATAAATCTTTAAACCAAAAAAGCCTCATACATTGCTGTATGAGGCTTTGTTTAAAAAGA
>JAUNUH010000003.1 GCA_030538275.1 Flavobacteriaceae bacterium | reverse complement strand
AATCTAAAATCAAATTTTATTTGTTAAAATCAAGTCAATTTATGTTTTTTATTAACAAATAACAAAAAAACGCCTCTTTTTCAAGAAGCGTTTTAAACGAATTTTTAATAAGATAGGAATTATACACCGAAGTCGTCGAATCGAACATTTTCTGGTGGAATTCCAAATTCATCTGTCATTTTCACTACCGCTTCGTTCATCATCGGTGGACCACAAAAATAGAATTCTACATCTTCTGGGAATGGATGGTCGTTCAAGTAATTATCGATCAATGCCTGGTGTACGAATCCTACAAATCCATCGCCTTCGGTATCATTGATATCTTTTTTTACTTTCCAATTGTCTTCTTCTAGTGGTTCTGACAACACCATATAGAATTTGAAATTGTCGAATTTCTCTTCAAGTTCACGGAAATAGTGAATATAAAACAGCTCGCGTTTAGATCTTCCGCCGTACCAATATGATACTTTTCTATTGGTTTTGATGGTTTTGAACAATTCATACAAGTGAGAACGCATAGGTGCCATACCTGCTCCACCGCCAATATAAATCATTTCTGCGTCTGAATCTTCGTTGATAAAGAATTCTCCAAAAGGACCAGAGATTATACATTCATCTCCTGGTTTCAATGCGAAAATATAGGAAGACGCAATACCTGGATTTACATCCATCCATTTATTTTTGGCTCTATCCCAAGGTGGCGTTGCGATACGCACATTGAGCATAATTTCGCGCCCTTCTGCTGGGTAGGATGCCATAGAATATGCGCGTTCTACCAATTCGTCATTCTTCATAACGAGTGGCCACATATCAAATTTATCCCATTCTTGTTGAAACTTGTTTGGATCGTCTGGGTGGTCTGTAGGGTGAGCCGTGATATCCATATCTTTGAACGGTATGGTACATTTTGGCACTTCGATTTGAATATATCCACCTGCTTTGTAGTTCATATCTTCTGGAATTTCTACAACAAATTCTTTGATGAATGAGGCTACGTTGTAATTACGTACAACTTTGGCTTTGAATTTTTTAATTCCGAAAATTTCTTCTGGAATTCTGATTTTCATATCTTGTTTTACTTTTACCTGACATGCAAGGCGTACACCATTTTTGAGTTCTGCTCTCGTAAAATGCGGGGTTTCTGTAGGTAAAGCCTCTCCACCTCCATCATCTATATGGCATTCACATTGTATACAAGTACCGCCTCCACCACAAGCCGATGGTAAAAATATTTTTTCGTTTGAAAGTGTATTGAGCAAGGATTCACCAGAAGGAACGGTGAGAACATTGTCGTTGTTAATAGTAATTTTGACTGGGCCAGATGGGGAGAGTTTTTGTTTTGTGAACAATAACAAGGCTACCAACAACAATGTCAAAATCAAAAAAGCAATAACTGCTGCCAGTATGGTAAGTCCAGTGGATGCTGCTAAAACTATCATAAATTAGTTATTTTTAAGCGTTACAGAGGTTGATACATCTTTTATGGAAGCTGTATTAACCTCTTTTTCATTATTTTCTATTTCAATAGGCTGCTGTAGGGTAGTTCCTTTGTCTGCATCTTTTTGTTCGCCACTACCTGTAAGCATTCCGCCAAAACTCATGAAACCAATAGACATAAGTCCTGTGATGATAAAGGTGATTCCCAAGCCTCTTAGCGGTGCTGGAACAGCCGAATATCTAATTTTTTCGCGTATTGCGGCAATGGTAAGAATAGCAATAAACCATCCAATTCCAGAAGAAATTCCATAATTGAGTGCGAGACCTAATGTGGGAATTTCGCGGGATTGCATAAAAAGTGAGCCTCCAAGAATGGCGCAATTTACCGCAATAAGTGGTAAAAATATTCCTAAAGAATTATACAATCCAGGAGCGAATTTTTCTACAACAATTTCTACCAATTGTGTCATAGTAGCAATGGTAGCAATAAAAAGAATGAAAGAAAGGAAGCCTAGATTGATTCCAGATAGTCCTTCTCCACCGCTACTACCATCCAGCCAAGCCAATGCGCCGTCTTGTAATATATATTGATCCAACAGCCAATTGAGTGGTACCGTGATAGCCATTACAAATATAACGGCTGCACCCAAACCCACTGCAGTTGATACCTTTTTGGATACTGCCAGATAGGAACACATTCCCAGGAAAGTGGCAAATACCATATTATTGATAAAAACTGATTTGAAAAATAATTCTATATGTTCTAACATATCTGTTAATTATTTGATTATTATGAACCGGAAAAACCGGATTTTTTTTTGAAAAATGAATTTTATTATTTAATTGAATTCGCTTCGAAATTAACTCACGTCAAGTAATTCACGATATCTCCATCGTTGTATCCAAATAATAATTCCAATTGTGATTAAAGCCATAGGTGCAAGTAACATGAATCCATTGTTTTCATAACCTGTTGCATATAGACCTGTTTTTGCAATTGGGTCTCCCAACACGGGATATCCCAATAATGTTCCAGAACCTAATAATTCTCTGAAAAATCCTACAATTACAAGGATAATTCCATAACCTGCAGAGTTTCCGATTCCGTCTAGGAAAGATTCCCAAGGTTTATTTGCTAATGCAAATGCCTCGAATCTACCCATAATAATACAATTTGTAATAATTAATCCCACAAAAACAGATAATTGCTTACTCAAATCATAGGCATATGCCTTGAGTACTTGGTCAACGATAATTACCAATGCAGCAACAACAACCAATTGTGCGATAATTCTAATTTTGGATGGAATTACATTTCTCAAAAGTGATATTGCCACATTTCCCATTGCCAAAACAAACATTACAGACAGCGCCATTACGATAGATGGCATTAATTGAGCCGTCACCGCTAATGCAGAACAAATTCCCAGTACTTGAACAGTAATAGGATTGTTATCATTTAATGGGTCTGTAACAAGGGCTCTATTTTTTTTAGATAAAAAATCCATTTTATTTTTCTTTTATTAATTGGTTTAAATAAGGCTCATATAATTCCAAAGCTTGCGTAATCATAGCCGAAACTCCGTCTCCTGTAATGGTAGAGCCTGCAATTGCATCCACTTTGTGGTCTTCTTTTCTTTGGTTGAGTGGGTCCATATTACCTTTAGCCACTTTAATTCCTTGAATATTATTATTGGCATCAGTCAATTTTTCACCATGAAAATCATCCATGAAATACCTTTCTTTGATATTAGCTCCAAGACCTGGGGTTTCACCAGCGTGATCAAAATACACACCTTTCACTGTCATATCTTTGGAAATTGCCATATATCCCCATATAGCGTCCCACAAGCCAACACCCCTCATAGGAATAATGTAAAATTGTTCATTATCTTTTTCTCCAACCAATAAAGGAAATTTCCTTTGATAATTGGGATTTCTTGCCAATTGTTCCTCTTTTTTGGTGTCTATTAAATAGGCTTGGTCGTCTTCCGTCTTTTTATCACCTTCAAATACGTATTGTTTTACAATATGCTGATCAAAAACACTCTGAACTTCTGTCGCTGGAATGAAGGCTACACTGCCTTCTCCAGAATAGGGATTTTCGTTATTGTTAATGCCAATTACATAGAGAATATTCTGTTGAGCCTCGAATTTTTGATTTTCAACAATCTTTCCGTTCAACGTAGAAGCTACAAATGCAAGCACTGCTCCCACAACTATTACCATAATAATAGAGAAAATAATGGTATATGAATTAGTATCTGTTCTTTTTTCTGCCATGATTATGCATTTTTAACTTTTAAACGCTTGAGTCTTTTCTTCATATTTCCTTCCAAAACATAATAATCAATGGTGGGTGCAAATACGTTCATCAACAGAATTGCAAGCATCACACCCTCGGGATATGCCGGGTTGAAAACTCGAATCAAAACTGAAATTAATCCGATAAAGAATCCATACCACCACATTCCCTTGATAGTTTGCGTACCAGTAACTGGATCGGTGGCCATATATACTACACCAAACGCCAATCCACCAAGGAACAAGTGCTGCCAAAAAGGCAGGCTCATAAGTCCGTAAAAGGTATTTGTAGTGCTAATCCAGCCTAAATTTGCTGCTTGATTAAAAATCAATCCCATCACCAATGCTCCTATAACAGCAGAAACCATAATTCTCCAGCTTGCCACTTTGGTAAATATTAAATATAATCCCGCAATTAGGATCAAAATCGTAGAAGTCTCACCCACAGATCCGGGAATGAATCCCATTATTTGTTCCCATAGAGAAAAACTCAAAGATTGATTTTGTGCTAATTGCCCCAAAACAGTTTCTCCAGAAATCGCATCGAGTTGCGCACCATCTGCAATGGCTTGAGTACGCTCTACAGCACCATGCACCCACACCTTGTCTCCAGACATCCAGGTAGGATAAGCAAAAAACAAGAATGCACGAATCGTTAAAGCTGGATTTAGAATATTCATTCCCGTTCCACCGAATACTTCTTTTCCTATCACTACACCAAAAGCTACTGCAACCGCCAACATCCAAAGTGGAATATCCACAGGTACAATCAAAGGTACCAACATACCCGTTACCAAATATCCTTCTTCTACTTCGTGTCCTTTGATGGCGGCAAAAATAAACTCAATTCCAAGTCCTACACCATAAGAAACGATCACCAAGGGAAGAACCTTGATTAAACCTATCCAAAGGTTTTTCAGATTCCAGAAGTTTTCTACATCAAAAAACGAAGTCACTCGACTCACTTCACCCATAGCAAGATAATGTTGATATCCTGTATTGAAGATTCCAAAAATCAAACATGGAATCAAAGCCATGATGACGGTGTTCATCACCCTTTTTAGGTCTGTTGCGTCGTGAACATGTGCTCCTTTTTTCTCTGCGACAATATCTGGAGTATAAAGGAAAGTATGCAAGGCATTATACACCGGGGCAAACTTGGTCCCTTTATATTTCTCTCTTAAATTATGTAATTGTTTTTTCAAAACATGTAATTTTTAAAATTAACCGACTTCGCGAATCATGACATCCAATCCTTCTCTCACGATTTGTTGATGAGGAAGTTTAGAAACACATATAAATTCTGTCAATGCAAAATCTTCTGGTGCCACCTCATAAATCCCAAGTTTCTCCATTTCATCTATATCTTTATAGATACAAGACTTCATAAGATGAACAGGATATATATCGAGCGGGAAAATATCCTCATAAACACTATTCAATACAAACGCACGTTGTTCGCCATTCAAATTGGTGTTGAGGTTATATTTTTTATTAGGTGTTAAAAACGAAAACATATTTGCTCTCAACACACTGAATTTGTTGGGTTGTGGTTTGTTCCAGCCAAAGAAATCATAATCGTTTCCTTCTTCTAGAATCGCTAGTTGATGGGTGTAAGGCGATAAAAAACCGTCTTGTTCTACCGCAGATCCGCTCAAAGGATTTCCTTGAACAATTCGATTTTCATCTTCTACCAAATCAAATCCGGCAATAACATCTGAAATTTTGGAACCGATTCTGGTTTTCACATATCCTGGATTTTTTACCTGTGCTCCATTTACCGCCACTATTCTTTCAAAATTCACTTGTCCAGTTGATAGAAATTCGCCAATTGCTGCAACATTTTCAGGAGCTACTACCCAGATAAACTCACCCTTATTCAATGGATCCACTTGGGCAATATGCGTACTGACATTACCAACAGGATGTGGACCATAAGCATTATGAATTTCAACATCTTGTAGAGCTCTGAAGACTGAATTCTGGTTGGAACCATCAATGGTTACATGAATTTTTCCCGTCGTCAGCTTTTTGAGTGCTTGAATTCCTATTTGTAGAAAATTTTCTTTTCCAGACACCAACATATCGACATCTGCTGCAATAGGAGCTGAATTATATGCTGATATAAAGATAGATTTGGGCGATGTATCTGGATTCGCAACGACATCATAAGGTCTTTGCTTTATGAACATCCAAAGTCCGGCATCACACAATAATTTTTTGAAATTTTCATCCGATGCGCTTTGCCAGCCAGTAGTGTCATAAATCACATTATCCTGCTCTCTATGCGCATCAATAATTATTGTAAGAATTTTTCTTTTATCGCCTCTTCGAACTTCTCTTATGGTACCGCTCACGGGGGAGACCACTCGTACACGCTCATCTTGCTTGGCATGATATACTGCCTCACCAGCGCGTACACTGTCACCTTCTCTTTTTATCAATCTGGGAATGATTCCGTGTAAATCGTCCGGTACAAGGCCATACTGTGAAGAAAATCGGGATTCAGAAATGGTTTTTTCGGCTGCGCCAACCAATTTAATGTCTAATCCCTTACGAATTCGTATGTCTTTGGACATGGTTATAATTTAACTTTTAATTAATCGGTGCAAAATTAATAACTATGTGTACAATGCACAAATATTTTAGTTTTATTTAATTCTAAATGATGAGAAAATTTATTTTTTACATTATACATTAATATACGTTAAATTTTATTGTGAAAATTGAATTTATTTATGAATTGATTCATTGAAATTAAACAATTATTAAGATTGGAATATGTTTTGAAATGTTATATTTACACAAATTAATCAGTTTTGAAGCGAAACCTAATTTTTCTCATCTTTTTTTGTGGCCTTTTATCAGCACAGCAGATAAGAACGGCGCAACTTTTCAATCCACAATCCAATGACCTTTCACCTTTTATTAACATTAAAAATGACTATCTCATTTTTTCTTTTGATGATATGGAAGGTGGAAGTAAACGTTTCGATTACAAAATTGTTCGCTACGACCGATTCTGGCAACCTAGTAGTTTATTCCTATCAGAATATATTAGCGGATACGAAACAAATTATATCCGTGATTATCGCAGCTCATTCAATACGCGAGTAAATTACACACACTACGAAGTCCAGATTCCTAATAGAGATTTCAGTTTCAAACTTTCAGGAAATTACGGAATTCAACTACTGCATCCACAAAATAAATCCGTAATTCTAGAAAAAAGATTTGCTGTCTATGAAAACGCCACCGCAGTGGGCGTTCATGTAGAGCGCATCAATGGTTTTAACAATGAAAATCAGAGAATAAGTGTACAAGTAGCTTCTACCAACCAAATTGACTTAACGCGCAATCAACAAGAAAGCATGATGGTTGTTTTGAAGAATGACAACTGGAACGAGCGAATAGTACTCCAACAACCCGTTTTTGCTCAAGCTTTTCAATTCACATACAATCAAATGACAAATTTGTTTTCGGGAGGCGTAGAATATAATTGGTTTGATACCAAAAACAGTGAAATTGCAGGATTAACGACAGAAAAAATAATTCGTGACGACATCTATAAAGTTGTGTTGAGACCCGATGCATTTGCGCCAGATCAAACTTATCTAGACCGACCCGATGTGAATGGAAATTATTACATTAGAAATGATAGAATTCCTAATCCATTAAACGCAGGCAGTGAGGCAGATTATATGGATGTTTACTTTGGGTTGTCACAAGAAAAACCTGCCGCAAATGAATCTATTTTTGTATATGGTGCATTCAACAATTTCTACCCAACTCCAGAAAGTATTTTGCAATATGTACCCACTACAGGCTTGTGGGAAACAAATATTTTACTGAAACAAGGATATTACAATTACAGTTACGGAATTATAAATAATGATACGGGTGAAATTGATTATGACAAAATTTCGGGTTCATATTGGCAAACCGAAAACAAATATTCAGCATTATTCTACTATCAACCTTGGGGTAAACGCTATGATTTATTACTTGGATATGGCGAGGGGTATTCCAGACCGAGCCAACGATAATGAATAACTTGAAAAAGAATTTCCAACTCTACAATTCAACAATTATTCGATATTTTTCTCCATAGGAATTTTTTGCATCAAATCTGGATCTTGCGCATTATCTGGCCCTCCCACATTATCTACCAAGGTTCCTTTGATTCCGTCTTTAGACTCAATGGCATAGAGAATCATGTTATCACCAGGATTCGTCATTCCTTCAAACCTCCAATCACATAAAATTAACAAATCATCTGGATTATATGATTTTTTTGCCGATAATGCCACAATTTTACCTTCTCTCGTGTCAAATTGTTCTGAAAAGCCTTGTTTTACCAACGCATTTTGAACTTCCATTAAGGTTTCCAGTTTTCTTAAATCTTCACAATTCATATAATAATTTTAAATGAACAGACGCAAAAACTATACCTCTAAAACGCATTGAGGCATTACAATTTTGTTGAATAAACCATTTCTTTTCAGAGAATTTGTAATAATCAGATGTAAATAAAATATAAATAAAACTTAATTTTTTTATAAAATTAAATTCTAAAAGAAATGAAATGTCGGCAGGGAATAATGAATAGTGAAACTAAAGTTAAATCCCAAATTAAATTCCACCAAAAACCCATTTTGCCCTCTTATTTTTTCATAAATTTTCAGTAAATTTGAAGTTTTTAATGAGTAAATTTATAAAATAACAAAAATATGCCTAAAGGAATTTTTAACGTACCTGTAGCTTATAATGAGCCTGTTCGCAGTTATGAGCCCGGTTCTGAAGAGCGCAAATCTCTGCAACAAACCTATGATCAAATGTGGGAAAGCACCTTGGATGTGCCTATGGAAATCGGCGGAAAAAAGATAAAAACCGACAATAAAATGCCGATTCATCCGCCGCATGATCATCAACATACAGTGGGTTATTTTTATGACGGAGACGCCTCGCATGCACAAGATGCGATTGCTGCGGCACTCAAAGCGCGTGAAAAATGGACTTTGCTTCCGTGGGAACAACGTGCTGCCATATTTTTGAAGGCAGCTGACCTGATTGCCGGACCCTACCGCGACCGCTTGAACGCCGCGACCATGATCGGCCAAGGCAAAAACGCTTTCCAAGCCGAAATCGATTCTGCCTGTGAAATCATTGATTTTCTACGCTTTAACGTGCAGTACATGACCGAAATTTATTCAGATCAACCCATGTCTGACGACGGCTTGTGGAACCGAGTAGAATATCGTCCGCTCGAAGGTTTTGTATATGCCGTAACGCCTTTTAACTTTACGGCAATCGCTGGAAATTTACCGTCTTCGATGGCTTTGATGGGCAACGTAGTCGTTTGGAAACCAAGCGACAAACAAATGTTGAGTGCTGGAGTTTTGATGGAAATTTTCAATGAAGCTGGCGTACCAGATGGGGTAATTAATTTGATTCAAGGGGATGCGGCGGCGATTACCAAAGTATGTTTTGATCATCCTGATTTTGCTGGAGTTCATTTTACAGGTTCAACCAGCGTTTTCAGAAAATTTTGGACCCAAATCGGTGCTAATATTGACACCTACAAAACCTATCCGCGCATTGTGGGCGAAACAGGTGGAAAAGATTTTGTTTGGGCACATCCCAGCGCAAACGCCAAAGCTGTAGCCACCGCATTGATTCGGGGTTCTTTTGAATATCAAGGACAAAAATGTTCTGCGGCGTCGCGTGCTTATATTCCCGAAAGCATGTGGGAAGAAGTAAAAGGCTATATGCAGGCAGATTTGGAATCGATCAAAATGGGCAGTCCGCGTGATTTTACCAATTTTGTCAACGCTGTGATCAGTAAAGATTCTTTCGATAAAATCGCCGGTTATATCGAACGTGCTAAAAAATCCTCTCAATCTGAAGTGATTTTTGGTGGAAATTATGACGACAGCAAAGGATATTTTATCGAACCGACGGTAATTTTGGCCAAAGATGCCCAATATGAATCGATGTGTGAAGAGATTTTCGGTCCGGTTTTGACGGTGTATGTATATGATGGTAGAGCTTGGGAATCGGTGTTGGATACGGTGAATGAAACTTCACCTTATGCGCTTACCGGAGCCATTTTTGCGCAGGACCGTTACGCCATCGATACGGCAACCAAAAAACTGGTAGACGCTGCAGGTAATTTCTATATCAACGACAAACCAACCGGTGCTGTTGTAGGTCAACAGCCATTTGGAGGGGCGAGAGCTTCCGGAACCAATGACAAGGCAGGATCGGCACAAAATTTATTGCGTTGGGTTTCTCCACGTCTAATTAAAGAAACATTCAATCCGCCAAAGGATTATCGTTATCCTTTCTTGGGACAAGACGAAATGTAAACTGAAAGCCACCGAAAGGTGGTTTTTTTATTCCCGGTTTTTTTTTAATTAAATGAATTTCAATGATTTATTAAATTCCAATCCAGCTTATTTTCAGATGAAATAATTAATTCTAAATGATTGAAAATAAAGGAAAAACCTTTAAAAACGACAGAATTTGGGCATTGGTGAAGGTTTTTTTCATTTTATTGACGTAAATTTATAGACTTTTATTTTTGAAAAATTCAATTTTATGGAATTACCCTGGGCAGAGCCTTTTAAAATTAAAATGGTTGAAAATATTTACAAATCAACCCGTGAAGAACGCGAAAAATGGATTGCCGAAGCCGATTACAATTTATTTAATCTAGAAAGCCGAAAAGTTTTTATCGACCTGCTCACCGACAGCGGAACGGGCGCAATGAGCGATAAACAGTGGTCTGAAATCATGACTGGAGACGAAAGTTATGCGGGTTCAGCTTCTTTTGAAAAACTGAAAAATACCGTTCAAGAGCTTACAGGATTTAAGTATTTTTTGCCAACGCATCAAGGTAGAGCTGCCGAAAATGTACTTTTTTCGGTTTTGGTAAAAGAAGGGATGATCATTCCTGGAAATGCACATTTTGACACCACCAAAGGTCATATTGAATTCAGAAAAGCGCATGCCGTGGACTGCACCATTGACGAAGCTTTTGATATTGAAAACATGCATCCTTTCAAAGGAAATATCGACTTGGAAAAACTGGAAAATGTTTATCAAAAACACCCGAAAGAGCAAATTCCATTTTGTTTGATTACGGTTACCTGTAATACTTCTGGCGGACAACCTGTTTCGATGGAAAATATAAAAGCCGTTCGTGAGTTGTCTGAAAAATATGGAATTCCCGTGTATTTTGATGCTGCCAGATATGCCGAAAATGCTTGGTTTATCAAGCAACGTGAAGAAAGTCAAAAAGACAAATCGGTTCGTGAAATTATAAAAGAAATGTTTTCTTACGGCGATGGAATGACGATGTCTTCTAAAAAAGATGGATTGGTGAATATCGGTGGATTTATTGCTTTGAATAAGGAAGAAGTTTTTCAGGTGGCGAGTAATTTTACCATTATTTATGAAGGATTTGTTTCGTATGGCGGAATGGCAGGACGCGATATGGCAGCCTTATCACAAGGATTGCAAGAATCTTCTGAAGAAAGTTATCTGGAAAGTCGCGTTGGCCAGGTGGAATATTTGGGGAATAAATTAATAGAAATGGGCATTCCGGTGCAGAAACCGATTGGCGGTCATGCTGTTTTTGTGGATGCCAAAACTTTTCTTCCCAATGTGGCAAAAGAAGAATATATCGCTCAAACATTGGCGATAGAATTGTATAAAGAAGCAGGAATTCGTGGGGTAGAAATCGGGACATTGTTGGCTGACCGCGATCCAGAATCACGTGAAAATCGTTATCCGCGGCTAGAATTGCTTCGTTTGGCGATTCCGCGCAGAACCTACACCAATAATCACATGGATTTTATAGCATCGGCGTTGAAAAATGTTTATGATCGCCGCAAAGAAATTACGTCTGGCTACGAAATCACCTGGGAAGCGCCCATTATGCGGCATTTTACGGTGAAATTGAAGAAGGTTTAAGGATTGAAGAATTCAAAAGTTTAAAATTTAAATTCTAGACTGCGTGTTTCCAGCCCGGATTGAAACGGCATCCGATGGGTTGTATGCGCTAAGAAAAAACGGCCTGCAGGAGCGACCCAAGAAGCTCCCTGCAGGCCGATTTTTTCTAAGCATACAGCCCAGCGGATATAGTGTAAAGCCGGAAAAAGCTGCCAAAAAAAAATAATTTGTATCATCACAATTCGCATTACATTTGTTAAAAATTTAGTAACATGGTGATGGTGCTTTTACTCGCGGCGGTATTGGGCTATCTTGCGGTGATTTTTGAGGCTCCGATCAAGGTGAACAAAACGATTACGGCCCTGCTCACAGGAGCTATTTGCTGGGTGATACTTGCTGTATTTCAAGGAAATACGGGAAATGCGACTACGGAACGCCTGATGGAATTTTTTTCTGAAATCGCAGGTTTGCTGATTTTCCTATTGGGTGCAATGACAATTGTTGAATTAATTGATTTGCACAAAGGTTTTTCGGTGATAACGCATCGGATTCGCACGAATTCTGTCTTGAAGCTTCTATGGATCGTTGGCTTCGTAACTTTCTTTATGTCATCACTTTTAGACAATTTAGCCACAACGATTATCATGGTGACGCTTTTGCGAAAAATGATGCCTAAGAGCGAAATTCGCATGATGCTGGCGGGAATTGTGGTGATTGCTGCCAATGCTGGGGGTGCGTTCAGTCCGATTGGTGATGTGACGACGACTTTGTTGTGGATTGGCGGGCAAGTGAGTGCTTCTGGAATTGCGATGAATATCTTTATTCCGTCGATTTTTGTGTTGTTGGTTCCGATGTTGATTGCGAGTTTTCGGCTTCGTGGATTTGCTGTTTTGCGCGCCCAAGTTTCGATGGCAGCAGCGATTCAGGAGGAAAAGATGCGTGGCAGTTTGAGTGTTTTTATAGCTGGCGTTTTTGGTTTACTGATGGTTCCGGTAATTAAAACACTTACAGGATTGCCACCTTTTATCGGGGTTTTGATTTCGTTGGCGTTTGTGGCGTTGGTATCGATTTATTACCATCGCAATAAATCAGAGCAGGAAAAACAGCATTATTCGGTAGCATCGGCGCTTTCCAAGGTAGATGTGAGTTCGATTCTATATTTAATGGGAATATTATTAATGGTTTTTGCGCTTCAGGAGGCACATATTTTGGCCAATTTTGCTCGATTTCTAGAAGCTAAACTCAATTCGCCTTTATTGATGTCGATTGCGATTGGCGTACTTTCGTCATTGGTGGACAATGGAAGTTTGGTCGCTGCAACGCAAGGGATGTTTACTCTGGAACAGTTTCCGATGGACCATCATTTTTGGAATTTTGTGGCTTTGTGTGCAGGCACAGGCGGGAGCATGCTGGTAATAGGTTCGGCGGCAGGAATCGCCATTATGGAAAAGGAAAAAATCAGCTTTTTATGGTATTTGAAAAAAATTACACCTTTGGCCATTGCCGGATTTATTGCTGGAATTCTGGTATTTGTGGCACTACATGGGAATTCAATTTAATTTTTAATTATTTTCTTGTAAGCTGATTTTCTGATGGTTTCGATTGATTTTTATCAAAAAATGTATTTTTTTTGAAAATAAATTTCATGCATTCCAACCCTTTTTTCCAAGATTTCGTCTATAGAAGTAGAAAGGCAAAGCACATTGGCAAAAATTGTTTCCATATCGACCCAAGAAAATCAATTGATTGAACAGGCAAAAGTTCAAAATCGATTGGCGCAAAAGCAACTTTTTGAAAAATATTCTCCAAAAATGTTGAGCACATGCCGGTATTACATTCATGATGTGCATTTTGCAGAAGATGTAATGTTGAAAGGATTTTTCAAAGCTTTCAACAAAATTGATTCATTCGACGGTAAAAGCAGTTTTTATACCTGGTTGAAAAGTATCATGAGCCATGAATGCATTGATTTTTTGCGGTCGAAAACGCATAAACTCCAATTTGCGGAATGGAATGAAACGCATGATGCGTTAAGTGATGATTTTCAACAAGATATGGAAGTTCGTGAAATTCAAGAAATGATTGACGCTTTGCCGGACGGATGCCGGATTGTATTCAACCTCTATGTGCTGGAAGGATTGAAACACAGTGAAATAGCACAGGAATTGCAAATTTCGACAGGCACGAGCAAGTCACAATTGGCATATGCCCGCAAATGTTTGCAAGAAAGATTAAATCAGCAAAAACACTATCATGTCTAATCGTCATTTACCGCTAAAAAACAAATTGGAAGAAAGGGAAATTCAGCCTTCAGAAAACGCATGGGCAAGGCTGGAAGGGCTTTTGGATGCCGAAATTCCGGAGAAGAAAAGCAGAAATTTTCTACCTTGGGCCATTGCCGCCACATTCCTATTACTTTTTGGGATAGCATTCTTTGTGTTTAATCAAAATCCAACTCAACCAACACTTACAAAAATTCCAGCACAAACGGATTCTGAACCGCAAAATGAGGGAAATCTCATTCCAAATAAAACAGAAAATTCAACTATTTTACTTGATGAAAATCAAGAAAAATCGGAATCACAAATAGAAAGATTTGTTCATTCGAATACGAAAAAAAATACGGAAAAATTGAGTCCTGTTTCTGAAAACATTAGCGAAACTTCCTTAATCGTTCATGAACAAGTGCCGAAACCGGAAATGGAAGTTACAGTGCTGGAAACGGAAAAAACACCAATAGCGGAAAGCTTGAGTTCTGATGAAATGCTAGTGAATTCACTTCGTAAAAAACGATTGCAGCAGGATTCAAAAATTGCTGTGAATAGTGAAAAATTGCTGAACACGGTTGAAGATGAAATCTATGAAAAACGCAAACCAGATCTGCTGGAAAGACTTACCGACAAGCTGAAAAGCGTTCAGATGGTGTTATCTGAACGGAACGAACAAAAATAAATCTGAAGACATACATATACATTACCTGCAAACTGTGGGCAGGAAAAAAACGGAATAAATTTAATAAAAATACATCATTATGAAAACAATTAGTACATTATTACTGGTGCTTTTGGCAACTCTAATCATGCAAGCGCAAAGTTTTGAAACGCAAACCAAAGCCATTGCAGAACGCATTGATTCTATTACACAGGCCGAACGTTTGGCATTGAAAAAGGCGGTAGAAAAAATTGATGCTCAGCTTGAAAAAGGTGAAATCAACCATCAAAAAGCCAACGAAGAGAAAAATAGAATTGCTGATTATCATGCTGAACGAATTGAAAATCAAGTAAATGCAGAGAAAGAAAAATTGGATTTGTTGATTGCAAATCGAGTTGAAAATCAAATTTATTCTACAGAAAATGACACTGTGGATGGCGATTCAATTGTAATCAAAATCAAGAAAAATAAGAATGTGAGCGAAAAACGCACCACATCACAATTGGTGTTTGGCATCGGGCTGAATATGCTGCAAGGAGATGAAGGTGGATTGGGAGATCACATGAAAGGATGGCAGTCTAAATTTGTAGAATTGGGTGTGACTTGGAACACGCGATTATCACGCGAAAGCAATCTTTTTCATGTCAAATACGGTCCGTCTTTGGTGTGGAATTCGTTGAGTCCAGAAGATAATTTGATTTTTACGCCATTGGAGGATCAGACGGTGTTGTTGCCGAGTGATATTGATTTCAAGAGAAACCGTTTTCGCAATTTGTATGCAAATTTTGCGCTTCATTTTGAGTTGGATTTTTCGCCAATGAAACGCAATGATTCGGGAGAAAAGATATTCCGCTCGCATGAAGGTTTTCGTTTGGGATTTGGAGGATTTACCGGTGTTTTAATGAATTCAAAAAATAAATTTAAATATCACGAAGGCGTCCGCAAAGTGGTGGCAGAGATAAAAGACAATTACAACGTCAACAATTTCAATTATGGATTGAGTGGATATTTGGGGTACAAACAATTTAGTTTGTATGCTAAATATGACCTACAGCCCATGTTTGAAAACAATCCCGTGGATGAGAACCTGTTATCGTTGGGCGTACGCTGGGATTTCAATTAAAAATAGTCCTCTTTTTATCAAAAAACCCTGCAAATCATTGAGATGCAGGGTTTTGAATTTTTAATAATTTTCAAATTATTCGTTTGGCATTGATGGGACGATATTTACGCCTGGAACACCTGGATTCAATGAAGGAGTTTCGCTTTTGGCAAAATCAACCAATTCGATATCAAAAATAAGGGTTTCACCTGGTCCAATTGATGCATTTCCACGGTCGCCGTATCCTAGTTCAGCTGGGATATAAAAGGTATATTTTGAACCTTTTGGCATGAGTTGCATTCCCTCTATCCATCCATCAATCAAACCGCCTGGATTCAATGGGAATTCCAGTGGTTCGCCACCGTTGTTTTTCTCTGTACTATCGAAAACGTCTCCGTTGATGGTAGTACCTTTATATTTTACCTTAACCACATCGCCTAAACCTGGTTTTTCGCCAGATCCTGCTTGTACAACCTTGTAGGTAAGTCCGCTAGGAGTAGTTTGAATTCCGTCTTCTTTTTTAATATTATTAAGGTAAGCGATTCCGGCTTTTTTGTTATTTTCTGCCGATTTTGTCATTTGATTTTGAAAAAATCTGTCCATTACCATAGGCACAGAATCCACCTTGACACGTGTATCTTTTTTGTTAAGGTAATCCATCATACCGTTTACAATTTCGGTTCTGTCCAATCTTCCGGCAATTACTTTGTTATCGAGAGCGCCTTGAATTTGTTTACCCAAGCTCAATCCATAAGCATAAGAATCCAGTTCTTTGGGATTATTCAAAAAGTCATTAATACCTCTTTTCAATTCATTTATATCGAGTGAATCTTTCAGATCGGGTTGTTGATTATATCTTTCAGCGCCTTGTCCCAGCGAAATTCCAAAAGCATAAGATGCGTCTTTTTCACCTTGGTCGAGGGGTGTATTTGAACCGATGGCGGTAGAAGTTTCATCTTTTTTGCAAGAAATTACAGCCAAACCTATGGCGACAGCTAAAATTACTTTTTTCATGAATTATAAATTTTGTGCAATTTTACAACTATTTTTTATAACATCTTGTATAAAAAGAAAACCCCTCCGAGAAATCTCGGAGAGGTAAACCCTAACTAATCAACCTAAACCTATGAAAAAAAATATTTATTTTTAATCCTTACAAATATGTTACGTTTTTATTTATTAAACAAATAATGTAAATTTAAAACTTATGAGTTTTTTTATTCGTATACACAACCATCTTTATTTCAATATATTATAAACGATAAATTATCAATTAAAAATATGTTAAAGTTTAAAGTTTATCTTAAGAAATACATAAAAGGCATAAGTTTAATGTATTATTCACACATAATTCATTAATTTATACATTCCTTTGTATCTTTATCCCATGTCAAATTATCTTGAAGAATTAAATGAAGCACAACGCCAAGCTGTAGAAGCCACAGAGGGTCCAGTCATGGTAATAGCAGGTGCTGGATCGGGCAAAACGCGTGTTCTCACTTATCGTATTGCACATTTGATGCATAATGGTGTTGATGCATTTAATATTCTGGCGCTTACATTTACCAACAAGGCGGCGCGTGAAATGAAGGAAAGAATTGCAAAAGTTGTAGGCGAATCTGAAGCCAAAAATCTATGGATGGGTACATTTCACTCCATTTTTGCCAGACTGCTTAGGGTTGAAGCTCCTCGATTGGGTTTTCCGTCAAATTTTACCATATATGACCAGCAGGATGCGCTTTCGGTGATGAGAAAAGTGCTTACGGAAATGAATTTGGACAAAGATATTTATAAGCCAAAACAGATGTTGAACCGTATTTCACAGTTCAAAAACAATTTGATTACGGTACGTGCTTATTTTGCCAATCCCGAACTTATAGAAGCTGATGAAGCTGCCATGAAACCGCGCACTGGTGATGTTTACCGGGCATATGTAGATAAATGTTTCAAGTCTGGTGCCATGGATTTTGATGATTTATTGTTGCGCACCAACGAGGTATTGACAAGATTTCCAGATGTTTTGGCAAAATATCAAGATAGGTTCAGGTATATTTTGGTTGACGAATATCAGGATACGAATCATTCACAATATTTAATTGTAAAAGCATTGGCATCACGTTTTGAAAATATTTGTGTTGTGGGCGATGATGCACAATCCATTTATGCCTTTCGCGGTGCGAATATTCGAAACATTCTTGGGTTCAAGAAAGATTATCCAGATGCCAGAACTTTTGCATTGGAACAAAATTATCGCTCTACTCAAAATATTGTTGGAGCCGCCAACGATGTAATTGCCAAAAATCGTGATCAACTTCAAAAAAATGTATGGACTTCTAATGAAAAAGGCATACATATTCCAATTTATCGGGCACTTACAGATATAGATGAGGCTAGATTTATTGCTGCTAAAATCTTTGAACTGAGAATGAATCACCAGATGCGTGAAGATGAATTTGCCATTTTATATCGTACCAATGCGCAATCCAGAGCATTGGAAGAGGCTTTGCGCAAAAAAAACATTCCGCATCGTATTTATGGAGGAATCTCATTTTATCAAAGAAAGGAAATCAAGGATTTGATAGCATATTTACGGATTTTGGTAAATAAAAACGATGAGGAAGCGCTGTTGAGAATTATTAATTTTCCTAAAAGAGGAATTGGTGATTCTACCCTTCAAAAATTGACCGTGTATGCAGATTCCAAAGGCATGACTTTATTTGATGTTTTGGAAAACTTGGCCTTTCATGGTCCACATACGGGCTTGAGCCGTGGGATATTGAATAAGTTACATGACTTTATCACCATGATTCAAAGCTTTAATGTACAACTCAAGACACAGGATGTTTTTGAAGTAGCTTTAGAAGTTGCCAAACAATCGGGTTTGCTCAAAGAACTTCGTGATGATGATACGCCAGAAGGGATTTCGAGATTGGAAAATATGCAGGAATTGCTGAACAGTTTACAAGGATATGTTGAGGAGCAAAAACAACTGGAAGACGGGGATGCCTCACTTTCCGGATTTTTGGAAGATGTTGCTTTGTCAACCGATATAGACAAGGAGGATGATGACGAGCCCAAAGTTGCCTTGATGACGGTTCATTTGGCCAAAGGACTTGAATTTCCCATCGTTTTTATTGCAGGATTAGAAGAAAATTTATTTCCATCTATGATGAACCTCAACACACGTCAAGAGTTGGAAGAGGAACGTCGATTGTTTTATGTAGCATTGACTCGTGCAGAGAAACAGGCTTGGCTTTCCTATTCTGTGAGTAGATCGCGTTGGGGGAAAATTGTTGATTCAGAGCCGAGTCGGTTTTTGGAAGAAATGGATGAAAAGTATCTAGATTGGCAAAACCCAGCTCCCTTAATGCCTATGAACAGCAGTGGATTGTCTGCAGATTTATTTAGTGATAAACCTATTCCACAATATACAATGAAATCAAAAGTTATCAAGAAAAAGCTAGAGCAAAATACACAAATTTTAAAGCCATTAAAACAAGCACAAATCAAAGGTGGTGATACAGATTTTCAGACGATAGAACCTGGATATACGGTTATTCATGATAGATTTGGAAAAGGTGAAGTGGTTTCGTTAGAAGGCAGTGATGCAGACAATGAAAAAGCCGTCATCGTGTTTGAGACGAGCGGTGAGAAGAAATTATTATTAAAATTCGCCAAATTGCGAGTATTAAGTAAAAATTAATTTTCAAACTTAAAAAAAAATCCCGGATTCACTTGATGAATCCGGGATTTTGATTTTTAAGCTTTTTTAATTAAAAGCTAAAGCCTTTGGTATAAATTCTACCGTATCTATCGACAAAGTTGAGAGATACATTGCCTTTGTAATTTTTCAGAATTTTTTCGATATCCTTACCAGAATTTACTTCTTTGTTATTAACTTTCATTATAATATATCCTTGGTTGATTCCGATATCTTTTAAAATCCCTGTTCTATTAACCTCGGTTACCAGCACTCCAGAATCGATTCCATATTGAACTTTTTGTTTATCTGTAAGCGGTTCAAACTTACCTCCCATTTTCTCCATCACGGTCAAATCATCTATCGAGCGTGTATTGGCATTTCCTTGTAAATCTTTGAGCATCACTTTGTAGGTGCGCTCTTTTCCATCCCGAATCACTACCACATCTACTTTGTCGCCAGGATTTTTGCCTCCAACGGCGGCTGATAGAGCTGCAAAGGATGTAATTCTTCTGCCGTCAACTTCTTTTACAATATCACCTTCTTCTATTCCGGCTTCTATGGCACCACCTTTTTCTGACAAACCTGTAACCATAAATCCATGGCTGGTTTTTACATTGTTGCCTGTTCTTCTATTATAATCTCTAACATCTCTTTCGTTGGACAAATCCATACCTTCTATTCCGATATAACCGCGTTGAACCATTCCATAGGTCTTGAAATCGTTGACAACTTTTTGTACGATACTGGCTGGCACTGCAAATCCATATCCAGCATAAGAGCCTGTTTGTGAGTAAATTGCTGTATTGATTCCGACAAGATGTCCATTTGTATTGATTAATGCGCCACCAGAGTTACCTGGATTGATGGCTGCATCTGTCTGTATAAAAGATTCTATAGGATGGTCTCCACTTTGTCTCAAAATACCGATTCCACGTCCTTTGGCAGATACAATTCCTGCCGTAACTGTTGAATTCAATCCGAATGGATTACCAATAGCCAAAACCCACTCACCTACTTTTAAATTGTCTGAATTATTAAATGTAAGAAATGGCAAATTGTCTTCATCGATTTTGATGAGAGCAATATCTGTATTTGGGTCTGCACCAATTACTTTGGCGGTATATGTTTGTTGATTATTGAGTGTAACTTCGAGTTTGCTTGCATCTGCAATTACGTGATTATTTGTAACTATATACCCATCTTCAGAAATCAAAACTCCAGACCCGGCGCCACTTGGCATATCTTCATCAAATTGTTGACGTTGCTGTCCTCGATCAAAAAATTGATCAAAAAATGGGTCATTAAAGAAATCAAACGGATTTTGTCCTCTTCTGGATTGTGAATTCTGATTTCCAAAATTTTTGATACTCACAACGGCATTTACAGAACGCTCTGCAGCCGATGTAAAATCGGGCATTATAGTCCCGCTAGAGGAATAGTTAAAAGATGCAAAATGGGCATTGTTTTGCATGGAGTCATTCAATTGCGATGTTTCTTTTTGATTAAAAAAGCCATTGGGTGAGGCGTATTCGATTAATCCATACGTAGTTCCTGCGCTCAAAACTCCTACAAGTGCATACGACAATATATTCTTCATTTTCAATGTACTCAATTATTAATTATACTTCATCCATTTTAACAAATTTAGTACCAAATAATTGTATCTATGAACGGCATTAACAGCGCATTAACATGTTTAACCAATTTTTAATGAAATTCGCCTGTACAAATGATTTCAACTGACAAATTGTCCAAAATAGGTCTGTCATATTTTATACAATTTCAAATTAATTTTACTTTTTCCAGAAAAAATGGGTTCAATATTATTTATTGGTTTAAAGTTTGAAAAACAATATTGAAATAAATCTTTTTGAAATGAAATCCATAATTACCTTATTCAGTCTTTTTTTATTTCTTTTTTCGTGTGATAAAAAAGAAACTCATGTAAATAGTTCTACCGAAATTGCAGGAGATCAAGAAAAAATCGGAGATTCTGAGTCTATAGATACCTACGAACAATGCTTGTTGTATGCATACAACAAGGATAGTGCGTTTTTACAACTGCGATTTGAAGGGAAAAAATTCAGTGGAAGGCTCATACATTCCAATTTTCAAAAAGATGGTTCATTTGGTTACTATTCGGGTGAAATGCAGGGTGACACCTTGTTTGGAAACTATAAAATGATGTCGGAGGGCATGGTTTCTGTGACAGAAAAAATTTATTTGAAACGTGGAAACACTTTGAGTGAGGGATTTGGTCCCATTAAAGAAGGTGCGAATGTGAACGAAGTCTTGTTTGTGAGTTATGATTCCATTCAATTTGGACTCATGAAAGATTTGGAACCTGTTGATTGCTATGATGGATTTATCTCGCACGAATACGATGAATATTGGCAAAATATCAAATAATAATTTATTTTATTATATTTAATTCATTTAAAAAGCATTTAGCTCCATTTCGAAATTAAAATAAATTAAACCCAACTTATGGCAAGTTTTACTTTTTCTCCAAAAAACTATTTTTATATCATCGGCGGCATATTATTATCTGTCGCTGCTTTGGTATATGCCAAGGGATTCTTGATTCCTTTTAGTTTTTCATTATTACTGGCATTTATTCTTACGCCTGCTGTACGATGGTTGGAGCGGCGCAAGATTCCGAGCATTTTGGCCATTATTTTGGTTTTTGCGGCCGTAGTTTCTATAATTTTTGGAATTTCATTTTTCTTTGGTTCTCAAATTGCCAATATCATTTCAGATTTTCAGAATTTTACGGAGAATTTTCAAAAAATTCTAAATCAAGGCATTAACAAATTTAATAATACTTTTACTTTTCTTCCTCCGATAGATCAACAATTTGTACAGCAACAAGTTTTTGGATATATTCAAAAAAGTGGCGGCTCCCTTTTAAGTTCGACTTTTTCTCAAACTTCCTATATCTTGGCGAATGGATTTTTAGTGCCTGTTTATGTATTTTTATTATTGCTTTATCGTAAGGGCATCAAAAAAGGAATTACCTATTTTTTTTCGGTTGAGAAAAGACCAATAGTTGAAAAAATCCTTTACGAAGTGCAAGGCATTGGAAAAAGCTATATCATTGGTCTATTAACAGTTATGCTCATTCTTGGCGTTGCAAATTCGGTTATGTTACTCATTATCGGGGTAGATTATGCTATCATGTTTGGGATTATGGCCGCTTTGCTCATTATCATTCCCTATATCGGCACCTATCTGGGGGCTGCTTTACCCATTCTATATGCTTTGGTGACGATGGATGGCACTTCGACATTATTTATTTTAGTTGGATTTATTGTAATACAAACGATAGAAGGTAATTTTTTAACGCCAAAAATAGTTGGCAGTAATACGAGTGTTAATGCGCTTACAGCATTTATAGCCTTGATTGCTGGTGGATTTGTTTGGGGAGTTGCGGGTATGATTTTATCCATTCCATTTATTGCTATGCTCAAAAAAGTTTTCAGACATATTACTGGTTTGCAGCCTTTGGCATTGTTAATGGGTGAGGAACTTTATGAAGATGAAATTGATTTTACCCAAAAACCCACTACGCCTGAAAAGCCAAACCAAAAACAACAGTTACCGGGCGAAATTTCTAAATCTCCCAAAACCCATCGGTTTCAAAGAGTAAAAAATATTTGGAAAATCTGGACAGGTAAAGACCCAAAAAAGAAATAAAATTTAAATTCCTAAAATCAAACGTGCTACCAAAAAATAAATACTAATTCCAATGACATCATTGCTGGTGGTAATAAAAGGACCTGTAGCAATTGCAGGATCTATTCCTCTTTTTGAGAGGATAAGCGGAATGGTTGTACCAACTATTGCGGCCACCAAAACGACTGCAAATAGAGAAATAGAAATCGTTAATCCCGCCATAAAATCACCATACAAGAAATAACTGAACGCAAAAAGTAAAATAGAGAGCGCAAATCCGCTAATCATACCCATGGAGACCTCTTTGCCTAGATTTTGCCACAGTGTACCCCGCATATTTCCTTGCGCCAAGGCTTGTACTACGATGGCAGAAGATTGTACACCCATATTTCCAGCTGTGGCAGCAATTAATGGAATAAATAAAATCAACATGGGAATTTTTTCCATGGCTCCCAAATTTCCATCCAAAATCCGCGAGCTCACCAAGCTTCCTGCCACACCAATCAAAAGCCAGGGCAATCGCGCTTTTGTAAGATGCCACAAACTATCGTGCATATCTACATCTTCTGAGATACCCGATGCCAATTGATAATCGCGATCCGTTTGTTCGCGAATTACATCTAATACGTCATCCACAGTAATATGACCTACAAGCCTACCCAACTCATCGATTACAGGCATTTCAAATAAGTCATATTTTTGAATATCAATAGCTACACTTTCTGCGGAATCTGTTACCGAAACTGCATAAAATTTGGGATTATACACATCAGAAATACGTGTATTACTCGATGTGGTCAACAAACTTTTCAATGAAAGTGTTCCCAAAAGTTTATCATGATCATCAACCACATAAATCGAATAAACTTCTTCCATAAATTCGGCCTGTTTCCGCATTTCACGCACGGCGGTAATCACGCTCCAGTTTTGATTGACTTTCACAAGCTCTTTTCCCATTAATCCACCTGCTGTGTCCTCGTCATAGCGCAATAGCTCTACAATATCTCTGGCATGTTCTTCATCATCAATTTCACTGATAACTTCGATTTTCTGCTCGTCAGACAATTCGGCGATTACGTCTGCCGCATCATCGGTTTCGAGCTCGTTGATAACATGTTCGGCAATTTGTTTTGAAGAAAGATTTTGTAATAATTTTTTACGGTCTTCTTCTTCCAATTCAAAGACGACTGCTGCAAAATCTTCATTTTCTAGCGTGGACAATAAAAATAATTGCTCATCAACCTCCAGATCTTCAAAAAGTTCTGCAATATCTGCATTGTGTAGATCCTTTATAATTTCTACGGTGGCTCTAGGATTTCTTTCGGCTATGGTAAAAGCGAGTTGATTGCGAATTTCTTTGAAATTTATTTCATTCATGCAGATAAAATTTGAGTTAATTCGACAAAATCTTCTACCGATAATTGCTCGGCGCGTAGGTTTAGAAAAGGATGCTTATTCAGTTTTTCAATATCTTGTGTGCTTTTGAGCGCGTTTCGCAATGTTTTTCTTCTTTGGCTGAAACCAGATTTTACTACTTGTTTGAATTTGGCTGGATTACAATCTGGTTCTTTTTCCTTTCTTTTGAGTCGAATAACGCCTGATTTTACCTTGGGAGGTGGCGTAAATACATGTTCATGAACAGTAAATAGATATTCAACATCATAATAGGCTTGAATCAATACTGAAATTACGCCATAGGTTTTGTTTCCATGTTTTGCTGCTACTCTTTCGGCAACTTCTTTCTGAAACATACCTACTACCTCTGGCACAAGTTCTTTATTTTCAACAACTTTGAAGAGAATTTGAGATGAAATATTATAGGGAAAATTCCCGATTATAGCTACTTGATTGTCAAAAATAGCCTTCAAATTCATTTGTAAAAAATCTTCTGAAAATACAGGCAAATTCTCTCGAATGCCATTATATTTTTTTTGTAAAAACTCAACTGATTCTTTATCTATCTCGACAACAGATACTTTTCTGTTTTGATGGATTAAATATTGAGTTAAAACTCCCGTGCCTGGTCCAATTTCAAGAACTTGATTATAGCCTTGCCAGCTAAGCGCATTCACAATGTTTTCTGCGATTTGCAAATCATTCAAAAAATGCTGACCTAAATGTTTTTTGGCACGAACCACGATAAATCTATTTTGCGCTAAAGGTAGAAAAAAGGAATGAAAAATGCTTACAACTTAGACTTCAGAACTTGATTATTACCCTTAATTTAACGCATTCAATTTTCTATATTTCCAGATAATTCTTAGGTATTTTTGATTTTAATTTGCACAGTTCAAAAAACTGTTATATATTTGCAGTCCAAATCGCGGGGTGGAGAAGTCGGTATCTCGTCGGGCTCATAACCCGAAGGTCGTTGGTTCGAGTCCAACCCCCGCTACTAAGCCAAAGAGAATCAAGCAATTGATTCTCTTTTTTTTATTATTTTTCTATGATCCTGGCTCCAAATACAATTCCTTTCCTATTTCTTGTAATTCTTTTGTGCTTACATATTGTTGAATGTGCTCATAAACAGGTAGATTTGTGCGCGAAGAAAATCCCCCTATAACCGAGAGAGCATTGGCTAAAGCTGCATCCGAATTCGGGTCACCAAAATTTCCTAATGTACCTACATATTGTGAAAATGAAATATTGTAATCGGCCTGAATTCCAGATAAGAAAATTTCATTTTGAGCATTAAAATAAGCAAAAACAATAGGCTGCATAGCATAATTATGAAGACGACTTCGTTGACTAATGTCCATAAAATCAGAAGCTGGATGATCTACCAAAGTTCTAGAACCCACAAATTTTCCTCGTGTTTCGGATCCAATCACCACTACGTCTATATAAGCATCTAGACCAGAAATAATCAATTCGCTGGCAGAAGCCGTATTGGCTGTAGTAAGTATATAAACGTTATTTAAATTTAATGAATTAATGCTTTGAGTTCCTGCAGGCACATTTTGGCCATTAACAAAATTATAAATCGTCATTTGCGATTCAAAATTAAACTGTTTATCCAGCGAATTATGACTGTCGTTAAAATCAAGCCTCACAAATGGACTACCTGTGAATCTGCCCGTTATCATTTGCGCCAAGGCTAACGCAGATGGTAGCGATCCGCCACGGTTGTAACGCAAATCTAAAATTAAATCTGTGATTCCAGCGTTTCTGAATTCTCCGAAAACGGCATTCAATTCATCGTTATAATTCGCCTTGAACCCATTATAAACAAGATATCCAGCCCTGCGTTGATTCCCGTCAAATACGGTAGCATAATGAACAGGATTAATCTCTAGCTGTTGCGCAATTAAATGTTTTTCGTAAGCTCCAGAAAAAATTAATTCATTTGAATTCATAGCCGCATCATTGGCAAAAGTTATTGATACTTGGTGGTCATATAATTGCAAATAATTGTTGGTGTTGAGTGGGCTTCCATTTACGGCAAAAAAGACATCACCACGTTTTATGCCTTGAAGGGCAGCAGAAGAACCGGGTACAACATAATTTACAATACCTGCCAGAGCTTGATTTGAACCCGAATGTCTAAATAGATAAAAATCCATTCCGTTGGTTGTTTCTATTCCCGAGAATCTTTCCAACAAAGCATTTACATCATCCACTATCCAAGAAAACTGATCATCGTTGGGGTAATTATACAATAGAGAAAAAAAGAGATTTTCAGGTGTTTTTCCGTTGATAAAAGATTCATAATCTCGATTTGAATTAAATCTGTTGTCTTGTAAATCAGATACTTGAGGTTTCCAATAATACCAAGAATTCAATCCTTTCCAAACAAAATCATTTACACTTCTCGAACTTGCAGAATTGCCGTCATCATTGTTGCAGGAAAAGAAAAACAAAAAAAATATGACTAAAATGAGATTAAAAAGTTTATTCATTTTTGTTAATTTTATATTTTATTTCCACAAATCATTTGATGTAAATTTATGAAAAAGATAATAAGATTTAAATTAATTTTAATTTTTTTGATTATAAATGTTTCATGTAGTAAACACGTGTCAACAGCCACTTATCCCCTTTTACTCAAGGTTACAAAACCTATGTATCAAAGCTTAATGCATCATGAGGAAAGAGGTTACCAAATAGAATTTTCCTTAAATAATCCTGAAATTAAGCCTGTTTCGGTTGTTTTTAATAAAATTAAACAAAACATCACCCAAAATCATCGTCAAGGAAATCGCTACACCGTGAGGATTCTGAGCCAATCGGGTGTGATAGATAACTTTCAACCCGAATTTGTTGATTTACCCAATGGAATCATTTTTAGAATAAACGATACTTTATATTTAAAAAAGATTGATTTTCAACCTGTTAACCCCTAAGAATTTCATTTATTTTGGATTCACTGAATGCCTCTCCATTAGGAGTTAAAACAATCATTCCAGCTTGTATCTTGATTAATTTTTTTTCTTGAGCTAATTGAATAATTTTATTTGATTTTTCTGCAGTCCAATTGATATGTTCTTGTAAATGCATGATACTTTTCTCGCTTTTATCTTCATGACTTTGCAAATGCAGCAACATGGTGAGCAGGTAGATTTCTTCTTTTTGTTGACGCATCCGAAAGATTTGAATAATTCGACCATGTTCTGGAGAAAATAAATAAGACAGGATAAAAAACACCCCAAGAACCACCATAATTGTACCTGCTATAGAAGCATTGATCCAATGTGCGACCCAGTAACCCAAGACGGCCGCAGTTGCTGCACAAAACATGGATATCACAATCATTCCACGTAAACTGTTGGTGAATAAATTGGCAATGGCTGCTGGCACGATAATCAATCCCACCACCAAAACCGAACCTACGGCATCAAAAGCGCCAACAATAGTTACAGACGAAACAAACATCAAAATATAATGAATAAGAATAGGTGAAAAGCCGAAAGCAGCAGCCAAACCCGCATCAAATGTGCTGATTTTTAATTCCTTATAAAATAAAAGTAATAAAATTAAATTCACTAATAAAATACTGCCCATTACCCAAAAAGATTTAGGACCCCAATCTGCTTCATCGAAGTAAAATCGATCAAACGGAGCAAAAACCAATTCCCCCAATAATACTGCATCAATATCTAAATGCACATTTCCCACAGCACGACTGATCAAGAGCACTCCAATACTGAACAAGGCCGGAAATACCAAACCAATGGAAGTATCTTCTTTTACAAGTCCTGTGTTATGAATCCATTCCACCAAAAAAACGGTAAGAAGACCGGTAATAGCAGCCAACAAAATGAGAATTGGCGAATTAATATCCTGGGTTAAAAAAAATCCAACAACAATTCCGGGTAAAATAGAATGACTGATAGCGTCTGAAACCATTGCATTTTTTCTCAATACAAGAAAAACACCTGGAATAGCACATGCCAGCGCTACTAAAACAGCTATAATTTGTATTTCTATTTGGAAACTACTCATTTTAAAGGATGTTGAAGTTTACTTTTTTTGAAATACTTAAAGATTAACCCTCGATTGGGTGCAATTAAAATAGAAATGAAGACAATGGCAGAAACAAGGAGTACAATTACGGGACCTGTGGGTAAATTAATACTTACCGCGCTAAGATATGTTCCTGCCAAACCGCTCACAGCACCTATTAAAGCTGAAATTCCTAACATTTTAGACAACGAATTTGTCCATTGTCTGGCTGCAGCAGCTGGAGCCAATAAAAGTGAACTCATGAGAACGACGCCCACAGTTTGTAACCCCATTACAATGATAATCACCACCAAAACGGTTATAAGCAAATTGATTTTTTCTACAGGAATCCCAATAGTTACAGCGTATTCACTATCAAATAGATAAATTTTTATTTCTTTCCATAATGCCAAAACTAGCAATAAGGAAGGAATTAAAAATGCAAGCATCAAGTAAATATCCTTCTTCAAAATGGTTGCAGCCTGCCCGAACAAATACATCTCCAGTCCTGCCTGTCCTGCATCCTGAATGGATTGAACATAGGTGAGAAGCATCATTCCCAATCCAAACAAAACGGATAGCACTATTCCTAATGCTGTGTCTGTTTTTATTTTGGAATTCTTCACCATATCATGGACAAAAAACGCCCCTAGAATTCCGCACAAAAGTCCTCCAGTAAGTAAATAAATGCTCGATTTTTCGCCAGAAATAATATAAGCTAGAACGATTCCGGGCAATGCGGCATGAGAAATGGCATCTCCGAGCAAACTTTGATTTTTGAGCACGGCAAAACTTCCTAAAATCCCGCTGCTTGCGCCTAATAATCCTGTACCCAAGGCAATTATCCAAAAAGTTTGATCCAAGAATATTTCAATCATGGCTACCGATTAAATAATCAAAAGAATGCTTGTTGCCATAGGTAAGTTTAAGATTCTGAGTCGTAAAAACTTTAGAAACCGGTCCAGAATCAATCACACGCACATTGAGTAGTGTTACCCAATTATAATATTCGGATACGGTATCCAAATCATGATGAACAACGATTACAGTTTTGCCTTGTTGTTGTAATTCCTTCAACAATACTATGATAGATTGCTCGGTGGTAGCATCTACTCCTTGAAAAGGTTCGTCCAGAAAATAAATTTCTGCCTGTTGCACCAAAGCTCGAGCCAAAAAAACCCGTTGTTGCTGACCACCAGATAGTTGTGATATCTGTCGATGCGCAAAATCCTGCAATCCCACTTTTTGCAAAGCTTCCCAAGCCGCTCTCTTTTCATTTTTTCCAGGTCGTTTCAACCAACCCAATCGACCATAAGTTCCCATAAGCACAACATCCAAAACAGTTGTTGGAAAATCCCAATCCACACTACTACGTTGAGGTACATAGGCTATATTTTTTTTTTGATGAAAGAAATCAGTACCATGAATTAAAATGGTGCCCGCCAAGGGATTTATAATATTCAGAATAGTTTTTAACAAAGTTGATTTACCCGCACCATTAGGCCCTACAATGGCCATAAGAACTCCTTTAGGAATTTGTAAATCAATATCCCACAACACCGGTTTTTGATGATATGCCACGGTGAGATCATCTACTTGAATGGCTAAATTATTCTCTGACATATAAAGCTTTCGTTATGGTTTCTATATTGGCATGATACATTCCGATGTATGTTCCTTGTGGTGTTTCTGGATTTCCTAGAGCGTCTGAATATAGCATCCCTCCAATTCGCACATTAAATCCTCTATTTTCAACTGCCATTTGCAAGGCAATCATTGTTTTTTCTGGCACAGAGCTTTCTACAAATATGGCAGGAATTTCATTTTCTGCAATAAACTCTGCCAATGCAATCATATTTGCAGTTCCAGCTTCAGCAGCTGACGAAAAACCCTGAAGGCCTTTTACTTGAAAATCAAACTCTTTTGCAAAATACCCAAATGCATCGTGAGCAGTGATTAAGATTTTTTTTTCGGAAGGAATTTTATTTATTTTTTTTTGTAATTCCACAGCCATATCATCCAATGACTGCAAATATTTACATAAATTATTTTCGTAATACATTTTATTATTGGGATGGAGTTCAGACAAAACTCCTGAAACATACATGGCTGCTTTTTTCCAGTTTTGAATAGAAAACCAAATATGTGGATCATAATTTCCAGAAAAATCAGTAGAACTGATTATATCCTCTGGAAGCAGCGCATCGCTTATAGCGTAGGTTTGATAGCCAGATTTATTCATTTTTTTGAAAACATCGGCCATTTTTCCTTCCAGATGTAAGCCATTATAGAATATAGCCTGTGCCGAACTGAGTTGATGCACATCTCCTTCACTGGCTTTGTAGGTATGTGGATCTATACCCGCTTTCATCAATCCAACCACTACAATAGAATCACCTCCTATTTGATGCACCAAATCAGTAATCATAGTTGTAGTTGTTACGATTTTGGGCTGGGGTGAATCTTTTTGATTACGACAGGAGCTTGTCATACAAATCATTGCCATCAACGTATAAACCAAGTACAGCCGCTTCATTTTATTGAATATTACACAAATATAGCAGTTTCGGAATGAATAGTTTCCTACTTATTTTTCTACAAATAATTAAGAATAATGTTTTCTTCGCCACCAAATTCCTATGAGTCCTAGAGTCCAAATCAAAGAAATTGGAATAATGATGTTGTACCATCTCCAAGTATTTTTTTGTGCAGCTACTTGATTTTTATCCAGTAAATGCATGGTGCGTTGCTTTTCCTGTAATTCAATCATCATATCATCACCAGTGAGGTAATCGAGAGAATTGATAATAAAAGTTGCGTTATCATAAATCACATTGGGTGCTGCAGCTATATCTGGTCTCATACTATATTTGTCGGCGCCTAATGGCAGAGGCTCTCCTCGGAAGATATGATTTTTGGCAAAATCGCCATCAGAGATGATAATCATTTCATTGAGGTCTGAGCGAGCTTTGAAATGGGGTGTAGTTTGTGACTCGATACGACCTTTATAAGCCGAGTTAAAATAACCTTGTAACAAAACCGCCATAGGATAAACTCCGGGTTGTGTTGGATAATTTTCGGTATTTGTTTTTTCAATTTCAGAAAAATCGATATAGCTCAAGGGTTGTTGTAACTGAACTTGAGCAGATGTCGTGAGTAAAACATCTACATTCACAGAATCGCGTTCAAGAATTTCTATAGGGTTGGCAAATTCAAATCGCAAAGGATTGGAGATTTTGCGTGTGATGGGATGTTCTCCCCGTGGAATGCTGAGCGGAAAATACGGCCAGGGAAATTGCTCATACGCAGTGTTATCGCCTGCTTCACCAATGGCCAAAGTGATATAACCTGATTGCAAATCCTTGATTACTGCAGGCATAATACGAATGCCATAAGCAAAAAACAAATCGGTAAGATTATTATTTCTTGGGAATGAAACGATTCGTTGGGATCTGAAAAGAGAATCCATTTCTGCATCTACACTTTCGGTCATCCAGAGCATTTTTCCGCCGTTCATAATATATTGATCCAGCACAAGTTTGTCTAAATCCGAGAAAGGACGAATAGGTTTGGCCACTATAAGGGCATCAAATTCTTTCAAATTCTCCAAATCAGAAATTTGAAGGGATCCCTCTGGATTCTGCAAAGGCTGCGTATATGGCGTTATATCATAATCCTTTGCAGCAACACGAAACAGTCCGTCGAGATAATTTGGTAATAATTCATCATGATGAACGATTAGACCTATATTTTTTCGTTTTTTGAAGCTTAATCTATAAATTTCTCTTATAAAATTAGTTTCAAGAATATCTGCTGATGCGAGCGCTCTTTGCTCGATAGGTATTTTTTTGTTAGAGAGCAGCGGAATTGTTGCTGCTTTGCCTTGGGTTTGAATGGTAGCAAAAGGCAGTACTCTTAATATTTTTTCGTTGGTAGGTACAGAAACGTCTGCAACACCTATGGCGCGAAGCGAATCTATATTTAAATTTTCTTGGAGTGCGTCTATGAATTTATATTGAATTCGTGAATTTCTTCGATTGAGTTCATTGAGTAAAAATCTGGTTTCGTTTTGCAAAACTCTAAAATTCCCGGTGAGTTCACCATCCAAAAAAACATTAATTTGTACAGGCTGATCGATGCTGTCCAAAACAGATTTGGTAGAATCCGAAAAAGAATATCTTTTATCTTCTGTTAGATCCCAACGCATGTAGAACAGTCCAGAAATGATAAGCAATGTTATAGCAGCAACGACTGTCCCAATTAACTTTTTATTTTTCATCTTGTCAACAGTTTGATTAATGAAAAATACGCAAGACACAAAAACAATACAGAAACTGCGACAAAATAGAGTAAATCTCGTGTATCGATAATTCCCTTCAAGAATGAATTATAATGAAATTCGGCGCCAGCCTGTTGCACATAATAATCCAATGAGCCTAATAAGTTATAGGACGCCAAGCCTGTAAAGCCATAATACATTAAAAAACATAAAAAAACGGTTCCAACATAGGCAATTACTTGATTTTCTGTAAAGGACGAAACTGCCAAACCGGTGGCAGCAAAAAGGCTGCCCAGCAGAAACAAACCTGCATATCCGCTTATGATAGCGCCTGTATCTATTTTGCCGTCCATACTAAAATATTGAATGCTAAAAACAAAAATTGCCGTAGAAAGCAACATAAAGGCAATGAGAATCAGGACAGAAAGATATTTTCCGAGAATTAGGTTGGAAATTTTGATAGGTTGTGTAAGAAGCCAATCGAGGGTTCCCATTTGTTTTTCCTCTGCCAATTGCCGCATGGTGAGTGCAGGAATGAGAAAAAGAAATGCCCAGGGTGCAATGAAGAAAAAGGTGGACAATGATGCGGTTCCGAGATTGAAAATGTTGTATTCATTATCAAAAAACCACAGAAAAAGCGCGCAAATCAGTACAAAAATACTTGAAACGATATAGGCGCCGGGGGTTCCGAAAAAACTTCTAATTTCTTTTTTAAAAATGGTGAACATGCGACTATTAAACCGCAAAAATAGATAAATATTGCTATTTCTGTTTGAAGAATGTGGAATTAATATTTAGGATTTTATTTCAAATTAAATATGGAAGGCTAATAATGGAGTTTTGGGTGGGTGTTTGCGGTCGTGATTGTAGCGGCACAGCAGGGTTTGTATGCCTCACATAAAATGCGGTGTACAGGGAGTGTAACGTAGAGGAACTCACTGTACACCACATTTTATAGGCATACAGACCCTGATGTATAGCGTAAAGCACGAAAAACCGCCCAAAAAAATAAATTAAGCTTTGTTTCTATTTACCATCTTGACTATCAACATGATGAGGGCGCCAACCAGAACAAATGTAATAAACGTCCAATACCAATAAAACGTAAAAAGGGATTTGAGCACGACGGCAAAAACGACAGCGAAAAGGATGAGTGTTGCGACTTCGTTCATCATGCGCAGGCGTACAGAGCTGTATTGTGTGATTTGATTTTGTAGGTTTTTCATGGTTTTCCAGCACCAGAAATGGTAGATTCCCAATAAAAGGACAAATGCAAGTTTGATGAGCATCCATGCCTGTGTGAGATAACTCCAATTGGTGGCGTAAAGTATATATACTCCACTGATAATCATTATGATAAATGCTGGAACTGTGATGATATTCCACAGTCTTTCTTCCATAAAAGAGAATTGCTTGTGTAGTATAGTTCGTTTGGGTTCGATATCTTCTAGTGCTTCTGTATGGTAGATAAACAGGCGAACGATGTAGAACAAGCCTGCGAAATAGCTTACAACAAAAATGATATGAATGGCTTTGAGTACGAGGTAATCCATTTAATTGAATTCTATGCTGATATTGTCTCCTTTGTTGATTCCGAGGAGTGTGTTTGCTCCTCCAAAGGTTTTGGGGTCTGATTTATAAAGTGCGATTTCGAGAAAGTCTGAAGCGTTGAAAATGGCCATTTTTTCGCCGTGAACATTGAATCCGGGAGGGAATTCGAGAATAATGTCTGCATATCGGTTCAGGATTTTTTTGAATTGATGGTTTCGGACATTTACGGTAAAATTTCGACCACGTCTATGCTCTTCAAAAGTTTGTTTTTTGATATTGGTAATGATATTTCCGAATCTATCGATGGAGATTACGATTCCTACCAATAGTTTTTCGTTTTGCATGATGGGTTTTGTGTAGTTGAGTTCTTTGTAGGTATTGGTTGTGTTTCCAATAATTTCGAGTTTTCCTCCACGAAGGAGATGTGAAGCGACGGGTACAAAAATGTCTCGAGTAGGGAAATTGCTTTGCGGGTTGTATCTGCCGATGGTGATTTCTACCATAATTTCGGGTTTGAGTTCGGCTAGAATAAGGGAAAGCACGCCATTGTCTGCTGCCAGGAAGTAATGCCCGTCGATTTTGGCAGCGAGCAGTCTGGCATTATTGTCTGGAATGGCATCAACACCAATAATATGAACGGTATTTTCGGGAAAATTGGGGTAAACGTTTTTAATGACCATTGCTGTTTCTGCAATATCAAAGGGTTGAATCTCGTGTGTGATATCCACAAGCCGCGCGTCTGGCATTTCTTTGAGAAGTGCACCCTTCACGCTTGCGACACTATGATCGGCATTTCCGAAGTCTGTTGTCAGTGTAATTACTGGCATCAATAATTGGCTATAGATTTAACATTTTCATTTGCCATTTCTCAAAAATTACTTGTTTTGTTTTGAATTGACAAAGGTAAAGTTTGAAATTAAACAATTGCGGTATGAATTTACAAAAAATCTTGAAATAAAAATCAGAAACGAAAGTACGAATTTAATTTTTGCTGAATTGAAACTAAATTAATAGTATCAATCAACCAAATTATTCATTAAATTTGTGTATCAAAAAAATAAATTTGCACGAAAGATTAATTGAATTAAAAGAAATAAATGTTCAGGATTTTTATGGTGAAAACAATAAAAATCTAGATAACATCACGGCTCAATTTCCCAAATTAAAGATTACGGCACGTGGTCGATATTTATCGGCAAAAGGGAATGAAGAGGATTTGAATTTGTTTGAAAGTAAAATTGCAGATATTGTACTGCATATGCAGCACTTCAACCGATTGAATGAAAGGGATTTGACTCAGATTTTTGATGGCTCTGCGCCTCGTGTTACGATGAATTCTAAAGATGAAATTCTGGTACATGGAGTGAGCGGAATTCTGGTAAAAGCGCTTACAGCCAATCAGCGCAAGTTGGTAGATGCTGTGAATCGAAACGACATGGTTTTTGCTACGGGGCCGGCAGGTACAGGAAAGACTTACACGAGTGTAGCATTGGCTGTGCGTGCCTTGAAGAACAAGGAAGTGAAACGAATAATACTTACACGTCCGGCAGTTGAGGCGGGTGAGAGTTTAGGTTTTTTGCCGGGTGATTTGAAAGAAAAACTCGATCCGTATATGCAACCGTTGTATGATGCTTTGCGGGATATGATTCATTTTGAGAAGTTACAAAATTATATTGAACGCGGTGTTATAGAGGTGGCTCCACTGGCTTTTATGCGTGGGCGTACGCTAGACAACGCATTTGTAATATTGGATGAGGCGCAGAATACGACTCATTCACAGATGAAGATGTTCTTGACGCGAATGGGCAAAAGTGCCAAATTTATCATCACTGGTGATCCGGGGCAGGTAGATTTACCCTTGAAGCAGAAATCTGGCTTGAAGGAGGCTATGCATATTTTGAAAGGAGTAGAAGATATATCCTTTATTGAATTAGACGGTAAAGATGTTGTGCGTCACAAACTTGTGAAAAAGATTATCGATGCTTATGCCAAAGAAGAAGATCATACGCATAAAAAAATAGATACTGCCAAAATTGAGAAATAGTTGATTTCGGTTCGTACATATTTGTTACTTTATCTATTGTTGGCCATTGCATTGGGATTTGGGTTGTTTTTGCCATTAATGGAAAATGACTCTGCACAACATGCCACTATGGCGATGCGCATGGCCAAATCTGGAGATTATTTGTCTATTTTGAAAGGTGGAAATCCCTATTTGGACAAACCTCACATGCATTTTTGGCTATCTGCACTAAGTTTTGAAATCTTTGGATTTGAGGAATGGGCATATCGTTTACCGGCATTAATTTTGACGATTTTGGGAGGTTTTGCAACCTTTAAACTCGCTAATTTGCTATATGATAATGTAGAAATTTCGCGACTTTCGGCCTTTATGTTTCTTACATCTCAAGCCATCGTTTTGGGAATGCATGATGTACGTACAGATGCTGTGCTTACGGCATTCACGGTTTTGGCTGTTTGGCAGTGGGTTCGCTTTTTGAAGTTGAACTCGTGGTCTGGAGCCGTTTTGGGTGGGATTTTCACGGCATTTGCCTTTTCTACAAAAGGCTTGATTGCCATTGCTGTCATTGGAATCTTTTTGTTTTTCATGGTGTTGTATCATCATTATTGGAAACGGCTTTTGCAGCCTAAGTTTGTTTTGGGCTTAATTGCTTTTGCGCTGGCCTGTGTTCCGGTTTTTTATGCATATTATCATCAATTTGGAATGGAAGGAATTGAGTTCATAAGTATGGGTCAAGTTACCGGTAGATATAGTGGTGAAGATTTTGGAGGTGCCAGTCAGAATGATTATTTTTTTTATTTTCATACCATACTTTGGACATTTTTGCCTTGGAGTATTTGGTTTTACAGTAGTTTATTTTTACGAATTAAATCAATCACTAGACAGGTGAAGCTTGTAGAAATTTCGACTATTTTGACGGTTTTAATATTTTTGATTGTAATGAATTTTTCATCTTTCAAGCTCCCCCATTATCTGAATATTATTTTTCCTTTTGTAGCCATTTTTACTGCGGGTACCATTGTTTTATATTTTCAGCAATATCGCAGTAAATTGCCCAAAGTTTTTCAAATCACACAATACATTTTGGCCTCTTTGGGATTTGTTTTGTTGGGATTTTTAGGAATTGTTGCATTTGCGGTGCATGAAATTCCTGTGCTTGCTGTTCTTTTGGCTAGTATTTTACTTATAATTTGGTTGTTTTTGAAGAGTGAAAGCCGCTTGGAACGAACGGTAGTGGTTTCTGCAGGGTTTATTTTATTTACAAACATTTATTTAAACTCTACTTTTTATCCTCAATTGTTAAAATATCAATCTGGCTATTCATTAGGCGTTGTAGCCCAACAACATAACATCAAGCCAGGGAATTTGTATATGGTTGATGGGCAGTATAGTTGGCCTATGGATTGGATGATTGGCGGAACTTCACAAAAGATTGAACGCAAAGATCTCAATCGTTTGAATAAGCCTTTTTGGGTAATGATGCGTAATATCAATCCCAACGAATTAAAAGGAAATAAATTTAATATCAACAAATCCTACCGCGCAGATCATTTTCGTGTAACTCGGCTCAGTTGGGATTTTATCAATCCTTTGTCACGCAGCGAATCGCTGGAAGAGGCGTGGCTGGTAGAATATGTTCCCAAATAATGTTTGTCACAACCCATTTATTTTAAGTAAAAATCACCTTATAAGTGGTGATTACTGCAAGAAAAACAAACAAGCCCGAGAGAATATAATTGATATTTCGAGAAACAAATACAGCTCTTTTTTGAATAAATTCTGCAAGCAGCATATACGCACTAAAAAGTAAAAAACAGCCAAAAACAGCTCCTGCAACAAAGAAATAACGATCGGGAACAATGTTTTGAATTAATCCAGATGCCTCCATAGCCGTGCTGTAAGCCAAGAAAAAGGGAATCGCAAGCATGTTCATCGATGCCATTTTGATTCCAGAGATCAAGCTTCCATCAGCGATTCCACCAATGATTTTATTTGATTTGGCCTGACGAAAAAATAATAAAGCCAATGCTATAAAAACAAAAATCCCAATATAGGAAAGCGTTTTTACTATATCGGGATTTTGCGCCAAATATTGGGAGAAATACAAGGCTATATAGGCTTGAATGGCAATGATGAACAATGTTCCCAATATAAATTGGAGTGCGTTTTTACGAGATTGTTCCAATGCCACTTTTACTGTGGTCATATTCATCATTCCCGGGGGCAAAAAACCCAAAATTGACATAAGTGTTGCTAGAAAAAAAGTTTCTACGAACTGCATTTATAATTTTAAAATGCCAAAATACGTCAATTTTTTTAGGATTTGATGTAACAACTGTTACTTAAATTTGGGGTAATAAACGCCATTTTATTTCACTTCGGATAATTTTATGGTTTTATTTCCCATTTTGAATTCTCCTACATTTTCTTTCATCAACAAACTCGCTTCTTGCGAAACATACTCTGCACCTTTGGCCCAAGCCTCCTTTTGTGTTAATTCCATTTCCAAATTCTTTGAGCTTACGACAGCTGTGGCGGGTGAATTATTATTATTAAAAATAATTTGATATTTCATATTATCACTTCCTTGGTATTCCATAAGTTCAATACCCTCATTGATGGGTAATGCCGATTGCAGTTGCGTTTTATTCAAAATATAATTTTTTTCTAATTCGCCAGAAATCTCGTTTCCGTCTGCATCCAGCATTATGAGCATATTTTCACCCACTTTGTACAAGGATTCACCCAAATGTATTTCATTTCCATTATTAGTCCATAAAATTTTTCCTTTTTCTATAAAAGGCTCTAAATCAGACTCTTTATAAACTTCTGTTTTTTCGTAAGTTTCATCCTCATTCAGTGTAATCATAGTTTCTATTCCTGGACATGATGCACAAGGAACTACGCCAAAATAGCTACCTGGCCAATCAACAGATATTTGGCTATTGTGCATATCCACTACTTCTGTTGTGTCGTCTTGTTGTGGAATAATTGTTTTGGAAGTTTTGTTTTCACAAGAAGCCAAAAGCGTGAATGAAATCACGGAAATCATGAACAAATTTGTATTTTTCATTATATATAGTTTTGCTGTAAATAGGCATTTATTATACCAAAACGACTATTTGTTTCAGAAAATTATTACTACGGGCTTTATTCAATCTACTTTTAACAGATGCAGGTCAGCGCTAGAAAATTCAATTATATTTGCAACTATGTTACAAGCGCAAAAATTAGGGGTACATTTTGCAGGAAATTATTTATTTGATAATGTATCATTCAGGATTAATAAAGGTGACCGGATAGGATTGGCAGGGAAAAATGGAGCAGGAAAATCTACTTTGCTTAAAATTCTGGCAAAAAAACAAAATTCAACCGAAGGAGACGTTGCTTATGAAGGAGAAGTGAGTGTAGGATACCTATCCCAAGATATTGATTTTGAAGAAGGTAGAACGATTTGGGACGAAGCTGCTCAGGCATTTGAACTTTTGAATCAAGTTCAAACAAAAATAGATGAAGTAAATCACCAATTGGCCGAACGCACAGATTATGAAAGTGATAGCTATCACCAATTAATCGAAGATATTTCACATCTCACAGAAAGATTTACCATGTTGGGTGGATATTCCAAGGATGCGGATATGGAGAAGGTTTTGAAGGGTCTCGGATTTAGAGAGTCAGATTTTCATCGTTTGACAAGTGAATTTTCTGGAGGTTGGCGCATGCGGGTAGAATTGGCAAAATTGCTCTTACGCCATCACGATATTTTGCTTTTGGACGAGCCTACCAATCATTTGGATATAGATTCTATCTTGTGGCTCGAAGAGTTTTTGAACAGTTATAGCGGTGCGGTTGTTCTGGTTTCACATGACAAATTATTTTTGGATAATATAACAAATCGCACCTTGGAAATTGCCAATAAACAGATTCACGACTATAAAGCGAATTATTCCAAATACATCGAGTTACGGGAAGATAGGCGTGAAAAAATGGAGCAGGCAAGAAAAAATCAGGAGAATTATATTAAACATACCGAACAACTCATCGACAAATTCAGGGCTAAAGCGTCCAAAGCATCTACAGCAAAATCTTTGCAAAAAAAACTGAACCGAATGGACGTCATTGAGGTAGAGAATGAAGATGTACACGCCATGAACATTCGGTTTGAGCCATCACAGAGATCGGGAAAAGTGGTTTTCAAGCTAGAAGATGTTGCCAAAGATTTTGGGAATCACAGTGTTTTTACCAATGTGGATTTAGAAATTGTTCGTGGTGAAAAAGTTGCTTTTGTTGGTCAAAATGGCCAGGGAAAAACTACCTTGGCAAGATGCATTATTGGCGAGCTGGATTTTTCGGGTAAAATTACCTATGGACACAATGTAGAAGTAGGCTATTTTGCTCAAAATCAACATTTGGTTTTAGATGAAAACAGAACCGTACTGGAAGAAGCTGAATATGCAGCCAACGAAAAAACTCGAATTCGAGTAAGAGATGTATTAGGCGCATTTTTGTTTGGGGGAGAATCTGCAGAAAAAAAAGTGAAAGTACTTTCTGGTGGAGAAAGAAATCGCCTAGCATTGGCGAAGCTCCTGTTGCATCCGTCCAATGTGTTGATCATGGACGAGCCTACCAACCATCTTGACATTCAATCCAAAGAAATATTAAAAAATGCCTTGAATAAATACGATGGAACTTTGATTCTAGTATCTCATGACCGCGAATTTTTAAGCGGTTTGGCAGATAAAATCGTAGAATTCAAAGAAGGCGAAGTAAAAGAATTTTTGGGCGGAATAGATGATTATCTGGCTTATCGCAAAGCCGCCAATATGCGGGAAATCGAAAAAGTAGTAAAAGAAGAATCGCCTAAGAACAATGCGCAACCCATTAATTATCAAGATGATAAGGAAATAAAACGAATTAAAAACAAAATTAATTCAGTTGAAGCTGAAATCACTTCTTTGGAAGAAGAAATCGGAAAAATTGAAAATTCTTTTTTAGATAAAAATCCAACTGAAGATGAACTTTTAGCTTATGAAAACTTGAAAATTTCCCTAGAAGAAAAAATGCTGGAATGGGAGGAATTGAACCAAATGATGTGATTTTTTATGACCTGTTAAGTATAAATTTCTCTACCTGCATGTCAAAGTAGGTTGGAGTTTTTGTTTTAAAAATTTGAAAAAAGAAATATTTGAGTTCTGAACTGAATGAATAAAAACTTGAATTACGACAAATCGCATAGATTCGGGCTAAAAATCATTCAAAAAAAGTGAAAAATGCGAAATAAATTAAGGAATCTGGTTACATTTGTATTCATTTAAATAAAATCATGAGAAAATCAAACAGAATTATTGCCGGTTATCATTTATTGAACATGATTGCCACTGCCGAGGGCGAACTCGACGCCAAAAGTGACGAAGTGATTCGTGAATATTTGGCAGTAGAGGCTTTGATGCGACTTAACCTGGATGATGAGCTGGATGAATTAATTCAATTGGCAGAATCTGAGTTTGATTCTCATTTCAAAAAGAAAGCTATTGAATTCTATGATGATTCGAATGAAGCAGAACGCGAGGAATTTAAATTATTTGCAAAAGATTTGATTCGCGCAGATGATGAAATTAGCAAAGAAGAAAACAGACATTATCGTATGATGCTGCACGCATGGCGTGAGCGCGATCAAGCCAACAAAAGTTAATATGGAAAAGATTGCTGTTTTTCCCGGTTCATTTGACCCGATTACCTTGGGGCATTTCGATATAATACAACGCGCTGTACCTCTTTTTGATAAAATTATAGTTGCTATTGGGCAGAACGCTACCAAAAATTATATGTTCAGCCTCGAGGAGCGTAAGAAATTTTTGATAGATACTTTTGAGGGAATTGACAAAATTGAAATCGACACCTATTCTGGGCTCACGGTAGATTATGTTCAAGAAAAAAATGCCCGTTTTATATTGCGGGGATTACGCAATCCTGCAGATTTTGAGTTTGAAAAAGCCATTGCACATACCAATCGTGCTATGACACATGAAATAGAAACGGTATTTTTACTCACGTCATCTGGAAAATCTTATATTAGTTCCAGTATCGTGCGTGATGTGATTCGCAATAATGGGGATTATAAAATGTTTGTGCCAGACGCGGTGCGGTTATAAATGGGATTTTTACCAATTGCGTCGAACTCAAATTATTCAAATTCAAGCAGATACCGCCTTTTCAAAATCAATACTAAGTTGTGGAGGTAATAAATTAAAAGATTTTCTATGGTGAAGACAACTCCCAAATTCTTCGATTCCTGCACGATGTGATTTGGTGGGATAACCTTTGTTTTTGTCCCATTGATATTGCGGGAATTCCTTGTGTAATTGAATCATATAAGCATCTCTATACGTTTTGGCCAAAACAGATGCCGCAGCAATATTCATATAATTTGCATCACCTTTGATGCAACAATGATGTTTAATTCTTTTGTACGGCGCAAATCGGTTTCCATCTACCGCAATGAAATCTGGCGTTAAACGCATATTATTAAGTGCTTTGTGCATGGCCAAAAAACTGGCATTCAGAATATTAATACGATCAATTTCTTCTGGAAAAACAAAACCAATTCCGTAGCACACAGACTCCTCTTCTATTCTTTCTCTTAATATATTTCTCTGATTTACAGATAGTTGTTTAGAATCATTCAATTCGCCACATTGGAAGTCCACAGGCAAAATAACTGCCGCAGCCACCACAGGTCCGGCCAAGCATCCACGCCCTGCTTCGTCACAACCTGCTTCTAAGAATTCTGTTTGGAAAGTACGCTTCATGTGTATAAAATTACTACTTATATCGTGCTGATTTATCTAATTTTCAATAAATTATTAAAAACTTATACACTATTCCAAATCAGGATAAATTTGACTTATTTTCTATTAACTTTATACTTTCTGTAATTAAATGGGCGTTTTCCAATTTCCAATCTTTGGCTGCAATTAGTTCTTTCAACACAATTTCAATTTGTTCTGCAGCCGTTTGGGGAAGATGACTTTTGATGGCTGCAATTCTAATTTGCTCTTTTCCTTCACGTTGAATATTGGCTAAATCTTCTTTTTTGAATAAATTATAAAATTGCTCTTCAATATTATAGTACTCATAATCAGTCTCTAATGACAATAACTCTGGTGCTGGAAAATGAATCAATTTAATTTTTTGATTTTTTTCGTCGATTTCCCATTTCGCTTTAGAAAAATCATAACCCATTTGTACTTTTCCTTTGATTATAACCAGTGCTTTTTTGGCAACCGGAATAAATTTTAAAAGTTTTGAATTTTCTTTATAATCATAAATTTCATTGAAATGTCCCTCTGCTGTTACGATTTTAAATACCTTTTGCATGCTTTCCATGATGGTGTGAGAAGACTCACGTATCACTGTGGGTTGTTCTGCTCTTTTATCACTGTTTATAATACTTACAAGCAGGGCACCAACTATAAGTCCTAAAATCAAAATGGCCACCATAAGCGCCGTTGTATCTTGATTTTTTTGAATATTATAAATGATATAAGCTATATCGGCTAAAAGCAAAAAACTGAGAACCCAAAGCGTTACCCGATGTTTGAAAAATCTGAACATAAATGCAATTTTAAAACTTTTTGGCGAAAATCGTTCCAATTAAAACTTGTGAGATAGAACAATGGAAATAGACCCAATAATTCCTTTTTGATAGGAAAAATAGGTCAATTCAACATTTGAATGGCGAATTTCACGCCTTTTATCAATTCATCAACCTCCTCTGTTGTATTATACACAGCAAAACTTGCACGTACAGTTCCTGGGATTCCAAAGCGACTCATTATAGGTTGGCAGCAATGATGGCCTGTGCGCACGGCAATGCCTAATTTATCCAAAATCATCCCAACATCCGAGGAATGCACACCTTTTTTGTTAAAATTGAAAGAAATCGCTCCAGATCTAGGTGCATGCTTGGCATAAATTTCAATTTCTTTTATTTGGGATAATTCATCAAGTGCATATTTCAATAACTCCTGTTCATGGGTATGAATAAACTCCATTCCGACTTCATTCATGAAATCTATAGCGTTTCCTAGAGCTATATTTCCAGCAATATGCGGTGTTCCAGCCTCAAATTTAAAAGGTAAATCTGCATAGGTAGATTTTTCCATGCTCACCGTATGTATCATCTCTCCCCCACCGCGATATGGATTTAATTGATTCAAAATTTCTTCTTTGCCATATAAAACTCCAGTTCCTGTTGGGCCATACATTTTATGTCCAGAAAAAACGTAGAAATCTGCATTCAGCTGCTGTACATCTATTTGAAGATGAGGAATCGATTGTGCGCCATCTACCATGACCCAAGCGCCAAATTGATGAGCTTTGTTTATGATATCTTCTATAGGATTGATGACGCCCAGCGCATTCGAAACATGGTTCACGGCCACTAATTTTGTGTTTTCGTTTAGAATTTTGTCAAATTCCTCCATATCCAGGGTGCCATTATCCAACAGTGGAATATAACGCAGTTTGGATTGCGTTTTTTCACATAGCATTTGCCATGGAACAATATTGGAATGATGTTCTAATTCAGAAATAATGACTTCATCATTTGAGGTTAAAACACCTTCCAATCCTCTAGATATCAGATTAATAGCATCTGTTGTGCCATATGTAAAAATAATTTCATGCGCATGAGCTGCATGTATAAAATGTTGAACTTTTTTCCTACTTTCTTCCATTGCCGTAGTTGCTTCTTGACTCAAGGTATGGATTCCTCGGTGCACATTGGCGTTCAAGGATTTATAGTAATCGCCAATGGCATTCAAAACCGATAATGGTTTTTGAGAGGTGGCAGCATTATCCAAATAAATCAATGGTTTTTGGTTAACCATGGTATTTAAAATAGGAAATTGTGCACGTATTTCTTGGATGTTTTTCATTTTTGAATTTTAATAAAAAAACAGATTCACAGAAAGTTAAAATTACATTTCTAATGAATCTGTTTCATAATGATTTGAAATAAATCAGAAACTCAAATTAACCTCTAATTTCTTTGCTATAATTCTTGTGATGCGTTGTTTTAATTCAGGAATCTGAATACTTTCTAACACGTCTGCAGAGAATGCGAATAACAACAAGGCTCTGGCTTCTTTTTTGGGTACGCCTCTTTGGCGAAGATAAAACATGGCACTTTCATCCAATTGTCCTACCGTACAACCATGAGAACATTTCACGTCATCGGCAAATATCTCGAGTTGTGGTTTGGTATCGATACTGGCTCCCGGTGTCAATAATATATTATTATTTTGTTGGAAAGCATCAATTTTTTGCGCATCGGCATCAACTAGAATTTTTCCATTAAAAACACCTTTCGAACTACCTCCCAAAATGGTTCTGTACAATTCATGACTTTCACAATTAGGGCTCATGTGTTCTACAAAGGTGTGATGATCAATCAATTGCTCGTCCTCACCTATGGTTACTCCTTTCAGAATTGAGTTACAATTTTCGCCTTTTTGATTAAAATTAAGTCCATTTCTGATTAATTTTCCACCAAAGGAAAAAGTATGAACACTGGCCACAGAATCTCTTTCTTGGTCGATATAGGTAGAATCCACCAAAGAGGCTGCGTTGTCGTCATTTTGAATTTTGTAATAATCTAAATGAGCGTTTTTTCCCACATGAATTTCTGTTACAGAATTGGTGAAATTCTCTTGGGAATTGATGGTTTGATGCCGCTCGATGATGCGTGCCTGGGCGTTATTTCCCAGAATGATGAGGTTACGCGGGTGCGATATCAAGGGTTTTTCGCCAATATAAAAATTCATGATTTGTATAGGTTTAGACAAAATCACCTTGTCTGGAACATGAATATAAGCGCCATCGTGTGTATATGCGGTATTGAGCGATACCATTTGTTCTGCCCGTGCAATTTTGTTGTAAAAACTCTCTATAACAGTTTGGTATTTTCCCTGTCGCATTGCACTGGAAAGTACACATACATCAGCCTCGTCATGGGTTGTGGTGGACAAATAACTGCTATATTTTCCATTGATAAACACCAGATTATACGAGTCTATATCGTGTATAAAATAGGTTTTTACATCACTATAATTAATCGGAACATCGTGATTATCAGAAAAAAGCACATAATCTTTATTGAGAAAAGGCTTCAAACTGGTGTATTTCCAATCTTCTAATTTGGTGGTCGGAAAACCGGTTTTTTCAAATTCATTGATGGCATCTTCACGTAATTTTTCCATCAATGTTGGTCGTTTACTCCATTGATCAAATAAAATATGTTCAGATATCAATTTTTCTTCTAAGCTTCTCATATCAAATTTGTTCTTTTATCCAATCATAACCTTTGTCTTCTAGTTCCAGCGCCAATTCTTTTCCGCCGGATTTCACAATTTTACCATCAGCAATAACGTGTACAAAGTCTGGGACAATATAATCTAGAAGTCGTTGATAGTGAGTGATTACCAGGACGGCATTATCTTCATTTCTGAATTTATTCACGCCATCTGCTACAATCTTTAACGCATCTATATCCAATCCAGAGTCGGTTTCATCCAAAATAGCCAATTTGGGATTGAGCATCATCATCTGGAAAATTTCATTTCTTTTCTTTTCACCTCCAGAAAAACCCTCGTTTAATGAGCGAGATAGAAAATCTTTTCGAATATTGAGCATGGCTGCTTTTTCGCGAATTTCCTTTAACATTTCTCCTGCAGGCATTTCTTCTAATCCTTGTGCCTTTCGGGTTTCGTTTATTGCCGTTTTTATAAAATTAGTTACTGTAACCCCAGGAATTTCTACAGGATATTGAAACGAAAGAAAAATACCTTTGTGAGCTCTTTCATCTGGCCCCAATTCCAACAAATCCTCTTCATACAATTCTATTGCACCTTCACTTACTTCGTAGTCTTCATTTCCAGCAATTACTGATGCCAGAGTTGATTTACCCGATCCATTTGGACCCATAATCGCATGCACCTCACCAGGTTTAATTTCTAGATTAATTCCTTTGAGTATCTCGTTGCCATCTATTCCGGCATGTATGTTTTTTACTTTCAACATAATAATTAGATTGAAATGCAATAATAAGGAATTTAAGCCTTATATAAAATTATTCTAAATAAAACTTTGTTATTACGTAAAGGAATTTTACTGATGAGATTGAAATCAACTTCAAAGCAAGAATATTTCTAGAAGTTGAGCAATTTAGAATTTTGTACCTTTGATTTAATAGAAATTTTATAATGAAAAAAATTGAGCATTTAGGTATTGCTGTAAACAATTTAAAAGAAGCCAACGAGCTATACACCCAACTTTTGGGTATTGCGCCATACAAGGAAGAGTCTGTGGAAAGCGAAGGTGTAACCACTTCATTCTTTATGCTAGGCCAAACCAAAATCGAACTTTTGGAAGGTACAAATGAAGATAGTCCTATCCGTAAATTTATCGCTAAACGTGGTCCAGGCATTCACCATATAGCCTTTGCTGTAGAGGATATTTCAGTAGAAATCAATCGATTGCAAAAGGAAGGGTTTATTTTGCTGAACGAAACACCAAAACCAGGTGCAGATGGTAAAGTTGTTGCCTTTTTACATCCAAAATCTTCTGGTGGCGTTCTCGTAGAACTTTGCATGGATGCTGAAGATTATTTGAAAAAATTAGAAGAAAAATCTGATGATTAAAACGAGATTTACTTTTATCTAAGTATCAAAAATCATTTTAGACCAAATAAATTTCAATTAAATTTCTTTGGAATTAAGCTCGTTTATTACTTTGTAATTTTGTTGGCGTGAATTACATTTCCCAGATAATCAATAAAATTGAAATTGATAGCTTCTTGGGTAATGGCGACGGTGGCAAAACCTTGGATACTTTTTCCAAAAACAGAACCTTCAGTACCGTTATAAACTCTCACAGACGAGCCTGCGCCGCTAATGATTTGATGGATTCCTTCATAAACACCATATTCCAAATGATGTTCATGTCCGCAAATATATAAATCGATATTTTGTTGTTTGAACAGCGGAAGTAGTTGAGTTCTTACAGAATTGTCGGCATTTTCGCGTCGGCCTCCAGTGAATAATTGATGGTGACCGATTACAATTTTCCAATGTGCGTCCGATTCTGAAAGCGTCTTTTGTATCCAAGTCATTTGTTTGTTTTTATCCTGTGCATCTACATCGCTGTATTTTTTTTCGGGATGCTTGAGGTAGCTGTCAACAAAAGGATTGGTATCTATAAATAGTAATAAAATCTTATTATTTCCGTCTTCAATCGTTTTGGAATAATACCTATCTGGCATGTGCCATCTGCGGCTTATTTGGCTATAATCTATTTGTGCCTGTACATTTCCGTTATAGTCATGATTTCCTAAAATCACATACCAGTCTTCCCAGGTTCCGGGATGCTCATATACATTTTCGAAAGAGACCAACCAATGATGATCTTGCGTGCTGCCCACACCATGCGGATAAAAATTATCTCCTACAGAAACGATAAAATCTCCGCCGATATGATTCATTGTTTCACCCAGAATACTTCCTGTTTCCTTTTGGTTATAGTATCCGTTTCTACCCCAGTCTCCAATGGCTGTAAAAGTAACCGCGTTTTTAATTTTTTCTAAATCTGTATATATTTTGTTTTGCTGCGTTTGAGCAAAAGAAAACTGGACAGCTAAAAAAAATAAAATCAATTGAATGGGATGAATTCGCATGGGGGAATTATTTAGCATTAATTTGTTGATTGATAGATTGTTGTAAATTTCGCCAATCATATATGTGGAAAGTTTTGTCATCGCTCATAGCTACAAAAATTCCTTGAGGAAATTCAGGGCCGAAATAATAATTCATACTTTCATTCCCATCACTTTCGTTGGTAGTGAGATATAGATTTGCTATTAAAATATGTTGGTGCGGATTGTTGGGTTCACCTTCTCGTCGATAGACATTGAATCGGTTATTCTGCTGGTCAGAGATTATAATAAAACCATTTTTTTCATCTGTTTTGTAAATTGAAATTCCTTCCATATCTCTTTTGAAATCTTTAGCTCCGAAGAAGGCAAGTTTTTCATTTCCTTTGGCAGGGTCTGCGTAATATTTAGAAATTCCGTGTGTTTCATCAGAATAATAGATATATCCCAATTCATTATCTACAGCGATGGCTTCAATTTCTTTTTTTCCGCTGTAATCACCAAATTTTCGAATCAAATTAGCACTCATAAAACCCTCTTTTTCTATGATTTCATATTGAAAAAGATAATCCTTTGCCGGGCCGTCTTTTCTTCCGACAATGGCGTATAGCCTATTATTTTCGGGATTTTGGTACAAAGCAATTCCCATGGGTAATCTATGAACTTCACCTTCAAAAACTTCTATTCCACCATTGTCGATGGCCATGAGTTCTGGAAGTTTGAAAACACGAATTTTGTTGGTTTCTCTTTCTGTAGTAATCGCCAAAGAAATGATTTCGCCCTGAAAAGAAAAAGATTGAACAATATCCACATTATTGGGACGCTGCAATGATTCTGATGTGGCTACAATTTGACCTTGTAAATTGTAGGCATACAATTTACCGTCTGAATCTTTGTCGGTTCCAATGATTAAGGAGGCATCGGCATTTTTTGGGTTGATCCAAATGGCAGGATCGTCTGTATCATGTACTACGGGTTGCGTAATATAGGTAGGGCTAATTCTATCAATCCCAAAGGGCGTAATGGATTTGATACCATTACACCCTGAGAATGAAAAAATTATAAAAAGATAAGAAAAGAAATTCTTTAAAAAATTCATGAGATTAATCTCTATTGTTTAAGTCAAATTTAATTCCGAATAAATATCTAGTTTGATAATATTCTGCTGACATGGTTCTGTCTTTGATTCCTTGATAAAATCTTAATGGTTGATTGGTAATATTATTAATTTCAACAAATAAATTAAAATTCTTCAAGAAATTGTAGGATGCATTAAAATCCAAGAAAGTTTGTGAATCATAATAACGATCCTCAAAAGCATCTCCACCCAACTCTGAAAGATAAGAAGCTGCATAATTCAATGAAAGTCTAGCTCCGAACCTTTTTCCGTCGTACGAAATTGATGCGTTGGCCATATGTGGCGCAGTGCCTGGAAGTGATAATCCTTCTCTATCCTGACCTTCTGTATCCTTCACGCCTTTAGCTTCTGATTTGGTATAGGTATAGTTGGCATAAATTCCAAAATCCTTCAAAAACCCTGGTAAAAAGTCAAGTTGTCGTTGAATGGCAACTTCTGCTCCATAGAAATTGGCTTTTTCTCCATTCATTGGGCGAATCAATCTCCAGCTATCGCCAGCATCTACCGGGTTTGAAACCCCTGGAAATACTTCAGCAAACTGCGAGTTTGATAATTCTAGATTTCTACTGGTATAGATAAAATCGGTTAAATGCTTATAGAAAACACCACCCGAAATAATTCCGACATTTTGGAAATAATGCTCTGCCATGAGGTCAAAATTCAAAGCTTTTGTAGCTTCTAGATTAGGATTTCCTGCTAGGATTTCATTATCTTCTGGCAAAACATTCACAAATGGTGCAATATCGTAATAATTTGGTCTTGCGATAGAAGTTGTACCGGCTAAACGAAAAACGGTATTACGACTTGGTCGATAGTTAAAAGTTAAACCTGGTAAAATATTTACATAATCACTTTTTACCGAACGTGCTCCTAATAGATTTTCATCTTCTTCTACCACATTTCCTGTATAATTGGTATTGGTTTTTTCTATTCGCACACCTGTGATAAAACTCAACGCATTACTCAATTGTTGATCATATCTCACATAACCGGCAACGATGTTTTCTTCTGCTTTATAATTTTCTACATAATAACTAGCATCCTCACTTTTCTCGAACATTGCAGGATTATAAATATCCAATCCACCTATCCATGAGTTATGTAAGAAAAATCCTGGAACATAGGCACTTCCTGGGTTGAATCCATTTCCGTCGAAATAGATTAGATCAGCTACATTCATAGAAGACATATCAAATCCGGCTGGGTCGTACTCTACTACCCCGTTGTCGCGCATTTTTGATTTCAATCTCATACGCCCTCCTACTTTCAATTCTGCTGGTTGGCTCATCACTTGAAATGGGAAAGCAATATTCAATCTTGCAGCCCATTCGTCTTCGTTTGTAATATCAGATCCGGCTTCTAGAGCTGCTATACGGGTAAATTGTGATGGCCCGGTGGCATAATCTTCCAAGCTCATATCCAAAGGTCTAATAACTGGAAAACGTGTTGATCCACTCATACCTGTAAAATCAACTCCTCGAATTTCGAAGCCTGCATTTCTTTGATCAGGTTTTTCTTCTTGCGCTTTTGAATATGCTGCACCCCAATCCAATTTGAATTTATTGAAAATATGATCTCCACCAAAGGTATAGTTCTGTACCGTTTGTCTCTCTAATCTAGGACCGCCCTTTCCTGATTTATTGTCGCGAACGATCCGCCCACCTTCAAATCCAATGATATTGTTGGCCGCATCATATACAGGATCATAGCTTCTATAGCGCAGTCTGTAACGATCTTCATTGTCATCACGCCAGTTATATAATGCAGATGCCAAAAGTGTATGACCTTCTGCCAATTTCAAATCAAAATTAAGCCCTGCACTTCTGCGCTTGCGCTGCACATTATACCATCTTACCTGATAATCATCTGTATAGGCATTTCCAAAATCATCTTCTGCCCATGTAAATTCCACATTATCAGAACCATAATTAGTGTCATACATAGAGGCATTGAACACCATTCCAAGGCTATTATTCAAAAATCGATTACCATATACCGCACTGGCTGTAAAAAGTCCTGATTCACGAATTGCATTTATTCCACCCCCTACGGTAAGAGAAATTCTTTCCTGTTGTGGCGCACTTCTTCTGATTAAATTTACCGAACCACCGATTGCGTCAGCATCCATGTCTGGCGTAAGCGTCTTATTTAATTCAATGGTTTGAATCATATCAGATGGAATCAAATCCATTTGAACATTTCTGTTATCACCTTCTGCAGAAGGAATTCTGTCTCCGTTCAGCGTAACCGAATTGAGCTGCGGTGCCAAACCACGAATTACGATATCACGCGCCTCACCTTGGTCTTGTTGCATCGTAACACCAGGAACACGCTTCAAAGCGTCTCCCATATTAGCATCGGGAAATCTACCCACTTGGTCGGCAGAAATTACATTTGAAATATTATTTTTACTCTTTTGTGTATTCAAAGCTTTGGCCTGGCCTGTCAATCTCTGACCAAAAACTATAACTTCATTCAATTCCAAATTCCCCTCGTTCAACCTGAAATCTACACGAGTTACTGTTCCTTGTACATTAACTTTCTTTTCGGTAATAGGATATCCCAAAGCATAAACCGTGAGGGTATAATCACCTGTGGGAACTTGATGAAATGAATAATTACCATACTCATCTGTGATTGTTTGTCGCTGAAGTTCTTCCAGATAAACTTCTGCACCAGGCATTACCAATGCGTCGTCATCGGTAATAGTTCCTAAAATAACTGATGTTTGCGCCATAGCTGCCGTGAAGCAAAATAAAGCAATAAATGTAAAAATCCTGAACATAAAATTTATATTTCAGGCGAAATTAGTTTATCAAAATTTAATAAAGTTAGCTTATGGTAAACTTAATATTATTAAACTGTTTCCATGACAAAAATCACCTATCTTCAGGCTATTTTAACTGAAAAATATGAGTTTCCGAATCAAAATTAATTATTTCACAGCTTTACAAAAAGATTTTACTCTTCGAGCAAAAGCTTTTTACCTATAAATCTTACAACAGAGGCTTTTCCGTTATGGTAAATTCCCTCATTTAATGTAATTTTCTCTTGCTTGAGTTCAATTATTTGGAAATGATTAAAATCTAGTTGAATTTCTTCTATGGAATATAGACTATCCAAATCTTTTGGACCACCAACACCAGGATTTTGAGTATTTAATTCTAAATGATTTTTACTGAACATTTCTAAAATTACGATTCCCCCAGGCTTTAATAGTTTTATTAATTTTTGAAACGTACTTTTCCTTACTTCTGATGGCATATGAAAATAAATCAATGCCAGCACATCAAAAGTTTCTGATGATAAATCTAGTTCTTCCAGAGATCCAACACAATAATTTACAAAAACTCCTCTATGCATGGCCAATTGCATAGCTTTGATTTTTGCCTCTGAACTCATATCAAATGCCGTAACTTCCCATCCTATTTCTGCTGCAAAAACAGCATTTCGGCCTTCACCTTCTCCAGGTAATAAAATTCTACCCAAATCCAATGACATTATTTTTTCTCGAAAATATTCATTAGGAATTACGCCATAAGCATATTCTTCTTGTCGATATCTATCGTCCCAAAATTCTTTCATTTCCAGTTATAATATCTTATTACAATGGCTTGAGCGTTTGAATTTACCCATTATTCTTACCGAATTTAATAGGGTAAATTTATATTTTCGGGCAAAATAAAATCCAATGTGTAGGGATTTTGCAAAAAGCTGAGCAAGGGTTTTTGTTGCGGCATTATTTCCTCACCTTCAAGACCATACACTTCCCAATAATTAGCGAGCAATTGCGCAAAAAGCGAATTATCCCAACGACCAAAAAGAGGAAGATCTTCGTTCGGAATCATTGGCAATGACTCAATAATCACCTGATCATCAATGAAATCAATTTCATACTTGGGTTCGTATTGTAGAATATAATCCGAATAATGAAAGCGAGCATATAATTCTTCGTACTGAACGGGATGCAATACGTGGCCCTGCAACTGTTGCAATAATACATTTTCTTTGGCTGCAATGGCTCCATTGTCTTGAAAATGAATGATGAAACCGAAATTGTTCACACCCATAGTAAACAAAAGATTAATCATATCATCGCGGTAGCTGAAAATATCAGCTGAATATTTCAAGGGGAAAATTACGAGCGACCAAGGTTTATTCCCTTTGAATTTCACTGGCGCCACCACCGATTGCAGCATAAGATGAAACAATTCAAACCTACGAATTAGAGCTTGGGACAATTCAAAGTTTCTTCTTGTTTTCTCGACACGCCCCCTTTCATAAGTTAATTCGTGATAAATAATTCCATACACAATTTTGCCGGCCCATTGGAAAATCACCTCATCGTCCAAGGCGGAAATCCCCTCAAAACCATTGTTGTACGCAGTTATAAATTTATCTTCTAATGCATCAAAAGCTTGTTTAACCTCTAATGTACAAGGCAATCTCATATCTTTATAAGCCATTGAATACTCCTTTTCCATGAGTTGAAAAGTTTCATCTGCCAAATCAAAATGCTGCAAAAGCCATTCAGGAAAAACAGAAACGGAATCGTAACATAATTTCCCTGTGAGAAAGCAAAAATTTCGGTCAAAAATCATTTCCGCAAAAGGATTGTAGAGTTCTAATGCCATGTTTTATTCACGATAGATTTCATGCAAAGATAACCAATTCATACATGGAGAATTGAGCGATTAACGGCAAAAAACAAATGAAAAATGATATTGTCCTTTATTTAACTGCTTCAAATAGATTTTTCGTTTGTATTTCATCATGCAACTGTAGGTCGGAGATTGAAGTAAAACCTATTGTTTTTCTTTTTGTCAATTCTCTCAAAAACAAGGCTATGATGACATATAAAACTGCAAATGCAGCTATAAACTCCAAATTTGGAATCTCTTTTTCAACAAAAAGTTTATAAATACTTAGCGCGGTCGTAATAAATAAATGATGAATACAAAATATCCATTTCGGATATTTACTCTATTTTTGGCATTATCAGGCAATTCAAGACCATCCATTTGAAACCAATCGAAAAAACTAAAGAATCTATCAAATAAATACAACGCTATTATAGCAAAACTGAATGCAATTGGACTTAGTTCTAAATTCATGAAATAAATTTATAATACATAGAATTAATGTTCGTCAAATGTTCGTCAAAATAAAAAACCACTCACAAAATTAATTGTAAGTGGTTGATTATAAATGTGGTCCCACCTGGGCTCGAACCAGGGACCACCTGATTATGAGTCAGGTGCTCTAACCAACTGAGCTATAGGACCGTTTGTATTTTTCTTTTATCCATTGTTTTCCATAACCACTTTTAAGATATTTTTCCCTTTTTCTTGCTATTTCTCTGCTTTCAAATTCTTCAGAGAAGAATAATTTCCAAGGTCTAAATCCTTTTGTGCTTTTGGTTTTCCCGGAATTATGTTCTTTTAAGCGATTTTCAACATTTTTAGTCATTCCAACATAAAATCTGCCGTCAACTTCACTTATTAAAACATAAATATACATCATTTTAATGAACTTCTGATTATGAGTCAAGTGCTCCCTGCCTGCCGTTACCGCCAGGTAGGCAGGTAACCAACTGAGCTATAGGACCGTTTGTATTTTTCTTTTATCCATTGTTTTCCATAACCACTTTTAAGATATTTTTCCCTTTTTCTTGCTATTTCTCTGCTTTCAAATTCTTCAGAGAAGAATAATTTCCAAGGTCTAAATCCTTTTGTGCTTTTGGTTTTCCCGGAATTATGTTCTTTTAAGCGATTTTCAACATTTTTAGTCATTCCAACATAAAATCTGCCGTCAACTTCACTTATTAAAACATAAATATACATCATTTTAATGAACTTCTGATTATGAGTCAAGTGCTCCCTGCCTGCCGTTACCGCCAGGTAGGCAGGTAACCAACTGAGCTATAGGACCAATCATTTATGAAAAATTGTTTCAAAAAACGGACTGCAAAACTAAACCTTTTTTTGATTATACCCAAACAAATTTTTATTAAAACTCTTGACCTTCGCCATTCTCTTCCATTCCCTGCCCACGCTCTCCACGATCACGCTTCTTCTGTTGATTGATACGATAGGTAAAATTAAGCGTAATCTGTCGCCCGCGCCATTGCATATCCAAATCTGATGTATAGCCCGGACCAAAATTTTCTACCCTACGACGCATCGTCTCGAAAATATCTCGAGCATTCAAGGACAAAGTGCCATCTCCTCCCATTATATCCTTGCTCAATGCCAAATTTACCATATACATCGGCTTTCTCTTGGATTGTGCATTTTCTTGACCCGCACGATAAAAACCATTCAATTGAAAATCTATATTAGATGGTAATTTAAAATTATTCGTTAATCGTGCAAACCAACTAAAGCCTTTACCACTCAAATCATACGTCCGGTTAGATAATTCATCATAATAAGAACCCGTATTTTCATATCCATACAAATTCAAATTCCCAAATAATCGCCACCAAGAGGCAAATTGCGTTGACGCTACCAATTCAGCTCCATAACGCATCTCATCACCTGCATTCACCGGCTGCGAAATAAAAATCGTGTTTCCATTATAATTTGCCGGACGACGGAAAACCGTCATGTCATCTGTACTTTTTTGATAATATAGAGAGGGCGTCAAAGAAGTTTTACCAATTTGCGTAAGATAAGAAAGTTCAAAAGCATTGGTAATCACAGGATTCAACTCTGGATTTCCACGAAAGGTATTCCTATCATCAGAAAAATTACTAAAAGGACTCAACCATCTACTCCAAGGCCTTCTGATTCGTTTACTATAACTGAATTGAACTTGGTTACGTTCTGCCTCATCAAATGTATAATTCACCGTCGCTGATGGAAAAAAATGTGTATAATTCCGTGAATTATAATCTCCTCTACCCTCATTGGCATTGGCAGATAACAACCGAATCGCTGAATTCTCCATACGCAACCCAAGCAAATAAGAAAATTTACCCATCTTATTACCGTATTGTGAATACAACGCTTGAATGTCCTGATCAAAATCTACACGATCTGTAAACAAAGGATTTAATATATAATTTCCATCCAAATTCATTTGACGCACAGCAAAATCATTCACATTAGTTTCAAAATTACCTTTATACCCCAACTCAAATCGAGCTCCCTCACCATGCGGAAAAACATAATCTGCCTGTAGCAAATAACGCCTTTGCTGCTCGTAATTGGACGCTAAATCTGATTTCTCCAATCCACTACCAAGCAATACACGCTCATATATATCAGATATTTCATCCTCATGACTATACGAGCCACTCGAAATAAAATTAAACTCATGCCCTTCCTTGTTAAAAGCATGTTTAAACCCTAAACTCGCCTCAATATCACGATTTGTATCATCTTCTGTATCCACACGCACACTGCGCCCATACAAGGTCGATCCAGCATAATTATGATAATTCAATGTATTCACATTCTCACCCGAAGATCGTCGCATACTCATCGATGCCGACAAGGTATTCTTCTCACCAATATAATGCTCAAATCCTAGACCTGTTCCCAAATTCAATCGTTCACGGATACGCTCACCGTTTTGTGTCTCTATCGTATCTGGACCCATGCTCGAAAAAAAGCGATTGGTATAATTACTACTACCTCTAGGCTTATCATATCTAATGTATGGAGAAACAAAAAAGTTCCATTTCTGTGTACGATAATTCAAACTCGTACTCAAACCCGTCTGCAACGGAACCCCAATATTGGCATTGATACTACCATTAAAACCTTGATTACTACCTCGTTTCATAATGATATTTATAATACCACCACTACCAGAAGCATCATATCTTGCAGACGGATTTGTAATCACCTCTACACGCTGCACCGCATCTGCCTGTATATTCTTCAAGGCATCTGCAACATTGGTAATACCTGTCATAGCCGACTGTTTACCATCAATCAAAACCGTAATATTTTCACTTCCACGCAAACTCACAGTCCCATCACCATCTACTGTAACCGATGGAACATTGTTCAACGCATCAGAAAGAGTAGCACCCCGCACACTCGGATCGCGCTCCATATCATACACACGCTTATCCAGTTCCAATCGATACAAAGGTCTCTCACCCACAGCCGTGGTAGCACCTAGTTGCACCGTATTACTTATCACAATCACACCCAGATTCCTAGCCGCTGTAATGGTTTCAACCCGCTCGGTAATTCCACCTGCAACCGGCTGAAAAATAATATCATATTTCCCCGGCAGTATCTCCACCTCAAAAGAACCGTCGCCTTCTGTATATACCTGTTTAAATTCTGTATTATCCAGTCCTTCAAAGGTCACAGCCGCATAGGCCATAGGCAAATTATCGCTGTCTTGTAAAATTCCACTTACCTTCACTTCCTGCCCAAACAAACTTATACAAATCAGCAAAAGCAAACCCGTTGTAATATTCTTCATATATTGTAAAAAAACGTGCAAATTTAGCACAAAACCATTTAGACACCCAAGAAGAGAAAAGGTTTAATAGAAAAATTTTATTTGGCGACTTTTCCCGCTATACACTATACCCCAACGCCTGTATGCCAGTAAAATCCGGTGTGCAGGGAGTTCCATTCCATTCCACTCCTGCACACCGCATTTTAATAAGGCATACAGACGTTGTGATGCCGTTTCTATCGGGGTCGCAGCACCGCTTACCTGTCCTACACTTTCTTTTCAATAGACTTCAACGCATCTCTCACTTGCTCTATTTGAGAAATAATCCATTCAAAATTATCTCCTACAAAAGTTGCATGACCCATCTTGCGACCAGGTTGCGTGATTTTTTTGGCATACCAATGTATCGCCGCTCCAGGAACACCCAAAAGTGCGTCCAGCCCACCAGGCTCTGCCTCACCCCATTGATTTTCTGCACCAATAATATTCAACATGGCAGATTTACACTTCAATTGTGTACTGCCCAACGGATAATTCATCAATACACGCAACATCATATCAAACTGTGAACAATAAGCCGCCTCAATCGTAGAATGTCCACTGTTATGAACCCGCGGAGCCGTCTCGTTTACCCAAATTTCGCCATCCTTATTCAAAAATAATTCTACCGCAAATATCCCAGGACTTTGAAATGCATTCACAACCTTCAGAGCAATTTCTTGAGCTCTTTTGGCTGTTTCTTCGTCTATTCTAGCAGGTGTCAACAAATAATCCAGCAAATTATAAGTAGGATTAAAAACCTGCTCCACAACAGGATAAATCGCCGTTTCTCCCTGCTCATTACGTGCTACTATTACAGCCAATTCCAAGGCTATATCAGCCAGTTCCTCAAAAACTGAGGCTTCATCAAATTTTTCTAATCGATTTTTTTCGGTCAGTATCTTTACACCCTTTCCGTCATACCCACCTTTATGCAACTTTTGTACAACAGGAAAATCATCTTCGTTTTTCATTGGAGCGGTCGGAATATTATGTTGTAAATAAAATTCTTTTTGTAAACCTTTGTCTTGAATAATTTCCAACACATCTGGATCTGGAATCACTTTTTTCCCCATGGCTTTCAAATCCTTCATCGCTTGTAAATTTACATGCTCAATCTCAATACCTACAATATCCACCTCTTGTGCAAAGCGCATTACAGTATCATAATCATTGAAATCTCCCACTACAAATCGATGCGCTATCGGCGCGCAAGAAGCCTCTGGACTAGGATCAAGCACATGAATTTCAACAGGATAACTCAATGCATTTTGTATAAACATCATTCCCAATTGGCCGCCGCCCAAAATCCCTATTTTTTGCATAATTTATGTTTTACGATATCAAATCAGATTAAATTTCTGTGATTACAAATATTTAAAATAATTTTTTTTCAAATTTAGTATTGCAAAGTAAAAATTTTATTTAAACTTGCACACGTATTTAAAAAAATAGAATTCCATAATTAATCTTTTAAATTTAGTTTTAATTAATGAAACTCAAGTACCGCGATTTAATTGAACAAACCTATTACTTCCCTCAAGATGAGTTTGATACCAAGGGAAGCAATCTCACTTTTCATGGCATCGATTTGATGGATTTGGTAGAAAAATACGGGTCACCCCTCAAATTTACCTATTTACCCAAGATTACCGAAAATATTCAACGTGCCAAAAACTGGTTTCGGGAAGCCATGGAAAAACACGACTACGAAGGCTCTTATAATTATTGCTACTGCACCAAGAGCTCTCATTTTTCCTTCATTCTAGATAAGGCACTTCAAAACAAAATTCATATCGAAACCAGCTCTGCCTATGATATCAACATCGTAGAAGTTCTGAAAAAGGAAGGCAAAATCAGTAATAGAAACTGGATCATTTGTAACGGATTCAAAAGAGATCAATACATAGAAAATATAGCCAGATTGGTCAACGGTGGTCATAAAAAGTGTATTCCAGTACTGGATAACTATGAAGAATTAGGACTGTTAAAAGAGAATATTAAAGGAAAATTCGATATCGGCATCAGAATCGCTTCTGAAGAAGAACCTAAATTTGAATTTTATACTTCACGACTCGGAATCGGATATCGTGATATCGTACCTTTTTACAAAAGAGAAATCATGGAAGATGACAAAGTAAGCCTCAAAATGCTTCACTTTTTCATCAACACAGGAATTCGTGATACAGCCTACTACTGGTCTGAATTGCACAAATGTCTCAAGGTATATGTAAGCCTCAAAAAAATCTGCCCCACATTAGACTCTTTAAATATTGGAGGCGGTTTTCCGATTAAAAATTCATTGCATTTTGAATATGATTACCCCTATATGGTAGATGAAATCATACATCAAATCAAAGAAATATGTGATGAAGCCGAAGTACCTGTTCCGCATATCTTTACCGAATTTGGCAGTTTTACAGTAGGTGAAAGCGGTGGAGCTATTTATGAAATTTTGTATCAAAAACAGCAAAACGACCGCGAAAAGTGGAATATGATTAATTCTTCTTTCATCACCACACTACCAGATAGTTGGGCGGTGAGCAAGAGGTTTGTATTGCTATCTGTTAATCGATGGGATGATGAATATGAGCGTGTTCTCCTTGGTGGACTCACCTGTGACAGCGACGATTACTATAATTCTGAACAAAATATGAATGCCATTTTTCTGCCCAAATTCAGAAAAGACAAGCCATTGTACATCGGATTTTTCAATACAGGAGCCTATCAAGAGACTATAGGTGGCTTTGGCGGATTACAACACTGCCTAATTCCCAGCCCTAAACATATTCTTATAGATCGTGATAAAAATGGTAAATTGATGACAGAACTCTTTGCCGAACAACAAGAATTTCAGGATGTGTTGTCAATCTTAGGCTATAAAGTTAGACCCGATGAATCAGAAACCAAAAGCCCTGAAAAACCCGTTGAAGAAAAAAATAAAAAATCATAAATCAAATATTATAAAAATGAAAGGTCCAATTTCAGAATTTATTCAAAAATATTATCTGCATTTTAATGCCGCTGCCCTGGTAGATGCAGCCATAGGCTACGAGCAACAACTAGAAAACGGCGCCAAAATGCTGGTATCTATGGCTGGAGCCATGTCAACGGCAGAATTAGGAAAGATTTTTGCAGAAATTATTCGTCAAGACAAAGTCCATATCATCTCTTGTACCGGAGCCAATCTAGAAGAAGACTTGATGAACCTAGTGGCACATAATCACTACCAAAGAATTCCAAATTATAGAGATCTTACACCTCAACAAGAATGGGATTTGATGGAAAAAGGCTTGAATCGCGTTACAGACACCTGCATTCCAGAAGAAGAAGCCTTCCGCAAATTACAAAAACACATTGTAGAAATTTGGAAGGATGCAGAGGCGAAGGGAGAAAGATATTTTCCGCATGAATTTATGTACAAACTTCTACTTTCTGGCGTATTAGAACCATATTACGAAATCGACATAAAAAACAGCTGGATGTATGCTGCAGCTCAAAAAAATCTGCCTATAGTCGTACCCGGCTGGGAAGACAGCACAATGGGGAACATTTTTGCCAGCTATGTGATCAAAGGCGAATTGAAAGCCTCTACGATGAAGTCTGGCATCGAATATATGGCTTGGCTTGCAGATTGGTACACCCAGAACTCTGATACAGGTATAGGATTTTTCCAAATTGGTGGAGGAATCGCAGGAGATTTCCCAATTTGCGTGGTTCCAATGCTTTATCAAGATTTAGAACGTACAGACACTCCATTCTGGAGCTATTTTTGTCAAATTTCTGATTCTACAACCAGCTACGGAAGCTACTCGGGAGCTGTTCCAAATGAAAAAATTACTTGGGGTAAATTAGACATTCACACACCCAAATTTATCATTGAATCAGATGCAACCATCGTAGCTCCATTGATTTTTGCTTATTTATTAGATTATTAATTTCAACTTTATTATGAAAAAACAAACACCTAAAAAAAGAGTCATAGTTGACTTTAAAAAATTAAATGATGAAATCCTGGGCTTATTGGTAGAAAAATACCCCGATGGTTACAGCGATAAAGACGTAATTGTATTCAAAAACGCAAAAGGCGAAACTGTAGAAGCCGTGGAAGTGACTACAGAAGACACCTCTTATTTAGTGAAAATCAGTCAGCGACTCGAAATTGTAATGGAAGAATATGATGAGGATGAAGAATATAATTTTGAAGACGAACCTAGTTTTGAAGAACCAGACCCGAACGCAGACGAAGATTAAAATCTAATCTATCCCAAAACCATCTGAAAAGATGGTTTTTTTATGGAACCAAATTAAATTCTACTCAACTTAATTTGACGCCTCAATCGTATTCTTCTAATTTGTATTAAGCGTTTTAATATTGCATATAACTACAGAACCTCGAAGGTTTATAAATTAATAGAATGAGAAATTTTTGATTTGAATGGATGCCACTAAACAAAAAAAAAGCTACTCCGAAAAGTAGCTTTGTAGCCCATAGGAGAATCGAACTCCTGTTTCAAGGATGAAAACCTTGCGTCCTGACCACTAGACGAATGGGCCGGAATCTCTTACTAAATTACAGTGTATTGATATGCTTGGCCAATTTGCTTTTCAAGTTTCCTGCTTTGTTTTTATGAATGATATTACGTTTGGCTAACTTATCTATCATAGCAGAAACTTCTGGTAAGCGCTTTTCGGCTTCGGTTTTATCTGTTAATTCACGTAAGTTTTTGATAGCTGTACGTGCAGATTTATGATAATATCTGTTTCTAAGGCGTATTACCTGGTTTTGTCTGATTCTCTTTAATGCTGACTTATGATTTGCCATTGCGTTAATAAATTTTTGTAGCCCATAGGAGAATCGAACTCCTGTTTCAAGGATGAAAACCTTGCGTCCTGACCACTAGACGAATGGGCCATGTTCTGTTTTGAAAATGGTCTGCAAATTTAAATCATTTTTTTTAATTGGCAAATATTTAATTCAAAATTTTATTTTGCCTGCTAAAATTTTAATAATCATGGCAAAATGATGTTAAATTGATGCTAAAGTTGATAAATAAATTTGGCTAATAACGCCATAAGAATACTTTTGCATCACTTAATCGTATAAGAACGCAAATGAAGAAAGTAATGTTATTGCTTTTTGCAAGCATATTTTTGAGCTCATGTAGTACCCAAAGCTATATTGCACAAAGCAGCTACCCTACAGATCCTATGTCTAGAACAGGACTCATCGCAGCCAAAACTGCATTAGAGCGTCCTGTTATAACTCCACAGGAAATCACAGAAGAAATTTTCATAAATCGTGCCAAAACTTTTGAAGAATTAGAAAAAAATACATTTGTTTCTAATTTTGACCGCGCTGTAAATAATATTATTATAGAGGCTAAAACTTTTCTAGGTACTCCCTATAGATATGGTGGAGTTACACGTCGTGGAATCGATTGCTCTGCTTTTATGCAACAAATCTTTGATGTAGAAGGCATTGACTTACCACGCCAATCCATCCATCAAGCCAAAACTGGAAAAGCCGTGAGTCGCGCAGAGCTTCAAAAAGGGGATTTAATTTTTTTCTCTACCACTTCTCCTTATAGAATCACGCATGTGGGCATGGTTACCGAGGTGGAGGATGGTGAAATCACATTCATACATTCAGCTAGTTCAAAGGGGGTAACTTTCGAGAGTTTGAACCATCCTTATTGGGATGCTAGATATCGTGCGGGGCGAAGACCAGACAAATTTGTTCAGCCAAAATATATTACAACAGCAGAAATGGATAGCTTGGAGCAAATTGCTGCAAATAGATAAAAGACGAACTTTAATTTTACAAATTATATAAATAGACATTATCGTGGATAATGTCTATTTTTGTTGGTTATGATTTCAAATAAAATTCAAAAAAATCTACTGCTGGGTGCTGTAATTTATATTACTGTAAACTTGCTGCAGTCGTTTTTGATGCCGCTTATTAACGATGAGGCTTATTATTGGGTTTGGGCTCAAAATCTCGACTGGGGATATTTTGACCACCCGCCGATGGTTGCATTATGGATTAAAGCCGGTTTTGCTCTCTTTCAAAACGAGCTTGGTGTACGGCTTATAAGTGTTTTGGCAGGTGCCGCAGGTTATTATTTATTAGGACAAATGCTGGAAATTCAGAATGATAAGCAATATTGGTTATATAATGCTTTGTTTTTCTCTATGATATTGTTTCAGGCATTTGGCTTTGTGACAACACCAGACGCTCCCCTACTTTTCTTTGGAATTTTGTATTTTATTGTTCTCAAAAAATTTCTTGAAAAGTCCAATTTCCAAAACGCTATCCTACTAGGATTGGTAATGGCCCTACTTCTTTACAGTAAATATCACGGAATTTTACTAATTATCTTTAGCTTGTTACCCTTGACATTGAAGTTAATTCGGAATAAATTTTTCTGGTTGGCAGTGTTTTTTGGAATTCTTTGCTATTCTCCGCATTTATGGTGGCAATTTGATAATAATTTTGTGTCTGCAGAATACCATTTGGTTCGCAGAAATGTTTTTAATCGATTCAAAATTAGCAATACTACAGATTATTTATTGAGTGTGATTTGGGCTAGTTCGCCCTTATTATTTTGGTTTCATGGCAAGGCATTATTCAAAACTAAATACAAAACTGATTTTCAAAAGGCATTAATCGGTGGATTTTTAGGAATTATTGCCTTTTTTATTTTAATTACTTTCAAAAGATATATTCAAGGCCAATGGTCATTATTAGCGTTTATTCCTTTAATAATTATCACCTTCGAGTTTTTCAAAAATAAACTAAAAGACATTAAAAAAATTCAAACACTGGGCTGGATAACCTTGGTTCTAATAATAGTTGCCCGAATATATTTTATAATACAAGACGTGCCTTATAAAACCCAGTACCATGGCTGGAAAGACTTTATGCAGCGCGCTGGAGAAGTAACCTCTGGCACAGCTGTTTTTGAAAAATATCAATATACTTCACTTTTTAATTTTTATAATTACCCCAACAAAACGGCAGAAAATTACATCAGCATAGAAAATCGCAAATCCCAATATGAAATTTGGAATTCTGAGGCCAAGCTCAACGCCAAAAACATCACCTACTTCTCGCATTGGCTGGATGTTTCTGATAGTCTTACAGTAGATTCGAGGGATCAAGAGGTGTTTAAATATAAAAACATTTCGCATTTTTTAACTCCTGTAAATTTGCAAATTCACGTCAAGGATAGTATCATTAAACAGAATAATTTTCAATTTACGGCAGAAATACGTAATTCGGGCGATTTTACGGTGGAATGTACGCGCGCAAATCAATTTTCATTGGAGATGGCTTATGTGGAATTTGCCTATTCTGAAGATATAAAATGTGTAAAAGAACTAGCGTTTACAGATTTTGTACTTGCACCCGGAGAGGTGAAGGATGTGGTGGTTTCTGGCCAGATATGTGATTTACCAGCAGGTGATTATATTGGGTATCTAGGTTTTGTCAATCAACATTTACCCATTAAAAAACAATCCAATTATTTAGAAATAAAAATTGATTAATTTGCGGCATGATTCAGGCAGAAAATATTTATAAAAAATTTGGGGAATTAGAAGTATTAAAAGGCGTTTCTCTTCATGTCAAAAAAGGAGAAATAATATCTATTGTGGGTGCCTCTGGCGCAGGAAAAACCACTTTATTACAAATATTGGGTACACTCGATCGGGCAAGTAATCCAAGCTCCCACCAAACCAAAATTATAATTAACGGCCAGAATATCACCGATTTGAATGATAATAAATTATCTAAATTCAGAAATGAACATTTGGGTTTTATTTTTCAATTTCATCAATTATTGCCTGAATTTACCGCACTGGAAAATGTCTGTATCCCGGCAATGATTCGAGGTAAAAAGCAACATCAGGTACAAAAAAGAGCTTCAGAATTACTTCGTTTTTTTGGATTGTCGCATAGAGAAACGCACAAGCCCAATCAACTCTCTGGAGGCGAGCAACAACGCGTAGCTGTAGCACGTGCATTGATGAACCAGCCCGATGTGGTATTTGCAGATGAACCTTCTGGAAATCTGGATTCCAAAAATGCTGATGAGTTGCATCAATTATTTTTTGACTTGAGGAACGAGTTCAATCAAACTTTTGTGATTGTGACGCATAACAAAGAATTGGCCAACATGGCCGACCGAAAACTGGTGATGGTGGACGGTCAATTTTCCTATTGAAAATCTAATTCAAATATTAAAAATTTAATATTTAAATAAAACAGAAAATAGTATCAACACACAAAAAATGTTTATTTTAGTTGAAATTTAATTTTCTGAATTATGGGAACGGGTATTATTATTCTAATTATTATAATTGCGGCTATTGTTTTATTTCTATTTTACGGAATTGGGATTTATAATCGTTTGGTAAAACTGAAAACAATGGTTGAGGAAGCTTGGAGCGGAATTGATGTACAATTAAAAAAACGACATGATTTGATTCCAAATTTGGTAGAAACCGTCAAAGGCTATGCATCACACGAGAAATCTACATTTGAACAGGTTACTGCAGCTCGAGCCAATGCGCTGAATGCCAAAACAGTAGAACAGCAACAATCGGCAGAAAACCAACTCAATCGCTCTTTAATGAATTTATTTGCAGTAGCAGAGCAATATCCTGATTTGAAAGCCAATACCAATTTTTTACAATTACAAAACGAATTATCTGCCGTAGAAGCGGATATAGAAAAATCACGACGTTATTATAATGGAACCGTTCGTGAGAAAAATATTTTAATCGATTCTTTCCCAAGTAATATTATTGCAGGTATATTTGGATTCATAAAATCAACTTTTTTCGAACTAGAAGATTTGGCAGAACGCAGCGTTCCGAAAGTAGCTTTCTTATGACCAAACATGTAGTCATATTTCTTTCATTCTTTTTGAGCTTGTTTCTACATGCGCAACAAGAACAAATTACTCGATTGCATGCAGAGATTACTGTGGATACGTCCTCGGTAATTTATGTATCAGAACAATTGGATATAATTTCGGCAGGAAAAATTTTTCAACGTGGAATTGTACGTAGTTTACCAACTTCTAAAACAGACAGTGCAAATCGCCGTCTTGCAATGAATTACAAAATTCTAGAAGTAAAAAAAGATGGAGAAAAAGAAAATTATCATACCGAAAATTCGAATGGATTTCTACATATATATGTAGGCCAAAGAGATAAATTCCTAGAAAACGGTGCACACGCCTACGAAATCACCTATTCTGCAGAAAATACCATTGCATTTTTTAATGATTTTGATGAATTATTTTGGAACGTAAATGGCTTTGAATGGGACTTTTTAATACAAGAAATCTCAGCAAATATCCATTTTCCGGCAGGAAGCGAAATTATTCAAACCTCTTGTTATACTGGAAGTTACGGCTCTACCGAATCCAATTGTACGCATGAAGTGCAAGGCAAAACTGCAGTTTTTTCTGCCAAAAATATTCAAGCTAGGCAAAATATGAGTATTGCAGCTGGCATTCCAAAAGGATTTCTGACTCCGCCACCACCACCTCCGCCACCAACTTGGTTCGAAAAATTCGGGCTTTTCATGATCAGTGCTTTTTTATCTGTTTTTCTCATCTTCTACTATTATCTCACTTGGCGCAAACACGGCATAGACCCACCCAAACCTGTAGCTTATCCTCAATTCAAAGCTCCAGAAAATTTATCACCAGCAAGTGTAGGTATGTTAAAAAAAGAAAGATATTGGAGTGATTTAATCACAATTTCGTTGGTGAATTTAGCTATCAAAGGCTATATACAAATTAAAGAAGAAACATCTGAAGGGATATTAGGATTATTCAAAAAAACTTTTTATTCGTTGATTAAGTTGAAAGAAGCAGACGAAACTTTACCCCAAGAAGAAATCGTTTTATTGAACCAACTTTTTAATTCTCGCAGCAGTGTGCGACTTGATGGAAAATACCATTCCTATATCGAAAAAGCCACCAAAAGTTATCAAAAAGAATTACAACTTCAACACAATACATTAATTAACGAAGGGAATAATTATCAATTTCTGATTTTACCTATTTTATTGATTGCCGCATTCACCTTTTTTGCCGTATATATTGGAGCCAAAACGGATTCTATCCAAATATTTCAATTTTTACTCGGCGGAATTAGTTTCTTTCCGGTAGCTGTTTTTGTATTTGTATTTACCAGCAAATTTGTAAAATTAAACCTGCGTTGGATATTCATCATTCTATTGATTATCATCACATTTCCTATCATTGCCTATTTAATTACGACAAGTTATAATATCGATCAATTGAACAGCTTGAGCGTGGGCGGCTTTTTGGTATTTGCCATTTTATCTTTTTTAATGTATCAATTTTACATCAAGCGCCCTTCTGAAGAAAAGTTGCGTATTCAATCTTTGATAGAAGGATTTGCCATGTATCTGGGCGCTGCAGAGGAGAAACAGTTACAACAGTTCAACCCGCCAGAAGTTACGCCAGACGTATTTGAGCAGTTTCTGCCCTATGCAATAGCTTTGGGCACAGATGAAATTTGGGGAAGAAAATTTCAAAACTTTTTAGATAAATCTGCATTAGACCAAACTTACAGCACCCCCTGGTATATAGGAAATAATTTTAACGCCATGAATTTTGGACATCATTTGGGTAGTAATTTGTCCAATTCTATGAGCACTGCTTCTACGCCACCTAGTAGTTCTGGAAGCGGTTCTGGTGGTGGTGGATTTTCTGGTGGCGGCGGTGGCGGCGGCGACGTCGGCGGCTGGTAATAGTCTTAATTTTATCTTTTTTTTTGATATGTTTTTAAAAAAGATCAATTCGGATGAAACAGAAAAAATAATTCAACTGGCCGCAGAAATATGGCCACAGACATATGCCGCTATTTTAACTCCGGAACAGATTACATATATGATGCAAATGATGTATGCTGATGAGGTGTTGAAACTTCAAATTCAAAACGGCATTATGTTTTACTTGATCTACCACATCGACCAACCGATAGGATTTATAGGATTGGAAAAGGAGCACAAGTTTTCGGAGGATTTATATATTCACAAAATATATATTCATCCATCACAGCAAAGAAAAGGACTGGGAATCAAGGTTATGCAAGAAATATGGAAAATAGCAAAAGATTTAAACTGTAAAAGTGTTTCTTTAAATGTAAATCGAAATAATACAGCCAAAAACTTTTATGAAAAAGTTGGATTTGAAATCCTGAAAGAGGAAAATATCGATATCGGTCAGGGTTTTTGGATGGAAGATTATGTAATGCAATATCAATTAAAAAATTTATAAATTCAACATCGAAATCATCAAATAAACCTTTGATTATAACAAATTATAGCAGAATTTATCTTTAAAATTTAGCTTTTATTCCTTTTAATTGATTTCAAATGTTTTTAATGCGTACCCATCAATTTTCGAGAAAATATTGAATGATATCGGTAGTGGTCAAAATTCCAACTAACTCTTGTTCTTCTGCCACAGGCAATGCGTGGAATTTTTCTTTAACAAACAATCTAGCAGCATCAGGCACATACATATCTGCTGAAATGGTTTTAACCTTGGAAGTCATAATTTTTTCGACATCAAAAAAGCCATACATATCGTTGTCAATTACCATTTGATCCTCATTTACGGCGTCTGCAAAGGATACGCGCAGCAAATCATTCCAGCTTAGCATTCCTACAATTTGCTTGTTTTCTACCACTGGAATATGCTGAATTTTGTATTTTTTGAATAATGCTTCGGCTTTTACCAAGTCATCTTTTGCGTTCAAGGTTACGACCTGTTGGGTCATAATATCTAATACTTTTTTGGTTCCCATTTCTTTGAATTTGAGATAAATTTACAATTATTAAATCGAATTCAAAATGATATTAATCAAGTTGATAGAAGCATGAATAAACTACAAAATTTACCGATTAATAAATCCTACAATTCAACTCCTATTTTCAATTTTTAATATCTAATCCATTTCATCCATTCTTTGAATGATGGTTTTTTGCCATACATCAAAATTCCAACTCTATAGATTTTGGCTGCAAACCAAATCATTCCAATGACAGAGAGTAGAAGTAGCGCGATAGACAGCAGTAATTCCCACATAGGAACACCATAAGAAATGCGCGCCATCATGGCTACAGGTGATGTAAACGGTATCATAGACATCCAAAACCCTACAGGTCCGTCGGGGTTTTCGATAATAGAAATAGCTCCATATACGCCCAACATCAACGGCATGAGACCTACCCACATAAATTGCTGCGTCTCAGTTTCGTTGTCCACCGATGCACCAATTGCTGCAAAAAAGGCACTATAGAGTAAATAACCAAAGAAAAAATAAATAAGAAATGAAAAAATAATTAATGGATAATTGAGTGAAAACATGATTTGAATGATCTCACTGATTTGATCACCCAAACCTGTTTCTACATTGGGCATTTGTTGCGCCTGCTCTACCATCTCTGGCCCAGACACCCAACCCGAAAGTAATTGAGGCACAAAAATCATAGCCAGAAGAATAATTCCTATCCAAATAATGAATTGCGTAAGTGCTACCAAAGTAGTGCCCATGATTTTCCCTAGCATCAAATTAAATGGTTTGACGGATGAAATTATGATTTCTACGACTCTATTATTTTTTTCTTCGATCACACTTCGCATTACGCGAATTCCATAAATCATAATAAACATGAAGATGGCGTACATCAACACATAAGAAAGTGCCGTTTTGATACCTTCGTTCAGGGTAGAAGATTCTGAAGAGCCAGAATTGGTTTCTTTTTTTACATTTACATTTACGTTTACGCGAGCTTCTTTCAAGTCACTTTCGCTTACCCCTTTTCTTTCGAGATTTATTTTTTCGAGTTGATTCGAAATTTTATTTTCTAAAGATGAAATTTGCATTAAACCGATATTTCGGTTGGAGGTGAGTTCAATTCCATTTTTCAAATTAGAAAAACTACTATCTGTTTGGGGAATATGCAAAACCCCTTGTAAATAAGCACTTCCGCGTAAAGTATCTTTTAATCCTTGTAAATCTTCTACAGGATAAAATGCAAAAATCTCATCATCATTTGTTCTGAAGGTAGTTGTAAACAGTTCACTTTCATCCACAATTGCAATGGTGGTGGTCTGCTTATTGGCCTGCGTAAGAAAAACGACCAAACCAATGAGACCTACCATCAACAATGGTGTGAAAATCGTTAATAAAACAAAAGACTTTTTTCTGACTTGTACCAGAAATTCTCTTTTCGTAACTAGCCATATTTGCTTCATAGTGTATCTTTTACCGCGTTTATAAACACCTGATTCATCGTTGGAATTTCTTCTGTAAACTCCTTGACAATTCCGGTTTGAATAAGTTGTTGTATCATTTCGTTGGTGTGTCTATCATCTGTAAAAACATAAAATGACACAATTCCGTTTTGTCTTTTGATATCCTGCACCTTGAATCGATCTATAAGTTCTTGTAATTTATCTGATTGATTTACAATCATTTTTACATGATACCTCCCTTCTTTGAATCTATTTCGAACTTCGTGAATAGGTCCGTCTAGAACTTTTTTGGAATTATTGATTAAGGCAACATAATCACACATTTCTTCTACAGATTCCATGCGGTGCGTAGAAAAAATAATCGTTGATCCTTTTTCTTTTAATTCAAGAATTTCATCCCGAATTAAATTTGCATTGATGGGATCGAATCCACTAAAGGGTTCATCAAAAATCAATAAATCAGGTTCGTGCAATACAGTTACAATAAATTGAATTTTTTGCCCCATACCTTTGGACAATTCGCTTAGTTTTTTGTTCCACCAATCTCCAATATCTAATTTATCGAACCAGTATTTAAGTTTTTGAACCGCCTCGGCATGGCTCAATCCCTTTAGTTGGGCCAAATAAATCGCTTGTTCACCAACTTTCATATTTTTATACAATCCTCTTTCTTCTGGCATATATCCAATGCGAGCAATATGTGTAGGATTCAATTTTTCGCCATCAAGAAAAACACTGCCAGTATCGGGCATAGTGATTTGATTAATGATTCTGATAAATGTCGTCTTACCTGCACCATTAGGACCTAAAAGTCCGTAAACGGTGCCTTTGGGAATAGAAAGACTAAAATCACTAAGAGCTGTTTTTTTACCAAAAGCTTTGGAAACGTTCAAAGCATCGAGCATAATGTCATTCTGCATAGAATGTAATTTACGAAATTAGTTGGCAAATTAGTCAAAAAGTTACAATAATTTGTATTCAAAAAATCTTGACTTTAATTCCGTACCGTAAATTTGATTGTAAATTCAATTATTCATGTCAATAAATTATTCAGAAAATCGCTTCAATAATTTTTAAAAACAAGTGTTTACCCCATTTTTTCACTAATTTATTATAAAAATTTCTTATGAAAAAAGAAGGAAGTAGAAAAAATATTGATGGGAAAAATTAGAATTTTTCGACAATTCAAACATTCTTTCTAGGTATTTGAGATGATTCTTCACTTTTCAAAAATCAGGAAATTTTGTACTTTTGCAAGGTTGAACTGGATTTATCCGAAAGAAGTAAAAGCAGGATTTAAAACTACATGGCAGAACTTACACCCGACCGTCACGAAGGCGAAAAATTGAAGAAAATAACCGGAATGTACGAAGATTGGTTTCTGGATTACGCATCTTATGTAATTCTAGAACGCGCTATTCCTGCTGTGAATGATGGCTTTAAACCTGTTCAACGCCGCATCATGCATTCCATGCGCGAGATGGAAGATGGCAGATACAACAAAGTAGCCAATATTGTGGGAAATACGATGAAATATCACCCACACGGAGATGTAGCCATATCCGATGCTTTGGTGCAATTAGGACAAAAAAACCTGCTGATCGATATGCAGGGAAACTGGGGGAATATCTACACAGGAGATGGTGCTGCAGCGGCGCGTTATATAGAAGCTAGACTTACCAAATTTGCATTAGAAGTAGTTTTCAATCCCAAAACAACGCTTTGGCAACCCTCTTATGATGGGAGAAATAAAGAGCCCATACATTTACCTGTCAAGTTTCCCCTGCTTCTGGCACAAGGCGTGGATGGCATTGCGGTAGGTCTATCTACCAAAATTTTACCTCATAATTTCAACGAACTCATCGATGCGTCCATTGCCTATTTACGCAATAAAAAATTTACAATTTTTCCAGATTTTCAAACCGGCGGACTGATCGATGTATCTGATTATAATGATGGCGAAAGAGGTGGCAAAATTCGTGTGCGTGCAAAAATTCAACAAATAGACAGAAATACCCTCCAGATCACTGAAATCCCATACGGAACCAATACGGGAAGCTTGATAGACAGCATCATCAAAGCCAATGAAAAAGGTAAAATAAAACTGAAACACATCGAGGACAATACGGCACAGAGAGCTGATATCATAATTCATCTTGCACCTGGCGTTTCACCCGACAAAACCATAGACGCACTCTATGCTTTTACCCAATGTGAAATATCGCTCTCACCCAATGCATGCGTAATTGTAGATAATAAACCCGAATTTCTTTCAGTCTCAGAAATTTTACGAATCAATACAAATAATACGGTAGCTCTACTGAAGCGTGAACTGGAAATTGAACTGGAAGAACTTGAAAATCAATGGCATTTTTCTTCTTTGGAACGTATTTTTATTGAAAATAGAATTTATCGCGATATTGAAGAAGAAGAAACTTGGGAGGGTGTGATCCTAGCAATCGACAATGGACTAAAACCCTTTACAGGCCACTTGAAACGAGAGGTAACAGAAGAGGATATTATAAGATTGACAGAAATCAGAATTAAAAGAATATCTAAATTCGATCTCGATAAAGCCCAACAATTCATAGAATCTCTTGAAGAAAAAATTGCCATCGTCTTAGATAATTTGGCAAATTTAATTGAATTTACCATTGATTATTTCAAAAATCTAAAACAAAAATATGGTAAAGACAAAACACGTCTTACCGAAATCAGACATTTCGAAAATATTGATGCCACCAAGGTTGCAGCTGCAAATGTAAGATTGTATGGCAATTTGGCAGAAGGATTTATAGGCACTTCTATGCGAAAAGATGATTTTTTGTTTGAATGTTCAGATATAGACGACATCATCATCTTCCGTGAAGATGGTGGAATGATGGTGACCAAGGTAGATGACAAAACTTTTGTGGGCAAAGGCGTAATTCATTGTGCAGTTTGGAAGAAAAAAGACAAACGCACCATCTATAATGTAATTTATCGAATGGGTAAAAATGGCCCGTTTTATCAAAAAAGATTCAATGTTACCAGCGTAATTCGTGATAAAGATTATAATATTGCCAGTGAGCAAAAATTCTCTCAAGTCATGTATTTCTCTGCTAATCCCAATGGCGAGGCAGAAGTGGTACAGGTTCTATTAAAAGCCAATTCTCGATTGAAACGCCTGCGTATCGATGTGGATTTTGCTCAATTGGATGTAAAAGGTCGCGTGGCTCGGGGTAATTTGGTCACCAAACATGCTGTTAAAAAAATCGAACTGAAAGAAGAAGGAATTTCTACACTGGCGCCGCGCAAAATATGGTTTGATGATAGTGTAAGACGTTTGAATGCAGAAGGAAGAGGCGAATTATTGGGCGCATTTAAAGGAAATGACAAAATACTTACCATCAATAGAGAAGGTGTTGCTCAATTAATTTCTTTTGATTTGAGTAATCGATTTGATGATGAATACCTCATTATTGAAAAGTGGATTCCAGAAAAACCAGTTAGCTGTATTTATTACCACGCCGATAGAGATCGCTATTATGTAAAAAGATTTGTACTCGAAGAAAATTCAAATCCACAACAATTCTTTGACTTGCAAGACCCAAAATCCTTTATAGAAGTTGTTTCTACAGATTATTTGCCTGTTGTAGAAATCGTTTATAAAAAAATAAAAGACGTGCAGCGAGAACCCGAAACCATTCATTTAGAAGAGTTTATAGCTGTAAAAGGAATACAAGCATTGGGAAATCAACTTACAACGCATGAGGTGAAACAAATAAATATGCTCGAGCCATTGGCCTATGAGCCGCCTATTACAGAAGAGATTCCACTAAATTCTGAAAATGACCCGGCTTTTTTTGACGGTGAAGCAACGCAAGCTTCTTTATTCGAAGAGTAAAATATTATAAAAATTCCTACAAGCAGAACAAGACGAGAAATTAATTATATAAATAAATATCATGGCAAAAACATTCGAAAAAGGAAAGATTTTCAATTTAAAAACAATGATAGAATACGCAGAAGGCGGTGTCATAAGTAAACAAATATTGAAAAATCCTGCTGGAAATATCACTTTATTTTCTTTTGATAAAGAAGAGGGATTGAGCGAGCATACTACTCCTTTTGATGCTTTGGTAGAAGTTTTGGATGGTAAGGTTGAAATTACCATTGGTGATGAAAAAATGATTGTTGCAGAAGGTGAATCTGTAATTTTACCTGCAAAAATTCCGCATGCACTTCTGGCAATAGAAAAATTTAAAATGTTGCTTACTATGATCAAAGGATAATTTTTCCTTTATCTAGAAATGAATCAAAAAAAAGAATTTATTTCGTTTCATTCCCAATGGAATTTAAATTAAGGCTAATTAAAAAATTACTGGAATTCATCGTTTTTCAAGATAAAAAGAAAAAAAAATTACCTTTGCGTTTTATAACTAATGGATTCTAATAATCTCATCATATTTATTGTAATTGGTATCACCGTGCTGGTAAGTTGGCAGGGCTGGCAAAATCGTGAATTGTTTGAACGATTAAAATTTCAAATGAGTGCAATTACTCAAGCCAAACAATATGACCGGATGCTCACTTCTGGATTTTTGCATGCAGACAGCATGCACTTATTTTTTAACATGTTTGCTTTTTGGATTTTTGCGCCGGTTGTTCTACTGATTTTCAGTTCATTACAATTTGTATTGATTTATCTTGCCTCTATTTTGGCGGGTAGTTTATTCAGTATTCTTTTTCATCGAAAAGAGGGATGGTATTCTGCGGTGGGTGCATCTGGAGGCGTTTCGGGTATTGTTTTTTCAGCCATTATGATTAAACCAGACATGCCATTAACATTGATTTTTTTGCCATTTTTTAGTTTTCCGGGATGGGCATTTGCATTGGTTTATTTGGCTTATTCTATGTTTGGAATGAAATCCAGGCATGACAATATAGGTCATGCAGCGCATTTGGGAGGCAGTGTTGCTGGGATTTTGCTCACTATTGGTCTCATGCCTCATTTGATAGAGCAAAATTCTATCTATATTCTGGGCATGTTGATTCCGATTGCCATTATGGGAATCTTTGCCTATCGCGAAAAATAATATTTACTGATTGGTTTGAACCTTATCCACTTCGGTTTCTTCCTCATCGATAGAATACAAGGTTACAAAAACCAATAATTCGCCTTTTTCATACTGAATTGAGACTTTGTCTTCTATGGCCAGATTGCGTGAGCCTGTCCTTTTTCCAAGCTTCAAATCCAAATCCTTTAATGGCCATTTCAAACCTTCTGAGTTTACTTTTGTTGCTTTTGAAAAAGGCATTAAAGAAACAATATGATTTTTCACCCCTTCGAGTTCTATATGGTTTTCGGTAAAGAAAAACACAGAATAATCGTCATAAAAAGTAATTTCTAACCGATTTTTGAACTCCAATGCGGTGGATAAATTCCCTAAGAAATGGTCATTTTCTAGACCAGTAGAACCATACACATCCACCTCGTGATAGCCATGTTCTTCTATAACTTCCAAGCATTTGTGAAAATCGGTAAAATCCTGATCTGGGATTACAATAACCTCTACAAATGGAGAAATATCTTCTTCTATTACCGAGTCAAAATCACCAATTACAAAATCGGGTCGTATTTTATTTGCCAGCAAATGAGCATAAGCACCGTCTGTGCAATACACTTTTTCGTATAATTCAAAATCGGGCATACTTTTGGGTGGTTGTCCATTAATTAGCAATAATACTTTCATAAAAATGATTTTAGATTAAGGTTGCCATTTCACTTCTTCTTCTCCGTTTAGTTTGGACAAAACTCTTGCCAAAACAAAGAAATAGTCTGATAATCGATTGAGGTATTTTGGCAAAATTTCTCTTATTTCTTCCTGGGCAGCTAGTCCTACAACACATCGCTCTGCACGTCGGCACACAGTTCTGGCAATATGCGCTGCCGCACTGGCTTTTCCACCTCCGGGTAATATAAAAGATTTGAGCGGCTCGAGTTCATTTTCCCAATCATCTATCCATTTTTCTAATTTTTCGATATCTGAATCGTAAACGATATTCGCAATACGGGCTTGCCCATTTGCAAGGTACATTTTTTCTTTTGGAGTAGCTAGTTCCGAGCCTACCACAAACAATTCCTTTTGAATTTCAACCAATTGAAAAATTATTTTTTCGTGCGTTGAAAAGGCAATAATATTTCCCACAAAAGAGTTCAACTCATCGGTTGTACCATAAGCATCTAAGCGTATAGCTGCCTTGGATATTTTGACGCCTCCATAGAGTGATGTGGTTCCTTTATCGCCAGTTTTGGTATAAATTTTCATATGTTGAATATTAAATTGAAATATACGATTTTCAGCAGTTTTTATATTTTTCGTACAGACCTTTTCCTTCTTTGATCAATGGAATAATTTTTTCCATACGTTTTATTTTGGTTTTATCCTGTTTGGCTTCAGCGATAAATTCTCCGTATTCTATGCGTTTTCCACGGGTTAATTTATTGAAAAATTCCTCTAATTCTTGATCTTCTTCAAAAAATCGCTTCATTGTGTCCGGAATAATTTCTGGTTTGCTTTCGGGTTTAATTTCCAATCCTTTCTTTTGATTTTCAATAGCCTCGACCAAATAACTCATAATCAACGCTTTGTTTTGCTCGTCGCCCTTTTCAAATCGCCATTGACGCAAGGCCTTCGTTTTTTCACCTTTGGCAGATACGAGAATATTATCCTTGTCTTTGAGCAAAACTCCATTGTAAAACCAAATTGCATAATGATTTTTGAAAGCAGCCATTCCTGCTACATTCTTACCATCTATCGTGTAAACAGGCGCTCCCCATTTGATGGTTTCTTGCATTCCAGAATCTAAAAGCAGTTCACGCATAGACCGAAGCTCTTCAGCAAAATGCTCGTTTTTAATAATATATTCTTCAACCTTTTCTTTTACCGACATACTTTTTCATTTTTTGATTATTTTCAATTCAAAATTTTTCAAATCTAAAATTCTCACCCAAATAAACCCTTCTTACATCTGGGTCATCTGCTAGATCTTCGGGCGAACCTTCTTTGAGTATTCTCCCCTCAAACATTATATACGTTTTATCTGTAATGGCAAGTGTCTGTTGCACGTTATGGTCGGTAATCAAGATGCCGATATTGCGCTTTACCAGAGATCGCACAATTTTTTGAATATCTTCTACTGCGATGGGATCCACTCCAGCAAAAGGCTCATCAAGCAAAATAAATTTTGGATCCACAGCCAGCGCACGGGCAATTTCGGTACGTCTTCTTTCGCCACCCGACAACAAATCTCCTCTATTCGTCCGTACATGTTCCAGCCCGAATTCTTCGATGAGTAAGTCACAACGCTGTTTTCTTTCTTTTTTAGACAAATTTGTCATTTCCAGCACACCCATGATATTATCTTCTACAGACAATTTACGAAAAACAGAAGCTTCTTGCGCCAAATAGCCAATTCCTTTTTGGGCACGGCGATACATCGCATTATTGGTAATATTGTCCTGATCTAGAAATACCATGCCTTTTGTGGGTTTTATCAATCCTACAATCATATAAAATGTAGTCGTTTTACCTGCCCCGTTGGGTCCAAGCAAACCAATAATTTGCCCCTGCTCAACTTGTACAGAAACATTTTTCACAACATTTTTTTTGCCGTAAGATTTTATTAGATTTTCTCCACGTAATATTAATTTATCCTTACTCATGCTATTGTATTCAAAGCCAATAAAATCTATTTTTCATTCACTGAAATTTCTGATTCGAGAAAACCTTGTTTTTTCATCCATTCATCATTGAAAAATTTTCCTACATATCGGGTTCCCGAATCGTGAAACAAGACTACCACCACATCATTTTCGTTGAAATGTTCTTTTAGTTGAAGGACGCCCTTTATAGCCGCTCCAGCTGAATTTCCCATAAACAAGCCTTCTTCTCTCGCCAATTTGCGCGTAAAAACTGCAGCATCCTTATCAGTTACTTTGGTAAAACCGTCTATGACATCGAAATCTACATTTTTGGGTAAAATATCTTCTCCAATTCCCTCGGTAATATAGGGATATATTTCTTTTTCATCAAAAATTCCGGTTTCATGATACTTTTTGAAAACAGAACCATAGGTATCTACACCCCAAATTTTGATGTTGGGATTTTTCTCTTTTAGATATTTTCCAATTCCAGAAATGGTACCGCCAGTGCCTACACCTACTACAAAATGAGTGATTTTACCATCGGTTTGTTCCCAGATTTCGGGTCCGGTGCTTTCGTAATGAGCTTTTGTATTAGAAAGATTATCGTATTGATTTACATACCAAGCGTTGGGAATTTCTTGCGCAAGACGTTTAGAAACAGAATAATAGGAACGCGGATCGTCTGGCTGTACTGCCGTTGGGCAAACAACAACTTCTGCACCTACAGCTCGCAGTATGTCTATTTTTTCTTGAGATTGTTTATCTGCAATTACACAAATTAGTTTATAACCTTTTACGATTGCAGCAAGGGCTAGCCCCATTCCTGTATTGCCAGATGTACCCTCGATGATGGTTCCGCCTGGCTTGAGCAGACCATTTTTCTCGGCATCTTCTATCATTTTTATAGCCATACGATCTTTTACAGAATTTCCTGGATTGAAGGTTTCTACCTTGGCAAGACAAAGGCAAGGCAAATTGGCTGTAATATGGTTGAGCTTTACCAAAGGCGTATTACCAATGGTTTCTAAAATATTATTGGCGTATTGCATACTATTGATTATGATGGCAAAGGTAATTTAACCAAATTAATTCACCAATTTCATGAAATTTTAGAAATTTAAAACATAATAATTACCAAGAAACAATTCATTCCATTTCGTATCAATTAAATGAAGAAAATCATTCATAAATTTTATCTTTGTAGGACTGATTTTTTGGAATGAATTCAAAATTATTATTGCTTATTGGATTTTTGCTTTGTTTGTTTTCATGCAAAAATGTTCCCGACGCAAAAGTTTATACCCAAACCCAACCGAATATTTCGGCCAAAACTTTCTTTCATCAAACCGAAAAAACCCTTGTTTCTGCACATCGAGGCGGAAGTGGCATCAAAGGATTTCCCGAAAACGCCATAGAAACCTTGGATTTCTTGTACCAACAAGGAATTAATGTGTTCGAGATTGATGTATTTCAAACCGAAGACAAAGAAATTATGCTTTTGCATGACAATCATTTGGAACGTACCACCAACGGAAATGGTTCATTGAACAGAAAAACAGCCAAGCAATTATTACAATATAATCTTGTAGATGATTTCGGAACTGAAACTTCTTTTAAAATTCCTTTTTTACATCAAGCCTTGGATTGGGCCAAAAATAAAAATGCCTTTTTAATGATTGATTTCAAGAAAAGTGCAAAATATGAAGATGTTATCGAATTAATTAGGTCCAAAAATATGCAGGATCAAGTCGTTTTGATAAGTTACAGCGTGGGACAAGCCAAAAAGCAAAATCGACTTGCACCAGAAATGATGATATCCGTTTCTGCCAGAAACGAAAAAGAACTCGATTGGATTCTGGAAACAGAAATCCCTGTGGAACAGATGATTGCCTTTACAGGTACGCAACTCTCACGACCAGAACTTTACAACCGATTGAATGAACTCAAAATTCCTGTGATTTTGGGAACTTTGGGAAACCTCGATCGGCGGGCAGAAGCACGAGGAAATGAAATGTATAAAAAATGGGCAGACCTCGGCATACAAATCATCGCTACAGATAGGGCGATTGAGGCCTATAATGCACTGAAATAAAAATAATGCAAATAGATTTTAATACAACAGGAGTTTCAAATTTAATTAAAGATTATCTGGCAGAAAATGAAAATTTGAAGCCTTTTTATGGCTATTTTCCTGAGCAGAAAAATTATTTACTTCAAGCTAAATCCAAATTAGCCAATTATCAACATAGAAACTTATTGGTAGATACCATAAGACGTCAGCACAAAAATGTTGATTTGCATGAAAAACAGCTTCAAAATATCGAATGCTTGGCACTGCACAACACCGTTACAGTAACAACTGGACACCAATTAAATTTGCTCAGCGGCCCTATGTATTTCATTTACAAAATATTACATACTATTAAAATTTGCGATCAGCTGAATTCTTCTCAAAACGATTATAATTTTGTCCCGGTATATTGGATGGCCACAGAGGATCATGATTTCGACGAAATAAATCATTTTCACACCTATGCACAAAACGTTTCGTACAACGCAATAGCAGGTGGTTTTGTTGGAGATATTTCTACAAATTCTACACACGAATCCTTGGGTGAGTTTATGGAATCTTTGGGCGATACTACATTTGATGTTCAATTGAAGCAAATTATTCAAAAAGCTTATTTTGAACAGGAAAATTTGGCAGAAGCCACACGCATTTTGGTGCATGAATTATTGGGTGAATACGGAATATTGATTTTGGATGGAAATGACAATTCATTGAAAAAAATCATGATTCCCTATTTTGAACAAGAATTGTTCAATAAAACATCTCAAGAGAAAGTACAACAAACCAACAAGGCATTAGATAGCTATGGAACACAGGCATTTGCGCGCGAAATTAATCTTTTTTATTTACATCAAAACATTAGAGAACGAATTGAAAATATAGGAGAAAAATACGTTTTATCCCTTTCGCAAAAGGAATTTTCTAAAGAAGAAATTAGAAATGAACTTTATCAATCTCCAGAAAAATTCAGTCCGAATGTGATTTTGCGCCCATTGTATCAAGAGGTGATTTTACCCAATACGGCATACGTGGGTGGCGGTGGTGAAATAGCTTATTGGCTGCAACTCAAATCTTTATTTGAAAGCTATCAAGTTATTTTTCCTATGTTGGTGGTGCGAAATTCTGGATTGATTGTGCCAAATTATATCAAACACAAAGCAGAAAAATTTGATTTGATGACAGAATCCATGTTTTTGTCTGAGGATTTATTAAAAAATCAATTCATTCAAGAACAATCTGAATTATTTGCCGCTATGGACATATTGAAAACAGAGTTGGAATCGCATTTTCAAAAGCTCAATAATATTGCGCAACTCACATCTCCTGTCTTCGAAAACATGTTGAAAGCCCAAAAAACCAAGCAATTAAATGGATTTAATAAATTAAATAAAAGGCTAATTAAATCTGAAAAAATAAGATTTGATGAGCAAATTTCAAAAATTGGAAGCGTTTATTCCTATTTATTTCCGCAAAAGTCTTGGCAGGAAAGAAGAATTAATTTTTCGGAATTTTATCGTACTTATGGTGCAGAAATTTTTCATCATATATATCATAACTTTCCTGCTTTTGAATCCAAATTCAACATAATTACTCCAGATGACAAAAATTTAGACTGAATTCCCTATTAGGAAATAGTCTCTTCAACCTAAAAATTATTGTATTTTTGCACAAAATCCAAACGAACAATGAGAAAAATTTTCGTTTCAATTGCATTGATACTTTCAATATTTGCCTTGTCGCAAGTAAAAACACATACCGTGCAGCCACAAGAAACTGTATACGGAATTTCAAACCAATACGGTATTACACAGGAACAACTCATCCGGGCGAATCCTTTTTTGAACCAGCGCACCTTACAAATTGGTGATGTTTTACAAATTCCTGGTCAAAACGACAGCGTATTACCACAGCACGATGTAAATGATTATGAAGATGAGGCTTTTTATTATCGTGTAATCAAACCCAAACAAACCCTGTATTCTCTTGCCAAAGAGTATGATGTATCCCAAGAAATCATCAAAAACCTGAATCCTTTTATAGAAGAAAAAGGATTGCAAATCAATGATATTGTAAGAATTCCAAAGAAAATTCAGTCGCAAGAAGAAACAGAAGAAATTGTGGTTCCAGATGGTATGCACCTGGTAAAAGCGGGGGAAACCGTTTTTTCTATTGCCAAACAATATAATCTAGAGATGGCAGATATCTATGCAGCTAATAGAAATTTGCAGACCGAAGGCTTGAAAAAAGGTAGTTTGTTGCAAATTCCATCCAAAAAGATGGTAAGCATGCCCGTATCAGAAGAAAATCACTTTGAGCATAAGGTAATTAAAGATGATACCGTATTTTCTATTTTGCGTAAATACGATGTCTCTTTGGAAGAATTAATTTCTGAAAATCCTGAATTACAGAATGGATTACAACTAGGAATGACTTTAAAAATTCCCATGAAAAAGGGAGCTAAACTAGAATCTGAACCCAAATTGGTGCAAACCAGCAATGATAATTTCAAAGATAATGAGATAAATATTGTTTGGATGATGCCATTTTTCCTTGATACGCCAAATTCCAACAAAGGCGAACGACAAGTTGCGCAGGATTTTTATATGGGTGGTCAACTTGCCTTGGATCGCTTGATTAAATCTGGCAAAAACATCAATGTTAAAATTGTTGATGTTCAAGGAAATACCGATAATATCAATCAATTTCTAGATTCACCAGAAGTCAATCAAACAGACGCCATTATAGGTCCGTTTTTTCATGATCTTGTATTGCATGTAGCTCAAAAGCTAGAAAAAACACAAATTCCAGTTTTTTCACCCGTAGTGAATGCAGCTTCATTAGAACAATTTAATAATGTTTATTTTGCCACACCCAGAGATGAATTTGCGGCAGATATTATCATTGAAGAAATGGCCAAAGCCTATAACGGTAAGCAGGAAGTAAAAATTTTAACCACTTCCAAAGACGAAAATATTGCTAACTATTTGCAATCTGAATTCAAAAAAAGATTCGGAAATGCTAAAATTACCATTACCAAAAATCCAAATGATTTGAAACTGGTAGAACACCGCACCCAAACCACGTTGGAAGATGGTGCAAACACACAACAAACAGAAAGCATAACTTATGAACCGATTCTTGCTGTGCTGGCCACAGAAAACAATCAAATCGGCAGCCAGTTTGTGGACATCATTACCCGACAAAATCCAGATCATATCGACGGATTCAGTATCTACTTTGTACCTGCGCTAGATGTTTTTGATAATTCAAATGTCAAAAATATCAACGCGCTCAAAGAAATTGGATTCACCTATACTGCTTCTAGATTGGTGAACACTTTTGGTGCAACTGAAAAAGAAATTCTGGCAGATTTTAACGAAAAATATTGCATGATTCCCACCAAATTCATGTCATTGGGATATGATGTTGTATATGACGTAATTGATCGCATGGATAAAAGTGGAAAAATATCGGATTTCGATGCAAAACGCTCAGAAACAAGACTTTCCAGCAAATTCAGTTATGATAAAGTTTCAGATGGTAAAGCCAAAATAAACAAAGAACTCAGAATCATCAGATTAAATAAATAAATTCTAATTATATGTACAATGTACGTGTGCGATTCGCCCCCAGTCCTACGGGGCCTTTGCATTTGGGTGGGGTAAGAACTGCGCTTTTCAACTATTTGTTTGCCAAAAAAAATAAAGGAACTTTTATTTTGAGAATAGAAGACACAGATCAAGCGAGATGGGTAGAAGGCGCTGAAGAATATATACGCGAAGCATTGGAATGGGCAGGAATTACCCCAGATGAGGGTAGCGGCTATGGCGGAATATATGGTCCATATCGACAATCTGACCGAAAAGAAATATATCAAAAACATATTCAAACCCTTTTGAACAACCAAAATGCGTATTATGCATTTGATACGCCAGAAGAATTAGAAACTCTGCGTGAGGCTGCCGATAAAAATGGTGAAACTTTCACCTATAATTATAAAAACAGAAAACATTTGAAGACTTCTCTTGCGCTGAACCCGCAAGAAGTAGAAGAATTATTGAAAAATAACACGCCTTATGTCATTCGATTTAAAATTCCGGCAGGCGAAAATCTTCGATTTCACGATTTAATCCGTGGAAATCTCTCTGTAGATACTTCTACATTAGACGACAAAGTTTTAATGAAAAACGACGGAATGCCTACCTACCATTTGGCCAATATTGTCGATGATCACGAAATGGCTATTTCTCATGTGATTCGTGGTGAAGAGTGGCTTCCGAGTTTGCCTTTACATATTTTAATGTACAGTGCTTTTGGTTGGAACGCTCCACAATTTGCCCATTTGCCATTGATTCTAAAACCTGAAGGAAAAGGAAAGTTGAGCAAAAGAGACGGCGACAAACATGGCTTTCCTGTATTTCCACTAGAATGGAAATCAGAAACAGGAATTTCACCAGGATATCGAGAAGAGGGATATTTACCTCAAGCTTTTTTGAATATGCTCGCCTTGCTCGGCTGGAATCCAGGTACAGATCAAGAGATTTTTTCGCTGGAGCAATTAGCCCAAAATTTTGATTTAAATAAAGTAAGCAAAAGCGGAGCAAGATTCAACCCAGAAAAATCTATTTGGTTCAATCATCAATATCTACAGATGATGGATAATGAAGAAATTACACAGGAATTTCAAAAATTACTAAATTCTAAATCTATATCAACAAATGATAAATTTGATAGTCAAATCGTAAATTTATTGAAGGAAAGAGCTAGTTTTGTTAAGGATATTTGGAATGAAGGACAATTTTTCTATGAATCCCCAAAAAATTATGACCCAAAAGGACTGGAAAAAGTCTGGAAACCCGATACGGCACAAATTCTCAAAGATTTTTTACAATTTGATATTCAGGATTTTACTACAGACCAAATTCAACAATCGATTCAGGAGTTTGTAAAAACCAAAGCAATAGGAATGGGTAAAATTATGATGCCGCTTCGTATGGCTATGGTGGGTGCGCTTCATGGTCCTGATATTCCACATGTTATGGAAATCTTGGGTAAGGAAGAAGTGTACAAAAGAATACAATCTTTTATTCTATTTGGTGATAAAAAGGATTAAAAAACATTGGCGAACGCTGCGTCGAATTTCTGCAAATTTGTGCGGAAAAATGATCAAAACCATGCTATATCGGCCGCATCTAGCCTTACCAACTATATGGGCAACACTAGAAGCCATTTATCACAGAGAAATTGAATACAGCCAAATGCGACCTGGAAATAATATAGCTAATGCCGATAAACACGCCATTTGGAACGCATTGATTGCATATCATACTCAACCGCTTTTTGCTACGCCTGATGCCGCTGTAAATTGGGCTAAAAAAATCACAGATTTACACGAAGATTGTTTTGTGAATCACCCTGCAGAGCGTCAAATGGATTTGGAAAACAATCGAATTGGACGAAATTATTATTTAGAATTATTTCAACAAAAAAAGAAAAGACCCTCCAAATCAAATTTATTGGAGCATATCAAATCATCCGAAAAATTGATATTTATCGACTGAAATTATTTGTCTTGCATGGCAAACACTCTTTGTAGAAGCGGGGTTGTTCTGGCAGAAATATTATTTCTAATTTCTATTTCTTTATTTCCAACTTTTACAAAAAGTCCATCAATCGCTTTTTGAGTCACGTATTCTGTAAGATTTGGATTTACGGGCTTTACCAAAGGAACAGAATTATATTTTTCTATAATATTGGACCAAACTTCATTAGCTCCCACTTTGTCAAGAGAATTTTGAATTCTGGGCTCAAAGGCAGTAACCAAACTAGAGGTTGTTCTATTTTTGAGATAGGTAGTTGCCGATTGATTATTTCCTGTAAGAATTCCCATTGCATCTTGAAAAGTCAATCCTTTTATAGCAGACACAAAAATAGGTTTTGCCTCGGTAACTGCGTCTTCGGCCGCTCGATTCAAGACTCTCAAACCTTCGTCTGCAAGAGCTGATAAGCCAATTGATCGTAGTGTTTGATCCACTTTTTGCAACTCATTGGGCAATAAAATTCTCACGGCTTGGTCCTTGAAATAACCATCCTTTTGACCCAAAATATCCACACCTTCTATAACACCAAATTCCAGAGCTTGCTTCAGCCCCATCCCGATTTCGGCCTCACCTACCGGTCCGGTTTGTGGCAACGTGTTGATGACGGATTGTAATTCTGCACATCCGTTTAGAATTAATAAAAAAGGTAATGCCAATAAAAGAAACTTATTTTTCATAATATTCATTTTTTCATTCCTTAAAATCAATTACTTTGCCGTTTGTTTCTATCTGGCTAAAATGAATTGAGAATTCAGTCGTAACTGTATTAATTAAGCTGTTTTTTATCAGAAATAAAGGACAAAAAAGCTTAAATATCAAGAAATTAATTTAATTATAATTTTTCTTCTATAATAAAATCAATCATCTGTGATAATTTATTTTTCAAGTCTTTTCTATGAACGATAATGTCCACAAAACCTTTTTCCAGCAAAAACTCTGAAGTTTGAAATCCCTCGGGCAGATCTCTACCTATGGTTTCACGAATTACCCTAGGTCCGGCAAAACCGATTAAAGCACCAGGCTCTGCTATGGTAACATCACCCATCATACCAAACGAGGCCGTAATACCACCAAAAGTGGGGTCGGTGAGTATGGTAAAATAAGGTAAATGAGCATCTGACAATTGAATCAGTTTAGCTTCTACTTTGGCTAATTGCATGAGCGAAAGTGCTGCCTCCATCATACGAGCTCCACCCGATTTGGTAATCATGATATACGGTAAATTATGTTTGATGGCATAATCTATGGCGCGCACAATTTTTTCACCCATAGCAGCACCCAAAGAACCGCCAATAAAACCAAAATCCATAGCACTAATCATTACTTCTTTGCCGTTCAACTTTCCGCTTGCGTTACGGATTGCATCCTTCAAACCTGTTTTTTTCTGAATGCTTCTCAGTCGGTCTGTATAGGGTTGGCTATCTACAAAGTTGAGTGGATCCTTGCTTTCTACTTTGGCATCATGTTCTCGGTATTTTCCATCATCAAATAGGATTTGAAAATATTCTTCAGAGCCGATTCGTACATGAAAATCATCTTCTGGACTCACATACGCATTTGCGGCAAGTTCCTCTGTATCAATAATTTTACCCGTAGGAGTTTTGTACCACAAGCCTTTTGGCGTATCCTTTTTTTCTTCTGTTGAAGTTTGTATATTTTTCTTTTTTCTGCTAAACCAAGCCATAAATTCTCTTGAATGAAAAGTAAAAGTACAAATAAATTCGCATTTAGAATCAAAGAAAAAAAACCACAATGAAAAGTTATCTCCTCATTGTGGTTTTATTTCATTCTGAAACTATCAATTACAATGTATCAATATTGTTCAAATCCTTAAATGCTTTTTTGAGCCTTTCAATGAAGGTTAATTCTGCTTCGCGCATCCAAACACGTGGATCATACTTCTTTTTATTGGGTTTGTCGTCTCCTTCTGGATTACCAATTTGAGTTTTCAAATACCCCTCATTTGTTATGAAATAATCACGTATACCGCTCATAAAGGCAAATTGCTGATCGGTATCTATATTCATTTTAATTACGCCATAACCCAAGGCTTCGTGAATTTCTTCTTCTGATGAGCCTGAACCTCCATGGAAAACGAAATTTATCGGTTTTTCAATGGTTCCTCTTTCTTTTTGAACAAATTCTTGTGAATTTTTCAAGATAATGGGTGTAAGTACTACATTACCAGGTTTGTAAACGCCATGTACATTCCCGAAAGCGGCTGCGACAGTAAATCGGTCTGAAACTTCTTTTAAGCGATCATAGGCATATAATACCTCATCTGGCTGTGTATAAAGTCTGGAAGAGTCCACTCCTGTATTATCTACGCCGTCTTCTTCCCCACCTGTTACTCCCAATTCTATTTCCAGCGTCATATCCATTTTGGCCATTCGTTTGAAATATTTTACCGAAATATCCATATTTTCCTCAATAGATTCTTCAGATAAATCAAGCATATGAGAGCTGTATAACGAGTGTCCATGGGTTTTATAATATGCCTCATTGGCCTCCATGAGTCCATCAAACCAAGGTAATAAATTCTTGGCGCAGTGATCTGTGTGTAAAATAACGGTAGCTCCGTAGGCTTTTGCCAATTCGTGCACATGTTTAGCACCAGCTACAGCGCCCAAAATGGCAGCTTTTTGACCCTCATTGGAAAGTCCTTTTCCTGCATTGAAAGCAGCACCTCCATTAGAAAATTGAATAATAACGGGTGCATTTACAGCTGCCGCCGTTTCCATTACGGCGTTCATGGTGTTAGAGCCAATCACATTGACTGCGGGTAAGGCAAACCTATTTTCTTTGGCATAGGCAAATATGTCTGAAACCAATTGACCGGTTGCCACTCCGGCGGGAAATTTTCTACTCATGATTAGTAATTTTCGATTTCTACAAATATAAGGAATAATCATATCTATTTGAACTTCTAGAACAATATTATCATCGAAATTTCAGTGTAATTCTGAATGGAATTAATTACAATTTGGTATTAAATCCAGAATTTTATTTATCTTCAACACTTCAAACCACAAATCAGAATGGTAAAAGTCGGATTAGGAGTAGCGCTCATACCGCTTGTTGTATTGGTTGCTTTACTCGCATTGAATGTTTTGGTTTTTGAATCTGATGCAACTTATGGTTCCAACCAATTTACATTATTATTTGCTGCGGCAGTGGCTGCTTTCATTGGCGTAAGAAAAGGAGTTTCTTTTTCCTATATTCTCGATAGAATTTCACACAATATTCAACAAACTGCGCCTGCTATTTTGATTTTACTTTTGGTTGGGTCACTGGCAGGTACTTGGTTGTTGAGCGGAATTGTACCTGCTATGATTTATTATGGTTTACAAATTCTGAATCCTTCCATATTTTTTGTAGCATCGACCTTAATTTGCATGGTAGTTTCGCTTGCAACAGGCAGTTCATGGACAACCAGTGCCACCATAGGCATTGCATTGATTGGTATAGGAACTGGACTTGGTCTCAACTCTGCCATGACTGCAGGTGCGGTACTTTCGGGAGCGTATTTCGGGGATAAAATGTCACCCTTGTCAGATACTACCAATTTGGCACCTGCTGTAGCCGGAACTACGCTCAATACACACATTAAATATATGATGATTACTACGGTTCCTACAATTATCATAAGTTTAATCTTTTTTCTGATTTTAGGATTTATGGTAAATTCACAAGGAAATGTAAATGAAGCTGCGGTTTTGGAATTAATTGAAAATAAATTCAACATCAATCCATGGTTATTTGCAGTTCCATTGATTGTAATTATTTTAATCATGAAAAAAATGCCTTCTCTGCCAGCACTCATGGCAGGGACAGTACTTGGCGGAATTGCAGCACTTATTTTCCAACAGGAATTATTGCAACAAATTGCTGGAAATGAACCTTTAACTGCTATTAAAATGTATGAAATTGTAATGAATAGCATTACGACCGACACCCTGATTCCAGTAAATGAAATACAACTAGAAGATGGAACTATTTTGGATATTTCCGGCCTTTTTCAGCAAGGCGGAATGATGGGCATGATGAATACGGTTTGGCTGATTATATGCGCCATGGCATTTGGTGGAGCCATGGAAGCCATCGGGGCATTGAAAAGAATTGCAGAATTTTTTCTGAATTTATTCAAAACAATATTTGGATTATTTGCCAGTACTGTTTCTACTTGCCTTGCATTGAATCTTACGGCGTCTGATCAATACCTTGCTATTGTAGTTTCAGGCAAAATGTTTGAAGAAGCTTATCGAGAAAAAGGACTTGCACCTGAAAACTTGAGCCGTACCCTGGAAGATTCGGCAACCGTAACTTCTGTTCTGATTCCATGGAACACTTGTGGTGCCTTTCATTCCAAGGTGTTGCTAGGTGAGAGTGGTATGACTTCCTATATTCCCTATGCCATCTTCAACTGGCTAAGCCCGTTTGTTTCTCTTTTTGTGGCAGCTATTGGATACAAAATCAGAATGATACCTAAGGAGCGGATTACCCAAAACCTATAATTAAATATTAAATTCTTGAATTTATTAAATTTCAGCTTCATTTTTTTTGAATTATATTTGTAGGGATACAGCAAGGTGTCAAATTTTAATTTATGAAAATATATCCAATTGAATGCGGAAATTTGAAACTCGATGGAGGAGCAATGTTCGGGGTTGTACCCAAAGCTTTGTGGTCCCGCACCAACCCAGCAGATGAGAATAATATGATAGATATTGCCACCCGATCGTGGTTGATAGAAAATGGGGATAAGCTGATTCTTATCGATACAGGGATGGGAAATAAACAATCAGAAAAATTCTTTGGATATTATTATTTATGGGGAAATTTAGATTTGGATTCTTCCTTGGCTGCGCTTGGTTTTTCACGAGATGATATAACAGATGTATTTTTGACGCATTTGCATTTTGATCACTGTGGCGGAGCGATACAATGGAACAAAGACAAAACGGCTTATGAGCCGGCCTTCAAAAATGCCCAATTCTGGTCAAATCAAAATCATTGGAAATGGGCTACAGAACCAAATTCGCGTGAAAAAGCCTCTTTTTTGAAAGAAAATATTCTGCCTATACAAGAAAGTGGACAATTACAATTTGTAAATGTGCCAGAAAATCCTTTTGGGGGTAAAACAGATTTAGGATTTGATGTGATTTTTGTTGATGGACATACCGAAAAGCAAATGTTACCCAAAATTCAGTATAAAGGAAAAACCATGGTTTTTGCAGCAGATTTAATTCCTACAGCGGGCCACGCTCCCTTGGTCTATATTATGGGATACGATACCCGCCCTCTACTCACCATGCAAGAGAAAGAGAAATTCCTGAATCTTGCAGCAGATGAAAATTGGATAATTGCCTTTGAACACGACGCTCACAACGAACTTGCCACGCTGAAACGAACAGAAAAAGGGATTTTAATTGATCAAATATTGAGTTATCAAGAAGTATTCGGAGAAGGCTAAGTCTTGGATTTTTTTTGTTTTTCGTTTTATTACTTTAGTTCAATTAAATTTGCCAAACAGAATTCACCCAATTGAAATATAAAAATCACTTTTTATCAACATTTTATTTTGCGTTGTGTATTATGACACTTTTACATGGGATTTCCTGCGCCAGAAAAGGAAGACCTGGAGGTGGTCCACGTGATATTACACCGCCGATTTTGGTCAAATCCATTCCCGATACCTTCAGCACACAAGTAGATTCAAAGCTGAAAACCATTGAATTAGAATTTGATGAATATGTAATTTTGAAAGATTATCAAAAAAATATTCTGATTTCGCCTCCTCTGGATACAGCCCCCACCTTTTCACCCATTGGAATTGCCGCCAAAAAAGTAAAAGTTGAATTAAATCAAGAACTTTTACCCGAAACCACCTATACTATAAATTTTGGTCAAAGTATTCAGGATAATAATGAAGGAAATCCGTATCCTTTTTTTACTTATGTTTTTTCTACAGGAAATTATATTGATTCTCTAGAAATACGAGGTAGCGTACGAAATTTAGGCGAAAGAAAAATCCCAGAAAACATCATTGCAGCCCTATATCGAGTTGATGAGAATTATCATGACAGCCTCATTTTCAGTCAAAAACCATTTTATGTGGCAAAACTGGATTCTGCACAGCAATTTAATTTGAAATATTTGCACGAAGGTGAATACAAACTCATTGCCTTCAATGACGAAACGCCTAATATGCAATTTGATGCGCGCACAGAAAAATTGGCATTTCATTCTGAAACCGTTCAAGCAGGAAGCCCACAACATTTTAATTTAAATTTATTTACTCCCGAAAAAAAATATCGTGCAGTTGAAGTGGTACAGGCAGATTACGGCAAATTACATTTTATCTTTGAAGGAAAACCCGAAAAAGTTGATATAATACCATTAAATCATACTTTTACAAGCCAACGAATTTACCATAAGCCGTTTAGCGATACACTTACCTATTATTTCAACCCTGGAAAAGACAGCATTACAGAAAGAAGGCCAAGATTACGATTTGCCATTCAACATCAAGGAAAAACAGATAGCATTGCGCCGGTTTTATATGACAATCAAAAATATTCTGCATTACGGGTAAATGGCCGAAGCCTGGACTATGTACCAGGTATGGCATATCAAATAGAATCTAATTATCCTCTGGACAGCTTGCACAAAAACTATATTTCTGTACAGAAAGACAGTCTTCAAATCGATTTTGATATAAAAAGAATTAACCAGAATCGTTTTGCCCTAGAATTTCCAATTCAATTTGAGAAAAATTACCAGATTCGCTTACTGCCAGGCGCGGTAATGGATTTGATGCAGAGAAGCAACGACTCTTTACAATTCAAATTTGGAGTAAAAAACCAAAGAGATTATGGAAATTTAATTTTAAGATTACAAAACACACCAGAAAGTCCATATTGGGTAAAATTATTGGACGCTCAAAACAAAGAAATTCGTGCAGAATATGGCCGAGCTACTCAATTTAATTTCAAAAACTTGCGTCCAGGAGAATATTATTTTCAATTAATTGTTGATGAAAACGCCAATGGCAGATACGATAGTGGAGATTTTCTAGAAAATCGACAGCCAGAAATGATTTATACCTTCCCTGGAAATGTAAATGTGAGAGCTTTTTGGGATATAGAAGAACTGTGGGTGTTGGGAGGAAATGCTATGGAACCTGTAGAAAACGAAGATGGAACTACCGCTCCTAGACGTAAGACGACTGAAGAACTTCAATTGATTCGTCCAACCGAAACAGAATAAAATTTTAAAGAAATTACCATAATAATATCATTCAATTTAAATCCATATGTCAGAAAAAACCATGTTTAGATTGCAATTGCCTACCGACCCGCGATGGGCCAATATTGCCGAAGGGAATTTAGAAGAAATTCTTACCGATCATGCTTGGTGCGAACAAAAAGCAGCATCCAATGCCATAACGCTCATTACGATGATTCCAGAAGAAGAGGAAATCGTAACGGAACTGCTTGAAATTGCACAAGAAGAAATGGAACATTTTCAACAAGTTCACGAAATCATCAAAAAACGCGGTTATAGCCTAGGACAACCCAGAAAAGATGATTATGTAAATGATTTAATGAAATTTATCCCCTCTGGATTGAGCAGAACAGAATATATTGTAGAAAGAATGCTCTTTGCAGCTATGATAGAGGCCCGCAGTTGTGAAAGATTCAAGGTTTTAACAGAAAATATAGAAGATCAAGAATTAGCCACTTTTTATCGGGAGCTTATGATTTCAGAAGCCAGTCACTACACGGCGTTTATAGGCTATGCCCGCCAATTGATGGATGTAGAAAAAGTAAATGCCCGCTGGGAAGAGTGGCTGAAATATGAAGCAAAAGTAATTGCCTCTTATGGTAAAGAAGAGAGGATTCATGGATGAAAATTAATCTAATTTCAAAAAAAATGCGCCTAAGATTTCAATTATCCTAGGCGCATTTTCAATTTTAAAATGAAATTTAATAATCGTAGCTATTATAGGTTTCTCCACCAAAATCCCAAGTAAGCGCAAATCTCAAAGTATTTTCGAGTGCATTATTAATATTGTTTGTTGGGATTAAATAAGAAAAATCAAGACCAAACGCATTGAATTTGAGTCCTGCACCTAGCGTTGCATATTGACGCGCACCTTTTTCAAGACTTTCGTGAAAATAACCTGTTCTGAAAGAAAACGCATCATTATAAACATATTCTGCAGAAAGCGCCCAAGTGAATTCTTTTAATTCTTCTGAGAATCCTCCTGGTGCATCACTGAAAGAGTTGAAAATTCCAGAAACTACACCTTCATCTGGAATGGCATAATAATCTACATTTCCATCATTGTTGATATCCACTGGAATGCTGGGAGTCGGAACCAAAAGTTTATTTACTTCTACCCCAGCTGTAACTCTGTTGTAATCATCCAAAATAAAATCAAAAGCACTACCCAATCTTAAGTTCGTAGGCAAAAATGATTCAGAGTCTTCGGAATCAGAATAACTGATTTTGGGACCGATATTACTGATATTGAAACCTGCTCTAATGCGTCCGTCAAAGCTATTCATGCTTATTCTTTCGGTTTGATAAAATCCACCAACATCCACTGCAAATGAATTTCCTGCTTTGGTGAGCGCATCTTGGTCATTATTGAATAAATCTGAGCGAATATATCTTGCTGCTACTGCCATACCATAATTGTCGCTAAGCTTTAATCCATAAGATAAATCTATAGCAAATTCATTGGGTCTTGCTTGTCCCAAACTGGCAATTTCGCCTCCAACAAGTTCTGTAAGATCTACTTGCCCTAGATTAAAATAATATACACTCGCTGCTACGGTACTTCTTTCTTCTTCTCCCAAATAGGTATAGAAAGTTCCGTTTAATAGAAAAACATCATCGGTTATTGCGTTCAAATAGGGTGTATAAGAAATTCCCACGCCAGAATAATTTTTGGCAAAAACATATTTTGCCGGGTTCCAATATTGTGAAAAAGCATCCGGAGAGGTTGCTACACCCATATCACCTAGACCACCGGCCCGGGCATCTGGCGAAATTCGTAAAAAAGGCGCCCCTGTATAGACCGGGCGATTTTGTGCGTACACGACGCTTGCAATCAATACACTACAAAAGATGGTTAATATTTTTTTCATTGGATATGAAATCTGTTAATTTTCAATTTTTAAAAAGCCAAAAATACGTTTTATTTTAAAATAACTAATTTTTCTGTTCCAGAAGCTGTCCCACGGCAAGTTTCACCGTTGGATCCCTTTACAGTTGTTTTATATAGATAAACTCCCTTGCCTATTTTATTCCCAAAATCATCTAATCCATCCCATGGAATTCCGAATTTGTCGGTACGATAACCCTCTCTGAATGGCGCAGAAGAAACCTGTTGTCGAATGGTTTTAACCAATTTACCCGAAACCGTAAATACCTGAACCTGAACCTCTAGTATTTCTGGACAATTGTGTTCAAAGTGAAAATACGTTTGGGTTGTAAAAGGATTGGGCCAATTTAATAATCGGTTAATATACAATTGTTGATCACCATTATCCATAACTACGAAATCTAACGTTTCTGTTGTAGAATTATTGTTAATATCCCAAATACGGAAAGTTACAGTATGTTCTCCCAATTCTAGATTATTGAGCCTATACAATACTCTACCTTTTTGAAAATCACGAAATTGTGGATTTATACAGGGTGAGGCATCTCCGCCTTCAAAATATTCATTCAATACGGTAGTGGTATTTACATTTCCATTGAGCAGATGAGTTATATCATGTCCTATACCTGCGCCAGTAGCATTGATTCCTGTACTATCTGTAACGCAAGCCAGTAAATATGGGCTGCGATCTGTGATTCCCCCATTGGCAAAATTGAGATTGTTCATATATAATCCCACTACAGGTCCCTCATCATCATTCACCCCCTCTGGATTGATATCGCCTATCTGGATATCGTTTTTAAAATTCATGGCATCGGTTACGCCATTTTGTGCATACAACAATAATTTTCCGTGTCCTACATCAAAATTAATATCTTTTGGAACAAAAAATTCTAGTTTAAAATTTCCATTTTCTACCGCAGAAGAGCCCCGATAGATAGCATCAATTTGTTCGTGATAGGTGAGAACATCAATTACTCCGTCGTTGTTGAGCGTAGTTTTCTCTACTGCCTTATCAAATAAAGTACCTGTTAGTGTTCCGTTAAAATTTGAATCTACACCTGTAGCATTGGCGTTGAGCACTTTACCTTCGATAGAAACAAAATCCAATGCTCGCAATGTTCCACCAAACGTATTTGCTTCTTCACCATTAATTCTGTCAATCGATATAGAACGTGGTGGACGTGCCATAGAAATCAATGGATCACCTATAAGATTTACCGAAAGTCCTTCATCTCCAAGATTGTAATCTAATTTGGCAAGACGTAAAGCTTCACCAATAGGCAAATAAGAATTTCCTTCAACCTGAAAAAGTCTTGCCATGATTTTATCATTTATATTCAATCCATATACTACGGCAATTTCTCGACTGGTCGTTAACATAGCTACTGCTCCTCCGTTTTCATTTTTCACCAACAATTCCCCTCCTGAAACCAATTGTGGTATATCCCAAACCGTAAAATCACAGGTTACCGTTACAAATATGGGTAATCTACTGAATTGCGTGTTCCAATTGGTGGCACTTCGTATCTCATTTTGTGTATAAATTCTTTCCTGCGCCCAACCATTGAGCCCTCCATGACCAAAGTAATTTACAAGCAAAGTACCGGTTTCTATACCATTTACGATGGCATCTGTTACAGCGGGATACCGCACTCCACCAGCACTACCCTCTTGTATGAAGGCATCCACATACAATTTGCGTAAGGTATATGCGGGTTCATTTTGCTCAATGAATCGTGCACTCAAATTTTCTACCTTGGTATGAAAGGCATTTCCAACTCCTGGATCGTCGTCGTCCACAACAAACATAATTTTGGAACGCCAATCGCCAAAAGGCGTGCCTTTTTGAGGGTTTTTATCGATATAACTCAGCGTTTTCCCCACTAAAACAGCCGCCTCTCGTTGGCTGTTGGCAGGTAATCGTCCAACGGCAATATCCAATTCTTGTGGATGCGGAATCGGCATTACACGGTCGGTATCGTCTAGAATTCCAAAAAAATCATCCGTTACAAAGGTAGAACCCAATCCCATACTCAATACACTCTGAAAAGCAGGTATTCTATTGGTATTATTGGGAATTCTATCTTTGAAATCATAAGATGAATCGCCTAGGAGAAGAGCGTATTTCAAAGTTCCGAATTCATATAAAAACTTGAAAAAGTCTCGAATTGCACTTATATCTTGCGCACCCGAACCAAATTCATTATATACCTGCTCTGTGGTAACAACAGCCGTATTGACTCCACTCACCTCTTGATGTGCTGCGGCTAATTGTTTGGCTTGATTGATATAGTCTGGATAGGTAACTATCACATAATCAATATTTGAAAGTGATGCTAGAGATTGATTTTCAATTAATTTCACAAATGCTGGGCGTAAAGATTCATTTTGATTGAAGGCTATAAATTCATTTGGAAAATTCGCTGATGGCGCATTAAATTTATAAACACCTGATTGATTTACCAGTTGAACAGCATTGGTACGATCTGAAACATCCCACACAAATTCTGGTGAACCCATTAAATTAAAACCATATACGTTACCTTCTATCAAATCATCGAATCTCCTGAAACTTAATTGTTGTCCTTGAAATTGTAGTGCCTGCTTGAATTCTAATCGTACATAATCCAAGTAAATATTTGCCGCAGGATTTGCGCTCATATTTGCAGAGATCTGCACACTAAGAGGAAAAGTGGCTGCTACATTGGCGGTGGCTCTGCGCACTTCAAATTCTGCACTGCCTCCCCCGGTAAAGTTGGCATTGGCTGTACTGCTATTTACGGTAAGAGATACAGAAGTGTTCATGGCATTTACGCCCATAAAGCGATAACTCAACAAAGCATCACCAATAATATTTCCACTGCCTCGGAAATTGATATTAAAATTCCTTTCTTGCGCAAAATTATGCCCGAACCATTGTCTTCCAACATTATATACGTTGATCAAATCATGTTCAAAAAAATACAATTGGTCAAAGTCATTAAAAGTCTGAACGGGTTCTTGTTCAATCGAAACGCTAGTGATTCTTTTCCCATTAGAATTAGCCTCAAAGTTGATGAAATAATAGGCTTTATCTTCATAAAGATGTTTTGAATGCTCGGTTTCTAAAATATTTTGTGTTTTTCTTTCGATTCCATTTGGACCTTGTGCATAGAATAAGAAATAATCACCCTCATCAAATGATCCATCATCGGTTCCATGGGCATAAATTGCGTTTTCTTGTAATCCATTGTATCGGAAGTCTCCTGGATTTTCTGGTAACATCATTCCTCCATTGCCGAATATTTTGAACTTTTGTGGATTAAAATCAGTAGGGATACCATTTTGGGTCAAGAAACTTCTATCTATTTTATAAATTCCGGTTGTATCGACACTTATTTTGTAAAATTTTCCATTTACAGGATGTAAAACAGCCGCCGGAGGTGTTCTAGAATACAAAAAATCAGAAGGTGGTCTTGCAGTATTTACGATATCGAAGCCTGTTATTTGAAAAATTTTGTTTTGATTTCTGTATAAACCGGTAACATCAGCTACTTTTTGGTAAATATTTCCTCCTTTCATATTTCTCACCATATATTCTGGTCCCTGAGGTAAATCTTGAAATTGAATATCACCCAAATCAGATTTTTGAATTTCTTTTGAGCGTATATTTTGGATAGAAAAGTAATCCGTTGCGATTGATTTCTCTTGAATATTAATGTGCGGAATATTTTTTGGGTCTAAATAAGACATTTCCGATTGGATACTTGGAACAAAAGCCGTAGATTCGCCGACGGATTGTACTCGGGATTTTGATTTCCAAGAAATTTCATAAGACTGGGCGCATACCATAATAGATGCGAACAACAGAAGACAGATAAGAAAGTATTTCATTTTGTTTTCTAACGAATTAAAGAAAAATTTATTTCGATTACAATAAAAAAAACAAGAAAACGTTATATTTGGCACAAAGTAAAATTGCAATATTCGTTGTAAATTTTTTTCTTTGCAAGATATTTCAAATTGAAAACATATAAACATAATGAATAAAAGCAGATTCATTTTAGTTCTAACCTTAATGACGTCACTGATTTTCTTCAGCAGCTGCGGCGGTGGAAGCAGAAAAGGTGGTGGTGGAACCAAAAACTTTACAAGTCGCTCGGGCTGGAAACCCAATGACCAAAAAGGTTGGATGTTTACAGGTAAAAAGACCAAAGAAAAAGCATGGACCGGAATGGTGTATGTAGAAGGTGGTTCCTTTACCATGGGACAGGTAAAAACCGATGTAATGCGTGACTGGAACAATACCCCACGTCGTATGCAGGTACGCTCGTTCTATATGGGGGATGCAGAGGTTACCAACTATGAATACCGTGAATATATGGCGTGGATAGCCTATGTTTTCCCGTCTAGCGATCCCAATAATAAACTTATCAATCAGGGAATTTTACCCGATACATTGGTTTGGGGGAACAAATTATCACGGAATGAATTATTTATTAATGAATACCTAAGGAATCCCTCTTTTGACTACTATCCTGTGGTAGGCGTAAACTGGCTACAAGCAGATCGCTACTGCGATTGGCTTACCGACCGTGCTAATGAAAAAGCCATGATGGAAAAAGGATATATCGACAAAGATTTATATCTGAATGAAGAGGTAAATTTAGGCGCAAATCATTTTAATACAGAAAGATTCCAACAAAAACCAGATGAAGTATTTGAGGGCGATAATATAATCGATACTGCAAGAATTTTGAAAGAAATTAAGGTGAAGCAACCGAATTCGAGAATTAACTATCGCGCTACAATGAACTCTAATTTGGTATCACAATTCCGTCTGCCTACAGAAGCAGAATGGGAATATGCTGCGCTTGCTCTTCCTGCAGACAGAGAATTTAACAATTACCAAAGCAAAAATGTTGCTGGTTATAATCTGAGACAAGAAAGAGGAAGAAAAAGAGGTGATTTCATGGAAAACTTCAAACAAGGACGTGGTGACTATTCTGGTATTGGTGGATGGGGTAATGATGCAAATGCAATTACCAATGACGTGAAATATTACCCTTCCAACCCTTTTGGCTTGTATGGTATGCTGGGTAATGTTGCTGAATGGACAGCAGATGTTTATCGTCCTATTATTGATGATGAGGCAAACGATTTCAACTACTATCGTGGAAATATATATACACGAAGAATTGAAAACGCAGATGGAGGTTTCGAAACTTATCAAGAAGGTGAATTGGTGTACGACACGCTAGACAATGGCCAATTGCTTGCCAGAGGTTTGCCAGGGCAGTATAAATATGAAGTAATTGAAGATGCACGAGATTATCGCGATGGTGATTACCGTTCATCCTTACAAATTGGTTCAGATGAATTCGATCCAAACGAAACCAATGATGAAATGTACAACTCACCCGTAAGAAACTTCACTGTATCTGATGATGGACGAGTAATTATGGAAAAAGATGCTGGAAAAAGAACTTCAGAAATCAGCAAATCGTTGAGAGTGGTAAAAGGTGGTTCATGGCAAGATGATATTTACTGGCTAGATCCAGGACAAAGACGCTATTTGAACGAAGCATCGGGTGCGGCATGGATTGGATTCCGTGTGGCACAAGATTATACCGGTAACGAACAAATGGGAACCAAGCGATCCAAGCGTGGTGCAAAATAAAAGTTTTTAATTTGTTATATTTTTTAAAAGAGACTCTTCGGAGCCTCTTTTTTTTATAGAATTAATCTATCTTTATACAATGAATGCAGATGAAATTTATCCTTGGTTTTTACAATCTTCTGGCGTATGCACAGATACCCGAAAAATAGAAAAATCCAACTTGTTCTTTGCCTTGAAAGGAGCTAACTTCAATGGAAATCAATATGCAGAACATGCAATAGAAAAAGGTGCGATTGCAGCAATAGTGGATGAAAAAAACTATGAGAACAAAGAAAAAAACATTTTTTATGTTCAAGATACTTTACACTCGTTGCAAGAATTAGCAACCTATCACAGAAAGAACCTGAACATACCTATAATTGCACTCACAGGTAGTAACGGCAAAACTACCACTAAGGAATTATTAGCAAAATGTTTGGAAAAAAAATATGATGTGTCTTTTACGCAAGGAAATCTCAATAATCACATTGGCGTTCCTTTAACACTATTATCCATCCATCAAAATCATGAAATTGCGGTAATAGAAATGGGCGCAAATCATACCAATGAAATCGCTGCGTTGTGTGAAATTGCACGACCTGATTTTGGATATATTACCAATTTTGGCAAGGCACATTTAGAAGGATTTGGAGGGATAGAAGGAGTGATTCAGGCTAAAACTGAATTATATTCCTATTTATTAGAAAATAATAAAATTGCATTTGTAAATGCCGATGACGCCATTCAAACGGAAAAAACCAAATCGATTAAAAATGTAAGTTTTGGCTTTAATCATCTTGCTGATTATAATTTTAAACGAAACTCACAAGAAGGCATGGCGGCTATAATTTATGATAATCATCAAATTGCATCGAATTTATCTGGCCTATACAATGAAAACAATTTGGCTGCAGCGGTAAGTATCGCGCTATATTTTGATGTGGGAATTCATGACATACAAGATGCTATTCTTCATTATTTCCCAAAAATCAACCGTTCGCAGGAAATCATACGTTCCGGTCAAAAAATCTTGCTGGATGCCTACAATGCCAATCCGTCGTCTATGGAAGCTGCATTGCATAATTTTAATGAACTCGACGGCAGCAAGACCGTTATTTTAGGAGATATGTTCGAGCTGGGAGAGCTTTCTGCTCAGGAACATCATGACATTGCCAAATTAGCTTCTACTTTGAATTTTGAAAGAATTTATTTGATTGGAAAAGAATTTATGCAAATTAAATTAGTACATCCATGTTTGTTTCAATTCCCTACCAAAGAAGTATTTATGGAATTTGTTGACGACGAGCCAATATCAACGGATAGAATTTTGATCAAAGGCTCTCGCGGAATGGCGTTGGAGGGCCTAGTAGAGATGATTTAGAAAAAAGTATCAAAAGTTTCACCAATTGCATTTATAAAAAAAAGAAATTTTTGAATCAGAATTTTATACTTTATTTATATAAAATAATATAAAAAAAAACTACTGTAGAAAATTTATAAGGTCAAAAAACAACTCCATACTTTAGACCTAAATTATTTAAAATTCTCACCAAAAACATCTCTTACATTTTTTGTCGTCATTTCGGCAATTTCTTTTGCACTTTTGCCATAAATCGCACATAATTTCTCCACAATCAGCGGAATATAAGCGGGTTCATTGCGTTTTCCACGATATGGAACAGGTGCCAAATAAGGCGCATCCGTTTCCAACACGATATGTTTCAGGTCGATTTCATGAAGAAATTTATCAATTCCGCCATTTTTAAAGGTTACAACACCGCCAATGCCGAGTTTAAAACCTAATTCGATAGCTCTTTGCGCATCCGCCAAACTCCCAGAAAAACAATGAAATATACCACCTAAGTTCTGCCCTTGATGGTTTTCAACTACCTCAAAGGTTTCCGCAAAACTATCGCGTGTATGAATCACAATCGGCCAATTTTTTTCTATTGCCCATTCAATTTGAATAGAAAAAGCCTCTTGTTGCTGCTTCAAAAAAGTTTTGTCCCAATACAAGTCCGTTCCAATTTCACCAATTGCCACAAAATCCCGTCGTTCAATCCATTCCTTTACCTTAGCCAACTCTTCGCGATAATTTTCACCCACCGAAGTCGGGTGCAAACCCATCATCAAACGCATGACATCTGGCCACTTTGCCTCCACATCCAGCATGCGCTGCGTATAAGCAGAATCGATGGCCGGTAGATAAAACTCCTTTACACCCGCTTCTAGCGCTCGCTGAATAACCTCATCACGGTCTTCATCAAATTTTTCTGAATAAATATGATTATGAGAATCAATAAGCATGTAATTGGAATTTAATTTCTTCTATTTCTGTTTTTAAAGCGTTTTTTGGGAGTTGAAGCGACAATTTTTCAGCTGTTTTCAAAGTGTTGTATAAAAACGATTTGTGCTCGGTTCTACCTGGATTCAGGCTGCGATGATTCAAGGCAGCTTTAATTTTACTCACTTCGACCATTATCTTTTGTGTTTGTTCCGTAAAGTAATTCAATCGGAATTTCTCCCAAATATAATTGACTCCAAGTTGGTTCAAATGCACCAAATCATCGGCATAGTAGCGATAATCACGCAATTCGTCCATCACAATTTCATAGGATGGAAAATACATAACATCCTCAAATTCAATTAAAATTTGATATAAAACTTGGTGCAACAATCCCTTGCTCACATTATTCTCAAAAAAGCCATCTCGTGCATGTCTCACGGGGCTCAGCGTAAAAATAATTCGTGCTTGGGGTCGAACATCTTTAGCCATTAAAATCATGTTTTTACAAGAATTGTATAACTCATTATAACTCAACAACTCTTTACTGAAACGAGATTGAGGCACTTTGTGGCAATTGCTCACAAAAAAATTACCATCACGTAATTGATAAGCCCAAGCAGATCCAAGTGTGAAAATAAACAAATCGGTCGAACTCAAAAATTCGTTTCCTACTTCCACCGTAGCATTAATATTTTCCAATGCTTTTTCCAAGTTATTCGCTGAAAAATGACTACTGTGTTCCCAACTGAAAAACAAGCCATTGAACGCATAAATTTCATTTTCGGTAAAAGAGGTTCGAGAAAAAATTCGAGAAAAAACATTTTCCATGGCAATTGGATGAAACTGTGTGCCAAATGGATTGATTAATGTTTCAAATTTTGCTTGTTGCAGTTTCTGCCCAATCTCATGAACAAAACATGAGCCCAGGCAAAAAATTTTATTCTTATATTCTATAGAAAAATCGGGCTTATCTACAGGAATTTCAGAAAATAACTGCATATTTTATCAATACGATCTGCCTATTAAATCATCACAAAAATCCGTCAATACCTTTTTATTTTTGATACCTTGGATTTTGCCTAGAAAATCTTTGGCAAGTTTGGTATGTTTTATAATTTCATCCTCCACCAAATGATCCACTCTCAGATGCCTGAAGATGTTTTCTACACTATATACCTTGTCGATATTTTGCGTATTCATATTATACCAGAATCGTAATTCTTTGGCTTGTTCTTCATTGGCATTTTCCAGAGCTTTGATATATAGAATAGTTTTTTTGTTTTCAAAAATATCACCTGCATGCATTTTCCCTACTTTTTCGGTATCACCATACACATCGAGCAAATCATCTTTTAGCTGAAATGCAATTCCCAGATGTTTTCCAAAGCTATAAATATAGTTGGCGTCCTCTTCGCTGGCATTGGCTATAATAGCTCCAATTTTGAACGCTGCAGCTGTGAGCGAACCTGTTTTGTAGAAAATCATTTTCATGTATTCATCCTCGGTAACTTCGGCTTGATTTTCAAAATTCATATCATATTGTTGGCCTTCACAAACGGTGAGAGCTGCATAGGAAAATAAGGAAACAACCTCTTTGAATTTTTCTGCGGGCAATCCCTCAAAATATTGATAAGCCTTCACCAATAGTGCATCTCCAGATAGAATTGCAGTATCTGTACTATATTTTTCGTGTACAGAGGCTTTTCCTCTTCTCAGCGGAGCTTTGTCCATAATATCGTCGTGCATAAGGGTGAAATTATGGAAATACTCTATTGCAAGGCTTGGATTAATGGCTTGTTCTATATCTCCTCCAAAAAGATCACAAGTCATTAAAGCAATGATGGGGCGCAGTCTTTTTCCGCCGATATTTAATATATAATTGATGGGTTCATACAATTCCTGAGGTTCATTATGGAATTCATTTTGCTCTAAAGCATTCATAAAAATATCCAAATAATGATTAAGGTTTTCCATGTTCCAAATTTAATGTGTAAAGATAAGTTTTAGTTTCAAACCTGAAAAACATCTTAAAACATTAGAACAAAATTATGGGAAAAATAACGACCAAATCACCAAAATTCCCATTGGCAGATTTAATCATTCATATAATCTTCGAGCAGATTGCGTGCACGCAAAATCCTTACCTTTACATTAGACATGGTCAAATTCAATTCTTTAGCTATATCTTTGTAGGTTTTTTCTTCAAGGAAACGCAATTCGATGACTTTTTTGTAAATTTCGGGTAAATTTTGAATAGCGGTCATCAACTTTTTATTATCTTGTTTAATGATAAAATGTTGTTCGGGAGATGGGACCGCAGCTTCAATTTCAAAAGTTGATAATTCATTGTCCAAAGAAACGTTGAGCTCTGGTTTTGATCTGATATGATCTATCATTGTATTATAGGCAATTGCCCGTGCCCAAGTATGAAAATCAAAGTCTTCATTATATAGTTTTAATTTTCTAAAGATCTTTGTAAATGTACGGATTGTGATATCCTCTGCGTCGGTTTCATTTTTGATTCTAGAGAGAATAAAAAAATAAATTTTATCCCAAAACAGATTCATCAAGGCTGTTTGAGCTGCTTGTTTTCCCTTTTTGGCCTCTTGAATAAGCGACTGAAGATTAGACGCTTTCAATTATTTTTGGGTTATTTTCACAATTTTCTGGCAATTTCCCACAATATCCACAAGCCTCACCGGTTTTATTGAGATGTGGATTCTGGCTAGCACAAGTACCTGCAAATTGTCCATCTTTTTTGGCCCATAATTTTATGGCAATTCCTGCAACAGCAAGTAATAAGAATCCGATAGTTATAAAAAAAAGTGTCATAATGTAATCGATACAAAAATCGTGCAACAAAGATAATATATTATACCTAAACCAAAACTGACACTTTGCATAAGAATTTTGTTAATTTTGCGGTACATATTTTTTTATGAAAATCTTTTTCATACTCATTCAGCTCATATTACTGGCTGCGGGTTATGGTGTATTTTTTAATCAATGGGTGAAGCCTAGTTCATTCCCAGTTTTTAATATTTTACCATTATTTTTTTTAATCGTCTTTATCTTAAATATATTTTTATTGATATTTTGGTGGATCTACGACCGTCAATTCGCCTTGCTTTTCACTTTTCTCTCTTTGGGCCTAATTCTACCTTTAAAAAATCATATACATATATATGGCAAGCCCGAAACACAGAAAAGTAACCTCAAGGTGCTAAGCTATAATGTTCGATATTTTTTTGATGATGCAGATGGAATCATTTCTTTTTTGCAAGACCAAGAAGCCGACATTATTCTTTTTCAGGAAATGGGGCCACAGCCAGAATGGGTAATTAATAATGCATCTAAAACAAAAAAATATTATTTCGAAGAATTCAGTTCCTTAGGCATAGCAAGCAAATTTCCAGTAATCGAGGCCCAAATGTTTAGAATAAAACCCTATCCCCTCACCTATGCCTATGCCGACATTGCCCTGCCGAATGATACTATACGGGTAATTAATTTTTATTTAGAATCCCTGCATTTAGACCAAAATGCAATTAAAAACACAGAAATAGAGTCACAAATTCCCGGAAAAAGCAAATATTTATTAAAAAAAATCATAACAGCCTCTACTGTGCACGAAAAACAGGTGAAAGAAGTAAGAAAAATTATTAAAAATTCCCCGTATCCCGTTATTGTAGCCGGAGATATGAATGCAGTTCCGAATTCATTCGAGTATTTTACCCTAAAAAGAGGATTAAAAGATGTATTTCATACGGGCGGTGAGGGGATTGCCACTACCTTTCCCGGGTTCAAATATCCGTTGAGATTGGATTATATATTTGTATCTGAGCGGTTTAAAGTAAAAAGTCATCAAATTTTCAAAGTTCAGCATTCTGATCATTACCCAGTTGTGGCAGAATTGGAGCTTGAATAATACATTCGAACAATTATTTTTTTGATTGAATTCAAAAGAAATGGTTTTATTGAATTTTGATTACAATCAAAGTTTTATTTCTTATTAAAAACCACGATATCAATGGATTTTTAATAATTTATAAAAATGAAATAGCTTTGATTATAGGGGTTAAAAAATTATTGCTGAATAATGACAGAAATTTCTCAAATTTGCAAAAACTTTGCAATTGAACCTTTACAAGAATTGTATAAAAAGAATGATTGATTTATTAGCCGCTAGTTTGGGGTTTCTGGTTCTTTTGCCATTATTTTTTGGAATAGTTTTATTTTTATATTTCAGCAATGACGGAAAACCCTTTTTCTTTCAAATAAGGCCGGGAAAAAATGAAAAATTATTCAAAATTGTAAAATTCAAAACCATGAATGACCGTAAGGACGCTTCTGGAGCCTTATTGCCAGATGCCGACCGTCTCACTGCTGTAGGAAAATTCATACGAAAAACATCACTTGACGAAATTCCGCAATTGATTAATGTGATTAAAGGCGATATGAGCCTAATCGGACCTCGACCTCTTTTAGCAGAATATCTAGAATTATATAATTCACATCAAAAAAGACGTCACGAAGTGCGCCCTGGAATCACGGGATGGGCTCAAATCAATGGTCGAAATGCTATTTCTTGGGATCAAAAATTTGATTATGATGTATGGTATGTGGATCATTTGAATTTTCTACTGGATGTAAAAATATTGTTATTAACGGTGAAAAAGGTGTTTGTATCTGAGGGGATTAGTTCGGATACTTCGGTCACTATGGAAAAATTTACAGGAAACTAAAGATTATGGAAAAAATTGCGATTATAGGTTGTGGAGGATTTGGAAGAGAAGTTAAAATGCTGATTGATCAAATAAATTCTGTGAAAAATCAATTTGAAGTTATTGGTTTTTATGATGATAATCTCAACTACCCTGAGATGATTCATGGCATACCTTTTCGTGGGGCCATTGAAAATATTAATAAAATTGATTTCAAATGCGGAGTTGTGCTTGGAATAGGAACTCCTGAGATAAAAAGACAAATCATTTCTAAAATTAAAAACCCGTTTGTTTCCTACCCAAATTTAATTCATCCGACTTCAATAATTGGCAAAGACAATGTTGATTTTGGTTATGGGAATATTATTTGTGCCGGAGTTATTATAACAATTGATATAAAACTACATAATTTCATTACTTTGAATCTTTCCTGTACGATTGGACATGATACCGAAATCGAAGATTATTGTTCATTTATGCCGACAGTTAACATATCTGGAGAAGTTAAAATACAAGAAGGGGTTTATGTAGGCACTGGTGCTAAAATAATAAATCAATTGGAAATCGGAAGAAACACAATTATTGGTGCAGGTGCTGTTGTAGCGAAGAGTATCCCAGCTAATTGCACGGCTGTAGGTATTCCAGCAAAACCTATAAAATTTCACGAATGAAAAATACTAAAATATGGCTCTCCTCACCGCATATGGGCGGAAACGAGCAAAAATACGTACAACAAGCATTTGATGCTAATTGGGTAGCCCCATTAGGTCCGAATGTGAATTTATTTGAAGAAAAAATCCAAGAATATTTAAAAGAAGATGTACATGTCGCTGCATTGAGTTCAGGTACTGCTGCGCTGCATTTGGCTTTAATCCTTGCGGGTGTAGAACGCGACGACGAGGTAATTTGTCAAAGCATGACCTTTAGCGCATCTGCCAACCCAATTGCTTATCAAGGTGCAAAACCTGTTTTTATCGATAGTGAAAATACCACCTGGAATTTAGATCCAAATATTCTTGAAGAAGCCATCAAGGACCGTATTGCAAAAGGCAAAAAACCCAAAGCTATCGTTGCGGTGCATTTGTATGGTATGCCCTATCAACATTCAGAAATAAAGGAAATTTCTGAGCGATACGAAATCCCTGTAATTGAAGACAGTGCAGAGGCCTTGGGAAGTTCGTACAACGGTAAAATGTGTGGTACATTGGGGGATTTTTCTATTCTTTCTTTTAATGGTAACAAAATTATAACTACCTCTGGCGGTGGTGCACTTGTGACCAAGGATAAGGAAATAAAAGATAAAGCCGTGTTTTTGGCAACCCAGGCACGTGATAATGCGCCACATTATCAACACAGCCATATCGGTTACAATTATCGGTTGAGTAATATCTCCGCAGGCATAGGATGCGGCCAGATGGAAGTATTGGCAGAGAGAGTAAAGCAACGTCGAATGATTCACGAATTCTATCGTGAATTATTTGCAGACTTTCCAGAAATAAAATTAATGGAAGAGCCGAATGAAAAATATCACTCAAATTTTTGGTTAAGTACCATTGTATTTGATACCTTTGATGGTTACGAGAAAAGAGAACATTTGCGTACTGTATTGAATAATGATTTCAATATAGAAACCAGACCGCTTTGGAAACCAATGCACATGCAGCCTGTATTTGAAAAAGCAGCATATTATGGCGGTGAAGTTGCACAAGAATTGTTTATGAAAGGATTATGTCTTCCGTCAGGGTCGAATTTATCGGAAGAAGAACTTGAAAGAATTCAAAATGCTGTAAAAGCAGTACTTTAAATGTTGAAATTCAAAACTAAAGACAGTGGCGTATTAGCCAAGCTTGCAGATCAATTGCACAGTGTAAACCATCTTCCCAGATGGGCAGTGTTTTCTATTGATTTGGGCATTGTAATATTCTCCTTACTTATCACCTATTTCTTAATGAACATTTGGGGCATTAAGGATTTTGGTTCATTTAACACCTATCTCACTTTCTTGTTTATGGTTGGGGTGATGGTGTTTTACTTACTTATTTTCAAAGTCTCGTCGGGCGTTGTACGACATTCTTCCATTCGTGATATTATCAGAATTTCACTGGCAACATTTGTAGCCATGCTCACATTATTGGGCTTGAATTATGGATTTTATTTTTCTAAAGGCCAGTATATGGTACCAGAAAAAAGATTGTTTTATGATCCGCCCTTATTTTTCTTTATCTTATTGACTTTTTTGATGTTATCGCTGTTTAGATTTTATGTAAAAATGGCCTTTATAATGTTTTTAAAATTCAAGGATGATAAAGAAATTAAAGATATTTTAGTATTTGGCACCGATGACGACTCTGTAGCTATTGCCTCTGTTTTGAATGAATCTTCTACCAATGGGTACTCGGTGATTGGCTTTATTTCACCAAGCGGAACACGATTGCACAACCGAATTTTAGGTAAAAAAATATACTCGATTTCTCGTGTATTAGAAGGTGGATTTGATGAAAATCAACTAGATGGTATCGTTTTTCCAGATAAAGCTATGCGGGCAGATGAAAACCAGGAATTAATCAACGAACTCATTCACAAAAATATTCGCTTATTTCATTCTCCGTTACAAACATTTACCGATACCGACCCCGAGGATAAACGCAATGTAAAATCTTTGGAAATTGAAGATTTACTGTATCGAGAACAAATTTATATCGAAAATGATGAGATTAGTAAGCGACATTTAGGCAAAACTGTTTTGGTAACAGGAGGCGCAGGAAGTATTGGCAGCGAAATTGTACGAAAAGTAGCTCAATTCAAACCTGGCCTAATAGTAGTCGTGGATCAAGCCGAAACACCTTTGAATGATATAAAACTGGAAATGGAAAAAACTTTTCCAGATTTGAAATTTGTATTTCATTTGGCCAATGTGAGTAATAAATACCGTATAGAACCTCTTTTTCAGAAATATAATTTTTCTATGGTGTACCATGCTGCAGCTTATAAGCATGTACCTATTGTAGAACAAAACCCACATGAAGCCATTTTTGTAAATATTATGGGTACTAGAATTTTGGCGGATTTATCTAGTAAATACAAAATTAATCGTTTTGTAATGATTTCTACCGACAAAGCAGTGAATCCAACCAATGTGATGGGAGCTTCTAAAAGAGTAGCTGAACTTTATGTTCAATCTTTACAAGAAAAGCCTGGAAATACCACTAAATTCATCACTACAAGATTTGGAAATGTTCTAGGATCGAATGGTTCGGTAATTCCTTTGTTTAGAAAACAAATTGAGGCAGGTGGCCCTGTAACCGTGACCCATCCCGATATTACCCGATTTTTCATGACAATACCAGAAGCCTGCGAATTGGTATTGCAAGCAGGGACCATGGGGCAAGGTGGTGAAATTTATGTCTTTGATATGGGTGAGCCCGTTAAGATTTTAGATTTGGCCAAAAAAATGATCAAAATGTCGGGATTCAAGCCAGAAACCGATATTGCCATTAAAATTACAGGCTTACGTCCAGGAGAAAAATTGTATGAGGAATTATTGAGTGATGAGAGCAAAACCTTGCCCACATTTCACGAAAAAATCATGCGCGCCAAGGATGAAACAGTTTCTTATGAAATCATGGAAAAATGTACAAAAGAAATTGCCCGTGCTACCGTACGAAAAAATAAAACCGAACTCGTGCAAATGATCAAACAAATGGTACCTGAATATAAAAGTCAGAATTCTGAATTTGAATGTCTTGATGCAGAAACTGAAAAAATTTCTTAGTTTTGCGCGGAATTAGCCTCATTGTATGAAAAAAATAGTTTTTTTAATTTGTATTATTTTTATAATCCAATCCTGTCGTACCCAACAGGACGTATTGTATTTTAGAAATATAAATGAAATCATTCAAGAAACAGCCGAAGTTTATACCGATCCTGGCATTCAAACAGGGGATGGTTTATCAATCGTAGTTTCTACATTCAATACAAAACTTTCTGAGCCTTTTAATATGCAAGCTGCTCAAGGAATGGGTAGTGGAGGAACTGCAATGGACCCAAGAAGCCCATTAGTATATGTTGTATCCAGCAATGGGGAAATAGAAATGCCAGTATTGGGTTCTATCAATGTTTTAGGCAAAACCAGACAAGAATTAGCCGCAGATTTAGTTGAAAGAATTTCAGAATATATTGAAGATCCGATTGTCAATGTACGTTATGTAAACTACCGGGTAACCATGCTGGGTGAATTTAATAAACCTGGCGTTATAGAATCCAGTACAGAAAAGCTCAACATCATGGAGGCTATTGCGGGTAGTGGCGACATGAATTTATATGCCATTCGCGATTCAGTAATGATAATTCGAACAGTAGATGGCGTTCGAACGCATGCCTTTTTGAATCTACAGGACGCAAATATCATTAATTCAGAATATTTTTATTTAAAACAAAATGACATCGTATATGCCATGCCCACCAAATCAAAGGCATTGGACATCAATACTAGACCCCTCACTGTTGCACTCACCGTTTTGGGATTTGCAACAGCTATAATTGCATTATTCAGATAAATATGAATCAGCTACAAAATCCTTTTTTAGAAGAATCTGCCCATCTTCGAACCCAGAAACTTAGGCGTAATATTGCGGCATATATTAGACGCTGGCCGGTGTTTTTACTAAGCATTCTACTATTTCTATTTTTAGCCTGGTTATATACCCGTTATCTTACCCCTATTTACCAAACTGAAATTAAGGTTTTAATTAAAGATACAAGGCAGAATCCTGGAACAAATATGCTCTTATCTGATGTAGCTATTACAGGAAGTATAACAGGTAGTATTGATAATGATATTGAATTAATGAAATCTGAAAGATTAATTCAACAAGTCGTAGAAAAACTTCATTTACAATATGTATATACAAGAGAGGGACGGGTAATTGAAATTGAAAGCTTCAGAAATCATATTCCAATTCATTTAAATTACACTCCAGAAAACCAAATAGAATTTCCTAGTATTTCGTTTGAGGTGGAATATAATCATCCACATATAACTATCTATACATCTAGTGGAGAAGAAATCAAGACAGAAGTTAATAAAAAATTCAAATATCAAAACAATATTTATCATTTTACATCAAATCCTCTCAGAAATATAGAAAATGATCGATTTAAAGTTCATACCGCACCTACAAGAGCTACAGTAAAAAGACTTCAAAATTCATTAAATGCAGAACTTGTTGGGAATTACACAACTGTGTTACGAATTTTTTACAATAATCCTTTACCGGTTAAGGCCGAGGCGGTACTGAATCAACTCATTACTGAATACAACCAAGATGCGATTCGAGATAAAAATTTAGAATTTGATAAAACAGCTGAATTTATCGAAGATCGTATCAATATTATTAATGATGAATTAAGTGGTGTAGAAGGTGAAAAAGAAAGTTTTAAAACTAGGAATGATTTAGCAATTCTAGAAGCCGAAGCCGCCCAGAGTATTGGAAATAAATCGGGATTAGAAAATCAATTATTGGCTGCAGAAACCCAGTTAAGTTTGGTAAATTCATACAAATCTTATGTGCAAGGTCAAGGAATTCACGAAATTTTACCTGCAGACATCAGCGAGTCTTCTGGAGCTACAAATCAAGTGATTAATTCGTATAATACCTTGGTAACAGAAAGAAACAACCTTATCGCCACAGGGGCTACCGAAAAACATCCTTTAGTTCGAAATCTCACTACCAATATCAATACAACCAAGGATGCTATAATTTCTAATATAGATAAAAATATAACCGCCCTTAACAGAACCAGAAATAATTATGCCGCACAATTAGGTCAAACTACTTCATTCAAAAGTAGCGTACCTAGATTGGAAAGGATTTCTAGAGATATCGACCGACAACAACAAGTAAAGGAAAATTTATACTTACTATTATTACAAAAAAGAGAAGAAGCAGCAATATCCAAAGCCATAACTTCTGAAAAGGCAAAAATCATAGATCCACCCTACTCCGTTGGCCCTGTTGGCCCTATCAAATCTCGATATTATTTTGGCGCATTGGCATTAGGTCTTTTATTACCTCTTGCTTTTATTTATACCCGAGAATTATTGAAAAACAAAATCGAAACCCGTGGAGATTTAGAAGAATTGGTAAAAGGCAATCCCATCGTAGCCGAACTACCCAAAGTTACCATGGAAGAAGAATTTCAATTGGTAGGAAGTGACCTGAGTATTATGTCAGAAGCATTTCGTATCATGCGAACCAATATAGAGTTTGTCATTTCACAAAGATTAAATCATGTAAAAGGTGGTAAGGTAATTCTCGTAACTTCGAGTATAAAAGGTGAAGGGAAAACCTTTGTTTCCATGAATTATGCGCATGTCTTGGGACAATTAAAAGGTAAAAAAGCCGTCATTATAGGTGCTGATATTCGTAATCCACAATTACACCGATATGATCGAAGCAATAAGAAAGCGCTTGGTCTTACAGAGTATTTGTATGATGATCAATATTCTATTCAAGATATTATTCAAGTGTCCAATTCGGATAATAAAACACATATTATATTCTCAGGACGAATTCCCCCAAATCCAACAGAATTATTGATGAGCGATAAATTCGACAATCTCATCGCCAATTTACGTGAAACATATGATTATGTAATTATCGATAGTGCACCTTTAGTTTTGGTTTCAGATACTTACCATATTAGCAACAATGCAGATTTAACCGTATATGTAACTCGTTCAGAATTCACCCCCAAAGATGTAATTAAAGTTCCCATGGATGCATTAGAAGAGGGACGACTTACCAATGTAATTTTTGCATTAAACGACATTTCTACTGCTCATTCTGGCTACGCCTACGGATATAAATATAATTATGGTTATGGATATGGTTATGGAACCATGAACCGAAGAAGAACGCCATGGAAGAGATTTTTATCAAGCTTTGGAATAAACACAAAATAATGAAAAAAGTACTGGTAACCGGCGCCGCAGGATTTATAGGAAGTAATCTGGTCGAAAAGCTATTGGAAGAAAATTACCAGGTGACAGGACTGGACAATTTTGCAACCGGTCACCGTAAAAACATAGAACCGTTTCTTTCTCATCCTAATTTTCAGTTTACGGAAGGCGATATTCGTGATTTGGAAACCTGTAAGAAAGCATGTAAAGATATAGATTTTGTGCTGCACCAAGCTGCATTAGGCTCTGTTCCCAGATCAATTAATGATCCAGCAACTAGTAATGAAGTCAATGTAGGTGGATTTTTGAATATGCTGATTGCTGCAAAAGAATCGAACGTAAAACGATTTATCTATGCTGCCAGTTCTTCAACTTATGGCGACTCCAAAGCCTTGCCCAAGGTAGAAGAAAATATTGGAAAACCCCTGTCACCCTATGCGGTAACCAAGCTTGTGAATGAAGTCTATGCCGACGTATTTCATAAAGTCTATGGTTTAGATACCATTGGCTTGCGATATTTTAATGTATTCGGACGCCGACAAGATCCTAATGGAGCGTATGCGGCTGTGATACCAAAATTTGTAATGCAGTTTATGAAATATGAATCGCCTGTAATCAATGGCGATGGAACCTATTCTAGAGATTTTACCTATATAGATAATGTAGTTCAAATGAATTTGCGCTGTATTCAAACCGAGAATGAAGACGCATTAAATGAGGTTTACAATACGGCCGTTGGAGACCGCACAACCATTAAAGATATGGCCGAAAAAGTGAAAGAATTACTTACCGTCTATGACCCCAAGATTGCAGAAGTTGAAATTCTGCATGGACCGAACAGAAAAGGAGACGTTCCGCACTCGCTTGCATCAATAGAAAAAGCTAAAGAAAATCTAAATTATCAACCCAGTCATGTATTTCACGAAGGATTAAAAGAGGCTGTTGATTGGTATTGGAAAAACCTAAAAAATTAAACCTAATGAATAAAAAAATTGCTGTCATAGGATTGGGATATGTGGGATTGCCACTAGCCAGATTGTTTGCCGAAAAATATCCTGTAGTTGGCTTTGATATCAACCAACAACGTGTTGAAAAGCTGAATGCTGGACATGATGACACCCTGGAAGTTTCTGACGAATTATTACAATCCGTTTTACGAAAAGATAACCCAGCAAAAGACGAAATAGGCCTATTTTGCACAGCCCAGGTAGAAGAAATTGCCGATGCTGACTTTTTTGTCATCACCGTTCCAACCCCTGTTGATAAAAATAACCGACCCATCCTTACACCACTCATCAAAGCCAGTGAAACCGTAGGGAAAGTATTGAAAAAGGGTGATATTGTGGTATATGAATCCACCGTTTATCCCGGCGCCACCGAAGAAGATTGTATTCCGGTGCTGGAAAAAGTTTCCGGTCTGAAATTTAATGAAGATTTCTTTGCAGGTTATTCGCCAGAACGTATCAATCCAGGTGATAAAGAACATACCGTTGAAAAAATATTAAAAGTAACCTCTGGCTCTACGCCCGAAATTGGGAAAGTGGTGGATGACATTTACAATTCTGTCATAACCGCAGGTACGCATTTAGCCCCTACAATCAAAGTTGCAGAAGCTGCCAAAGTAATCGAAAATTCCCAGCGCGATATCAATATAGCTTTTGTAAACGAGTTGGCTAAAATTTTTAATTTGATGGACATTGATACACATGATGTCCTAGCTGCTGCAGGCACCAAATGGAACTTTTTGAAATTCACCCCCGGACTTGTAGGTGGACATTGTATTGGAGTTGATCCCTACTATCTAGCACAAAAAGCTCAGGAATTCGGCTATCATCCAGAAATTATTCTAGCAGGAAGAAGATTAAATGACTCTATGGGCGAATATGTGGCAGGTGAAGTTGTTAAAAAAATGCTGAAAGCAGACGTAAAAGTAAAAAATGCTAAAGTTTTGGTATTAGGATTTACTTTCAAAGAAAACTGCCCAGATGTGCGTAACACAAAGGTAATTGATGTAATCAAAGGATTTGAAGAGTACGGTATAGAAGTGGTAACTTATGATCCATGGGCCAATCCAAACGAAGTGCAACACGAATACGGTGTAAAAACAGTAAAAGAATTACCTGAAAACAAATTTGAAGCTGTTGTTTTAGCTGTAGCGCATAACAAATTTAAGGAACTAGACGTACAAAATTTGTTGGTAGAAAACGGCATCGTATATGATGTCAAAAACTTTTTACCAAAAGAAACCGTACACGGAAGATTGTAACGCGATATTTAGAAGAATTTAGCAATCAAATTACAAAAGTTAGATAAAGGGTTTTTACAAATCAATGATTACCAATTGGTAAACTTCAAGGAAAATTACAATATTTGACAGATAAATTTTATCGAAAATGTCTAAAACCATCCTCATCACCGGCGGTGCCGGATTTATCGGCTCGCACGTGGTACGTCGTTTTGTTAATCGCTTTCCCGATTATCAGATTGTGAACCTGGATGCCCTTACCTATGCCGGCAACCTCGAAAATCTGAAGGATATTGAACAAAAAGACAATTATATTTTCGAACACGGCGATATTACTGATGACAGCTTTATAAAAAATCTTTTTGAAAAATACCGATTTGACGGAGTAATCCATCTGGCTGCAGAATCTCACGTGGATCGCTCGATTACCGATCCCTTGGCATTTGCCAAAACCAACATTTTGGGTACTATGATTCTTCTGAATGCTGCGAAAGAATTGTGGAAGGATAATTTTGACGGTAAACGCTTTTACCATATCTCTACCGATGAAGTCTATGGAACATTAGGAGAAACTGGTCTTTTTACGGAAGAAACATCTTATGACCCAAATTCCCCCTATTCGGCATCCAAAGCAGCTTCAGACCACTTTGTGCGTGCCTATGGCGAGACCTATGGCCTACCTTACGTGATATCAAACTGTTCGAATAATTACGGCCCAAATCACTTTCCGGAAAAACTGATTCCGCTTTGTATCAACAATATACTTACGAAAAAACCGCTACCCATCTACGGAGATGGCAAATATACCCGCGACTGGCTTTTTGTGATTGACCATGCAATAGCTATTGTTCTCATTTATCATGAAGGAAAAAACCATGAAACCTACAATATTGGCGGATTTAATGAATGGCAGAATATTGATTTGGTAAAAGAATTGTGCAAACAAATGGATGAAAAACTGGGAAATGAACCTGGAACATCCGAACAGCTAATCACTTTTGTAAAAGATCGCCCTGGACATGATTTACGTTATGCTATCGATGCCACCAAATTGAATAAAGAATTGGGCTGGTATCCTTCAGTTACTTTTCCAGAAGGACTATCGCAAACCATCGATTGGTATCTGGAAAATAAAGAATGGTTGGATCATGTAACCAGCGGTGATTATAGAAATTATTACGAACAACAATACAAAGTATAAAAAACAAAGTATTGAAATTCATGCCTAAAAGATATAATAAAAGGCGTTTTATTATATTTGAAATGGAATTTAATTTGGATGCTAGAAATACATATAAGTTAAACCATTGACGATAAGGCATATAAGTAAAAATTTTATCGAAATAAAAACTCATGTGCCTTATGTGTCAAAACCATCAAATTTTCACTTTCACTCTAAAACCTCTCACTACTAATTTTTTTACACATTAGTCACATAAGGCAAGTTGCTCTGCGTGAAAATAGTCAGTTCACATTAGTTTTCATCAAAGATGAAAAACTTATGTTGGCTAATTCATTCAATTCGAATTTCAACTATAAAACTCATGTGCCTTATGTGTCAAAATCCTCAAACCTTCACTTTTACTCTAAAACCTCTCGCCGCATAATTTCTTAACACATCAGTCACATAAGGCAAGTTGCTCTGCGTGAAAATAGTCAGTTACATTAGTTTTCTTCAAAGATGAAAAACTTATGTTGGCTAATTCATACAATTTGAATTTCAACTAAAAAACTAATGTGCCTTATGTGTCAAAATCCTCAAACCTTCACTTTTACTCTAAAACCTCTCGCTGCATAATTTCTTAACACATTAGTCACATTAGGCAAGTTGCTCTGCGTGAAAATAGTCAGTTACATTAGTTTTCATCAAAGATGAAAAACTTATGTTGGCTAATTCATACAATTCGAATTTCACCTAAAAAACTAATGTGCCTTATGTGTCAAAATCCTCAAACCTTCACTTTTACTCTAAAACCTCTCGCTGCATAATTTCTTAACACATTAGTCACATTAGGCAAGTTGCTCTGCGTGAAAATAGTCAGTTACATTAGTTTTCATCAAAGATGAAAAACTTATGTTGGCTAATTCATACAATTCGAATTTCAACTAAAAAACTTATGTGCCTTATGTGTCAAAATCCTTAAACCTTCACTTTCACGCGAAATCCTCTTGCTGCATAATATGATTCGGCACCGTTGTGATAGGTAAAAACCGTGTCATATCTTCTGTCGCAGAACAATGCACCACCCAGTTTCCGGATATTTTCGGGCGTCTGAATCCAACTTGAGGTTTTTAAATCAAATATTCCCAATTTCTGAAGTTGTCGGTATTCGTTTTCGGTCAATAATTCGGTGTTCATTTTTTCAGCAAAATTGATGGCCGAGTCTTTTGGTTTATGTTCTTTTCGTTTTTCCAATGCATCGTGGTCGTAGCAAAAACTGCGTCTTCCTTTCGGACTTTCCGCAGAACAATCCACAAAAACAATTCCTTTTTCATTCTCAAATTCTACCACATCGGGCTCGCCTTCAGATTCTTCCATTTGAAAGACAGTCCATAATTTCTCAGGATTTTTCTCTAATGCCTTTTGCACATCTGCCCATTTCGTTTTCGGATGCAAAGCAGTGTTTTTTTCAAAACGGGTTTGAAGGGTTTTGAGTAAAGTTTCTTTTTGAGTTTGTGATAATTTCATTGTTGTTTTTGATGCATTATATTTTGTTTAATGAATTGAGATAGTAAACGTAAAAATATTGAGATTGCCACGTCGTTCGTTCCTCACTCCTCGCAATGACGAAGTGCATTAAAAAAGATTTCGGTCATAAATTACTCAAAAACTTCATCCTCAATAATTAATTCCCTAAAACTCTCAAACACTCCCACTCTCCAGCTCACTACGTTCCGCCGCTTCCATCATCTGCTTAAATTTCCCTTTGCTCTTGCGGATTCGGCAACTTACAACTTTGTATTCCGGGCACATGGCTTCGGTGCAGTGTTCGTCAGAAGTGATGATGTTCAGCATGATTTCCGGGAAATGGAAGGTGGAACTCAGGATTCCCGGTTTCATTTCGTCGGAGATTTTGGCTTTGATGTCTACTTTTCCACGAGGAGATTCTACACAAACGAAATCGCCGTCTTTAATGCCTTCTTTTTCGGCATCGGCAGCGTTGATGAGGAGAACGTCTTCGGTAAGAATTTCTACGTTTCCGGTGCGTCTGGTCATTACTCCGGAATTGTAATGTTCTAATTCCCTGTTGGTTGTGATAATGTATGGATAATCTTTTCCGTGTTTTTCAATCTCATTACTTTCTTTGAAATCAATAAAAGTGAACTTGCCTTTTCCTCTCACAAAATCGGTAATGTGAAGCATCGGCGTATCAATTCCGCCCGGTTTTACAGGCCATTGCAGACCGTTGTTTCCAAGATTTTCCCAGGTAATTCCGGCAAAGAACGGAACGATTTGCGAAATTTCTTCGAGCATTCCTTCCGGTGTATAATCCGGTTGTGGATAGCCCATTCTGTTCATCAAATCCACGATAATCTGTCCGTCCGGTTTCGTGCCTTCCAAAGGTTCTACCACTTTCTGAACACGCTGCACACGGCGCTCGCCATTGGTAAAGGTTCCGTCTTTTTCGAGGAAGGAAGCGCCCGGAAGAATGACATCGGCGTGTTTGGCGGTTTCGGTCATAAAGAGCTCCTGCACAATCAGTAAATCGAGGCTGTCCATCGCTCTTTTTACTTTCATGGTATTTGGATCGGTTTGAACGACATCTTCACCAATCAGCCAAAGTGCTTTCAGTTGACCGTTGATGGCGGCATCGAACATTTCCGGAATTTTCATTCCCACTTCCGAAGGAACTTCGCGGTCGTAAAACAGATTGTATTTTTGGTTGATATCAGGTTTCGTCAAATCCAGATAACCCGCTCCCTGATGTGGTTGGCAACCCATATCTGCAGCGCCCTGAACATTATTTTGTCCACGAAGCGGATTTACTCCGGCGCCTTTTTTACCGATATTTCCGGTAATCATGGCGAGGTCGGCAATCAGTTGAACGGTGAAAGTTCCCTGCATCTGTTCGGTAACACCCAATCCGTGAAATTCCATTGCTGCATTGGCTTTGGCGTAAGCGATAGCGGCTTCACGGGCAAGATTTTTATCAACTCCGGTGATTTCTGAAAGTTCATCCATATTCAGTTTCAGGATTTCGGCTTTCATTTCTTCGTAGCCTTCGGTTCGGTTTCGGATGAATTCTTCGTCTTCCACACCTTCGGAAATAATGTAGTACAGCAGCATATTCAGCATTGCCACATTCGTTCCCGGACGAAGTTGAAGGTGATACTGTGCGTATTTTGCCAATTCAATTTTTCTTGGATCAATCACAATTCCGGTAACGCCCTGCATCATTCTTTGCTTGATTTTTGCTCCTGTAACCGGATGTGCGGCGGTCGGATTCGCTCCAATCACCAAAATACAGTCGGTATAAGCCAAATCTTCAATGGAATTGGTGGCGGCCCCCGTTCCAAACGCACGCTGCATTCCAAGTGCAGTTGGAGAGTGGCAAACCCTCGCGCAACAGTCGATATTATTGGTTCCGATCACGGCGCGCATGAATTTCTGCATCAGATAATTTTCCTCGTTCGGAGTTCTTGCTGAGGAAATTCCGGCAATGGCATTCGGACCGAATTCTGTTTTTATTTGATTGAATTTATCAACGATAAAATCATAGGCTTCATCCCAACTAACATTTACAAATTCGCCATTTCGTTTGATCATCGGACTGCGCAAACGGTCGGGATGATTGTAAAATTTGAAAGCGTAACGTCCTTTCAGACAAGTGTGTCCACCATTGGCTTCGGCGTCGTAAGGTGCTGTTATTGAGATAATTTCCTCACCTTTTGAAGCGACATCCAGATTACAGCCAACACCACAATACGTGCAAATCGTTCTTGTAACTTTTGTTGGAACGGTTTCCGACATTTGGAAAATATCGGTAATGGCATCGGTCGGACAAGCCTGTGAACACGCACCACAACTTACGCAGTCGCTTTCCATATAACTTACGTCCATTCCTTTGATGACATAGGCATCGAAACCACGGCCTGCCATACTCAGCACCATTTCGCCCTGAACCTCGTCGCAAGCGCGGATACAGCGGTAGCAGTTGATACACATATTGAGATCGGAACGCATATACGGATGCGAATCATCGAGTTCGAAATGCCGTTTTCCTTTGCTTTCGTAGCGGACTTCTTTTATCCCAATTCTCTCTACAACCTCCTGAAGTTCAGTTGGTTTTTCTTCTTTAATAAACCGTTTTTCCTCCGGAAGATCCGAAAGAACGAGTTCAAGAATATTTTTCCGAAGCGATGTAATATTTTCACTGTCGGGATAGAGATACATATCCTGCGAAACCGGCGAATGACAGGACGCCATCGCTCTGGTGCGGCCGTTTTCCTCCAGCGCCACATCTACGCAGCAGACGCGGCAGGAACCAAATGGCTCCAGATTCGGAGCATCACAAAGCGTAGGAACCGACTGCTCCCCTTTGTGACGGCGAATGAATGAAAGCATCGTTTCTCCCGGAACGAATTCGAATGGTTGGTTGTTGATGTAAGCAGTATTACTCATACTATTATTTTTCATAAACACGGAGGTTTTTATTTTTAAACACATAAGTCACATTAGATTTTAGTTTAATGTGCTTGCGTGTATTGAGTTCATATTAGTTTGAAAATCAAAGATTTTCTGGTTTTCCTTTATCGTTTTTATTTTTATACACATAAGTCTCATTAGATTTTAGTTTAATGTACTTGTGTGTATAGAGTTCATATCAGTTTGAAAATCAAAGATTTTCTGTTTTTCCTTTATCGTTTTTATTTTTATACACATAAGTCTCATTAGATTTTTGATTAATGTACTTGTGTGTATTGAGTTCATATCAGTTTGAAAATCAAAGATTTTCTGGTTTTCCTTTATCGTTTTTATTTTTATACACATAAGTCTCATTAGATTTTAGTTTAATGTACTTGTGTGTATTGAGTTCATATTAGTTTGAAAATCAAAGGTTTTCTCTTTTCATTTTTACTTTCATTTATAACCAATAAGGCACATTAGATTTTAATGATCAAAAACTTATGTGACTAATGTGTTTATTAACTATCTATCTGGTAATTCTTCAAATATTTTACTTACAAAGGTTTTTGTTCCTTCGTGATAAATATTTGTTACATTAAAGTTTACCAAGATTGATTTTGGTTTTTTCATCAGATTCATATAATTCAGTGTTTGCGCTTCATGAATTGGATGAATTTCATTGACTGACTTTAGTTCTAAAACAATCAAATTTTCAATCAAAAAATCGCATTTTGCTTTGCAATCCACCATCATTCCTTTATAATTAATATCTATGTGAAACTCAGAGAGATAATTCATTCCCAATAAATCAAATTCTCTTTTTAAGCATTGATGATATGCATCTTCATACAAACCCGGACCGAGAATTTTATGCACCTCAATACATGCTCCTACAATTTTATAGGTGAGTTCATTAATATATTTTTTCGTTAACTCCCTCATTTGCAACATATATATTAAACATCTCGTTTGTTATTAACACATTAGGCACATTAGTTTTTAATTATATTCCATATCAAAAACTTTATTAGAAATTTTCATCTTATATGTAGATCTTTTTATAAAGTTTTTTTCCTTTTCTCATGTGACTTATGTGTTAAAAAACCTCCGTTATTCATGAAATCTCGTTTTTTATTCATTTTATTATTTATTTATAAATTTCATCTTTGATGAAAAACTTATATGAACTTTTTAAGCAAAATTTTTGTTCTCTTTTCTCATGTGATTTATGTGTTAAAAAACCTCCGTTATTCATGAAATCTCGTTTTTTATTCATTTTATTATTTATTTATAAATTTCATCTTTGATGAAAAACTTATATGAACTTTTTAAGCAAAATTTTTGTTCTCTTTTCTCATGTGACTTATGTGTCAAAAAAAACTCTGTGGTTTATCAAGCAAAATGTAAGTCTAACTCGGATTTAAAATACTGCATCGCATTTCTTGCCGGCAACGGTATTCCACCGCCGTGTGCGCAGAGTGAGCCCTGTTGCAGCGTATTTAATAAATCTTCAAAAAGTGTTTTGTTGATAGGTTTCATTTCATTGGCAGCACCTTCGAGCATTTCGTGGGCGCGTTTGGTTCCGAGACGGCAAGGGAAACATTTTCCACAACTTTCAAATGCAGCGAAATCAAACAGATGTTCCAAATATTTAATCATTGGGAAATCTTTCGGAATGCATACAATTGAGGCGTGTCCGAGCAGGAAACCTTCCTTTGCAAAGGTCTCAAAATCAATGCTTAAGTCTTTTATTTTTTCTACAGGAACAATTCCGCCTAATGGTCCGCCGATATGCAATGCTTTTACTTCTTTTCTGAATCCTCCTCCAAATTCATTGATGACTTTTTCAAGTGGCGTTCCCATTTCCACTTCTACAATTCCCGGTTTGTTGAATAATCCATCCAGGGAAATCAGTTTTGTTCCGCTGGATTTTTCAGTTCCCATCGCTGCGTAATTTTTTCCGCCATTTTTTACAATCCACGGAACGGACGCTAATGTTTCCACGTTGTTTACGATGGTTGGTTTCAGGAATAATCCGCGTTGCGTTGGGAAAGGAGGTCGGGTTCTTACTTCCGGTCTTTGTCCTTCTATGGCATTAATCAGAGCGGTTTCTTCACCACAGATATAGGCGCCTTTTGCTTTAATCACTTTGAAATTAAATGTAAATCCGGAATTCAGGATGTTTTCTCCCAATAATCCGTTGGCGTATAGGTCTTTAATAGCGTTTTCGGTGATTTCGATTGCTTCAGGATATTCAGCGCGGATGAACGGAACACCCCAATTCGCGTGCGTGCAGTAGCCGGCAACCATCATCCCGAAAATGACGGCAAGGGGTCTTTCTTCCAAAAGATAGCGGTCTGAAAATGCGCCCGGATCTCCTTCATCGGCGTTGCAGATGATGAATTTGTCTTCATCAACCATGTTTTTGCAGCCTTCCCATTTAATTCCCATCGGGAAACCAGCACCGCCACGACCGCGGATTTCGGAATCTTTTATTTCCTGTAAAATATCTTCCGGACTTCTGCTCAACACATTTTCAAGCAGATTTCGGAAAGTTTCCAAATCGTTGAACGGTTCGGTAAGGACTTCTTTGGCTGCGGTTACGTTGTATTTTCCGTTTTGTGAAGTTTCTTTTTTCGAGATAATTTTTTCCAGATGATTAATGCTGTCGCCGGAATAATTTTTTCCACCGTAATTGAACGAAGAATTCTCGTGGCAACGGCCAAGACAGGTCATATGCCCGATTTGGTCGGCATCGAAATGTTTGGAAATTTCTTCCGAAACTTTATCCTGAGTTCCGGCACAAAGACACGCCGAACCGTTGCAAACGTAGATTTCCTTTCCCTGATTTTCAGGTTTCATAAAATCGTATGCGGTTATCGCGCCATAAGTATTGGTATCGCCCATCAGAAACTCTTTGGCGAGTTGGTGCAGATGTTCTTTTGTAGGAGTTCCTCCGTCAGAAACGGCCAATTCTCCCATTTTATCGAACAGGTTTTCGCGCATTCCTTTGCGGAACGAAAGGTGACTTAGGTTCTTAGACATATTCTATTATTCACAATGGAATAAAGTTAAGTAATTTTTATTAACATGACAAAGAAATTTCTATCATTTTAATTTTACTTCACTTCTCGCATAATTTTTCAAATCCAAGAAAGCGATTTTGTAATTAATTAATTTCTAATTAATCAACTTATTTCTTCTTGCCTTGGTTACGGCTTCTAATTTATTATGAACTTGTAATTTTTTATAAATATTTTCTATATGCTTTCTCACTGTTCCTGGCGAAATAAATAGATTATCTGCAATTTGATTATATTTAATTCCTTTGGACAATTGTTCGAGCACATCTGTTTCCCGGATTGAAAGTTGAATTTCTTCAACATCTTTTTTGTTTTCCAAACCTTGTGGATTCCGAAGAAGTTTAAGCGTTTTCATGGCGATAGAAGGATTCATAGCGGCACCACCACTCAATGTTTCTTTAATCCCATTAAATAAATCATTTGCATTAATTTCTTTTAACAAATATCCATCTGCACCTGCTTTGATGGCATTAAAAATATTTTCATCATTATCAAAAACTGTAAGAATTACAATTTTCATATCTGGATAGAGCTGTTTTACCGATCTTGTAGCTTCTACGCCGTCCATAATTGGCATTTCTAGATCCATCAAAATCAAGTCGATAGAAGAATCTTCTACTAATTTATCGAGAAGATCTCTACCATTGTAGGCGATAAATTTGACATCTAATTCGTCAAAAAAAGACAATTTTGCTTTTACGGCAGAGATAAGCAAAGGGTTGTCATCGGTGATTGCAATTTTAATTTTCATAATATTGAGTTGAGTTATAATTAATTATTGAAGGTCAAAATAAATACGCGTTCCTTTTTCTGGAAAAGATTCGATAAAAAGTTCGGTTTGAAGTTCTGCTGCACGTTTTTTCATGCTTAAAATACCATTTCCTTCGATTTCATTATTGGGATTAAATCCTTTTCCATTATCGGTAATTACAATTTGGATTTTATCATTATATACTTTAAAGTTCACTTTTATTGCGGTTGATTGTGCATGTTTAATGGCATTATTCACCGCTTCTTGAATAATTCTGTACACATTAATTCCTTGAATTGCGTCGAATTCTCTTTGGATATTAATGGTTTCATTTACTTCAAAATTAAATGATGTGCCAGTGGCGGCAAGATTAGCTTTATCTATAAAGTTGGTAATTCTCAACTTCAAGTCTTCAAAAGTGATTTTAGGACTGTTCATAGCCCAAATGGTATCCCTTAGTTCAGAAATAGTTTCTGAGGTGAACTCTGAAATTTGATTTAATTTTTTATATAATTGATTATCAAGCATAAAGATATACTTTAGATTATCAATAGATGATATAATAAATGTGAGTTGTGCGCCTATATTATCGTGTAAATCTCTAGAAATTCGTTGGCGTTGTAGATAAAGTTTGTTTTGCGTTTCTATTAATGAAAGTGCATTTTTGAGTTCATTTTCTTTCAAAAGTTGAAGATTTTTTACTTTTTGTTGTTTCCAGAAGAAATAACCCAAAATTAAACTTGTAAAAATAAGTGCCAAAAGAGCCAAAACAGTGAGTCCGCGACGTTGCAGTTGAAGTTCGTTTTCAGCAATTTCGGCACGTTGCTTCAAGATTTCTTTTTCTTTTTCTTCTGTTTCAAATTGAATCGACATCTGGTTGGTGTGCTGTGCTTTGGATTGAGAAAATAATTCATCTTCATTTTCTTTAAATTTCACATAGAATTCCAGAGCTTCTTTATATCTATTTTGCTTGAGTCTTAATTCGTAAAATCGAAGGTATGCTTCGGATAAAAATCTTTTATCTCCTCTAATCAAAGAGAGATTCAAAGCGCTATCAAGGACTTTTTCTGCTTGTAAAAAATCACCTTTTTCGAGAAAAATTTTGCCTAAATTTGTGATAGTTACAGGGCTAGGACGATCTGGATCTGTCAAATCCAATGACATTCTTGTATATTTTTCAGCCTCATCCAGCCGATTCATTTTCGTATAGGTATTTCCAATATTGGAATACCAAATTTCTAAAAATTGCTTGTTATTCGCTTCTTTAAAATATTCAATGGCTTTTTGATTATAAAACAAGGCACTGTCATATTGCGCCCTTTCGTCATAGGCAATTCCAATGAGTCCGTATCCTCGACCTATAAAGCTAGAATGGTTTATTTTTTTGGCAAATGGAATGGATTTTCGATTCCATTCAATTGATTTTTCATATTCGCTCATACGATCATAGGTGTAGCCAATCTCTTGCAGGGCTCTCACATACAATGCGTCCTCACCCAAAAAATCTTTTCTGAATTTGAGCTCGTCAAAACCCGTGGATAAGGCTTCTGCATAAAATCCTGCTTTTTGATACACTCTTTGCAATAAATATTTGGACTCGGCAGCCATAGAATCATTAAAATTATTATACAAATTCCCGGCTTCTTTCAAATATTTTATTTGTAGGGCAATGTCATCTTTTGCACTGTATATCAATGCTTTTTGAAAAAAAAACTCCGCCTTGATGTCTTCATTATTATACAAAGACAATCCTTTTTCTATCACCTCTAGTGCTTCATTATATTTTTGATTAGACGCATATTCCTTTGCCAATTGAATTAGGGTGACAGCATTTTCGTTTTTTTGTTGTATTCCCGACTCATTATTTTCCTGGAGTCCTTGCGCAAACAGCAAACTTCCAATTAGAAAAAAAATTAAAGTAAAATAACAACAGCGAGACATTACAATATATTTTTGTGAATTTAGGATTTTTCGGTGGATTTCATTAAGTAATTTGAGTTAGAAAGTAAATAAATTTTATGAATTAAGATAAATCAATAGGAGAAAATAAAAATAAGCGCCAACCTGTAGGCACCTATTGATTGTCGTATTATTAACTATTACATTACCTAAACTATGAAAAATTTTATTTTTTATGAGAACTTCTGCAGGTTTATTTGTCAAAATTAAGGCTGGAACTTCAACTATACAATACGATGAATTTCGTATTTTTATAAATAAAAAAAACGCAAACCGAAGTTTACGTTTTCTGAGTAGAGCTTTCATGGTAGGCTAATAATTTTTTATGAAATATGAATAAGCTTACTTTGATAGGACAAAATTACTATTGAAAACATGATGAGTCAATACGTAGAAATACGTATTTTTTGATTTTTTGCATTTATAAATAATAAAAACCGTCCCAATAAAATTGAAACGGTTCATTTGAGTTTTGAGAGAGGGATATTTAGAATCGAATTTTTAAAATTCAGATACAAATGTAATAACTAAACTTGCTAAAATTCGCAAAAAAACTTTAAAAATTATTTTGTTTCTTATGATAAAAAAATGATTTACATTTAAAAGAATATGACGTTGAAATTGAAGGTCATAAAACCTATGTTAAACCGATAGTGATGCTATTTGCAGTTGAAGCAAATTCAGAAAAAATTGAAATTACACATCGAATTTCAAGTCAATATTGCTAAATAATTAATAATATCATTTAAACCACTTTGATGGGTGGATGCTTTTGAATAAATTCCAAAACGAGTTGTGGATCGTCTGTAATATACAGCAGGTCTTTGTAGGTTTGCCCTACCGCAAGTTGGTGTAGCACAGAGTACAAAGAAGTATCTTCGACATATCTTTTTTTGCTCAAAAATATCATTGGACTGTAATATCCAAATGTTCCATAATGGTTCTGGGCGGCTTCTTGAAAGATTTCTTGCGTAGTACCTGCGCTGCCTGGGGCAAAGACCACTCCATGCAGACTTATGGCCAGCAAAATGTCTTCGCGTAGTGAGTTGGAAAAATATTTGGCAATATGCGATGCAAAAACATTGGTAGGTTCATGGCCATAGAACCATGTAGGAATGGCTAGATTTTCGTTTCCGTCGGGAAATAGTTGCAGCACTTTTTGCGCATTGGTAATATAATTTTTTGCTAGATAGTCGCGTGCGTTTTCTATTTCGAGATCGAATTCGAGATCGCTCAGAATATCAACTGCTGTATATAGATTTTCTAGCGTGCGTCCGGCCATATAAGCGCCTAGATTTGCGGCCTCCATAATACCTGGGCCACCTCCAGAAATTACATAATAGCCGTGCTCGGCCAATAGTTTTGCGGCTATGGCGGCTTTCACATAATATTCAGAGCCACGTGCGGTAGAATGCCCACCCATAAATCCGACAATACGACGATTGGGCATTCCGGTGGAATCAAAATGTAGTAAGCGACGCAAGGCTTCGTCTATATTAAAATCGTGTAATCGCTGTGCCATAGCGTCATGCAAGGGTGGCGAATACCTGTTTTTGATAAAGCTTTGATAAATTTGGATATCGATTGATTGATCGTCTTCTTCGCTATAGCCTTCTAGAAGCTCTTGATGTGTATATAGTTTGTTGCGATTGGGATTATAGGGCAAATTATCGAATTTGGGATAAACAAATGCGCCTAATGCTATGAGTTCTACGGCTTGATCACGTCTAAATTTACAATTTAAAAAAGTCGTGTTTTCGAAATGAAATTCATCCCAATTGATTTTTTTTCTCACAAAATCTACATCCTGAACCACCACATGGGATAAATCTTTGCTATGCTCTGTAAATATTTTCCAAGCTTCAAAACTGTTTATTAGCTTACCTTTTTGCAATTGTATTGGATTTAAAAATTAAATTTAAATTTACTATAAAAATACGGGTTTGAAATCTTTGTCTAGAATTCGTGCAAGTTCTGGCGGAATATCGATAAAATCATCGTAAAAATCATCAAAAAATTCTTTGGTTTTTTCTGAGAGTAAATTTTGATAAACTTCCATGATAGCTGCGCCAAAAATCATTGGTGGCATGGGTGTACTATCCCCTTGCACTACTGCAACGATATGATATTCATCCATTTCATCCAAAGAATTACCTGTAAAAGAACAATATTCCAGATCTGTTGTGGTATGCATCATTTCATCAATTTCGTCTTGATGTTCTAGCATAAATGCCTGCATACGAGCCAGAGATTCTGCTGATACCTGTTGTAGCATTCCGCGTTTACAATTTTCACAAATTGCATATTCAAAAATTACAGAATGATTATGATCACCCAGATTTCTATGATAGGCCTTTTCTATAAAATGAAGCTTGCCATGTAAATCTGAATCACAAATTGAACAATGGGTGAAAGGTTTTCCCGTTTTTTCTGATAGTAGTTTATGAGATAATGACATATTCAAAAGTACAAAATTACACCGAATAACCCGTTGAATTGGCAGAAGCTTTTATTTTGGCATTCCGACTCACAAACCAGCTTACTACTGCTCCGATTCCAAGTACGCTAAGTATCGTAATTAGGTAGTTTTGTAGCGTAAACTTCACTGGAAAAGCTACCGTAGGACTCACCATAACCAATTGATATTGCGTTTGTAACCACGCGATGGCAGACCCAATGACCAACCCAAAGAGTAGCGCATAGCCTGTAATCAACATCCCTGTTATAAAATAAGTTCTACGCAACTGCCTGTTATCTAGCCCCATACTATGCAAAGTGATGGCTTCTGGCTTTTTGTCTAAAATCAAAATAGCAATGGAACCTGCCAGATTGAATGATGCAATAATAAGGACTAAAACAAATATCATATAGATAATCAGGTTTTCCATATTCATCATTTTCAAAAAAGCGGCGTCAATTTCTTGCCTGGTCTGCACTTTGTAGGCGTTACCAAGTATTTGTTGAATTTGATTTTTGAGTTGAGAACCAGCTTTTGTCGTTTTGATTTCGATATAGGAAAATTGATTTTCAGGATAATTGAGTAATTGCTGAGCCAGAGCCAAATTGGAAAATGCATATCCTTCGAAACGGTCATTGATAAAAAAAATTCCTGTTGCAAATGCGCTTATATAATTAAATGCGTCTTCTTCACCAGTTATCAAGCCTTTTCCAGGCTTTGGAACATAAATCAAAACCGGGTCATTTGGGTTGGGAAACAATGAAAGCCTTGAAGAGATACCTGGCCCGATGATAATTTCGTCGGGAAATTCTGTAGTAAGAGGATTTCCTATTTTAACCAAAGAATCTAATCCAAAAATTTGATTGAAATTTTCATCAACACCTTTTACAGAAATAATATGTTGTTTATCATTGTATTGAATAAAGGCGCGTTCTTCAATAATTTTGCTTACCGCTTCTATGCCAGGCAGTTCTTCAATTTGATGTAATTTGGCGTTAAAATCAGAATCAGACAATATTACTTTTCCTTGTACAGGTGAAACCTTCAAATCTGGATTGATATTGCTGTAGAATTGCAAATTCACAGATTCTAATCCGCTAAAAACACTCATGATTATGAATAGGCAAGCGGTGACGAATCCCAAAGCCAAAAACGCAATCCACGAAATCACATTTACTTCTATCGCGTTTTTTCCAGAGAAAACATATTTACTTGCTAGTTTGAGCGGAAAGGTATTCATGCAATTTGTTACAAAACGGGGTTTTCTCCTTTTCCTTTCAGAGCCTTTTCTATTTCATCCACACGGTCCAGCGAAATATCGGCATAAAAATGAAGTTCGGGAACGATACGCATTCTGCTGCCTATTTGCTGCCCTAGGAGTCTGCGATAATATCCAGTAGAATCTGAAACATTCTTCATTACATCATCTCGATATTGGGTGGGAAAAACACTCAAAAACACTTTGGCAATGGATAAATCGGGTGTAGTACGTACTTCCGTAACCGAAATCAACATTCCTTTTTGAATTTTACCAGCCTCTTGTCTGAATATTTCGGCCAGATCTTCCTGTAATAATTGATTTACCTTTTGTAGTCTTGTGCTTTCCATGTTTATAAAAATTTTAGGTAAAAATACAGAAAATAAAAAGATTCAATCTGTAGAGGGATATTGCTTTTTTAATGTAATTAAAATTTCATCCAATCCATTGATTTTGATTTCGTAAACAGTAGCCAAGAGTGTCCCTAGCTTACCTTTGGGAAATCCTTTGCTGGCAAACCATTCAAGATAGAATACGGGTAATTCAGAAATTAGGGTTCCTTTGTATTTTCCAAAGGGCATGCGTGTTACCAGCGTTTCCAACAAGATTTGGGGATTCATTGCATTAATTAAATTTAAATCTAGAATCGTCGATAGCGGCATTGGGTACAATTTTTTTCATAACCACAACATATTCTTTTCCGCCTATTGGCGTAGCCTCAATGCGGTGAGCAAAGCTCAATCCTTTTACAGATTTAAAATCACTGTAATTTACGGCTTCCAGTTGGTTTTCTTCTCGTAGCAATTGATAATTTTCGGTATCAAAATAATAATAATCGACAATGGTATTCTTGATAAGTTTAATTTTAAAAACTTCTTTTCCGTTTAATTTCTCTTTACCGATCAACTCTGCACGAAAGCCCTTTTTTTCATAATTTAAGATATCGGTTTCGAATGAATCAGGTGTATAATTTGACAATAATCGGTATTTACCGTTTAATTCATTAAAAGTAAATGCCTGTCTGCCGTCATAGCCCTCGCTCAGCTGTTCTTTATTATTTATTATATAACTTACACGTTTGAAATAGGGGCGTTTGTGCTCTATCAATACACTTACGACTTCACTCACATCCACACTCACCTCTGCCTCGACAAGAATACTGTTGAGTTGGTTCCAAGCGTGGATTCCGCCAGAATTTTGTAAATGTTGTTCTATAATTTGCTGAGCCGTTTGGGCCTGAGCGACACCCGTCAACAAAAACAAAATAATCAGAATTTTATTCATTTTTACAAGATAATAAAAAGATTTACATTGAGGTAATTAAGATTCAACTATTGTTCCATTTCACGTAAAAATCTTATGGCTGCTTCCAAATCTTCTGGCGTATCTATCCCAATAGTTTTCTTATCAGTTTCGATAACTTTTATTTTAAAACCATTTTCAAGATAACGCAATTGTTCCAATTTTTCACTTTGCTCCAAAATTCCTGGTGGTAATTGTGAGAATTTCATCAATGCATTTTTGCGAAAAGCATAGACTCCAATATGTTTGAAATAAGGTGCAACAAATCCTGTATCGCGCTGATAGGGTATTGTAGCGCGCGAAAAATAGATAGCAAAATCATCTTTATCTGTAATTACCTTCACGAGATTTGGATTTTGAATTTCTGCTGTATGAGAAATTTTTTCTTTTAATGTGACAACATCAATCATTTCATTTACATCATTTTCAAACGCATTTTTGAGTAAATGAAGCGTTTCGTGATGAATAAAGGGCTCATCACCTTGAACATTTACAACGACATCTATATTCAAATGGCTCACCGCCTCTGCAATTCTGTCGCTGCCACTTGTGTGGTCGGGTGAAGTGAGTACAACTTGCGCATTATAATCTCTCATGGCATCAACTATGATTTGATGATCTGTTGCAATGATTACCTCATCAAAAACTGCAGCATTCTTCACGGCTAAATAGGTGTGTGCCAGTACAGATTTGTCACCCAGGGCTTGGAGTAATTTCCCTGGAAACCTACTGGCGGCATATCTTGCAGGTATCACAGCGATGAATTTCATATTTTAAATAATTGTTACGCAAGGCAAATTAAAGTTTTTTTAGCATAATATTTTACAATTCTTTCAAATTTAATTTATATTTGAGCAAAATTAGATATGATGAAGAACATCTTAAAAATAGGCTTGCTTATCACTGCAATTATTCTTGCTTATTTGATTTTCAATTCTGTAAACGGATTGGTTCGTTTTGGTCAACAAAAGGTTGTAAGATACACCGATGCTGTTGCGCAATTATCAGACGTGGCCAATGCGCAGCGTCTGTACAGAGGATTCCATGGAAAATATACAGACAATCTAGATTCATTAAAAGATTATATCAACAATGGGAAAATTCTCATGATCAATCGTCGCGACTCTTCTGGCTATGTGCGTGAACGCGGTATCGATGTGATGAAGAATTTTACGATTACCGACACCCTAATTTCTACAACAAATGTGAAAGATTCTATATTTGGACGTAGAAGTATGGAAGATTTTGGTTTTGTAAACGTTGATGGTAAATCTCTACCAATTCAAATGTACGCCTCGTATGCAGACAGAATTGTAGGACAAGACAGCACGAATATTCAACGTGATCACTTTTTCAAAGCTTGGGTGAATAAAAAAGATGTATTGTCTGGATTGGGTAATGATTATATTTTGAGAGAGATGGCAGACGAAACTTCCCCTGTAAAGGCAGAAGTGATTCAAGTGGGTAGTGATACTCGTCCTACGCTCGAGGGCAATTGGTCGTCTGAGTTGGATGCTGCATTGAAGGTGAAACGAGATCGACAGCTAATGCGCGCCTCTGCTAGAAATTAATAATTATATGAGCGAAAAAACATTATCCATTCTTTTTCGGAAGGATGGATTTTCTTTTTGTATTTTAAAAAATGCCGAATTAGTGTATTCTGGCCATGTTTCTGTTCAAATGGATGCACAGAACCCCTTGGTATGGAAAGAAATCACAGAAAAACACCCATATCTAGGACAAAAATATCAACGCGTCATCGCCTCGATTCTAAGCCCTCAATTTTTACTTATCCCCCAAAATATATTCAAAAGCGATAAAGATCCGCAAAAATGGCTAGAATTTAATGCAGAAATTTATGAAAATGATTATATTACCTCTGCTCCCATTCCAGACCACGATGCAGAATTGATTTATGCTTTTCCAAACGAAATCAAAAATTGGGTAAAGTCTGAATTTGGCTTAAATGACTTGCAAAACGCATCTTTAATCTTTATTAAAAGTATTCTATCTGAAAGTGATATACCGCAATTCTTTGTCAATGTTCACCAAGACTGTCTGGAAATTCTTTTACTACAAAAAGACAAAATTCTGTTTTACAATATATTTGAAACACAATCTCGTGAAGATGTGGTGTATTATATTCTCAATGTTTACCATCAATTACAACAAGATACCAATACCATAGAGTTGTATTATTTTGGCTGGACAGAAGATAATGATTATCTGAAAATGTTGATGAAATTTGTACGACATGTAATTCCAGGTAGTTCGGACTTAAATTTGATGAAGCATTATACAGAAATTACGCAAATAATATGAGAATTATCTCGGGAAAATATAAAGGAAGAAAAGTAAACGCACCAAAGAATCTGCCTACACGTCCTACCACAGATTTTGCCAAAGAGGCCCTTTTTAACATTCTGAATCATCAATTTTATTTAAATGAAATTAATGTACTTGATTTGTTTGCAGGCATTGGAAGCATTAGTTATGAATTTATTTCTCGTGGTGCAGAAAAGGTAGATGCGGTAGAATCTTTTGCAAAATGCGCCAACTTTATTGAAGAAACCAAGGAAAAACTTGAAATGAAAAATTTAGAGGTGTACAAACAGGATGTTTTTCAGTTTTTAAGCCGAGGAAATCATAATATGTATGATATTATTTTTGCAGATCCGCCTTTTGAATTTGATACCGAATCCTATGAAAAAATCATACAAATGGTATTTGAACAAAACTACCTAGACGCAGGTGGAATGTTGATTTTAGAACATTCAGTAAAGCATGATTTCCATGCGCATTCCAATTTTTTGGATCATAAAAAATATGGAAATGTTCATTTTTCTTTTTTTGAAAATCTTTCAAACGACGAAGAATAAATCAATTTTTCACTTTTGGAGGAAAATCAAATGAATCTCCCGCATCCTTTGGCCATTCCAATGTAGTAACAGGGAAAGGAATTTGGATGCCATGCGCATCAAAGGTTTCTTTCAAAATCATCATTGCCTCTGATTTGGCTTCGAGTAGGGTAAGATTGGCCCGTGCTTCTATCCAGAATCTAATTTGGAAATTAATGGAACTATCTGCAAATTCGGTCCAGTGAAATTCTACATGCTCATATTCTAATTGCGGAAATCTTTTATTAATCGCTTCTGTAGAAATTTTCTTTACAAAACGCATATCTGCATTATAGTCAACACTACATAAAATGGTAGATCGAATACGTGGCGTTAAACTAAAATTTTTGAACGGATTTTCGATGATATTTTTATTGGGAATAATTACAATATTATTATCAACCTCACGAATGCGGGTATTTCTAAGTGTAATTTCTTCTACATTACCAGAATATCCATTGGTTTGAATGAAATCGCCCACATTTAATATATCTGTAATCGAAATAAATATTCCAGAAAAAGTATTGGCCAATACACCTTGAAAAGCCAACGCAACGGCAATTCCCGCAATTCCACCAGCGGCTAACACACCTGTAAGTAAATTACTGAGATTGAGCACGCTAATGGCGATAATCAAGCCAATAAGTACGATAAAAATTGAAATTACATTGGTAATTAATGAGCGAACAGAGGTGCGTTTAATTACTTTGGCCAATGGTTTTTGCAACCATTTTTTTACATAAACGCTAATAAAATAACAAACGGTAAAAACAAATATCGCCAGGAAAATTTCGGGTAGATTTTCAATAAGTTTTTCTTTCCAACCGCCGATTCTTTCCCACATGGTGTCCCACGAAGATTTAAAGCCTTCGGATACTTTTTCTACATCTTCCTTTACTACATCGACTTCTGGTTGGAACAGAAAAAAAGCTAATAGATTATTCATCGAGAAAGAAATGAAAATAATTTTTGAAAAGTTTGCTTCAAAAAGTCAATTTTGCCCATGAATTCCTGTTTTGCTTCTTCCCATTTGCTTTCTGGAATTTCATCGAATTCTTGCAGAATTTCCAAAAGCTCATTTCGCATCATCACCAAATTGGCCACTTTATCAGAAAATTCTGTTTTGAGTTTGGGATTTAATACTCCTCTTTGGCGCAATTCATCAATCCGATTACTAATATCGTTTATTTGATCTTCGGCAAATATTTTATATTCATCTTTTTTCATACAAAATAAGTTAATCAAATAATTCCCTCAACTTTTTAAAGCCGGTTTTCAAGTTTTCGAGCGCATCCGAAAAATCTTCTTTGGCATCGTCCAAGGTAATTTTTGATTCTTCATGAAATTTGTCTAATTTGTGTTTTAACGCTTCATGCTCCTGTTTAAAATGCTGAATTCTGTCTTCAAATTCTTCTTTTAACTCCAGCCCCAAACCTTCTGCCCTTTGGCTGAGTTCTTCTATGTTGGCAGAAATTTCATCAATGGTTTGATGTGCTTTTGATTCAAACTCTTCTCTTGTCATGATTTCTATACTTAATTGTTATAAAGATAAATATTTTCTAACAAACAAAAAATGCGCCTCTCTCGAAGCGCACAAATATTTTTTTTATAAAAAAGTCTTTATAGATTTTCTATTACCATAGAAGATGCACCTCCACCGCCGTTACAGATTCCAATTCCGCCATATTTTCCGGCATTTTGCTTTAATACATTAATCAAAGTAACTAGAATTCTAGAACCAGAATTCCCTAGAGGATGCCCTAATGATACGGCACCACCGTTTACATTCACGTTTTCTGGATTCAATCCTAAAATTTTAATATTGGCTAATCCTACAACGGAAAAAGCTTCATTAAGTTCAAAATAATCCAAATCTGACATTTGTAAACCCGCTTTTTCAACTGCTTTGGGAAGTGCTTTTGCTGGCGCAGTAGTAAACCATTTTGGTTCTTGTGCAGCATCGGCATATCCCACAATTTTGGCTAGAGGTTTAATGCCTAATTCTTCTGCTTTTTCCTTACTCATTAATACAACCGCAGATGCGCCATCGTTCAGCGTAGAAGCATTTGCAGCCGTCACACTTCCATCTTTTTTGAAAACTGGATTCAATTGTGGAATTTTCTCCAGATTTACATTTTTATACTCTTCGTCTTCTTTAAAAATGATAGGCTCTCCACGTCGCTGAGGAATTTCAACCGGTATGATTTCATCGTCAAATTTCCCTTCTGCCCAAGCTTTTGTCGATTTTTCATAAGATTGAATCGCAAATGTATCTTGGTCTTCACGAGAAAAGTGATGTTCATCTGCGCATAATTCAGCACAAACTCCCATTACATTTTTATCATAAGCATCTGTAAGCCCATCATGCACCAATCCATCGATAAGCTCTACATTACCGAATTTGTTACCTGTTCTACCTTGCATATGGTAAAATGGAACCATAGACATATTTTCCATACCGCCAGCAACAATTATATCTGCATCACCTGCCTTAATAGCCTGTGCACCAATCATTACCGCCTTCAAACCAGATGCACATACCTTATTAATGGTAGTACAAGGTACAGTATCAGAAATTCCCGCCCCCAAAGCTGCTTGTCTGGCAGGAGCCTGCCCCTCGCCGGCCTGCAAAACATTTCCCATATAAACTTCTTCTACTTGATCTGGGGAAAGCCCGATCTTGTCTAGCGCACCTTTAATTGCGATAGAACCCAAACGAGTTGCCGGTACTCTGGAAAGTGAGCCCATAAAACTCCCAATCGGCGTTCTCACAGCCGAGACAATATATACTTCTTTCATAATTTAACTATTAAGAATGGTTTCAACCAAATTTTTTTCAACTTTTACTCTCCAACCCAATGGGTCTTCTGCAAGATTATTCTGTATGTCAGTCAATTGTTTTTTCAATTGCTTGCCCCAAGATTCTTCTTCAGACAATTCTGCAATTTCCAGCGTTTCATCTGGATAACCAATGGCCGCAAAATTATTGAGTACAACTGCCGTTCCACAACCAAAAACCTCTTTTAAGCTGCCTGCACGATGAGCTTCTTCTACTTCTTTAATAGGTACAGGTCTTTCCTGAACTTCCCAACCGTTGAGCTGTGCAAGCTCGATGATGCTTCTTCTTGTAACACCATTTAGAATTCTTTCAGAAATAGGCGCTGTGATGAGCGTATCATTAATACGGACAAAAACATTCATGGTTCCTGCTTCTTCAAAGTACTGATGTGTTGCGGCATCGGTCCAAATTACTTGGTCAAAGCCTTCTTCTCTAGCCAATCGAGTTGGGTAAAAAGATGCAGCATAATTTCCAGCAGCTTTGGCGTAACCAACCCCTCCATTGGCGGCACGTGAATATTTGTCGGCCACCTTCACACGTAGTGGTTTGGCGTAATAATCTGGAGCTACAGCTGTAATAATGCAGAACATGAACTCATTAGAAGACCTTGCTGTAATCATAGGTTCGGTAGCGAATAAGAATGGGCGCAAATACAATGACATACCATATTTAGCCGGAACCCAATCGCGATCCAAGTCCAATAAAGCTTTAAGACCGTCCATAAAAATTTCCTGTGGAATGGGTGGCATATTGAGACGAATAGCCGAATTGTTCAATCGTTCAAAATTTTTATCTGGCCTGAATAAATACACTTCTCCTTCTTGATCTTTATACGCTTTCATTCCTTCAAAGCATGCCTGGCCATAATGAATTGCCTGCATTGCGGGTGAAAAACTTAAATTTTGATAAGGTAAAATTCTGGCCTCGCCCCAAACATTTTGTTTATATTCACAAACCAACATGTGATCTGCAAACATATTCCCAAAGGTTGTAATCTCAAGGCTTTCCGGGGTAAGCCGGCTCTTTTCAATTTTTTCTATATTCATTCTAGGAATTTTTGAAACTATATATTTATAGCTGCCCAAAATTAATTAATTTTACGGAATTTATAAAATTTAATTATTGATTAAAGTTGATTTCTGCGTAATTTATGCTTAAAAAAGAAATACTTATTACTCGCGATGGTAGTAAAACGCTATTTATCCCAGCATGGAATGAGAGTTATCATTCACGTCATGGTGCAGTGCAAGAAGCTATGCATGTATTTATTCAAAATGGCGTGGAGCATTGGAAAAATCATCAAGAAGTAAAAATATTGGAATATGGATTTGGAACGGGTTTGAACACGCTTCTCACCTTGATTTTTTCTATGAATACACATACAAAAATACAATATTCCAGTTTGGAAAAATTCCCTTTGAATTGGGCCGATATTTCGAATATAAATTTTGAAAACATTCTGTATGAAAAGGATAAAACATGGAGTATAAATCAAATTCAGTCTTGGTTTTATGATTTACATCATGCGTCATGGAATACGAAAGAAAAAATTGTACATACTTTTGAATTAAACAAAATTCGAATGGATTTCAAAGATGTTTCTTTTTCAAATGAAGAATTCAATTTGGTTTATTTTGATGCTTTTGGAATGCGGGTTCAACCTGAATTATGGCAGGCAGAAATTTTTGAAAAAATATTTGATTTCCTTCAACCACAAGGATTACTTACGACTTATGCCTGTAATGGGAAAACAGTTCGCATATTGAAATCAATTGGTTTTGAAGTGCATAAAATACCTGGCCCGCCAGGAAAAAGAGAAATGTTGAACGCATGGAAAAGATAGACAGATTTAATATACGTGTTTATGGATTATTGATTCTGGAGGATGCATTGATGATTCTTCGCGAACCCTATGCTGGCGAAATTTTATTGAAATTTCCTGGCGGTGGAATCGAATTTGGTGAAAGTTTAATCGAGGGGCTGGCTAGAGAACTGAAAGAAGAATTGAATTTGGAATTGAAAAGTTATCGTCATTTTTATACCCAAGAAGAATTTTTGGTTTCAAAATTTAAAAGTAATGAACAATTACTTACGATATATTACTTAATAGAAGTGAAAAATTCGGAAGAATTAATCGTGATGGATCACAATATTGAGGAAGTAATTTGGATTCCGATGTCTCAATTAACAAATGATATGGTGAACCTGCCAATAGATCAAAAAGTGATTGAAATGCTATTGAAAATTTGGGTTTAAATCAAATTACCACTTTTTTCATTTATTCAACTTACTTCAAGCAATCCTTGCTCTTCAAAATAGAGAATTACAGCTTTTTTCATCAGAATAGATTGCTCGTTTGCCTTTAGAATTGGTAATTCAGCGAGAAGCTCAAACTGTGGCCAGCCATCTGCATCTCTACCATCGAAACGGTAGTAGCCATACGGCTCTAGTAGTCTGCAAACAGCTATATGCATCAAATTTACTTTATCATCTTTTTTGAACCGTTGAAGGCCTTTACCTAATTCTTGCACTCCAATCAAAAAAAGAATTGTATCCAATTCTGGCGTTTCTCCATCGGTGAAATTTATTTTAAAAAATTCAACTACTCGATTCCATTTATCTTTTTCGGTCATATGGCCAAAAGTACTAAATAAAAAAGCTTCGGTCATAGGGACCGAAGCTTTTTTCCATTTATTTTACTCCTGATTTATTCTTTTCTCAGGATTTCTACTCTACGATTGAGCTGGTGACATTCTTCTGTATCTTCATTACATACCGGGAATCTCTCACCCATACCTCGCACGATAAGCTTATTGGGATCTGCTCCTTCTTGTACCAAAGCATCTTTTACAGCTTGTGCTCTTTGTTGTGACAATTTATCGTTATAGGCATCTGCACCTCGAACGTCTGTATGTCCGTCTATATAATAGATACCTCCAGTTGATTTAATTTCTTCTGCAGCTTCTGTTATAGAACTAAATTCGCTCATCTTGATTCGATAGCTGTCAAATTCAAACAATACATCTTGGAAAACTATAGTTTTTGGTTGTTCTGGTTCTGGCTGTTCAATTACTCGAATTGGCGGCGGACAACCGTTATAGTCTATGATACCAGGAACATCTGGACATTCGTCAACATCATCCAGGATTCCGTCTCCATCACGATCTCTATAGGGGCAACCGATATTCTCGATTGGGCCTGGCTCTAATGGGCATTCATCCAAATGGTCTGGCAATCCATCTCCATCCGTATCTGGACAACCATTAAACTCTGCCAATCCAGGCGTATCCGGGCATTCATCGTCTTTGTCTTCTATACCGTCACCATCGCGATCGAGTTTGCCAAAACGAAATACCAATCCAGCAGAATGTTGGAAAAAATCAATATTATCACCGGTCATACCCCTCATATGGTAATATTCACTCATGATATTGGCTCCAAATTTTTCTGCAAACCAAAAGTTGATTCCTACACCTCCTGTAACCGTGAAATGATCATTACCCGCTACAGCTCCATTTGAAATAGGGTGATTTTGTAGGTCGATAATATTTGTAAACTCCAAATCCTGATAATCAAAATGATGAATTCCGGCACCCAGTCGTAAATAAGGATCAAACCAAGAGGTAGGATTCAAAATATAGCCATTCGCTAAGCGATAGCGCAACCCCAAAGTTCCGTTTACCATAAATTCATTTTCAACATTTAATCTTTTGTTATCTACCTGCCCAAAGTTGACAGAAGCATCCAAATCAAATGATTTGTTGAGCCCTCTTACAAGGGTAAATTTTGCTGGATATGGCACCACACTATAATCATCAAAATCAAAAAATCCGTCAAAGACACCCCTTGCCGATGTATGATCTGTAGCAAACATGCTTACCCCCAATTGCCAGGTATAATGATTACTGACGGGTTGTATTTGAATTTGAGGTTGACTTTGCTCCTCTTGTGCCTGAAGTCCAGCGCTTATCAATAAAATTAAAAGTAAAAGCTGGTTGAATTTTTTCATAAAATCAATTTATTAAAAATTAAAGATAAGATAAATTTTATAATTCAAATTAAATTATTGTGTATTTTTTAAAATTCTAATCGTTTTTTTGGCATCAGAACTTTTAAAAACCGCACTTCCTGCTACCAAAATATCTGCTCCGGCATTCATAATGTCCTGTGCATTAGATACATCTACTCCTCCATCCACCTCGATCAATGCAGATGAATTTTTATTCAAAATCATTTCTTTGGCTTTTTGAATTTTGGCCAAAGATTGTGGAATAAAACTTTGCCCACCAAATCCAGGGTTCACACTCATAATCAACAGCAAATCAATGTCTTCTATCATATCTTCCAATACATGAACCGGTGTGTGTGGATTCAGCGCAACGCCCGCCTTCATTCCTAATTTTTTAATGGCTTGTACAGATCTATGTAAATGAACTGAAGCTTCGTAATGAATACTTAAAAAATGCGCACCTAATCTTTGAAATTCCTCAAAATATCTTTCGGGTTGAACAATCATTAAATGCACATCAAGCGGTTTTTGAGCCACCTTGTTCATCGCATCCATCAATGGCATACCATAGGAAATATTGGGAACAAAAACGCCATCCATAATATCCAAATGAAAGAAATCAGCATCGCTTTCATTAATCATTTGAAGATCATTTTCTAAATGTAAAAAATCGGCTGACAATACCGAAGGAGAGACCAGTGCCATAATTTTATTTGCAAGCAAAATTATAAATATTTAGACAATGATAAAAGTATTTTTCAATCTACACCTATATTATATATTAATTCAACTCATTATGCCAGAAATCTTGAAAAAATCTTTTGAAAAAATTTAATATTCAAAACTTTAGAAATTTATGATATTCTATTAATTTTGCACAAAATTTCTAAATGGATCAACCGGCATTATTATTTTCTACGCGTCAGAGTAAAGTATTAGCAGAAAAAATCGCTGCTCATTATGGCCAACCTTTAGGCAAAATAAAATTTCGGGAATTCAGTGATGGTGAATATCAGCCCTCGTTTGAACAATCTATACGTGGGGCACGTGTTTTTTTGATTGGATCTACCTTCACGCCAGATATCAATCTCATGGAAATTTTGTTGATGTGTGATGCCGCCAAAAGGGCATCTGCCAAGAACATCACGGTTGTTATCCCCTATTATGGCTATGCAAGACAAGACCGAAAAGATAATCCCAGGGTTCCTATAGGGGCTAAACTGGTTGCCAATCTATTATCTGCAGCAGGTGCCACAAGAATTATGACCATGGATTTACACGCCGACCAAATACAAGGATTTTTTGAAATTCCGGTAGATCATATTTTTGCTTCAACCATTTTTGTTGATTACCTGAATCAGCTACATTTAGACAATATTACCATGGCATCACCAGATATGGGTGGCGCTAAAAGAGCCAATGCCTATGCCAAATATTTACAAACCGATATTGTGATTTGTTATAAAGAACGAAAAGAAGCCAATCTGGTAGAAAGAATGATGCTTATCGGAGAGGTAAAAGACAGAAATGTCATATTGGTAGATGATATGATAGATACGGCAGGTACCATCACCAAGGCTGCAAATCTCATGATGGAAAAAGGAGCCAAAAGTGTACGTGCCATGGCTACCCATGCCGTTTTGTCGGGAGAAGCCTATGAGAAAATAGAAGCCTCTGCATTGGAAGAATTAATCGTAACAGATACCATTCCGCTCAAGAGAAATGATATTTCTAAAATAAAAGTTGTATCTTGCGCGCCGCTTTTTGCTGATGTTATGCACTTGGTTCATACCAAAGAATCCATTAGCGGCAAGTTTATTATTTAATAAGCACAAATTTACATTTCAATTAGAATTTAATATAATTATATAAATAGTTTAAAACAATGAAATCATTAACGATTCAAGGGAAAAAAAGAGAAAGCGTGGGCAAGTCTAGTACCAATGCTTTACGTAATGCTGAACAAGTACCTTGTGTTGTTTACGGTGGTGATGAACCAATTCATTTTTCTACGGACGTTCGTTCGTTTAAAAATTTGGTTTATACTCCGGAGGCACACACAGTAGTACTGGAGCTAGACGGAGGCGAAGCCATCAAATGTATTTTGCAGGATATACAGTTTCATCCTGTAACAGATCAAATTCTGCATGCAGATTTCTACACATTTACAGATGACAAGCCAGTTACCATTAATATTCCGGTGAGACTTACAGGTCGCGCACGTGGTGTACAAGCTGGTGGTGTACTACGATTTAATATGAGAAAACTTCGTGTAAAGGCTCTTCCTGCCAATTTACCCGATGAGATTGTAATCGATATTACACCTATGCGTATTGGTCATAAAAAATATATTAAAGATATTCGCACAGACGAATACACTTTGATTCACCCTGATAATCAAGTAGTTTGTATGATCAAAACTGCTCGTACTGCTATTGCAGATCTGGAAGATGAAGAAGAGGAAGAAGAAGGTATTGAAGGAACTGAAGGTGCTGCAGAAGGTGAAACAACTGCAGAAGGTACTGAAGAGAATACAGAAGCTTAATTTTCAGAATTTTTAATTAATTCCACAAAACCGCTCCAGATTGAGCGGTTTTTTTAATTTTTATTAACTAAAGTTTTGATTTAGAAACCATTGAACAACACAGCACCTATTAAATTCGAACACAATTGCTAGAGCTACAATACTATATTATCTACTTTGGACATTCTTTTTTATCTTTGAAAAAACTTTTTAATACATGAAAACTGCACACACATTTATAGATTCAATCCAAGAGGGTTATGCAGCCAAAGGAGCCGTCATCACATTGGGTAAAGGGAAATTTAACAACGAAATATATCCCGATGCTGCTGTGCAAATTCCATTAAAAACCCTCAATCGACACGGGCTCATAGCTGGCGCCACAGGAACTGGAAAAACGAAAACTTTGCAAATCGTATGCGAACAATTGTCAAACCATGGAATTCCATCTTTGGTAATGGATGTAAAAGGAGATTTGAGCGGACTTGCACGCCCGGGTGATGCCAACTCAACTCATACTATAGAACGAATGCAAAAACTGGAAATGCCCTATGAAGCAACAGGATTCCCTGTTGAACTTTTGTCACTAAGTGATGAAAAGGGTGTGAAATTACGAGCAACAGTGACAGAATTTGGCCCTATATTATTCAGTAAAATTCTTGGTTTAAACGAAACCCAGGAAAGTATAATTTCTGTATTGTTTAAATTCTGTGACGACCACGCTTTACCTTTAATCGATTTGGACGACATCAAAAAAGTACTGACCTATGTAAAAGATGATGAAGAGGGTAAAGAAAAATTTAAAAAAGATTATGGAAGCGTTTCTACCGCCTCTGTAGGTGCTATATTACGCAAAATTGTTGCCCTAGAACAACAAGGCGCTGCAAAGTTCTTTGGTGAGCCATCCTTTGACGTGAATGATTTATTGAGAACCAAAGACGGAAAAGGTGTAATCAACATTGTTCGCCTGGTTGATATTCAAGATAAACCAGCTTTATTTTCTACATTTATGTTAAGCCTTCTAGCAGAAGTATATTCGCAATTTCCAGAGGCAGGCGACTTAGAAAAACCCAAACTTTGTTTATTTATTGATGAAGCGCATTTGGTTTTTCAGAATGCCTCCAAATCTTTGCTAGAACAAATAGATACTGTGGTGAAGTTGATTCGCTCAAAAGGTATTGGCGTGTTTTTTATTACACAGATTCCTGGCGATGTTCCCGATAGTGTTTTGAGCCAATTAGGATTGAAAATTCAACACGCCCTACGTGGATTTACAGCAAAAGACCGTAAAGAAATCAAAAAAGCTGTAGAAAATTATCCAATTACAGAATTTTATGAAGCAGATCAGGTAATTACACAATTGGGAATAGGAGAAGCTTTTATCACTGCTTTGAACGAAAAAGGAATCCCTACCCCACTGGTTTACACGCATTTGGTTGCTCCACAATCTAGAATGGACGTACTTACTACGCAAGAAATAGAAGAAGAAATTAGAAATTCCGTTATGGTAACCAAATATTCAATGGATATCAACCGAGAATCTGCCTATGAGATTTTAAGTAAAAAAATTGAACAAGCCGTCAACGAAACCCCTAATAAAACAACTACAAGCCCTCGCCGAAATGTGAAAGAGGAAACATTTGTTGAAAAAATGAGTAAAAACACGATGGTGAGACAATTGGGCAGAACAGCGATGAGAGAAATTACACGTGGAGTTTTAGGGGTTTTGGGAGTTAAAAGACGCTATTAATTTTGACACCTTACGCAATAATAGATATAGAGGCAACTGGAGGAAAAGCCGGCACAGAAAAAATTATTGATATTTTTATCTATCGTTTTGATGGCAATGAGGTTTTGGACCAATTTGGCTCCAGAGTAAATCCGCAACGCTCTATAGATAAATATGTTCAAAAACTGACAGGAATCACCGAAAAAATGGTCAAAGGCGCTCCCAAATTTTATGAACTCGCCAAACGCATTATAGAAATTACAGAAAACTGCATCATCGTAGGGCATGGAGTGGATTTTGACTATCGAATGCTGCGACAAGAATTCCGAGAATTAGGTTATAATTATGAAAGAAAAACCCTAGATACGCTAGATTTGAGCAAAAAACTACTTCCCGACGCCGAATCCTACTCTTTAGGAAAGTTGAGCAAATCCCTTGGAATCCCAGTAAACTTCAGACATACAGCAGAAGGTGATACGAGAATTACGCTTGAACTCTTCAAAATTTTGCTCCAAAAAGACGTTAAGAACGAAATCATGCAATCCTATGCCATCGATTCCCACAAAAGCCGTAAACAAATTTCAAAACTGCTACATCTCGAGGGAGAATTACCAAACGAAACGGGAAATTTTTATTTCTTAAATTCTGATAAAAAATTAATCTTCACCTCTTCCGCAAAAAATATTCGAAATGATGTGAATGAAATTTTTACTTCAAATGGCAAAAATGAAAAAAGACTTCAATCCCAAGTTCAAGAAATTACCACAGAACTTACAGGAAGCTTCTTAATTGCAATACTCAAAGAAAATCAACAAAAAAAAGCGACTAAAAATTTAATCCAGCTTAGAAAAAAATATTTTTTGTACGGACTTTTTATTAACCTAGAAAATAATGAATTCATAGTCGAAAAGGTTGATAATTATCCAAAACAACCTCTATTACTTTTTCATAACAAACGCAAGGCATATCGCGCCATTCAAGAATTGCATCATTCTCTGCAAATAGACACAAATTTGCCTGTACAAGAAAAAGCAAAGTTGATTCGAAAAAAACTTGCTTTTCCAGCAAAAAATCTGATTTTGGTGGATAAAGGACGAAATTCCCAAGAAAAATCATTTATAGAAATTAATGACGGAAAGTTGAAAGCCTATGGTTTTTTTACACTGTTCAATCAGTTAGAAAACGATGAAATTCGACAAAACTTACGCATTTCACTGCCAAATTCTGCCCATAATAAAACCTTAATTAAAACATTTTTACATTTGCATCAATTTTTACATATCATAACTTTTGATGACGAAAACCCAGTTAAAATTCCAATAATATGAACGAAATAGATAAGAGAATTTCCGAAAAATTCCGCCAAAAAGACTGGAATGAAGTTAAAATCAATGATTCATGGTCCGTATTCAAAATCATGAGTGAATTTGTTTCGGGCTATGAAACCATGGCAAGACTTGGTCCATGTGTATCCTTGTTTGGCTCTGCACGCACCCAAGTAGATCACCGCTACTATGAACTTGCCGAAGAAATTGCCTACGGAATTACCAAAATCGGATTTGGCGTCATAACAGGCGGAGGCCCTGGAATAATGGAAGCAGGGAATAAAGGTGCTCATCGCGCAGGTGGTAAATCTATTGGAATTGGAATCGAATTGCCTTTTGAGACAGGTAATAACGAATTTATCGACTATGGATTAAGCCAAACTTTTGATTATTTTTTCGTAAGAAAAGTGATGTTGGTAAAATACTCGCAAGGTTTTGTTGTTCTGCCAGGCGGATTCGGCACCCTCGACGAACTTTTTGAAGCTTTAACCCTGATTCAAACCGAAAAAATCGGGCGTTTCCCTATCGTTTTGGTTGGCACTGAATATTGGGGCGGATTGATGGATTGGTTTCAAAAAACGCTAATAGCAGAAGGGAAAATTAAGGCCGAAGACATGAACCTTTTCCGTTTAGTGGACACAGCAGAAGAGGCCGTTGGACACATTAAAGCTTTCTATGAAAAATATGCTGTGAAGCAGAATTTTTAAAAGACTGATTTTACGAATTATCCTTATACGCCAATAATCGCAAAGCGTTCAAAACCACAAGTAGCGTACTGCCTTCGTGCATAATCACTGCAGGGCCTATACTGGCAACGCCAAAAAGCGTAAGCGGAACCAAAAGCGCCACCATGCCCATACTGATCCAAATATTCTGACGAATTATTCGCTTGGACGCACGGCTTAATCCAATCACAAACGGCAATCGTTCAATTTTGTCAGACATGAGCGCAACATCAGCGGTTTCCAACGCCACGTCGCTGCCCGCCGCACCCATGGCAACTCCCACCGAAGCATTGGCCATGGCCGGCGCGTCATTCACACCATCGCCTACCATAGCCACTTTTCCGTATTTTTGATTGAGGTCCGAAATGGCATCCACCTTATCCTCCGGCAACAAATCACCCTTAGCCTCTGTGAGCCCGATTTGGCGAGCAATATTTTCACCGATTAATTGATGATCCCCGGTAAGCATAATCATATTTTTGATGCCGATTTCCTTGAGACGAATCAAGGTATCAGCCGCTGTTTTTCGGGGTAAATCCATTACAGCAATGATTCCAGCAGGCTTGGAATCTGTGGCCACGAGCATGGTGGTATTTCCTTCATTTAACAATTGATTAAACCTACTTTTTTGTTCATCGGTAAATGCAATTCCATGGGTTTCCATCAATTTTTCATTTCCGATAAATACTTTTTTACCTTTGTAATTCGCTGTAATTCCCATTCCCTGAACTCCTTGAATTTCACTGGCTTCGTTTTCAGTTAAATCTCCGTATTTTTCCGTTATTCCCGCAGAAATTGCTTTGGCCAGCGGATGATTGCTCAACTCCTCTACTTCTGCCGTCATTTTGGCAAATTCAGTTTCATCAAAACCATCCAACGGAATCAAATGTGTAAGTTTTGGTTTTCCTTCTGTTAATGTTCCAGTTTTATCAAAAGCTACTGTGGTAATTTCTCCCAAATTTTCAAGGGCTTTTCCACCTTTAATTAAAACTCCGCTTCGTGCTGCACGTGCCACGCCACTCAAAACAGCACTCGGCGTAGAAATCGCTAAAGCACAGGGACTTGCAGCCACCAAAACCGTAATAGCACGATATAAACTTTCTCGAAATGTTTCATTCAAAACCAAAAAAGCAAAACAAAGCAACACCACAAACGCAATTACCGCTGGAACATACCATTTTTCAAATTTTTGCGTAAACAACTGGGTTTCAGACTTTTTATCATCCAACTGACTCACCATTTCGACCATACGCGCAATAGTGCTGTCTTTATTTAGCTTTAAAACTTTGACTTGCAGCGCATTATCACCATTGATACTTCCTGTAAAAACTTTATTTACGTTTTCCAGATTATCAAAGGATATTTCAGATTCAGGCGTGCTGATGGCAGTTTTATCTACCGGCATACTTTCACCTGTAATGCTCGACTGATCTATAGACGAATTTCCGGCAATAATCACCCCGTCGGCGGCTATTTTAGAATTGGGACGAACCAAAATTATATCATTGATTTTCAATTCTTCAACCGGAATTTCAATCCATTCATTATTCTTTTTTAGCAAAGCCGTTTTAGGACTTAATTCGCCTAATTTTTCAATATTTCGTCTTGCCTTATCCAGTGCAAAATGTTCGAGCGCATGCCCCAAACTAAATAAGAATAAAAGCAGCGCAGCTTCAGCCCAACGGTCAATATATACCGCGCCAGCCGCAGCTGCAAGCATCAAAAAATCAATATTGAGATTTCCGCGCAAAATATCACCACCATGTTCAATCAATAAAAAATAGCCTCCGAAAAAAAGAGAAATTCCATATACCAGATTCACCCAAAAAATATCAACTGATACAACATGGTCCAAAAACAAGCCTGTGAAATAAAAAACACCAGCTAAAATGGCAAAAATCAATTCCGTTTTATGGCCGAAAAAAGAAGTGTACCAAACATGATTATGTTCCTTTTTATCGGTGTTACAGCAAGTTGAACTCATAAATTAGAATAAATGTTAAATTAAAAGCTTCGATTCATCAATTATTTCATAAAGTTATAATTTATCATCTAAACTGAAAAATGTATCTTTAGGCCACTATTTAAGAAAAAATGATGGACACTTTTGTATTGAGCGAAGACCTTCTTACGGTTGAAAAATGTATAAAAATAATCAACAAACAACTAAAAATTAGCATTTCGGAAGCCACCGCCGCCCGAATCAATGCTTCTGAACAACGCGTAAAAGATATTGTGAATTCCGACCGAACGGTTTATGGCGTGAACACCGGTTTTGGCCCTTTGTGTACGGTAAAAATTTCACGCGAAGAAACCCGAAAACTACAGGAAAACATCCTGAAAAGCCACGCTGTTGGAGTCGGCAATCCACTGGAAGACAATTTGGTACGATTGATGTTACTCACAAAATTACATGCGCTTTCCAAAGGATTTTCAGGAATTCGTCTGGAAACAGTTGAACGAATCAAATTTTTCTTTGAAAATGACATTTTACCTATTGTTCCCGAACAAGGATCGGTAGGTGCTTCGGGTGATTTGGCGCCACTTTCTCATTTATTTTTGCCCTTAATCGGATTGGGAAAGGTAAAATTCAACGGCGAAATTAAAACCACTGAAGAAGTTTATAAAAATTTCAATTTAAAACCGCTCGAACTCGGCGCCAAAGAAGGCTTAGCCCTCATCAATGGAACGCAATTCATTCTGGTACATGCCGTTTTAGGCGTTCATCGAATGGAAAAAGCATTGAATCATGCAGATTTAATTGGAGCCTTGATGTTGGACGCTTTGAAAGGTTCGATTTCACCTTTCAAAAAAGAATTGCATGAAATTAGACCCTTTGATGGCACGCAACAAGTAGCCGAAAATTTACGTAATTATATTCATGGATCTGAAATTCCTGATTCGCACATCGATTGCGACCGCGTGCAGGATCCGTACTCACTTCGCTGTATGCCGCAAGTGCATGGTGCCAGCCGCAATGCATGGCAGCATCTAAAAAATTTAACAGAAATCGAGTTGAATTCTGTAACCGATAACCCGATTATCACCTTGGATGGCGACGCCATTTCGGGTGGAAATTTTCATGGACAACCCTTGGCGATGGTGTTGGATTATGCGTCCTTGGCCACTGCCGAACTAGGCAATATTTCAGACCGCAGAATTTATTTAAGTCTGGAAGGACCAAAAGTGGGATTGCCGATTTTATTGATGAAAGACACCGGCTTAAATTCCGGTTTTATGATTTGGCAATACACTTCGGCTGCGCTCGTCAGCGAGAATAAATCGCTTTTATTCCCGCCCAGCGGCGATTCCGTTCCTACCAGCATGGGGCAAGAAGACCATGTGAGTATGGGCAGTATTTCTGGAAGAAAATTCCACAATATTTTAAACAATTTAGAAAAAATTCAAGCCATTGAATTGTTAACCGCTTGTCAGGCATTGGATTTTGTGCGACCGTTGAAAACTTCAGAAATTTTAGAAAAAGTTCATGCAAAAGTACGAGAGCAAGTACCTCATTTTGAGAATGATGAATATTTTGGAGAATTTATAGAAAAAGGTATTAAAATGATTCAATCGGGAGAAATTTTAAAATTTATTGCATGAAAATCATAGGACCGTTTACCCAACTTTTACCCTTGAGCCAAATGCCATTAAAAGGCGCTTTGAAAGATGAAGATTTAGTCATTATCGACCATGGTGGAATAGTATCCGAAAATGGAAAAATTCTAAAAGTTGGCGAATTTAATCAATTGAAAAATGAATTTCCTGACGCGCAAGTAGAACAAATTCAAGGAAATGCCGTGGCCATTCCCGGCCTTATCGATAGCCACACACACATTTGTTTTGGCGGAACACGCGCCAAAGATTTTGCGATGCGCAACGCCGGAAAATCCTATTTGGACATTGCGCGCGAAGGCGGCGGAATCTGGAGCACCGTGTTGAACACGCGCAAAGCTACTCAAGAAGAATTAGTGCAAGGCATTGTGGAAAGAGCCAATTATTTACTTTCATTAGGTATCACTACAGTAGAAGTGAAAAGCGGATATGGACTATCGGTGGCAGAAGAATTGAAAATGTTGCGCGCCATCAAAGAAGCCAATAATTTAACAAAACAAAAATTAATCACGACCTGTTTGGCTGCGCATACCTTGCCCAAAGATTTTGAAGGAAATCATGCACAATATTTAAAATTGATTGAAAATGAACTGTTTCCGGTGTTGGTAGAAGAAAATTTAACTCAACGCATGGATGCATTTATTGAAGAAGAAGCCTTTGATGAAAAAGTTACACTTCCCTATTTTGAAAAAGGCAAAGAACTTGGATTTCAAATTACCGTTCACGCCGACCAATTCTCGACCGGCGGCAGTGAAGTAGCCGTGAAAGTGGGTGCCGTAAGTGCAGATCATTTAGAGGCTTCAACCCAAAAAGAAGTGGAAATGTTGGCGAATTCTGCAACAGTGGCAACCGCTTTGCCGGGTGCAACATTAGGGTTGGGATGCGCCTTTACGCCTGCCAGAGCGCTCTTGGACGCTGGTGCATGCTTGGCCATAGCCAGTGACTGGAATCCCGGAAGTGGACCACAAGGAAATTTGTTGAGCCAGGCAAGTATTTTAGCCACTTTTCAAAAGCTGAGCAATGCTGAGGTGTTGGCAGGAATTACCTTTCGCGCGGCACATGCGTTACGCGAACAAAACATCGGAAAACTGGCAGAGGGATTTGAGGCGAATTTTGCCATGTTTGAAACCGATAACTATCAGGAAATCACTTATCAACAAGGAAGATTGATGCCAAGTGCCGTGTTTGTGAAAGGAGAGATAGTGTTTTGAAATAAATTGTCTCAACATTGTCGAGACAATTCCATCTAAATTTTCATAAATTCTTCATAATCGTAGAGTTTAATAAGATATGAATATAGAAAAACCCAATTTATCACATGATTTAATCTCTGAATTGGTCGAATTAATTCAGGAAAACAAGCAAAAACTGTTTGTTCAGGTCAACAGTGCTATGACATTAACCTATTGGCAAATCGGTTTTAAAATCAATCATCATGTTTTGGGCAATGAAAGAGCGGAATATGGAGAAGCTTTGGTGAAGAAGATTTCAGAAAGATTAGTTCAGGAATTCGGAATAACTTTTAAGTTAAGAAACATTCGTAGAATGATTCAATTTTCTAATGTGTTTCAGAACTTTAGAATTGTGTCGACACTGTTGACACAATTCAGCTGGTCGCATTTCATGCAACTTATACTCATCAAGGACGAAGAAAAGAGAAATTTCTATATTAAAAAAATTTCCGAAGAAAAATGGAGCGTCAGAGAAACACGTCGTCAAATTGAGCGAAAAGCGTATGAACGAAGTTTAATTGCATCTGAACAAACGCAAGAAATCACCGCGGTTCAGAAAGAGATTCTTTCTTTCAAAGATCCTAACTTTTTAGATTTTTTAGGATTGAAGGAAGGATATTTAGAATATGATTTAGAATCAGCCATTCTCATAGAATTAGAAAATTTTATTTTGGAAATGGGAAAAGGATTTGCTTTCATTGAACGACAAAAACGCTTGATTATTCATGGTGAAGATTTCTATTTAGATTTATTATTTTTTCACCGAAAATTAAAACGATTGGTCGCCAACGAGTTAAAAATCGGAAAATTCAAAGCAGCAGAAAAAGGTCAAATGGAATTATATCTTAATTGGCTGAACGAGCATAAACGAACCGAAGATGAGAATCCACCCATTGGATTGATTTTATGTGCAGAAAAAAGTTCAGAACAAATCAAATTATTAAGCCCTTGGAAAGACGGCATCATGATCGCCGAATATTGGACCGAATTACCTCCTAAACCCTTATTAGAGAAGAAATTACATGAAGCACTAATCACCGCAAAACAACGCATCGAACAACGAAAGTTAATATAAAATCCAACCTAATGTCGAACGGCTGTCCGAGCAGTATAAAAACTAAAGTAATGTCGGACGGATGGCCGTCCGACCCAACAAAATCAAAAATCATTATGACCTTCCAACAACACATAAAAACCGGAATTCCAACCCAACTTCCCCAACCGCAAACACGCGATGAATCTGTTTCGCATGCACCTGTGCGCAAAAAAATTCTGAATAAAGAAGAACGCATTTTGGCGATAAAAAACGCTTTACGCTATTTTCCAAAAGATTGGCATCCCGAATTGGCAAAAGAATTCGCTGCGGAATTAGATACTTACGGTCGAATTTATATGTACCGTTTTCGCCCAAGTTATGAAATGTATGCCCGTCCCATCGACGAATATCCGGGAAATTCAGCCCAAGCAAAGGCCATCATGCACATGATTCAAAACAACCTGGATCCTGCCGTAGCACAGCATCCGCACGAATTGATCACCTATGGCGGAAATGGCGCCGTTTTCCAAAACTGGGCACAATATCTCCTCTGCATGCAGTATTTGAGCGAAATGACCGACGAACAAACGCTGCACATGTATTCGGGTCATCCCATGGGTCTGTTTCCGTCGCACAAAGAGGCACCACGTGTGGTCGTGACCAATGGCATGATGATTCCGAATTATTCCCGACCCGACGACTGGGAAAAATTCAATGCGCTGGGCGTTACGCAATACGGACAAATGACCGCAGGAAGTTATATGTACATCGGTCCGCAAGGAATCGTGCACGGAACAACGATTACCGTGATGAATGCCTTTCGCAAAATCTTAAAATCCAACGAAACTTCTCAGGGAAAAATCTTCCTCACCGCTGGATTAGGAGGCATGTCGGGTGCGCAACCCAAAGCCGGAAATATTGCCAAATGCATCACCGTTTGTGCCGAAGTAAATCCTGCTGCAAGTCACAAACGCCACGAACAAGGCTGGGTAGATGAATTGATATCAGATTTGGATGAATTGGTAGCACGTGTACGTCAAGCACAAGAAAATCAGGAAGTTGTGTCGATTGCTTTCAATGGAAATGTGGTAGATGTGTGGGAGAAATTTTTAGAAGAAAATGTTTTTGTACATGTCGGATCAGACCAAACTTCGCTGCACAATCCCTGGAGCGGCGGCTATTATCCGGTAGGAATTTCGTTTGAAGAAGCCAACCGTATGATTGCCGAGGAGCCGGAAAAATTCAAAGAAGAAGTGCAAAAAACCCTGCGTCGGCATGCCGCGGCCATCAACGCACATACCGCCAAAGGGACCTATTTCTTTGATTATGGAAATGCGTTTTTGCTGGAAGCTTCACGCGCTGGAGCGGATATTATGGCCGAAAACGGCATAGATTTCAAATATAAAAGTTATGTACAGGATATTCTCGGCCCCATGTGTTTTGACTATGGTTTCGGGCCGTTCCGTTGGGTTTGTACTTCAGCAAAGGAAGAAGATTTGAAAAAAACCGATGAAATCGCTTTGCGTGTAATGCGTGAAATTCAAGCCCTTGCACCTCAGGAAATTCAGCAGCAAATGGCCGATAATATTCAATGGATTGAACACGCGTTGGAAAACAAATTGGTAGTGGGTTCGCAAGCCCGAATTTTATATGCCGATGCCGAAGGACGCACCAAAATCGCTGAAGCGTTCAACCAAGCCATCAAATCGGGGGAAATTTCTGCGCCGGTGGTTTTGGGTCGTGATCATCACGACGTCAGCGGAACGGATTCACCATACCGCGAGACAAGTAATATATACGACGGTTCACAATTCACGGCCGATATGGCCATCCAAAACGTCATCGGCGACAGTTTCCGGGGTGCCACATGGGTGAGCATTCACAATGGTGGCGGCGTAGGCTGGGGGGAAGTGATCAACGGCGGTTTCGGGATGCTTTTAGACGGTAGCGAGGAAGCCAATCGCAGATTAAAATCCATGCTTTTCTATGATGTCAACAACGGCATTGCCCGCCGTGCCTGGGCCAGAAACGAAGAAGCCCTTTTCGCCATCAAACGCGAAATGGAACGCACACCGGGATTGAAAGTTACATTGCCGAATTTGGTGGAGGATCATCTTTTCTAGAAAGTTTTGGTTGTAGAGAAAATTATAAGTGCTGTCATAATTTAACTATATCTGTATCAAATAATGATACCTAAAACTACAATATTATGATAGCAGAAATCGAGAAATACATTTATATTCAGAATAACATAGATCAGATTCTGAAAGATTCGCCTTTCAAGATGAATTATATTATGGCGAAAACCGGAATCAAAAAACCTACTTTTTTCAGGAAACTAAGGGAAAAGAAATTTAGCGCAGAAGAACTTTTAGAAATTGCCAAAGCGGTAGAAAAAAAAGAATGGCGCAACGAAACCAAGGAAGAAATTATGGAATCGCTGAAAAGAGCAGAAGAACAGATTCACAACGGTAGCGTTCACGAGTATGGCGAAGTGATGAGTGAAATGAGAAAACGACTTCAAAAATACCGCGATGAACGTAAAACTGAGTGATGAAGCCAAAAAAGACTTGAAAAATGTTGAAGATTTCTTACTCTAAAAATGGAATGATATATTTCTTGAAAAATTTTATGATCAATTAGATAAAGCCATTGAAATTATTACTTCCGGAAAAGTTATTTTTCAGAAATATGAAGATACCAAATATCACAAATTCCCCCTCACGAAACACAACACATTAATTAATATTATTTTGGAAGATACGCTTTATGTCATCAGGATACTTCAAAATTTTCAGAATCCCCAAGAAAACTTCAAATCAATCTCTGAAAAATAAAATGCCACCCGACCCAATTTTTACGCTCCTGGATAAGAAAGATTTTATTCGGATTACTATTTTTTAAAATTAATGTTGTCCCGTGTTTGCATTGCTGCCTTCGCGCCGACAATTGTTGTGCGGGACCGGGAATGCCCGCCCGCTTGCCTTCCCAAGGCCAACACACAAGGCCGCGGACGCGCAGGGCAGTCATCCCTCAACATAAAAAACACATTTTTTCCTTCTAATTGAAGTTTTAAAGTGATGCTGCATAAATTTCCAAAGAATCATATTCACATTTCTAAAGACCTGCCCACGACTGAAGTCGTAGGTGATCTCTTAGAATTTTTCTATTTCACCAATTCCACGCTATTATTATTCAAAAAGATGGGTTGAATCCGCAACAGTAAAACGAATTCAATAAATTCCTCAATTCTACCGTGAATTAAGTTTTTGCGAAAGGCCAGATTATTTCCCCAAACGCTTCTTGATTTCGTTCAATTTCATCAAAGCCTCAACCGGCGTTAATGTATTGATATCCAAGCCTTCCAAATCATCTCTAATTTCTTCTAAAATAGGATCATCGAGTTGAAAAAAAGATAATTGCATATTCTCTTTCGTAATTTTTCGAGTAGAATTTTCGCTTTTATCAGAGGAATGTGTCGATTCCAGTTGTTTCAATAATTCTTCTGCTCTACGTATCAATCGTGTAGGCATCCCAGCCATTTTGGCCACATGAATTCCAAAACTATGTTCGCTCCCACCTGGTTGTAACTTTCTCAAAAACAGAATTGTATCCTTTGTTTCTTTAATGCTGATGTGGTAGTTTTTGATTCGTTCAAAACTTTTAGCCATTTCATTCAATTCATGATAATGTGTCGCAAAAAGAGTTTTGGGTTTACCTGGATGCTGATGAATGAATTCAGAAATGGACCAAGCAATCGAAATTCCGTCATAGGTACTCGTACCACGCCCAATTTCGTCTAAAATAATCAAGCTTCTTTCGGTTATATTATTTACGATTTGAGCAGTTTCATTCATTTCAACCATAAAAGTCGATTCGCCTTGAGATAAATTATCACTTGCACCTACCCGTGTAAAAATTCTATCGATCAAGCCAATTTGTGCTGATTTGGCAGGTACATAGCTTCCTATTTGTGCCAGAAGAACTATCAACGCCGTTTGACGCAAAAACGCAGATTTCCCCGACATATTGGGCCCCGTAATCATAATAATTTGTTGATCTGTTTGATTTAGATGAACTCCATTGGCTATATAGGGCGAGCTAGGCGGCAATTGCTGCTCAATTACCGGATGGCGACCATCATCAATATTCAAGTCAAATGAATCATTAATTTCGGGTTTTACATAATGATTTTTCTCTGCCAATCCCGCAAAATTCAAAACACAATCTAGAACAGCTAGCGCTTGCGCATTTAATTGAATTTCTGGAATATACGGCATTATATTCTGTAAAAGTTGACTAAATAATTCGGTTTCAATCTTCAAAATCTTTTCTTCGGCTCCTAGAATTTGCTCTTCATACTCCTTTAATTCTTCTGTAATATATCGCTCAGAATTCACCAGCGTTTGTCGGCGTATCCAATAATCAGGAACCTTGTCCTTATGCGTATTTCGAACCTCGATATAATAGCCAAAAACATTATTAAAATCAATTTTGAGGCTGCTGATGCCCGTATTTAGGATTTCACGCTGTCGCATTTCCTCCAAAAATTCCTTACCTCCATGTCGTATTTTGCGCAATTTGTCTAATTCTACCGAAACTCCTTCTGCTATTACATTGCCTTTGTGAATGAAATGCGGTGGATCCATCGAAAGTGATTCTGATAATTGCTCCCACAAGCTTTGTAAAGGATTGAAATTGAAGTCAATTCCCTTGTTTTCCTTTGGATGATATATATTCATCACATCCATGATTTCATGAATTAAGCCTAGACTATCGGTAAGTTGCGTAAGCTGCTTCGGCGAAATTTTTCCTGTGGCAATTTTAGCACATAATCTTTCTAAATCTGCTATTGCCTTCAACTTTTCACGTAAAGGAAGGGCAACATCATGGTTGTTTAATAAAAATTGAACGGTATTTTGTCTTTCCTGAATCGCCTGTAATTTGCTAAGTGGCAAAGCCATCCAGCGACGAAGCAATCGTGAACCCATTGGCGTAAGTGTATGATTGAGAACTTGATACAAAGTCACAGAATCGGGATGGGGTGAATTGAATAATTCCAGGTTTCTTACTGTAAACGCGTCCAGCCATACATAATCGTCATTTACAATTCGTTGTAAATTATTAATATGTTCTAAATCGTAATGATGCGTTTCGTCCAGATACGCAAAAACCGCACCTGCAGCGGTGATGGCTAAATCCATATCTTCTACACCAAAACCTTTGAGTGATTTGGTTTTGAAATGACGAATCATCTTTTCATAACCAAAGCTATGTTGAAACGCCCAATCATCCAGTCCAAAACGGCTAATTTGATCTGGAATAAATGCAGGTAACTGTCTTTTTTGAAAAACAATTTCTTTGGGAGAAAAATTCTGAATCAATTTTTCAATAGTCTCCTTATCCCCTTCTTGTAAAAAAAATTCTCCCGTAGAGATATCGAGTAATGCTGCTCCAAAATTATTTTTGTCTTGATGTACAGACATTAAAAAATTATTGGAAGAAGAACCAAGTATTTGATCGCTAAGTGCAACTCCAGGTGTAACTAATTCTGTAACACCACGTTTTACGATTTTTTTGGCAGCAGAAGCTTCTTCTAATTGATCACAAATGGCTACACGTAGGCCTGCGCGAACCAATTTGGGGAGATAGGTATCCAAGGCATGATGCGGAAATCCGGCTAATTCTATATGTGATGCGGCTCCATTGGCGCGTTTGGTGAGTACAATATCCAAAATTTTTGCGGTACGAACAGCATCTGAGCCAAATGTCTCATAAAAATCTCCAACTCTGAACAATAGCAATGCATCTGGGTATTTACCCTTGATACGGTTGTATTGCTGCATGAGCGGCGTTTCTTTGGTTTGCTTCTTTGCCATTTCGCAAAAATACGTTTTTATCTACGGAAAAAATAATGTGATTCCAGACAAAGGAAGCATGAATTCAATAGGTTGAATTAAAAAATTTAAGAGGTGAAAAAACAGGAAGATATAATTTCAATCACTGCAATCGGGAACAGAATTTGATGAAACCAACGCGTATTTTAGGAGTTTGTGCAAGCGATTGTAACGAAAATCTTTTTGTCGGGATGCAGCAACAAAAACCGCCGCCAAAAAGCGACCAGCGGAAGCTCTTTTGGCAAGAGTTTTTTGTCTGCATCTCGGTAAAAAATTGAAGTGAAAAGCGCGGTCTCTTCTCGTCAAAAAACTTTTAAAAAATATAATACTATTTTTGACGAGAAGAGATGCACCCAAAAAAATGATATTTTGAGAATAATTTTCATCTTTTGTTTACTTATTTCATTCGGTTATGGCCAGGACCTAACGGGCAGATGGGTAGCCGTAACAGGCTTTGATTCTGGTTATTATGCAGAATTATTTTTGGTTCAGAATTTAGGTAATTCCTATGCCGGACATTCCTATGACACTGAGGCTGGAGGTTATTGCAGGCATTTTTTACAGGCAGAATTTGATGTTCAACGTCAGTTTTTATCGGGTATTGATGTGGAACTGAATCATAAATCAACTGGGCATGAGGCCACAGATTATCAACTACGCTACGAAAAAGGAGAAAATGGTAGAGAATATTTAATTGGTACGACGACAATTACGCCTTTGAATAACCGCCGAAACCCTTCTCAATCCTCTCCTTTTGATAGATTAGAGAACCGGCTTCAAATGTTGTTATATCCACCAAAATTTATAAAATATGTCAAGGTATCTCCTGAATATCAGGTATATAGAGATGAAATGCCGAATAGTATGTCATGGCAAGAAATTGAATTGGCCAAGGCAGAGTTTGATGAGGTATATGAAGAAAATTTGGCTTTGGAACAAAATAACAAAAATGAGTTGTATCCATTTGAAATTGAAGAAGATATAACAAGTCACATACCGAAAGAAGAAGAAATTGAAATTTCTCGCTCAAGCATAGAAAATATTGAAAATGAAGAAATTACCTCAATTTCTAAGACTGAAGAAATGAGTATAGAAGAGAAAAAGGTTTTGCGTACCAATCAACTTTTATCTCATATACAATTGAAGACGAGTAGCGTTACTTTATTGATTAGAGATTACGGAACGGTTGATAATGATACGGTTACGATATTTTTTAATGATAAAATAATTGCAGAAAATCTGAGAATTACCGACGTAGCCCATGAATTTGAATTGATTTTGGAAGGTGGAAAACGCAATGAGCTGGTTTTTGTAGCCAATAATTTAGGCGATATTCCTCCTAATACGGCAAGAATTACGTTGATTGCAGATAATCGACGATATAATTACAAATTGTTTACAGACGACAAAAATAATGCGCTCGTTTTACTAGAAAACATCTTATCTTATTGAAATTTAATAAATTAGACTAGTTCTAGCGATTCTCTACCTTGTTTTTGATATGGGAAATAATTTCAATGGCAATATTTTTTCCTGTGGCTTGTTCCATTCCGCGAAAACCTGGTGAGGAATTCACCTCACAGATTTTGAATCCGTCTTTATCGAAAAGTAAATCTACCCCGGCAATTTCTAATCCAACTTCTTTGGCCACAGCCAGAGATAATTCTTCTATTTCGGGGGTTAATTCAAAATTCCGTACGCCACCTCCACGCGAAAAATTGGCTTTGAAACTATTATCAGTGGCATATCTTTCCATACATCCTACCACTTTATCACCGATTACAAATACGCGCAAATCCTTTCCCCGACTGGCGCTGATGAATTCTTGGATGATGATTTCGGCGTTTTGATTGGTAATCATTATCAAATTACTGAGATCTTCAAAAGACTGTGCATCATGAGATAAAAACACACCGCTGCCTTGCATACCAGATAGTGCTTTGACGATTACAGGAAATTTAAATTGCTTTTCTACCAGTCTGGCATCAACGGGAAATTTGGCAAGCATTGTTTTGGGCACAGGGAAATTTTCTGCCAGTATCTGCATTTGAAACAATTTGTCTTTTACGGTTTCTATACCCACCGAACCATTGATACAATACACGCCCAAACGCTCTAGGTGACGCATTACAGCCAGTGCAAAATAACTGGTATGCGCACCCATTCTGGGAAAAATAAAATCGGGCAATTTCGTAGATTGATTATCGAGTAGCACACTTTTGCGGTCCTCGCGTGTTACGATAATTTCGATTTGTTTTGCGTCGAGCAATTTGAGGTCTATACCATGCTCGGCGCCGGTAGCCAATAATTTTAAAGTTTCGTAGGACGGCGTTTTGATATTAGCTTCCTTTTGTAAAATCCATCCGGTCATTTTCAAATTTTCATCAAATGTATATCAATTCTTGCTAATCTAAAAGATGAAAAAAAATTTAGCGGTTAATGTTTGAGTCTGTCATAATTTGGTCTCTTAAAATCAAGTAGATAAAACAACCCAACATTGAAATAGTAAACAAAATCAAAACCCAAATCATTTTATTTTTAACAGGATTTTTACTCAAATCCAGAATTACCGCCACAAAAGGTACAAAACTTATGATAAAGCCTGAAATAAGCCATTTTATTTCTGCATGTTGACCTTGAGCAGCAGCATAAAAAGTTCCGATAATCATGGCAATTCCTATGCCTGCAAGGGCGATGAGTAATTTTTTGGGTAGAATCAGAGGCTTGATTTCCATAAATTCAAATTTATTCTTCTGTAGTTTGGGATTTTTTCATTTCTGATTTATATTTTTTGAAGGCATCCCAGCCTTGTGCATTGAGTTCTGTTTTGAAAGAATTATCACGCCCGATAAGATGGCAGCCTTCTGATTGGCTTACAGCATGACCAATGACGCTAAAATTGGGATTTCCTTTAATTTTATCATAATCTTTCATAGAAATAGTAAAAAGCAATTCATAATCTTCTCCGCCATTCAACGCAGCCATGGCAGGGTTGATTTTGAATTCCTCTCCAGCGTGTATTACTTGATGGTCCATGGGTATTTTTTCTTCAAAAATATGGAAACCTACTTCGCTTTGTTCGGCCAAATGCATGGTTTCGGACGCCAATCCATCAGAAATATCTATCATGGCGGTAGGTTGAACTTCGAGTTTATCCAATAATTTGATAATATCTACTCTGGCTTCTGGTCTAAGCTGTCTGGACAATATATAATCGTATGCGGTGAGATCGGGTTGAACTTGTGGGTTCACTTTCCAGACTTCATTTTCTCTTTCGAGGATTTGCAAACCAAAATAGGCTGCTCCCAAATCTCCTGTAACTACGAGTAAATCATTGTATTTTGCCGAATTACGATAGACAATTTTATCTGCTTTTTGTTGTCCAAGTGCTGTAATACTGATAATGAGCCCCGAGTTTGAGGAGGTGGTATCTCCTCCTACTACATCGACATTATATTTATTACATGCAATTAGAATTCCCTGGTAGAGTTCATCAATAGCTTCTAGAGGAAATCGGTCTGAAACGGCTATAGAAACAAGAATTTGAGTAGGTATAGCATTCATTGCGCAAATATCGCTCAGGTTGCTGGTCACAGCTTTATATCCTAGATGTTTCAATGGTACATAACCTAAATTGAAGTGCACTCCCTCTGTAAGCATGTCTGTGGCAACCACGGTTTTATAAGTTTTGAAATCAAGCACTGCTGCGTCGTCTCCAATCCCTTTTTCGGTTCCGGGTTGTTGTAATTTCACGGCATTTTTAATTCGATGAATTAATCCGAATTCGCCAATTTCTGACAATGGTGTTAGAGGGTTTTGTTTGTTTTCGAACATAATTTTGCTCGTTTATTTTGTTTTTTGAATAAATAATTTGCTGAAATGGCTTTTAAATCAACTCTTGAACAGAAATATTTTCTGCTTTTGGGCTTAAATTTTTCAAATCTGTTATACTCAGAATTCGAACTTCTGGGGTATGAAATTGTCCCAGTTTTTCACTCATTTCTGGCGGCAAACTTGTGGCCATTTTTCGTGTGGTATAATCTAACCAGCACCCAAAAATTCTTGAATTGGCTTTGTGTTCACCTTTTTCGTCATATAAATCGTGTTGAAATTCAAATAAAACTCTGTCTGTTGAAGTTCCTGTGATTCTGGTATGAATATAAATGGTGGTATCGGGTAAAATTTCGCGAAAAAAGTTAAATTTCTCTTCAAAAATTACGGGTCCTCTTTGCCATTTTTGCATATGACGGGTGCTGAAACCAATCTCATTAAGTGCTTTCATTCGTGCAAAAGAAGTAAAACTCATATAGGATTGATTAGCCAAATGCATATTGGCGTCGAGATCGCTCCATCTAACTTGCGTATAGACTTTGAACTTTTTCATTCAAGATGTGATTAAACGGTAAAGTTACGATAAAAGTAGCTCCATTTTCTGGATTATTTCTAAATCTTATTTTACCGTCATATTCTTCGAGCATTTTGCGCACTAAAGCCAATCCGAGTCCGCTTCCAGAGGATTTGGTTGTAAATTTAGGTTCAAAAAGTTTTTCGGCGGTTTCGTTGGGTACACCGGTTCCGTTATCTATTACCTTGATTTCGACAACATCCTGTTTTTGCTCTGCATGAATATGGATTTCGGGTTTGCGTCCTGCTGGAATAGCTTGTAAAGAGTTTTTAATGAGATTGGTGATGATTCGTGTAATATATGCCGTATCAAAAGTGATAGGAATCTCATTATCAGAGTAGTGAAAATGAATCACATCGGGGTCGAAAATATCGAGTGTGGTTTCGATTTCTTCAATTAAATTAATTTCTTGATCTTTTCGAGCCGGTAATTTGGTATAATCTGAAAAAGCTTCGGCTATCTGGCTCAGGGTATCGATTTGCTTGATGATGCTTTTGGTAAGTTCATTTACCATTTCGGTTGATTCGGGGTTTTGCGGATCGAATTTTCGTTGAAAACTTTGCATTTGCAGGCGCATAGGTGTCAATGGATTCTTGAGTTCATGTGCCATTTGTCTTGCGGCTTCGCGCCAAGTTTCTTCACGTTCTGTTCGCAACAGGTGATCGGATTGATCGTTGAGTTTGTGCAGCATATCATTGTAGGAATCCACCAACACTTTCACCTCATCATTATAGTAATATTCTATAGGTGCGTTACGCATTACTACTTGGGTGGATTTTACTTTTTCGGCAATTTCATTCAATCTCCCTGTAATGGTTTTAGAAATCCACCATGAAACCAGTGCTCCAATGGCCAAAACAGCCAAAACTACACCCATGAAACGCTCCAACAACGAAATGAGTTCTTCCCTCAAAAAAGAATCATCATGATTATAGGGCAAACTCACTATGGCGAGAGGTTGTCTATAGAGATTATAAATATAACTATAGGTCGTAAGAAATGTATTGTCAGATTCTGTACGCTTCACCTCAAATCTATCATTGGAGGGTGAAATTTTATCGATAATTAATGAAGGAACCGTCTTGCGCTGTCCAGAAATTTGTGGCTCTGAGCTGAGCAGCAGATTTCCATTTAAATCAAAAACATTGATCGGAATATCATTGATATCTGCAAATTCAAAAATCTTATTTTCTAGAATATGCCGAATATTTTCGGGTGTGGCTTCTTCTTCGTAGGCTGTAACTGTATAATCTATGGTTTCGATTATCGTTTTTTCTTTTCGAGCCAAGCGATTTTCGTGATAAACTTTGGTAGTTTGTTGAAAGTGCAAAAAAGTAAGGACCCCAATAATCACAGCTGTGAATAAAATCATCACAACCAGCGCGATAAAGATTCGCATTCGAAGCGTCATTCGGTCTATGATACTCACTTGGATTAGGATTTACTAATAAGTCAAGTTTCACAATTACAAAAACCGTGCTAATTACGTTTTTCGATATATTTTTGTATGTATTTTCCCAATATATCAAATTCGAGATTCACCTCATCACCTACTTGCAAATTGCCCAAATTGGTATGCTCCCACGTGTAGGGAATTACAGCCACCGAAAAGGAATTTTCTAATGAATCCACTACCGTAAGGCTTACGCCATTTACACAAATCGAACCTTTATTTACGGTAATAAATTCGTTGGAAATATAAGAAAAAACGAGTTTGTAACTTCCGTTTTCGTCGATAATGCTTTCCAAAGTCCCAATTTGATCCACATGTCCTTGAACAATATGACCATCTATACGCTGATTCAATCTAAGGCATCTTTCCAGGTTTACCTTATCTCCTGTTTTGAGTTTTCCCAAATTGGTACGATGCAATGTTTCGGCAATGGCGGTAACTTTGTACCTATTTTCGCCAATTTCAACAACCGTGAGGCATGCTCCATTATGTGAAATACTTTGATCTATTTGCAATTCCGAAGTAAATGAGCATTTCAGAAAAAAGTGCGTATTGGCACCTTCTTGAACGATTTCATCTATGATGGCCATTTCTTCTACAATTCCTGTAAACATGTAAATTTCCTTTAAATATTATTCGTTACCACATATCTGATTCATCGAAAAAATCCTCTTCGAAGTCATCATCATTGTCTAAATCAAAATCAATATCAAAATCCAAAATTTCTTTGAAATCGTTTTCGGGCGCAAGCTCTGGACGAACCCCATAACTGAAAACCAGCGCAGGAAATTCAGAATTCATGCTGATGACATCTGTTTCAATGACCTCTACAAAGAATGTCCATAAGTTAAAGAAATCATATACATAAATCATTTTATTCCCTTTTTCGGAAATTACTTGTTTGATTTTTACATCTTCCATGACTTCTACATCGTCTGCCTCATCAGAAAGATTTTCCAACGGAATTTCACTTCCTTGATACCAATCATCGTTGGAAAGATAGAAAGATGCCATTTCGTTTCCTTCTAGCTCAAATGCCGATTTTATTCCTTCATGTAAATCTATAAGAGTTTGATTTTCATGAATTTCCAAATCCCGAAAAACATCTTCCTTACTATCGAGAATGATGCGTAATTTGTGAATCATAGTTTAATTTTTATTCGGTTTTATCTCAAGTCCCATTGTATTTCCTAGTTTGATCATAAACGCCAGAGCGTCTTCACGATTGTTTTGTAAATCACCCTCTAGAATGGCCTCTTTTATCTGATTTTTAATTTTCCCAACCGCTGGACAAGGCTGAATATCAAAAGTTTTCATAATATCCTCACCTGTAACTGGAGGTTGAAAATTTCTGATGTGGTCTCTTTCTTCAACTTGTTTAATCTTTTGCTCAACCAGTATAAAATTAGCTTTATATCTATCTTGTTTTTTGTAATTTTTGGTAGTAATATCGGCTTTGCACAAGACAAATAAATCTTCTAAATCATCACCAGCATCATACAACAATCGCCTCAAAGCAGCATCCGTAGAGCCTTCGCTCACCAATGGTATAGGTCTTGAGCTCAACAATACCATTTTTTGAACATATTGCATTTCGTGTCCCATCGGGAGTTTGAGCCTTCTGAATAATTTTGGAACCATTTTAGACCCTACAAATTCATGCGAATGGAATGTCCAGCCGAGTTTTTTGTCAAATCTTTTGGTAGGTGCTTTCCCGATATCATGTAAGAGAGCAGCCCATCTGAGCCACAAATTTTCGGTATTTTTAGCAATATTATCAACCACCTCAAAGGTGTGATAAAAATTATCCTTATGTGTTTGGCCCTCCATTTCTTCAATTCCTTTCAAGGCCAACAATTCTGGAAGAAAATATTGCATCAATCCCGATTTTTCCAGCAAAATCAAGCCAAAAGAAGGCTTTTCGGTCATTAAAATTTTGTTGAATTCATCCATAATTCTTTCTGCTGAAACTATTTTCAATCGTTCTGCATTGCGTTGAATAGCTTCAAAAGATTCAAATTCTATATCAAAATTGAGCTGAGCAGCAAAACGTATGGCGCGCATCATGCGCAAAGGATCGTCTGAGTAGGTAGTATCCGGGTCTAATGGTGTACGAATGATTTTCTTTTTCAAATCAGAAAAACCATCAAATGGATCAATAAATTCTCCATAATTTTCTTGATTCAAAGAAATAGCAAGCGCATTGATGGTAAAATCCCTACGCAGCTGATCATCGTGTATGCTTCCATTTTCAACGGCAGGTTTGCGACTGTCTGCTGTGTAACTTTCTTTTCTGGCACCCACAAATTCCCAATCGGTTTGTTGATGTTTGAACATGGCCGTACCAAATCGTTTGAAAACGGACACTTTGGAGGCATTTCCGAGTTTTTCGGCTACTTTATTTGCCAATAAAATCCCGCTACCTTCGGTTACAATATCGATATCCATTTTTTGGGTACGCTGCAAGATATAATCCCGTACAAAACCACCAATCACAAAGGTTTGCTGCTGCAATTGATCGCCAACTTGGCCGATTTCGGCAAAAACAGGATTTTTAAGCGCCTCAGAAAGATTCATTCTGCAAATATAAGCAATGTAAAAATTTTGAACAGCAGGCTACTACATTCATGGCTTGCAACACAATGCAGATTATTCACGTAACACTTTTACCCGTCCGTCATGTGAAATTTGAATAATAGAAGAAGCTTCAAACTGAGGTTTAAACGTTTGACTTTCAGGTAGAATTAAATCTACTTCATTCAAAATTTTAGGATGAATTTCATCAAAATCTTTCGGTACTTTTTCACCTGAGATATTGGCCGAAGTGGAAACAAGGGGTTGATTCACTTTTTGTATAATCTGCTGAAGCAAAGGCAATTTCACCACTCTTATTGCGATGGTATTTTGGGGCGAAATTAGATGGGCTGGTATATTCACAATCTTATCATAAACGATTGTGACTGGTTTTTCTGAAAGGTCGATAATATCCCAAGCCAAATCCGGAACATCAACATATTTTTGCAATCTAGCCTCACTATCCACCAATAGCACAAAGTTCTTATTTTCTGGTCGTTGTTTGATTTGATTGATTTTATTACACGCCTCTGGATCAAACGCCAAACAACTGAGCCCAAAAGTTGTATCGGTAGGTGTGAGGATGACGCCGGCGTTTTGAAGTGTTTCGATGATTTTTTGCATTAGTTCAAAATTTTCTTTACCCAATTTTCTATGGTATATTTGTTATATATTTCTTTCGCAATAGGCCGATATTTTAATTCAAAGAAAGATTCAGGGATTTCTATTTGATTCGGATTAAGGATCAAAATATTGTTTGAATCAAAAAAATCATAGGCAGCAATAGCTGTATTGGTGGTAATTATTTTTTGCTGCATTCCCATGGCTTCAAAAATCCTGAACGAAACACCCAATTGCCTTTCTCTTTGAATATCAATTTGATATGAAGCTTTCTTTAATTTTGCATGTACCTGGTTCAACGTAATTCCTTCTTTTTGAATATGAATCCATGAATTTTCTTCATTTGCATGGGAAATTAAATAAATATCATATAAAACATCAGCTTTTTCCAATTGTTTCGCGAGATTAATAAGCATATTTTTTCGTCCTTTGCGCTCAGAACTAACATGAAAAAGATATTTTTCTGCGGTTTTTCTATCCTGTACCTCATTATAGGGGTTAAAATTCGGTAAAAATTCCATATTAAATTTTTCTGCATCAGAAGGTTCAAAGGTGTAAGCCTGGTCAAAAGCTGAAACCATATACGGAATACGCGGGTAATTGGCAGCTGCATCATAGAACCACGCGATCATACGTGTTGCTTTTATACGTAGTGCATCAACAAAATTTTTGGGCAACCAATCGGCGCTAATTATCAGTATTACATCTTGTTGAGAAATTTTATTTAATTCTATTTGAAGTCGCTTTGCCAAAATTTCTCTTTTGAAATTATAATTGAATAAGGTTTTAGTTACCAAGTTTTTAACTTTCGATTTGAAATCAGGATAAGCGTAAGCCATCTCATTCATTTTCAAATGATTAACAACATGCCCCTGACGTTTCATTTCTTGTTCTATCATGGATACATATCCCAAATTATCCCAACTGATGATGGTAATTTTCATGCAGAATAAAGTATTTTTTTTACCCAATTTTCAACGTTAAATTCGTTTACAATAGATTGAGCTATTGGTTTGTATGGTGATTCCAAGAATTGTTGTGGAATATGAAAATGATTTGGATCTAAAATAAAAATATTATCAGGGGTATAAAAATCATAATTCACAATATCTTTATTGGTAGTTATTAGTTTTTTATCATTTCCCAAAGCTTCAAAAACCCTGAATGTCAGTCCATTTTGCATTTTTCGCTGAAAATCTAACATAATTTTGCAATTTTGAATTAAAGGCAAAACTTCATTGACTGTAATTTTATTATGAATCTGTTCAAAATTAGGAAATTCTGATTTACTATATAATATAAATTTAAAAGTTAAACTATTGTTATACAAAAAAGAAGCAAATTTTTGAATATCCGGAAAGCGTTCATCTACTCCTCCAATATTAAATATTAAATATTTATAATATTCTGATTTATAAGATGTTGACGGAATAAAATTTGTAATAAAACGATATCCTTCCGTTTCACAATCGATAGGTTCATAGGAGAAAATCGTATCAAAATATGGCGCAATCTTCTTTTGTTCAGGCATTTTGGCTAGTGAATCAAAAAAATAAGCGACATATTTTTTCGAAATCGATTTCAAAAATTGATGCGTTGAATCGCTTACATATTGCCCATGAATCATGAGCGTAAAATCAAACTTTTGATCATTTAAATGTTGATTTAAAGCCTTGTCACGAGCAGATTTTTTCAAATTTTGCCCCAACAATTTTGCCATTCCAGATTGAGCCTTGTGCAGTGCGTTTTGATATTCAATCATCAACGGCGGATTTTCATAATAAAACACGGTAACTTCATGTCCTTGTCGCCTCATCTCGGCCACCGCAACATCCATATAACCAAATATATAACTCGAAATAAGTAGGATTTTCATTTACTTTTTTTAAAAATTTATATGAAGTTAACCTTATGTTACAATATTATATAAAAAATAATTTTCCACCTATGAATACATTAGATTTCTTATCTTTCCACCCAATTCAACAACAAATCTTTGAAAAAAAAAATTATTATTGGAGTTCCGCATCATTTTGATTTTTCTAAACTCATTCAAAAAAACTTAGAATTTTTAGGATTTGAAGTAATTAATATTTCTTATGACCGTAATGATTTTCAATATGCCTCTATAACTGACAAAATAATAAATTTTGGGAGAAAATCTTTAATAGGTGATAGAAATTACAAAGAATCCTTAATTTTTAATAAATTTGGTCAGGAATCATTTAATAAAATAGCAAATATTCAAGAAAAAGTGGATTACGCTTTTTTGATTAGACCTGATCTTTTTCCAAAAAAATTTATTTATCTTATCAAATCAAAAACACATAATCTAATTGGTTATCAATGGGATGGATTTGACAGATACCCTGAAATTAGAAATTATTTATCATTGTTTGATAAATTTTTTGTCTTTGAAAAAAAAGATATCAATATCAAAAATGGATTAATAGGTATTACGAATTTTTATTTCGATTTTGATGAATTTAATTATAACAATCAAATTATCAATGATGTATATTTTGTAGGAAGCCATGTTAAATGTCGAATAAATGATGTTAATAAACTTTCCATATTTTTTTCAGATAAACAAATAGTTACTGATTTGCGTATTCTATCTAATGAAAATCAAAGTTTTTATCACCACAATATTCGATTAATTAAAAATTATTTGACCTATCAAGAAAATATTTTAGCTCTACAACAATCTAAATGTAGTATTGATTTGATTAATTATATACACAAAGGACTAAGTTTTAGAACATTTGAAGCTTTAAAATATAGAAAAAAGTTGATAACTAATAATAGTATCATAAAAAATTATGACATCTACAAACATCAAAATATTTTTGATTTAACTTCTCGAAATTGGGAAGAATTAGAAACATTCATTTCATCACCTTATGAACCCATTTCAGATAATTTATATGAAAAGTATAGTTTTACGAATTGGATCAAAAACATTCTTGATATTCAACCTTATATAGAAATTACACTTCCCAATGACAAGTAAAATCTATTCCTTTTGCTCCCATAATTCATCCAAAAACTCATAACGCTTGTGCACATATCTGGAGAGTAAATCTGCCATTCTGAAACCTGCATATCCATCTAAAAATCCAAATCTGAACAAATAATGATGAAAAAACCTGAATCCGGGCTTGATGTAATAATGAAAGAAGTTTGGCTTGGTTTTCTTACGATACAGTTCTTGTGCTCTTAATTTTGAATAAAAATATAATTTATCCCTATAATCAGCAAATGTTTTATAGGAATAATGATTGAGCTTGTTGCTGAGTTTTCCAGTTTGTCCCTGGCATTCAAGGATTTCGTGTACCAAATATTCCTCTTTGTATCGGCAACAAGACTTTTTGAATAGTCGAATGGCTTTGTCGTTCTGCCAGCCGCTGTATTTCAATCTGCTGTTTTGAACATAAAACCGGCGGTAAATATAAAAGGAAGTTTTATTCCCCGGATTTTTTACCGTTTCCAGAATTTCGGCAATCAAAGGTTGTGGAAGCCTTTCATCGGCATCAAAAAAAGTAACCCAATTGTTTTGAGCCTTGCTGAGGGCATAGTTCCTTTGGCTCGAAAAATTGTCAAATTCCCTTTGATACACAGTAACTTTGGAGTTGCGTTGCGCCAATTCTACCGTACGATCCGTGCTAAATGAGTCCACCAGAATGATTTCATCTGCATATTTATTCACCTCGGACAAGTAGGCATTGATGTTTTCTTCTTCATTTTTGGTAATCAACAAGGCTGTAATTCCTGTTGTTGGTCGTTTTACCTTTTTTTCTGAAGAAATAAGCTGCGGAAAATTAATTTGAACAAAATATTTGAATTTTTCTATCACAAAATCGTAATCGATTAAATCATAATAAAAAGACGCTTTATCCAGTAATTTATCCAAATCTGGACGTACATACAAATCTGGTCTTATTTCGCGCAAATGTACACTGGCATGTTGAGGTTGATTTTCCATACAGCCCCAAATCTCTGGAAATTTATGTGGAGAATATATACTGAATGTCGGTTTTTCTAAAGCTTTAGACATATTGATGCCGCCACCTTCGTTTCCTATATATGCACTACATGCAGACATAATTTTAAGAAACTCACGCACACTTTTTCCCATAACTTCGGGATAAATATTATGCGTGTTTTTCAATTTTGAAATAATTAAATCTACGCTTTCTTTTTGAACCGGAATATAATTAAACAAAATTTGCACGTCATAATTTTCTTGAATAAAAGAAATCAACTGCGCCATCTTGTCCAGCGTCCATGATTTGGACGGGCTGCTACCCAATATCCCCAGCATAAAAACAGGTTTGGACAAATCTAATCCTGCACGACGCAAAATTTCTTTACCCTCTTCTTTTTCTTCTTTGCTCAAAAACAACTTAAACTTATGCTCGAGATGTTGCACATTAATGCCCAAAGGCTCCAGCAATTTCAAGCGATCTTCCAAAGCCTTGCAATAGCCCAATTGGGTAGTATCTGCCTGCGCCACCACATCTGTGTACAAATGCTTGAAAACTGGCTTGTCGTAGCTTATACGCCGATCAGCACCAGAAAACCAAGTAATATAACGGCTTTGAATCTTGGCATACGGATCGATGAGAATATCGTATTTCTCCTTTTTTATCTGCTCAGCAAATTTTTTGAGTACCGAATATTTTTTAAGTGCACTATCATTGAACAATATTAATTTATCTACCGCTGGATTTCCTATCAGAATATCTTGAGCCTGCTCATAGCAAAAAAAGTGAATTTCACTGTCGGGCATATATTCTTTCAGATTATTGGCTATCACAGAAGAAGCCAAAACATCGCCAATAAATTTATTTTGTATGATTAAAATTTTCTTCAATTCCAGCAAATATCCTTTTACACAGCCACGTTATGCGTACGTAGCGCGTCGTTCAATGAGGTTTTTTTATCTGTAGATTCTTTTCGTTCACCAATAATCAAGGCGCAAGGAACCTGGAAATCTCCGGCAGGAAAAGATTTGGTGTAGCTTCCAGGTATCACAACCGAACGCGCAGGAATATATCCCTTGATTTCCTTGGGTTGATTTCCTGTAACATCTATAATTTTGGTAGAAGCCGTCAAAACGACATTTGCGCCCAAAACCGCTTCTTTACCTACGCGCACACCTTCTACCACAATGCAGCGCGATCCTATAAAGGCATTATCTTCAATGATGACAGGTGCTGCTTGCAGAGGCTCCAGTACACCACCGATTCCTACACCGCCGCTCAAATGCACATCTTTGCCGATTTGGGCACAGCTGCCCACGGTGGCCCAAGTATCTACCATGCTTCCAGAATCTACATAAGCTCCAATATTCACGTAGGACGGCATCATAATCACACCTTTGGCCACATATGAACCATGACGTGCTATAGCATGCGGAACCACGCGCACACCCTTTTGGGCATAACCGGTTTTCAATGGAATTTTGTCATAAAACTCAAACGGACCTACTTCTATCGTTTCCATTTCTTGGATGGGAAAGTACATAACAACCGCTTTTTTGATCCATTCATTGACTTGCCAACCTGTAGCAACTGGCTCAGCCACACGCAATTCACCTGTATCCAACGCAGCTACAACCTCTCTTACAGCCTCTTGCGTGTAAGACTCCTGTAGCAATTCGCGTTGTATCCAGGCTTTCTCAATAATTTCTTTTAATAATTCCACTGCTCAATAAATTTTGGGACAACAAATATAATCTAATTCAGCATTAAGCCGAAAAGGAAATTATTTTGTTTAGAATGAAACTAAATTAAGCTTTCCATTCTATAGTGTAATTTCTACACTATTCGCTTGTAATAAAGGAAGTTTAAATAATTGTTATGAATGAATATTTAAAATTTATACATTGATTAAAATCATGTTTGGAGATTTCAATAATCCACAATAAATTCGTAGGCATAATTAAAAAAATATATTTTATGAAGAAATTTTATTTCTGGTTGCTCTTATCGTGTTGTTTCACGTGGGCAACCGCGCAAACGCAAGGTGCGACTTGCGAAACTGCCATCCCCATAACGTCCCTTCCTTTTAGCGTTACGGACAATACTTCTGGGTATGGTGACGATTACAATGGTTCACCCGGAGCTTCTGGTTGCGGGAGCACCAGTTCGTATCTCAACGGAGACGATGTTGTATATTCTTATACTGCAACATCAAATGATGTTTTATCGGTATCGATGACCCCAGTAGATACTTATAGTGGTATATTTGTATATCAAAGCTGTGCAGATATTGGCGTAGCCTGTATTGCTGGAGTGGCCAATAGCGGTAATGCTCCAAGAAATTTTTCGCTTTCTGTTACGGCTGGACAAACGTATTATATTGTAATTTCTACTTGGGCGTTGCCACAAAGCACTGCTTACACGCTGAGAATTGTGTCACAAAATATGGATGCAGATGGTGACGGTTATTCCCCAGCTCAAGGAGATTGTGATGATACGAATCCAAACATTCATCCGGGTGCTGTTGACATTCCAGGTAACGGTATTGATGAAGATTGTGACGGAAGGGACGCTACACCTGTAACATCGGTAAATTGTGATACAGGATTATTAAACCAAACCTATTGTTATTCTAATTCTGATAATAAAGTTTGGTTATATTCATCTGATTCTGGAGAAGCATTGATGCTTACCTTCCATGCTGGCACGCTGGAATATAACACCTCTTCGGATAATACTTATGATGATATCCGAATTTATGATGGTACAAATACATCAGGAACATTGTTATTTGATAGTGACGATCTACCAGATACAGGTGGTAGAGCTAATTTGACAGGAATTTCAGTATTTGCTCCATCAGGAAGTATATATATGGTTCTTATTGCGGATGGCTCGGTTTCTTGTTCAAACGCGACTAATATGGTGCCATTGGATTATTCTATTACATGTCTTTCAGAGGTTCCAGCGATTGACTGGGCAAATCTACAATGGCCAGATCAGGGAACGATTTCTTTTGGAGAGGACTATGTAGTATATGGACAAGTGTATGAAGCAGGCGTAACCGAGGCAGAAGGTGCCGGTGAAGGTATTACAGCTTGGGTTGGCTATAGTACAGTAAATACAGATCCTTCAACCTGGACCAATTGGGTACCTGCTACATTCAATATTCAGTCAGGCAACAATGATGAATATATGGCGAATTTAGGCACAGCAATTACCACTGCAGGAACCTATTATTACGCGATGCGTTACCAAATGACAGGCAGTGCGTATTATTATGGTGGATATAATGTAAGCGGCGGAGGCGCATGGGATGGAACAACGAATGTAAGCGGCGTGCTTACGGTTTCTCCTCCACCAGCACCAGCAAATGATGAATGCTCAGGAGCTATTGAACTTACGGTTAACAACTCTTTGGAATGCGGTGTTGTAACTGCTGGTACAACATTATTTGCAACTGCATCTGGACAGGCAGATGATGTGGTAGGAACACCCAACAACGATGTTTGGTTCTCGTTTACCGCAACATCCAGCGCTCATAGAATTTCGTTACTTAACGTAACAGCTACAGGTACAACTACAACTACAAGTACAGATATGGCCATGGGTGTATATAATGCTTCTGGTGGTTGTGAAGCTTTGATACGAGTTACTGACAGCGATCCGAACATACTAAATCTTGCAGGATTAACTGCAGGTACAACCTATATGGTTCGCGTGTATAGCTATGGCTCTGCTATAACCTATCAGAATTTTGATATATGTATAGGAACACCACCGCCACCACCGGCAAATGATGATTGCTCAGGCGCTACGGCACTTACGATGAACGAATTACATACGGGCGATGCCAGCTTGGCTACACAAACAGGTTTTGTTTCCTGCGGAACTGCTTCAGCAAATGACGGAGTTTGGTTTTCCATTGTGGGCAATGGCAATTTATTTACCGTTTATGCAACCAACGCTGGTTGGGATGGTGAACTGATGGTATTCAGCGGAAGCTGTGGTGCATTGGTATGTGTTGCTAGTTCAGATTATAATAGTTCATTAGGTAACGAATCGATTGAATTTGCTTCTGAAGCAGGCGTGACCTATTACATTATGTTTGGTCATTATTCATCCACTACAAACAGTCCAGAAGGACCTTATACCATCTTGGTGGAAGGTACTGAAATCGTTTATGATTGTCCTGAGCTGGAAGCAAACTTTGGTGATACTTGTTCAGTGAATGGAATGCCGGGTAACATTAACGAAAACTGTGAATGCGAATTACTTCCAAACCCATGTGATGACATCATAGTTATGGAATGTGGTGTAGAATACACGGCAGACTTAGTTCCAACTGCTGGCTCTTGGTCGAATTATTCAGGTGTTACCATCTCTTATAATGGTTCTGAGCAAGTTTTTGCCTTTACGGCACCTGCAAGTGGAGATTATATAATCAATGTAAACCAAGGTGCCAGAGATGCAGACTTCTTCTTGATGAGCGGTTGTAGTAATACCTCTGAAAATCTATTAACGAATACATACATGTCCGGAGTAGGTACAGGTACTGGTACAGCAAGAACCTTTGCACTATCTACAGGTCAAACGATTTATATCATTGCTGATTTATATACATCTATAGGAGGTACAACCGTTACTGTGAGTGTAACTTGTCCTACAGTTGCACCAGAATTCGACTGTCCTGAGCTAGAAGCTAACTTCGGTGATGCTTGTAACGATGGTGATGCCTCAACGGAAAATGATATGATTACAGAAAACTGTGAATGTGCAGGTACTCCAATTCCACCGGTATTTGATTGTCCTGAATTACAAGCTAACTATGGTGATGCATGTGATGATGGTGATGCAACTACTGAAAATGATGTAGTAACAGAAGATTGCGGTTGCGCAGGAACGCCGATTGTACCAGAGGTTTGTGGTGATGTTTCAGACATTTTTGCTGCCGTTTTAGGATATACCAATGCAACAATCTATTGGACTGCAGGTGAGAATAATGTTTCTTACAATGTAGCCTTATTAGAAGGCGGAACCGTATTGTATGACGAAACAGGAGTCATGAGCAATAGCTTTGAGTTTAGCAACCTTTCACCAGCCACATCTTATACTGCTTTTGTTGCAGGGGTTTGCGAGGACGGCACAGTGGGATCCTATGTTCAATATGAGTTTGTAACGCTGGAAGAGACACCAGAATTCGATTGTCCTGAATTACAAGCTAACTACGGTGATGCATGTGATGATGGTGATGCAACTACTGAAAATGATGTGGTAACAGAAGATTGCGGTTGCGCAGGAACGCCAATTGTACCAGAATTCGATTGTCCTGAATTACAAGCTAACTACGGTGATGCATGTGATGATGGCGATGCAACTACTGAAAATGATGTAGTAACAGAAGATTGCGGTTGCGCAGGAACGCCAATTCCTCCAGTATTCGATTGTCCTGAATTACAAGCTAACTATGGTGATGCATGTGATGATGGTGATGCAACTACTGAAAATGATGTAGTAACAGAAGATTGCGGTTGCGCAGGAACACCAATTGGAGTTGCTGATGCTGACGGTGATGGTGTAGCAGACGATGTAGACAACTGTCCTGACACTTACAACCCAGACCAAGCGGATTGGGATGGTGACGGAATCGGGGATGCTTGTGATACTTGCGAGGCGCCAACGGGTGTTACAGTTACGCGCTTGAGCGATACCACGGCAACATTTACAGCAGATGACACTACTGCACGTTACCAAGGTTCTGCCAACCGTGCAGGAAGACCATTGAGAGCTTATCCTATGTACGGAATGGAAGATATTCGTACAGGTCATATTCAGCAGGCATTGGTTCCTTCGTTTGAATATGATATCTGGTTCAGAACTTCTTGTCCAGGCGGAACATTCTCTGAATGGGTGGGTCCATTCTATCTGCCAATGTACAACGGTGCTGCTGCCAGAACAGAAATCGCTTTGACGCCTAACCCAACTTATGGTGTGGTTCAAATTGCCAAAGTGGAATCAAAAACGATTGAAGTATATGATATGAACGGTGCTAAATTGATGCAAATCAATACAGCCAATAACCAATTCGATATCAGTGAATTACCAACAGGTAAATATAATCTGAGAATTATTGATACCGAAGGAAATGCACATTTCGAACAAGTGATCAAGAAGTAATTTTTGATACGTAATTAAAAAATAAGCCGTCCCGAAAATCGGGGCGGCTTTTTTTATGCTATATTCTTGAAATTGTCAACACACAACTTATCCTTCAAACAGAAAAATTCTAAATTCTATAAACAGCTTAACAACCATAACATACGCTTTTGAAATAGGAAATAAAGAAGATAAAGAAACCACAAAAAAAAGATTCAAATTGATACACTTAATAAACTTTAATTAATAAAACATTTTATTAATACTTTCTTAACTTTTTATTTGTGTTTTTATAAATAAAATGTTAACTTTGACTAATTATTAACACTTTAAATTTTATTTTTTTTATGAAAAAATTTTATTTCTGGTTGCTCTTATCGTGTTGTTTCACGTGGGCATCCGCACAATTTCCTGCTCCTTATTGTGAAGTGAGCGGATTAAGTACTTTGGAATCGATTACAAGGGTAATGTTTTCGAACATCGATAATCCAAGTTCCATAGGCGAAGTACCTCTGCACGAGGATTTCACTTCGATAATAGGAGAAATTGAGACAGGCAATGTATATTCTCTTGCGGTTGAAGGGGATACTGCAGGAGATTATAATACAACTATTCGAGTGTACATTGATTGGAATCAGGATGGTGACTTTGCCGATGAAGGTGAACACTATACCATTGGCTCAATTAGAAATTCAACAGGGAGTGACGGCATACAGGCAGTATCAAATATTTTTGTACCAACTACCGCTTCATTAGGCACAACACGTATGCGTGTTACCAAAGCCTACTGGACTGACATACCCTCTCCGAATAATGGATGCGTAAGTAGTAGTCCATACGGCCAGGTAGAAGATTACACACTCAATATTTCACAGGGTTCATCAACAGCAGAAGGATGCTACTGGACAGTAAATGTATGGGAAAATTATTATGGTGACGAGGTTATGTGGGAGTTAAGATCTTCTCCTGGAACCGTATTGCTCTCAGGTGGAAATTACGGAGAAAATTACAATATTACGAGTAGTATTTTCGCACCAGGTCCTGTGACTTTTTGGATTACCAATGATGGTTATTTTGGTGATAATGAGCCTAATTATACTGTTTCTAATGGTGATGAAATTGTACTATCAGGTCAGCTACCAGAATCTTCAACTTGGACATCAGCCCCCCTGAATTGCTTTAATGAATCACCTGTTTTCGATTGCCCAGAACTGGAGGCTAACTTTGGTTATGCTTGTTCAGTGAATGGAATGCCGGGGATCATTAACGAAAACTGTGAATGCGAATTACTTCCTAGCCCATGTGATGACATCATCGCTATGGAATGTGGTGTAGAATACACAGTTGATTTGGTTCCAAATGCTGGTTCTTGGACAAATTATACTGGTGTTAGCTACCATTATACTGGATCTGAGCAAGTTTTTGCCTTTACGGCACCTGCAGACGGAGATTACATATTCAATGCTGATGAAGGAACGGATGATGCAGATTTCTTCTTAATGTCAGCTTGTAACAGCGCTTCAGAAAACCTAATTAATGGAGGATATATCGGAGGCAATGGAGATCCAGCTACATTCCCTATGACCGCAGGTCAAACTGTATATCTCATTGCAGATTTGTATGAATATAGTGATGCTACAACCGTTACAGTAAGTGTGACTTGCCCTACAGTTGAACCTGATTTTGATTGTCCAGAATTAGAAGCTAACTACGGTGATGTATGTGATGATGGAGATGCCTCTACAGAAAATGATGTAATCAATGAAAACTGTGAGTGCGTAGGAACGCAAATTCCACCAGTATTCGATTGTCCTGAATTACAAGCTAACTACGGTGACGCATGTGATGATGGCGATGAAACTACTGAAAATGATGTGGTAACAGAAGATTGCGGTTGTGCAGGAACGCCGATTGCACCAGAATTCGATTGTCCTGAATTACAAGCTAACTACGGTGATGCATGTGATGATGGAGATGAGACTACTGAAAACGACGTAGTTACTGAAGATTGCGGTTGCGCAGGAACGCCGATTGCACCAGTATTCGATTGTCCTGAATTACAAGCTAACTACGGTGATGCATGTGATGATGGAGATGAAACTACTGAAAACGACGTAGTTACTGAAGATTGTGGTTGCGCAGGAACGCCAATTGGTGTGGTTGATACAGATGGTGACGGTATAGCTGATGATGTGGACAACTGTCCGTTTGTTTCTAACCCAGACCAAGCGGATTGGGATGGTGATGGAATTGGTGATGCTTGTGATACTTGCGAGGCTCCAACTGGCGTTACAGTTACACGTTTGAGCGATACTACGGCAACATTTACAGCAGATGACACTACAGCGCGTTATCAAGGTTCTGCCAACCGTGCAGGAAGACCATTGAGAGCTTATCCAATGTACGGAATGGAAGATATTCGTACAGGTCATATTCAGCAGGCTTTGGTTCCTTCGTTTGATTATGATATCTGGTTCAGAACTAGCTGTCCAGGCGGAACATTCTCTGAGTGGGTAGGTCCATTCTATCTGCCAATGTACAATGGTGCTGCTGCCAGAACTGAAATCGCTTTGACTCCGAACCCAACTTACGGCATAGTACAAATTGCCAAAGTGGAATCCAAAACGATTGAAGTTTATGATATGAACGGTGCTAAATTGATGCAAATCAATACCTCAAACAACCAATTCGATATCACAGAGTTACCAACAGGTAAATATAATCTGAGAATTATTGACACGGATGGCAACGCACATTTCGAACAAGTGATCAAGAAGTAATTTTTGATACGTAAATAATTTGAGCCGTCCCGAAAATCGGGACGGCTTTTTTTTGTTAATCGTTAAATGGTTACCATTCGTCAAATTCAAAACTCAAAATTCAGAACTCTGAACTCATAACTCTAAACTTCTACCCTTTTTGTAATACCAAATGGCTGGAACGAGCACCAACAGCATCAACGGCTGAATCAACAATCTGCGTACATAAAATCCAGCGGTAAATAATTGTGAAAATTCCGTATGGATGAAATAGTAATAGATTGGTATTAAAATTAAAAGCAAAAAACCAAAAATTAGCGAGCTTACTTTGGTGATTCTCACGTCATTAAATAGCAAATGAATAATTCCCAACGAAAGCAGCATATTTATTCCATAACGTAATAGAATACTACCCAAATGAGAAATCAGATTGATTTCAGGGAAGCTTTGTTTTGAAAAATCCGTTTCAAAAAACCTAAGCAAGGGATCATAAAAGAGAAATTCCTGAAAATAACGAACCATGAAAAGGCCCATAATTAGAATTAAAATTAAACCGTATTTCCAGATTTTCATTTCTTAAATGCAAAATATTTCACCCAAACCAACCACAAAATGATTACGGTACCATAAATAATTCCAGGAAACAAAATATCATGTGCCACTTTTGAATATTCACTCCAGTACCTGTAAATCCAGGTGAGCATGGCAATACGAATGATGTTTGAAATCAACATAATTAATAATCCACCTAGCAAAAACAACAAGGTTTTTTTGAATCCTGCCGCAAAGGCTAAAATAAACGAAACAAAAATAATCATCACCGATATAGCATTGCAACCCTCGTTTACCCGAGATGCAAATTCTCCATCGAGAATAAATCGTCGGTAGGCCTCGCCTTCCAATTGCACATGCTGGGCGTCAAAACCAACTAAATTCATCAAACCCACAGACACATCAGTCATCCATGTCGTAACAGGATCGGCAATTTTATATTCATACAAATAAGGCTGCAAATACCATGAATACAAAGCTGTAAGCACAATATACACCACAAAAAACCTTCCGATAAAATATAAAATGGGTTTAAATTCCTTCCACATGGCAGCGCAAAAATACAAATAGCGGCGCAATTTAGCTGTAATTCCTTAAATCACTATTTTTGTAAAAATTTCGCATGAAACAGTTTGAAAGACGTATCGACACCATTTTACAATCCGAAAAATCCACAAATGATAAGCTACAACTGATTTGCCAGTTGCTACATGACGAAGTAACGCATTACAACTGGGTGGGTTTCTATTTCAAAAATGGAGATAAAAATGAATTGAAACTTGGTCCCTATTCCGGTGCAGCTACCGACCACGTCCTAATTCCCTATGGAAAAGGCATTTGTGGCCAAGTGGCAGAAAGCAATCAAACCTTTGTGGTTCAAGATGTTACCGCAGAAGACAACTATCTGGCCTGCAGCACCGAAACCCAAGCAGAAATTGTGGTTCCGCTCTTCAAAAATGGAGAAAACATCGGACAAATTGACATTGATTCTCATTACAAGGATTCCATCACCCAAGAAGATCATGAGTTTTTGGAAGAATTAATGCAAAAAGTAGCCGATATTTTATAATTCGCTACATCTTTTAGTCATCAAATTGCTTTAGAAAAGATTGCTTAACACCCAACTGAGCTCTTTTTACTACCTTTGCAAATCCTAAATTTTGACATGGAAAACAAAGTTTTACTTATGATTCTAGATGGCTGGGGACAGACACAAAACCCCGATGTGTCTGCCATTGCCCAGGCCAATACCCCTTTTATTGATTCGTGTTATGAACGGTTTCCGCATGCAGAACTCAACACATCCGGAACCGCCGTTGGTTTGCCAGAAGGACAGATGGGAAATTCAGAAGTGGGGCACATGAATATAGGAGCCGGCAGAGTGGTGTATCAAAATTTGGAACGAATCAACCGCGCTGTGCGGGACGGCTCGCTTGCAAAGCAAGAGGAACTGGTAAAAGCTTTTGAATACGCGGCTCATAATAATGTCAACCTGCATTTCATCGGGCTAGTTTCAGACGGTGGTGTGCATTCGCATATCAATCATTTAAAAGGATTGCTGCATGCGGCATATGATTTCGGGTTAAAAAACGTTTTCGTTCATGCCTTTACCGATGGACGTGATTGCGACCCGAAAAGCGGAGCTGGCTTTATCACTGATATTCAACACTATATGACCCAAACCACAGGTCAATTGGCCTCGGTTACCGGTCGATATTTTGCCATGGACCGCGACCGCCGATGGGAACGCGTAAAGGTTGCTTATGACGCCATGGTGCTCGGGATGGGCATTCAAACACATGATGCAGTGGCCGAAATTGAAAAATCCTATGCAGAAGAAATAACCGACGAATTTTTGCAACCCATTATTTGCCTGAATGAAAACGGTGAACCAATGGCGAAAATTAAAGATCGTGATGTGGTAATCTTTATTAACTTCAGAACCGATCGACCGCGACAGATTACAGAAGCACTGGTCATCAACAATTTTCCGGAGTTGAATATGCATACCTTGGATTTGTATTTTGTTACCATGACGGCCTATGACGAGGATTTCAAGAAAATTCATGTGATTTATAATGAAGAAAGCTTGCGGGACACCATGGGCGAGGTCTTAGAGAAATTCGGTAAAAATCAAATCCGCATCGCCGAAACCGAAAAATATCCGCATGTTACGTTTTTCTTTTCTGGCGGACGCGAAGAGCCTTTTGTCGGTGAATCCAGAATCCTTTGTCCATCGCCCAAAGATGTGGCGACTTATGATTTGAAACCGGAAATGTCTGCCTATGATTTGCGTGACAACATCATCCCAGCATTACAGAAAAGAGAGGCCGATTTTATTTGTTTAAATTTTGCCAATGCCGATATGGTGGGACACACAGGCGTATTTGACGCTGCGGTAAAGGCTTGTGAAACCGTAGATATTTGCGCCAAAGATGTTACCGAAGCGGCGGTAGCCAATGGCTATTCGGTGGCGATTATTGCCGATCACGGAAATTCGGATATTATGCTGAATGCCGATGGCACGCCCAATACGCAACACACGACCAATCCGGTTCCGTTTTTCTTTATTACACCTGAAAATAATGCCCGAATTAAAAATGGAAAATTAGGTGATTTGGCACCGAGTTTTTTGAAATGGATGGGCATTGAAATCCCCGAAAGTATGACAGGAGAAATCATTATTGAAAAAATTTAAATTTTTAATTTATTCATAAAAATCCAATCTTAGAAACTTGGAATCCATCTAAAATCTAACATAAATTACAACTTTTAAAATCTGAAAAAATAAATCAAATTAAAATTCCATGACCGACAGTAAAATTATCGCTATTGATTTTGACGGCACCATTGCCGAGGACGCTTATCCCAAAGTAGGACGCGCCAAAATGTTTGCTTTTGAAACCATGAAAAAATTGCAGGAAGATGGTCACCGTTTGATTTTGTGGACCTATCGACATGGCCAAACGCTGGATGAGGCCGTAGAATTCTGCCGAGACAATGGGATAGAATTTTATGCCGTGAACAATAGCTTTGCGGGCGAACAATTTGATCCCGAAAAAGCCAGTAGAAAATTGAACGCCGATTATTTTATCGATGACCGCAATCTAGGCGGATTCCCGGGTTGGGGCGAAATCTACCGGATTATTACCGAAGGGATTGAGTTTGACTTGGAAACGCACGGCACACGAAAAGAGACAAAGAAAAAAGGCTGGTTTGGGTTTTAAACGCTTATTGAACTTTAGGTGAATTAACCTTTTTTATACTGAAAACCAAAGGTTTAATAACAAAGTAATTCTTAAGTTTTTAATTACTCAAATTCGCATTTTTTATTTTACCACCCAATAGATTTTAGGTATTCTTTCAATTGATTTTCATTGAAAACCTCTGTACGATTTCTCATTTTAGGAATCTCAGGTTCAAATCTTTCGTTTTTTATTTTAATACTTTTCGCTATGGTATAATTTATTTGGTCAGCCTTTTTGTACTTTGTGATGGTTTTTAAAATTATACCCGGAAGCCCGTATAATTGATCTGGACCGTTACCAATTTTGATTGAATGTGTAAACCAAGCCTCAATGAAATTATCCTCCAATTCTAATGTTGCTTTTTGTACTTTATAACCCAGTAACTCATCAAATCTATCATGAATTTCCCAGTTTAATTTTTGAAAATCGTCTTTAATAATCAATCTTTTACCCTGAATTTCCATTTCATTTATATAGACACTATCAATTAAGTTTTTGTAAAGTGTTCCTGTGCCTTTAATTCTACCAAATTCAGTCAATCCTTGATTATTGTAGATTTTCTCCAAATATTTATAATTTGATTCTGTGTAATCACCGCTCAAAACAAATTCAGTTTCAAGTGTTTTTTCTTTATGATAGCGATCATTTTCTTTATAGGTAAATTCGGCATATACTTCATACACAATTTCTATTAATGGATCAACATTTATATCATAGATTTCAATTTCATCTGAATAATACCTTACCGGATTTGCCAAATCGGCCTGACTGTTCCAAAATCCTAACTTTGAACGCCCTAATAACTCTTTCCAAGGAATACCAGCTGTTAAATCCAATTGGGTAGTGATCGCTTTTTGCGCATTCAAATCTATGCTAGTGGCTACAAATTCTAATCTTTCATTTTTTTCTTTCACACTCAAAATAAGCCCAGGCAAACCACTAAATTTATAAGGTCCATCATTGGATTTTATGTCTGGACAATAAAAAACTTCATACTCTCTACCTCTAAACTGGGTAATAGCCTTTTTACACAAATAACCCAAAATATATTTGCTCTCATTCATTTTTTCCCACACAAAATCATCAACACGATCTACTTGTATTTTGTTGGGAAGATTGATAAACTGAGCTTCCGAAAATATTTCACCTTTGTCAAATTTTTTATAAACCTCGAATGTATAATCAATAGTATCTCCAACGACGTGTCCACTATTACTTATTTTCAAGGTTTTCTTGTCTAGAATTTTATCATTAATTATAAATATTGACTCTGCTGATGTTGAAAATAATTCAGTTTCAATAATATTTTTATTTAAAGATCTTGAATCTTTTAAATCATACTTTACGTGAATTACTTCTTGAGCGTTTAATTTAACAATAATAAATAGAAATGATATAAAAAATGAATATTTCATATAAAACTAAATAAAAAAATAATTCTTTATTAGAATTTAATTAATTTGATCCTAAGTAAATGAAGAGCCGGGAGCATCGGAATCTGCATGTTTTAATGCTTCGTGTGCTTGTTTAAATGCCATTTGCCTTGCAGTATCACAATCTCCTGCAGCTGCACAAAAGGTACCATGGCTAGCATATACACAATATTCACAAGGCGTTGATTTTGTATTATTCAAATTTGATTCAGGCTCAATTACCGCAATTTTAATTTCCGTTGATTTTTTTTCAATGCCATCAGTCGAAGCAAAAGCAAACGTTCCCATTAGCATAAACGCTAAACTAAATAATAAATTTTTCATGTTAATTAATTTTTTTTGTTAAACATGGCAATAATATCAAAAAAAAACGAAAGAACGAAATAATTTATATTATATTATTGTTAAATCAACAAATCTTTTATCCATAAATTGTAAATATAATTATCTATTTTGAATTCAATAACATTATTAAAATAATTTGCGGCATCACAAACTTTATCAGAACTTTGCAAACCTATGATTATCATCAAAACACGAGAAGAATTAGAATTAATGTATCAAAGTGCGCAACTGGTTTCCAAGACTCTGGGCGAAATTGCCAAAATGATAGAACCGGGCGTTACAACACAAAAAATCAATGACTTAGGCGATACGTTTATTCGTGATCATGGTGCTTACCCTGCATTTCTGGGCATGTATGATTTCCCCAAATCACTATGTATTTCGCCCAATGAACAAGTGGTGCACGGTATTCCCAATGACCAACCCTTGAAAGAAGGCGACATCGTTTCGGTGGATGTGGGCGTGTATATGAACGGATTTTATGGTGATCACGCCTATTCTTTCAAAATTGGCGATGTAACGCCCGAAGTCGATAAATTATTGAAAATCACCAAAGAAAGTTTATACGAAGGTATTCGCGCTTTCAAAAAAGGAAATCGTGTTGGCGATATCAGCTACGCTATTCAAGAATTTAATGAAAAACATGGCTATGGCGTCGTACGCGAATTATGTGGACACGGTCTCGGCCGTGACATGCACGAGGATCCACAAGTGCCCAATTATGGCCGCCGCGGAACCGGAAAAGCCTTGAAAGACGGCATGGTGCTAGCCATTGAGCCCATGATCAATATGGGTACAAGACGGGTGAAATTCCATAATGATGGCTGGACAGTGACCAGTCGGGACAATTCATATTCTGCTCATTTCGAGCACAATGCGACGATGATCGAGGGTAAACCACGCCTGCTTTCAACCTTCAAATATATCTATGACGCTTTGGGAATCGAAAGTGACGAAGAAGACGAGTTTTTATGGGAAAATGCGTGAGCGGAGTATAGAAGATTTGTTAAATGAATGATTTATTAAGTTGTTGATTTGATGATTATTGCGACAATCTATTCCTGATAATTTTTTATTTTTGAATCATACAACTCGAAGTAAATAAAGGAAGCCAACAACATTTGGCGAATAATATCAAATTCAGAGATAAAATACCAATGTCAACACGCAACATAAAGCCTTTTGAACGGATTAAAGGTTTAAAAATAATTAATTTTCAATGAGTTGGCTCAAAATTGCATTAAACAACATTCCGCGTCCATGGCTCATTCGTATGAGTTACTGGGCAAGACCATTTTTAATTTACTATTTTAAAGGAAATAAATTTACCGATCCAATCGATGGGCGAAATTTCAGCAAATTCCTGGATTATGGCTACGAAAAAACACGGAAAAATGTGCTTTCGCCCTCTACCCTATCCTTGGAACGTCATCGATTGATGTGGCTTTACCTGCAACAAGAAACTGATTATTTTTCAGAAAAATTAAAAGTCCTGCATATTGCACCAGAACAGGCATTTTTTTTCCGTTTCAGGAAAATGAAAAACTTGGATTACACCACCTTAGACATTGAATCACCTATCGCCGACATTAAAGCCGATATCCGCAATTTACCCTTGAATGACAACACATTTGATGTGATTTTTTGCAATCACGTGCTGGAACATATTGCAGAAGACGCTCAAGCAATGAAAGAACTCTACCGTGTGATGAAACCCGGCGGTTGGGGCATTTTTCAAGTTCCCATGAAATATAATTTAGCCGAAACCTACGAAGATTTTAGCATCATTTCACCCGTGGAACGCCAAAAACATTTTGGGCAATATGACCATGTACGTTGGTATGGAATGGATTATTTCGACCGATTGAAAAAAGCTGGTTTTGAAGTAGATACCAACTTTGGTACTGAAAAATTCTCACAAGAGCAACGTAAGAAATTTGCACTGATGGAAGGTGAAATTTTACCTGTTGTCAGGAAAAAACAAGATTAAAGCCACCTCGACAAAAAGGGTGTTGATTCACAAATGAAAGAAATTAATTCCAGGGACAATTTATTTTCAAAATATGTATCTTAACAGTGAAATCCTCAGAGATTAATACTGACTTATACCTATTATTCCCTAATAGAATTATAAATTTTTACTAGTAAAAGTTTAAAATAAATTTGCTGCGCATAAAATAATATGTATATTTGCCGTCCAATTCTATAGTAGAATTATTCTTGCGAAAATAGCTCAGTTGGTAGAGCGCAACCTTGCCAAGGTTGAGGTCGCGGGTTCGAGCCCCGTTTTTCGCTCAAAAAAAGGATTTAAATCCTTTTTTTTATGCCAAAAGGCGCCCTGGTGGTGGAATTGGTAGACACGCAGGACTTAAAATCCTGTGCTCACTAGAGCGTGCGGGTTCAAGTCCCGCCTGGGGTACTATAACCGTTGTTAATCATTTGATTTTCAACGGTTTTGTTTTTTATGGGTGGCTAAAAGGGTGGTTTTATTTTATTCAAAAATGAATAGAAACTTCCCGATTTCATCAGGATGCTCATTAGAGCGTTTCCGATTCAATCGCGACTGGGGTACTAAATAGCCTTCTCATTTTTGGGAAGGTTTTTTTTGTTTGCAACAAAGGGCTCTGATGGAATCGGAGCATGGAGTACGACAACAACTGTTAATTATTTGATTCTCAGTAATTAATTGTTTGGAAATATTAGGTTTGTCTATTGGTAATCATTGTAATTACCCATGAATGTTATCGATTATGAATTATTTTCCCATTTTTAGACTTACTTTTGTATTTAAGCAAATTGATTCAAACGTTTTGTTTTGTTATACTCTTTCTAGATTACGAATTATATTACATTTCTATAGATAAACAGTTAACGAAATTTTGCATTTCAATATTTATTTTTGACTTTAAATTGCGCTTTCAAATTTTCATTCCATTTATTAATTTTCTTTTCAAATAACGAGAAAACCAATCCCGACAAAATAAAAAGGGATGCCCAAAGTTTCCAAGAATCCAAATTTTCTCCCAAAAACACTGCAGAACTTATAAAACCTACAACAGGAATAAGTAAGGTATAGGGAACAACGGCAGATGTGGGATAAGTTTTGAGCAAATAACCCCAGAGTCCATAACCCAAATGCGTGGATAAATACACCACAAATGCAACTGCGCCTATGGTGCTCCATGAAATATTTTGAACCGCATTGGAAATTTCGCCAGATCCTTCTATAAAAAAGGAAATGGCCAACATAAAAGGCAAAGAAATCAGATTGCCCCAAACTACCAATGCAAAAGGAGATATTGCGTTTATTTTTTTGGTAAATATATTTCCAAAAGCCCACGAAAGTGCCGCCATTATCGCAAATATAAAACCAATCAACGTGGCACTACCGTTGACATTTAAAGCGACAATTCCTATGCCGATAAATGAAATCACGGATCCAATAATTTTGATGATGCCAGGTTTTTCACGGAATAATAAAAATGCCAATCCCATCGAAAAAAACACCTGAACTTGTACAACCAAAGAGGCCAATCCGGGAGATAATCCCAAGTTCATTCCTGTAAATAGAAAGCCAAATTGTAAAACAAAATTAAAAATTCCAAAACCTAAAAGTAACTTCCAAGGTGTTTTGGGTCTAGGTATAAAAAAAACAAAAGGCAAAGCCGACAAACCAAATCGTATCGCACTAAACAGAAATGGTGGAAGCTCTTTTAACCCTATATAAATTGCGATAAAATTTGTACCCCAAATCACAACAATTACTAATGCTAAAAGCAAGTGTTTTGGGCTTAAATTAGTTGCGCTCATCGATCATTATTAACCGAACGAATGACTTTGCAGGGACTTCCTACTGCAACAACATTATCTGGAATATCTTTGGTAACCACACTTCCTGCTCCTATAATGGTATTGTCGCCAATGCTTACCCCAGGCAAAACTACCACATTTCCACCTATCCAAACATTGTTTCCTACAGAAATAGGGCGTACATATTCTAATCCCTCGTTTCGTAAATCAACATTTTCTGGATGTCCTGCAGTGTAGAACCCACAATTGGGACCGATGAAAACATTGTCTCCAAACCGTACTTTTGCTCCATCGAGAATGACCAGATTGTGGTTCGAATAAAAATTTTCACCTATTTCAATATTATAACCGTAATCGCACCAAAAGGGCTGCTCAATTAGGAAGTTTGATTTTGAGCTGCCTAAAATTTTTCGCAACAGCTCGTTTCTTTTTTCCAAACTGGAATATTGTGTGTTATTAAATTCTTGACACAAATTTTTGCATAATTCCCTTTCTTTTATGAGTTCGGGGTCATGGTTGGCGTTGTAAAGCAAGCCTTGTTCACATTTTTCTTTTTCGGTCATATCGCATTTTCATTTTTTAAATTCAACGCCATTTGATTGGAATTCAATTGTAAAGAACAGGTCGCCCTGCAATGGATTTAAAGTCATTTATTATAAAAATTGATCCGAATTTCAGCATTGTTTTGCATGTATTTTTCATGATATTTCAATACCCAAAGCTAAGTTTTTTCCATTTTAAAATTGATAAAATCCATACTTCATTGAACGATAAACATGTGGAATTTTTTTTCGGCTTTAAGTCAACAATTTGCATATTTTTTTTTGCTCAACTTGAATTTTTCATTCTACAAATCGGTTTTATGTGGATTTTTTCCCAAAAACAAATCTCATCATATTATTGCAAGCATAATTAATTAAGTAAATATAGATAGTTCATTTTATATGGCAAAATATGGCTTTCTTTACAGGACTAACGCAATTTTAAATATCTGATATTCAGTAATATAAAACCATTCAAACATTCTGATTTTGATGCGTTTTGTTCCTTAAAAATGAATTGATTTTTGCAAGTATTTAAAAATATCTTGAGTCTGAGATACCTCTTTGAGGTGTACCGCTTGAGGGAGAACAGCGATATTCTTGTGGGCAGATGCCTGGTCAAAATGTTTGGAAATAAATGGATATTTAATTTGAAATTGGTTACAAAAATTTTAGTACGGTCCAAATTTTCACTACATTTCTCTGCGTAATAAAGGTTTGAATAAAAGTTGAAATTTATTACTGCAGTTGTATTACAGATTTTAAAAGATGGCCATAAAATAACTTGATGCAAAATGGAGAAATCGGTAGAACTTGAAAGGGTATTGGGCTTAAAAGATGCTGTAGGTATTGGCTTGGGTGCGATCATTGGAGCAGGCATTTTTGTTGTTACAGGCGTTGCTGCCGGCGTTTCGGGTCCCTCGTTTATAGTAGGATTGTTGATAGCGGGCGTTATTGCCTCTTTCAACGCATTGAGTTCTGCACAACTTGCAGCCGTTTATCCACAATCGGGCGGAACCTACGAATATGGTTATCAATTGTTGAATCCTGTGCTTGGATTTTCTGCAGGCTGGATGTTTTTGATTTCAAAACTTTCTGCTGCGGGCGTGGTCGCCATAGGATTTGGCAGTTATTTCCATCAACTTGTCCCATTATTTTCACCCATCATGTATTCTGTAACCGCTGTAATTTTGTTGATAGTAGCCAATCTGGCGGGCATTCAAAAAGCTGGAAGACTGAACCTTATAATTGTCAGCCTCACTTTACTTGCTTTAATTTATTTTATTGTTGCGGGAATTCCAGAAATCAGAACCCATAATTTTACACCTTTTGCCCCATTTGGAATAAAAGGAATTGCCGAGGCGGCTGCCCTTATGTTTTTTGCTTTTACGGGATATGCTCGAATTGCGACACTTGCAGAAGAAGTTAAATCGCCAGAAAAAACGATTCCGCAGGCCGTAATTATCACTATTATTTCTGCTATTGTTTTGTATATATTGATAGCGATTACAGCTGTAGGATTGATTGGCAGCGAAGCCATGGCAAGCGTTAAATCCCCTTTGCAGGCAGCTGCGCAGCATGCATCAATGCCTGGTTTGAGCATCATCATCACCATAGGTGCAGCCACAGCAATGCTTGGCGTTTTGTTGAGTCAAATTTTGGGAATTAGCCGTATGATGTTTGCGATGAGCAGAAGAAAGGATCTTCCTGGATTTTTAGAAAAAATTCATCCACGATACAAGGTTCCACAAACGGGTATTTTGATTACAGGTGCCGTGATTTTAGTACTGAGTGTTTTTGGCAATTTTGAATTTATTGTTAGGTCTGCTTCGTTTTCGATTCTATTATATTATAGTATTACCAATCTGGCAGCACTACAGCAACCCGCTCATCAACAAAGGTTTGGAAAATTTATTGCAATTGCCGGTTTGATGGGTTGTATCGCCATGTCTCTTTCCTTACCCTTAAAGGTAATTGTTACAGGATTAATGTTATGGGTAATCGGATTTATTTTACGCTTTGTTTGTAAAAAGGCTTTTTAATGGAATTTTTTACCATTAAATTAATTTCAGTTCTTCAACTTAAGTTGAATAATAATTGAAATAATTTACATTAAATGCAAGAAATTATCCAAAAAAAAAGTAGCCCGCATGTGCAGGCTACTGAAATGTTCAATTTTTTGCGGCATTAAAAAGGCAAATCTTCGTCTTCTACGGATGCTTTGATATAATCTCTTGGCGTGCCTTCATTCACAGTTTCATCGTTATTGGCCTTTTTGTCCAATGACATGAATCGCAAGACTTCAACTTCAGTTTTATATCTCTTATTCCCGTCCTTGTCGGTGTAATCTGATTGAACGAGCCTACCTTCAATCAACACATAAGAGCCTTTTTGTAATTGGCGTTCGGTTCGATCGGCAACAAATCCCCAAGCAACAAGATCGTGCCATGTGGTGGCTTCCACCCACTCACCTGTTTTGGATTTGTAACTTTCATTGGTTGCCAGACTGAATCTTGCCAACTTTCCCGAGTCACCAAATGTTTTAATTTCTGGGTTTTTGCCTAGGTGACCTACTAACTGTACTTTGTTTCTGATACTCATGATAATAAATTTTTAATGTTAAACAATTAGTTAAATGATTTGAAAGCTCTGAGTAAAACTTTCTGTTGCAAAGATGAATCAAGCTCCAAGGCTTAGTCGAACGATAAACGTTTACTTGCGTTTATAGTTAGTTATAAGCGTTTACACGAGTTTAAATCATTGAAATTCTGTATTTTATAAAATACCTAATTTTCAATAAATTTTTATCTAATTTGGATTAAATTAAATTTTTGAAGGCAATTTTATCAAATAGGTCTATGCAAATCGATGAAGTTTTGAATTTGCACCAGAAAAATTTACAAGGAATGCACCATTTCAGAAATCATGTGAGCAGCAAGACGTGCTGTTCGAGAATCGATATCATAATTGGGATTAAATTCTGCTACATCCATCAAGCGTACTTTTCTGTATTTGAAAATACGGTGAATCAGATTTTTTACCTGAAAAGCCGTTAATCCATTCGTTGCCGGTGCGCTAACGCCAGGTGCAAAAGCAGCATCGAATACGTCCATATCCAACGAAAGATAAATTACGTCATGTGTAGCAACAAAAGCTTCGAGTTTATCAAATCCTGATTTACTTCCAGCATGAATTTCGTCTGCGGTTACCCAATGAGCTCCAGCGGTTTCTGCCCGCTCGAAAATAGCTCGAGTATTCGATATTTTCTGCACCCCCAATGCTAGGTAATTGAATTTACGCGAATTTTGTTCACACCAACGATACATTTCATAAAAACCCGTACCCGAATTGGTATCGGGATGCGGAATTCTCATATCAAGATGTGCATCGATGTTGATAATTCCAATATTTTTGAAACGATCGTTCAAGGCGATAAAATTACCTAAAGCCACCTCGTGCCCGCCTCCCAAAACCAAAGGATAGGTTTTTTTGGCTAATAAATTTTTAACAACAGAAATTTGTTCACTACGCGCTTCTTCTAGCTGTGTTCCCACGCAAATGATATTTCCATAATCATACAATGCGCTCACCTCTGACGGCATTTTGGGCAAAACAGATAACATTTTTCGAATGAGGTCAGGAGAACTAGCCGCGCCTACTCTACCCTTGTTTCTGCGAACGCCTTCGTCTGAGGCAAATCCCAAAAAAACGACTGCTTTTTCCAGATAAGCTTGATGTTCACGTGGAAATTCCTGAATCAATTGATGCCATCGCTGCCCCAGCACACCGTCCTCTACATCCGTTCTGCCTTGCCACACATCTTTATTAAAAGGTTGAATCATACCCATTCAAATTTTAAATCAAATGTACTATTCTTTCTCTAAAAATCATTGAGAATTAAAATTAATTTCTAGCTAAATAACATGAATTACCCCAAAAACAAACTATTCTTCTTGGGTGATTTGATTTACGATATGCCGCATAAAACGGTGTGCGATTCGGTGGTGATCTGTTATGAGATTCCAAAGTGCATCTTGACCCATAATTTCGAATTTATCTTGCTCTGCAACCGGTAGATTATCATAAAAATCCATCCAATCCTGCTGATAAAATTCCTGCAATTGTTTAACTTTATTACTTACTGTACTGTACTGTACAAAAATATTCATAAGTCCTTCAACTTCGGGTTTTACCTCATCAAACAAATCCTGAATTTGCTGAAGTCGCTCCAATTTTTGATCAAGTGTTTCATCCATAATTATTTATGCCTTGTCTCTGGGTTGGTGTTTTTCTTGTTTTTGTTGTTGCTGATGATTGATTTTTTCACCTTGTGTAGCACTTTTGTTCAATGCATTTTCTTCTATGCGTTGATTTTCTTTATTTTTCTGCAAATTTTCTCTTCTTTCTTCTGGATTCACATTAGAATCTTCAGGATTTTGATTTGAATTTATCATTACGTTTTAATTTTAGATAAACAGAATTCAAAGATTATTCCGAAATCAGGAAATCACTCCACTTCCTATTAATTCATCTCCATCATACCAAGCTACAAATTGCCCTGGTGTAATCGCGCTCATGGACTCTTGAAAAACTACATACAGACCTGTTGGGAATTGATGCAACTCGGCATGTCGTAAAGGCTGACGATATCTGATACGCGCTTGTACAGACATCTTTGCACCAATTTCCAAACGCAAATCTTCGCGCACCCAATGCACATCTTGTTGGGAGACAAAAAGCGCTTTTTTGTACAAGCCAGGATGATCACTTCCTTGTCCTACATACAAAATATTTTCTTGAACATCAGTATTCAAAACAAAGAGTGGCTCAGTTTTTCCGCCTACTCCAATTCCCTTGCGTTGACCAATAGTAAAGAAATGGGCGCCATTGTGCTCACCAACGACTATGCCATTTTCTGGCTCATAATCAATGGTATGAGACAAGAATTGCAATTCCTCTTCTACATGAGAAAACGAAGTCGGAACTTGAGAATAGACTTTAAAATCAGGTTGAATTTCTATGATTCTTCCAGTTTTGGGTTGAAGTTGTTGTTGCAAAAAATCTGGAAGGCTTACTTTTCCAATAAAACATAAACCTTGAGAATCTTTTTTTTCTGCAGTAATTAAATTCTGTTCTTTTGCAATGGCACGTACTTCGTGCTTCTGAAGATGTCCAATAGGGAAAAGCGCTCTGGACAATTGCTCTTGATTCAATTGACACAAAAAGTAGGATTGATCCTTGTTTTTATCGACTCCTGCCAATAAGCGATGTAGGGTTTTTCCATCTTTTTCAAAACTTTCTTTGCGGCAATAGTGACCCGTAGCTACGAAATCTGCACCCAGCTCCAAGGCTGTTTTCAAAAAAATATCAAATTTAATTTCGCGGTTACACAACACATCGGGATTGGGCGTACGACCCGCCTCATATTCTGCAAACATATAATCTACAATTCGCTCCTTGTAAACTTCGCTCAAATCTATTACCTGAAAAGGAATTCCCAATTTCTCGGCAACCAAAAGCGCGTCTGCACTATCTTCTATCCACGGACATTCGTCATCGAGAATGACCGTTGCATCATTCCAATTGCGCATAAACAACGCAATAACCTCAAAACCTTGTTGTTGAAGTAAATATGCAGCGACACTGCTGTCCACCCCGCCCGAAAGCCCTATTACTACTCTTTTTTTGTTCAAAATATGAAATTGTGTGCAAAGTTACGTATTTCTGGAACGTGAACGAATTTGAGCTCCTTTTCAATTCAATGCGAAAACATAGAATTCGGAATTTAGTAGAAATTAGGTTATTTTAAATAAAATGGTATCTATTTTTTTCAACTCAAAAATTGATGGGTTTTTTCCACGGCTCTTTTATTTTTAAAATCAATCCATTTTTGTCCTTTTTGTTTACGCATCCATTCATCATAATGCCTCATAAAGAATACATTATAGACTGCTTGCGCCAAATGTCGAGGATTCTTAGCGATGGAACGCAAACTCATAGAAAACCCTGGCGATTTATATTTCATATAATGCCAATACCCCTCTGGCATGTACAGCATATCCCCGTGATGCAGAAAGGCACGCATTGGTTGCAGCTTTTTCAATGCAGGAAATTTATCGAAATCTGGCTGGTCGAAATCTATATCTTCACGACAAATCACCGAATTCGGAATTTTGTACATCCATTTGGTTTGATTCGGATTTACGAGAATACATTCTTTTTTGCCCTGAAAATGAAAATGAAAAATATTGGCCAAATCGATATCATAATGCATAAATACATTTGAATTTGTTCCGCCAAAAAACAGCATCGGCAGACCCTTCATAATTTTCAAACCCAAATCTGGAATATAATAATCCTGCTGAAGCTCGGGAACCTCTTTTAATAAATTATAAAGAAAAATACGAAGGTCTGTAGGTTCTGAATTTAATAAATGGATATATTCAGACAATTTCATTTGCACTTTTGGCTCATTAAATCCGTCATCGGCTTTTACGGGTGTATTATCATATAATGGCACCACCTTATCGCCTGCAATAGAATTGATATATTCAAAATTCCATTTTTCATAAGCCGGCCAATCGGCTGTAAACTTCTCAATCACCACTGGAATTTGTGGCTTATAATATTTTGAAATAAAAGTCTGCTTATCAATACTTTTAAGCCTTTGAATTTCTGTAAATTCGAAACCCATATCCAATAATTTTATAAGCACGAAATTACAATATTTTACTATAATCAAGTTTAATTTGATTTAAATAAAATTCCTATGCTAGCCTGTAAGCCCTCCAAAAATCGATAAAGGTTGATAACTTTTGTTATTTTCTTGATAAATCATGTTAAAAGTACACTTTTTTGATTGGCAAAACGTTGCATAAATAGTATTTTTGTCCATTCTTATAATATGAAAATCGGAAGAAAGATTTAATGGGATTATTTAATTTTTTTACCAAGGATATAGCGATTGATCTTGGTACCGCCAACACATTGATAATATACAACAACAAGGTGGTTTGTGACCAGCCTTCTATCGTAGCAATTCATCGACAAACGGGCAAATTGATTGCCGTGGGCCATGAAGCCAAAAGCATGCAGGGAAAGACGCATGACGATATCAAAACCGTTCAACCCCTGAAAGATGGCGTAATCGCAGATTTTGAAGCCTCTGAAAAGATGATTAGAGAATTTATTTCTTTGATACCAGGCTTGAAAGGCGGAATGTTTGCACCTGCACTTAGAATGGTGATTTGTATTCCATCTGGGATTACCGAAGTTGAAAAACGTGCCGTTAAAGATTCTGCAGCACATATCAACGCCAAAGATATTCGATTAATTTATGAGCCTATGGCAGCAGCTATTGGTGTAGGAATCGATATTCAACAACCCAAGGGAAATATGATTATCGATATAGGCGGAGGAACTACAGAAATCGCCATCATAGCCCTAGGTGGTATCGTTTGTGATAAATCTGTAAAAATTGCTGGAGATGTATTCACCAATGACATCGCTTATCATCTGCGCACCCATCACAACTTGTACATTGGCGAACGCACTGCAGAGCGTATAAAAATTGAAATCGGCTCGGCTGTAGAAGATTTGGATCATCCGCCAGATGATTTGGCTGTACAGGGACGTGATTTGATTACAGGAAAACCCAAAGAAATTATTGTCAATTTCAAAGAGGTAGCAAGAGCTTTGGATAAATCCATTTCCAGAATAGAAGATGCCGTAATGGAAACCCTTTCTCAGACGCCTCCCGAATTGGCTGCAGATATTTATAATACAGGCGTTTATATGGCAGGCGGTGGATCTATGCTGCGAGGCCTGGACCAACGTGTTTCCAAAAAAACCGGATTGCCCGTTTTTCTAGCAGATGACCCTTTGAGAGCCGTTGTAAGAGGTACAGGTATTGCTTTGAAAAATCTAGATAAGTTCAATTTTCTAATGCGTTAATGATTCATGGAGTTTTTAACCAACCTGATTAATAAAATCGGGCTGTTTGTATTTTTAATTGCTCTGCTGGCCATTTCAGTTTATTTTATGGCTACCAGAAGTGATTTTCATAAAAATGCAATCGGTGTTAAATCCATGGCCGCAAACGCATACGTTTCCAACCAAGTTTCTAGCGTGAAACACTTTTGGAACTTACCCGATGAAAACCGGGCTTTACTTTCAGAAAATGCAGCCCTTAAAAATAAAATTTCTGAATTTCCAAGTAGATTTTATTCCGGCGATTCCAGCAAAACAAGAATAGACAGTAGCTATAGACATCAATACAGCTATTTCCCAGCAGAAGTAATCGATTATTCACTTCGAAAAAAAGATAACTATTTTCTCATTAATAAAGGAAAAAAGGATGGAATAAAAGAAGATATGGCCGTATTGTCACCCAACGGAATTGTAGGTGCCGTTTTGAGCTCATCTGACCATTACTCTTCTGTGATTTCTGTTTTACATTCTCAAACCAATATCAAAGCTCGCATCAAAGGCTTAGAGTATTTCGGAATTGTCGTTTGGCCGGGTATTGACCATCAAAAACTCGCACTCACCGAAATCCCGAAATATCTGAAAGTAGAAATTGGCGATACCGTGATGACGGCAGGCGCATCGGCATCCTACCCAGAGGGCGCCCTGATTGGTGTGGTAAGCGAACTCGAAGCTAACGATGATACAGGGGATTTCGAAATTACCGTGACAACATTCGATGATCTGGCCAAAGTACGAGGCGTGTATGTTGTAGAAAATATCGATAAAATCGAAATTGATCAATTAAAGAAAACCGAAGATGCTATTACTCAATAGTCTAAAATATTTATTTATCATGGGCTTGCTGGTATTTTTACAAGTGGCCATCTTCAACAATATTGATTTCTGGGGATATGCAAATCCCTACTTTTATCTGATTTTTATCTTGCTTTTACCATTTTCAGACAACAAATTCCTGGTATTACTCTTGGCGTTTATTCTTGGATTATCTATTGATTTTCTTGAAAATACAGGCGGTGTGAATGCCTTTGCCAGTGTTTTTGTAGCTTATATTCGTTATTTTATAGTAGGAATTCTCACAGCAAACTCGTCCAAAGGAGATGACGAACTGCATTTATCACAGCTGAATCTGGTTCAATGGATTCTATACTTGGCCATCATGATTTTTATTCATCATTTTTTGGTGGATTTCCTCGAAAGTTTCAAATTTTCTATGGCTGGTAATATTGCTATTAAGTCTATTTTAGGTTCTGTAATCACGTTTATTCTGATTTCGGGGGTTTTATTCTTTATTCCGATATCCAATCGAAACGAATATTAAAACTTTACATAGAATAAATGCGCAAAACCCATATTACAGATAAATTCCGTAACTTGTTACCCTATTAAAATTCTAAAAATAATTCAGCTCATTCCCTTTAATAAGTTGTTTTGAAAGAATAACTTTGCAGGACCTAATCAGCATGAACAAATCCTATCTTTTCTATATTCTTGCCATCTCAGTTGCCTTGATTTTCATTGCAAGATTAGCTTATTTACAATTATTTACCGACAGATATATCCTGAATGCGTTCAATACTTCAATCAAAAAAGAAGTGGTTTACCCCAAACGTGGCGATATTCTAGACAGGGATGGAAGATTACTGGTAACCAATAGTTATGATTACGAAATCCAAATTACACCCGCCTTGCTCGAAAAAGGTTTTGACACCATCCGATTTTCTGAACTTTTGGGAATAAGCGTGGAAGATTTCAACCAAAGAATGGCCGATATTAAACAAATAAAAGGTTACTCCAAGGTAGGAACATTTCCATTAATTCAAGGTATTAATAGAGAAGACTTTACACGATTTCAAGAACAAATTTATAAATACCCCGCTGTAGATATTGTAAAAAGACCCAAGCGTGAATATCGTGTCAACTCTGCGGGAAATGTTCTAGGCTATATTCAAGAGGTGAATAATGCCTACATTGCTACCGATTCTGCCTATTATATGCCTGGCGATCTAGCCGGACACGCCGGAGTAGAAAAATCTTACGAAAAAGTGCTGCGAGGCGTTAAAGGATTTAATTATTTAAAAAAAGATATTCGACTCAGAACTATTGGCTCCTACAAGAACGGTGAAAATGATATTCCAGTCAAAAACGGAAAAACACTCACACTTTCACTCGATTATGCCGTGCAAAAACTCGCTGAAGACATGCTGGTAAACAAACGCGGCGGAATCGTAGCCTTAGAACCCAAAACAGGAGAAATTCTGGTACTGGCATCCAGCCCGGTAATCGACCCCAATCGATACAATGTAAAAGGCGAAATCTACCGAATGACAAAAGACTCTGTTTCCAAAATTATGTACGACAGGGCATTACAAGCAGAATATCCACCCGGATCACCTTATAAAATCCTTACAAGCTTGGTCGGTTTTGAAATGGGAGTTGTAGATTCAGCAACCGTATATACTTGCCAACACGGCTTCAGATATGGACGCGCACGCATGGCATGCCACTGTGGAAGAGGCTCACACAAAATCGTATCGGCCATTGCCAAATCCTGCAATTCTTACTTCTCCAAGGCTTGGATGGCCATTCTCAAAAAAGATTCACTCGATATAGAAAAAAGTATCGACCAATGGTCGGGCATCATGAAAAGCTTCGGACTGGGTCAATATCTGGGAACAGACCTACCCGTGGGTAGTAAAGGAAATATTCCCGATGCAGATTATTACAACTACTATTTAGGCAAAGGAAAATGGAATCCCTATTCTATTATTTCCAACGGAATCGGACAAGGGGAAATCCTTACAACACCCATTCAAATGGCGTTATACACAGCCGCCATTGCCAACAAAGGATGGTATATCACCCCACATATCGTAAAAGCCATCGACGGAATTCCCATCAAAGACTCTGCATATACCATCAAACATCATACATTGGTTGACCCGCGTCATTTCCCCGTAATGATTAAAGGTATGGAAGATGTCATCACTGCAGGTACCGGGAGAGGCATATTATCCAAAAAATTTACCCAAGCCGGAAAAACCGGAACCGCAGAAAACCCGCACGGACAAGACCATTCCATTTTTGTCTTGTTCGCACCCGCAGAAGACCCAAAAATTGCCATCGCAGTGACCATAGAAAACGGATATTGGGGATCGAGATGGGCAGCACCCATGGCTTCCCTCATTGCAGAACAATATTTATTCGATACCATAGAAAGAAAACATTTATACGAGCGCATGATCAAAGGAGACTTGAGACCAGAATACCGACGACAAGAAGTCGAAAGACTCAAAGCAAAAGGTTGGTACAAAGCCCCTCCCAAATTTACCATCGATAGTCTAACCGGAGATACCCTATATGTTGACTCACTCGCGCTCTAAAAACGGAATCGACTGGATTATAGTAATGCTCGTCATCATCATCATGGCGTTTGGCGTACTCAATATCTACAGCGTAGATGCAGATTATGGTATAAAACAAATCATACGTATCGGTCTTGGATTCCTCATGATTTTGTTTTTTATCGTAATTACCTCATTTTCAAGGAATTTCTTTGATATTTACGCATTTATTTTCTATATTATAGGCGTACTCAGCCTCATTGGTGTCCTTTTTTTCGGAAAAGAAATTAATGGTGCCAAGGCATGGTATTCTATAGGCGGCGTGGGAATTCAACCTGTAGAACTCATGAAAATCGCCACCGGGCTCATGATTGCTCATGTACTCAATATTCCGGGAAATGACCTGCAACGGCCCAAAGTACTTTTCACCTGTCTGGCACTCATTGCCATACCTGGATTTTTGATTTTATTGCAACCAGACGTGGGTTCCCTCTTCGTTTTTGGCGCATTCTTATTAGCGATGTATCGTGAAGGAATGAACCCGATTTTCCTCATCATTCCCCTTATCCTCGCAGGCGTATTTCTGCTGAGCATCTTGTGGAACCCCTCCCTGTTTATTCTCGGTTTTGGAATCCTCATCTGGATTATTTTCACATTGGCACTCATCATTTTCGGGCAACGCAACTTTTCTTTTCAGAATATGTATGCCATTATGGGCGTATATGCAGGCCTCGGCGTTTTCTTCTTATTGATTATGCTGTTCATCAATTTCTTTGGCCAAAGCTTCAGCCTGATTCAACTCTTTGACCTACGCAGCGAAATCTTTATGAGCATCACCTCATTTGCTATGGCCGTATTGAGCTTTTTCACTGTGGGAATTATATATTTATCCAACCTCGAAAACTACCGAAGTTTCAGAAATTTCAACCAACTCAAGGCTGCCAATTCGCGTGAACTCATCCTCAGTGCTGTTTCTGTACTTGTTGTAATGGCCGTAGTCTGGCTGGTGAGTATCAATGCACAATCGCTCATGGAAAAACTCCCAAAACACCAGCAAGAAAGAATCATGGTGTTATTCGAAGGCGAAGCCAAATATCGCGATACTTCTGGTTACAATCTTCTATACTCTAAAACAGCCATTGGCTCTGGCGAATTTTTTGGCACTGGCTGGAACAAAGGAACCGTAACAGATGGCCGATTTGTCCCAGAACAATGGACAGATTATATCTTCTGTACCGTGGGTGAAGAATGGGGATTCCTCGGCAGCTCCATCCTCGTACTCATGTACGCATTTTTGATTATTCGCCTTTTCCAATTATCAGAAAATCAAAAGAAAAGCTTTTCTCGCTTTTTCGGCTATTGTACCGCATCCATACTTTTATTACACTTTATCGTCAATATAGGCATGGTACTCGGATTATTCCCCACCGTAGGTATTCCGCTACCCTTTCTCAGCTACGGTGGTAGCTCACTTTGGGGCTTCATGCTCATGATTTTCATTTTCCTGAAACTCAATTACGAAAACGAACAATCCTTAATTTAAATCAAAAAAATAATTAGGGCGGCTATCGTCTCGTCTTTAGGTTTCATAGTAAAATCCAAACATATCTCCAGGACGAGACGATACCGTGCTTTTCATTCCAATCTTTACCACCAAATCCTTATACAATCCACAATACAGTCTATTCCGTACCTACATAGCCTGTATTGTGCATTGTATATACAAGGATTGTTGGCAAAGGATTTCCATTACAATCACTGCCGCATGCCACCGCAAACAAACCTGGGTAGCATACAATTTCTCGATTCACATGTAATATTACAAGAATTCAGAAATACGTGAACCCGTTTTGATAACCTTGTTATCCTTGTCCAAAAGAATAAAGGTAGGAGTAGAAGAGATTCCAAATTTACTCACCAACGGACTCTCCCATTTCATTAAATCAGAATAATTAATCCATTCACTACCACGAATCGCATCCTCATAAGGCTGCCTCTCTATATCCAGTGAAATAGCAATCATTTCACCACCTTTAGCTTTGAAATCAGGATAAAAAGCCTTCAAATGCGGAATCTCATTTACACAATGTGGACACCAAGAAGCCCAAAATACCAATAACTTCTGATTGGCTTGGATATCATACAAACTTTTGGCTGATTTTACTTTACCCTCAAAATCAATATTAGGAACTTTATTGCCGATTTTCACATTATTTTTACCTGCAATCAAATCCTTTAAATCATCGCTGATTTCACAAGTAAGCGACTCGGCCTGCTGCATATAATTATTGGCTTCTGCCACAAAACCATTTCCTTCTAATAATGGGATGATATTAGTGAGAATCGCTTGCCCACGAGAAGTATCTGTCTGTGCCTCTGCCAATAAATCATCCAAGGCTTTTACTATTTTTTGTCCTGCTTCTTCCTTATTTCTGGCTCCGCCTAAAGAATAGGACACATAGGTACTCAAAAAACCTTGCAACAAACCAAAATTCTCTAAATTCATATTGTCCATCAACAAATGATTCTTGCTATTAGTCAAAATTTCGGCATGAGACATATTTCCAGAATTATACTGCGCCATTTCGTTCATGGCATCCACATAATATTGTATGGCCGAATTTTCAAATTGTTTATGAGCCAACTTATTGATGCGCTCAATTTCTTTTTGCAAGGCTTGGTAAAACTCATCTTGTGGCGTATATAGTTTTTGCAGTTCCATCAAGGTATGATCGCGCAAATAGGCTTTGTCTGCTAGCGCAAAGGCTTCATTAATTTCTTTTTGAATTCCTTGCGTAATATGAATTTGATGAGAGCTATCGTTTACATCTGTAGAAAAATTTACCGCTCGATTATCTACCACAATTTCTAATGCACCTTGGCTGAGTTCAAAAATCATTTTCCCCGTATAGGCCTGCGGGTGTTGATAACTGAAACTTCCCTTTTTATCAGTTTCTACCCTCTTTACCAAGCGATTACCGCCGTTTTCGTATATTTTAATTAAAACCGGCTTAGAAGGATAATTTTGCAACTGCCCTTCTACTTTGAACTGCGCACCCAACCAAAAGCTGCTAAGCAGAAACACGGCAAGACTTATTTTTTTCATGAAAATCTTAATTTTTAAAAATGTATTCAAACAATGCACCAAATATAAACATAAAAAGCCCTGTCCGTGAAAGACAGAGCTTAAATGTATGTTCGTACTTTTGTACTTATGCTTTAACCAATTGATTTCTGCGGTAGATTACGTACGCAATCATCAGCACAGCTATTCCGATTAACAAAAAGCTGTAATCATCAATTGGTGCAAATTCTCCACCGTGTCCTGGTGCGTCATTTACGGCTAAGGCTTCCATTCCGCCACCACCATAGGCAGGTGTTTCAAATGAGCCTTCTCTTGCTGCCGCACGTTCCGGACGGGCTTCTTGTGCAAAACTCATGACCGAAATCAAAGTAAAAAGCAAAGTATTAGTTAGTTTATTCATTTTATTCATTTCTTAGGTTTTAAGATTCTATATAGAATTATTTTTTAATAATTTTCTGTGTAGCGATTTCGCCATTTTCGTTTACAGCTTTCACTACATAGGCAGCAGCACCACCTTTCAATGGAATTAAATAATCTTGCTGTGTATTTACTTTTTTGGCAGTGTGTACCAATTGGCCCATCATATTATATACATAGATATCTGCTTGTGACCAGCTGTCTGCAAATCTCACTTTGAATTCGCGATTATCTTGATATACACGAGTTTGATCTTTTATAGCAATATCCCCGGTAGAAAGCGTTACTGGCAATCCATTCCAGTAGATACGGAATCGGTCTGTAGAAGTTTCGGTGGCAGAAAAAGCATATTCAAAATCAGCTGTGATTTCACTAATAAAATTCTCTTGAATATCTTCAAAGTAAAATGAATTATTACCATTCAAGAAAGCCGATGAAAGAATTCCTTTTAATACAAAATCTCCAGCTTCTGCTACTTGATGTACCAAATATACCGGCAAGCCTACATAATCAAATTGATTAATTCCGTTGATATAAGTTTTGGCATGTGCCAATTCTGCTCTTACACCACCATCAGCATTTTCTTGAAGTGTATAAATAACATCTACATCATTTGAAACATCGATGTAAGCCTCATTTCCTAACTCTTCTGTAGGTTGAAAAATAGGTGAAGCAACAACAAATGCACGAGAAGTTAAAGCATCATTTTTAAATAATTCTATTTTTAATTGATTAGATACTGTATTCGTATTTCTATCTACATAAGCAGGTGCTGAAGCATCTATATTAAATGTTTTAATTCCCTCGTTCAAAACTATCGTTTGTGCAGAGCCATTTGTTTTCAATGCAAATGTATGGAAAGGTCTGAGCAATAAAACCTCGGTATTACCTACCCATCCAGATCCATCCCAAGTTGCAACAGTAGGTGTTCCCGCTACTAAATTACTATTACCATTACTATCCGAATTTGGGTCAAAAGAATTTCCACTAAACTGCTGAACTCCTGTAATTGATCCATCTGTTGGTAAAACATCATTCAAATCAACATTAGAAGTATATGGATTTCCAAAATAATATAAATTTTCACCAAATCCAGTAGGTTTCACCTTTCTTCCTTGCAAGGCCCAGCCTGTAGGAGCCGCTACAAAACCATCTTTCAAATAGGTTCCAAGCATTTCACCAAAAACATTTCGTGAATAGCTGTTAACTACAGCTTCTGAACCTGGTACAATAGTATAAGGAGTCAACACCAATGAATGCTGCACATTCGCAGGTATTCCCTCATAGCCTGACAATCGCTGACCTAAATTGTCTAATTGTTGATTAAACGAGTAGTAATTTGCAGGACTTAATGTTGCGGAACCTGTTGTAATAACGTCGTTGGCTTTTAAACCAGCAAGTGCATAAACAGCATTTTCCCAAGTATTAACGGCATTTCTCCATCTTTGATTATTAAAAACACTATTGCGAGGATGATCTACCCATTCAATAGTTATAATACCTGCATCTTCTGCCAATTTCTGGGCAGTAACACCTGTAAAAGGCACAGCTAGAACATGATTATAAAAAGTTGCATTATCAGTATTCTTAAATTCACCAATTACCTTACCCGTTGCGGTAGAGGTATCATTAATAATCAACTGGCCATAATTTCTAGCGCCATTCCATTCATTTGTAAAAGATCCTGCGGTTTCTACATTAAACGTACCGCGCACGTTTACATTTCCTTCGTTAGAAGTGCTTCCCTGGGTTACATCATACGTCTGCTCGACATATTTTAATGTACCAGGCTTGACGGACACTGTTCCGCCAACTTGATTCCACTGCGCTGATACCGATAAAAACGGTAGTACCATAGCAGCAATTAATAAATTTTTTTTCATACCAATTTTGTAGTTTACGTTGAACTTAACGATTTTTACACTAAACTTTAACGCAACAAAAGTAGGGATAATTTTATAATTAGCTATGTTAACTTAAAATTATTTTTTATTTTCATTGCATAATTTTTACGAGGCTTTGCGTATTTGCAGCAGTTGATGCTTATCGAGCATGGTTTCGGCTTTTTTGCGTGTGAGCAAATAAGTTTCTGGCAATTCGTCTATATGATACATTAATTCCGTAAAAACTTTTTCTGTAAGTGACCGCAGCCCTCTGGCACCCAATCCCAACTCCATGGTTTTTTCTACAAAATAATTCAATGCATCGTCTTCGATTTCGAGCTTCACCTCATCCAGCGCAAATAATTTCTCAAATTGTTTGGTAATGGCATTTTTAGGTTCGGTCAAAATACTACGTAAAGTGGCTGCATCCAACGGATTGAGATGTGTTACCAAGGGCAATCGTCCTAATAATTCTGGAATCAACCCAAAACTTCTCAAATCTGTGGCATTGACAAATTGCAACAGACCTTTTTCGTCATATTTCATGGCCGTTTCACCTTTGAAACCGATCGCATTGGTATTCAAACGTTTGGCAATATCTTTTTCGATGCCGGCAAAAGCGCCTCCGGCTATGAAAAGAATGTTTTTGGTATCTACCTGTATGTATTTCTGATCGGGATGCTTTCTACCTCCTTGTGGCGGTACATTTACTACAGATCCTTCGAGGATTTTGAGCAATGCCTGCTGCACGCCTTCTCCCGAAACATCTCGCGTAATAGAAGGATTGTCTCCTTTGCGCGCTACTTTGTCAATTTCATCTATAAAAACGATTCCACGTTCGGCTTTGGCCACATCATAATCTGCTGCCTGCAACAAACGACTCAAAATACTCTCTACATCTTCGCCCACATATCCCGCTTCTGTAAGCACTGTGGCATCTACAATAGTAAACGGTACATTCAATTTTCTGGCGATGGTTTTGGCCAAAAGGGTTTTACCTGTACCTGTTTCGCCAACGAGCAGAATATTTGATTTTTCTATTTCGACACCGTCATCTCCCACGGTTTGCAGAATACGTTTATAATGATTGTAAACAGCTACAGAAAGCACTTTTTTGGCATCATCCTGTCCAATTACATATTCATCCAAAAATGCTTTGATTTCTTTGGGTGACTTTAATTCGAGTTTCATATTTTTGGGAGAAGCTCCAGAAAAGTTCCCTTCCTGAATCACTATATCGTATGCTTGGCTCACACATATATTGCAGATATGCCCATGCAATCCTGCGATGAGCAAGTTGGCCTCTTCTTCTGAACGACCGCAAAAAGAACAGGATTTTTTATCTTTTGCCATATAATTTTATTTTAAAATAGGTTTTAATTCGCCGCCATTCCTCATCTGTTACAAAAAATCCGAATAACAAAATCATGATGAGCTCGAATTTATAAAGTTGCAAAGTTACGGCCATTATTATATGCATCAAAATTCCAATCGAAATCCATATCCATTTGGTACGTTTAAACCAAATAAAAATAGGTAATGTAGTCTGAAAAATAAGAACAAACCAGCTCATCAACCGAATGAAATCGGGAAATTGCAAAAACATCCCACCTATTCCAAAAATATCCTGCACCTCAGAAGAATTAAAGAAATATCCTATGGCATATCCACTGGTCCAGTCGTCGCTCCACCATTTATATAATGCATTGGACATATAAACCAAGCAAAAATGAATTTTGATAGACAATAACGAAATCTGATGAAAAATACCTGGTTTTCCTAAAGAACGCCTTAACGCAAAATATCGATAAGAATCGGCTAAAACAAAATATAACAAAGTATAACGCAGCACAGAATCTCCCCAGAACGTGCCTGGATGCGCCAACATATGATCCAAATATATCATTAAAAAAACCAATGCCGCTGTGAAATAGGTTCCAATGCCCCGTAAATTCAAAAACAAAACGCCGAGGTACAGCATTAGGAACAAATAAATATGCTGACGAAGAAATCCAGCAAAATTCCAGACTCCATCAATATGATACACAAAGTCGGAAATAGCATAAATATCTTTGACAAAAAATAAATTACCCCCAATATCTATGATTAACATCAAGGAAATCACAACACGAAAAATTGCGGAATAAATTACATCACTGCGCATTTTTGAAATTCTTTCCTTTTTCAAACAAAAGCATATCCGGGATTCCGGCGGCTGGCTTGGAATTAATATTCGGATCCATTTTTAATGGATTGAAATATTTATAAACTTGGACAACAACGGAATCTGCGCTTGCCAATTCTGGGATACTTTGACCAATATTGTCTGCAAATTGCAATTTATTCTCAAATTTAAAATTTAAACGCTTGTTTTGACTTAATTGAAAAGGAATATCTTCTTCTTGAATCTGAAGACTGTCATAATAATATTTAAACAGAAAATTGGTAATATCCAGAGACGGCTGATAATAAACTGACTGATATTGCTTTAAATCCTTTTTAAACGCAGGCCAAGGAAAATTCTTTTTCATACGAACGTGAAAAAGACTATCGGCATTGATGCGATATAATTTTTCTTTTTTCTGATAATAGGTATAAAAAGAAACAATTCTTTCTTTGGGTGGAGATGTGTACATCTTATACACCGGAGGTAATACATTGGCCGTAAGAAAATGATTTTTGAAATTATCCAGCGTATTATTGGGTAAAAATACCTTGAGACCAGCCAAGAGCCAATATAGCAGGAACAGAGCCATCAAGATATTTTTAATCAATTTAATACGCATTAATTTGCAAATTTCATTCAACATACAAATATAGTATCAAATCTATATATGTATGATGCAAGGCATTACTACCGATTAAATATATCCTATAATCTTCAATAACAATAATATGGCTATGATGAAAACAGGACCTAATAATCCGATGGTAATTCCGCCAACTCTGAAATCTTTTTGACTGACCAATCCTGTGCTGTAGGCAATGGCATTAGGCGGTGTAGATACAGGCAGAAACAAGGCGCATGACGCACTAAATCCAATGACCAATGCCATAAGAATAGGATCTACACCTGGTAAAATACTGGCTACCGGTATCAAAATGGTAGCCGTGGCTGTATTGCTCATCACATTGGAAAGAATGACCGTAACAAACGCAAAAACCAACATAAAAACAAACTCGTTAAAACTAAAATTCTTGAGTTTGTCCACAAAAAACTGTGCAAGCTCACTTTCTTGAATAGCGAGCCCCAACGACAAGCCGCCTGCCACCAGCATCAATGTATCCCAAGGCAGCTCCCGTACATCATCACTGGTTACAATTCCTACCATAGGCAGTAGAATTATCGGAATACCCGAAACGGCTGCTGCAGGAATTCCATGAAAATTCCCGGTTAGCCACAACAAAACTGTTCCTGCCATCACCCAGAGTACAAACCTCTTTTGGAATCGTTCTCCAGCATCTGTTGGATTTTGCACTTTCAAAAATTCTAAATCAACTTCTTGCTGGCTAATCTTGAAATACCGTAAAAAAACATACCACAAAATAAGCGTAAGTACAATCGCCAAGGGAACGCCTATTACCATCCACTCCAGGAATCCAATTGCATTTGACGGATGGTTGCGCGTAAGTGAATTGATGGCCTCGATAGCGATGGCATTGGGCGGAGATGCAATAATGGTTCCCATACCACCTATGGCCGCCGCCGCTGGAATGCCCAAAATCAAGGCTTTGGAAAGATTATGATTATCTCCTAAACGATTGATTAACGGCATTGTAGAGGCTACCATCATGGCTGTGGTTGCTGTATTGGACATCACCATAGATGCAATGGCAGTTGCACCCATAATACCCAGAAGAACCCTTTGGGCATTGTTGCCTACATGTAAAATAGTGAATTTGAACAAATCCACATCGAGCTTGGTGGTTTTGAGTGCGTGCGCCATAAAAAATCCACCCAGCATTAGCCAAATCACAGAATTGGACCATGTATCTACAAATACCTTGACGTCGATACTACCGGGTTGGTCATTGCCGATTCCGCCGACGCTACTCAAGAGAAAAATCAATAAACCAACGATTAACAAGCCTACAGAAAATGGCGGAATGGCCTCAGTAATCCAAAGAGAAACAGCAAAAACCAGAATAAATAAAACGTATTGTTGTGTAAGCGTAAACTCGGGCTCGTTGATACTGACAAAAAAAGTGGCCATAAACGCCAAGATCAAACTCAATAAAAAAAATATAATGCGTTGTTGAGCTTTTACCAATCTTTGCATTCGGTTCATTACACGTTCTGCAGCTCGTCGGGAATCTGCCATACTTTTTCTTTGTGGTAAAATTCTGAATTAATTTTTAAAAGCTAGGCTTTTGGCGCATTAATTATTGTAGAATTTGACATTTTGGGTAAAATTTAATGTTGTGTTGACAGTAGGATGGTTGCATTGGGCTATAATCACAAACCTCAATTACATCTGATTGCAGACTAAAACCGAAAAAATGAGGTTGAATATAATTTTATTTAAAAATTCCTTACCAATTAAAGGATCCGGAGCTCAGAATCCCCAAGCCTTACTATTTAAGAAATGACTGAATTTTCAAGAAGAAAAAGTCCCAAAAATTTTAATTCTGGGACTTAAATCAAATTACAAACACCATCCAGTAATTTTAATTTTTTTCAAAAGTCAGCAAATCTGTGCCGCCATTACCGCCACTCACATCCTGTAGTCTGACTTTTGTTGCTGATTCTTCTACAATATGCCAATCATCATTTAACTCTTCGAATGGAACAACAACTCCAAAATCCAAATATAATTTATTGTGACCATCATCTACCCCGATAGCATAAGTTCCGGTAACAGAATTTCCAATTTTTGTTGCCGTCACAACTCCATGAGAAAAATCAAAAGTATAGCCAGAGAAATGGTAGGTCTCGTTTTCTCCATTGTCATTGTACAATGTAATTCTCCATGTACCATTTGTTATAATCACAGGCACATTTGTATCTGTATTTGGAGCAGAGTCATCATCGCTCCCCGAACACGAAATTGCAATCAATGGAAGTAGTATTGCAATTAAAAAACTTAGTTTTTGGAATTTCATTTTCTTATAATTTTGATTAAGAAATAACGAAAAATGAATTAATAAATTGTGCAATCTGGTTATTTTGAAATTTTTTCCCTTACTATTGATAAAAGAGCAAATAATATTGGGTTGAATTATTTAAAATTTTATTTTGGGGCGATTATTTTTATTTGTAAAAATCAAGACCTTTAGCTTTCCAAATCTTAAATACAGTGGGAATATTAATTTTGGTGTAGGAGCTAATGCAGCCGGGATTGTAATGGAAATCCTTTTGTAAAAAATCAAGTTAATAAAATGCGTGATGCAGTAGATGGAGGTACGAATCTACTGCATCACGGATTTTTTCTTGATTTTTTCAAAAGATTGAAATGAAAAGCCCGAAATGCTGCCCAAAAACCAAATTATATTTTAATTTAAATAAAAAAACCGCCTTTTTGTACAAAAAAAAAAAACGGTTTTTTGGAATATTTTTCAGTGCTTTGAGCTCTGTGAATTTGGATTATTTACGATCTTTTGAGCTCAACAAAACCTCGTCTATCATGCCTTTGTCTTTGGCTTCGAAAGAAGTCATCCAATAATCTCTATCAGAACTTCGTTCAACCCATTCATAGGTTTGCCCGGAATGTTCGGCAATGATATTATATAATTCTTCTTTGAGTTTCAGCATCTCGCGCAAGTTGATTTCCATGTCTGAAGCCACACCTCTTGCGCCACCGCTTGGCTGGTGAATCATCACGCGTGAGTGCTTGAGCGCAGAGCGTTTGCCTTTTGCACCTGCTACTAACAATACAGCGCCCATTGAGGCTGCCATTCCAGTGCAAATCGTGGCCACATCGGGTTTTACGATTTGCATGGTGTCGTAGATTCCCAAGCCGGCATATACGCTACCGCCAGGTGAATTGATGTAGATTTGTATGTCTTTGCTGGCATCTACCGACTCTAGAAAGAGCAGCTGTGCGGTTACAATATTGGCGACATGATCGTCTATTCCGGTTCCTAGAAAGATGATACGATCCATCATAAGGCGTGAGAATACGTCCATTTGGGCCACATTCATTTTGCGTTCTTCTATGATGTATGGGGTAACATTTTCTATAAATTGATGCAAAGTGTTGCTGCTGATACCTTGATCTTTTACAGCAAACTTTTCAAATTCTTTTCTGTAATTCATTATTTGTTTACTTTTTCGTTTTGTTTTTTCACTTCTTCGATGAACTCGTCGAATGAAACTTTTTTCTCTTCAAACTTAATATTTTCTTTGAAAACATTCAATAATTTATCAGAAAATACTTGGTTTGTAAGTCGGTTATATTCTTCTTCATTTTTGATACTGCTCATGGCTATACCTTTCAATTGCTCATCTGTCATTTCTGGCGTATTGATGCCGTACATGGCCATTTGTTGCTTTATCATATCCACGGCTTTATCCATCACGTCGTTTTCTGTAACGCTTATTTCGAATTTATCTGCCAGTTTTCCTTCTATCAATTGGTATTTGAAGCCTTTTTCTGAATTATTATAGGATTCTTCGAGTTCTTCGGGCGTATTTTCATTTTTTTGATTGAAGCTCATCCAGTTTTTCAAAAATTCCTTTGGCAATTGGAAGTCTGAATTCTCGACCAAGTCCATCAAAACTGCGCTTAGCATAACACGGTCGGCCTCGCCTTCGTACATTTTTTCAGCTTCTTCTTTAATTTTTTGTCTGAAGCCTTCTTCGGAGTCCACACTTCCCTCACCATAGACTTTATCAAATAACTCCTGATTGATTTCGGCATTTTGCATTCCCACAATTTCGTTGATTTTGAATTGCAGTTTTTTGTTAAAATCGCTTGCATCCTCCAGCCCCAGAGTTTCTTCTAGTAAAGCTACATCTTCAAAAAGGTCTTGCGCATCAACTATGATTTTATCTTCTGCTTTTTTTTCCAGAAACAAATCTTTTTGTTTGATGTCGTTGAGTCTGATACTCGCATGATAATGCTCTGCACCCTCCTCTACTTCGTTGTTGTCATTGAGTTCATGAAAAACGCCTTTCAAAATAGCGCCTTCGGTTACATGGTCTGCAGGCGACATTTTGCCGTATCTTGAAGCAAAATTCTCAATATATTTATCGATATCTTCTTCACTCACTTCTATATTGTAGTAGGGAACAGAAACCTTGCTCAAATCCAATTCAAACTGAGGCGCCAATCCCAAATCAAATGAAAAGTTCAATTCATCTGCGTTCCAGTCAAAGTTTTTATCTTCTTTTGGCACGGGTTGCCCTAGGATTTCGACTTTGTTTTCTCTCAAATAATTATCAACACCCGTTTGCAATAATTTATTTACCTCTTCATACACCAGCGGCATTTCGTATTGTTTTTTAATCAGGCTCATGGGCACCTGGCCTTTTCTGAATCCGGGAATATTGGCATTTTTGCGGTAGTTTTTCAATGCGTCATTCACTTTATCGGCATAATCTGCTTTATCTACGGTAACTGTGAGTACAGCGTTCAGTTCGTCGGAATTTGACCGGTTAAATTTCATGTATAAATTTTTAGGATGGCAAAGTTACGAAATTCTCTACATTTCCGAATTTATTAATTTAGTGAACCAGCCATAAGTTATATGAATTTTTTTTGGGCAACTCCCGTCATAGCATTTAGTTGCATTTTTTCATCATTCCTTATGTATTTCTGGCATTAATTGTTCTATTTCCATCCCAATCGGTTGTGGCTATGACGGGACCGCGCTATACATTCCAATCTTTGTTGGCACAACTTGCTAGAATCCGTTATTCAACCTTTTCTGCAACTATACCATCTGAATGCAAAATCTCATTGGAAGCTTGGCCAACAAAGGATTTCCATTACTATCGCTGTTGCAGAAAGTCCACCTACAATCTACAATCCACCCAACCCAAAGCACCCCCCTTTGCGGGGGGCAGGGGGGGGTGTACTCTTAAGGAGACAAAAGTTAAGTAGGTTATTCATGCTTCGCCTGCGTCATGCTTTGATACGATCTTTTAAATTTCATTTCGCTGTGCTCAATGAACTTTAAAAATCACTCAGCATGACACATCTTTGTCACCCTGAGTGTTTTGCGCTAGCAAAATGTATCCCTACCTCGTTGGCAGGCAGGGAAGGGTGGCACGAGCGAAGTAAGGGTATGTCACCCTGAGTGAATTTTCAGTTTTAAATAAAGCGAAGTGACTTTAAAATGAAAAATTGTATCGAAGGGTGGCACGAGCGAAGAAGGCAAGAGTATTGGAAGATTGCTTCGCCTGCGTCATGCTTCGATACGATCTTTTAAATTTCATTTCGCTTTGCTCAAAGAAATTTAAAAATCACTCAGCATGACAATACCTCAGTCACCCTGAGTGAATTTTCAGTTTTAAATAAAGCGAAGCGACTTTAAAATGAAA
>JAUNUH010000002.1 GCA_030538275.1 Flavobacteriaceae bacterium | reverse complement strand
TGTGTTACAATGAAAAAGAAACAGCCACTTACTAACTCGTAAATGGCTGATTATTTAGCTCCCCCTGTTGGACTTGAACCAACGACCCTCTGATTAACAGTCAGATGCTCTAACCAACTGAGCTAAGGAGGAATATGTAAAAACTAACGCTTGTATTCAAAAGCGGATGCAAATATAAACATCTTTTTTTAATTTCAAAAAGAAATAATTAATTTCCATCGAAAATTTCTGAAATCTTTAAAAAATAAAAAATCCCAAGATTTCTCGGGATTTTCTAGATTGTCGGGATGACTGGATTCGAACCAGCGACCACACGCACCCCATGCGTGTACGCTACCAGGCTGCGCTACATCCCGCAATTTAATTTGTAAAATTACAAATGGATGGCAAAAATACAAATATTATTCGTCATATTTGCCATACAAATTATTCTCATATGAAAATAGCGGCAAATTCGGTTCAGGAATATCTTGAAAATATACCTGATGATAGAAAAGAATCATTTTTGAAATTATTTGAAACTATACAAAAAAATATTCCAGAAGGCTTTGAACCCGAAATGAGTTATGGAATGATTGGTTGGGTAGTTCCACATCGTCTTTATCCTGCTGGTTATCATTGCAAACCAGAATTACCACTTCCGTTTTTGAGCATTGCCAATCAAAAGAATTTTATCGCTATTTATCATATGGGAATTTATGCAAATAAGGAGCTATATGATTGGTTTACTGAATCGTACGCATCCCAAGTAAAAACCAAATTAGATATGGGAAAAAGTTGTATTCGTTTTAAAAAGCCAGATCAAATTCCGTTTGAATTAATAGGAGAACTAGCAACTAAGATGACGCCAGAAAATTGGATTGATGTGTATGAAAAAGCGTTTAGATCTAAGTAATAAATTAGATTGAATGCTGTTTAATTCTTGCGGGAATAAAAAGATAAATGAGCGCGCTAATAATCATTCCTGCCCAAATTAAATAAAATCCTGTGTGAAATTTGCTTTTCAAAATCCTATGACTGAACTCGTAGGTGAAATCGTGAATGGTATAAGCCAATCCTATACAAGCCAAAAAAATCACGAGCAAAGAGACTATTCGAGTAGCTTTATTAGAAATAAATCGCCAGCAAATAAAAAGTAAAATGACCACAAACATTTGGAGGGCAAAAATTAAAATTCCTGTTTCTATCGGGGATTTCAAAATTTTATATTCTTTATAAAACAGGCCAATTCCTAATTTACCGATGAAAGACATTTGAGAAATAAGCCAAGCCGATATGGCTGATAATATCATTTGAAAAAATGCCAAAAACACCAGAGTTCTCATAATTTATTTGGTTATAATATTAATTTAATATTCTAATTTCAATCAAATGCTGTTCAATTTTTAATATCCATAGCATCCCTCAATTGATTGCCAAAAATGTTGAATGCCAATACCAAAAGAAGAATTAAAACTCCAGGTAAAATGGCTAAATGCTGCTTTCCCAAAATTATATGTGCATAGTGTTCTTTGATGATATTACCCCAACTCGGAGTAGGAGGCTGCGCGCCAATCCCAAGAAAACTGAGACCACTTTCTATCAAAATCGCTGCGGCAAAGTTGGCGGCTGAAATCACTATTACAGGAGCTAAAATATTGGGTAAAATTTGCTTAAAAATAATTCTCAAATCACTCATTCCCAATGCCTTTGCAGCCTCTACGAATTCCATTTCGCGAAAACTAAGAAACTGCCCACGAACTACTCTAGCAACTTCAACCCACATCGTGAGACCTACCGCAATGAAAATTTGCCAAAACCCCTTTCCGATGGCCAGGGTAATGGCAATTACAAGCAAGAGTGTAGGTATCGACCAAACGACATTGATGAGCCACATGATAAAATTATCTAATTTGCCTCGATAATAGCCACCAAGTGCACCAATTGTGATTCCTACAATCAATGAAATAGCTACAGCTATAAATCCTACAAAAAAAGAAATTCGTGTTCCTAAAAGTAATCTTGAATAAAAATCACGCCCAAAACTATCTGTACCCAAGAGAAATTTCTTGGTATAAACATAGTTTTTTTCAATCTCTGTAGCATCAATACCTTCTTTTGTCCAATGAGATAATGCCAGTGATTTTGGGTCTGCATGCATACCATCACCAATATAGGGTTGATAGACAATCTCGTTCCCGGTGAATTTAAATTCTGTAATTGCAATCTCTTCAAAATCCTGAATTTTACCCAAAAAATAATCTGTAAAATTCAATTGAGAGGTATAACCCTCAAGCGGAACCTTGAGCATAAGCTGCTCATAACCAATAGGTTTGTATTTGAGTGCAACTTGTTGAAGTGCACTATTTTTGGTTTTATCGGTTGCCAGAATATAGGCAAAAACACTTACAAAAGCCGCAAGAGCAATTAATAGAAACGCAGCCATTGCCAATGGATTCTGTCTGAGTTTTTTGAGCGCTATATGGGTGAGTGATTCTCCGCGATTAGCCATTTATTGCATATCTCTCAAAACCGATATTGTTTCTTTCAAATACACATCTTTGCCCAAATCCTTGTGCCACAACCTTCTACGTTCTTTCAAAACTGTGTCATTTACCATCAAAGCTGTTTCATAAGAAGGAGAAGAAATTTTCAAGCCATTTTTGAATTCAGTCAATTCATCATATTTTTTGGATTCTTGATTTCTTTTCTCGAATCTAGCTTTGAATTCATTGTAATTCAACGGAATTTGCTTGTCATTGTCCAATAATTTCACATATTGTGCGTACTCATCAAGGAGTTTGACTTGCGGATTGGCTTCAAGCCTTTTTCTGGAATTTGCCATAATTTTCTGCAAATCAAATGAATTGGGCCATGTTTTATATTTTAAAGATGCAATTTGATCCCAAGGTAGCGCGCTATCTCTGGCTCCTTCAGAGATATCCATATAGGTATATCGATCAGGCATAATAATATCCGATTCAACGCCTTTTTGTTGTGTAGAACCTCCATTGATTCTGTAAAATTTCTGAATCGTAAATTTCAACATGCCATATTCGTCGTTCGAATTCATAAACCAACTAAGCGGGCGCACGGTTTGCACAGTACCTTTCCCAAAGGTTTTTTTACTGCCAATCACTACTGCTCTATTGTAATCTTGAAGGGCTGCTGCAAAAATTTCTGATGCAGAAGCAGACAATTCATTCACCATAATTACCATAGGTCCATCCCAGATAACACCTGGTTTTTCGTCTTGATATACTTTTTTGTTTCCATCGCTTCGAACCACTTGAACCACGGGACCTTTATCAATAAAATGTCCTACGATTTCTACGCATTCAGACAGATCTCCACCGCCATTGGAACGCACGTCAAAAACCAAACCTTTGATATTACTTTTTTTCAATTCTTCAATTTCTCTTTTCACATCATCAGAGGCGTCATGACCGTTTCCGTCATAATTCAAATAGAAGGACGGTAAATACACAATACCGAATTTATCTCCATTTCCATCCTCTATAATGGCACTTCTGGCAAAGGTTTCTTCAAGCTCTACAATATCTCGTACAATACTAATTTCTTTCATCGAGCCATCTTTTTTCTTCACGGTTAATACCACAGTTGTTCCTTTTTCTCCTCGTATCAACCGTATAGCGTCATCCAATAGCATTCCCACCACACTTACAGCCTCTTTGGTACCTTGCGCCACCTTTGTAATTTGGTCTTCGACTTCGAGTTCGCCTTGCTTCCATGCCGGCCCTCCTATTACCAGACTTTTGATGGTAGGATATCCTTTTTCGTCTGCTAGAGTTGCGCCTATTCCTTCTAATTGTCCACTCATTGTCATTTCAAAATCTTCATTTTCTTTGGGTGAAAAATAGCTAGTATGTGGGTCGAATTGCTCTGTAAATGAGTTAATATAAATTGACAGCCAATCTTCTTTTTTTCTTTTTTTGAATCTTCTAAAAAAATCTGCCATATTGTCTTTTACAGAAGATCGGGCTTCAGCCTCGAGTTGATCAAAAGTTTTGCCTCTTGGATCGAATTCATCTTTACTCAACCCTACAGAATCCTTTTTGTGCCAAGCTTTTTCGTCTTTGGCAGATTCTTCCATCAACAAAATATCTTGTAAAATGCTGTATTTTAATCTGTTTTTCCATTTATTTTCCCATTGCGCCTGATTTTCGGCAAAATGATCTTTTTCAAAATCAAAAATCAGCTCATCTTGAGTGGAATAATCTAATGGTTTGGACAAACTTTTTTCGGTAAGCTTTTCTAGTTCATCGATTCGTTTGTAAATTGTATCAATTGATTGTCTATAAAAGGTTAAATCCTCATTATTAAAGAATTCATCCATTTTGAATTTATATTTATCAAAAAATACCATATCAGAACCTTTCATATATGTCTTGTAAGGGTCGATATTTTCTATATAAGCGTTGTAAACTTTTTCCGAAAATTGATCATTAATGTCTTGTGGGGCAAAATGTAAATAAGACAATGTGCGTCTTACATTTTTGATTATATCCTTGGTTTTATCATCGTCTCCAAACTGCATGGGCGAGCAAAAACAGAACGCCAACAACAACATGGACATTAGAGATAATAAAATATAAGTTTTTCTTAAATAATGCATTGAAGTGAAAATATTATGTTAACAAAGAATCAATTCCTACGCCAAAAACCTAAGACAATTCAGATTTGATTATTTTTGCTTTTTATTCTTAGCAAAGATAATTTCTTTTTATGGAAAAACCATTGATACTCGTTACAAACGATGATGGAATTACAGCACCTGGCATTAGAAAGCTTATACAAATTGTAAACAGCATAGAGGGTGCAGAAGTATATGTTGTTGCACCAGATAGTCCGCAAAGCGCTATGGGACATGCTATTACCATTAATTCTACCCTACATGTAGAAGAAATGCGGCTCAAAAACGGAGCTGTTCGTGAGTGGGCTTGTAGCGGTACACCTGTAGATTGCGTAAAACTGGCTTGTGATAAAATATTGCCAAGAAAACCGGATTTGTGTGTTTCGGGAATAAATCATGGGTCTAATTCTTCTATTAATGTAATTTATTCTGGAACTATGTCTGCTGCGGTAGAGGCGGGTATTGAGGGCGTGCCTGCTATCGGATTTTCTCTAAGTGATTTTTCATATCACGCTGATTTTGATGCAGCCGAAAAGTTTATAAAGCGAATTATTATAGAAACTTTAAAAAATGGACTGCCTGATGGTGTGGTTTTAAATGTGAATATCCCTAATTTGCCCGAAAAAGAAATAAAAGGAATTCGTGTTTGTCGCCAGGCTCGTGCGCGTTGGGACGAAGAATTCGAGGAAAGACTAGACCCACGTGGTCGTAAATATTACTGGCTTACAGGAAAATTCGTAAATATGGATGGCGGTGAAGATACAGATGAATGGGCGCTCGACAACGGTTTTATATCTGTGGTTCCTGTTCAATTTGATTTAACAGCACATCAAACGATGCCATGGATAAATCAATGGAATCTGAACGAAAAAAAGAATAAAAACGAAAAATAAAAGGCGAAAACTCCTATTTTTTTGTGAAATCTCTGGACAAAATATGTTTTTGAACCAATATTTTCATAGAATTAAATCCGATTTGATTTAAATCAATTTCATCTGAAGACAACCATTTAATTCCTTGTATTTCAGATTGTTCCAGGTTTATTTCTTGACCTTCGGGCAAATGGGTTTCAAACAAAATATCTAGGGTTCGATAGAGTATATCTAGAAAAATATAGTCATTTGGCTCGGTATCCAATAGCCTAAGATCTTCTTCTTTGATATGTAAACCGAGTTCCTCTCTCAACTCGCGTATCGCAGCATATTGTGCTGTTTCCTTTGGATCAACAAATCCGCCAGGAAAATCTAGCATTCCCTTTTGTGGTTCATTATTTCTTACAGTAAACATGACTTTGTCTTTTTGCCTGATGAGCACCATCACAGCTGCAGCACAATTATGATAATAGACAAACCCGCAGTCGAAGCATTCAAAACGGTGGTGATTCTCGAATCGATGATGTGAAGAACCGCATTTGGGGCAAAATTGAAAAAATTTTAACATAAAATCAATGAATATCAGATATTTGTTTCTTGAAGGAATCTAACTTTTCGTTACGAATTTTGGGTTGCAAAACGAATATAGAACTATCTTTTCTTTTAACTTTTTTTAACTTTTCTGAAGATTTATCTGGCAAGTCAGTTTCTGTAATTTCTAGATTCACACTGTCTTGCAGACTTGTTTCTGAATTTTTTCCCAGCAAGAGTCTTTGGTTTTCTTCTGTCATCACAGGATAATTCCCCATCATACCTGCCAGAGTAAAGGCTTGATAAATAGCGCGTGATTGCTTGTTGCCTAAGGCTATAATGGTGATAGAATCTGTCTCTCCACGTACATAGGTAGTATAATTTCCATGCCACCAGCCATTGTGATAGAGTAATTTTTGCCCAGTATCCCACTCCATGGTTCTAATTCCTAATCCATAATTTTTTACGCCTTTTTTCTCATAACTATAGCCTTGGGTCATTAATTTCTTCAATTTTGGAGTCAAAAAATGCTTCGAATACATAGCTTTATCTAGCTTGAACAAGTCTCTGGGCGTAGAATATATATTTTTATCACCATAAATTTGGTCAAGAAAATCAAAATTCCATCTTGTACCGCCATAGCCGTAGGATTGACTCACTTTTGCAGAATCTTTGATATTGAAAACAAAGGTATTTTTCATTTGTAATGGATGAAAAATTATATACTGCATCGCATCCTTATATTGCAAGCCTGTAATTTTTTCGATGATTAATGCGAGTAAGGCGTAATTGGTATTTGAATATGAAAATGAGGTATTGGGCTGGCTTTGGGGTAAAGCCACTTTGTGAATAAGTGCCTGCAGAATGTCTTCGTTGGTTTTAATTTTATTCGTATCCCAATATAATTTATGATGCTCAAAATAGGCATAATTGGGCAAGCCACTTCTATGATTTAACAAATCCCTGATGGTAATATTTTTGTGAGGAAATTCAGGAAAAATATTCGAAACCAACTGATCTAATTTCAAATAATCTGCCTCTACCAGTTTCAAAACCGCAAGAGCTGTCAATACTTTAGAAATAGATGCGGTGTGTAATGCGGTATCTGCATTCAGAGTATCTTTGGTTTCAACATTAGCATATCCGCGATAATTTTCATAAATCACCTGGCCATTTCTGGCTACAAGTAATCCACCACTTACTTGATTTTGGCTCCAGTAATTTTCGAAAAAATCTTCTACAAAAAGTTGTTTTTTGCTCCTGGAAACAGGGTCAAAAGTTTGATTTTTGAATTGTAAATCATAATCTAAATAGGGAAAATGCGGTAAATTGAGCGTATCCTTATGTAGAGTTTCTTTAAGGAAAATTTCGTTTTCTCTCTTGTGACAACTGATAATTGTCAAAAGCAATAATCCGAAAAGGCCCAGAAATTTCATAATTATTTACCAACCAAATTCGGCTTGAAACTGTTCCAGAAAACGTACATCATTTTCAAAATACAATCGAATATCCCCGATTTGATACAACAAAAGCGCAATGCGTTCTATTCCCATTCCAAAGGCGTATCCACTATAAGTATCTGGATCTATTCCCACATTTTGCAGCACATTGGGGTCCACCATTCCACATCCCATAATTTCTAGCCAGCCTGTACCTTTGGTAATTTTATAATCGGTTTCTGTTTCCAGCCCCCAATACACGTCCACCTCTGCACTTGGCTCTGTAAATGGAAAGTAAGAAGGCCTTAATCTTATCTGTGATTTCCCAAATAATTCAGTGGTAAAATACTGTAAAGTCTGTTTCAAATCGGCAAAAGAAACATCTTTATCAATATATAATCCTTCTATTTGGTGAAACATGGCATGGGATCTTGCAGAAACGGCCTCATTACGATAAACCCGTCCGGGAGACAAGATACGAATTGGAGGTTTTTGGTTCTCCATATAGCGTATTTGTACAGAAGATGTGTGCGTGCGTAATAGGATATCTGGGTCTTTTTCTATAAAAAAAGTATCCTGCATATCTCTTGCGGGATGATATTCTGGGAGATTGAGCGCAGTGAAGTTATGCCAATCGTCTTCAATTTCGGGTCCAGATGAAAGCGTGAATCCAATGCGTTTAAAAATTTCGATAATACGATTTCTAACTATACTCACAGGATGTCTCGAACCATTTTCTATCGGATTTCCCGGTTGTGTAAAGTCTGTAAACTCTTGCTTTTGGTCTTGTGCAGCTGTATTTTCACGCAGTGAGTTGAGCTTGTTATTTGCTGCATTTTTTAATAAATTTAAAGCAAGACCCACTTCTTTTTTTTCGGGGCCGGGTACGTCTTTGAAACGGGAAAATAATTCATTTAAAATTCCTTTTTTTCCAAGAAATTTAATTCTGAACGATTCGGTTTCTGATACATCAGTTGTATGAAATGATTCTATTTCGTTTATATATTGCTGAATCTCTTCAATCATTGTAATTCACTCTAAACTCCAAAAGTACAATTTTACATTGAATTGAAAATAAATTTAATTAAAAACAAAAAAAAGCTGCCTTTTTACAGGCAGCTTCGTTTGATATAAACTTTTACTTCTTATTGAACTTCTACAACGGTTTCTTCAGCAGGAACTACAATTGCATCAGCACCAGCAACTTTATTTGCTTGTACATTCACACGTAATGTTACATTATCTTTGATGATAGAATTTCCACCACCTTTGAAGGTAATACCAAAATCTTGACGATTGATGGTGAATTCTTCTGAAGCGATTGTCATTTTGTCTCCATCAATACCTATATTGGCTTTGAAAGTGATATTTTTCTCGATTTCTCTCATTTTGAAATTTCCAGAAATTTCTGAATTGTACTCACCCTCGATTTGGTTTACAGAGGTAATGTGAAAAGTTGCGTTTGGAAATTTCTCTGCATCCAAGAAATCTGGGCTTCTCAAATGTCCGTCTAATTTCGCTTTATCGTCTGGTGATTCATTCAAATCGTGAGATTCGATGGAGTTGGAATCTATAGAGAAATCTCCAGAAACGATTTTATTGTTTTCAACTGCTATAGTACCAGAAGACAATTTCATGATTCCGTGGTGTCCTTGCTCTTCGGTTTCTCCTTCATAGATTTTGTAACCTCTCCAATCTACTGTAGATGTAGAAGTATCTGCTTGGTACATTACCGCTTCTTCACTGGCAGTTGCAACTTCTTGAGAATCTGTTACTTTTACGGCTTCTTTCTTTTCACATGATGTGAATGCTATTAATCCAACAGCACTAAGTCCTAAAAATACTTTTTTCATTTATTTTAAATTTTTGCGAAAGTAATTATAATATTTGATGATTTATTCACAATAACATTGATTTTTGTTATAAACCCATAGATGTAATACTTTCTATAGTCAAGTAGAAATTATTTTGTTACCTCAAAAGTGTAAACTGATTTTTCGCCTTTTTTTGCAGCTTCTGGCATCAATCCTACGCCCAAAATAAATTCTCCAGCAGGAATCACATCATTAAAATCCTTTTCTGTGGCAGGAATTATGATGTTTTCGAGTCTATCCATTAGGTAATATAATGCATTTGGGTTTTCTGCTTTGAAATTGATTTGTAGCGAACCAGCTTGCTCCATAGTGATAGGAATGGTAGATCTATTTTCGCCAACAACTAGACCTTCGTAATTCAAGGTTTTCTTTACAATAGCATCTTTACCCATGGTTCGATTACTGATATTTTCTTCAAAATTCACGTTGGCTTCGGGGTGTACCAATTCTTTATTGGAAGCAGGGGCTTCTTTGAGCTGAATCGTATTTTGTTGAACTCTTGCCTCTGTTTTGATGTTTCCGTCAGAAACTTTGACTTTCTTCTCTTGTGCTTGTACACCGATTATCATCATTGTACTGAAAAATGCACCTATAAAAATTTTTTTGCTCATATTGGTTTAATTTAATGCCTTAAAAAATCAATTATTGTGCCACAATCTTCAAATTCAATTTTAAAATATTAATTATCAATCAGTTGAGCGACTTCATTTCTTAGCTCCAGCATTTTTACTTTTAAATTTGAGCATATTCTGTTTGATTCCCTCTTTCAACCCGAGCCAGAACAAATTAAAAAATGATTTTTGTTGATCTCTCTCTACCTGAATATGATTGGGCGTATTATCGATTTTGTCTTTTTTGGATTTCACCAAAAAATTGGCAATAGTGCTTACAACTCCCTTTTTTTCATTTTCATCGTCCAGTATTTCTACTTTCAAATTATCGTACAACATATCCATTTTGCCCGTAAGCCCTTTGTCATTTCCTGTAAAATTGAAACTGGCTTTTAAAACATCTCCATCGAGTTTTGCTTTCATATTCGGAACCAAGAAGTTATCCATACTCCGGGCGTCTAATTGATTGACCTCACCTGTTATTTGAAATTTATCGTATGGTTGCTGTATATTAAATTGCCAATTCACCCAAGTAGGTGCATGTCCCATAAAGCGTGTATCTACACGTATATCGACGGGTCGTGAGGAATTTTTATTATGAATATTACGAATTTTTGCATCGAATTCAGTGAAATAAATTTTTCCTGGGGGCTGATTTTCTGCCACTTTTTCTTCATAAGTAAGTTTTGCTTTACGCAACTCGATCTCATCTATGGCGAGTTTAAATTTTAGATTTCGTAACATTTCAGAGTACATAGGCTTTCTAGGTGTCTGATCTGGCATTGTTTTGTCTCGAAAAATATTCAAATCTGGTTGGGAAAGATTGATAAATTGTGCCGAAAAGAAATTATTCACCTCATCAAAAGAGAAGTCATAATTTTTTATCAGAATTTCTGGAACTTTTAAATTAATTACGTCTTGTTCCTCTTTGATTTGTTTTTGAAAATTCTCTCTGGAAAAGTTGGGTTCTATGCTGAATTGCTTCAATTTAGCCAAATTTTGTTCGACCTCAATATTTTTTACTTTCATCGTGTGCAAATGATTCATGGGATATTTTAAATCCCTGGCGTTCAAATTGATGAAGGTATAGGTAATGGTATTTTCTGTTTCTTTGGGTGCGGTAAGAATTTTCAAATCTTTAAAAAAAGCATCTGTATCCTCAAATTTCAACAATGGATTTCCTTTCCTATCTATAAATTCAAAATCTGTATCTGATATTTTGAATTCCTGAATCTTCAAGACTTTGTTCCATGATTTCAAGGTGTCGCGTGTGGCCCGCGTTTGAGGTTTGGCATTATTGATTTTAATTTCACCTTTGGACAAAACACATTCCGTAAATTGAATCGTATCTTTTGAAAGAATATGATTAAAATCGTCTCCTCTAAGTTGCAATAAATCAAAATTCAAATCAATTCCCTTGTCGCGTAGCGTGAGTTGGGTATCTTTTAATTTGAATTGCGCACTATCCAGTTCTAGCGCACCTATATAGACGTGCTGGGTTGTATTGAGCGGCAAAACAAGGCTATCTGTTTTAATTTTCACAAGAGAATATTTCAATTGATTTTTAAAATCACTCGGTTTGGATTGAATTAATAAATTATTCAGTCCCAATTGTGTAGCGTTCATTTTCAATTGAACTTGTCCATTTTCGTCTTTTAATTCCAATCCAGAAAAATCGACTTTAAATTTATCCAGCTTCAAAAAAATATTGCGCCGCTCTTCTCCAGGAATCATCACTGTAGAATCGGCCAAAGAGTTATCAACCCAAACGTAGGCGTTTTCTATCTGCGTCTCAGAAATAGCGATAGTATCAGTTTGTAATAAATTATTATAATCAATTCCCTTAATTTTGAGTTCGTCTGCGGTAATACGAATTCCTTTGTTCTTCAAAAAGACTTCTGCGTCTTTTAATTTAAATTCACCCAAAAAAACATTGGTTTTGAGTTCAGAATACTTCAAATCTATATTTTCGGGTAATTGTTGTTGTATGAAATCTTTAACATCTTGTGAATTAAGACTTTTGTTCAAAAAAAACCAAACAACAAATGCTGCCAACAAGATTCCGATACATATCCAGATTACTTTACGTAAAACCATTTCTGTTTAAATTATTACCATAAATTTTTTAAATTCCATCTATAATTAATCAACTCTTATCTCCATTTCCCAACTCGTGTTCATGACATATATGGCAACATTTGGGTTTAGGAATTGAATATAAACATGGGCAAATCAATGAATATAACATCGGATTTAGCCTATAATTAAGATATCAAATACAGAATATCAATAATTAACCCAAACTCAACTCGTCAATTAAACAAAAAGTTGATTCAAGCTTCTATTTCCTCCTTTTATGGCTTTGTTGGATTTTCAAAAAATCTACACAAGAGCTAGAAACTGTATGCAATCTCTTTGATTTCTATTATTTTATAAATTTCTTAATTTAATATTGTCTCGTAGTGATGCCTAATGCATTGACTCGTTTTTTCGGCTTCAAAATTGTTAATGATTGTGTAATGAAAATAAAAATTACTTAAAGCATATTAATTTTTTAACTTAGCAAAAAATCAAGTCATGTTAATTACCGATATCATATCCAGAGATTTTGTTCCGGCTAATATGAAATCTACAGTAGAAAAAGCGCTACAAACCATTGATGGTTACAGGCTTTCTCATATTCCGGTATTTGAAGGGCTCAGTTTCATTGGCAATTTAACCGAGGTACATCTCAACAGCCGCCCCATGGAAGAAAAACTTATAGAATCCCGGCCTTTTCTGGATTATTTTTTTCTGACTGAAAACAGCAGCATTTTTGATGCTGTAAACGGATTTTATACACATGATGCCAATGTAATTCCTGTTTTGGATAATTCAGAAAAATACCTTGGAATTGTGGTGATAGAAGATGTAATGTCCAGACTTTCGAGCTTGCCTCTCCTCTCGGAACCGGCAGCCATGGTTACGGTAAAAATTCCTGTAAAACAATATTCTATGAGCGAGGTTACCAAGATAGTAGAATCAAACAATGCTAGGATTTTTGGAGTTTTTATTTCTGATTTTCAAGAAGATATGGTAGAAATCACTGTAAAATTCAATGCAGAAAGCCTTACATCTGTTATTGAGACTTTTGAGCGTTTTGGATATTTGATTAAACATAAATTTTTTGATGATGACCGTCAAGATTTGTTCAATGAGCGTTTTAATCAATTAATGAAATTTCTCGATGTCTGATTTGCGAATAGCCTTGTATGGAATGCAAACATCGGATGCATTGCATGAAATTATGCCAGAACTGCTTCAGAAATTGATACATCGTAATGTTGAATTTCAAGTAGAAAAAAATTTTTTAAGCCTATTAGAGCAGATTCCAGGGATCAATCTACCAGAGGTTTCTACCTTTGAAACTACAGCAGAATTGTGGCCAGATTTGGATTTATTTTTTTCTTTTGGGGGTGATGGCACTATTTTGTCTGCAGTTACCCTAGTGCAAGACACATGCATACCTATTGTAGGCGTCAATACGGGTCGATTGGGCTACTTGGCAGGCATCAACAAGTCAGAAATAATTCCCAATCTGGACAATATCTTGAATCATGATTATAAAATTAGTAAACGCTCTTTGGTTGCGGTACAAGTTCCCGATTTGGCATTGAAATTTCCTTTTGCGCTCAACGAACTCACTATTATGCGCAAAGAAACAACCAGCATGATTACCATAGACGCCTTTATAGAAAATCAATTGGTAAATTCTTTCTGGTGCGACGGGCTCATTATCGCAACACCAACAGGTTCAACAGGTTACTCACTGAGTTGCAATGGACCAATAATTTCTCCAGAAACCGAAAACTTGGTGATTACACCCATTGCGCCACACAATTTAAATGTGCGCCCATTGGTTATTCATGATTCATCAGAAATCAGATTAAAAGTGCATAGCAGAGTTCCAGAATATTCGCTTTCATTGGATTCTCGCTTAAAATCTGTAGAGGTAGAAAAAGAAGTTTGGCTGCGTAAAGCAGATTTTTTCATAAATATAGTTCAGCTCAATCATAACAACTATTTAGAAACCTTACGCAAAAAATTATTTTGGGGTTACGATAGAAGGAATTAAATTTATCGTTTATTTAAAATAATTTAAGTTTAGCATTCGCTCTGCCAATAATATTGTTTTATATTTGTGCCCTTGAAAAATTGGCATTATACAACATTGGCAAAGTTTATTCGTTAAACATTGAACCTTATACAAATATTATGAGAGGATTTTTTGTATTCATTTTTCTAACATTTTTTGCCCTGCAAGCCCAGGCACAAAAGCATGAGTTAGGTATTTTTTTAGGTGGTGCCAATGGAATTACCGATATAGGTCGTACAGATTTTATAAATCCTTTGCCCAAAGATTACCGACCTGGTGAGCCGGCCATACCTTTGGTTATAGGCGGTATATATCGTTTCAACCTTAATCCCCAGCAGTCTTTACGACTTAATTTGGACTATGCGCGAATCATAGATAATGATCGTTTGGCTGCAGAAGATTATAGATATCATCGCGGTGCCAAATATTCTCAATCTATTTTTGAAGGTTCGATTGTCTTTGAGTACAACTTTTTCCCGATTAATGCCGATCAGGAGCGCGGACATTCACCCTATATTTTTGCGGGTGCAGGTGCTTTTATGTACAATCATCCCCAGTACAAGGTTGCCCATCAATTGAGAGAGGGAAGTACGGCCCCTTCTTCACCGACAGATTTTGAGACAATTTTAGAAAAATCCAACAAGAAAAACTTCTCATATACCATGCCTTTTGGTGCAGGTTACAAGTACAAATTCAATTGGCAATGGATTGTAGCAGCAGAAATCGGGGTTCGGCCAACGCTGATAGATGATTTGGATATGGCGTTTGCCAAGCCAGAAGATTTCAGCTATACTATAAAAGACGGCTTGGATGGTTTTCCTGGAGTTGCACAAGAAATTCAAAAAAGAAATGACCGTTTGATTGTCGAGCGACAAATTGGTGATCATTCAAATAACGATTGGTACGTATTCACAGGCTTGACACTTACGTACACCTTTGGTCGTCCGGCGTGTTTCTGTGATTAGATTTAAATGCAACATAAGATTCCAAATAATATAGATGCCAATAATATCCCGCAACATGTCGCCATAATAATGGATGGCAATGGTCGTTGGGCCAGAAAAAAGGGAATGATGCGTACTTTTGGGCATAAAAATGCCATACAAGCTGTGCGTGATGCTATTGAGGCTTGTGATGATTTGGGGATTCCTTATTTAACCTTGTATGCATTTTCTTCTGAAAATTGGTCAAGACCCATGGAAGAAGTTAATTTTTTGATGAATCTATTGGTAAGTTCATTAAAAAAAGAACTCGAAACCCTTCAAGAAAATAAAATTCAACTCAGAACTATTGGTGACACACAAAATTTGCCACCCAAAGTTTTAAAAGAATTAAACAGCGTAATTGACGCAACCCAAAACAATACTAAAGCCGTCTTAACCCTAGCATTGAGTTATGGAGCCAAAGATGAAATTATTCAAGCTACGCGCCAGATCGCTCAGGATGTCAAAGACGAAAATTTAGAAATTAACCAAATAACACCTGAATTGTTCAAAAAATATCTATTTAATGCAGATATACCCGACGTGGATTTGTTGATAAGAACCAGCGGAGAAACCAGAATCAGTAATTTTCTATTGTGGCAAATTGCCTATGCAGAACTTTACTTTACAGATATTCTGTGGCCTGATTTCAGAAAAAAAGATTTGTATGATGCTGTGTATTCTTATCAAAATCGTGAAAGAAGATATGGCCAAACGGGTGAACAATTAAAGGAATTGAAGAATTGAAGATGAAGAAACTCTTTGTACTAACGTTGAGCTTAGTATTATTTAATTTGCATGCACAACAAGATTCTACTGCACTACATCAGCGCAACATAGTGAATTTTGAGATGGATTCTACGCGTATAGAAACCAACTTTTTGAACCTTCCACAGGACACAATTGTTATCGAACAACCTGGTACTGCGGTACAATTGATGAGCACATACGTGCTCAAAGGACTCGAGGTGAGCGGCGGAACACCCTACAGCACCAATCAAATATTACGATTTACTGGACTAGAACTGAACGAAGAAATCGAGGTTCCTGGGTCAAAAATCAACAACGCAATCAAAAAATTGTGGCGAACCAATTTATTCTCTGATGTAGAATTTTTCGCATCCAAAGTAGTAGGTCGTGATATATTTTTAAGAGTAAATTTAATTGCACTACCGCGCATCAATGAAATTGAAATCGAAGGCGTAAAAAAAGGCAAAAAAGATGAAATTTTAAAAGCTAATAATTTAAAGGAAAACGAAAAAATTACGCTTAATTTAATCAATCAGACAAAAATCAACATCAAAAAGTATTTTGTCGATAAAGGATATCCGGATGCGCAAGTAGATTTTATAACTACGCCTGTAGAAGGAAAAAATTTGACAGAAGACGTGAAAATTGTGGTAAACCAAGGCCCACGTGTTAAGGTCAAAGACATTATCATCGAGGGAAATAAAGAGGTAAGAGCCTCAAAATTAAGAAACAAAGGCTTCAAAAATACCACTAGAACTGATTTGAAGAATATATTGAAAGCATCTAAACTCATTCCAGAAAAATATGAAGAGGACAAAGAAAAATTGATAGATGTTTACAAAGGATACGGTTTCAGAGATGCAAAAATTGTGTCTGATACGGTTACCCGAGTTTCAAATGATCGCTATGTTGTGAAATTAACAGTAGATGAAGGAAAGCGATACTATGTGGGAGATATTAGTTTTGTTGGAAATTCTGTTTATAATACCGAAACACTGAGCAGAATTTTGTCGTATAAAAAAGGTGATCCTTATGATGCAGTAGGAATCAATCAAAAAGTGTCGGGTTCTACCAAAGACGATGACATTCATACATTATATCTAAATAGTGGATATCTATTTTCGGAGGCCACGCCCATAGAAAAATCGGTAAAAAATGATACGATTGATTTAGAAATCAGAATACGAGAGGGAGAACAAGCCAGATGGAACCGTGTTACTTTCAACGGAAACACGCAGACACACGACCATGTTATTGCCCGAGAATTATATACACGTCCAGGAGATTTATTTTCAAAAAGTGATATTCAGCGTACCTATTTCAAATTGGGAAGTTTGGGATACTTTGATCCACAACAGATCACGCAAGATATACAACCCAATATGGAAGACAATACGGTAGATATCGACTGGAAATTGGCACCTAAATCTTCCTCGCAAATTGAATTACAAGGTGGATACGGCGGAGGTCGATTTATTGGAACTTTGGGACTAACTTTTCAAAATTTCTCGATTGGGAATTTGTTTAAAGGAGAAGCTTGGAAACCGGTACCATTAGGCGACGGACAAGCCTTGTCTATACGTGCACAAGCAGGAAGTTATTTCTCAAACTATAGTATTTCGTTTACCGAGCCTTGGATTGGCGGTAGCAGGCCAACTGCCTTGTCTATGTCTATTTACAATTCAAATTTCAGGAATTTGTATAGTTCAGATGATTCAAGTCTTAGAATCTTAGGAGCTTCTGTTGGTTTGAATAAATTATTAACTTGGCCAGATGATTATTTCAGACTTAGCCAGGCTGTATCTTATCAGAATTATGATTTTCAAAATTATCGATATAATATTGGAACAATTCAGTATGAAAACGGAACATCTCACAATTTGGCTTATCAGATTGGTCTAAGTCGATTATCAGCTGGTAATGATCCAGTTTTCCCGACCTATGGTTCAGATTTTAATGTAAGTTTAAAATTAACGCCTCCATACTCGCTTCTCAGCAAAAACAAGGATTATGCGGCCATGCAGCGTGCTGGTGATTTTGAAGGATTGTATAAGTGGTTAGAATATTATAAAATTCAATTTTCGGGGAATTGGTATACAGAATTGATTGGGAAATTGGTATTGCGTACGGGAGCTGAGTTTGGGTTTTTGGGTTCATACAATAAAGAAATTGGCGTTTCGCCATTTGAAAGATTCTTTATGGGTGGAACGGGCTTACAGGCCAATCGTTTTGATGGTCGTGAAATAGTACCGCTGCGTGGATATGATGATTTCACCGATGGTGGTGGACAAGCTGGCAGGGATATTACACCCTTGGGAGGTGGGACCATTTACGATAAATTTTTATTAGAATTGCGCTATCCTATTACGATGGGTCAACAGGCAAAGATATTTGGTCTTACATTTTTTGAGGCGGGTAACACCTGGTCTGACAAGAAGGAATTCAAGCCATTTGAGCTCAAACGCTCTGCGGGTGTAGGGGTTCGGGTTTTCATGTCTGCCTTTGGTATGTTAGGCTTTGATTTTGGTTATGGTTTTGATCCTTATTTGAATTCGGGAACGCAGGCATCTGGCTGGCAGACGCACTTTATCTTTGGTCAATCGTTTTAATATAAATACCATTGGCACGGTTTTAGTTTAATGAATACATATCTCATGAAAAATTTACTCTTATTACTTATTACACTTTGTACCACAGCACTTTACGGGCAGAGATTTGGCTATGTAGATACAGAATATGTATTGAATAGTTTACCACAGTACGCAGAAGCTCAACAGAATTTGAATGCACAGGCGGGCAATTGGTCACAAGAGATTCAAAATCATCAAGCTTCGCTAGAGAATATGCTGAGTGAATTTCAGGCAGAGAAGATTTTGCTTACGAAGGAGCAAGTTTCTGAAAGAGAAAAGCAGATTGAAAATCAGCGTAAATTGATTTCTGATTTGCAGGAAAAAAGGTATGGTCCGCAAGGTGATTTGATAGCGATACGTCGTAATTTGGTAAAGCCGATTCAGGATCAAATTTGGAATGCGGTAAAAACGGTTGCAGAGCGTCGTAATTACAGTTTTATTTTTGATAAAGGCAGTGATTTGGTTATGCTCTACTCTGATCCCAAATTTGATGTAAGTGAAGAGGTTCTGCGTATGGTTTTGCCACAAGGCAAGGAGCCTGTGCGTAATGTTCCACGAACGCAAAACAATACTGTGAATCCGTTGACGGACCAGAAAAGAGATATTAAAAAGATAGATAATAGAATAAAAGTTCAATCGGAAAGACCGACTGAAATAATGCGTGAAAAAAAATAATAAAATACTTAAAATTAAATTACATACAGCTATGAAACAATTAACATTAATTGCATTTTTCTCTTTGTTTTTATTGGGAATCGGTAATATGCATGGGCAATCTGTTGCGCATGTAAACTCGAATGCCATTTTGGAGGCGATGCCTGAATATAAGACGGCACAAACGAGGTTAGAAACAGAAGCCAATCGTCACAAGACTGAGGTAGAAAGAAGACAGGCAGAGATGCAAAACATTTTGAACGATGCGCAAAAACAGATGGAGGCGGTTCAGAATAAATCTGAGGCTGAGCAGCGTGCCTTGATGCAGAAGTTACAGCCGGTACAAGAGGATTTACAGAAAAAGCAAGAGGAGTTGATGCAATATCAACAAACGGCTGCAACTGAATTGAATAAATTGGAATCAGATTTAGTAAAACCTATTTACTCTAGAGTAGAGACGGCTATTCAGGCTGTGGGCGATGCGCAAAAAGTAGGATATATTATGGATACTGCGGTAATGGTTTCTTCGGGTGCTGTTTTATACTTCAAAGGTGGGAAGGATCTTACTGAGGAAGTGAAAAAGCAATTGGGTGTGAAATAAATCGCATTCAGACTTGAAATTGATTAAAACTCCCTTGGCTGGGAGTTTTTTTTTTGGTTTTGGGAGTTTGATTGAGGCGTACGCGGCCCCGATAGAAACGGCATCACAGCGCTTGTATGCGCTCAGAAAATGCGGTGTACAGGATTGTAATGAAATGGAAATCCCTGTACACCGGATTTTCTAAGCATACAAGTGTTGTGATATAGTGGATAGCGGGAAAAGCCGCCCAAAAATTAAATTAAAATGGATGTGCAGGTGAGATTTTGTTGTGTAAAATGTATATTTGTAGAACATCTATTGAAATGAAAATTACGAAGACAGAATTGGAGGGTTGCTTTGTTATCGAACCACAAGTTTTTATGGATTCGAGGGGCTATTTTTTTGAGAGTTATAATGCGCAGAAGTTTAATGAAGCTACGGGTTTGGAGGTGAATTTTGTGCAGGATAATGAGGCATTATCGGAGCATGGGGTTGTGCGTGGGTTGCATTTGCAAAGAGCACCCTTTTTACAGGCCAAACTCTTGCGTGTCTTGATGGGGAAGATTCTAGATGTTGCGGTAGATGTGCGTCAAGATTCGCCGACTTATGGTAGGCATTTTGCGATAGAATTGAGTGCTGAGAATAAGTTACAGCTATTTGTCCCGCGGGGTATGGCTCATGGCTACTCGGTGTTGTCTGAGCGGGCTCTCGTTGCGTATAAGTGTGATATGCAGTATAGTCGTGAACATGAAGATGGGATTTATTTGCTGGATAAGGAATTGAATATTGATTGGAAAATTGATGAAAAGAAGATGATTTTGTCTGAAAAAGATCAGCGTCAAAAATCGTTTAAGGAATTTGAGGCTATACGTTTATGAAAAGAATTTTGGTAACAGGTGCGGGTGGCCAATTGGGGATGTGTCTGCGGGATGCGGTGCAAGCCACTAATTTGCAAGGATATGACTTTTTGTTTGTGAATCGAGAACAATTTGATATTTGTAATCGGAAATTGGTTGAGTCTTGGTTTTTTTCTAATCGTGTAGATGTGGTGGTGAATTGTGCTGCCTATACTGCTGTGGATAAGGCAGAAGATGATGTAGAAAATGCTTTTTTGGCGAATGCGGATGCGGTAGGATTATTGGCTGCTGAAAGTGCAGAGCAAGGGGCGTTTTTTGTCCATGTTTCTACGGATTATGTTTTTAATGGAATGGCTGTGGAGCCGTTTGTAGAGGATGATTACACGCAGCCATTGAATGTATATGGCAAGTCTAAACTGGAGGGTGAGCGTCTGGCCATGGAGAAAAATACCAAAACGGTGATTTTGCGAACGGCATGGGTTTATTCACAGTACGGAAAGAATTTTTTGAAGACAATGTTGCGTCTTTTTGCCGAAAAAGATGAGATTTCGGTGGTTCAAGACCAACGTGGAACGCCAACAAATGCAAATGATATTGCAAAGGCGATTTTGAAAATAATATTGACAGAAAAGAAAACTCCGGGCGTTTTTCATTTTACCAACGCTGGTGCTACGACTTGGTATGGTTTTGCAGAAGCGATAAAAGAGTTCACCGAGTCAAAAATTACAATTCATCCCATTGCTTCTTCTTCTTATCCTACACCTGCGCAGAGACCGCAATATAGCGTGTTGGACACTTCAAAAATTAAAGAAACTTACGATGTAGAAGTGAGAGATTGGAAGGAAAGCCTTAAGGAATTATTGGGCGTGATAGAACGCTAAGTCAAGATAAATATTCTGGGTTAAAATACTTCCAATTGAATATCTGACTTGACGAAGCCTTTGGCTTTTCCGTTTTGCAAATAAAACAACACATGGTAAACGCCTGGCTCTGCGTCTGCTAATGAGATAATTTGTTCTATACCAGCGTTTGATAAATCAAAATTTCCTGGAAAAGCTTGGTTGATATCGGGTCTGATGATGGATTGAACAGGTATAATCGATTGAATTTCATTGGCTTTGGCTAGAACAATATAGGTTTGGCTATTTTGGCTATTTTGGTTTTCTAAAAATGCCCAAGCCTTGATATTCAATTGATTTTCGGTGAAAGTATGGTATTCTACCCAAGATTTAATGTTGTTTCCTTGTTGATTTTGGGTTAAATCGAAATTTGACAAATCTGGCAGTTCAATGACTGATTTGTGTTCGAATTTTTTGGCCCAAATATCATATCCGTCAAACTCGTCTGTTATATAATATTGATTATTAATGGTTTGTAAATACTCTGCTTGTGGATTATAGGTTTGATTATGCGCGCCAAAATACCAGAATTCTTTTGGTAATTCTGTATTTTTCATTTGGTTGCTATAAGTTTCTAAATCCAGGTGTTCGAAAATATAATTTTCATTTTCAAAAAAGTATTCCATATACCAAGATAAATCGGAAACAATAGTGGTTTTAGGCGATTCTAGTTGGATATATTGCGCAACTTCTCTAAACTGAGTTTTGTAAATTTGGGTATAAAATTGACGGTGTCCCATTAAAATAATAACAGATAAAACACTGAATGCCAATACAGAAATGATTTGTAATCTGATGCTTTTTAGTTGATAAAAGCCAAAGGCTAAAATGATAAATAAAGGGGGTAAAATAATAATTAAATATCTACTTTCTATAATGGGTATATAAAATTTTGAAATTAAAAAAGTGGTTATAAACGGAATTATCATCGCCGAAAATAGAATTATGGCTGAAATTCTATGGGATAATTCTGATTTTTGGTTTTGCGTTCCCGTAAACAAAGCATAAAAACCAAAAAGAAGAAATAAAATCACCCATCCGAATAACAAACGAGATTCGCCAAAAAAAGTGAGAGGAATGTTGTAAAAAACAAGCAATCCCGGTTCTGGAATCCACAAATCATCATTGGCAGCGTTATTCCATAAGACATAAAGCATAGGAAGGGCAAAAATTATTGCAATACCAAAACTTAAAATACTGAATGTGAGAAGTTTCGGTTTTTTGAAATGAAATAAAAGATAAATTAAAACTAAAACTTGTGCCCATACCACAAACAATGCATAAACATGAATATTGAGAATAAGTCCTAGGCTCAAACCATAAAACAGAGCATAATTAACCGTTGGATTTTTGATGAATTTAACAAAATACAATAAGGTAAGAATGCTTGCAACAAACAGTAATGTGTACGAACGGGCTTCTTGTGCATATTGAATCAGGAAAAAGTTGACCGCACAAAACATTGTGGGAATTAATGCGTAATTTTTTGGAAGAAATTCCTTTGAAAGCAAATACATGAGCCAGATGCCTAATACGCCGAACAAGACCGAAACGAGGCGCACCATATATATACCATGACCAAAAATATTTCCAATGAAATGTACAAAAGAATAGTAAAGCGGTAAATGCTGATTACCAGATTTCATTCTATCTATGATGTCAGAATAGGAACTTTCTGGTGATGTAATTTTTAATGTAATAATTTCGTCCAGCCAAGGGCTTTGAAAATCGAGATAAATAATACGAAGAACAAAACCTAAAATGAGAATAAAAAGAACGTAAACCCAATGTGACAAGTGAATGATTTTCAAAATGAAGGCGTTTTTATGGTAAGGAAACAAATATAAAGTTAATTTGGCAAATAGGGCTTAAATACCTAAATTGCGTGATTGTAATTACTTAAAAAAAATCGCTGTATGAGGGATAAACATAGTGAAATAGATTTACAGGATGTTTCTAATTCTGTGTATAAAATACTCAGAAATTCTATTTCTTATACGATTGATTTCATCAAAAAATATTTTTGGATTTTTGTTTTATTAACTATTGCTGGATTGATTTCTGGCTATTTTATGGATAAATATCTTAAAAAATATGAAAGTAATCTCATGGTTCAACCCAATTTTCATACAGTTGACTATTTGTATGACAAAATTTCATTGTTGGATTCTGAGCTAGGTTCTGATAATAAAAGTTTTCTTGAAGAATTAAAAATTACACCAGATGATAAAATATATATGATTGAGGTAAAGCCACTTGTAGATATTTACACTTTGGTATCACAGAATGACAGTTATTATAACGTCTTCAAAACTTTATCAGAAAATGCTGATGCGGGTAAGGTAGTAGAAAATTTTACAACGGGTAAAAACTTTAGCCGTCATAACATTACCGTATATTCCAAAAATAAAATCAATCCAGAAACACTAACCAAAATTTCTGAATATCTGAATAATAGCGAGGTACACGAAAAATACAGGAAGACAATTCAGGATAATTTAAGAGATAAAATTGTTTCGAATGATACGATTATCAAACAAATTGACCAATTGATTTCTAGTGTACAGCAAAGTAACCGTAGCTCGTCGAATATAGCGATAAGCACAGAATCCCAGCTGAGCGATTTGGTAGAACATAAAATCAAACTCATAGAAGAAAATCATGAACTCAAAGTACATGACTACAATCTGGATTACATCATAACTCCTATTGGCCAAACGGCCAACCACATCAGCAAAAAAGGCTTGAGAGGAAAGTACAAATTCATTATGCCGCTTGTTTTTCTCACTATGTTTTGTGGTTTTATCTTTGTTCGCAAATCCTTATAACCACGTATTTATCAATAGTTTACAAATCTATTTGAAAATGCTGATTTATCCAGACCATGGAGGTTTACAACAAGATCAAGAATTTCATTATTTACGGGCTGGGACAATCGGTCAATATTTTAATTCCATTATTGGCGATGCCCTATATCATAAAAATTTGTGGAGAAGATGGTTTGGGGAAAATTGGAATCGCTTTTTCTTTAATGCTGATTCTATGCGGATTGGTTGATTATAGTTCGTATTTGGTAGGCACACGAGAGATTGTGCTCAATAAAAGAGATTCTTCTTTTTTGCGTCAACAAATATCTGCGATTTATAGTTACAAAGTTTTACTTTTTGTTATTTTATCCCTTTTGGCGATAATATTCGTAAATATTTTGCCTTTTTACGAAGAAAATACGCTTATATTTTTGAGTTTGTTTATGGTTTTGTCCCAATTATTGAATCCCAATTGGATTTTTCAAGCATTTGAGGAATTTGAAAAGATAGCCCTATACAATGTGTTGTCCAAGCTGGGATATTTGATTATGATTTTTGTTTTTTTACACAAAGATTCAGATTACATTTGGGTTAATTTCTTTTTTGGAATAAGTGGAACCTTGGTATATTTATATGCATTTCTTCGAATTTACAAACGTCATCAATTAAAATTTGACCACAAAAGTTTTCAAAATGGAATTGAAATTTTAAAGCGTGATTTTAGGATTTGTCTTTCAGAATTTTGCCTTTCACTCTATCAATATTTACCTATTATGATTGTGGGAGCACTTTTGGGCAATACACTTGCGGGACTTTATAGAGTTGCAGAACAGGTATTTAGTGTGTTCAGAACATTTATTTTTATGTTTTTCACTTTTTCCTATCCGATTGTTGTTCATGAAACTGCCAAGAAACTGGTATCTGGCATTAAAATTTGGTTGGCATATCATTTTGTTCATTTAATAATTATTTTAATAGGAACGGCATTGGTATTTATTTTTACGGAAAATATTTTGATATATTTCAAAATAAATCAAAATTCTTTACCACAAATGATAAATATATTAAAGTTGATGTTATTTGTTCCATTATTATTGGTTTTATCTCAAGCTTTGAGGCAATTGATGTTTGCCATGAATTTTACAAAATCCTATACTTTAATTATATATTTTGCCACTGTAATCCATATTTTAATGATGATTCTATTCATTCAAGCTTTTGATATAGAAGGTGCTTTTTATAGCATGATAGCTGTAGAGGCTATTGTAATTTTATTATATTTGGTAAGATTGAACAAGAACTTGAAAAACCAAACGATATGAGGATTACATTATCCAAAGATTTTCCCTATCAAATCATGTTCTTCGTTGCTGTAGGCATCACCTATTTCAATATATATGAATTAAGTCTCGCAATATGGTTGTTACTGGCAGTAGTTACCATCAAGCGATATTATTCTGTTCCTTTTCTTTGGCTTGTAGCGTCGTTTGTTGCCATCTTTGTTATAGCCTTTTCACGTACTTTTTTTTATGATCATAATACTTATAATATCATTCGTGATATTGCCTATTTCATCAAACCCATAATCGGATTAATTATTGGCTATCAATGCTTTAGGGGTTCAGATAATAATTTTTTCAAAGTTGTACTGTATATTTCTTTGATACTTGCCGTTATTCATTTATGTATGGTAGGTCATGCAGTTCTTTTCAAATTTTTGAAAGATTTGATGCAAATAAGAGCGCATGCTGGATTTTTTTCAGACTTTGAAACATTTGGATTAATTGTAGTACTTTTTCACAAGAAGTTTAATTTAAATTTATCCAAGCGCGCTTATTGGATATATTTGCTTATCATCGGTTTATCATTACTATTTTATTTCGCCCGCACCAATATGATTCAGTTTGTTATGGTAGCTTTGGGCATGTTGGGTCTATACACAATTACTCAAAAAAAATTAACCCTATTGGCGGTATTTGGCTTGGTTTCCGTCTTGGGATTTCAATGGGTAGTTTCTACCAATCCCACCCGCAACGCCCCTGGAATAGAGGGATTCTTGTATAAGGTAAAGAACGCTCCGCGTGAAATATATGATCCGTATGTTGTCAATGATAATACAGCCCGTTTTCATGACAATTTTCGTTCTTATGAGACCCAAGTTACGATTTTGCAAATGTTGAGCAGGGACGATTTAGGGATTTGGCTAGGGAATGGATTGGGCGCCACGGTAAATTATGGCAGATTGATGTGGACTACAGAAAGTTCTAGAGTGCGGCATGCACCTATTCTGCATAATGGGTACACAACCGTTTTTTTAAAAGCGGGAATCATTGGCTTGTTATTCTTTTTTTGGAGTATGTTATTTCTGTTTTTTTACGGAAAACGCTCCTCCTCTACTTATTTGAATAATATTAAACTACTCATCAACAGTACAGGTTTATTTTTGTTTGTATCTACCTTGGTATTTTTAGGATTATATTTCAAAATGGACAATAAATCCTTGTTTATAGGCGGTTTGTTGGCCTATTATGAAATTCAGAGAAAATTATTGTCAGATAACGCCATTTGATACGCTTCCAGCGTTTTTTTCGCAGTTATTTCCCAGTTACACTTTTCTTTAATGATTTGAGCTAATTCTGGATTCACTGGAGAGCGATGCGCTTTTTCTATTGCTTGTCGAATAGAATTCACATCGTCTGGTTCACAATAAAAAGCATAATCGCCAAAATAATCGTAGGTATCACCCTTACGCGTTGCAACGATATTGCAACCCATGGCGGCAGCTTCTAGCGAAGACAATCCAGGTGTCTCCATCCAACTTGCAAGAACATGCACCTTGGCAGCTTTGTAAATTCCTGGCAAATTCTCATGCGGCACGGTTCCGCTCAATTCTACGTTTTTCTGCGCAGCGCGTCTTACATTTTCAACGTATTTTCCTTGATTGTGCGAGGCTTTTCCGATTAAAAAAAGATTATATGGTAGATCTTTCATGGCTTTTACCACATTCAGAGTAGATTTTCGCCCTTCAATACGTGCAACACAAATCACACTATCCTTAAACTTTTCTTGCTCGGGCAACACTTTTACATTTTCATTAAAAAGCTGTAAATCAACCGCATTCGGCACATTTACATATTTATATTTATTCAAATTAAATTCTCGTGCCACACGAAGCATTTCAGATTCAGAATTGGGTAAAAAAACGCTGGTGTTATCCACAATTTCCTTCATCATGGGATAAAATCCTTTATACATCATTCTTTGAACCCCTTTATGAAATCTATTTTCTTTGATATGCCGAATACTATTTTTCACATATTCTATTTGATAAGGCGAAATATGTCTGGCCAATTGTTGAAAAACCCCGCCCCTAGCCTTGCGCTCAAACTCGGTATATAAACCATAAATGGTAGAAAGTACCACAGGAATATTGTGTTTTTTGGCCTTTTGCATCATATCATATATATCTTGTGGATTCATCAAATTAAAAAGATGAATTATATCATAAGATTCCACATCCAAATCTGGACGAAATATATCTACCTCAACGCCAAGCTTTTGTAAATACTCCTTGGTTTTTTCCATTTGAATCAAATCCCCTCCTGGTGCGGTATATAGATTGGATCTACTGTGAAAAAGCACTTTCATATACAAAATTTTGCGACGAATATAAATAAATGGAATTGATTCTTAATTAATATCTTTGATTTTATATATTTTACCCATCGTATGAAAAAAAAGAAGATCCTTTTCTTGTTCGGAACAAGACCAGAAGCAATCAAAATGGCTCCACTGATCAAAACATTTGAAAAGGATAAAAATTTTGAAATTACATTAGGAATCACTGGTCAACATAAAGAAATGTTGAAGCAAGTAATTGATTTTTTTGAAATTAAAGAAAATTATCAGTTGAATATTATGCAACCCAAGCAATCATTATCGGGTCTAACGCATCGATTGATTCAAAAATTAGACACAGAAATTTTTCAAAAAGAATCATTTGATTTGGTAATTGTACAAGGAGACACCACTACTGTAATGACAGGTGCTTTGGTGGCTTTTTATCATAAAATTCCTGTTGCACATTTAGAAGCAGGTCTTAGAAGTCATGACTCCTATTCGCCTTTTCCCGAAGAGATGAATCGCGTACTCACATCTCGTCTGGCAGATATACATTTGTGTCCTACACCTCTGGCCAAACAGAATTTGATAAATGAGGGAATCTCCAAAAATATCTTTGTAGTGGGAAATACGGTAATTGACGCACTATTTTGGGGTATAGAAAAATTGAATTTATCCAAAAACAAGGAAGAATCTGCACCTCTTAAAATTCTTGTTACCTGCCACAGAAGAGAAAATCATGGAAAACCCTTTGAGTCGATTTGTGCAGCTATTCAGCAAATCGCAGAATTAAAGCCAGAAATTCAGATTGTATATCCCGTACATCTCAACCCGAATATCAAAGACTATGCATACCAATATCTTACAGCGCCTAATATCACCTTGGTAGAGCCTATGGGATATCAAGAACTTATCAAGGAAATGCATGAATCGTACGTGATTCTCACAGATTCTGGTGGAATACAAGAAGAAGCTCCAAGCTTGGGCAAACCTGTGTTGGTAATGCGTAATGTTACAGAAAGGACGGAAGGTATAGAGGCGGGAAATGCCATTCTTGTAGGAACGGACAAAGAAAAAATTGTAAAAGAAACCATTCGTTTGCTCGAAGATAATGAAAGATATATGCAAATATCCCAAATTTCCAATCCTTATGGTGACGGCCGTGCAAGTGAAAAAATATTGGACATCATCAAAGATTATTTTCAAATCAATAGCCTAAATTAATTTTAATATCTAAAATTGCTTTCCAATAAATATTTGTAGTTAATAATCAATGAAAATAGGTATTCTGGGTACAAGGGGAATTCCCAATCACCATGGCGGATTTGAGCAATTTGCAGAAAATTTTGCGGTATTTGCTGCCCAAAAAGGTCATGAAGTTTTTGTTTATAATTCGAGTTTACATCCTTACAAGAAAAATCAATTCAACCAAGTAAAAATAATTCATTGCAATGACCCAGAAGATAAAATGGGTACGGCCGGACAGTTTATTTACGATTTCAATTGTATAATGGATGCGCGAAAACGAAATTTTGACGTTTTGTTACAACTGGGATATACTAGCAATGCTATTTGGTGCAAATTATTACCAAAAAACAGTATTATCATCACCAATATGGATGGTCTGGAATGGAAAAGAAGCAAATATTCTAAAAAAGTTCAAGGATTTTTAAAATATTCAGAAAAATTAGCGGTTAAATCCAGTGATTACCTCATTGCAGATTCTCTGGGAATTCAATCTTATTTGAAAGAAAATTACAATGCAGCTTCTACTTATATAGCATACGGCGCAAATGTATTTAATCATTCCAATCAAGAAATTTTGAATGAATTTAATCTAGAAAAAAATGCCTATAATATGCTTATTGCCAGAATGGAGCCAGAAAATAATATCGAAATGATATTGGATGGTTACGTCATGTCACAACAAAAATTTCCATTTTTGGTCATTGGAAATACAGAAAAAACCCAATTTGGACGAAAAATGTATGAAAAATTCAGAAATAATAGAAATATTCGCTTTTTAGGTGCTATTTATGACCAAAACAAATTAGAAAATCTACGGTATTTTAGTCATTTATACTTTCATGGACATTCTGTAGGCGGTACCAATCCCTCTTTGCTGGAAGCTATGGCGTCTGGAAGTTGTATTGCGGCAAACAATAATGAATTTAATGCGGCTATACTGCAACAAGATGCCTACTATTTTGAATCTGCAAAAGATGTGAGCCATATTCTAGACTTTGAGCCCAGAAATTCTCATTTTATTTCAAATAATTTAGAGAAAATACAATCAAAATATGCTTGGAATGTAATTAATAATGAATATCTTAATTTCATGATTCAGGCATGCCAATAAAATTCAAACATAATGAGTCATTACGACAACAAATATTTTTTTGGACAAGTTTTGTCTTATTGTGTTCTATTCCATTAAGATATGCCTATAGCAGTGTGGCCGTAGGCTTGTTTGTTGGGTTGAATATTATTTTTGGAATTCCCGCTATTTCACGCAAAAAAGAAGCTATCAATTACCTATTAATCAGTCTGTTTTTGCTAATAGGCATTAGTTTTTTTTGGTCAGAAAATCCCGATTTCACATTGAAATCATTAACGCGATTTCTACCCTTGGGTTTGTTGCCGCTGAGTTTGTTTTTTTCTCCCGTCTTATCTCAAGACAAATTTTATGATTTGTGGCGATATTTTGGCGTTTTTCTTGCCGTTTTGTTTTGGTGTTTTCTATTTGTTGCATTTTTGAAATATCAAATATTTCAAGAAAATTCCTTCTTTTTTTATCATAATTTGGTAGAACCCTTCCGGTTGAATGCCATTTATGTTTCATTTTTAGTCACGATATGTTTATTGATATTACTGGTTGATCTACAACCCGAAAAATACCTTAATTTATTCATAATCACATCTTTAATTTTGTTTCTTTTACTTTTGAATTCAAAATTACTCATATCATTTTTTGTTTTGGCCGTTATTTTTCAATTCATCATGAGGCGAAAAAAATGGTACATTTCCCTGGGAACCATTTTTTTAATGGTTATTGCCATATTTTTAATTCAACCTTTGCAAAAAAGAATATTTTCTGAGTTCAAAACCAACTATAGCGAAGTGTTTCATTCAGAAAAATTTGGCGTCGTGTATCCCTGGACTGGAACAAGTATCCGACTGTTACAAGCAAGAGTAGGCACAGAAATTTTAACCGAAAAAAAGGCCTGGTTGCAGGGTGTTGGCGTTGGTGCATCACAAGATTTGATAGAGCAGAATCATCAAAAAAAAGAATTGTATCCCGATTATTGGAATTATAATTTTCATAATCAATATATTCAACTACTTGTGGAATTAGGTATAATTGGAATCTCTCTTTATTTGATAATTCTTTTACAATTAATAAAGGATTTTCGACAAAATTTTATGGTAATCAGTGTAATTTTGGTGATATTTGGATTAGGTTTTACCGAATCATTTTTGTGGCGACAAAGAGGTCTGCTTACATTTATGATATTTATAATTTCGGTGTATCATTTTAAGCTTAGAATTACGACAAATGCAAAATAAAAGTGAAAGCAGTAAAATAAAGGTTCATTTTTTATTATTTATTCTTATTAATTTTTTAAGTTTTGGATTAGCTAATTTAATAACGTTTAAATTATTCTGGAAAGATGGCCATGCCTATCCTTCGTTACTTTTAATTTCTATTATTTCTACCATCTTTACTTACTTTATCAGTCGGCAAAACCTCATCAATGCCACAACGCAAATTCCACAACTCATTTGGAAAATTATAGAATTTGCATTTTTATACACATTTTTTGTTCTTTTATATTGGTTTTTAATCAACGCCACACATTATATTAATATACATATCAGTGGTTTTTTGCTCATCTATTTTGGGCTTTTGATTCTAGGTAATGCTGTTTATATACGGTATTTGCGGCGTAATTCAAACAATCTACCTACGCTGAATACGCTGGTAATCGGCAGTAATAATTTTACACAACAATTTATAGAAAGTATTTCAACCAACTCTTGGCTAGGATTTAAATTCATTAAGAATTTTTCTCAAAACAGTTTTTTAGAGAATGATTTAAACCAATTTATTAACGAAAATGACATCAATGTAGTTTTTATTAATTGGGATGAATTTGCACAAAATACGCAGGTAGAAAAATTATTGAGATTTATTGCAGAAGATAGAAACATCAAATTTTATGTGATTTCAGAGATATTCGGAACCAAATTAATGCCTAGTTCCTATTTTTTGGCCGGCAACTTTCCCTATATTAATTTATTTAACTTTCCGCTCGATAATGAGTTCAACGCCACATTAAAACGACTTTTTGATATCATTTTCTCTATTTTGTTCTTTGTCTTCATCGCCAGTTGGTTATTTCCAATTATATTTGTTATAATCTTATTACACAGTGGATTACCTGTTTTTTTCAAACAAAAAAGACATGGCATGGACAACCAGGTTTTTGATTGTTATAAATTCAGAACCATGATTCAAAACAAATATTCTGATTCAAAAATTACGGTGAGAAACGACCCTAGAGTTACCAATTTTGGTAGAATTCTGCGTAAAACCAGTCTTGACGAGCTACCGCAATTCTGGAATGTTCTGAGAGGAGATATGTCTGTTGTAGGCCCGCGCCCACATATGGTGAATCAAAACAATCATTACAACCAAATTATTTCCAAATATAATTTCAGACATTATGTAAAGCCTGGAATTACAGGATTGGCGCAGGTAGAAGGCTTCCGAGGTGAAATTATTGAAAATAAAGATATGGAAAACCGTATTCAGAGCGATATTTACTACATTAGAAACTGGAGTTTTGGGCTCGATCTGCGCATCATTTACCGCACTGCCGCCAATATGTTAAGAGGTGATAAAAATGCGATTTGAAATCGATTACAATGCTGTTTTTTTGATAAAATTCTAAATTAAAATTTAAAAAGTAACTTGATCGAAGATTTTGGGAAGACTTATGTACGAATGAAATCTATACAACAATAAACATATCAACATCCCCCAAAGTATCAATTCCTTATGCAAAATATTGCGGCTATAAGTGAGATAATTTGATGTGAAAATTGCCATGGGTATGAATAGTAGAAATAATAAAATTTGATGTTCACCTCCATAAAATATTAAAAAAATAAATACAAAGAAACTGTAAAGTAATACATCAAAATACACGATTTTTTTGCTGGCAGACTGTCGATTGATATGTGAAAAATAATCCCAAATTCCAAGACCAGCCGGAATAAAAATGGGTAACAAAAAGAAATATTGATGTTTCCAAACAAAGGTATCTATGATAAGTTTTTCCTTGAAATCATCCAACAAATACCATAAATCCCACACGGCTACTACTTCCAAAGCCAGAATGGAAAAGGCTACCATACCTAGCAGCGCAGCGATTAACCCTTTGATTTCGGTCTTGCCTTTGAAAATATACATGCAGATTAAATAAATAGCAAAAATCCAAAACGGAGGATAAAATATAACCGCAAATCCTAGAAAAAAACCAAAATCAAAGCTATTGAAAATATAAATTTCGTTCTGATACGTAAATAGAATTTGCGTCAAGATTAAACTTAAAATAAAAAAAGCCGAATAAAATCTAATGTTTTCAACACAACAAGAAAGGATCACGAATAACAAACAGCAAATAAAACTGAAATAGTAATTCTCCCTGAAATAGGGAAATTTATTAATTATTATTACAGAATGTATCAATGTAACTGCAAACAAACACGCACTTATAAGAGCTGCTGTATCAGATAGTTGAACAAAATTCAGCAATAAAAAACCTGCACCTGCCAAGGCAAATATCAATACAGGAATGAAATTTTGTTTCCCTTTTAGAAACTTTGCCAACATTTTTTCTATATTTGTTGCAAATTAAAGGAATAATGGCACACTTTGCATTCTTAAAAGAAATATTTTTTGCGTTAGGCGATGTTTTTACCTGGACATTTAAAATTTTACCTCCAATCGGGATTTTATTTAATTGGGTATTGTCTTTTATTATTCTGGGTCTTCTTATTTTCTGGAGTATGCGAATTATTTCTCATGGTTCTACCGATAAACGCGAGGTGGACTATAGAGAGCCTCATAATTTTATCGATTAGGATATTATAATCGTTTCTAAAAAGAGGATTTCTTCCTAAATCGAAATCATCATTTCAGATTAAACTCTTTGATTTTCAGCTGATTACCGTCAAATTCTACATAGGTAAAATAGCTCAACCAATCACCACTATTGATATAAGTGCTGTTTTCGTTCAACCGAATTTCTAAAGGCAAGTGTCTGTGGCCAAACAAAAAATAATCATAGTGATTTTTTTCTAATTTGCGTTTGGCATATTGTATCAACCATTCCTTGTCTTCTCCCATAAATTTTTGATCGGCATCTCCAGAAATAAATTTATTCTTTCGGGAGGTGGTTTTACCCAACCAAACCGCAAAATCGGGATGTAATAAATAAAATAATCGCTGCGCGAAGGGATTGGTAAATACTTTTTTCATTCTTTTATAGCCCTTATCACCTGGTCCTAATCCATCACCATGACCAATAAAAAACTTTTTATTATTGATTGTGAAGATTTGGGCTTTTTTAAAAACAACGGCACCTATTTCATTTTCAAAATAATCACGCATCCATAAATCGTGATTACCAATAAAGAAATAAATAGGTATTCCAGCATCATGAAATTCGGCTAATTTACCCAAAGTTCTCACAAATCCTCTTGGCACTACATGTTTATATTCAAACCAAAAGTCAAACAAATCTCCAAGTAAAAAAAGGGCAGCACAATCTGGCTTAATCGTGTCCAGCCATGCTACGAATCGCTTTTCGCGTATCGCACTTTCAGCATCATTTGGCAATCCAAAATGTTGGTCTGAACAGAAATAAATTTTTTTGCCCTCGGGCAGAGTTAATGTATGTTGTCGGCTGCTATCCATTCCCCATAAGAATTCTCTGTTTCGAAAAGTTGTAATTTAACCAGATTGATGTTTTTGGGTAGTTTTTCATTGATTTTTTGGGCAAAATCAAGCAGCATATTCTCACATGTAGGTTGAAAATTTGTAAAAATAATTTTGTGCCCATCTTTCAGTAAAGTTTCACCCAGAGCCTTATGATCCGTATTTACATTCAACAAAACAGCGTGATCTAGAGGGTCTATAATCAATTCATGTATCAATTTTTTCAAATCTCCAAAGTCCATGACCATTCCCAATTGCGCGTGGCCGATCTCTTGTATGGGACTTCCAGCAACAGTTACATATAATTTATAGGAATGTCCATGGATGTTTTTACATTTTCCCTCGTAACCATACAATGCATGAGCTGTTTCAAAATTAAATATTTTGGTTATTCTAATTTTATTCATTCCAAAATCTGTATTACGCAAAAATACTGTAATTTAGGGGAATGCAAGCTATAATTGATTTATTTTTCCCGAGGCGTTGCCTGCACTGCACGCGCATTATCCCTGATTTGGAGCTACCGCTGTGTATGCGTTGCTATGTACAGATGCCTTTTACACACTGGGAGATGAATCGTGAAAATCTTCTTTGGGAATCGCTTTCACGAGAGGCCGAAGTAGAAGCTGCTTCTGCCCTACTCTTTTATTATCAACAAAATGCATCCAAACGCCTCATCATGGCCAACAAATACTATAATATGCCTTTTATAGGTAAGGCTTTGGCCAATCTTGCATTACCTACTATAGCTGTACACGCCTATGACGTCATTACTTGTGTACCGTCACATCACCGTACTATGCGGGTTAGAGGCTATAATCAAGTGAGTTTATTTGCAAAAACATTGTCAGAGAATCTTCAAATTCCTTTTGCGCCAGACTTGTTGAAGCGTATCAAAAGGAAAGATTCACAAACGCATAAAAATAGATTTGAAAGGTTGAATTCTTTACGCAATGCCTTTGAAGTTTCTGATGATTTACATCAATACAATTCTATACTACTTGTTGACGATGTGCATACTACAGGCGCAACCCTGGTGAATTGTTGTAAAATATTACATGAAAAGAAAAATGTAAAAATTTATGTTTACACTATGGCCAAAGTGCTATAGCCGCTAGATTTAATTTGATTCCTTATATACCAATTCATCATTTTCATCAGTAAAATGCAATTCCAGATATTTGAATGAATCTCTTGGCATAATTTTGATTTGAATTTTATATTTCCAGGCCCATTTTTTTCTTTTCGATGGAATGCCTTGTTTTAAATAAGCCGCAACAAACGGATGCATATGAATTGTTAGTTTAGAGGCTTTTTTGGCTTCGGCAATCTCTTTTACTTTAGATTCTATACGATCGATAATGATTATTGGCGCTTCTACTTTTCCATTAGGATTTGGATTATCCTCTTTGGTTTTGATAATCATTTCTGGCCGTACACGCTGTCTGGTAATCTGTACAAGACCGAATCGTGAAGGTGGCAAAACTTTATGCTTTGCGGTATCCCTTTTCATTTCATTTTTCAGGTGTTCGTAGAATTTCTTTTTATTTTTAGATTCTCTCAAATCAATAAAATCCACGACAACGATTCCGCCCATATCTCGCAATCTCAATTGGCGAGCAATTTCCGAGGCGGCTTTTAAATTCACTTCGAGAGCGTTTTGTTCTTGTGATTCCTTATTTCCCTTAATATTTCCAGAATTCACATCGATTACATGCAGTGCTTCGGTATGTTGAATCACTAGATAGGCACCTTTAGATTCGGGTATATTCACATTTTGTCCAAAGGATTGTTTGATTTGTTTTTCGATTCCAAAATGCTCCAAAATAGGCGTTTGCCGATTAAAATGCTGTACAATATCCTCTTTTCCTGGCGCAATAATATGCAAAAACTCTTTTAATTCCGTTTCGAGCTCTTTGTCATCTGTATGGATTTTCACAAAATCTTCATTGAATTTATCACGTAAGATGGTTGATGCACGGCTCATTTCTGAATGCACACATTTTGGAAGATTTTTGGTTCGAATATTTTGGTAAATATGCTTCCATTTATCTGTAAGATCTAGTAAATCTTGATGCAGCTCTGCGACTTTACGATTTTCTGCAACCGTACGAATAATCACACCAAAACCTTGGGGTTTAATACTTTCTATAAGCATGGTGAGCCGATCACGTTCTTTTTTTTCTTTTATTTTTTGAGAAATAGAAACACGATCAGAGAAGGGTACCAATACCAGATATCTGCCTGGAATAGAGATTTCAGAAGTTACTCTAGGACCTTTGGTCGAAATGGGTTCTTTTACGATTTGAACCAAAATATTTTGCCCTGGCTGCAACACTTGATCCATGGTGCCGTCCTTGTTTATATCTTCACCATTTCTAAATGATTGGAGCAAGTGTGTTTTGAATTTGCTATTGCGTACCAATTGTAGATAGGTCACAAGAGATTTAACTTGTGGTCCCAAATCGTGGTAATGCAAAAAGGCATCTTTATCAGAGCCAATATTCACAAATGCAGCGTTCATACCTGGAGCTAATTTTTTGATTTTAGCCAGAAAAATATCGCCTACATTATATATTTGGTTTACTTGTTCTTGTTGAAATTCCATGAGTCGGCCATCCTCAAGCATCGCAATTTTTACTACATCATCTTCGGCCTGTATTACGAGTTCCTTTACCATTGTGCGTTATGTCAAAATCAATCGAAAATGCACCGACTCTATAAGCGGTGCATTTTTATATTCAGTTACAAAAAGTTACTTATTTTTTCTTTTTGTGTCTGTTCAATCTTCTTCTTTTCTTTCTTTTGTGGGTAGATACCTTATGTCTTTTTCTCTTTTTTCCGCTTGGCATAAACTAGGATTTTATTTGATTATTTTACTTTTACGTTGGCTTTAACGTCTTCTACAAAACTTTTTGAAGGTTTGAAGGCAGGAATATTATGTGCAGGAATTTTGATCGCTTTATTCTTTGAAATATTTCTCCCCGTTTTCTCTGCACGTGTTTTGATAATAAAAGAACCAAATCCTCTCAAGTAAACATTCTCACCGTTTGTCATAGCCTTTTTAACCTCTTCCATGAAGGTCTCCACAACTCTTTGTGTGTCATTCTTCTCTAACCCCAATTCATTCGAAATATTGGTTACGATTTCTGCTTTAGTCATTTATGTATTTTTGTTATGTTATTTTAAGTGTGCAAATATAGGTACTTTTAATTATATAAACTACATATTTTATCAATTATGTCATTCATTTACTTAATATTAGATTGGTATCATAAAAACAAACGTGATTTACCCTGGAGAGCAAATAAAAAAGTTTACCCCATATGGCTATCAGAAATTATACTTCAGCAAACACGTGTAAATCAAGGCTTGAGCTATTATTTAAGGTTTATTGAAAAATTCCCGAATGTTCACAGTCTTTCGCATGCCAACGAGACCGAGGTGCTCAATCTTTGGCAAGGACTCGGATACTATTCACGTGCTAGAAATTTGCTCAAAACAGCCCAAATTATCGTGACCGAATATGACGGCATTTTCCCCGATAGTTTCCAAAATTTGAAAAAACTGCCTGGTATCGGACCTTATACGGCAGCCGCTATAGCATCGATTTCCTATAACGAAAAAGTACCGGCTATCGACGGGAATGCATTCAGATTTTATGCTCGATTTTTCGGAATTAATAAAAATACAGCCGATTCTGATGCGCATTCTTATTTCTTCAATTATGTCTTAGCCTTGATGCCGCAAGAAAATCCAGGCGACTTCAATCAAGCTGTTATGGAAATTGGCGCTCGAATCTGCCTACCCAAAAATCCAAACTGTAACATCTGCCCCGTTCAATCACAATGCGTGGCATATAATACGGGCCAAATAAATAAACTCCCAGTAAAAATCAAAAAAGTAAAAATTCGTGAACGATATTTTCATTACTTTTTTATTCAAAATAAAAAACAAAATGAATTTTTAATCAAAAAAAGAATTCAAAAAGATATTTGGCAAAATCTATTCGAATTACCTCTGGAGGAAGCCAAAACAAAAGAATTTGCTATAGATTTTCACAATATTACAACTGAAGACCCCGTTTTTTTATACAAAATTATTCATATTTTAACGCATCAAAAACTGCATATTCACTTTTATGAAATTCAATTGAATGAAAATGCGTTTTTACAATTGAAGAACGAAAAAGATTTCATTTCAGTTTCTTCCACACAAATGCACAATTTTCCTTTTCCTGTGCCTGTTGCGCAATTTCTAATTTCTAAATTCAATACCTGAATTCTGGTTTTTCGATTTATGAAATTAAATTTGGTACAATTTTCTTGGTTTAAATTCCCAAAATTACAATAATGATGCATTTTAGAGATATTGGCGTTGGTAAGCCTGTTGTATTGATTCATGGTTTTTTAGAAAATTCTGACATGTGGAATGAATTTTCTGTAGAATTATCCAAAAAATATCGAATAATTCTTCCCGATTTGTATGGCCATGGAAAAACCCCTTCCATAGCAGAGGTTCATAGTATGGAAAAACAAGCCGAAGGAATATTAGAGATTCTTGCGCATTTAAAAATCGACAAAGCTGCATTTATAGGGCATTCTATGGGCGGGTATATAGCATTGAGCATCGCGCGAGATTTCCCAGAAAAAGTAGAAAAACTCGCACTCTTTTTTTCTAGCACAATGCCAGATTCGCAGGAAAAAAAGCAACAACGATTGAAAGCTGTTGAAACTGCAAAAGAAAATCGAGAGAGTTTTATTCGTCTCGGCGTGAAAAATTTATTTAATCAAAACAATTTGGATAATTTGAGAGATGAAATTGAGTTTGCCCGCAAACTGGCCATGGAAATGCCGCTGGAGGGTATTACCGCTGCTTTGAAGGGAATGCGAGAAAGAAAAGACACCCAAACCGTGCTAGAAAAGGCTGATTATCCCATAGAAATTATTTTGGGTAAGTTTGATTCGGCGGTTGATTTAGAAAAATTCACATCCCAAATTCCGCAAAAATCCCATATTCAATTGCATATTTTACCTGTTGGACATATGGGCCATCTTGAGGCTCCAGTAGAATCTCTTGATTTAATTCAATCTTTTTTGAATCGCTGAATTCTTTTTAAATATTTTTTTAATTAGCTTACATTTCCTATTTTTATAAAAAAGTTTCTTATGAAAAGTAATGTATTACCCATTGTTGTATCGGCTGTTGCGCTTTTAATTTTTGCCTATTTGGCGCTTTATTTTATGCCGGTTTTTTTCCCAGGCATTGCAGAACAATATTTTGCCAGTACATTTAGAGAAGGTAGTAATTTTGCTGTATTCTACTATCTACAGGCTATTTTGGTTGCAATTGCACTTTATTGGGTTTGGAATCGTTTTTATGATGATTTAAAAGGAAGTAAATGGCTGCGCGGTCTTGAGCTGGGTTTCTTGTATGCATTTGTAGCCGTTTTACCCGCAATGCTCATAAATTATAGTATTTTGAGCGTTTCTGCATCGTTGGTGTTTTTATGGCTGTTTTATGGAATTTGTCAAGGAGCTTTGGCGGGCTTAATCTTTGCTTTTTTTGATAGAGATTAATTCAAAAATAAATGAAGAAGAATAAGTTGATAAATTTCAACATTTTACAGTCTTTTAAAAACATTTTAAAGCTTGACTAATTCATTGAGTAAATGTCCTTTTTACTCAATGAATTAGTCAAAAATAATTTCTTTTCATCTTGTTGGAGATTACATTTTCCATTATTTGAAATTTTGCTTACTTTTAATTCATGTTAAGAGTAGAAAGAATCAGCTTCTCATATGAAGCAGAGAAAAGTGTTTTAAAGGACATTTCGTTTGATGTACTTCCTGGCGAAAGGCTTTGTATTCTGGGAGAAAGTGGTAGTGGTAAATCGACATTATTAAAATTGATTAATGCCGAATTACAACCTGACTCTGGGCAAATTTTCTTTAATAAATCATCGATTCGCGGACGCGATTACCAATTAATTCCGGGTCATGACAGAATAAGATATGTTTCGCAAGAATTTGAACTGGATTCCTTTATTCCTGTTCACGAGATTGTGGGTAAATTTTTGAGTAATATGGATTTACCTGCCAAAAACAAACGAATCAATACGGTATTAGAAGCTTTGAATTTGTTGGAATTGGCCAATCAGAAAGCAGAAAACTTGAGCGGTGGTCAAAAACAGCGTGTCGCGATTGCTCGTGCCATTGCTTCACCACCAGATTTGTTGTTACTCGATGAACCCTTTGGGCAACTCGATGCAGCACTCCATATTCAAATCAGGGATCAATTATTTAATTTTTTAGAAAAAAATAAAATTTCAGTTATTTTTTCTTCACATAGATCAGACGATGCTTTGGGCTATTCAGACAAGGTGATATTATTGAGAGAAGGCAAAATCCTGCAGATTGATTCACCTCAACGCATATATCATCAACCCTATAACACGTATGTAGCCAAACTTTTTGGTCAATTAAATATCCTCGGCCCTGATTTAGCATCCAAATTGGGGATTCAAAGAAATTTTTTAAAAGACGTAGTAGTGATTTATCCTGAAGAAATTCGGATTGATAAATATGGAACTCATACAGGTTTGATCAAGAAAAATCGATTTATCGGAAATGGATTTGAAATTGAAATCATTTATAAAGGTAAACGATTGCGTTGTAGGCATCCAGAAAATATTATGCCTGATACCAAAGTTCAGTTTTCGATTTTAAAGTATAGATGGGTGAAATCTGGTTCATAAAAAAACCCGCCTTTCAGCGGGTTTCAATAATTTTTTAATCCAATTAGTAATCAGGATTCTGTAATACTACATTATTTTGGAAAATCAACGGAGCTTTACTTCCGTCGGCCATTTTTGCAGGCTCAATTCTTCTGTTTTTTCTTCTCAAATCTTCTGCAGCTCTTTCCAATGCTCGTTTAGCCTCTGGTTTGAAGATTTCATCACCTCTGATAGGGTTTATTTTTTCAATATAACCATCTGTATTCACAACAAATTCAAGTTGAACAGAAACTCTTTCTTTATTTACATTTGGAAATTCAGGATCCAAGAATCTCAAAATGTCTTTAGAAAACATTTCGCTAAAGCAGTTTACGAGTTCTCGTTTATCTCCTTTTTTCTTTTCACAACCTGGATATACTGCCATATCTCTTACTCGGTTCACCGTTACTGGTTCTGTTACACGCTCCTCTTTGGGTGCTTCTTCTGTTTTGGTTTTCAACCCAGATAGATCGACTTTTTTCACGGGACCTGTTGCTACAGGACCTGTCTGAATTGGTGGTGGTGTATGTTTTTGTTCTGCAATAGGTGGTGGCGGAACCGGTTCTGGGGTTTCGATAATTTCTTGTGGAACCGCAGGCGGTGGTGGTGGTGGTGGCTCGTCTGCAGGTGGTGGCGGCGGCGGTGGAGTTTCCGGTTCGGGAATTTCTATCAACACGGCTTCGGTGGTTTCCACAATTTCTTGCGGTGGAGCTATCTCAATTTTTTCGGGAGCCTGCGTATAACTGAAAAGTCCCCAGACTATCAGTAGAACCAAGTTCAGACCGCCTAGAAAATAAAGCGTGTTATTGCCTTTGAGGCTGGCTTTATCTGTCTTTTTAACTTCCATGGTTTATGTGTATTTATTCGACTAAATTAATATTATTTATCTTTTTTACAAAATCAAATTTAGAATTGATATAAATTTAACTTGAGTTTGATACTACAATTCCGGTTCCAGACTCATTGTGTTTATCAATATTAACATTTGGTTTTAAGAATTCTTATTTTTATACACTTTTTATACTTTATTCATAAAAAATCGAGCAAATTTTTGCGTCAGTAATACTCCTGCAATTGCGCCCAAACTGTCAAACAATGCATCATACCAATCAAATGATCTGCCCGTAGGCAAATAATGTTGGAAAATTTCAATTAATAGTCCAAATATGCTTAAAAATAAAATTGAGTATGAGACTGAAATTCTGGGATATGCAAGCATTAAACTAACAGCCAACAGCAGAAAATAGACAAAATGAATTATTTTATCTATAAAATTAAAGCTGATTACAGGCTGAATATTGTCTAATGGCATTAGCGTGGTAATCAAAACCAGCGCGAACAATACCCAGAATGTAGCTTTGAAAAATATTTTTTTATCCGACAATTTCCTGATATGCTTCTGCATCCATCAGTTCATCCTCGTCAAAATCTCCCAATTTCACTTTTACAATCCATCCATCACCATAGGGATCTGAATTTACCGTTTCTGGAGCGTCTTCCAGCACTGGGTTCACTTCTATAACCTCACCACTAATGGGCATAAAGAGGTCTGAAACCGTTTTTACCGCTTCTATAGAACCAAATACCTCTCCGACTTCTAATGATTCGCCTTCTGTATCAATGTCTATATAGACAATATCTCCCAATTCACTTTGTGCAAAATCGGTAATTCCTATTGTGGCCGTATCGCCTTCAATTCTTACCCATTCGTGGTCTTTGGTGTACTTTAAATCTGCAGGAAAATTCATAATGTATTTTATTTTTTTAATTAATTTCCAAATGTAAATGTTGCTCTGATTCCGGCACGTATCGTACTCAACGGGAATGCCGTGGATATTTTATATTTTGTCATCATTTGATCGTAGAACAAACTTATATTAAAATTCTGACTTAATAGATATTGAGCTTCTACTTTTAGTGAAAAAATATTTTGACCTCCGGTAATTTGTGATGCATCTTCTAGGATTCTTCGAATTCGCATTTCGTTATCTCTCATTGACAAATCTGCACGTAGATTCACATCTCCTTGCAGGGTTTTGCGTTTGCCCATATATCTCATGTTCATTTTTACGTCGCGTAGAATATATCCAAATCCAAAGATAAATTCGTCTCCGTAATCTTCTGAAAGTGTATAATTACTCATACTCAAAGAAATCATTCTATCCTTATTGTACATAGCGCGCAATTGCATACTGTTTCGTAAAGTAACATCAACTCCAATTAATGGTGAAAAAGATTCTAGCAAGGTCACCGCACCGTAAGTTCTTGTGGCATAGATATTATTATTTCCATCTATTCCGCTTATCGGCAGACCATCATCTCCTATCACTATAGATCCGTTTTCAAAGGGCAGAGGCTCTGCAAAACGGTTGAGATTGGTTCCAATACCGCTTACTGTATAGGAGGAGGTGTAGGCATGTGAAATTTCGAACCTATCAAATCTTTTTTGGAAGAAAGGCATATTCATTAATCCTGTATAGGTCACATCCCAATTGGGCAAAGGCATAAATCTCTTATAATCAAAATTCGATTCAGGCGTTGGGCGACCTCTATAGGCTGAAAGAAATGCAGGAACGAGCACGTCTGCATTAGACAAACTCAATCCAGATGCATATCCCTCTGCGTTGAGTTCTGATATTCCATACCATAATTCACCTTGTCTTTGTGATATATCTCGTGCTTTTAACTTGAGGTTATGATATAATCTATCTGGATCCATAAATGCGGTGCCAATACTCCAAGTTGAAATACTGAAGTTTTCTTGAACATTTTCAAAGGCTCGTTCAAATCCGTACAAATTATCTTCTAGCCAAGTGTTATAACCGCTTTGAAACATATTTCGACTAAAGTTTCTGTTTGCATTCAAATTGATTCGTAAAGATGGTGAAGGTTCAATTTGCAAATTGGCCGTAAAGGTTTCATTCCGATTAGAAGTATAGGGTTCGGTAAGATATGGGCTTTGTGTAATCCAGCCATTCTCTACTGCCCTACGTCTAATATCCATTTGAGACCCAAACATAAACCCAGAAGATGGGCCTGGTCCATTACCGCCTTGACCTATAAAATTAGGCTCTGCCAGCATTCCTGGTAGAATAATTCCGCTTGTTCGGTTGAAATTAAATTGTCCACGTTTAACGCTTGCGATTCCCATTTTCAGATAATCTGTAAGCCCAAAACGTGTTTTGTATTTCACTTTTGCGCGGTTTATCGTTTTTAATCCTCCTTTTTTGGATTGAAGATTTTGAAAACTTCGGTTGATGGAGTCCATCTCTCGTTTTCGAGCTTGCTTCAACGAATCCAAACGTTGAAATCCTTTGAACTGATTATAAAATCTATCAAAATCAAGGGTTCCTACTACATTTAGGGTTTGTGCGTTTTGTCCCAGATTTCCTATATTTTCCTCTCTACCATCAATTTCTAAACTGTTGGTCAATCTTGCCTGCCAATCATAAGTTGCTGTATAGCCTACCTCTACGTTGGACCATTCAAAATATGGAAGCAACCTGAGCGGAGTTTTCCAATTGACTTGTAACTGCTGATTGTAATTCACAGGTCTTCCAATATTGAATAAGTTTTTCCAAATCATATCATTATCTGGTTGATTGTATGGAATATCTGAAAGGGTTCTCGTTGCCGAATTAAAATCTAATCTTAAGGATTTGGTGAGATCAAATCCAATATTATACTGCCAATTGAATAAGAAATTATTACTGAAAATTGGATTAAAATGTACAGGAGTTCCACCACTTACCAGATAAGAATTCAAATCACGGTACTGCTGCTCATTATAAGTACGAATAATATCTGTTCTGAAACCAAGACGTGTGGGTACTGGGTTTAAATTCAGTTCTTTTACCCACTTCAGATACCTGGCAGATTGTGCTGTATCATGCACCATATACCAATTCTTAAAGGGTTCAAAGTATTTGATTCTGAAATTATAATTATAGTTAAGTGATGCGCGTAGATTTTTTTCTTTGTTATATTCTGTATAAATATCTCTATAAAAATCAGAATTATACAACATAGACAATGTCAAATTCTCTACATCATAGAATCGACGTGGAATAGCGTTATTCACCCGTTCTTTTCTAATGTTGCTGAAGCCATACGTCATTTGTTTGCTATAAGTGCGAACGATAGACTCGAGTTGCTCTTTTCTAGGATCTTCATCAAATTCTATATCATTGTCTAGAGGGTTGAACTTTGGATCTATAAATTGTTCACTCACCACATAATTGAATGGAATTTTCAATCCCCATTTTTCTGGAAGAAATTTATCCAGATTCACAGCAGTATTGAGCGTGTAATTTTTAATTTCTTCTTGTTGACGTTCTACGGGCCCGCGATCTAGTGCGCCAAAACCTACAGACGTTATACTACCACTTGCGTTGATCTGAGCAAAATCACCCAAAGAAACGTTCAAATTGGCCTGCGCAGCATACCCACCTTCATTATCAATTTCAGACAAACGTAATTCATTCACCCATACGATTGCATTTTGTACTTCGGTGTTTCCACTATTACGTACACCAATCATAATGGTCGAAATATTTCCTAAAGAGGGTCGGCCTTTTACATAAATCATTTTTCCCATATCATCTACCGGATATGGAAAGCGATTCAAATCCCCAGCCTCATAAGCAAATTTTTTGGCATCAATTAACGCATCTGTATTCAAATCAATCATATTGTTTATAGGCCAGATAGCTGTGGCAGAATTAGCGCCCAAAGGTGTATATTCCATTGGGATTTCATATTCATAATAATTATTTGCCAAATCACTTCCCAATCTTATGAACATTTTCAGATCATTGGTTTCCACGCCATTTTCTCCTGTATGAACATGCGTGAACATGCGTAATTTCTTATACCTTCTTAAATCTAAATTGGTATTTTTGAACACCCCGCGTGCATCTTGTGGTGCCAAGGTTTGTAATTGTAACACCATCGATGCTTCGTTTTGGCTTTGCAAACCTGCATTGGTTTGATATTGCTCTCTTCTGATGCCTGGCGGTACCATATAAGGCGGGGTTCCGGTTGAATTTTCTTCAATATTTACATTCCCGATGGCCAAATTTGCAACATCGGATGTGTCTTCTCCTTCTGGTAAGCTGATATTGGGATAAATGTTTTTGGCATATCGTCTCCAGTCGCTTCTTACCATATCCATTGTAGCAAAGCGTAGTGTTGTTTGCTCATTAAATCCTTTAATAATCATTCTCATGAATCTTGCAGATGAAAGCACATCTTGAGAAGCGGCTCCAGCATTTTGGTCGAAATCGCTCACCGGTACACGGAACAAAAACCAATTGGTTTGTCCTGTTTGTCCATTTTCGAAGGTGGCTGTTACTCTTTTTGCATCTACAATAAAAGGATGATCCAAATTCAAGTCGTTTTGACCTAATGAAATGGTGTATTGATTATAATTTTCGATTCTATCGAGATTATAATCCATATTTATATCTTCGCTATCTGGTGTGGCAGAGCCTGCTTCTAGTGAGCCAGAAGGTGAATTTCCTTCGGGATTTCTGAAATATTTGTAGCGATTGGGAACAGAACCAGACCATTCTGTATTATCCCATCTATTGTCTAAATAATAAACAAAATTATCTGCTGCAGGATCCACTTCACCCGTCACAGAATTGGTGAAGTTGGAAAATACGCTATAACCTGGATGTAATAATTCGTCGTTGTCGTGCATTCCGTCCAATCCAACATCTTGCCTGCGTCTCGCCTCACCCTCGGTTTGGAATGAGTATAAAATAGGATATTCACTGGGTTGTGCTCCCCAAATACTACTTTCTGGTGCATTGTCTGCTTGATTGATTCCATTTTCATACAACATATTTCCATCCCGTAATATATCTTCTGATACATTACCCAAATGTAAAAGTAGTCGTCCTTCCGAGGCATTATTTTGTCCATCTGCATAGGGATCCATCATCCAGAATTCAATATATTCTACATTGCTTTGAATGAGATTTGTGATGGTAAGTGGTCTTGAGATTCCTGCCCATGTGTTATCCCGGCTTTCATTGCGCCAATTAGGATTTAGATTGTATGGACCACGGCTATCAGGAAAATAGGTTAAGTCAAATGTATTCAAATAAGATGGTGTACCGGCAGTCATGTCCCTACTGCTGAACAGCTCGCGTACTAAAACGCGTCTAGAGGCATGGTTGGATAAATCTGTGTTTGATAAATTGGTGTTTCCGCCTAAACCAAAAAAGCGCGGATCTATATTATACCAAGCTAGTTGCCTTCTATTAAAATTCAAACTGTAATCATCTGGATCAAAAATGGAAGGATCAAAATCAGGATTGGGATTTTCTGCGGTAGAAATTGGCGTAGATGCAAGCTTCCAAATGTTAGCTTCCATCAAACTAATTTTTGACTGAGAATCCTCAAAATCATCGATATAAGCTTGATTTTCTGTAGAATTGTTCACTCCAGGCATCAAATAAGCCCCTTCTGCAGTGAAGCTTATTTGCGACGGAACGTTGGTATCTATCAACGGAATTTTATCGGTCATACGTGTTAACCAGTCTGATTGTCCATTGTACATCACATTGGCGCCAAAAATAGAATTACTTACAGGCTCTGCATTGTATTGTGCCTTTTGTTGTGCACCAGCCAGCCTTTCGCTATAATTCATATAGGTAATTCCTGCTAGAAATTGTTCAGAGAATCTGTGTTCAACATTCAAGCCCATCAATCGCTTGGTCTGCATATTGAAGGTGGAGCGGTTTTCCATACTTATATTGATAGGCGTGCCAGAATCTTTTAACATTTGATTGATGATTTGAACCCGGCCCAACTGGTAATCTACAATATAATCAACACCTTCTATCAATTCTTGCCCATTTGCTGTTACTCTTACAGAGCCTTGCGGCACGTTGAAGGCTCCCAATGGAACCCCATCACCGCCAGCACTGGTGTACTGACCTTCCATAAAATAACGGTTGACATTGTTGCTTTGTTCAAATCGAATAGGCAAATTATTATACAAATCATTGAGAACATATTCTGGGTCTTCACTTCCCAATCGATTTGCAATGGTACGTCCAAATGGTTCTATTGTGGTGAAAATTACCCTTCCGTATTGTTCATCTATGGTGATACCAGGAACATAATCAAACAAACCGTCACCGTACAAGTCACCGCTTTGTTGTAATTGTCCGTTCATATTGAGTCGGTCCATGTTCAATAATTGAATGAGTGTTTCGTTTTCTACCGGTGTGCCAGGTAAATAATTCAACGCACCCGAACCTATTTGTGGATCTTGATAAAAAACATTCAACCTGAAATCTTCTGGAGAAAGTTGAATGGTTTCTAGACTGTAAATATTTTTCATCATCAAATCCCACATGGGCGAATTGGTGTTCACATTGGTATTTGATTTTAATAATTTGGTAATTAACAAATCACTTTGTTGATCTGAAAACTCACCCACCGAGTAGGCTACGCCAGGCTGGGAAGTAATTGTATATTGAAAAGAAACACCAAGTAATTCATTATCATTCATGGGTTGATTCAATGAAATATAACCTAAACTTGGATAGAATTTATATTCTGAAGGCTGAAGGAGTCTCACATTTTCATGAACCAAATATTGTTCACCTTCTGAATAGGCCACTCCAGAATTATCTGTAATTCCGGCGGCGTTGATGGCAGAACCGGCTGTATTTCCAGATCTTATTCCACCTAGGTTTCTTACAGAATTGTAAAGATTCCCATTATTTGGAAAACCCGCATTATCGCCCAAATCTCGTAAAGCTACCATGGCTCTTCTGTTTTCTTGATTGGCGTTACCACGATCTATTACCCAAACTTCTAATCGGGTAATATTAATTTGAGATGATATGATGGGGTAATTTGCCAAAGCATTGTCATATTTTTCTCTAAAATATTGTGATAAAAAGTAGTGTTGATTGGCTTGATAATCCTTTGCGTAAATTTTGAAGGTGTTCACAATTCCACCACCTTGAACTGTAATATTTCTGGCCTCTGATTCTTGTTGAGAGAACAAGGTGGTAATATAGGTATTTCCGAATTTGAATTCGCCTTTGGCACCAAAGAGAGATTGCGCACCTGTGATGAGCGATGTACTGAGTGGCATACTCACATTTCCGAATTCAATATTTTGAATAATATTATCTTCTCCTCCTTCACCTCTTGGTCTCCAACCAATATTCATTCTGTTTTCGAACCCGAATCCAGCTTGTGTATCATAATTAGCTTCTAGTTGCAAGTTTTCACCCACTTTTCCTAGTACACTCATTTGGATTCTTTGTTGCAAATCGATGGCGAAATTATTACGGTTTTGCGGTAGAATTTGTGGATTGTCTAATTTTTGAATAAATACACCCAAATCTAGGGAGGCATAACCTTGTGGAATTAACTCGATTTTATCTCCACCAAAAATAGATTGAAACAGTTTGTTTTGCACGTGAAGGCTAGGTAATACCAAACCTCCATCGTCATTCTCACTATCTTCTCCGTATCTCAAACTTCTAAACTGTGAATCTAGTGCGCGGGATTTATCCTTGTAATATTGCTCTATATTCTGGGATAGCAATAGATTAAAATATTCTTCTTGTGAGAGGTAAATCGGTTCTCCAAAAGTTAGATTCCCAACTTGTTGTCTTAAAATATAACTTCCTGATATGGGGTCATATTCTGCAGAGTATTGAATAGGAGAATCCAGATACAATCCGCCATTTTGATTGGTAAACGGATATTGTAAAGAGTCATTTTCCTGAGCTGACAGAACAAATGGTAGTATTAAAACAAAAGCAAATATTGCTTTACGAAATAAGTAAAAATCAAACAAACTCAAGTTTAAATTTTTTTCAAGGTTTCTTTTATAACATCTTCCAGTGATATTGCGGGATTTTCTGAAACCAGCTTAAGGACAATTTTCTCTGATTGCCTTTTTGAAATACCCAATACCTCCAAAGCACTTAACGCCTCAAATTTAATTTTATTTTCTGAACCAGACGTTAAAAAATCAGTTTCAGGAAGTTTTTCAAATTTATCTTTCAAATCTATGATGATTCGTTGCGCCGTTTTAGTTCCTATTCCTTTTACAGATTGTAACATTTTCACATCAGATGTGGCAATGGCATGATATATCTCATCTGCATTAAGCGTAGAAAGCATCATGATACCTGTTGCTGGGCCGACTCCGTTTACACTAATAAGCTTTTCGAACATCACTCTTTCTTCTTTGGTGGCAAATCCGTATAAAATCTGGGCATCCTCACGCACCAAATGATGTATGAAAACTTTTATCCTCTCTTCAAGCGCAAAATGATTAATTTTACTATAACTTATTAGACTTATATTCACATGATAGCCTACTCCGCCACAATCTATAATGATATGTGAGGGATGAATCTCTGTGAGTTTGCCGTTTAAATGTGTAATCATGAGTTTCGTTGTTGTGCATCGAGTACTGCAATGGTAGCTAGATTCAATATCTCCTCTACCGAGCAGCGCATTTGTAAAATATGAACAGGTTTTTTCATACCAAGAAGAATAGGGCCAATACTTTGAGCATTGTTAATTCCTCTCAAAATTTTATAGGATAAATTTCCAGATACTAAATTAGGAAAAATAAGCGTATTTACTCTTTGTCCAGCTAATTTAGAAAAAGGAAATTCACTCATTATTAAATCTCCGTTGAGTGCAAAATCTGGCTGAATTTCACCATCTACAAGCATTCCGGGTTTCTTTCTATGTAAATACGCCACCGCTTTGGCTACTTCTTTTGAATCATTGCCTCGTGCAGAAAAATTTTCATAAGACAGCATAGCTATCACCGGCTTCATTCCAAGACTTTTCACGACATACGCACTCATATTGGTAATACGTACCAAATCTTTCCAATCTGGGTGTTCTATAATAGCGGTATCAGCAAAGAATACCGGACCTTTTTTGGTAAGCAGAAGCATCAAACCAGAAACTTTTTCCACATTTGGATCTTTACCAATAACTTCCAACAAAGGCAAAAGCGCATTAGAATAACTCTTGGCATAGCCTGTAAGCATAGCATCTGCATCTCCAGCTTCTACCATCATGGCGCCATAATAATCGCGGTTGCGCATAGATTTTCTTGCTTCATAAAGGCTTACGCCTTTGCGATTCCGTTTTTGCCAAAACATATGAGCGTACTTCTCTCGCTGAAATTCGGCATCGTCTGATCTTGGGTCTATAATTTCGAATGGAGTATCAATACCATATTTCTCTGTCATTTGGCGAATTTTGGTACGACTTCCTAATAATACAGGAATTGCTACACCGTCTTCTTGCAGTACTTGCGCAGCTTTGAGTATGTTATACTCTTCTGCATTACTCATTACCAATCTTTTAGGATTGGCTTTTGCCCTATTTTGCATCATGCGCATGAGTTTTTGATCATTGCCCATACGACGCATTAATTGCTCTTCATACGCCTGCCAGTCCTCTATAGGACTTTGCGCAACACCCGATTCCATAGCGGCTTTGGCTACAGCTCTAGAAACTCTTATCACCAACCTATTATCAAAAGGTTTGGGAATTATATAATCTCTACCAAAGTTCAAGTTTTTGTGATTATAAGCCAATAGAACCATTTCGGGTACTGGCTCTTTGGTAAGCTCGCTCAAGGCATTTACGGCGGCCAGCTTCATTTCTTCGTTTACAGTAGTGGCCTGTACATCCAGTGCTCCACGGAAAATATATGGAAACCCTAGTACATTATTTACTTGGTTAGGAAAATCGCTGCGACCTGTAGCCATAATTACGTCATTACGGGTTTTGGACGCCAAATGATAATCGATTTCGGGTTCGGGATTGGCTAATGCAAAAACCACAGGGTTATGACTCATAGATAACAGCATATCTGGTGTGAGTACGTTTCCTACGGATAGTCCTACAAATACATCGGCGCCAGAAATAGCCTCATCCAAAGTTTCGGCATCTGTATCAACGGCAAATGATTTTTTTTGTTCATTTAAATCATTTCGATGATGTGAAATCACTCCTTTGCTGTCGCACATGATCAAGTTTTCCTTGCGAATTCCAATATTCAAGTACATGGACGCACAAGAAACCGCAGCTGCACCAGCACCATTAACGACTATTTTCACATCTTCTGCCTTTTTACCTGCAATTTCAAGTGCATTTTTCAATGCGGCAGCCGAAATGATGGCGGTACCGTGTTGGTCATCATGCATCACGGGTATATCAAGTTCTTTTCTCAGTCGTTCTTCTATATAAAAAGCTTCTGGCGCTTTGATATCTTCTAAATTGATTCCACCAAAAGTAGGTGCGATAGATTTTACGATTTCCACGAATTTTTCGGGATCTTTCTCGTCTATTTCAATATCAAAAACATCGATATCTGCAAAGATTTTGAACAACAAACCCTTTCCTTCCATCACAGGTTTTGATGCTTCTGCGCCAATATCGCCCAATCCCAAAACAGCTGTTCCATTGGAAATCACGGCCACCAAATTCCCTTTGGCTGTATAGTCATAGACCTTGCGTCTATCATTTTGAATTTCTATACATGGAATAGCAACGCCTGGCGAATATGCCAGCGATAAATCTCTTTGCGAGCTGTGACTTTTAGTCGGAATTACTTGAATTTTACCTTTTGGATAACTGCTGTGGTATTCCAGCGCATCTTTTCTTAACTTATTACTGTTGGTCATAGATACAAATCAGTTTGCAAATGTAGCAAATTTGATGTTTATCCTAATTTATAATTAATTGAGCCTAATTTTATAATCTACACAATAAAAAACAGGTTATTTGCGAAAGTTTAAAGGATTTTTGAAACAAGATTCCAAATGATCATTGACTATGCCAGTGGCTTGAAGATGCGCATAGATTACGGTGCTTCCGACGAATTTAAATCCGCGATTTTTCAAGTCTTGTGATATCAAATCTGAAAGCGGTGTGTTGGCAGGAATTTGAGAGGGTTGTTTATAATTCCCAAAAACGACCTTATTATTTGTAAATCCCCAAATATAATTACAGAAAGAGCCGAATTCTTGTTGAATTTCTATAAATCGCTGCGCATTATTCACCGCTGCTCTTATTTTCATCGAATTGCGAATAATGCCTGGGTCATGTAATAGAGATTGAATTTTTTCTTCTTGATAAAGGGCTATTTTTTTGTAATCAAAGTTATCAAAGGCTTTTCGAAAATTTTCTCTTTTGCGTAAAATCGTAATCCAGCTCAAACCTGCTTGAAAAGTTTCTAAAATTAAAAACTCGAATTGAGTAGCGTCATCATACACCGGCTTGCCCCATTCGAGGTCGTGGTAGCGCATGTATAATTCATCGTTGGTGACCCAATGGCATCTTTTGAGCTGATTTTCCATTACTTAAATGATTTTTGGTAAATAATTATTTATTTTTTGATCTAAACTATTTCATTTATAAAGGTATTCATTTTTAAATTTCTTTTAAAAAAACGGATTATACGAGGCGAGTTTTTGGTGTTGGGCATAGCCGCGATTGGCAGTGGTAGCCCGCAAAGGTCGTTGACGCTACAAAGTGCAGTACAACCGTGTGGAACGAAGTGGAACGCCTGTTGTGCAAAACTTTGTCGACAACGAACTGCGTACTACCACAGAAAGCGCGTAATAGCTTCTACAAAAAAAATTTATATTTTAATTCTATCTTTTAGCTCTTGTGCATAAGCTGTGTCGTCCTGTATTTTCCAGTTGTAGATTTTGGCGAGTAGATAGATTTCCTCGAGATTATGGATGAGCTGTTGATGTGCTTGTTGGCGCAAATCGCTTTGATCTATGGTGGCCTGAACTTCCTGAACTGCACGTTGCTTGATGCCGTTCAAATCTTCTTTGCTGAATTGATTGAGCATGCTCTGGTTCATATCAAAAAACTCGACATCGGGAAAAGTTTCAATTTTGATTTCGGGTATTTTTTTGATATGAATAATTTGGTTGACGGAATCTATGCTCACTTCCATTTGGCTGAGATCGTAGCTTGCCTGGGCTTTAATTTCGACTTTGAGCAGTAGATTTTTGTCAAATGAAAGGATTTCGCCAAAATAGCTGGTCTTGCTCTTGTGTGAGTAGAAATTGGCATAGGTTTGTTCTGCTACCACAAGCTTGTTAAGCCGCTGAATACCGTATGCTATGGTGTGTGACGCCTCGCTTCGTGTATCTTTTTTGGTGAGCTGTACCGCCAGCCATGTGAATAAAATACCTGCCAGAAAAACCAGCAGGTACTTGAAATATTTTTTTACGTAATTCAATTTTTATTGGGCGTAGTTGGGTGTTTGTGGATGGCCAGCAACGATGTCTCGTATGTCTTCTTCTAGGCTGTTGATGGGCGATTCAACGATTCTACCCATTTCGTTTCCGTCTTTTAAGAAGATAAAAGTTGGTACATAATACACGTTTCGGTCTTTTTCTATGCCTGATGGTGAATTTTTGTTTTCGTCTAAGGCATACATTTTTATTTTACTTTCTGGGTAGTCTGCTGCCTGCGCAATTTTGAAGAATGCGGGCACGTCGCGATGACTGTCTGAGCACCAAGTTCCCATAAAGATTTCAACTTCAAAATCCTTTAAATCTTTTTTGAAACTGTTTATCAGCTCTGTGTTAAGTTGGTGAAAATCTGCTTCTTGCTGATACCAATTAAATTGCGGGTTGTCTAAAGCCTTTCGATTGATTTTGCCGAGAAGCATTATTCCGTCTGGTGTTTCAATTTCGGTGAATTCATTCTTCTCGTTTTGCATTTCTATTTCGGTTGCGGGTATTGTCTTTTCATGAGTCTTATTTCCTACTGTAGAATTGCAAGCTGCAATTACACCAGAAAGAATTGCTAATACTAATATTTTGTCCATTTTACTCATTTTCATATGGATAATTCAAAAATTTAGCCAAAGATATAAATTTGATGTTGATCCTTTTATTCTTTGCAAATTGTAAACTTAAATTCATTTGCCAGGAAATAGAATTCTTTGAAGAATTTCTTTTACGCTCTGAATTTCTTTGGTTTCTTCTATAGAAGGACCGGCTACCCATACCGTTTTGTAGGTGGCTTGTGTAGCGGCTTTTGTTACGGCATTATTGCCTTTTACGAATCTCAATAATTTGATGTATTTCTTGAGTTTTTTATTTTTATTTAAAAATTTTTCGAGTGTAGATGTTTTGGTTCCGATTTTTTGAACATAGGGTGTATTAATCACTGTACAAGGTGTTCCCGAAATTTTTTCGGTCATCACGATATCATTTTTTCCATAATCCACACAGGCATTTTTGTATTCCTCACTCACGTTTGATTCTAGGCTTGCAATAAATGGGCTCCCGACCGAAATTCCTGCTGCGCCCAAGGACATTATGTATTGAAATTGGTCATAATTACCAACGCCTCCGGCTGAAATCACTGGAATTTGACATTCCTTTTTCAAGGCAGAGATGATATGTTCGGGTGCCATATTTCCTCTATGTCCGCCGGCTGTATTGTTTACTGCAATTAAAGCATCTGCTCCTAGTTTTTCTACTTTTTTGGCATATTCTACATTGGTTACATCGCAGAAAACCTTGATTCCGTGTTGGTGTGCCATTTTGATAGTTTCTTCTGGGCTGCCCAAAGATGTAATGATGAAATCTGCGCCATGTGCACAAATTGCCTCTAATTGGGATTTGTATTTTATATTGGATTTATTGACAATTAAATTAAATCCAAAGGCTCCATTTGGTGTTTTGGCAGCTTTCAGCTCGTGAATGGCGGCTATTAACTCTTCAATACTGCGATAGTTCAATGCTGGAATGCAACCCGCAACGCCCATTTCCATTCCTTCTTTTATCATTTCTACATTCGAAACCAAAAACATGGGTGCTATAATAAGCGGATGGCGAATAGGAAGAATTTCTTCGAGTGATTTCATCAATTGTTATGCTTACATTACAAATATAGGTAAATCCTGGAGAAAGAGAAAAGCGGAAAATGAAGAATAAAAATCATTTTCCGCTTCAAAATTGGAATATTCAAACCATTAATGATGGATGGTTTTTCTATTTCATTTCAAGCTTTTTCTTGTCTTGATTTGCATTTAAGAAAGAATCCATTTCATTAATTTAAACTTCTGATTCCCATTTCATACAAGGCAAAAGCTTGTTTGTCTGTATTTTCTTCTATAATTAATTCTGTTGGTTTTCCTGCGCCATGACCGGCTTTGGTTTCGATTCTAATCAAAGTAGGCTTGGCACAAGATTGTTTATCTTGTAATTCTGCGGCAAATTTGTAGCTATGCGCAGGAACAACGCGATCGTCATGATCACCTGTTGTAACCATGGTGGATGGGTAGCATATACCTGGTTTCACATTGTGTACGGGTGAGTAGGATTTGATATACTCGAACATTTCTTTGTTGTCTTCTGCTGTTCCGTAATCATAAGCCCATCCTGCACCAGCTGTAAAGGTGTGATAGCGCAACATATCGAGCACTCCAACTGCTGGCAATGCCACTCTTATAAGATCTGGGCGCATCGTCTGGACAGCACCTACGAGCAATCCCCCATTAGACCCGCCAGAAATGGCTGTATAATCTGGTGATGTATATCCGTTTTTTTGTAAGTATTCTGCGGCAGCGATAAAATCATTAAAAACGTTCTTTTTATTCAATTGGCGTCCACCGTCATGCCATTTTTTTCCGTATTCCCCGCCTCCACGCAAATTGGCAACTGCATAGATTCCACCGTTTTCTAGCCAAACAGCATTGGCTACACTGAATCCTGGGGTAAGGCTAATATTGAAGCCGCCATATCCGTACAAAATGGTAGGATTTTTACCATTTAATTCTAATCCTTTTTTGTAGGTAATCATCATTGGAACTTTTGTTCCGTCTTTAGAAGTATAAAATACTTGTTTGCTTTCGAAGCGCTCTGGGTCAAAGTTTATTTTTGGCTTTTGATATAATTGTGATACTCCAGAAATTACATCGTATTTATAAATGGTATTTGGATTGATGTAATTTGAAAATCCGTAATATAATTCTTTTTCTTCTTTTTTACCACTAAATCCACCTACCGAACCCAATCCAGGGAGTTTGATTTCGCGAATTAATTTTCCGCTATGATTAAATTGTAAAACCTGGTCATTGGCGTCTTTCATATACGATGCGAATAAAAATCCACCTGCTGTAGAAACGCTCAATACATTTTCCGTTTCTGGAATCACATCTACCCAAGTAGATGGGTGAGGATTTTTGATGGTAGTTTTTACCAGTCGATTATTAGGCGCGTTGAGATTGGTAATAATATATAGATCGTCACCATCGCTGTCCACGATATAAGAAGTGGTATCAAAATTATCTAGAATTACGCTAAAGTCTTTTTGATTATTTTTCAAATCCCGTATATAGACTTCGCTTCCGGTAGTAGATTCTGCTGCGCTTACGACCAGGTATCTTCCATCCTCTGTAACACCACCGCTTATGTATCTACGAGGTGTTTTTTCGCCACCAAAGATGAGTTCGTCTGTACTTTGTTTTTGTCCTATTTGGTGATAATACAATTTATGTTGATTGGTTTTGGCGGATAATTCGCTACCAACGGGTTTGTCGTAGGAAGAATAGTAGAATCCGTCATTTCCTTTCCATGAAATTCCGCTGAATTTCACATCAATCAAGGTATCTTCTATTTGTTTTTTGGTTTCTGTTTCGATTACAATAATTTTTCTCCAGTCGGATCCACCTTCAGAAATGGAATAAGCTGCTCTACTTCCATCTTTGGTAAAGCTAATGCCGGCCAAGGAAGTAGTACCATCTGCCGAAAATTTATTTGGATCTAGAAAAACTTCTGGTTTTCCGTTTTCTTTTTGTCTATACAAAACGGCGTGTTGTTGCAAGCCATCATTTTTGTAAAAATAGGTCCATTTACCTTCTTTAAAAGGAGAAGAAACTCTTTCATAATTCCACAAATTGGTCATTTGTTTTTTAATTTGGTCTCGAAAAGGAATTTGCTCCAAATAAGCAAAAGTAAGCTTGTTTTGTTCTTTTACCCAATCTTTTGTGTCTTCTGCCAAATCATCTTCCAGCCAGCGATATGGGTCATTTACGGTGGTGCCAAAATGTTGATAGGTTACATTTCCTTTTTTGGTTTTCGGATATTTCACAGTTGTATCTTTTGTGTTGGTTGGGAGCTGTTGTGTTGTACATGACAACAAGGATCCAGCGATAATTAAAAGAAGTGTTTTTCTCATTATTTTCAAAATTGGTGGTGAAAGTTAATGATTAATTATGAATATTGAATTTCTCTACCGATGAATTATTCATATATTTATCGTTTTCAAAACAGATTATGACTGATCAAAACACCGATAAGCGACTTTTCTTATTAGATGCATATGCTTTGATTTTCAGAGGATACTATGCTTTTATTAAAAATCCCAGAATCAATTCAAAAGGATTAAACACCTCTGCAATTTTAGGATTTTTAAATTCTTTGTTGGATGTATTGAAGCGTGAAAAACCCACTCATTTGGCTGTAGTTTTTGATGTGGGCAGTGCTTCTACATTACGTCATGAATATTTTCCGGAATACAAGGCCAATCGAGATGAAACTCCAGAAGGGATCAAAGTGGCTGTTCCCTATATTCAAGAGATATTGCGTGCCATGCAAATCCCGATAAAGTATGCAGAAGGTTATGAAGCGGATGACGTAATTGCCACTTTGGCAAATCTAGCTGCGGAAAAAGGATTTACTACCTATATGATGACGCCTGACAAGGATTTTGCCCAATTGGTAAACGATCAAATAAAGATGTACAAACCCTCGTCTCGCGGTAATGGAATTGAGATTTGGGGAAGAGAAGAGGTTTGCTCCAAATTCGGGATAGAAGACCCGCTACAGGTGATAGATTATCTAGGTATGACAGGCGATGCGGTAGATAATATTCCTGGGATTCCAGGTGTAGGGCCTAAAACTGCGCAGAAATTGTTGAGTGATTTTGGCAGTATGGAAGGATTGTACGAGAATTTGGATGCATTGAAAGGAAAATTACGTGAAAATGTAGAAAATTATAGGGATCAGGCGTTTTTGTCTAAAAAATTAGCCACGATTCTCGTAGATGCGCCAGTGGAGTTTTGTGAAATCGAATACAAAGTTGAACATCCTGATTTTGACAAAATCAAAGAAATTTTCACGGAACTTGAATTCAGAAGATTGCTGGAAAATCTATACAGAACGTATAATGTTGAAGAAAAAATTGATGCAGACAAACCGCAAATTACAGAAGGAGAACAAATATCTATGTTTGGCGATAGTTCTACGTCAGAAATCACCACAGAATCATCGTTTGAAAACATAGAAACACGTCCACATTTTTATCAATTAGTAGATTCTGAAATGGGGCGTAAAATATTGATTCAAAATTTATTAAAACAAAAAGAAATATGTCTGGATTCTGAAACCACTGGTCTGAATGCGCAAACAGCAGAATTAGTGGGATTGGCATTTTCTTATGAAGCAGATATGGGTTATTATGTAAATTTTCCCGAAAATTTTGAAGAAACCCGATTAATACTAGAAGAATTCAAACCTATTTTGGAAAATTCATCCCAATTGAAAATAGGACAAAATTTAAAATATGATATAAAAGTTCTTAATAAATATGGAATTGAATTATCGGGGCCGATTTTTGACACAATGGTCGCGCACTACGTGATCAATCCCGATATGCGCCATGGACTGAATGTTTTGTCTGAAACATACCTGAAATATGAACCTGTAGAAATTGAAAGCTTGATAGGTAAACCCGGAAAAAATCAAAAAACTATCAGAGCGGTGGACATTCAGATTCAAACCGAATATGCCGTAGAAGACACAGATGTTACCTTGCGTTTGAAAAAAGTGTTTGAACCCATGATTGAAAACATACAAGCTGGTGCCTTGCTAGAAAATGTAGAATTTCCCTTGGTAAATGTTCTTGCACAGATGGAAAACAATGGCATTACAGTGGACGTGTCTGTCCTGAATCAAATGTCACAATCTTTGGAAAAAGAGCTTCAACAACTGGAAGAAAATATTTTTGCTGAAGCAGGTAGAGAATTCAACATAAATTCCCCCAAACAATTGGGCGAAATCTTGTTTGAAGAACTTGAAATTAATAAAAAAGCCAAAAAAACTCGAACAGGACAATACAAAACTTCCGAGGATGTATTAATAGAATTAAGAGATAAACATCCTATTGTAAAAGAAGTTTTGGAATACCGTCAAATTCAAAAATTAAAATCTACCTACGTGGATGCCCTTCCTCTTGAGGTGAATAGCCTAACAGGACGGATTCATACAACTTTTGCGCAAACGGTTGCAGCTACTGGAAGACTGGCGTCCAATAATCCAAATTTACAAAACATACCTATTCGTACAGAACGAGGGCAGATGGTACGCAAAGCGTTTGTCGCCAAAAACGAAGATTATGTATTACTGGCAGCAGATTACTCACAAATCGAGTTGCGGTTGGTTGCGGGTATGAGCGGAGATGAAACCATGAAAGCCTCGTTTTTGAAAGGAGAAGATATACATGCTGCCACTGCGGCACGTGTTTTTGATGTTCCGCTTGCAGAAGTAACTCGCGAGCAGCGCAGCCATGCCAAAACAGTAAATTTCGGAATCATATACGGCGTTTCTGCATTTGGTCTGAGTAACCAAACAGACTTGTCTAGAAGTGAATCCAAAGATTTAATTGATACCTACTTCAGAACTTACCCTCGTTTGAAGGAATTTATGGATGAACAAATTGCTAAAGCTCGCAAATTAGGCTATGTAGAAACCATTTTGGGCCGCAGAAGATATTTGCCAGATATCCATTCACAAAATTGGGTAGTAAAAGGCCAGGCAGAACGCACGGCTATCAATGCTCCTGTACAAGGAAGTGCTGCAGATGTCATAAAGGTAGCCATGGTGAAACTTCATGAAATATTAAAGGGGTATGATACCAAAATGCTATTACAAGTTCATGATGAGTTGATTTTTGAAGTACCTAAATCTGAAGTAGATGTAATTCTGCCTATTATCAAAACCACTATGGAAAACGCTTTAACATTTGATATACCTTTAATTGTTGATTGTGGAGTTGGCAAAAACTGGTTGGAAGCGCATTAATATTTTCAATTATTTACAGCTAATAAGTCTAATTTGTATTAAAATGTGAATTATTTGAACTTATTATCATATTATAGCAAGTTTTTCACTTTCAAATCTTTTCTATTAATTTATATATGGTTATATTTACCGCTTAATTAATTCATTAAAATAGAAAAATTATGAAAAAAGTATTACTATCTTTAAGTGTTGTCTTAGGTTTAGGTCTTGGATTAAACGCTCAAGTTTATGTGAGCGATAACTTTGAATCCTATAATACAGGTGTTTTTGCGGTTGATATTGCAGGGTCTCCAAATGCACACGGTTGGGCCGTGTTTTCCTCGAACGGGTCAAGTGCTCCTACCTCGACCAATGCAGGAGTAGATCAAGTTCAAATTGTAGATCAAGGAGGTAAGAAAATGGCTACGACTAGCCCCAACTCTTCTACTGGCTCATTGTATGTGTGGCCAGAGCCGCTTATTGACTGGTCCACAAGAGATGCTGGAAATGATTATTTGAAAATGTCCACGCAAGTTACCTTACCAGAAACATTAAATTACACAGGAAACATTCGTTGGGCTGTGAGTTATATAGACGTTAATGACGATTTAGGCGGCGGTGGAGGTGCCTATCATTATTTAGGTGGATATTATATTACGCCGGCAGACAGTAAAATCTATGGATTATCAACCGGGCTTAACAGTACTGGGCAGATTCAACCATTCCTTTATCAATTAAATGCAGATAATTCGGATGGAATTCAATATACGCCTGGCTCTACTGTAACACTACAAATGGCGTATCATGTACCAACCGGTGAGGTTGTTTGGTCGATTCCAGAATTAGGCGTTCAAAGAACAATTATTAATGTTTTTGGGCAATTTGAAATGGCATTACCTCCAGACGAAATTGACATGGAATTATATGGATCAGCTGGTACTACAGGAGCTTATACGATGTATTGGGACAACTACGATGTAACTTTTGGCAGCACATCTGCCATGGCTACCCAAGATATCCGTATAGACAATAGTGTTTCTACTGTTTATCCGAATCCGGCAAAAGACCAAGTACGCGTGAAATTGGCTCAAAACTTCAATTCAGCTAAAACTACTGCTACTTTAACCAATATGAGTGGTAAATTGGTTGCAAATTTTGCCAATATCAATGATATCAATGTTTCCAACCTACCTGCTGGAGTTTATATCCTTACCCTTACAGATGGTAAACTAACTGAGTCTAAAAAATTAATCAAGAAATAATACAAATTTGTTAATTTTTAAAAATAAAAGCTGTGTATTGCACAGCTTTTATTTTTTATATACCTTTGAATTTCATATTTGAAAAATAATTTTTACAATGAAAAAAGTTTTATTATCTTTATTAGTAGCAGTAACTGGATTAGTTTCTGCGCAGAACGATCAAGCTGGATTTGAGCAAGGTGAAGGCTTTTTCCCAGGTGATATTACTGGCCAAGATGGTTGGTTCGCTACTCCAGTAGGAACAAGCTATGCAATTGGCCAAGAAGTAACAGCCGCATTCTCATCAACTGGTGATCAATCATTAAAATTAGGCTATGTTGAGGATTACGGTTATTTAGGACAAGAATATGGATATATCTTAGGAGCAAACAAACAATATGAAACTCTATTTCCTTTACAAAACGGCTTAACAATTCAGTGGGATTTTATGACGACCGCAGCAGATCAATCAGAAATGTCAGATTTTGTTATGTATGCAAATGGCCCCGCAGTTGACAATCCAGAACAAGTTATTCGAAGCCAGGGATACAACTTCAGCTATTCAGGATTCATTAGAAACATTCAATATAACGAAAACGGTTCAAGTGGGCCAAATTATTACTGGACTGATATGCAATTAGGGTCATGGGTACCAAATACATGGTATACTGCCAAAATGGTTTATAACGGAGTGCAATGGGAATATTATCTAAATAATGCATTAATTGGCTCATTCGACACATTTGGTAATGTTTCTGGTATCAATTATATTCAATTTGTTACGGATAATTACCAATATGATGGATATGTAGATAATTATTTAATTACCACAAGTCTTTCAGTGAATGACTTAGCTGCAGAAAGAGGAGTATCTACCTTATATCCCAATCCAGCGAGAGCACATGTTACTGTAAAATTGTCTGAAAATTTCAACGCTGCAAATACCAAAGCTACGCTAACTAATGTTAGTGGTAAGCAAGTTGGAAGCTTTGAAAATATCAACAACATCAATGTTTCACACCTACCTGCAGGAGTTTATATCCTAACCCTTACAGATGGTAAACAAACTGAAACAAAAAAATTGATCAAGAAATAATTTAAAATTTGTTAAATAAAAAAAAATAAAAGCTGTGTATTGCACGGCTTTTATTTTTTTTGTCTATATTTGAATTTCATAATTAAAAATACGTAGAAATGAAGAGAATTTTATTATCTGTTATCGCTCTTGGTTTTGTAACTTTTGGTTCAGCTCAGACGGTAATTTTCGAAGAAACATTTGCAGGTTTTCAAGCTCAAGATGACTTCCCATTGGGGTGGCAAAACATTGACGCTGATGGAGATGGAAACAATTGGGGCATATACCAAGTGCAAAACAGTCAAGGTGTTCCAGTAACTCCTATGTCTGCTATTTCTAGATCTTGGCAAGGCGCGCCTTTAATGCCAGACAACTGGTTGATTCTTCCTGCATTAGATTTGAGCGGTGCAGAAGGAGGTACTATCACACTTGAATTTGTTACACAAGTTGCAGCTGCTGCTTGGGATGAGGAGCATATTGCTGTTTATGGTGGAACTACAGATGATTTGGAGGCTTTATTAACAGGCGGCCCGGTACAATGGGAACAAACTTTGGGTGATGCAGCGAATACAGGTACACCTACAACGCATACCATAGACCTTACACCTTTGGCAGGTCAAAACCCTGTTTATATTGCTTTTAGACATTATAATTCTTTTGATATGGATTATGTGGCAATCAATAATATGAGAATTACTGGCAGCAACATGAGCACCATCGATTTGATTGGAAGCAGCGATGTATCTATTGTTTATCCGAATCCAGCAAAAGACCAAGTTCGCGTGAAATTGGCTCAAAACTTTGATGCTGCTAAAACATCAGTTACTTTAACTAATATGAGTGGTAAATTGGTTGCAAATTTTGCAAACATGAATGATATCAACATCTCTCACTTACCTGCAGGTGTTTATATCTTAACCCTTACAGATGGTAAACAAACTGAAACTAAAAAATTAATTAAAAAATAATTAGCTTTTTTTTAAAAAATAAAGGCCGCTTCAACTGCGGCTTTTATTTTTTTTAATTAATACTAAAAAAATAAATATTATGAAGAAAATTTTATTAGCTCTTACTTGTCTCCCATTATTTCTTTCGGCACAAGTATTTATTCAAGAGGATTTTGAAAACGTTCCATTGGGTAATTTTGGTACAGATTACGAACTTTTGGAATTAAACAATTATGGCTGGGGATTACTTTCTACCAATGACTCTCAAGGCCAAATTCCAACTTCTACCAATGCAGGTCCAGAAAATTTTTTAATCGTTCAAGAAGATTCTAAGAAATTACGTATTACTGGCCCTAATGCTACAACAGGACTTACATTGGCCATTCCGATTGTAGAAAGTGGCCTTAGAGCCTTTTGGAATAATATAGATCTTGGAAATCAAATACTTAAAGTTTCAACCACAGTAAATATTGCAGATGGATCAAGCCTTAATATTCCGATAATAGGCATATTTGATACGCAATCTTATATTGGTGGGGTATATTTCAATACCGCAAACAATATTGTTTATGGAATTGCCTACATTTCAGGCTCTCAGGGAAATTCTGCTTATCTCATCAATTTTGCAGAAGGAGGATTGTCTTTTCAACGCAATACCAACTATAATTTTGATATATATTTTGACCAAGCCACGGGTGTTGTGAGCTGGGTATCCCCCGAATTGGGTGTGGATGGCGCCATAGAAACTTTGAAAGCAGGTGTTGAGCCCAATGAAGTTGACTTTGGTTTGTTAAACGGAACTAACTCCCAAGCAACAAATATGTCGGCAGGTTCTTTTACGATTGATAATGTATTGATAGAAGCGATTCCAGAAATTACTATGTCAACTCAAAATTTACAAGTCGCTGGTCTTATGGAATCTAAAATCTATCCCAACCCTGCTAAAGAAACTGTAAATATTGCTTTGGCTGCAGGATTTGATAACGCAAAAGTGCATGTAGTTTTAAGTAGTGTAAATGGTAAAAAAGTTGCAGAATACAACACAACTGAAAACCTGAACATTTCTCACCTACCAGCAGGCGTTTATATAATCACGGTAACAGACGGTAAGAAAACAGAATCTCACAAATTGATTAAAAAATAATTTAATCCTAAATTTTTAACTCATAAATGGTTGCCAATAGATTATCAAGCTATTTGGCAACCATTTTCTGTTTCATCTTCAGGGTTTACGAAAGTAAATTTCCCATTCGGCTGCTCTGTAAACAACAACATGCCATGACTTTCGACACCTCTTATTTTGCGAGGTGCAAGATTGACAAGTACAGTACATTTGCGACCAGGTAATTCATCAATAGAAAAATGTTCTGCTATTCCAGACACAATTGTACGAACATCGATTCCAGTATCGACTTTGAGTTCGAGTAATTTGTCGGCTTTTTCTACTTTTTTAGCCTCTAAAATAGTTCCTACCCTAATATCCATTTTCTGAAATTCCTCATAAGTACATTCCGGCTTTTGTGGGGTAGCATTTGGATTTGTCATCAAATTTTTTCGCTTAGTTTCCTGTAATTTATTCAATTGTTTTTCGATATCTTCATCTTCAATTTTGTCAAAAAGTAATTCGGTTTTGCCCAGTAGATGCCCGACTGAAATTTGATTTGAATTTTCTTCGAGATCTTGCCACGATTTTTGTTCCAAATTGAGCATTTCGAGCATTTTACCCGCTGCAACTGGTAAAAAAGGCTCTGCCGTTTGTGCAATCATTGCCGCAATTTGTAATGCCGCATTCATAATTCCGCTCACCTTTTCTGGCTCCGTTTTTATTTTTTTCCAAGGCTCCTGTACTTGTAAAAACTGATTCCCAAATCGAGCTAAATTCATAAATTCCATCAACGCATTTCGGAATTCAAATTTTCCCAAAAACTTTCCTATTCGTTCTGGATAAGCATTCAAATTTTGAATTTCATCAAAGAATTCTGGTTCAGGGACGATGCCATCATGATATTTTTCAGTTAAAACCATAACACGATTAAAAAAGTTACCTAGAATTCCGACTAATTCAGAATTGTTTTTGGTTTGAAAATCCTTCCAAGTAAAATTATTGTCTTTATTTTCTGGCATATTGGCCGTAAGAACATATCGCAATACATCTTGTTTTCCTGGAAAATCCTGAACATACTCGTGTGCCCACACGGCATGATTACGTGAAGTGGAAATTTTATCATTTTCCAAATTCAAAAACTCGTTGGCCGGTACATGCTGCGGTAAAATGAATTCACCATGCGCCTTGAGCATCACCGGAAAAATAACACAGTGAAATACAATATTATCTTTTCCAATAAAATGGATTAATTGTGTATTTGGATCTTGCCAATAGGGTTTCCAGTCTTTTTGATTCTCTTCAGCCCATTTTTTGGTAGCAGAAATATAACCTATTGGCGCATCGAACCAAACATATAAGACTTTTCCTGCAGCTTCATCCAAGGGTACAGCTACACCCCAGTCCAAATCCCGCGTCATGGCTCTAGGCTTTAATCCATCGTCTAACCAAGATTTTACTTGCCCCAAAACATTGGATTTCCAGTCGTTTTGATGACCTTCCAAAATCCAGCTTCGTAAAAATTCTTCGTATTGATTTAATGGGAGAGACCAGTTTTTGGTTGCCCTTAAAACAGGAATATTTCCGCTCAATGCAGATTTAGGATTTATAAGCTCGCGTGGACTAAGTGTAGAACCACACTTTTCACATTGATCTCCATAAGCATCAGGATTTCCACAGGTAGGACATTCTCCCACGATATATCTATCAGCTAAAAACTCGCCAGCTTCTTCATCATAATATTGTTCAGTCTCTTCTACCTCAAAAATATTTTTTTGATAAAGATTGAGAAAAAAATCTGCCGCATTTTTGTGATGATGTGATGCAGAAGTGCGATCATATACATCAAATGTAATATTGAGGTCGGAAAAGGTATTTTTGATTAATTCGTGATATTTATCTACTATACCTTGGGGTGTTGTTCCTTCTTTTTTTGCGCGAATTGTAACTGGAATTCCATGTTCATCTGATCCGCCGACAAAAAGAACATCATGTCCCTGGCGACGCAAGAATCTTACATAAATATCTGCAGGAATATAAACACCAGCCAAATGTCCTATATGAACTGGACCATTTGCATAAGGTAAAGCAGAAGTAACCGTAAATCTTTTTGGCATAAAAACGAATTAAGACCACAAAGATAAAAAGTATAAGGTAAATTAACTCAAAGCCGCTTTAATTCTTCGATATGCTTCGCGTAAATCTTTTTCAGAGGCCGCATAGGACAGCCTCAAACAATTGGGAGACCCAAAAGATTCTCCAGAAACTGTTGCTACAAGTGCGTGTTCGAGTAAATATCGTGACAAATCTTCTGGTGTATGAATTGTATATCCGTTGAATGTTTTTCCGAAAAGAGCTGAAACGTCTGGGAAAAGATAAAAGGCCCCTTTTGGTTCGCGCACTTTGAATCCAGGGATTTCTCTTGCCAACTCCATTACCATATCTCTACGGTTTTTGAAGGCTTCTGTCATATAATTAATTTGTCGTGGATTGGTCTGCATCGCAGTTATGGCAGCTCTTTGTGCTATAGAATTAGTTCCAGAAGTTACTTGTCCTTGAAATGCTTCACAGGCTTTTGCCAGCCATTCCGGAGCGCCAATATAGCCAATTCGCCATCCTGTCATTGCAAATCCTTTGGCTAGACCGTTTACCGTTACTACTTTGTCATAAACTTCTGAGAATGAAGCCAAACTCACAGGTCGCTCATCAAAAGTTATATGTTCGTAAATTTCATCTGAAATCACAATAATATCGTGTTTTGCAATCACCTCTGCCAAGGCTTTTAATTCGTCGTGGGAATACACACTACCACTCGGATTACATGGCGAGCTGTAAATCATTAATTTGGTTTGTGGCGTAATGGCGGCCTCCAATTGCTCGGGCGTCATTTTAAAATCTTGGCCGATTCCTGTTTTGATTTCCTTGTAAACCCCATCAGCCAAGGTCACCATATCTGCATAGCTCACCCAGTAGGGAGCAGGAAGAATCACCTCATCGCCATCATCAACTAAACATTGGATTACATTGAAAATAGATTGCTTGGCACCCGTAGAAACCACAATTTGTGAAGGCGAATAATCCAGATTATTATCTCTTTTGAACTTTTCGGCAATCGCCTGTTTCAAATCCAGATAGCCACCCACTGGCGGGTAGTGATTCCAATTGTCATTAATAGCCTGAATTGCGGCATCTTTGATGAATTGCGGAGTTTCAAAATCTGGTTCACCCAAACTTAAACTGATGATATCTTTGCCTTCAGATTTCAATTCCCGAGCTTTGGCGGCCATATATAGTGTGGCCGATTGGCGTAGGTTTTGCAAACGGGGTGCTAATTGCATGTGTTCAAATTTGTGGCTAAATTATGAAATGAAGTTGTCATTTTAAACATCTTTGATTAAAGAAATCGAAAATCAAAATATTTATAAATATAAAATCTGTAATTCAGAATTAAATTAAATCCAAAAAACATGAATATCAATTCGGATTTTTATTTCGCTCAAAAATAAAATAAGCTGAAATCCAACTACTTAAAGTAGCAAATAAAACAACAGAAACTGAACTCACTGGCATTAAAATAGCTGCAACCACCGGTTCTAGATTACCAGTAACAGCAAAGGAAAGCCCGATAATATTATATAGAAAACTAATTACAAAAGCGGTTTTTACCAGTTGAACGCCTTTTTTACTCATCTTAATAAATTTGGGTAATAAATGAAATGATTCACTACTCAAAATGGCATCACAAGATGGCGAAAAACTGTTCATATCCTCTGCAACAGCGATTCCAACCAAACTTTGTTTCAAAGCGCCAGCATCGTTCAAGCCGTCTCCAACCATCATCACCTTTTTATTTTCATTCAATTGTAAAGATTGAATATAATTTAATTTATTTTGTGGAGATTGATTGAATTCCATTTGGGTTTTCTCGGGAAAAATTTGTTTTAAATTTTCCTTTTCCGAAGCATTATCACCTGATAAAATATGTAAATCATACGAACCTAAAGCCTGAATGGTTGATGCTAAATTGGGACGATATTTATTCTGAAAAATAAATCTGCCTTTGATTTCACCATCGATTTTCAACCAAACTTCAGTATGATTTCTATTATCGGGGTTCTGTATCTTCAACCAATCTTTACTTCCTACTTGAACCAATTGATTATTGATTACAGCCTGCTGTCCAAGACCTTTTAATTGAAGGTAATCGCTAACTTTCAAAAGTTTTTGACCTCTGAATAAATGCTGTAAACCTCGACTTAACGGATGATTGGACTGCGTGACCAAAGAAAATAACATATTTTCCTGGTCTGTTGTCAACTTTTCTCCTTCAAATTGAATATCACCAGATTGCGCCTCGGTAATTGTTCCTGTTTTATCCAAAACTATGGCATCTGTTTTGGCCATACTTTCTATAGTTCGAGTATCTTTTACATATAATTTTTTCTTCCCTAATATACGCATCACATTTCCCAGGGTAAAAGGCGCAGAAAGTCCTAATGCACAAGGACATGCAATAATCAATATAGCTGTAACGACTTGAAAAAGTTTACTATAATCTGTAAAATACCAGAAAATGGCAGAAATTACAGAAATGGCTAAAATGACGACCACAAAATACCGGCTCACACGATTGATTATGGTATCGAATTCTGTTTCTACAGCACCAAACGCATCATTGTTCCATAAATTTGTGAGGTAAGACTGATTAACTTCTTCAATAATTTCAAGCTCTATCGCCGCTCCTATTTGCTTGCCTCCAGCAAAAATTTTATCTCCTGCTTTTTTATGAATCAGACGAGACTCACCCGTAACAAAGCTATTATCGATTCTTGCTTCGCCTTTCATGAGGATGGCGTCTGCCGGTAAAATCTCCTCATCGCGCAGTAGAATTCTATCCCCTTTTTTCAGCTCAGAAAGTAGTATATTTTTATTTCCTTGGGGTAAAATTAGGCTAACCGCAATGGGATAAAATGATTTATAATCCCTATCAAACGCCAAACTTTGATAAGTTCTGCGTTGAAACCATCGCCCTACCAACATAAAAAATACCAGCCCTGCAAGACTGTCAAAATATCCCGGACTCAAATCTGCAGCAATTTCGTAGGTGCTGCGCAAAAACAACACTAGGATTCCGATAGCAATCGGTATATCGATATTTACTCTACGACTTCGTATGGCCCTATAAGCAGAAATCATGTAGGGTTGCGAAGAAAAAAGCATTACGGGTAATGACAAGCTAAACATAAACCAACGGAAATAAACATTGTTTTGTACCAACCAAGATTCGTCACCATCAATATATTCTGGCAATGAAAAAAGCATAATATTACCAAAGGCAAATCCCGCCACCGCCAATTGTAACAATAGCTTTCGGTCTGCTTTTTTTTCGGTTTTTTCTGCAGATTGTAGACTAATAACAGGTTTATAACCTAATTTTGCCATAAACTGGGCTAATTCGCTCAGTTTCAGCTGATCTGATTTATAAGTTATCTGAACTTTTCGTTGCGTAAACTGCACGGAGGCATGCGTAATCGCTGGGTGTATTTCGTGCAAACTCTCCAACACCCAAACGCATGAACTGCAATGAATTACAGGCACATGAAAAGTAACTACAACAGTACCGTCATCATCAAAATCAACGATTTTTTCTTTAATTTCGGGCGTATCCAGAAATTGAAACTGTGCTTGAGCTTTGGCATCAGGTTGAATTCCGGGTGCTTTGTTCAATTCATAAAAATCGGTTAATTGGCTCTGATTCAATATCTCATACACCGTTTTACACCCATTGCAACAAAAATATTTTTGGTCCAATTCAATGACAGCCTCTTCACATAATTGCCCACAATGGTAACAACTTTGAGTCATAATGCAAAATTACTGAGATATTTGTACATTTGCCTGATAAATATCATGATATATGGCAGAAACATTTGATGACTTCACAGTTTTGTTTAATTATTTTAACAACGCAGAGGATTTAAAAATTTTTAATTCAGACGAGTTACATGCGTTAGAAACCGAAAAAAAAGTAATCCAGATCAAAAAAGGAGAAAATATCATAGAAGAAGGACATGCTGCCAATGGTGTTTACCTTATTAAATCAGGAACTGCCAAGTTGTACAAAGTAGGTTTCATGGGAAAAGAACAAATTATTCGGTTTAGCAAAAAGGGAGATTTACTAGGTTACAGGTCTATTTTGTCTGGCGGAACTTTTGGCATGACAGCCACAGCCATGGAAGAAATGGAAGTGGAATTTATTCCAGAAAGGTTTTTTGTACGCATGCTTGAAGAAAATTCAAAAATGAGTTTTGAAATGCTCAAATTGATTTCAAAACAATTAGGTAATGCTGCAGATACCATTACTATTTTAGCCCAAAAAACCGTTCGTGAAAGATTGGCAGAAGTATTAATTCTTCTAGAAAACAGTATTGGCAACGACAAAGACGGTTATTTACGAATTTCTTTGACTCGCGAAGAAATGGCAAATCTCATTGGAACAGCCACAGAATCTGCTATCCGATTAATTTCTGAATTCAAAAATGACAAATTAATTGAAGTGGACGGCCGGAAAATCAAAATTCTGGAACATGCCAAAATCAAAAAATTAGGACATATCGATGCATAAGGCTATTCAAAAATTTCAACTGATTTGGATTATTTCATCTGTGATTATGCTGTTTACAGGCGTTTTTATCATGGCAGCAGGTAGTTTAACTGGATTCAAAAGTTTGGGGATGTATTTAACCTCATTTGCCTTTCTTTCTGTTTTGATATACATTTTTTTCTCGGCTTTTCAATGGTTCAAATTCAAAAAAGGAGAGGGAATTCATAATTTAATTACGGCCTACATCATTCTTGCACTCCTATTTACCCTGGGTGGCCTGGTGGCTGCAATTTTCAGTTTTCCAGAAGCTTTTTATTATTTCTTTGGCGGCCTTGCCATGTTTGCCATATACTGGTTAATTGTTTTGGTTAAAAATATTTTGAAAACCGAAGAATAGATTTATTCTAATTTAATGACTTGAATAGATTGTATTTGGATTAACAGCCATGTTTCATCTTTTGTCATTTTTATTATCTTTGAAAATTTGTAAATAATTTATGAAAAACATATTTAAATTACTTTTTCTTTTCGCCTCTGCTCAACTTATTGTTGCACAGCAATTTACACTCAATGATTTATTCCGATTTGAATATTTTCCGCAGCGTGTAGAAGGCGTCGTTTCTATGCAGGACGGCGAGCATTACACTTTGTTGACCGACAGCGGTATCGATAAATTCAGTTATAAAACCTTTACAAAAACCAGCACGATAAAAACAGGGGAATACAGCGATTATTTTTTTAATTCAGATGAATCCTGGCTCGTGTTGGAAACGGAAAGAGAATCCATTTACCGTCGATCTAAATTGGCAGTTTATCATTTGTACAACATGAAAACCGGAAGTGAGTCGGTAATTTTTGAGGGTAAAAAAATTCAGGAACCAACGCTTTCGCCCGACGGAAAAAAGGTGGCATTTGTATTTGAAAATAACCTTTTTGTGCAAGAAATCAGCAGTGGGAATGTAACTCAAATCACGACCGACGGTATGACGGGCAAAATTATCAACGGTGTTACCGATTGGGTATATGAAGAGGAATTTGGCTTTGTGCGTGCGTTTGATTGGAGTGCAGACAGTAAAACAATCGCTTTTATTCGATTTGATGAATCTGACGTTCCGAAAATGGCGATTGATATTTATGGAAAAGATTTATACCCGTATGAGTTGGAATTCAAATACCCAAAAGCGGGCGAAAAAAACTCATTGGTAGAGCTTAAAATGTATGATTTGGCTTCAAAAACGACCCAAAAGGTGGATTTGAGCGAATATTCAGATTTTTATATTCCTAAAATTACATTTACGAAAAAAGCGGATGAATTGGCGCTAATTGTGTCGAATCGTCATCAGAACAAACTGGATATTTATTCGGTAAATACGCAATCGCTGAAAAAGAAAAAATTGTTTACCGAAACCGATAAAGCCTGGATAGAAACGGATAATTTGACATTGGATTTTTTGGAAGATAATTCGTTTTTATGGAGTTCTGAGCGCGACGCATTCCGCCATATCTATCATTATACAGCCGACGGTAAATTAAAAAATCAAGTAACCAAAGGTAATTGGGAGGTGACTAAATTTTATGGTTTTAATCCCAAAAATAATCAAATATATTATCAATCTACCGAGCCGGGAAGTATGAATCGTGGCGTGTATTCGGTGCATATCAATGGAAAGAAAAAACAAGATTTGGCGGTGAAACCAGGGATGAATCATGCTCGTTTCAGCGATAGTTTTGCTTATTTTATACTGGATTTTGAAAAGGCGAATTCGGAGATACGAACCACGCTACATGACGGCAAAACTGGAAAACAACTTTCTGTGCTTGAGGATAATGCCCGTGTCAAGGCTTTTTTTGAATCCAGAAAACCATCACCCAAAGAATTCAGTGAAATTGCTGTGAACGGCGTAGATCTGAATTCGTATATGATTAAACCCAAAAATTTTGACCCAGATAAAAAATACCCGCTTTTCATGTATTTGTACGGTGGTCCTGGATCGCAGGAAGTGTTGAACAACAGCGGCGGTTTCTATTATTGGTGGTTTCAGGTTTTGGCAGATCAAGGATACGTAATTGCGGTAGTAGATAATCGCGGAACCGGTGGTAAAGGAACTGAATTTAAGAAAGTTACATATAAAAATTTGGGACATTATGAAACATTAGATCAAATTGCCGCTGCACAATATTTCGGTTCTTTGCCCTATATCGACGCGTCCAGAATCGGCATCATGGGCTGGAGCTATGGCGGCTATATGTCATCATTAGCATTAACCAAGGGTGCAGATACCTTCAAATTAGGAATTGCGGTAGCGCCGGTGACCAATTGGCGTTTTTATGACACGGTTTATACCGAGCGTTTTTTACAAACACCGCAAGAAAATCCTGCGGGATACGACCAAAATTCTCCTATAAATTTTGCACATCTCATGAAGGGGAAATTCTTGATGATTCATGGTACAGCAGATGACAACGTGCATGTGCAGAATGCGATGTTGTTTGCCGAAGCCTTGGTTCAGAACAATGTAGATTTTGAATACATGGTATATCCCGACAAGAATCACGGGATTTTTGGCGGACAAACTCGTCGTCATTTATTTACGAAGATGACGAATTTTATCTTAGAGAATTTATAATTAAAAATAACAATTGAAAGTAGTGTATGAAAAAAGATAATGAACTGATAGCGCATTTGCGCCAAAGGGGTGTTGATGATAAAATGGTAATTGGACATCCTGCTGGTTTGCTGGTGCTGTTTTTTACAGAAATGTGGGAAAGGTTCAGTTATTATGGAATGCGTGCATTACTCACATTATTTTTGGTAAGCACTATTGCAGAAGGTGGATGGGAATGGACCCGCGAAGAGGCTATGAATTTATATGGTTGGTACACGGGTTTTGTATATCTCACGCCAATTTTGGGAGGCATCATAGCAGATAAACTCACAGGATATCGCAAGGCTATCATTATCGGTGCTGTTTTGATGACCCTTGGACATGCCTCTATGGCGCTAGAAGTCATGGACAACACTTTCTTTTTTATTGGATTAGGCTTATTGATTTTGGGTAATGGAATGTTCAAGCCTAATATTTCTACTATGGTAGGGCAATTATATCCAGATAATTCATCAAAAAAAGATGCAGGATACACGATTTTCTATATGGGCATTAATGCTGGAGCCTTTTTAGGCATGCTTCTTTGCGGCTATATTGGCGAAAAAATCGGTTGGCATTATGGATTTGGTTTGGCGGGCGTTTTTATGTTTTTTGGAATGCTACAATTTTATTTTGCCAGAAATTATTTTGGATTAATTGGAATAGACCCCACAATGCTCACGGTACAAGGTGAAGAATTGGATTCTGAGGGTAGGATTATCCAAAAACAAGAAAATAAGGATGAAATAACGAATAGCAGTCCGGCGGTAATTCGAGACAGAATCATTGTGATTTGTGTATTGATTTTCTTCAGTATATTTTTCTGGTTGGCATTTGAACAAGCAGGCGGGTCTATGAATATTTTTGCAAAAGATTATACACAGCGGGTTCTGGATGGTAATGCAGCCACAACATTTAAATGGGTAGATGCCATTCTCACCTTATTTCCATTGATTATAGTAACTACGGTTTTATGGGGACTTGCGCGACAATTATTCAAAATTTATCCTGCAACGATAATCTTTACCATGATGAGTTTTTTGATTATTTGGGCGATTGGTATTTGGAAAATTCAGCGTGAATTTACGGCTTTGGAAACGGAAGTAGCAGCATCTTGGTTTCAGATTTTGAATTCATTTTTTATCATCACGCTGGCTACATTTTTCAGTAAATTCTGGGAAAAGGTATGGAATCCATCTGGTCCAATAAAATTTGCCATGGCCTTGTTTTTACTTGGATTTGGATTTGTAATTTTAGCTTATGGCAGCAAGGATATACCACAGGGAGCCGCAACCGCTTCTGTGAGCATGATTTGGTTAATTCTAGCCTACTTCTTTCATACCACAGGCGAATTGTGTCTTTCACCCGTAGGCTTGTCGTATGTAAGTAAACTTTCTCCAAAAAAATTCCTAGGATTAATTTTCGGGCTTTGGTTTGCTTCATCTGCCATTGCCAATATTGTAGGCTCTCGTTTGGGAGGCTTGATAGATAAGATTTCAACAGAATATTCGATGTCGCATTTCTTTGGCATTTTTGCCGTATTACCTGTGGCAGCGGGTATAATTTTGCTTCTTCTATCACCTTTGTTGAAGAAAATGATGCACGGAATACGTTGATTTTATCAAAATTAAAATCTAAATCATCTCTGATAAAAAAAATAATGTAAATTAGACACCTATTTATTAAAACAAAATAACATGAAGGACAATACATCAACTACCATAAACGCTGGTAAAGAGCCATCTACTGGGCATCCCAAGGGTCTTTACAGTTTGTTTTTTACAGAAATGTGGGAAAGGTTTTCCTATTATGGAATGCGTGCACTTCTCACTCTTTTCCTTACAGCTCAATTGGTAACAGGCGGATTTGGATTAGACCGAGCCGAATCACTCAAAGTTTACGGAATTTTTACTGCCTTGGTGTACCTTACCCCTATTTTGGGCGGCTGGTTTTCTGACAAAATTTTGGGACAACGCAAATCGATTCTCATTGGTGGTATTACCATGGCAATTGGCCAGTTTATGCTAGCAGCCAGTTCTACAGATGCTTTGATAGCAGGGCTTGACGAAAGGAAATACTTTTTCTATTTAGGCCTAGGCGTTTTGATTTTGGGGAATGGATTTTTCAAACCCAATATTTCGACCATTGTAGGTGATTTATATGATAATGATGATCCAAGAAAGGACGGTGGTTTCACAATTTTTTATATGGGAATTAATATCGGTGCTTTTCTTTCGCCTTTTATTGCAGGTACATTGGGTGAAAAAGTAGGCTGGCCGTGGGGATTTATTGCCGCAGGTGTAGGTATGTTAATTGGCGTATTGTGGTTTCATTTCAAGCGAAATACCTTGGAAGGATTGGGACTACCGCCGCGTGCAGCCAAAACGGGCCAAACCGATTTGATTGCCAAAGACTGGATGGATATTCTATTATATACAGCTGGTAATGTTGCCATTGTATTTGGTATTATGGCATTTTGGTCTGCCACATCAGATTTGATTCACACGATTGTTATTTGGGTTTTTGCCATATCTGGAGCTTTATTTTTAGGTTTATCTATTTTTAAAGGCACAAGTGGATCCACAGAATGGTCTAGAGTTTTTGTGATTTTAATTTTAGCCTTTTTCAATATTGTTTTTTGGGCTGGATTTGAGCAGGCTGGAGGAACATTTAATCTATTTGCAGAAGAAAATACCGACAGAATGTTGGGTGGATTTCTGATTCCTACTACTTGGTTCCAAAATGTGAATCCAATTGCTATAGTGACTTTGGCTCCGTTATTTTCTTTACTTTGGATTAAATTAGCTTCAAAAAAATTAAATCCACGTACTCCTATTAAATTTGCGTTGGCCATGTTTATAGGTGCGCTAGCGTTTTATATAATGACGCTTGCAGCCAATAATGCGGCTGGCGGTAATTTGGTGAGCCCTATGTGGTTGGTGGTTGTCTATGTTTTGTTGACTATTGGTGAGCTCATGCTTTCCCCCATTGGATTGTCGATGGTAACTAAACTTGCTCCACACAAAATTGTATCGATTATGATGGGAGTTTGGATGGCCAGTTTTGCTTTGGGTAACTATTTGGCGGCAACTTTAGAACAAATTTTGGTAAAATATGATTGGGAATTATATCCATTCATTACGATGCTCATGATCGCGTCTGGCGTGGGATTACTTGTTCTTTCACCCTTTTTGAACAAGGCAATGAAAGGAATTCATTAATCCATCCATCATTTCAATTAAAAATGAAGAGGTTGCTTTCTATTATGAAGACAACCTCTTTTATAAACTATTAATAATCAATTCATTATCTGAAAATAAAAGTATATGACAGAAAATAAAAAATCCTTTTTTGAAACGATTCTATCCATGAACAAAAACTTCTGGGTTGCAAGCGCCATGGAACTTTTTGAACGTTGGGCTTGGTACGGAATTTACACGCTATTTGGATTGTATCTTGTCGGTTCTACAGATACTGGTGGGCTGGGTTTTGATCATATTCAAAAAGGAAGCATCATGTCCACGATTGTGGGAATTTTGTATTTTTTGCCATTGTTTTTTGGTGTAATTGCAGATAGAATCGGCTATAAATTATCTCTTACGATAGCCTATATCATGTTGATTGTTGGTTATTATTTATTAGGAACTGTTACCACTTATTGGAGTGTATATTTCGTGTTTTTATTCGTTGCAGTAGGTGCCGCCTTTTTCAAACCGGTAGCCTCTGCCATTGTTGCCAGAAATACAGATGAGACCACGGGTACACTAGGTTTTGGGATTTTTTATATGATGGTAAATGTTGGTGGATTTATTGGCCCTTCTATGTCGTCTTATCTTCGTACAGAGTTTGGTTGGAAGCTAATTTTTATTCAGGCGGCTGTAGTAATAGGAATCAATCTTTTGATTTTACTTTTATTTTATCGTGAGCCCAAATTGGCCAAGCCCAAAGATTCTATCGGAAAGGCGATTAAGGAATCTGTAATGAATATTATAGAAGCATTGAAGGACATTCGACTAGGAATATTATTACTTTTGATGGTTGGGTTTTGGACCATGTTCAATCAATTATTCAATACTTTACCCAACTTTATCGAGGATTGGGTAAACTCCAATGTACTGAGCAATTGGATCAATGAAAATTTACCATTTCTAGGCAAAACGCTTACACAAGACGGTCAGGTAAAGCCAGAGTGGTTCACCAATATAGATGCATTAATGATTGTATTTCTTCAGGTTACGGTTTCGTTTTTTGTTACTAAAATGCGTCATATCAGTGCTGTGATTCGCGGGGCTATCATTGCCTCAATTGGTATTGGTCTTACATTTTACAGCGGAAACGTATGGTTTACCATTATAGGAACCATGATTTTTGCGGTTGGTGAAATGATGTCAAGTCCTACTGTTTCGTCATTTATTGCCTTGATTACACCCAAAGGAAAAGAAGGCTTATACCAAGGGACCTACTTTTTACCTGTAGCTGCCAGTTATTTTGTAACCAAATTTATTTCGGGGGATTTATACCAGGCGTGGTCGGATAAATTGTCGTTGTTGCAAAAAGAAATGAATCAGCGTGGTATTGATATGCCAAAAGTTGTGTCAAAGGAAAAATTCATGGAAGAAGGAGCTGCTGCTACGCATATGAGTATTTCTGAATTTGAAAATCTATTACAATTAAATGTAGATAACCCAGATTATCAAAAAATTGGAGAAAACTTCAGACAATATGCCAACGAGAATAATTTAGATATTTCGGGAATAAATTTACCCTTTTCCAAAAATGATTATTTTGCTTTGGCTGAACAGAAATTGGGTATGACGCACTGGGAAATGGTAGATATGCTGTGGGAAACCTATCAGCCCAATAAAATTTGGATGGTGATTTTTGGGATTGGAATTTTTTCGATTATTACATTGAGTTTGTATGACCGTTTCATCATTCGACCAAGAGAAAAAAAACTAAATCAGGCAAAATAAACTGAGTTTCCTATAATTATTTCTAAATTCCTTTATCAAAATTTGTTAAATATTTTGAAATTGGTATTTAATAAAATAACTGCAATTCGCTTAAAATCGAATTATATTTAAAAAATTTCAATGAATTTGGGTTGAAATATAAATTTACTTTCAAAGTGGATTGGTGGGAATTTTTGAGAATTAATAGGTGAAATTTAGTTTTAATTTTATCTTTAGAACTTCTAAAATTAAACACATGAGCAATAATGATTTTTTCAGTAAAGAGAATCAAGTTTTAGGACATCCTGCTGGGCTTTTTGTATTATTTTTCACAGAAATGTGGGAGCGATTTTCCTTTTATGGAATGCGTGCCCTACTCGTATTGTTTCTGGTAAGTGCGCTGGGGATAGGTGGTTGGGACTGGCCTAGAGAAAATGCACTTGCCCTTTATGGGACCTATTTGGCATTGCTCTATCTCACGCCTATTATCGGTGGACAATTAGCAGACCGATATCTAGGTTATCGTAAGGCTATAATTATCGGTGCGCTCATCATGACACTGGGGCACGCGAGTATGGCCATAGAGACACATAAATTTTTCTTGTATCTCGGCTTATTTTTATTGGTCATTGGCACAGGTTTTTTCAAACCCAATATGACCTCTTTTATTTCAATTTTGTACAAAGATCATCCAGAGAAAAAAGACGGAGCTTACACTATTTTTTATATGGGCGTGAATGCAGGAGCCTTTTTAGGCATCATGCTTTGCGGTTATTTAGGAGAAATTGTTGGTTGGAGTTGGGGTTTCGGGCTTGCCGGGATTTTCATGTTATTGGGATTGCTGCAATTCTGGTTGGCTCATCATATATTTGGAGATGTAGGTTTAGCTCCCAAAGCCAAGGCAGAGGGCATTGTACAGACGTCAATGAAAGAAGAAAGCGATTCTAAAATTTATAATTCAGATGAAGAAAAACCCAATCCTTTTACGACGCTGGATATTATTATTATGGTTTTGGTAGGACTGGGTGGATTGACATGGGTGATTAATGATCCACTTTCCAAAATTGCCAATATCAATCTATTGAAATTCGGCGAAACTGATTTTTCTAGTGCTACGATTTCAATTTCTTTAATTTTATTTATTTTTCTATTGATTTCTCGGGTGCTCCGATTCAGTAAAGTTACGCGTGACCGCATGTTTGCTGTAATGATGATTGCATCTTTGATTATATTTTTCTGGGCATCCTTTGAGCAAGCGGGAGGATCGATGAGTATTTTTGCCAAGGATTACACAAGTCGTATTCTATCAGGTAATTATGCAGTGATTTTTGGGATTGTAGATGTGATTATTACCGTGGTTCCTGTGGCGATTATTACCTATGTTTTATATTTATTATTCAGAAAAACCTATCAAAATTATCTGGCTTCCAATTTGGTTTTAGGATTTAGTTTTATCATTATTTGGGCTTTGATTTTTTGGAAAATCTACGCCAATTTTAACACCTATTCTTACGAGGTTACTTACCCGGCATATACCATCTCAACGCCTGATGCACAGGGCGAGATGCAAAGTTCTACACATGCCATTAATGCATCTACTACACCCCCAGAAGGTGCAGAAATTGTTGAAGGAAAAGCCGTGATACGTGCGCTAGAAGACTTCAAAAACGGCGATGTTTTACATATGATTGATTTGGATAAAAGAGGAAACAATTTCAAAATGATTGATTCTTCTTCCTCTTCCCAAATCAAAGAGAGTATTCAAGCCAGTGTTGTTGCCAAAAAAGACAATGAACTCGAGATTCCCGCGACTTGGTTTTTGATCCTCAACTCTTTGTTTATTATTGCGTTAGCTCCATTATTTTCTAAATGGTGGGAAAGTAAATTCAATCCTTCTTTGGCAGGAAAATATGCTATTGGTTTATTTTTCCTAGGGATTGGTTTTGCCTTTCTGGCCTTTGGTGCCAAGGACATACCGCAAGGTGCCAAAACCGCATCTGTGAGTCTGGTCTGGCTTGTTGCTGCCTATTTCTTTCATACTATGGGTGAATTATGCGTTCAGCCAGTAGGTTTGTCGTATGTGAGCAAACTTGTACCCGCAAGAATGACCGCGTTTATGTTTGGAGTTTGGTATTTGGCATTGGCCATTGGTAATAAGACCTCGGGTGTTCTTGGTCAGCAAATAGATACAATTACCGAAAATTACAATATTTCGACGTTTTTTCTAATTTTCACTGTGATTCCATTTATTATTGGCGTTATTGCCTTATTATTAGGAGGTAAATTGAAAAGATTGATGCACGGCGTTAAATAAATGTAATGCTTCATTTGGTAATTTTGAAGATGCTCAATTCAGGTATAAATTGTATTGATTATAGTCTTTTTTGGTAACGTTAATTTAACATTTGAGATTAATTGAAGTAGTAGTTTTGCAAAAAATCACAACTTATGTACCGATTCATTTTTGGATTCTTGTTATTATGTGGCATCAGCTTGCATGCACAAGAAGGTATCCAATGGGTAAATATTGAAGAGGCAGAGAAAATTCAAAGCAAGAACCCAGAAAAACCTTTGTTTATCGATGTTTATACAGATTGGTGTGGTTGGTGTAAAAAAATGGATACCTCTACATTCAAGGATGAAGAGGTGGTTTCATTTTTAAACGAATATTTTATTCCGGTTAAATTAGACGCAGAGCAAAAAGAAAACATCCGATTCAAAAACGAGATTTTTGAGTTTATTCCTTCCGGGAATCGCGGTGTTCATCAATTGGCAGCTGTACTTTTGCAAGGCTCGCTCAGCTATCCTTCCTATGTTGTTCTCAACAGCAATGGGCAGATTACACGTATTATGAAAGGATTCATGCCGCCCAATGATTTACTCAACAACCTGTAAAAAAGCACCGTCTGTTGCTGTATAGTGTAAATTCACAGCATCTTCTTGAATAGATTGGATGATGTATGGATAATTACTACCATCAGCAATGATGTTTGGAATATGTCTGGGGACTTTGAATTGATGCGAGATTTTGTGTAAAATGATATAATCTGAATTAGGAATAGAATCTGGATTCCCGCTAATAATCGTATATAATTGATTATTGAACTTGAATGTATTATGATCTTTTGTGTAAAAATGCGTTGAGTGAGAATCATTCAAATCAAAAACTTTCAAGGATTTCAGTTTTTCATGAAATGTATAGGGAATAACATTGAAATCCAGGCTCTTGGCAGAATCTTCTACTTGCATAAAAATATCAAGGTGCAATCCATCCCTGAAACCCAAAATACTCCCCTTATAATCCTGAAAAACAATCAACTCTCTTTTATTATTAAATTTAAAACTATCCATTAATTTGGTCATTTGGAAAAGTAGGAATAATCCAAAAAGCGGAATCAATTTATAAACTCGGAATTTTCGAAGTACGTTTCTACTTCCTATTAAAATAATTAATAAAATGGCCACTTGAACCCAATTCCAGGTAATTCCTTTAAAAATAAAAGATTTGAAAGAAGTAATTAAATCAATATAATAAAATACCCAGTCAAATGCTTTATTCAAGGTGGAAACTAACCATACAGGCATCAGATTACCTGCTAATAAAGCCACACTCATCATAGAAATTATTACCAACAATCCTGCAAAAGGCAATAAAATCATATTTCCCAGTAAAAATAAGCCTGAAAAAGTATTGAAATAATAAACGCTAACCGGCATAACGCCCATCTGAGCAATCGTTGTAACACACAGTAAATCATAGGGATAGTTACGCCAGGGTTTTCGATGAAAGGGAAAAAAACTTCTCAAATCACGAAATAGCCAACCAATAAAGAAAACTGCAGAATAACTCAATTGAAATCCTACATCAAATAATTGTTTAGGGTTTATTAACAACAAAATAAATGCAGAAACTGCCAATGTGTGCATAAGATTTGCCGGTCTTTGCATCAAGAGCGTTGAGTAATAGACACTTATCATAAAAGCGGCTCGCGTAACAGATGGGGTAAATCCTACAAACCATGCATATATCCAAATCACAATCAATGCAATTAAAATTCGAATGTATTTTCCTTTTTTTATAAATAAAACAGGATACAACAACAGCATCAAAAAGCCAAATACAATACCTACATGCAAACCAGAAATGGCAAATAGGTGCATAACACCTGCACTTGACAATTTTTCTTGATAATCTGCGTTCAAATCGCTACGATCACCAATAGCCAAAGAAGAAATAAAAATACGACTTTCTTGAGAAAAACCCTGTTTTAGTAATTCTTCTTTCATTTTTAGTTTGAATTTGGAAAGCGAATGATTCCAATTGATACCTGTGGGACATTTTAACTGAACAATCGTGTCTGTAAAAATTTGCAAACCCACATTCCTGTTCATCATATAATTTTGATAATCAAACTGATGTGGATTTCCCGGAGCAGTAATGCGATTGATATAGCCTTGAGTCCAAAAAACATCATTCACATGCAATTCTGGTTGTGAAAGTTTTACATACAAAAGTAGTTTTTGATTGTTATTTAATTGATTTTGAGTCGTTTTGGGTTGGGCGATATATTTTTGGTAGCGAACTGTAGATTTGAGTCTTTCTGTAATACGTAATTGAATAATTTCTTTTTGGATTGAATTTTCTGGTAATTCACTGATGGGGCGATGATGCTGCTCGAAGCGTAAAGCGCCTGAAACAAAGAAAAAAATAATTGCGGCAAAGATGAAAAAAAGACGTAATGCTTTGTAAAAACTAAGAAAAATTACCAGAAAAACGGCTAAAATGAAAGCGTAATTGAGAATTTCGCTTGTGAACGACAAATTCTTTTGTAACAAAATACCTGCAATGAGCGCAAAAATCCAATAAGCAAAAGGCTGGTATTTCATTTGGAAAATTTTTCAAATCTTATTCAAAATTTTCTTCGAGTTCGTCGTTTACGACTTTTTCCATAAATTCACGTAAAATGCTAATATGCTGTTTAGCAATTCTTTGTCCTATAAGTGAAGCGAGCCAGGTGAAAATTAAAATTGCCAGTCCTACCCAAGCCCAAATCACCAATCCAGAAGTGATATTGAGATTGGCCTGAACAATCCAAATCATTCCGAAAAAAATAAAAGTTGTACCACCGAAAATATAAAGAAACATAAAAAAAGTCCAAACGGTGGGTCTGGGTCCAAGTAAACCACGAACTATTGTAATTTCGGGATTTTCTTCATCTTTTTCTGATCGGATTTGCAGTTGTGGGGCCCAGTATTTCTTTTTGTCTTTTCGTAGTCGAATGATTGAAATTTCTTTTCCTACATACCCACCTAGAACTCTTTTCTGCACTTCAAACTGGCGGCTGAGTCGATGTGTGAATTCTTCTCGTGACAACCTTGTTTTGAGTTTGAATCTGGGTCTAGACCGAATGGATTGTATATCGAATTCTCTGGACAAAATTATTATATTTGATGGTTTCAGGTTAAAAATACATAATCTTTATGAAATCAGAGGATTCAAATTCATTCTATGAGCAAGTTTATTGTGTTGTAAGGCAAATTCCTGAAGGAAAGGTATGTACATACGGATTGATTGCCCATAAAATTGGTGCGCCTGGTGCTGCTCGAATGGTGGGATGGGCTATGAATGCAAGTCATTCTATGGCGGATATTCCGGCGCATAGGGTTGTAAACCGTCATGGCTTGCTCACGGGTAAAGCGCATTTTGCTCATCCAGAATTGATGCAGCAATTACTTGAAAATGAAGGCATTGTAGTGATTGACAATCAGGTTCAGGATTTTGAAAAGCATCTTTGGAAGCCTTGAAATTTTGGTTAATCAGGGATTGCGTTTTTTTGTAGGGAGGCTTGATGCGGCAGGGATAGAACGGATATCCCGTAAAGGGGCAGGCGCTAACAAATAACGGGCTACAGGATTGTAGCGTAGCGGAAATCCCTGTAGCCCGATTATTTGTAAGCCTGCCCCTGCGGAATAGAAGTGATAGCCCGTTTGTCGCCCAAAACTTATTTATTTTTGAATTTTTTATGGTTAAAATTATCATAGATAATATTTATGGATGCCTAAATAAAGAGTGTTGTTTGGCTTTTGAATGCGGTGAAGAAATCGTACCTTTGCACACGAATTAAAAAACGTAAATATTATGTCAAATGTTGGTAGAAAATTTCCGAATATTGCTGTAAATGCCATGGATGAGATGGGCGATACATACAAGTTGAATATATTCGAGCAGGCGGTAGAAAACAACAAAAAGGTGTTACTTTTTTGGTATCCAAAGGATTTTACGTTTGTTTGTCCTACTGAGTTGCATGCTTTTCAAGAGGCATTGCCCGAGTTTGAAAAGAGAAATACCATGGTTGTGGGCGCGTCTTGTGATACGGCAGAAGTGCATTTTGCCTGGTTGAACACGACCAAGGATAATGGTGGTATAGAAGGTGTTACCTATCCTTTGTTGGCAGATAGCAATCGTAATCTGGCCACGATTTTGGGGATTTTGGATATTACTGAAGGGAAATATGATGAGGAAACGGATTCGTATTTGGTTGAAGGGGATAATGTGACTTATCGTGCTACTTATTTGATTGATGAGCAGGGTCGTGTATTCCATGAGAGTGTGAACGATATGCCATTGGGGCGAAATGTGAAAGAATTTTTGCGAATGATTGATGCCTTCACGCATGTGCAAGAGAAAGGCGAGGTGTGCCCTGCCAATTGGGAGGAAGGCCAGGAGGCGATGACGGCTGATAGAGAGGGTGTTTCGCAATATTTGGCTACGCACTAATTTGTAATATTCTTTTTTTGAAAGCTGGAATTGCGGCAGAAATTGTTTTGAAATTGGCTTGTCGCGGTTTTGTATGCTAGTAAAAATTTAAATTAAATTCAAGAAAGATGTATTTTGTATTAGAAGAAGATAATTTGCAGGAAATAATTGATGGTAATAAGTCGGTATTTGTACAATATGGTGCGACTTGGTGTGGGAATTGTAAAATTATGTTACCTAAATTTAAGAAATTTGCAAGTGAAAATGCGCATGCGCAGTTTGTCTATGTGGATGCGGAAAAGCTGCCCGAATCTCGCAAACTGGCAGATGTGAGTAATTTGCCCACCTTTGCCTACTTTGAGGATGGAAAATTACAAGGCCAAGAGCAGACCAATAAGACTGAGGTTTTAAAAACTTTTATCCATGAGGCTTCCATTAATTAAGCATATCAACGCCTTTATCGAAGCCAATGACCGTGATTATGTTCTCGAAACCATAGAGACTCTGGAAAATTTGGCGGAAAGTGATAATGTGAAGGATGAAGAAATGGATGTGATTGGTGAATTGCTTTCGAATTATTATGGTGCACTAGAAGTGAATTCGATGATACGAGAAGGGAAATCACAGCGGGAGGCATTGAACGAGTTTATGCAAAGAGTTACAGGTTCTATTGATAAATAAGTTGCAAATTAACACAAACACAAGTCGGAAAGATATATTTTTTCCGACTTTTTTTTATCTTTATATTTTAAATTCTATTCAATGAGAAAATGGTTTGATTTGGTATTAATTGTGTTGCTTTTGGTAAATTTATACCGAATTTTTTCGGATTACAAACCCGAAACTGAAATTATGGGCAGCACAATACCTACTTGGGTTTCTGTGGTAGTGCAATTGTTGTGTATCATTGTTTTAGGTTACAAAGTTTATCGAGATTACACATTACAAAAGCCGGATTGAATTTGTGTAAATTAATTAAGTTTTGAAAGAATTTTATTGATTCGATTCAAAATTTTCGGTTATATAAAAATTATATAATGCAAAGCGAGGAAATATTTAAAATTCATAGTATTACACGGCAAAAACTGGCAGGTTTTTTAGACCATTTGACAGCAGAGCAACTGGCAGATATTCCATATGGCTTCAGAAATAATATTTGGTGGAATATAGTGCATGTGGTTGTAACTCAGCAATTACTAACTTATTATCTTACCGAAAATGAGATGTTGATTGAACGAGAATGGATTGATAAATACAAAAAAGGCAGTGTTCCCGACGCTATAAATCCAACTTTGGACGAAATTTATCTTATAAAAAACCTTTTGTTGACTACTCGGCAGCAATTACATTTGGATTATTTGTCAGGAAAACTGAATAAGGATTTTAACTATTCTACAAGTTATGGATATACATTGAAAAATATAGAAGACGCGCTTTTGTTCAATCTTATGCACGAAAACATGCATTTAGGAACTGTGAATGCAATGAAAATATTGGTTTGATTCACTAAAAAAATAATGCGTATTTTTTCAATTTTGGTTTTTATTTTTTCTTTTTGAACAAAGGAACGGTACTGCAGGCTTCGCCGTACATGAGCGAATCTACCACAGGTAATAATCTTTGTGCCAGATATATAAATGCGTTTTCGGGTACGGGTTTTTTACTGCAACCTTTGATCATTACTTTTTTCCCTAGATAGGCATCTAGTTTAATTTCATTAATAATCTCCAAATACAGCGACTGGTATAGTTGGTAGATATTTCCAATGACGATTTTTTTTGCAAAAGGCTGAAGATGAGCAGTAATGAGTAGAAATGCCCATCCTGGCAAAATGGCATCTGCAGAACAGTAGAGTGCTATATTGGCCTCTTTGTATTGTGACCAGTCGTGTGCATTGAGTTGTTCTCTAAAATCTTTTTCACGTAGAATGAGGCCTTGATGGAGCCATTGTGTAATATCGATTTCTATACATGCATCAGTAGGGAAAAATTCTTCGAGATCTATACTTACCAATGGGCTTTTGGCGATACGGTTTACAATTTCTTCCATGTTTTTTTACTTCTAAAATCAAGATTTAAGAAACTTTTGATAATTGTTCTACAAAAGAATCTGGGTCTTCTGGGCTGATGATGAGTGTTTTGTTACCGCTTTTCATTTTTACCCCTTTTTTGAGATTTGTAACGAACCACTCTTCATTTCCATTGAACCAGCCAAAATAGCCAAAAACTCCGCCAATTCCAAATGTGCGTGTACCCGAGGCTAGTGTACGTTTGGGCTCTCGAACTCCATATCTTTTTGAGCGAATACCTAATGGACGATAAATGGTTAAATCATCATGGTTGAGCTCAAACGAAATTGGTTTGTAGATATAAGAGGTAATGAGCACAGCCAGAATAATAAAAGCACCTAGCATTCCTGGCCAAAAGTAGTTTTCAAATAAAAAAGCACTGATTAAGAATCCAAAAAAAATAATAACAATGATAGTAGTGATACCAATCGCTAATACATCAAGCTTTGCGGGTTTAAAAATTAATTTATTTTCCATTTTCAAAAATAAGATTTATTTGAATTGTAATCAAAAAGATTATTTTTGTGAAGCATGAAATATTATATCATAGCCGGTGAAGCTTCTGGGGATTTACATGGAAGCAATTTGATGAGAGAGCTCAAGAAAAATGACGCTCAAGCAGATTTTCGTTTTTGGGGAGGAGATTTGATGCAAAAAGAAGGAGGTTTTATGGTTAAACACTACCGTGAGCTGGCGTTTATGGGCTTTTTGGAGGTAGCCTTGAATTTGCGAACTATTTTAAAGAATATTTCTAATTGTAAAAAAGATATAGAAGCCTATCGTCCAGACGTCGTAATTTTGATTGATTACCCTGGTTTTAATTTACGCATTGCACCATTTGTCAAATCTCTGGGAATCAAGGTGGTGTATTATATTTCACCCCAAGTTTGGGCATGGAAAAGCAATAGGGTAAAAAACATCAAATTAGTAGTAGATAAAATGCTGGTGATTTTGCCCTTTGAAAAAAGCTATTATCGAGACCAATGGAATTTTGATACCGTTTTTGTAGGGCATCCGTTGATTGACGCCATAGCCCAACGTGAAACTCCACAGCGTGAGGAATTTTTGCAGCAATGGCAATTAAATCATAAACCCATTATTGCATTGTTGCCTGGTAGTCGCAAGCAAGAAATACAGTTTTTACTACCTATTTTACTCACGGTGATTGACGATTTTCCTGATTATCAATTTGTAATTGCCGGTGCACCTGGACAGCAAAAAGAAATTTATGAACCTTATTTAAAAGACGGAATTCATTGGGTTGATAATCAGACTTATACCCTACTTCAATTATCACATGCTGCATTGGTGACTTCTGGAACAGCTACTTTGGAAACAGCCTTATTGAACGTTCCACAGGTGGTTTGCTACAAAGGAAGTAAAATATCATACGAAATAGGCCGACGATTGGTACGTCATATCAAATATATTTCCTTGGTGAATTTGATTATGAATCGAGAAGTTGTTACCGAATTGATTCAGAATAAATTGACTTATCCACGATTGAAACAAGAGCTTGAAGCTGTTTTGCAAGGCAACAAACGTGAAAATATTTTATCAGATTATAGCGAATTGCGGAAAATCTTGGGTGGAGCTGGTGCGTCTAAAAGAGCTGCTGCCGAAATTACGGCTTTACTAGAATAATTTGAACTAATTTTTACATAAAAAAACCGGCTTCAAATAAAACCGGTTTCGCATCATAAGTTTGAGTTGTCGAAATAAAATTTTAAAATCTTTTATTATGACACAAATATATTCACACTTATCGCTGGTTGATTCAACAATTGTATAAACGGTATAAAGAATTGTATGATTTGTATGAATTAGTGTATAAACGGTGAGTTTTGGCTTTTTTTAACTGAAAATTGTTTTGTCCCTGAGATATAATTTAATTAATTGAATTTCAATAAATTAAATAAAATAGAAAAAGTGCAGAAATCAGAATCTCACTAGTAAATCATAAATAATTTGCAAATCAGTCTTCTAATTCCAAGGTAAAATCATAAGCTTTTGGATTACTAATTAATTCCAAAAATGGTTTTCTGAGATAAATCGTTTTGCGGTCCCAGCTCATTAAAACGCTGGTGTCTGAAATGGTTTTCACTGGTCTCGGAAAGTGATATTCTAACGTATAACTCATTATTGAAGCCAAATCTCTAAAATCTCCCTCGTTGAAACCGCCTTCTTTTCGTACTGAATTAAAATTCATTTTACCTTTTCGCGAAAAATTTTTCCCGTCAAAATTTAATTCCAAATTTCCCATCAATTCCGAAAAAAGTAACTCTTCATCCTTCGACTCTTCCTGCTCTTTTTTCTTACGGGAAGCAGATAATTTTTGTTGAAACAAAGACATTGTATTATTCAATTCCGAAATATTTTTCTTTTCTGTAAAAAACGAGATTAAACCTTCTTTTTCAGTTATTTTCACATGAACTTTGAAATCATCAAATACCTCCTCAAGAATTTTATCTTCTTCGCTGTTCGCTTGATGGTTTTCTAAACCCAAAATATCGGTTTCGGCAAATTCTTGAATCGTCATTATCGTGTCCGTCGGAAAATTTTCATCCATATGGTTTGGGTTCAAAGCCATCATTCTGATTTGCGAAACATTCAGCGCAAAGGAATATTTTGCGCTATTATCGGGGTTTATGTACACTTTTTCCGTGACTTCGCAGGAGGTAAAAATCAATAAAAAAGCAAGAAGCAGTACAATTTTTTTCATTTCAGGTATTTTGGCTAATTTACATATTATTCATTTCAAAAATTATCAATTGACATTTCAACTCAAAGAAAAAACAACTTGTTTCTGTTCAAGAATTAATCAATTGAGATTAACGAGTTGAACTTTGGAATTTAATACAAATTTGTATTCTGTTGAAATTCATGACATTACAAACAACTCCGAATTTTTTTCTCTTTTTCATCGACTAAAGTAGAAGAGTGAAGTTCTAAATGGGAATCACATCTATAAGACCAAAATTCTCTCATAATCAAATTATTATTTCACTCATCTGATGTCGTTTAAACTAATTTTGGCAACTTTTTGAACTATTCGATCAATCTCATTTTTCAAAATTATAATATATTTAAGATGCAAAAATCGAAAGCAGTAGTTTTTTATCAAAAATCCATACTCAAATTTGAAATTAATGAGTTACAATTTTATTAAGTGTGCTTTCATAAAACTCGGTAAAAGAAATCTCTGCCGGCAGATCCAATTTTTTTCTGAGTCGATGTCTTTTAATATAGACGCTTTCGGTAGTGATTTTCAACATTTCGCCAATCTCTTTGGAGGTCATTTTCAGAATGATAAAAGAGAGTAATTGTTCATCACTTTTGGTGATTTCGGGATAATTTTTTCGCAAATAAATAAAAAACTCTTGATTGAGTTCTGTGGAAAGTAAACTTATTTCCGTGAGCAAATTTTTATCATTTACAATTTTAGAAAAAGAGATTTTCAAATCATTTATCCCTTGTATATAAACCGAATTATGTGAGAGGTCTTTGACTTGGAATTTCAATTCATCTAAAAAATTTAAAATTTTATTGGATAAATTGGCAATTGTAACCAGGTGATTCTGAGCGTAATTCATTTTCTCCTTTAATAATTCATCCTCTAGCAATTGATTTTTCAGTTGTACTTCTGTAATGATTTTATTTTTCTCTAAACTTTCAATTTTTCGCTTATTATTTTTAAAAATTAAATAGGAAATTCCAATAATAAGCAAGCTTGAAATCAAACTGAATAATATAATGGTGCGATTGAGTCGAGTTTGGGTTTCATATTTTTCAATTTTCAATTCATTTTCTGCCAGATTATGTTCCAGGCTTACGATTTGAATTTTATCCTGACTATTAGTTTGAAAAACCTCCAAGGCTTTTTCCGTATATAATTTATTATATTTTAGTGATTGTGAAGGCATTTGCAGGGAATCATACAACACCGAGTAAGAGCGGAAAATTTTGACCAACAAGTCATTAAACTCTGATTTTGAAGCAATTGCTTGAGCCTCTTCCAGCTTTTGCAAAGCTTCATTATAATTTTGGAGTTCTAAATGAATATGAGAGAGTTGTAATAGTGCGCTGACCTTGCCTTTCATCATTCTATGATTTGAAGCCAAGTCTGCCACAATTTTGAATTTTTCTATGGCATTATCAAAATCTCTTTCATACTGAAACCATTCTGCATAATAGGATTCGAGAGCGACAGAAAAATTGGTTTTATCTGGTTCGTTCAAATTTTTGATGAGGTTTTCGGCTTTTTTATAATGAAAAAAGGCTTTTTCCTTTATTTTTTTTATTTCATCTGCAGTGTGTTTCTCGGGATTATTCCAGTCTAAAAAAGAACTTTCTGCTATTCCCAAACTCATGTGGGTTTGTGCCAATTTGAGCCAATCTGCCTCTTTTTCAAAGATTTCTGCGCATTTCTCCAGCATTCCGATTCGCTCTTCCAGATTTTCCACCAAATTGGACCTCATTTGCATGGATTGCGCAAGACTCGCGAGGTCATTTCGTGATTTGTTGATAGATTCGCTTTTCAAATAAGATTCATAAGCTTTGGATGCATTGCCCACGGTAAACCATAAATTACCCAAATAATGATAGGTATTGGCCTCTTCTTTTTTCAGTTTGTTTCTACGGGCATAAGCTAGATTCTGCGAGAGTATTTCCAAAACAAATTTAGGTTGGGTGCCTAAATAGGTATTTACCAATTCGTTGGCATTTATTATATCTTTTTGATTTATAAGGGTTTCAACCTTTAATTTCAACTCATGACTCGGCTGTACAGTATCCTGCCCCGAAACAGAACTATTGACAAAAGTAAAAATGAGCAATAACAGCCCGTAAGCTTTCATAGTAAAATCAAAAGGGAAATTCTTTTTCAAATTTAATGAGATTAGATTTTAGTTTGAACTTTAGGATTGCTTAATTTCTTGTCAGATTATTTTTTCAAAATATTCAAATCCTGAAAAGCCACCTCAATGAGAGATGGCTTTTTGAAGGATTTCTATTTTAGAAATTATTTTTTCAGTAGTTTCTCACTATAGACTTTTCCGGTTTTGTCCTTGATTTGTATGAAATAAATTCCCGGTGCTAAGCTATTCATATCGATTTGATTTTTGTTGGACTGATTTAGAACCTGCCTTCCCTGTGCGTCAAAAATTTTGACTTCACTCACATCAATTCCCTTAATATTCAATTGGGAAATAACGGGATTAGGAAATAGTGTTACAAGCTTATTCTCTTGTAAATCAACAACATTCATTGAGTCAGGTGTCCACACAGCCACATTGAAAAGCGGATTGGAAGCAGGAGTTGAACTATAGGAATAAACCCGGAAATAATACGTATTTCCAATAGTTAATCCTGTCCCTTCCAAATGATTTAACGGTGGACCATTGATATCATAAGTATCTGAACAACCTAAGGAAACCAAGGCATCACATTCATTTTCAAACAATTCAATTATTCCGTCAAAATTTTCTTCCAACAGAGTTAAATTTACTTCTGTTCCGGTCGCGACAAAAGAAAACCAAACATCATCGTTGGAGTTTCCTGTCCAGTTATCACAAGCCCGAGCAGGGATTCCAGAATAGGTAGCACCTCCCACAGTGGCTTGCGTCCAAAGGCTTGGGCTGGTTACATTATATTCAATTGCTACGGCAATAGCAGAATCACATTCATCATTTATCGGCGGACAAATAAAAGTTATCGAATCTGTCATATTACAAGCTTCGTTTTCAGCCGTAAAATCAAATTCAACCTGGGTTCCGGAATCGTAGGGACCAAATGTGAAAACACCGGTATTTGTAATCGTTTGGGTGATTATCCCATCAGAAATTCCTAAGGTCTCCGAAGATCCTAAATCAGTAACTTCTATTTCTACCGAATATTGATTGCTTTCACAATCGGCAACGGGATTTATTGTGTAAGTTGCTGTAGTACAGCCAGCATCCCAAACCGCTACTTTGAAGTAGGGGACATCTGGTATATACGAACCATAGGAATAGACCCTGAAATAATAGGTTTCACCCACATTCAATCCTTGAGCAACTATCGTGGTGTGGGGATAATTATAACTGTCTGCGCAAGCAACAGCCACCAAAGAATCACAGGTTCCTTGAAAAAGTTGAACGACGCTGTCAAAATATTGCTCCCACATAGAAATAAACATATCGGGTTGAGTGGCTACAAATGAAAACCACACATCGTCATCTGCATATCCGCCTACAAAACAGGTACTTGTGGTAATTCCAGAATCCGTTGCGTCGAGCAGGCTTGCATTTTTCCAGAGGGTAGGTGCGGTAACTCCAGACTCTACTTCAACAAAAATTGCTCCCGAGCATTCGTCGTTCCAAATCGGGCAGTTTACAGTTGTATTCAATTCATAGTTACATTCTAAATCATCTCCTGTAATCGTGAAATGAGCAGGTTCTCCAGAATCATACGGACCAAAGGTTATCGACCCTAAATCATTAAAAACATGTTGATTACCAGAATTATCATTAATTGTAACTGAGTTTGAGCTGCCCAAATCAACAAGTGATATTTCTACATCAAATTTTCCGGTAGAACAGGATTCGATGGTATTCAATTCAATGCTAGGCGCTTCACACAAAAGATCTTCACAATTTCCATTGAATTCATAAGCCATCTCGTACGTGGGATCATAAGTCCACAAATCATTATCCTTTCTCCATACGCCAAGTCCAACAACTTGGGCATTAGAAACTTCGATATAAGAATTTGCTTCAACATTATTTCTTCCGCTGAAACCTATCCAAAACTTAGCATTGGAACTCGAAGGTGCAGATAGAATAATCGGATTAATGTCAAGTACAATTTCATAAAAATGGTAATCATTATACTCGCCTTGATAGCTGATACTCGTTGGAACAACCCCATTCTGTTCGGTGATCATAGTTCCAACCCCACCGGCGTTGTCTAGATGAACGGAAAAATCAACTTCTTGAAAGTCGTAATAAGTCAAGGCTTTTATTTTAACTTGATTTAAAGTCAAACTAGTTCCGCCTTGTATGTCTATATCAGCAAATATTCGGCGGTTCAAATGAGCTGCGAAACTGAAGCCATTCTGAAAATTCCCCGGATTGGTAAAAGAACAAGCGGCAAGGTTAACGGGATTCCAAGGGTTAAATTCACCAAAAGCAAACGGATTTTCATATAAAACGGCCTGCAAATTTTGCATTGGTTTTTCGGAAAAATTTCGATTCAAATTGAAATTTTGACCCAAAAGCATAGGAAATGAACTTAATAAACACATTCCCAAAACGTAGTAGAATAAAGTTTTTTTCATTTTCAAAAATAGTTTTAATTGCGTCTAACAAATTTGAAAATAAATCTTTAATAAATGATAAGACTATACCTTAACACCACCTTAACATGAAATTTATTTCATTGATTAACAATTATATATATGATTATAAAAATAAAATAAATTCAAAAAATATTCCTGTGGAAAGTTAAATTTAATTTGAATAATTCTTTTTTAAAACTTTTTTTAGGTGTTTAAACCTAATTTTACCAAGGAAAAATTCAGATATAAAACTGACTTTTTTTGAATATGTATCAGTTTGAAAATTAATAAAAAACCGGCTCGAAACATCAAGCCGGCTTTCTTTATAAATCTAGGTTGATTATCAATTTTCTGAATTGAATTGAAGACAAAGATAAATCGACTTTTCTTTCATTATCCAGAAAAAGTTTGAACGATAAGAAATATTTAGTGAGTGGTATGAATTCGAATGTAAACGATTAAAAGTCTGATTTTCTTTATTAGCTCAATTTCGTTTTGAAAAGATTTCAAAATACAAGCAAATAAAATTCAAAAATCAACCTGAGCATTCTCTAAAATAAAAAAACCCCTAATCAACAGAGGTTTAAAAGTATAAATGGTGGAGAATACGGGATTCGAACCCGTGACCTCTTGCATGCCATGCAAGCGCGCTAGCCAGCTGCGCCAATCCCCCATTTTATTTCAATTTCCTTGCATGCCATGCAAGTACGCTAGTCCCGACTATTCGGGACGCCAATCCCCCATTTTATTTCAATTTCCTTGCATGTCTTGCAAGTACGCTAGTCCCGACCATTCGGGACGCCAATCCCCCATTTTATTTCAATTCTAATCGATAGACAAGATTTAAACTTCAAAACCTTCTATCGCAGAAAGCGTCCTTTCTATCTCATCATAGCCTATGGCCGTACTTATAAACCAGGTTTCAAAAGAACTGGGTGGCAAATATACGCCATTTTGCAATAAATGATGATAAAATTTATTAAAATTCGAATTATGTGCTGTTTTGGCCGTCTCAAAATCATTAACATCCGTTTCCGTGAAAAACACCGACAACATAGATCCAATCAAATTAATTTGATGCGCAATTCCTTTTTCTATCAAAATGTTGTTAATCTCTTCCCCCAATGCCAAAGTGCTCTGATTTACTTTTTCAAAATACTCTGGATTTTCTTTCAAAATCTGTAAGGTTGTCAATCCTGCGCGCATCGCCAATGGATTTCCACTTAATGTACCTGCTTGATATACAGGGCCTATCGGTGCCAAATATTCCATGATTTCTTTTCTTCCGGCAAAGGCACCTACCGGCAATCCGCCGCCAATCACTTTACCAAAAGTCACCAAATCTGCCTGAATTCCAAATAATTCCTGCGCGCCGCCCATCGCCAAACGAAAACCGGTCATCACCTCATCAAAAATCAACAAAGCACCATGCTGTGTACACAATTCACGCAATCCTTCCAAAAACCCTTCCTGCGGCGGAATACAACCCATATTTCCAGCAACAGGTTCTAAAATCAATGCGGCAATTTCACTAGAATTTTGTTCAAAAATGGCTTTTACATTTTCCAAATCATTATAATTCGCCAACAATGTATCTTTGGCCGTGCCTTGTGTTACACCAGGAAAATTGGGTTTGCCAAAAGTAGCAACACCGCTTCCGGCTTCTATCAAAAAGGAATCTGAATGCCCATGATAGCAACCTGCAAATTTGATAATTTTATCCCTTCCAGTAAATCCTCTGGCCAATCGTATCGCGCTCATACATGCCTCTGTTCCAGAGTTTACAAATCGTACCATATCTATTCCAGGTACGCTTTCAACCACCAATTTGGCAATTTCGGTTTCCAATTCGGTAGGGGTTCCATATGAAGTGCCTTTTTCGACCTGCTCTATTATAGCCTGTGTAACACGGGGATGCGCATGCCCCAGAATCATTGGCCCCCATGAATTGATGAAATCTACATAATCGTTTCCATCTGCATCATACATATAGGCACCTTTTGCTTTTTCTATAAAAATTGGCGTTCCACCAATTCCTTTAAAAGCTCTCACCGGTGAATTAACACCGCCAGGCAAATAAATTTGTGCCTCTGCAAACAAAGCACTACTTCTTTGATATCTCATTATTTTCTAGGTTTTCTGCCGCGCAAGTACATGGTCTCTCCTACTTCTGGCTTGTATGTATCGTCTATTCGATTTCTGCGCAACAATTGATTCATTTTAATGCCATTTTTTTGCGCAATCAAATATAAATTATCTCCTTTTTCTACTTTATAAAACTTTTTAGAACCGCTATTTTTCTTCTTCGCAAAAAACAAAAATTGATTTGCACGCAATTCTTCCGGACGATTCAATTCATTATAATCCATCAATTTCTCAACAGATATATCATAAGCTCTTGCAATCTGACTCAATGTTTCGCCTTGATTTACAACTATATACTCACGACCAATCGGGTGACGCATCACACGTGCACGTGGGCTAATCTCTCGCTTGGGCACCTCCATGGTTTTAGTTTCCTGAGGAACAGATTTCGTGGCAGTTTTGGGCTCAGAAGCTGCTATTTTCACCTCTTTATAATCAGGATCAACCATTGCACGATCTACCGGCCCATACAAATGCACCAATTTATCATACACCTGCTCGCGTTCAATCACATCAAATTCATTCAATTTATGACCCTCTATTTTCGAAATCAAAATATGCGCATATCGCGGATTGGTAGCATATCCAGCCTTTTTCAGTCCATGTGCCCAAGCCTTATAATCTGTCAAAGGCAAATCAAATAATTTACGATAATAGGGTCTTTCAGCCAAAAATTTGGAATGATCCCGATAACTTTCTTTTACCGAATTATATTTTCTAAAGCACTCACCCACAGCATCATCATCGTGCGTAATGCTAGGCCCCGTCCATTCATTTTTACATTTTATTCCAAAATGATTATTGGCTTGCTCTGCCAAACGCGACTGCCCGCCACCGGTTTCCAAAATTCCCTGCGCCAAAGTAATACTCGCCGGAATCTTGTATAAATGCATTTCATCCACCGCCATCCAAGCATGTTTTCGAATATAATCGACTTCGCGTTCACTTTGTCCTTGAAGTATTACACTGATAAAAATGGTGAAAAGCAATAATATTCTCATCTTTTTATTAAATTATTCAAATTTCCATACTTTTCATTCCAACCGACAACACCCTGTAAACCACCTGTGTGCACAGCCAAAATTCGAGCTTTGGAAGCAAAAAAAGAATTTTGCAACAAATCTCTTAAACCAAAAAACAACTTTCCTGTGTACACGGGTTCAATCAAAATTCCAGTTTCTGTATAGAAATCGCTGACAAATTTAACCAATTCTGCAGAATTTTTTGCGTATCCACCAAAATGATAAGCGTTAACAAATTCATAATTCTTTCGATAGCTAAACTTTGCAATCTCATTTTTCAAAAATTCAGAATCTTTCAAAGCCGGAAAACCTAAAACCTTCTGATGCGCTTCACTTTTACGAATTATTCCCGAAATTGTGCCACCTGTTCCCACCGCCACACATATAAAATCATAATCACGAGTTCGCTCATCCAAAATCTCTTCACAGCCTTTTACCGCCAATTCATTCGTTCCACCTTCTGGCAAAATATACGCATTAGGATAGTTTTTTTTTATTTTTTGGATAAAAGAAGCGCTCCCTTTGGCTCGGTATTCCTCGCGCGTAACAAATTCCAACTTCATGCCGAGCTGCTCTGCCGATCTCAAAGTCGGGTTTCTAGGTCTAGACGCCAACTCATCACCCCTAATGAACCCATGCGTAGAAAAACCAAAGGCTTTTCCTGCTGCCGCAACCGCTAGAATATGATTCGAATAGGCTCCACCAAAAGTTAATAAACTGGTTTTTTGCTGATGCTTTGCCTCTAATAAATTATATTTTAATTTTCTGAATTTATTTCCCTGAATCAAGGGATGATTCAAATCTTCGCGCAAAACATCTACCACAACATCTTGGTAACGCCAAACAGGCTGAATGGGACAAATAGGAACCTCAAATTCTTTCATTTTTCATCTTCTACTTTATAAACAGATTAATCAAATACAAGTTATTTATGCGGGATTGAACAAATTTCTGTAAATTTACGGGCTTTCAATCATACTATAAAAAGCAAAAATAATTTTATGCAAAAGACAGCACTGCTCAGCGTTTCAGACAAGACAGGAATCGTAGAATTTGCGCAATTTCTTCAAACTAAAAATTACAGAATCACATCCACCGGCGGAACTTACAAACATTTGAAAGACAATGGAATACAAGTAATTGAAGTTTCAAATATTACCAATTTTCCCGAAATTTTGGACGGTAGAGTAAAAACTTTGCACCCGAATATCCATGGTGGAATCCTCGCTAGACGCTCCAACTCGTCTGATATGCAGACACTTGCCGACAAAAATATATCAACTATTGATATGGTCGTGGTAAATCTGTATCCTTTCTTTGAAAATGCAGATAAAGAATTGGAACTAAGTGAATTAGCCGAATTTATTGACATTGGCGGGCCAACCATGCTGAGAGCTGCGGCCAAATCTTTTTTTGATGTAATCGTTATCACCGATATAAATGATTATGACAAAATAAGACAAGAAATTGAAAATCAAAATGATACCTCACTCGAAACGAGAAAATATTTAGCTGCAAAAGTTTTCAATCTCACATCTGCTTATGATGCAGCTATTGCGCAAAGCTTGTCTAATGAGAAATTTATGCCTTATTATACAATTTCTTATAAGAAAAAAATGGATTTGCGCTATGGTGAAAATCCACATCAATCTGCAGCTTTTTATGAAAACACAATCGCTTCGGGTGCATTAAAGAATTTTACACAAATTCAAGGTAAAGATTTGTCTTTCAATAATATACGAGATCTTGATATCGCTTGGAAAGTAGTTTCTGAATTCGACGAAACCGCTTGCTGTGCGGTAAAACATTCTACACCTTGCGGTGTGGCTTTGGATGAAAATTTGGCCAAAGCCTATCAAAAAGCTTATGATTGTGATCCGATTTCTATTTTTGGCGGAATTGTCGCATTTAATAAAAAGCTAGATAAAGCTGCAGCCAAAAAATGTAATGAAATATTTTTGGAAATTGTTGTAGCGCCAGATTTTGATAATGAAGCCTTGGAAATTCTAAGTGAAAAGAAAAACTTGAGAGTGATCAAAGCCGCCCACCTGCCACAAGACAAGATACAACTGGTACAGGTAGATGGCGGGCTGCTGGTACAGGATTCAGATTGGGATTTTTCCAGAAATTTCCAAACCGTGACAGAAAAATCCGTTTCCGAGAGCCAAAAAGAAGATTTAATTTTTGCTTTAAAAGTGATTAAACATGTGAAAAGCAACGCGATTGTAGTTGCCAAAAACAGGCAGGCCTTGGGCGTAGGCACAGGTGAAACCAACCGTATTTGGGCTGCCAAACAAGCCATTGAACGCGCTATGGAAAAAGAAACCGAAGGATTGGTACTGGCTTCGGATGCTTTTTTTCCGTTTCGGGATGTGGTTGATTTTGCGGCAGAAAAAGGTATTACAGCCATCATACAACCAGGAGGAAGCATGCGCGACAAGGAAAGTATTGATGCCGCCAATGAGCACAACATTCCGATGATATTTTCAGGAATGCGTCATTTCTTGCATTGATATTTTAATTTTTCAAGGGTAATTTTGTTCAAAGAATTAAAGATTTTTTAAACTTAATGTACTTGGTTGATGCGCAATTAGTGAAAATTACTGGTACAAGCAAACTATAATACTCCCCAAAATTCAGACCGGTAGTTAAGGATAAAAATAATGATTAAATTAGCTATTGAGATGAGACAAAAAAGAAGAAAATTCGAGCCTGGATTTAAGGCACAAGTTGCCTTGGGGGCTATCAGAGAAAAAATGACAACTGCAGAGATTGCACAGAAGTTTTCTGTGTCACCCAATCAAGTTGCAAAATGGAAGAAAGAGTTTTTGGAAAACTCTTCAAAAGCGTTTGGAAAGAAAAAAAAGGAAAGCCTGGAACATGAGTTGGAGAGCTTGTATTCAAAGATTGGCAAACTGGAAATAGAACGGGACTTTTTAAAAAAAAGCTTGTGGAAAACCGGACTGTAAATCAACCTAAAGAAATGGTGGTTAAAAACCACAAAAAACTTAGTGTATGAAGTCAGTGCAAGTTGCTATACCTATCTCGAAGTACACTGTATTATACAGCCAAAGGCGAAAGCGCATGAAACCTATAAACAGATACGAAAATGCTGCTTAAAGTACGAGTTACCAACCTTCAACACTATACGGAAAAAACCTTTTAAATGAGGTTTTTTCCTATATTGAATTATTGAGAACTCTCTTGGATAAAAAAACTTTTATTGACAAAATATTGGTTTAAAGAATGGGGAGTAGTTTAAACCTTCTATATTTGAGAAGAATTTACTTTTTCTTTTTTTATATCTTTTTCACTCAATCATCTTGATTTTGTTCATTATTAAGATAAATTTAATTTATTATTTATTAAATTGTTAAATTTAATACGTTTAATTTTAAATATTTTTTTCTAATGTCAATTAGGTGGAAGCTTTGTATCCTTTGAGATAATTAAGAAAGAAAAGCTTAATCTATTTAGATTTATTCTTAAGGAACATCATTTATGCCATGACCACCAATTACCAAAAACCAATATTGGTATCCCTAATATAAAAATAAATCCTATCACATAAATTAAAATTGTATGTAGTCTTGCCTTGCTTTGAGGTATCCTATTCCATTCATTTTTTTGAATGGGATAATCTTTATAAACTTTAATGACAAATTGTAAAATCCCAAAAATAACTCCTAAATAAAAAAATACTATATAATTCTTTATAATATTAGAGAAAGGTGTATACCCATAAATAAGTACGCGAAGTAGTATAATACAATTATTTAATAACGCAAAAAGAAGCATGGCAATACCAATACTTGCAGTATCTGCTTCTTCGCCATCCCATCTGTAATAGACCTTAGCCAAACGAAAATAAATATAATTGCAAAAAGTGCTTAACATTTTCAAAGGAATAGAATTAATTTTCTTTTCAGTTAAAACTCAATACCTGTACCCCCGGTTTGCTCATCTATAGCTTCTTCAATACGTTCGGTTATATCTTTACCCGATGATAGACCAACTCCTAAATCGATAATCTCATATCCCCAACCGATTGGTCCACCAAAGGTGGAAATAAGTGTTATGGCAGTTTGTGTAGCATCACCTATTGTAAAATTACCATCTGACATCCCCTCAGCAAAACTAATAGTAGTCTCAACAACCCCCCAACGCTTAGCTACCTTAGAGAGGTTTTTACTAGTAACTTCTGCTATATTTTTGCTATTACGAATACCTTGTACGCCTCGTACATATTTTCCTTTAGCATTCTTTTGTATTTCTGTAATATTTCGCCAATTGCCTTTAGCGTCCGTCCAACCCTTCGAATTATGCTTAATTCGTGCTTGATTAGATTTATTTATACTTGCTAATTGCGAGCCGAATTCCCCACCATCGTACGCATCAAAACCTGTTTCATGCTCTTTACTTTCAAAAACTTTATTTCTTTCATTATTATAATCATCTTTCTTTTTACCCATTGCATGTGTTCCATTCAACACTACAATTTCATCAATTGAGTTTTTTTCGGGATCATAATAAAATTTAGTTATATCTTCATCCAATGGTTTAAATTCTGAGGAATTTTCAGGGCAGTATGAACAGTCTTCTTCATATAATCCTGTTGGATCACTCCAAAAAACAGGATTATCAAAAGCAAAGCGATAAGGTGACCAACTCATACTAATTTCACTTAAGGCATCCGGATTCATAAACCGACCTATAGCCATGTCGTAATTACGATAATCCATTGCAGTAACATTCAACCCCAACTCATCCTGCCACTCAGCACTGCGTGCGGTATGTTCGTAAAAAGCTTTCTCAAAGCTTTTTTCTCCATAATCATTAAATTTATACTTATACTCCCCCTTCACCATTCGAGTTATTAAATTTTGTTATTAAGATTTCTTTAAATTTACAAAATACGTCGCTCAACTCATTTGTTTCTAAACACTTATTTGTTCTACTATTTTTTCGTGGTCAAAAGAGGGAGCCGAGAAACTGAAATATCCCCAACCACACAAAAAACATAATTAAAATCCAGAACGGATTGAGAAGTACAAAGAAAAACCTATAGATAAAGTTAAGAAATTTAGGGCTGTTTTCATATATTTCTATACTTTTATCTACAATACCTTTAGTGTACCATTTGTTTAACCATATCCCGAATAAATTGATTTTTGTATAACTTAGTAAAACAATTAACAATATTATGATGATAAAAAAATGTTTTATTTCATATCTATCAGTTCCAATGTATGTTTTTATTGCGCTATTAAAATCAAATAAAATCCATAAAGGATAACCTATCAAAATAATTAAGAGATTAGTGAAATGTGATGAAAATGTTTCTTTTGATTTCTCGAATGCCTCTTCATAATCTCCTACATAAGAAAATTTAAATACATTGTATATATGATAAAAAATTATTTTTTTCATTGCATTAATTACATTAATAAATTCCGTCATATTCTAAATCGACATCTTGTGCATTTATTAAAACACCTCCATCCAATGCTTGATCTAAATAATCCCCAATACCTTTGGCTTCTCCTGTATTTAAATAACTCACTCCCATTGTAATTAAATCAGCTCCAAAAAATATTCCTGATATCACATTTCCTGCTACAAGTATTGCTTGGATTATCAAAAGCAAAGCGATACTGCGACCAGCTCATACTCATTTCACTTAATGCATCCGGATTCATAAACCGACCTATAGCATTATCATACTGCCTAAAATCCATTGCAGTAACATTCAACCCCAGCTCATCCTGCCACTCAGCACTGCGTGCGGTATGTACGTCATGAGCTTTATCAAAGCTTTTTCCTCCATAATCATTATACTTATACTCTCCCTTAACAACAGGCACAATGCTAATAAACTTTTCAGCATGGTCAATTATCTCCTGTTGCGGCAGGCCTGCGTACTTCCAGAAGTCTATTTTTTTGAGTTCTTTGTATGTTGTGGGTGGTTTCAATTTTTATGGCGTTTACTCTATGAAGGCCTAATTTATGAAAAATATTAAAAATTAGTTTGAAATTATTTTATTGTTTTTTGACTAAAAAAAATATTAATTGATAATTATTGAGCTTTCATTGAGTTTAGTTATTGGCAAGAAATACTTAAAAAGAATTATCGAAAAGAATATGGCAGATAATATCAAAATAATCCAATAAAACAATCCAAAATCTAGTTTTAATAAAATTTGCTCATATAATTCATTACAAAGATAATTTGAAACAAAGAATAATAAATTATAAAAAACATGGATTAAAATACTGTAAATCAACCCACCCTTATAATAGACTATACCTAAAATTATTCCGAAAAAGAATGAAGAAAATACCTTTAATATCTCAAATCCATTAAATACGTGAATCAAAGCAAACAAAAAACTTGATAAAACTATTGATGTAAAATTTCTATCTAAATAGCCCAAAATCATCTTTCTAAATACCAATTCTTCTAAAAATGGACCGATAAAACAGATTAAAATTAACTTGAAAACTAAATCATTAGACATCTGATAAAATTTTTCGTTTCCAAATTTTGTAAAACCATTTGTAATATAATCAGCATTAATAAAAGGGTCTTCCATAAATCTAAATAGCAAGGCCAAGACAAGTGCTAAAAATATATAATTGAATCTAAACTTCTGAAAGTTAAAAACCTTTATCTGTTTATTAATTAGATGAATAATGAAGATTGTACTTAAAACAGCGTATAATATCAGATCTATAATTTTGAAAAAGAAATCTGGTAAAGAATCTAAATACCCCGATTCTAATGAATTGATCAACAACCCTTTACTTATATAAAAAAATAAAATGTAAAACAAGAACAACACTGTTATTTTAAAATATTTCATAACCTCTTCTTGCTATATGAATTGACACCTGTATTTTTCTCTATTAAATCAATTATGCTATCTCTGGATTTAGTTTTTTTATTAACTTTCTCTTGATTTTTACGAATTTCTCTATTCCTTCGTGCTTTGTTTAACTGTTCCCCAAAATAAATTCCAATTTTTGGATCCCCTCCTTGGGGTTGATTCAGTTTAGCTTTTTCCGATATTTCATTAGCTTTTTTATTGAATACAATATTTTCGTTAGCTTCATTTATTTCCGAATTGAGTTCGTTTATTATTTTTATCCTTTTTTGTTTCAATTCTCTTTTTGCAGTTGATATAGCCCAAGCAGCCTCTAATTCCTTAATACTAGTACCTCTAGTTGTATTCATACTTACATAAACCACATCTCCTACTTCAATATTAGACTTTTCTACTCCATCCTTATAATTAATATGATTGCCTCCTAATTGACTTTTAATCAACGCATTAGCTTGTTCAAAAGTGATACCAGCATCTCTTGCTAAAGTCCATGCGCTGTCTCCAGATTCTGCCTTATAAGCTCCCCCTCCTTTTATAGGCTCCCAGTCTTCATCCAATGGTTTAAATTCTGAGGAATTGTCAGGACAGTATGAACAGTCTTCTTCATATAATCCTGTTGGATCACTCCAAAAAACAGGATTATCAAAAGCAAAGCGATAAGGTGACCAACTCATACTAATTTCACTTAAGGCATCCGGATTCATAAACCGACCTATAGCCATGTCGTAATTACGATAATCCATTGCAGTAGCATTCAACCCCAACTCATCCTGCAACTCTTTGCTGTTGAATTTATATTTATACTCTCCCTTCACCACTGGCACAATGCTAATAAACTTTTCAGCATGGTCTATAATCTCCTGCTGGGGCAGGCCGGCGTACTTCCAGAAGTCTATTTTTTTGAGTTCTTTGTATGTTGTGGGTGGTTTCAATTTAATTAATCTTAATCACATTATTAATTTTGTTTATTTCGATTATAACTTTCTAAAATCGATCGCTCTAACTCTTCAAATGAACAAACAATATTTTTTGGCTCTATGACAAACGGGGTTCCATAAAATTTTGCATATGCCAAAAAGTTTAATTTAATAAAAGGATTTTTGAATTTCATATAATATTTCGTATTATCTCTTGCAAAAACCAAAATAAACTTATTTTTTTTTAATTCCTTCACTTCAATTTTTGTGATTTCTGCCCAATGAATCAACCCTACATTCGTTAAATTAGTATTATTCGTAATTCCATCATTGGATAAAATAAGTCCATAATTTTTAATAAAAACATTAGTATATCCAACTAGTAAAAATACACACATTATGCAAATTACTGCTCCCATAAATTTAATTAAAGATTCACTTCTAATAAATACAGATACGAAAAAAGATGGATTTATAAAAAATAAAAAACCGAAGACCCCAAAAAACAATATAATACCAATGGTTATCAAAAGATTTTGTTTGTTTAGTTTATATATGATTTTTTCTTTCATCTGGTTAATTCAAAATTATCTTTTGTGTAAAATTAGTTCTCAGTCATAAGAAGATTCTGGAATTGACTCGACCAAAGCTTCTGCAACAGACTCTCCAGCAAATCCTCCTACAATCCCTCCTACAATAGTCGCTCCCCCTATAATCAAAGCGTTTCCTGAATAAGAAGTAGCAAGTGCAACTGCTTTACTTCCTACCCAAATCCCTCCTAAAATAGAGCCAACAGCTCCTGCTGATGTTTTTTTGCATTTTTACCAATACCCTTATCTTCGATCACAGCTTCTGCTATATCCGGAACTTCTAGTAGTACACTTGTGACCATCGTTCCATTCTTCAAGGTTTTACTTACATTATAAACGGGATGTTTACTTGCTTTACCGGAGCCAAATCTATTATCTGGGTAGTATTTAGGTGCCCATTCATATCCTTTTGCTTGATTTTTAAAAAGCCTAAATGAACCTCCTCTATTTCGAGTTTCCCATAACCCCTCTCCCCATCCCGCAACTCCATCATTTGCCCAACCTATGTATTCTGTAGTTGATGTCGATTTTTTCTTCTTTCCTTTTACAATTAATTCTTTCAACTCCACAATTTCACTAATTGAGTTTTTTCGGAATCATAATAAAATTTAGTTATATCATCATCCAATGGTTTAAATTCTGAGGAATTGTCAGGACAGTGTGAACAGTCTTCTTCATATAATCCTGTTGGATCACTCCAAAAAACAGGATTATCAAAAGCAAAGCGATAAGGTGACCAACTCATACTAATTTCACTTAAGGCATCCGGATTCATAAACCGACCTATAGCCATGTCGTAATTACGATAATCCATTGCAGTAGCATTCAACCCCAACTCATCCTGCAACTCTTTGCTGTTGAATTTATATTTATACTCTCCCTTCACCACTGGCACAATGCTAATAAACTTTTCAGCATGGTCTATAATCTCCTGCTGGGGCAGGCCGGCGTACTTCCAGAAGTCTATTTTTTTGAGTTCTTTGTATGTTGTGGGTGGTTTCAATTTTTATGGCGTTTACTCTATGAAGGCCTAATTTATGAAAAATATTAATAATTAGTTTGAAATTCTGATATTATCGCTATTTGACAGGATAAAAATTATTGAATTGTATCTTCAATATAAAGATAGTTTAGAATCATTTTTTTTGGTGGAATATGAGTATATCTAATCAAATCATCTAATTCATCTAAATTATTTTCAGAAGGGTATTGATTAAGAATTTCTAAAGCAGATTCTTTACCATTAAAATAATATTCCAATAAAACTTTTGGGTCATAATATACCAGATATTTACGTCTAAAGTTTTCTTCACTTTTATGTTCATCAAACTTTTTGCTTACATATTTATAATAATTCTTTATGGAATCCTTATATTTTTTCTCATCTAGCACTAAGAAGTAGCCTACTTTAAAAAAAGCATAAACATCAATAGCTGAATCTGATTTTTTAAGAGAAGTTAATTTATTTACTGTTTCCAGTGCTTTTTTATAATCCTTTTTATAAAAATATGCACTTAAGATTGTTTCAAGAATATCAATATTTGTCGAATCACATTGATATGCCAATTCACTATAATAAATAGCAGAATCAAGTTTAGAGTTTGGTGGGCTTGATAAGTCTCTATTCAAATATTGTTGTGCTTTCAAGTCTAAATATTCACATCTATTAATATCATTACTTTTTTTTTCCTGACAAGAGGAAAAACAGCTAAGTGATAAGGAAAGAATACAATACTTTAATTTAAACATTTTAATATGGTGTTATAGATACATTAATAAGAGAAGATTTGTCTACATTTGTCCAACCCGAACTAACATTAAATTGAATTTTTCTAAATGGATGATTTTGATTCCCTTTAGTTAAACTAAGAATTGGATTAATAAAAGTAGCCGATTCATAAGGAACTACACCAAAATTTTTAAAACTTTGACGAAGAAAATCTCCTTTTAGAAAATTAGGACTTATTAAGTCACTTTTTCGTCCTTGAGGAGATATTTGTTGTACAGAAGACCAAAAATGAGCTTTAGGTGTAGTACTTTTGTTAAAGTGATAAGTTACATTAATCGTAGTTTGAATTTCATCAAAATACGGAGCATTATCATAATTAGGATTACTTTTAATCACAGGTTCATTAAAAAGTGAAACGGCTACTTTTCCTGCATTTGATGTTATGGGCAAAATTATTCTATTCCCATTTCTGTCCGCGCCCCCTTTAAAATCAACTGAATAATCAGTAGCTAAATAATGTTTTGACGTTGTTATTCCTAAACTCTCCAAGGCTTGATCTGTAGTCTCACCTATATTTTGCCATTGATTACCATTTTCAGTAAATGAATCATCTTTTTTATCAAACCATTGAACTGTAAGTTTTCCATCCTTTTTACCTTTATACCAATCATCATCCAACGGTTTAAATTCTGAGGAATTGTCAGGACAGTATGAACAGTCTTCTTCATATAATCCTGTTGGATCACTCCAAAAAACAGGATTATCAAAAGCAAAGCGATACGGCGACCAGCTCATACTCATTTCACTGAGCGCATCCGGATTCATAAAACGACCTATAGCCATGTCGTAATTACGATAATCCATTGCAATAACATTCAACCCCAGCTCATCCTGCCATTCAGCACTGCGTGCGGTATGTTCGTAAAAAGCTTTCTCAAAGCTTTTTTCTCCATAATCATTATACTTATACTTATACTCTCCCTTCACCACCGGCACCATGCTTATAAACTTTTCAGCATGGTCAATTATCTCCTGTTGCGGCAGGCTGGCGTACTTCCAGAAGTCTACTTTTTTCAGTTCTTTGTTGTAGTCTTGGTGTTTGAGACCAAAAGGATAATAGTTGTTTTCCTCTAAAATAATGAGTTCATTGGGGTGTTTAGGATCTTCTGTGTAGGAAAGGCGTATGTTGCCCAAGCCTGTACTGAGCGAAGTCGAAGTATGGTCAACATAATTGTACACATACGAGAGTTTTTTTACCTCCATAAATTCCGGGATTTGGGCAAGGCTTACGTAGTCTTCTTTGCTGAAAACTGTCGGTAGAAAAAATATAAGTTTTTTATTTTCGTATTTTGTCATTAATTAAATTATTTAACATCCTCTATGTCAGGAGGTGGGATTACTTCAAACTCTTTCGAATTGAAAGTTCTTTTTTCTATCTTGTTATCATCTAATATATATTCAACCTTCATGTTTTCAGTAGCTTTTATATTTATCTTTTCAGAGAAAGTTGGATAAACTATTTCAGAATAGTTAAGAGAATCACTATTTAATAATTTAATGAACCAATCTCTTTCTTTTAATGAATTTTTCAATTCATCAACAGTAAGATTATTTTTTAATATGTTTTTAGGATAAACACCCTGTTGTATAGTTAAATTTATAGATTCAGGAATGTTTTTCATTAATTTCAAAGATAATATTGTATCTTCAGTTATTGCCAATGTAGGAAGTCTAATTTTGTTTAATTTAAAAACTAAACCGCTTTCTCTTTCAAAGTCACACCCAGCGTTATATAAACTTTTTAAATAAACTATAGTATCTCTTTCACTCCATATTTTTAATCCTATAAATGCTCTTGTATAATTACAATAATCTTCTTTTTTCTTTACTATATCGAAAGTAATATTGTTAATTTCTCCCTGAATAAAAGAATCATCTGCATCATTCTCTTTTTTACAAGATAAAATTGTGGTTATTAACAAGATAAATATTAGGACAATATTTAGTTTAATCCTTTCTGTCATCATACATTTTCAGATTTATTTTTTCTAAATTCTCTATCTTCATTTTTTGATCATAAATGGAATTGTACTTATTAATTGAGTTCTTCAAAAATGATAAAGCATTCTGAATATCTTTATCAGATTTAAAGACTTCTGGATTCATTCCAGCAGCTCTAACAGTTAGAAAACGAGTCATACTATTTATATATCCCTTTGCTACCTTTTGTGAAAACTCCTTATATTCACTAGTTGTCTTATTAAAAGTATCTTTATTTTCTAAAATAGCGTTTGTGTGTACCTGAAAATGTCTCCATGGATTACTGCCTGACTTATCTGTGTCAACACCGTTTTGTAAGTCCACGTAATGCCCTTCTTCGTGTTGAAGATTGGCAGTCATGTTATAGTAATCATTATTTAATAATGTTCCTGTTCGTTGATTTCTACTATGTGGATTAACGTTAAAATCACCAATATCACTTATAGAAGCGCCAATTGAAGATTTTTGCCCTTTTGAAGTAATACTATTAATTTTTCCACCTATTTCTCTTTTATAAATAGCTTTTGCTACTTCATTTCTTGTCTCTGGAGGAGCACTGGACCACGGAATGAAATTGGAATACTTTAATTCATCGACAACAGAAAAGTTTTTACTGTTTACAGCAGTAGCATCCATAGAAGATTGAACTAATATATTATTGTTTGCATGCTCTCTGCTTAGAAGCCTGCCATCTGCAGAAAAATAATATTCGAAACCCTCTAACTCAAATTCCCATAATAGGCGCAGTTTCAAGAGATCTTTTTCAGGTATTTTACCTAATCTTAATTTATAAAAATGAGTGTGCGAATAGATGGCAATATCCTTTGAATCGGCTTTGTCTGATTTACCACGTACAAGTCCTTTACTACGTTTAATTTCAATAGCTGGAATCATCCAATAATCTAATTGCTTATCAGATAAAAAACAACACAAAGGCATGGAATAAACTCCTGTATCTTCAAAACTAAAAAGCACATCCGAAGTATGGATTCCTTGATTTTTCAAATATTGTAAAAGCTCTTTTAATCCTTTTTTATCATTAGTTATGATAAAATGATGTGATTGATGAAGTTCATTTTCTTTACGAATGGTTATATCTAATTTTAATTTAGATACATCAATACCAATAAAATATAAATACTTTTTCATACATTTGGAATTAAGATTTATAAAAGGAGTTGATTACTTTATAGCCTTTAGTAGACCTTAGTGTCTTTCATTCTATTTGAAGCTGATCAACTTTTGTAAAAGGATGTGTAGAAGACTAATGCGTCAGATAGATCTCAGAATCTTGCCAAGCCGATAGGTCACTTCTACAATCCTTTTTTTATAAGTAATTTAATCAAAAACAAAGTAAAGGCCAAGCTGTAAGCCTGGCGTTTTTGTTTATTTTCTCACATACCAATTATTTTTATAATGCGTATAAACATAACCTTTTTTTATTGTTTTTTCATTAGTTTCTGAATTCAGCCGTAACAATATTGCTGGACTATTGATTTCGAAAGGGTTTATAAAAACATTATTGTCGTTATCAACTTGCAAAAGAGCAAAATCATATTTTCTAAATAGATTAACCAAATTCACAATATCTTCATCAGTATAATAATCTTCAACTCCATTTTTTTCTAACATACTTCTGTTTATGTCTGTGATATTCTTTTTTTGTAAATCATAGGTTACAAAATAAACGGGTAAATTATTTTCTGGTCTTTGAACTAAATAAATTACTTCGTTCCTATCTTTCTGACGAATGGCTATAAATGAATTTTTAAATTCAGAAAAATCCGTATCACTATACTTTGCAATAAAAATATCTATTTCACTCATTCTCTTTTTAATGAAATTATTATCATTGCTATTTTGATTACACGAAAAAAGAACAAAAGCCTGTAATAATATGGATAAAACTTTAATCATAATCATCTCTTATTTTGGCTTTTTTGAGCCTCAACGGCTTTTTGTAAAATCTGTCTAAACCCATTTTTTTGAGCGTAATATGCTCCTTTTATAATAGAACTCTGGTCATCTTTTGAGTCCAATTGGGCAGGATAACCATTTGAACCGGAATTCAAAAGACTATTAGCGTGTGCAGCCATTTGTAAAGTAGAGTAGTTAAATCCTAATGTATAACCAGATGCAGCCCATAAATAATTTCCGAAATTCATATGATTGTGTGCCATATAATCCCCTTCAGGAATAAATAACATTGGGGAAGGTGTATTAAGAGGGTTAGAACTTGCTCCCTGTGATGCAAATTCAGTTGGTATAACAGAATACGAATAGTCAAAATCTTGCCCTCCCTTACTTTCTTTATAAAAATGAGTCCAGCTATCTTTGTTATCAGGGTTAAAAGCACCTTGTTTTGATAACATTCCTTCTATTTGAGATTTACCAACAAAAACCACTTTGTTAATAATACCATCTCTTATTTGTTGCGTGTCCTCTTTGGGGTCTGCAAACCAGTAATTCTGTCTTGCCCCAGTTTGAGAGTTTTCAATAACCAATTTATCAGGTTGGTCATTTTTATCTATTCTTACAAAATCCCCTTTTTCATTAAAAATTAAATCATCTTCCCACATTCCCGTTGGGTCTGTATATCGGATAGGGTTATTAAAGCCGTAACGGTATGGTGTCCAGTTGGATGCTTTCTCGGCTAACGGATCCACATTCATCCACCGCCCAAGAGCAGCATCATAATTCCTAGCGCCATAATCATATAGATTGAGGTTCAACTCATCCTGCCATTCTTTTGAGTTATACTTATACTTATACTCTCCCTTAACAACAGGCACAATGCAAATAAACTTTTCAGCATGGTCTATAATTTCTTGTTGGGGAAGACCAGCGTACTCCCAGAAATCTACTTTTTTCAATTCTTTGTTGTAGTCTTGGTGTTTCAACCCGAAAGGGTAATAATTGTTCTCTTCAAGAATTATCAGTTCATTTGGGTGTTTAGGATCTTCGGTATAGCTAAGTCTTATGTTGCCAAGATGGTCAACATAATTGTACACATACGAGAGTTTTTTTACCTCCATTAATTCCGGGATTTGCGCTAAACTCACATAACCTTCTGCATGCCCAAAAAACATCAGTTGCTCGTTTTCATATTGGAAACCGTCAAGATAGTCTGTTGTAATGGTGTAGCTGTCTTGCGTTACTTTCTTTTGCACTTTTGCGCCGGCTGCGTTATAGGCATAGGATAATATATTCATTTTAAAATATTCTCTTTTTCCCTTATAAATTGGTTTAACACAAATACTTCTCCTTGCATTGTCTTATATTCTATAATTCCATATTCTTTATCCCAAATAAAGTATTCTAAATTTGGATTGCGTAAACCATAATCTAAATCCCACCAAAACGAAGGCTTCATCGGCTTGTATGGGCTAAACATATACCCCTTTCTTTCTTTCCCTCTAAAAATTATCGTTGAAACTGGATAATTATTGATTTCTTTAATTCGACCTTTATCATTTTTGAAATTAAACCCAGCCCAAGTGGGAATATTTGGTTCTTCTTTGCAAATAGAAAACATATTAAATATTCTATTGTTAGAATCAGTGTAATTTACATTTGTGCATATCGGATTATAGCTAGATGTCATAACATCTACATTCGTGTTTTTAGTTTCTACGCTACTTATATAAATGGTATCCTGAGATTTTTTTGAAGTAAAAATTAGAATATCGTTTGTTTTATAAATATTTGACCAATTCTTATCCTCGCCTTTAAATTTCATGTTAATATCACAGTTAACAAATAACAATAAAGCAACAATTAGGGGTTTAGTTGAAGTTCTCATAATTTAGGCTTAGTTATTCCACTACAGTAACATTAATATCTAAACTTCTGAAATGATCAGCGATGCTGTCAAGATAAGTGTTAACAGAATGACCGCTTCTACCTCCACTTTATGATTCTCTTTGATTACAAGTAGTTACGTTGTTGATGCATCCATTTTTACTCCCTCCGTTTAACCCAAGAAAATTTAATATACCAGAACCCGCTACCCAATCTGAACATGTTAAAAATTGTGTGGATTGAACTAAACTACTCCCCATTCTTTAGACCAATATTTTGTAAATATAAGTATTTTTTGCGCAAGAGAGTTATCAATATTTCAATATAGGAAAAAACCTCATTAAAAAGGATTTTTCCGTTTAGTGTTGAAATGTTGGTAACTCGTACTTTAAGCTGCATTTTTATATCTATTTATTGGCTTCACTCGATTGATTCCCTGATGTTTGCGATTGTTGTATTTGGCTATATAATTCTTTACACCATTGTACAGTTCCAGACCATCATTTGCAGTGTTCAGATAAATGTAATCCCATTTTTTGGTGCGGAAAAACCGCTCCACATATATTGTCCAATGCACGACCCTTGCTGTTCATGCTGATCTTGACGGAATGTTCTTTTAATGTTTCTACCCAATGTTCACTGGTGTATTGACTCCCTTGATCTGAGTTGACAATCTCGGGTTTGCCATATCGGGCAATACATTCATGTAATAATTCGGTCTGGGCTTCTTTGTCCAAGGTATTGGATATTTTCCAACCGACCACCATTCGGCTATACATATCAATAATTACCGTGAGGTACATAAAACCCCTTGCCATTGCTATATAGCTGATGTCTATTTGCCAGACCTGATTAGGGCGCGCAACGTTCAGATTTTTAAGCAAATAAGGATGAATATAACATGCTTTGCCCAATTTGCTTAGATTTTTTTTCGGATAAATAGCCTCCAAACACATCAACCGCATCAATCTTCGTACTCGTTTTTCATTTACGTGAAAATTATCTTCCCACAGCTCGTCCTGCATACGCAACACGCCATAGGTCGGATTATCCAAATAAATCTCATCGAGCTTTCTCATGATCTGCAAATTCTCTTTGCTTTCGCCTTTGGCTTGATAATACAGCGAGCTTCTTGTAACAGAAAGTAACTTACATTGACTCCTGATACTTAGCTTTTTATGGTCTTTTTGAACCATTTCTTTACGCTGCTTTACAGTCCAGTTTTCCACAAGTTTTTTTTTAGAAAGTCCCGTTCAACCTCCAGCTTGCCGATCTTTGAATATAAGCTTTCTAGCTTATCTTCCATGCTGTCCTTTTTGTCTGCACCGAATGCTTTTGAAGAGTTTTTCAAAAACTCCTTCTTCCATTGGGCAACATGATTGGGTGACACAGAAAACTTCTGTGCAATCTCTGCAGTAGTCATTTTTTCTCTGATTGCCGCCAAGGCAACTTGTGCCTTAAATCCAGGCTCGAATTTTCTTCTTTTTTGTCTCATATCAATAGCTAATTTAATCATTTTTCTATCCTTAACTACTGGTCTGAATTTTGGGGGAGTATTATACAATGGCATCATTTAAATCAAATGATTTAACTTCAGTTATAGAATAAGAAAGTTCAGGATACCAAATGGTATCAATATCATAAATGTAAATTATTTCTCCTTGAATAACAGAATTTACTGAATAACAGGTTAAATGATTATTAAAATTCACAAAATTCATATTTATTTGATTATTATTGGATTAGCATTTAACCCTCTATAAGGTACAGCTCCACCAGCATTTACTTTTCTTTGATCATTAAACCTCTTCTGAAGAGATTCACTCCAAGTCATATTACTATTAGGTCTTATTTCATCTGGCTTTACGGGGTACTTGCCTACCACCTACCGCGAGTTGGGTGACGTGGGCGGAGTTTAGTGATTTTGTACAAAGCATTAATGGATTTTACGTGTATAATGTAGGTTAGTATTAAGATTAAAAAGGCCCTGCAAAATCTTGATTAAATTTATATACCTGACCATTCAAATCTACATAGACATAAATAAAAAATCCACCGTGGCCATTAAGATTTGAGAATTTATACCATGTATTGTTCTCTAATTCCCCAATTAGCTTTTTCTCAATATATATCGAGTCCTTCAAAACAAACCATTGCCATCCATTGTCTTTGTTGAAATAAACTTTTTCGTGCATCAATTTAATATTGTTATTTGTATTTAATCCTTCATAACCTGCTATTAAGGTACTATCCACCTTCAAAAATCCAAAATTCCTTTTTATTATATCGATATCCGATTTTGAGATATTTGCTGTGTCTACTAAGTCTAATTTTTGTATAAGAATAGAGTTATTTTTATCATTCCAAAATTCATTAATGATATAATCCTTAGTAATAAGAATTTTTGGTGGATTAATTAATTCGCATGCCTGAAATAAAAACCCTAATAAAATTGTTACCACAAACTTATTCATCTGCACCTGAAGAATTAATAATATAAATCCAGCCCCACAATGTTCCATTTTTCTTTTTCAAACCATCACTTATGTCATGAAAGGATGTTTCATTGCCATATCCATTTTTTACCTTCCATTTCTTATACTCTGCCAATTTGCTAATTATCAATAATTGACCTTCAATTGCATCTGTAGTTTCTCCAGCCCAGCTAGTTCTAAATGGTGTTTCTACACCACTTATTGAAACAAATGCCCAAGGTTTAAGAAAAATTTGAGATTTGTAGGATTTAGCCCTTTTCACCATATCAAGATCTGCCTGCAAAGTATTTACATCTTCTAACCACCTGATACCAGAGCCATTATAAGGATTTTTGTTTTCAGAAGCTATATAATCAAAATCATGCCTTTTGGCAATAGCATCAGCATAATCAATCGGTTGTACGTTAATCACATTACCAAAACCATCCGAAATAGATCCAATTCCAGAGCTGCCAGAATACAAGCCATGCGTTGATAAACGGGTTAGAACTGTATTTTGACGTTGATCCCAAATTACTGTACCATCTCTATATGGCCCGTTATATGATTTATCCGAATTATAAAAAATATGTTTCACACCTTTACCCTCACGTCCGTAAGACGCAGCATTGTAAAAATCAGCTGTAGTTCCGCCTCTATCTTTTATCCATTTATCATCTTTATTATAATAAACTGTGGTTACAACTTTCATTTGGTTACCACCTTCCATATAATGATGCATAGAAATATATTCCAACCCTTCTAATTCTCTTCCATCTACAACACGATTTTCGCTAAATGCATAATTGCTAAACCAATTATATTTATCACTCAATGGATCTATCTGCCAAAATCTTCCAAGAGAATAATCGTAAACTCTAAATTTATACATATCCTCATTAATTCCCAGTTCCTCTTGCCGCTCCTGCTCCTGGTATTTATACTTATACTCTCCCTTCACCACCGGCACTATGCTCACATACTTTTCAGCATGGTCTATAATTTCTTGTTGGGGAAGACCAGCGTACTTCCAGAAGTCTACTTTTTTCAGTTCTTTGATGTAGTCTTGGTGTTTCAACCCGAAAGGGTAATAATTGTTCTCTTCAAGAATTATCAGTTCATTGGGGTGTTTAGGATCTTCTGTGTAGGAAAGGCGTATGTTGCCAAAGCCTGTACTGAGCGAAGTCGAAGTATGGTCAACATAATTGTACACATACGAGAGTTTTTTTACCTCCATTAATTCCGGGATTTGGGCAAAGCTTACGTAACCTTCTTCACCACTGTTCAATCCGTTTAGGTTGATTTGGGTGGGTAGATTGAGCAATAAACCTGAATTTCGATTACGGATTTGGTGAGTTGTAAAGCTTTGCATGTGATAAAGTTAATTTTTAATTATTGAAAATTATCTAATTAGCTAAATCTTTTTCAATTATCCCTAACAAATTAAAAAGATTTTTTTGTGAAATAAGGGAATTGAAAGCGAAATAGGTAAAACTAATTTGATGGAGGAGGTGGCGATATCTCATTAAATTCTTCCTTAGAAAAATATCGTTTCTTTATCAATTCCCCATCAAATTGATATAAAATAACAGTCTTATCGGTTGCATTAATATTAATACTTTTACTTTTAGATGTGTTTATAATCTTTGCGAAATTAAGGGAGTCACTATTTAGTAGTCTGAAGAAATTATCTTGATTCCTAATTGCGAATTTTAATTCCTCTAAATTATTCTCTCCATTTAACCCAAAATTAATGTACGTACCTTGTTGTATGGAAAAATCCAATGGAAGTTTTTCATTTTGATTTAATTCGATAGTTGTCAAAGTATCTGAGGAAATTAGGATTAATGGCAATTCTATGTCATTTAATTTCAAAAATAAATTAGAATTTCTTTTTAAATCACAACCTGGACTATTAATTATACTTTTTAAGATTATAATTGTGTCTTGTGAACTAGATATTACTGCAGATATGTAAGCTCTGGTTATATGGCAATAATGCCCCTTATACTTTAAAATATCAAACTTTATTTCTGTAACTTCACCCATTATAATGCTTTCATCTTTATTATTTTCAACTAAGCAGGAGTTTAGGAGAAATATTAAAAACAAAAATGAAATTACATGAAAATTATTATTTATATCTTTCATCATGCATTTTTTGATTTAATTTTTCAAATTCAAACATTTTCATATTTTCTCCATAAATAGAATTATATGTATCAATTGACTTTTGTAAGAATTTTATTGCATTTTGAATATTAGTATTAGACTTAAATTCATTAGGATTCATATTAGGAAGCCTATCTGTTATATAAGATGTCATCCTTTGTAAGTAATTTCTTGCAGCTCCTTGTGAAAAATCTTTATATGCATCTGTGGTTTTATCAAAGTCAATTTTATTGTTTAATATAGAATTTATATGAACTTCGAAATGTCTCCAAGAATTATTTTTATTCTGTTCCGCAAATTGCGGACAAATTTTTTTCGGGGCTTTTTTCACTGCAAAGCAGTGATATATTTTTATTTTAATCATTGCGAAGTATTGAAAAATTTAACATTTCGGACATTTTGACGGTTATTGTTTTTGGCTGTTTTTAAACGTGATTTTGCATAAATTTTTGACTATTTTTTGCCGATTTTCGGCAAAATTCGGGGCTTTTTTGCTCCGAAATCGGAGCAATTTTTTCGGGGCTTTTTCTTTTTTACCGCCTTTGGCGGTTCGGGGCTTTTTTCTTTTTCTTTTTTATTCCTGCTCCGCAGGAAACGGGGCTTTTTTTTCGCTCCGTTGGAGCGATTATTTTTTGCCTTTATGGTTCGTTTTCTTGGCTTGCTTTTTCGGGATTTTTAGCGGTTGTTTTTCGGCTCTTTTGGGTCGGTTCTGTCGGCTGTTCTGATTTTTGATTTTTCGGGGCTTTTTTTCTTCTTTTTTTGCTGTTTTTTGCTTTGGTTTTTGGGGTTTTTTGCCCTCTCAAAAACTGCCCAAATGCAAGCGGATAGGGCAACGGGAAAAGAGGGAGCGAAAAACAGCGGAAAGCCCCGACAGCAAAGGGATTGAAGCGGTTTCGTCTGATTGTTGATAACTTTTTGATTTTGTGCCTTAAAAAGAAGCAAAACCACTCTCAAAAGGAGTGGTTTTGTAATGTTATGAAAGATTTTCCTTTTCTAATAATTAGTCATTCCACTTACCTTGTACACGTGAAGACTATCAGAAGTGTCAAGATAAATGTAATACAGCGTTTTAAATTGTGATAGACCTGCCAATAAATACCAAGTTTCTGGTTGTAATTCTCCAAGAATTTTTTGTTCGTAATCTGAATGCATATCATTTAATTTTCCCCAAGAAAAATCATTATATCTATTAAAATACACTTTTCGCTTGGCATAATCTTCTCCATTGTATTCAACATTAGTGGTAAACGAAAAACTTGAATCTTCTATTAATCCGTGATAAAGTTCCGTACCGGCAGGGTCTTTCAGGTCAATGGTTTTAGTGCTGTCTTTTAGCTTCATTTTATACACAGCAAAAGAATTATGTCTTTTTTCTTCCCAGTTGGGGTTAATCACATAATCTTTGGTTATGGTAACTTCTTTTTCTTTCCAATCTGCACAAGAGGATATAAGAAAAACGGATAATAAACCCGTAATAAGTGTTTTCATAATAAAATTATTGTTCTTTCGGTAGTTGGTCAAGAATTTTAGCTGTGCCAGGATGAGCTTTCCCAAATGCTTCTCTGTTGTCTTTATACAGATTATCATTCCCTAATTCCTTATCAACTTTCCATTGCTTATAAGTGGCAAGTGCATTTATCAAAACTCTTTGTCCTAACATTGAAAAGTCCATTTCAGTTGAATAGGAAGTTCTTACAGGTGTTTCTATTCCATTAACCGATTTAAAAGGGTTTACAAAATCGTCTATTCTTTGAACCATATCCCTATCTGCCTGTAAAGTCCGCACATCTTCGAGATAACCTGCATAATTTTCACCAGCTGCTGCGGCATAGTCCATATCGTGCCGTTTGGCTATGGCATCTGCATAGTCTATCGGTTGGGCATCGAAATTATAATTTGTGCTTTTTTCAACTCCATCGTATGTGATGCTTCCCGGACCCGAATACAAACCGTGATATGCAAAATCAGATGTTCCCCCTGTTTGTTGTTGCTCCCAGTGAGTTTTTGTATCAATTCTATTCCCCGCATCATTGTAATAATAATGTGCTATACCTTTTCCACCAGCACCATAAGGAACAGAATTGTGAATACCCGCAGTTGTACCTCCTAATCTTTTTATCTGGCTGTTACTCATTTTGTAGTATTCCGTTTTAGACACAGCACCATTAGCATAATGATGAACGGATACATATTCTAAACCTTCTAATTCTCTACCGTCTATAACTCTGTTTTCTGAGAAGTTATAATGACTTTGATAAGCATACTGTTCACTAAGGGGGTCGGGATTAAAAAACCGCCCAATATCAGGCATATAGTTCCGCCATTTAAACGAATACCAATTTAAACCTAATTCATCTTGTAGCTCCTGATTTTGGAATTTATATTTATACTCTCCCTTCACCACCGGCACTATGCTTATAAACTTTTCGGCATGGTCAATTATCTCCTGTTGCGGCAGGCCGGCGTACTTCCAGAAGTCTACTTTTTTCAATTCTTTGTTGTAGTCTTGGTGTTTCAAGCCAAACGGGTAGTAATTGTTCTCTTCAAGAATTATCAGTTCATTGGGGTGTTTAGGATCTTCGGTATAGCTAAGTCTTATGTTGCCAAGATGGTCAACATAATTGTACACATACGAGAGTTTTTTTACCTCCATTAATTCCGGGATTTGCGCTAAACTCACATAACCTTCTGCATGCCCAAAAAACATCAGTTGCTCGTTTTCATATTGGAAACCGTCAAGATAGTCTGTTGTAATGGTGTAGCTGTCTTGCGTTACTTTCTTTTGCACTTTTGCGCCGGCTGCGTTATAGACATAGGTAATTTCACCGCTGTTCAATCCGTTTAGGTTGATTTGGGTGGGTAGGTTCAGGTGGTTGTATTGGATTTGGGTGATGCCTTTGTTGCGGTCGCTAATCATATTGCCATTGGCATCATAGGTATAATCATTTTGCGTGCCGCTTGTACCATTGTGAAATCCCTGATGTGAGCCTGTGGCATCAGTTACCTTGAGCAATTGATTGCTCTTGCCATTGTGCATATAGGTGTAGTTGAGCAGGTCTATATCCATGCCGGCACTGAGCGGATGATCAAACCCGCCACGGCGTTGCAGGCTCTTGATGTTTCCGTTTTTGTCATAGGTGAGGCTTTCATTAAAATTATCAACGTACACCGTTGCCGATGGTTTGCGGTAATTTCCCGCCTTCAACCTGTTGAGCGCATCGTAGGTAAAGCCATAGCCACGTACCATATTGTCGTTTCCGGTACGCCAATAGGTTTCAGAGATATTGCCGTTGTAGAGCGGTTCTACGTCATTGTCCCTGTTTATGGGTGTATTATAATTAATCCTAAACGCCCAAATATCCATAAACTCCGATGACTTTTGGTCATAGAGATTGTCGATATTGTTGATATCGGTGAGCCAGCCGCGGATGTTGTATTTGTAATCAATACTTTGCAGCGGAATATCATAATTTTCTTTTCCGCCTACATTTTTCATGCGTAATTGCCCCAGATTGTCATATTCATTATTTGCCAATACTTCTATGAGGCCGTTATCAATTTGATGTTTATGGGTGAGCAAGCGTTCGGCGTGGTCGTAAGTGTAAAAATTTCGAATGTTCCAGCCGCCATTGTTTAATCTGCTGTGGTTGGTTTTATCTTCCAGCACCTTCCCACGGAAGTCCAGTTGGACATCGGTAATGGTTTTTCCGCCCAGATAATTGATTTTGTGGGTGCGCACGGGTCGTGATTTAGTGTCGTAAAAGGTATAAATTTTTTCCCATTTATTCTCATTCAAGATGCGTAAAAATGTAGCAATATTTAATCCTTTTGTAGTTACGCCTTGATTATTAGGTACTTGCGAAATTATGGTTTCACCATATACCGAAGCAGGAATTAAATTACTTGGGGTAATATTGGCATAACTATCATAATAGTTCACAGAAAGAATTTCAGTAAAACTACTTGGCCAGGCGTTTATTCTTTGATAATATACAGCCAAGCCATTCATTGTGAAACCTACATTGGCCGTTCGAGCTACATTATTTGTTGCGAAGGTGGGATTAGTATTCAAAAAGGTTTGCAAATTGTGACGATTTTCTGATGAATTTACGATTCCGGTATAAGCTACCCGACCAAATTTGTCGTATTTGGTAAAAAGCCATTTGCCCTGAACTTTTAAAATGGAATCTTGTGTTCCTACAAGTCGGTTTTGCTTGTCATATAACATATATTCCCAACCTTTGCCAGGGAGTTTTTTCTCTGCTAAACGGTTTCTATTGTCATAAACATATTGATAACCTAAATTATTAAGTTCGGCAATGGTCATGTTTTCATGATTTGCAAGGGGTGGTAAAACAAAATTCAAATTCCCGAAATCATCATACACATAATATGTATCATGAGGTTCATTATTTTCATAAGTTCTTTTAAGTATCACTTGTCCTTGCTTATTTTTGAATTCTTCGATGGTGTTGTTATTACCGTTTTGATGATTTTCATCTTTGGTAATAGTTTTATTCAACTGACCGGCGGTATAATATTGCTTGCCATTATATCCTTTTTGCAAACTAGTTCGGTAGATGTTAAAATTAACAGATGTAATATGCGCTCTGAAGATAATCACTTCGTTTTGCATATTTGTTTGATAATCAAATTCAATTTCATTTCCTGCATTTAATGCCCAATCATTACCTGGGGCAGCTTGTTTAAGCACACGGTTGAGCGGTGAAGTTTCGAGTTCTTTTTCTGAGAAAGCTATCTGGGTGTTATAATGTGTCTGATAATAATTCATCGTTCCTTGTCCTGCATTGCCTTCATAATTCAGGGATGCTCTGTTTGCTCGAAAAGGTAAAAATTCTTTAACCTGCCTTCCATAATCGTCATATTCAATATGGGTAATGATGTCTTTTTGCCCCGGAGCCTGTTTATGCGCTACCACTTGTGATGGCCGACCCAGACCGTCAAAATATTGAACCGTAATTTTCGCTTGGTTCAGATTTGCATTTTCTGTTAAATATTCAGTTGTTTTGATGTAATTTTCTGTTAGACTTTGCCCGAAAACCCAAAAACTAATACCTGAAAAAGCGAAAGTGAAGAAGAAAAAAGTCGTTTTCATAACATGCGTCTATGGAGTTGAAGTTTTGTAATGATATTCTATATCCTGTAACAAATTCCCGTCTTGGTCTTTAATAGATTTCAACCTGCCAAAGCCATCATAATCATAATAAGCAGTTTGCCCATTAGGCGGCGTTATACTTGTTACGCCTATCAATGGATTATAGGTATAGGTTGTAATAAGCGTTTGCGCCAAGCTTGGGATTGTAAATAAATTATTCAACGCTGTTCTAAATGTAGCCTCATTACAACCTGTCACACAACTATCATCATCGTTTTGAGAGGCTAAAGCCAAGGAATTTGCCAGGTTTTCAATTACATTGTAAGCTATTCCTTCAATTTTGGCTATAGGATATTGACCGTTATAACCCCAAATGATGCTTACAGGAATTCCGTTTTCGGGTGTATATTGTAGAATGTTGCCTTTTAAATCGTATTTATCGTAGGTGATTTTGAGGTCTTCGGTTGAAAAATGTTCAATTGATTCACTACCTTTCTTTGAATAAATTTTTACCGGTAATAGTAAATTGGAACTACCCTCAATGAATTCCTGATATTTTGTGATTTTTGCTGATAATTTATTGGTTGCGGTGATTTCATTTTTATATACTTCTGATTTTATAGGTTCACCGATTCTGTTTTCATTTATTAAACGTTGCATTTGCGTGGGTTGTATATCTTGAACAAGTAAATCTTGTGGATAATAAAATTTTTGGATGACAGTATCATTTGAAAGGGAGGTTTCAATTTTGGTTACTTGTAAATGTTCAGAATTTTCATAGGTATAATCAATGACTTTTTCAATAGAACCTTGTTCAAAATAATCAGTCTCTATTGCTTTATTTAAATAGTGCCAATGAGATATGTTTTTATATTTCATAACTTCGACATGATTTAAAGCAGATAAATTTGTTATAATTGCACCTACCGTCTTTCCATTGCAAGGGTGTGGTATCACTTGAGTTTGCATATTACCTGTAATACAATTTCCTGAAACCAAATTCCATGAATGATTGTGATTTGTAGAGCAATATTTTCTTGTTCGAGTTTTTGTTAAATCTTCTTCGGTACAAGTATAGTTTAAATCATATAACAATACTGGATCGTATTTCTTTTCAGTATAAAAGTTAATATTTTGCTCATCTCCTCTCGCATCATGTAAATAGAAAAATTCTTTTTTACGAATGGTATCAAAGTCTGAATTAAATGTAATTTTTTCTCTTAATAATCCATTATTCCATGCTGTGTTCGATATAATTTTATTTTGAACTCCAGTACCCCAAAAGATATGTGCATCCATATCATTTGAGGTTAAAAATTCATAAGCATCACCGCCATACTTATAACTATCATCACCATAGCTAATGGTAACATATTTATAAAAACTTGATTTATTAGATTCAGGATGGAAAAGACTTATATAACTACTTGATGAAATATTGCGGTAGATATTTGTGATTTCTCGAATAGGGTTACTGTCTGGGCACGTATATTTATTTTGTGTTTCTTTTAAATAATATGGTTTATTACTTGGTATAATAGAATTTAGTTCGGGGTTAAAAATAGATTTATAAAAAAAACGCATATAATCATTGGGTGAGTCTTCAGTCGATAGATTTTGCAAGGACTTTATTCGGACACCACCAGATAATACTTTACGCCTTACGGTTCCATTTCGAGATTTATAATTTACCAAACAATATACTTTTGTACAGTAGGTATTAGTTGCAATTTCAATTTTATAAGTATTGGAAGATGAAGCACCGAAAAAAAATGTTTGAGAGGGTTCAGAATCTTCGATATGTACACTATAGGGATATTGATTATTTATATTCACCATTTGTCCATAAAATGTATACCTATATATTGGAACATACCTTTGTGTTGTAATGTTGAAAACATTTATTCTACCATCGTGTCGGCCTGGTATTTCAAATTCTTCATCACATAAAGTACCAAAATCTGAATCAATATGAATGGAAATTTCTTGATTTGTATTTGAAGTAAATTCAAAATAGTTTTCAGAGCTATATTCACCAAAACCGGATTCAGCAATAAATGAATATGCTAAATTATTATAATTCGGAACAGTAGAATAATATGAATTTGGTTCATATTCATAACTTGTCCTGCCTTTTGTGGGATGTATTATATTAGATAATAAGCCAATTTTTGTATATAAACTATCTGCTTCTCGATTAGCACCATTAAAATCTATATTTAATCCATAATCACTCAAATCATTTGAAATTAATCTCGTGTTTGATTTATTATTAAAATATCCCCAATGATCTTGACTATTTGACAAACGGGGCGGAAAATAATTTGGGCTTTCATATTCAAATTTATATAAGACAATTTCATTTGAGTTTATGGATGTTAAGAAAACTCTGTCATTGGCGTTTTTAAAATAATTAAAGTGAAAATAGTTGATTAAGTTATTATCTTTATTATAGACATTTATTCTATTTAGGAGTTTAATATGATTAGAGTTGTTAATGTATTCAAATTTTACAAATCCCTCACTTATATTATTTGTGTAAATTGAATCCAGTAAAAACCCTTGAACATTTTGATAATGATTTATTTTGGGCCCTATTCTGAATTGAGAATGTATATCGCCACATCCTTCTTGAAGAAATGGATACGTATAACTGAGAGTTTGAGATTGAGAATTTGTAAATGAGTAGTTCAGTGGTTTATACTTAAAATAAATTGTGTCAGCATTATTTGCAATCTTACTTAAATATAATGAGGATATTCTCGGATATGAAACAAATGGATCCGCACTACTGCTATATCTGCTTTTTTCTTTTACTGTAAAAAAATATTGAATTCCATTGCTATCTGTAATTAAAAATTCAAATTCGTTCTGAACATTTTGGATAACCTCTATTCTCAAATTTGTTTTAGGGAAAGTCATGATGCGACCCGTACTTCTATTAATCACAAAATTTCCATTATGACTAATTGTGTTATAAGAAAAAATATCTGATTCGGAATCAACTTCTCCATCAACTAAAAGCTGTATAAATTCTAAAGTAAATGGATCCAGAGACTGTGGTAGACTAATATTAGACAAATTATAACCATAACTTTCATATCCATTCATATCTTCATCACCAATATCCTTTATTAATCTGTTTATACTACCAAAAGAATTCAAATTCCAGACTAATCCCAAAATTGATTCCATTTCATCAACCTTAATTCCATTCGATGTATAGTTTAATGTTATTGGAATGTCCAAAACTTTATTTTTATATTTATAAAATGGAATATTAATTTTATGAGAACCATTAAACAGATCTATATTCTCGTTACCATATATTTCAAATTTACTTAAAGTTGGTGCTGATGGAAAAAAGTTTGGAGTAAATTCCTCTTGACCAAAGGAAAAATATTTACAAACGATAAATAATACAATAAAAGTTCTTCTCATTTTTTCAACAATTTTTGGTTATACATTTTATTTTCTAACTGAACTTGAATTATATAAGCACCCGTTTGAAGTTGCCTAATATCCACAGGTGTAATTTTTTGTTTAAGTGTTTGCTGATACATCAAAGCTCCCATCATATCAAATATTTTCAAATTGGCTTGTTTAAAGTTTTCATGAACAAGTATATTCACAAAATCATCTGCGGGATTTGGATAAATTTCAAGTTTTTGAACCTCCGTTTTTAGCTCAGAGTCTTTATCCATGAGTTTCACAATCCAAAAATCATCTCTACCTAAATTTTTTGCATTTTTTTCACCATCGGCTGAAGAATTAGATACCCCGGCCAAAATATAACCCCCATCCCGTGTTTGTATAGTATTTTGCAATCTATCTGTGCCATCACCACCTAAGATTTTCCGCCATATTTCATTTCCTTCTTCGTCTATTTTAATGACCACATAATCCTCCTGAGAGAAAGATGCATTTTCCTTTTTTGATTTTGCATATCCCGATAGTAGAAAATGACCGTTTGATGCTGTATTGATAGATGTAAGCACGTCATTTTCTCCAATATCATAAATATATTGTTGGATAATTTCACCTTCCTTGTCCAAAAATAAAATCCAAAAATCTGTGCCGTTTACATTAGATACCTGTTTATTTCCACTAATCTTGGAATTCGAATTACCCCCTACAATAAAACCGTTTTTACTGGGTAAAATAGTTGTTAACTCATCTGCACCATCGCCACCAAAAGATTTATCCCAAAGGATTTCTCCTTTATTATCGAGTTTTAAAATCCAATAATTTCCATCACCAATCAAATTACTGGATTTATCACCAGATACAGGACTATTAGAATATCCTCCTAAAATATAGCCTCCATCTTCGGTAGGAAGGATACTACGTAGTAAATCTGTATATCTGCCTCCAATCGTTTTTTGCCATTCAATTTGACCGTTTTTATCCAATTTTACAATCCAAAAATCTAAACTCCCTTTGGATTCCTGTGATTTAGAATACATATTCTCATCTAAACTCTTTCCCGAATCCGAACTTCCTCCCACAATAAACCCATCGTCGAGAGTTGGTTCAATTGATAATAAAATGTCTTGTCCCATTCCACCTAAGGTTACTTGCCATTCCTCTTCACCTTTTGGATTCAGTTTTATTATCCAGTAATCATCGTTACCAAAACTATCCGATTTTTTGTCGCCATCCTTAGGTGAATTGGAAGTTCCACCTAGAATATAGCCCCCATCGCGAGTTAATTTAAGACTTAGTAAATGATCTGTTCCCGAACCGCCGTAAGAACGCTGCCATTCCTGTTTTCCGTTCTCATCCATTTTCCAAATAAAATAGTCTAAATCGCCTTGTGAATTTTGCGCTTTATTTCCTGATTTATCTGACAAAGAACTTCCTGCTATTAAAAATCCAAAATCCGGCGTGGGAATCAAATCATGTAGTAATTCACTTTTATCACCCCCAATGGTTTTCTCCCAGAGTATTTCTTGAGAAATTAATGGCGAAATAAACAAATAGAAAAGAATAGAAGTAAAAGCTCTTTTCATAATGTATTTTTATTTGTTATAAAATTATTACATTAAAATAAATTAATCTAATTTTTTAATAAATAAACAAAAATTTATAAAAATTTTACTAAGTGTGTAAAATACATTTATCTTATGATTAATGTAAAGCAAAGCGTATTTAGACTCAATATAAAATATCAAACAGTCAAGCTTGATTTCTATATATTCATTAAAAAACTTGTGGTTTTATTAACAAATAATAATATGTAAAGGTAAAAAAACCTGAACATTCTATATAACAGCTATTCTAATTAATAGACAGCCATAGATAAAAACATGAAGTGTTTTACAAAATCAAAATAGGTAGGCTTATGGCAATTCTTTCACAAATTCCAGGAAGTCTTCTTGTTTTAAGATTTTTTGCTCGCCTGTCTTCAAATCTTTGATAGTCAACATTTGTGTTTTCAACTCATTTTCTCCTATCATCACAACATGCGAAAACGCCCCCTTGTCGGCATAGTTGAATTGTTTCTTCATCTTGGCATTTTCGGGAAAAAGTTCACAAATAATTCCGTTTTTTCTAAGATCACGCATCATTTTCATAGAAGCCCTGGCTTCCAGGTGACCGAAATTTGCAAACAAAATATTTAAATTACCTTGTTGATTATCAGGAAATAAATCCAATTCATCCAATACCAAATATATTCGGTCTAGACCAAAGGAAATTCCAACACCGGGCATATTTTTCAAACCAAAAATTCCGGTGAGATCGTTGTAACGACCGCCTCCACCGATAGAACCCATTTCTACATTTTTTGCCTTAACCTCCAGAATTGAACCCGTATAATAGTCGAGACCGCGTGCCAAGGTAAGATTCAGAATTAATTCTGCTTGTTCTAAATCAGTAATTTGATTGGAAATAAACTGCAATTCTTCAATGCCTTCCATTCCGGTTTCAGATTCGGCTAAAACTGTTTTTAATTGGTCTAATTGTGCAGAAAAATCACCCGAAATTTCGAAAACAGGAGAAAGTTTTTGAATAGCAGCTTCAGAAATTCCCTTCTGCTGCATTTCATCAATAACTTTTTCTTTTCCAATTTTGTCAAGTTTATCGAGTGCAACGGTAAAATCCATTAATTTATCTTGAATATCAGCCACTTGCGCCAATCCGCTCAAGATTTTTCGGTTGTTGATATGAATTTCAACTGGAAGATTTAATGCCGAAAAACAAGCGTCATATAAGTGAATTAATTCTACTTCTTGCCACAGGGATTCGCTACCGACGATGTCTGCATCACATTGATAGAATTCTCTGAATCGCCCTTTTTGCGGGCGATCTGCGCGCCAAACCGGTTGGATTTGAAATCTACGAAACGGGAAATTCAGTTCATGCTGATGTTGCACTACATAGCGCGCAAACGGAACTGTGAGGTCATAGCGCAACGCCTTGTCTGAAACTTTGGAAATCACTGCCGCTGAATTGCCGTTTAAATCTTCTGCTTTGACATCCTTTAGAAATTCTCCCGAATTTAAAATTTTGAAAATCAATCGATCACCTTCTTCACCATATTTTCCGGTCAATGTGGTGAGATTTTCGAAAGAAGGTGTTTCAATAGGCTGAAATCCAAATAATTGGAAATATTTTTTGAATATGGAAACGATATATTCTCTTTTGCGCACTTCTTCTGGTGAAAAATCTCGGGTTCCTTTGGGTAAAGACGGTTTTTGCATGATTTTTTGATTGAAAGGCAAAGTTAATAAAATCCGTTTGCTCTACCTCAGGCATAGCCGAAAGCAAATTTGAGCGATAAAATAGGAGGCGGAATTGCGGCCGTGATAGTAGCGAAAATCCCGTAAAGCGGTGTGCGCCAACAAAATGCGGGTTTGCAAGAGTGGAATGGAATGGAACTCTTGCCAACCCGACTTTTTGTAAGCACAGCGCTGCGGAATTGTAGCGTATAGCGCGATCAGCCGCCCAAAAAAAATTATTTAACCGGCGTTTCCTTCAAAATCTGTAACAAATATCTCCAGAATTTTTGGGAAGAGGATATGCTGGCGCGTTCGTCTGGCGAGTGGGCACCGCGAATCGTTGGCCCGAAAGAAATCATATCTAAACCCGGGATTCGTTCGCTTATGATTCCGCATTCCAAGCCGGCATGACAGGCTGCAACCTTGGGTTTTTCGCTGAACATTTCGATGTAAATTCCTTCCAAGGTTTTCAGAATTTCCGAATGGGGATTGGGCTGCCAACCCGGATAGGAACCGGTAAAATTGGTGTCAAATCCCGCTTTGGTAAAGGAATCTTTGAGCTTGTTGGCTACTTCCATCTTGGAATCTTCTACGCTGCTTCGGGTTAGATTTTGCACTTCGGCTTTGCCGTCTTTTAATTCTACACGGGCTACATTATTGGAAGCTTCGACCAAATCTGCGATGTCTTCGCTCATTTTGAAAACGCCGTTGTGCAGTTCGTTCAACATTGCCGTAAATGATTGAGAGTCTGAAAGATTCAAAGCTTTTTCGGGTGCTGTAACTTTGGCGTCGATCAATATCGTCAAATCCGGATCAATATGTTGGAATTCATTTTTTAACTCCCAGGCGGTTTCTTCTAAGGCGCGTGAAATGCCCGCAACATCGCTATTATCGACCACAATGAGTGCCCATGCTTCGCGCGGGATGGCGTTGCGCAAGCCGCCGCCATTCATCTCTGCGATGCGGAAATCAGATTCGATGGATTGGAGCAAATGACCGAGAATTTTGTTTGAATTTCCGAGTCCTTTGTGTATTTCCATACCGCTGTGACCACCGTTCAGGCCTTTTACCGTGACTTTGATACCGTAAGTTTGGCTGTCATCAACTTCCTGTAAATCGTAACTGCGACCAGCGGTTACGTCAACACCGCCTGCGCAACCAATCCCGATTTCGTCATCTTCTTCGGTGTCAAGATTCAGCAAAATACGACCGTCTAACAAGCTTCCATCCAGGTTTTTGGCGCCGGTCATTCCGGTTTCTTCGTCGATGGTAAAAAGTGCTTCCAGCGGCGGGTGTTCTATATCGTTGCTTGACAGAATCGCCATCATAGCGGCGACGCCCAAGCCGTTGTCGGCACCCAGCGTTGTACCTTTGGCTTTTACCCAATCGTCCTCAACAAACATCTCGATGCCTTGCGAAGCAAAATCGAAATCAGTGTCGTTGTTTTTTTGGTGAACCATATCTAAATGCGATTGTAGAATCACGATTTTTCGGTCTTGCATGCCGGGTGAAGCCGGTTTTTTGATAATTATGTTACCAATCTGATCCTCAATGGTTTCTAAGCCGAGTGAATGGCCAAAATCGATCATAAATTTTCGTACTTCTTCTTCTTTTTTAGAGGCACGAGGAACGGCGTTTAAATCGGCAAAATGATTCCATAATGCCTTTGGTTCCAGGTTTCTTATTGCTTCGTTCATTGTTTTAATATTAGTTTGTTGTACTTTAAGTTTTGGGACTTGAATCGGAATGTTAAAAATTTATTTAGCCATTAATCTTGTGCAAAATACTCGAAGAAATACGGAATGGTTTCGATACCTTTATAAAAATTAAACAATCCGTAATTCTCATTAGGTGAATGAATTACGTCTGAATCTAAACCAAATCCCATCAATACCGATTTACTGCCTAATTCTTGTTCAAAAAGTGCGACGATGGGGATACTTCCACCGCTTCTGAACGGAATGGTTTCTTTTCCGAAGGTATGGCTCAGCGCTTTTTTGGCGGCTTCATAGCCTTTTCCATCGCTCGGTAACACATACGGCAGTCCGCCATGATGCGGTTTACACGAAACTTCTACCGAATCTGGCGCAAGACTTTTAAAATAATCCATAAACATTTCGGTAATTTTTTCTGGATTCTGATCCGGCACCAAGCGCATTGAAATTTTGGCATGCGCTACGGATGGAATCACGGTTTTGGCACCTTCGCCGGTGTATCCGCCCCAAATGCCGTTCACGTCCAATGTTGGGCGAATTGAATTGCGTTCATTGGTAGAATAGCCTTTTTCGCCATGAATATTTTTGATTCCGATCGAATTTTTATAGGCATCCAAATCAAACGGAACTTTGGCCATTTCTGCCCTTTCGTTTGTGCTTAATTCGATGACGTTATCATAAAAGCCAGGAATTGTAATTTTTCCGTTTTCATCATGTAATTTAGCAATCATTTGGCATAAAACATTAATCGGATTGGGTGCGGCTCCGCCATAAATTCCGCTGTGCAAGTCCATATCTGCACCTTTTACGCTAACCTCAACATAGCTCAATCCACGCAAACCGGTACAAAGCGAAGGGATATCTTTGGCTACCAAACTGGTGTCTGAAATTAGTATAACGTCGTTTTTAAGTTTTTCTTTATTTTTTTTGACAAAACCTCCCAAGCTTTCAGAGCCTACTTCTTCTTCGCCTTCGATCATAAATTTCACATTACAAGGGAGTTGATTATTTGCAATCATAGCTTCCACGGCTTTAATATGCATAAAATACTGGCCTTTGTCGTCTGCTGCTCCACGTGCAAAAATGGCACCTTCTGGGTGAATTTCGGTTTTTTTGATTACGGGTTCAAATGGGCCAGAATCCCATTTATCGAGGGGGTCTGGCGGCTGCACATCATAATGGCCATAGATTAAAACGGTAGGTAATTTCTCATCTATTATTTTTTCGGCATAGACCACGGGATATCCTTCTGTTTCGCATACTTCTACGTTGTCGAGGCCGGCATTTTTTAAAAATTTTGCATTCAATTCGGCCATATCCAGCACATCTTGTGTATAAGCGGGATCTGCGCTAATGGAAGGGATTTTGAGTATTTGGAATAATTCGTCAAGAAATCTTTGTTGGTTTTCTTTTATAAACATTTGTGTTGCATCCATTAATTCTTTTACTTTTGACTAATAGGTAAATGTACAAAAATTTGATATTATAATTTTGTAAAGTGAGTATAAGATTTACAAATCGTATTTTTTTACGCAACCGAAGTCTCAATAAATGGTTGGGATTTTCGGTGGCTTTGGCGATTTTAATTCTCACTATTTTGGCCTCTAATTCGATGGTGCAAAAGCTGAAGCAAGAGGAACAGAAAAAGATGGAAATAATTGTACAAGCGCTTGAATTACAAGGAAATTCCTTTGATATTTCTGATGATACGCGTGCGCTTACGCTCAAAATTTCTGAAAATAATATGTCGATGCCTATGATTTTGACTGATGAAGATGGGGTGATTCTGGATATTCGGAATATGGGCCATGAACATGATAAATTATTAAATGATACTTCTTTTTTGAAAAAAAGATTAAATGAGATGGCGGTTCAGCATACGCCTATAGAAGTAGAGTTACCCTTTGGTACGCAAAAAATATATTATGAAAATTCTTCTTTATTGTCTCAATTGCGCTATTATCCAGTAGTTTTGGTGCTTATTATTTTGGCGTTTACATTTTTTTTCATTTGGTATTTTAAAACTTTGAATGATTCGCAGAAAAGTTTTTTATGGGCTGGAATGGCCAAGGAAACTGCACATCAAATTGGTACGCCATTATCTTCTTTGTTGGGGTGGATTGAGTTGTTGAAACTGGAAGAAATCGATCCATCTATTATGAATGAAATGGAGACGGATGTAAAGCGATTGAATCAAATTGCGGAAAGATTTTCAAAAATTGGTTCGGTTCCAGAGTTGAAAAAATATGATTTGGCTGAAATTTGTGCTCATACGTATGATTATTTGAAATCGCGTATTTCTACAGGTGTAGATTTCAAATATAAATCGCCAAAAACTCCGGTAATGGTTGAATGCAATCCAGAGTTGTTGAGTTGGGTTTTGGAAAATTTGGTGAGAAATGCCGTGGATGCGATGCAAAATCGTGGAAAAATCGAGTTGAAGACTTATTATTCTGGAAGATTTGCTGTGATTAGTCTGCGTGACGATGGTCCGGGGATTCCTGCTAATTTACAAAATCGAATTTTTGAGCCTGGTTATACGACCAAAAAGCGTGGCTGGGGATTGGGCTTGAGTCTTGCCAAACGTATTATAAATGATTATCATAATGGTAAAATTTATGTAGCAGAGTCTGATAAGGAATTGGGGACTCAGTTTATCATAAAATTAAAAAGCTTGAATACGAATAGCAATTGATTTTGGATTTGTTGGCTGGGATTTTTGGTTTTGGAATGATTGTTTGGGGCGATCGTGGCAGCGATAGTAGCGGAAATCCTTTGCTAAAAAATCTTCTACAAAATGCGGGATACAAGAGATGGAGGTACGAATCTCTTGTATCCAGGATTTTGTAAGATTTTTTGGTAAAGATTGTAGCGTATAGCGCGTTAGCCACCCAAAAAACGATTGAAATTATAGGCAAATAAGGATTTATAAATATCTTTGCGACAAATTGTAATTTATGGGATTGCTGATTGTGGGCAGTGTTGCGTATGATAAAATTGAGACGCCTTTTGGAAAAACGGACAGAATTCTAGGTGGAGCAGGAACTTTTATAGGATTGGCGGCGTCATTGTTGAATGTGGAAAATGGTATAGTGTCTGTTGTTGGGGGTGATTTCAAGCCTGAATTTCTTGATTTGTTGAAGGATAATGGCACGGATATTACTGGAATTGAGGTGATTGAAGATGGGAAAACTTTTTTCTGGGAAGGTAAATATCATTTGGATATGAATACGCGCGACACCCTGGCAACAGAGGTGAATGTGCTGGAAGAGTGGTCTCCTGTGGTTCCCGAATCATGGAAATCTCCATCGATTTTGATGTTGGGGAATCTACATCCTATGGTTCAAATGTCTGTTTTGGGACAGATAAGCAAGCCTGAATTGGTGATTTTGGATACGATGAATTTTTGGATGAATACGGCTTGGGATGAGGTTTTGGAGGTGATTTCGCGTGTAGATGTTTTGACGATAAATGATGAGGAAGCCAGGCAGTTGAGTCGGGAGTTTTCGTTACGTAAAGCGGCTTCGGTGATTTTGGAAATGGGTCCCAAGGTATTGATTATCAAAAAAGGCGAGCATGGTGCGCTGTTGTTTAGTAAAGATGAGGTGTTTTTTGCGCCTGCTTTGCCATTGGAAGAGGTGTTTGACCCGACGGGTGCTGGCGATACTTTTGCAGGTGGTTTTGCAGCCTATTTGGCCAAGACGCATGATTTTTCTTTTGAAAATATGAAACGTGCGATTATTTATGGATCGGCTATGGCATCGTTTACGGTAGAGAAATTCGGGACGGAAAGGTTGGTGGAATTGACGCGTGATGAACTGGCCGAAAGGATAAAAGTCTTTAAGCGCCTCACGCAATTTGAGATGCCGACTTGATGTTTGGCAAAAAAGATGTTTTGAACGCCGTTTTGGGGTTTTCTATTGACAAAATCTCGTGGTATTGGTTGTAAATTAGTAAATTTGCGTGAATGAATTAATATAACAATGGATACAATACATCAAGAGGATTTATACGATGATATGGGTGACGGTCATATTCCGGGCGATTTTAATACACCGATGAAGGAGGATGCATTTGCGTTATCGGATGAAGAAAAGATTGCCAAAATCAAGCCTTTGTTTGCTGAAATTATGGATGTTCTGGGAATGGACTTGAACGATGACAGCTTGAAAGGTACGCCGAATCGTGTTGCAAAAATGTATGTGAGAGAAATTTTTGGCGGGTTGAATCCGGAGAGGATGCCAGGCATGTCCACTTTTGAAAATAAATATAAATACAACCAAATGCTGGTAGAAAAAGACATTGTTGTGTATTCTACTTGCGAACATCATTTTTTACCTATTGTAGGCCGTGCCCATGTAGGCTATATTTCTAATGGACGCGTGATTGGTTTGTCAAAAATAAATCGAATTGTAGATTATTATGCTCGTCGACCGCAAGTACAAGAGCGATTGACGATGCAAATCGTGAAATCAATGCAAGAGGCTCTGGGTACACAAGATGTGGCTTGTGTAATTGATGCCAAGCATTTGTGCGTGAATTCGCGTGGAATCCGCGATATTGAAAGCAGTACCATCACGGCAGAATTGGGTGGATATTTCAAAACGGATCCAACGACACGTGCAGAATTCTTGAAATATATTGATATGGACACCAAATTTAATGTTTGATAGGACATTAAGATTTTGTAAAATTGAATTTCATTCTAGTTTATATCTCATACATTTTTGATATAAAATGGGTGATTACAGCATAAAAACTATCTTTATATCACTTTATTATGGTTGAAAGAAATAATCTCAAAATATATAATTCCTTAACCAGCGACAAGGAAAAATTCGAGTCCATCACGCCAGATTTTGTTGGCATGTATGTGTGTGGCCCGACGGTGTACAGCAACGTTCACTTGGGGAATGTACGTACTTTTATGTCATTTGATATTGTTTATCGTTACTTGAAGCATTTGGGCTATAAGGTGCGCTATGTGCGTAATATTACAGATGTGGGACATTTGGAAAGTGATGCTGATACGGGAGAAGATAAAATTTCTAAAAAAGCCCGGCTCGAGCAATTGGAGCCCATGGAAATTGTACAGACTTATACGAATGATTTTCATAATGTATTGTTGCAATTCAACAATATTCCGCCGAGTGTGGAACCTACTGCAACTGGACATTTGATTGAACAGATTGAATGGATAAAGATATTGTTGGACAAAGGTCTGGCCTATGAAAGTAACGGCTCGGTATATTTTGATGTGAAAAAATATAATGATTCTGGATATAATTATGGAGAATTGAGCAAGCGAGATATCGAAGAGTTGATGTCTAATACGCGAGAATTGGATGGTCAATCTGAGAAGAAAAACCCTCAAGATTTTGCATTATGGAAGAAAGCTGCGCCAGAGCATATCATGCGATGGCCATCTCCTTGGAGTGATGGTTTCCCGGGTTGGCACTTGGAATGTAGCGTAATGAGTACCAAATATTTGGGGGACCAATTCGATATTCACGGGGGTGGAATGGATTTGAAATTTCCGCATCATGAATGTGAAATTGCTCAGGCCAAAGGCACTACAGGTCTAGCACCAGTAAAATACTGGATGCATACCAATATGTTGATTATGAACGGTCAGAAAATGTCTAAATCTACTGGAAATACAATCAATCCAGATGAATTGGTTTCTGGAAATAATCAACTATTCGAAAAAGCATTTGATCCGATGATTATTCGATTTTTTATGTTGCAGGCGCATTACAGAAGTGTTCTTGATTTGACGAATGACGGTGTTATAGCGGCTGAAAAAGGATTTCAGCGTTTGATGGATGCGTGGCAGTCGATGGGTGAAATGCCTGTATCGGATGAATCGACTTTTGATGTACAAGCTTGGGTGAGAACTTGTCATGAAAAAATGGATGATGATTTCAATACTCCGATGTTGATAGCTCAATTGTTTGAAGCGGTGAAAATCATTCAGCAAATTCATGATGGTGGTGAAAAAATCAATCAGCATGACAAGATGATTTTCAAACTTCGTATGCAAGAATTTATTGAAAACGTTCTAGGTTTGAAACCCGCTGCAACAGATAATAACGCCAAATTGAGTGCTGCCATGCAATTATTGATTGAATTGAGAAATAAGGCTAGGGAAGATCGTGATTGGGCATTGTCTGACAAAATACGTGATGAGTTGGCTGCCAACGGGATAGTTTTGAAAGATGGCAAGTCAGGGACAACTTATACCGTGTAGCGCGCTGTGAAATGGCCTCAATCATTAGTTCCCGGCTCTAGGATTGCCATTGTAGCACCGGCTGGGCGTATTTATAAACATGAACTTGAATTTGCATTGAATTGGATTTCTGTCAATTCTTGGGAGGCTGTATTTTCAGACGAATTATTTCGTGAGCATAATTTTGGATATTTTTATGCAGGAAAAGATGAACACAGATTAAAATTTGTTCAGCAAGAATTGAATAATCCTACTATCGATGCCATTTGGTTTGCTAGAGGCGGATACGGCTCGGTGCGATTGATCGATCAACTCGATTTTTCACAATTTATACAAAAGCCCAAATGGATAATTGGCTATTCTGACATCACGGTTTTTCACAATCATTTGAACAATTTGGGCATTCCAAGTTTACATGCAGTAACGGCCAAACAACTTCAATTACCATACACTCCAGCCTCCTATACCGAGCTCAAACGGGTTTTGTGCGGAGAAAAATTAAATTATACTTTTCCAGCAGGGGCAAATGATATTGAAGGCCAGGTCGAAGGAACTTTGGTAGGTGGTAATTTATCCATGATTTACAGTCAGTTGGGGAGTTCGTCTTCCATTCAAGGAGAGAATTTAATTTTGTTTATTGAAGACTGGCAAGAAAACTGGTATCATCTGGACCGCATGTTGATGGCTTTGAAACGGAGTGGATTGTTGTCTCGTATAAAAGGCTTGATTGTGGGGAGTTTTACCAAAATGGATTTGAGGGAAGAAAATCCGCATTATCATTCTGATTTCGATGAGGTTTCGAACCAGATTATTTTGTCTTTTTTTGAAAATGAAGGAATTCCTGTGATGTTTGGGTTTCCGGCGGGTCATATTGGTGACAATCGTGCGATGGTTTTTGGTAGTGATGTGATTTTGAATGTTGATGATGAATTTGTAAATTTACAATGGAAATAATTTCCCGGGTTAAAATTTAATACATTTATCTGATTACAAATCAACATTATGGCAGAACATAATGATTTTGGCAGGATTGCAGAAGAATTTATTGCGTCAAAATATCAAAAAAACGGATATACTATTTTGGCGCGCAACTGGCGATTTTATCCATTAGAAATAGATATTATTGCAGAGAAAAATAATGAAATTGTTTTTGTAGAAGTCAAAGCGCGAAAAACGGATTATTTTGGTGATCCCATTGAATCAGTTTCTCGAAAGAAAAAGCAATTTATGGTAAAAGCTGCCAATGAATATTTAGAATTAAACCAAATTTCGAAGGAGTGTAGGTTTGATATTGCTGTAGTTTTACAGAAAAAGGATGGATTGGCTTCAGAAGTTTATGTCAATGCTTTTGAACCCTATGAATTGTAATTGAAATTTATTTTCTACCGAAGTCTGCCGGAATTTCGCCCCAGGCTTTTGTTTCCCATTTCAGGATTGGATTCAACAAGGGACGGTTGTTTTTCAGCCAAAGTTCTGCGCGTTGAATTAGCTCAAAAGAATCCGCATTTTCGGCGGTTTTGGCTAATTTGGTGCGGCATTTTCCTACTTTTACCCAACCGATTGCAATTTTGCTGTCGGAGTAAATAATCCGACGGTCGCCCGTTTTTTTCATCAGTGCAAGTGCGTGCACCAATGCGAGAAATTCACCAACATTATTCGTTGATTTTTGATATGGACCTTTTTTGAAAATTTGGTTTCCCGTAGCGGTTTCTACACCGCGATATTCCATAATGCCGGGATTTCCTGCACATGCCGCATCTACAGCTACGGAATTGAGCTCTGGAGCGCCAATTGACTTGAGTTGGGCTGCAGACAATTCAGAAGAAAAAAATTTTTTCCCTTTATAATCGTGATAACTTTCAGCAAAAGCTTTTTTTGCCAATTCCAAATTGGGAAAAGATTTATATTCAGCAGTAGGGAAGTTGGTAATTTGCAATTTACATTCTTCCCAAGAATTGTAGATACCTGGTTGAACGCCCTTCCAAACTACGTAGTATTTGGGCTTTTTCTTTGGCATTTAGTTCAAGCTCGGGAAGTCGTCGAAATCAATATCTGAAATTCCAATTTCTTGGTTCAGGTTGGCCATTTGTACTGCTGCCACAGCGGCTTCTACACCTTTATTTCCATGTTTTCCGCCTGCTCTTGCTTTGGCTTGCTCTTCGTTATCGTCTGTGAGTACACAAAAGATAACAGGCGTGTCATATTCTACATTCAAATCCTTGATACCGTGTGTTACACCTTGGCAAACATAATCGAAATGGGCGGTTTCGCCACGAATAACTGAACCAATAACAATTACGGCATCCAAAAACTGTTCACACAAAAGTTTTGCTCCATAGATTAATTCAAAGCTACCCGGAACATCAACTAGAATAATGTTTTCTTCTTTTGCGCCCAGATCTATCAAGGTATCTACAGCGCCATCACGCAAGGCATGTGTAATATGGTTGTTCCAGTTGGAAACCACGATTCCAAACTGGAAAGGCTCTGCATCTGGCAGATTATTTTTGTCGTACTGGGATAGATTTTTGTTTTCTGTTGCCATTATTTTCCGGCAAATTTCAACATTTCTTCCAATTTACCTATTTCACCATTGGTATCGCTATCAGGATGTTTTTTGATAAATGCCTGAACGGTTTTCAATCCGCGATCATAGGCCTGTAAATCCATAGCTAGAATTGCGGCTTTTTTGGTGTAAACTTGTTGCAGCACATCCAGGTCGGATGCGTTTATGGCTTCTTCGTATGCATCCAGTGCTTTTTCTTTTTGTCCTAATTGTACCAAAGCATCACCTTTAATTCCTGATTTCATAGCGCTCATGGCTTTTTCTTTGGTAGAAAAAGAATTGATTCTATCCAGTGCCTCTTGGTAATTACCTTGATTGTATAGGGCTACAGCCGATTTATATTTGGCTATATTTCCTACTGCTGTTCCACCGTATTGATCAATAATTTGATTATATCCCAGATAGGCACCTGGGCTGCCGTTTAGTGCCAGATTTATAGAATCGTTGGCAAACATTTGATCGGCGGTTGTGATTTCTTTTTGTGCGGCTTCGTTTCGGGGTTCAACCACGAATCGTAGATAGGCAAAGTAACCTACGGCTGCAACAATCAATACCCCGAAAATTATTCCAAGAATTTTCGCATTCTTTTCCAAAAAATGCTCTGACGCCTGTACCGTTTGTTCTAGTGATGCAAATGCCTCTTCTGTGGCGTATTTCTTTGTGGGTTTGTTCTTTTTAGACATATATATTCAAATCTATAAGGCTGCAAAAGTACAAAAATATTGAAGAATATGCATAGAAAGCTGTTTTTTGTTTATGGGTTGAATGAAAAGGAGTTATGTACAAAATTAATCTGATGTATCAACGCCTTGCCCATTCAACTGTAGAAACTTATTCCTGATTTCGCTTCTACGTTTTTGAAATTCTTGGTCAGAATAAATTTCCAAATTCTTTGGAATTGAAATTTCAAGATTCTCTACGAATTCCACTTTTTTGGCTTGAATAAAATCAATGGTGGGGTCGTTGTTTTTGTATTGGATTTTGAGTTCGAGAATAGTTCCGGGTAATCCGTGGTAATTGAAGGGTCCAATTCTATATGGCAATGCGGTTGTGTACCATGCTTCGACGTTTTTAGATTCGTCTTCAAAAACTGCCAAGCGGGTATCAAAGTTTAATATTTTTTTATTTTCTCTTTTCAACTGCCAATCGATTTTTGAAAGGCTAGAGTCTATTACCAATATTTTTTTGCCTTCGAGTTCGGTAACTCTGTATGCAATAGATTTATCCAAATCGGTGTAATAATCTCCTCTAAAGAAGGAAGATACATACATTTGTGCGATGGGTTCGTTTTCTTCTTGTATTTGTTTGAGACGGTTGTCCCAGCGTAAATCCCGAATTTCAAAAAACCGACTTTTCTTTCCATTACTTTCGAGTCCCAAAAATTGAAAATTGAGTACTACTGTATTGGGTTGTTTTTTGGCTTTTAGGAAATCGGGTTGAATATCTTCGTATTCATATTCTATTTTAATTCCGTCTTGTGCGTTTACTGAAAAGCATAATACAGAAATGCAAATTAAAATTAGTTTTTTCATTTTTAAATAGGATGTCTTGAAGATTTTTGAAAGTATAATTTTAGCTAAAATAAAATCCTTTTTTGAATTAAATGAAGAATTTGAGACGGAAGGAGTGATTTTTGATTTTGGCGAATCACTTGGGAGCGAACGCGCAAGCGGTTGTAATGGAAATCCTTTGTTCAAAAAAAATAAGGATTGTGTTGATGTGAAATTTTCTATGTTCTGATATGGGAGAATTTATAGGCTTGGATGGGATTTTGAACAAAGATTGCAATGGAAAACGCGGTTCCATCACAGCAAATTAGTGGAGGAAATTGATATTTTGGAAAATTTGTAAAAATTTGCTGTGATGGAATGCGCCCAAATAATAAAAAATCATCAAAATGTCGTAATTTTGCAGATTCAGAGTAATTTATGAAGCATTTCAGGAATTTTTGCATTATTGCGCATATTGATCATGGTAAATCTACCTTGGCAGATCGTTTATTGTCTCATACACAGTCGGTTACTGAGCGAGAGATGAAGGCGCAAATGCTGGATGATATGGATTTGGAGCGGGAACGTGGGATTACTATTAAGTCTCATGCGGTGCAGATGGAGTATGAATATAAGGGTGAAACCTATGTGTTGAATTTGATTGATACGCCGGGACACGTTGATTTTTCGTATGAGGTTTCGCGTTCCATTGCTGCTTGTGAGGGTGCTTTGTTGATTGTTGATGCTGCTCAAAGCATTCAGGCACAGACGATTTCGAATTTATATTTGGCGTTGGAGAATGATTTGGAAATTATTCCGATTTTGAATAAAATTGATTTGCCTAGTGCCAATCCAGATGAGGTTGCGGATGATATTGTGGATTTGCTGGGATGCAGTCATGACGATATTATCAAAGCCAGTGGTAAAACGGGATTGGGGGTTGAGGATATTTTGAATGCGATTGTAGAGCGAATTCCTGCGCCTCAAGGTGATCCTGATGGGCCTTTGCAGGCTTTAATTTTTGATTCGGTTTACAATCCGTTTCGGGGTGTTGAGGCTTATTTTAAGGTGGTAAATGGAGAGATAAAAGAGGGACAGGAAGTGAAGTTCATGGCTACTGGAAAGGAATATCATGCTGATGAAATTGGGACTTTGAAAATAAAACAGGTTCCGAAAAAAGTGATTAAGACGGGTGATGTTGGCTATATCATTTCTGGGATTAAAACGGCTGTGGATGTGAAGGTAGGTGATACTATCACCTCTGTAAAGAATCCGGCTGAAAGTCCGATTGAGGGTTTTGAAAATGTGAAGCCTATGGTATTTGCGGGGATTTATCCTGTGGATACAGAAGATTATGAGGAATTGACCTATTCTTTAGAAAAACTGCAGTTGAATGATGCGTCTCTTACGTTTGAAAAGGAGAGTTCTGCGGCATTAGGTTTTGGATTCAGGTGTGGATTTTTGGGTATGCTTCATTTGGAGATTATACAGGAAAGGCTTGAGCGTGAATTTGATATGACGGTAATAACGACTGTGCCCAACGTTTCGTATCATGCCTTCACGACCAAGAATCCGAATGATGTAATTATCGTAAATAACCCTTCTGATTTGCCCGATCCGAGTGGTTTGGATCGTGTAGAGGAGCCCTATATCAAGGCGATGATTATTACCGCTGCAGAGTATGTGGGCGCTGTAATGACTTTGTGTATTGAAAAGCGTGGTGAAATTGTGAATCAGACGTATCTTACTACCGATCGTGTAGAGTTAACATTTCACATGCCTTTGGCTGAGGTTGTTTTTGATTTTTATGACAGATTAAAAACGATTTCGCGTGGTTATGCATCTTTTGATTATGCTCCGATTGGTATGCGACAGTCTGATTTGGTGCGTCTGGATGTATTGATTAATGCAGAGCCGGTAGATGCTTTATCTGCTTTGGTGCACAGGGATAATGCCTATAATATTGGCAAAAAGATGTGTGAAAAGTTACGTACATTAATTCCTCGCCAGATGTTTGACATTCCGATTCAAGCGGCGATTGGTGCCAAAATAATTTCGCGAGAAACGATTAAAGCGCTGCGAAAAGATGTAACTGCCAAATGTTATGGTGGTGATATTTCGCGTAAACGAAAACTACTGGAAAAACAGAAAAAAGGGAAAAAGAAAATGCGCCAGATTGGTCGTGTAGAGGTTCCACAGAGTGCGTTTTTGGCTGTTTTGAAACTCAATGAATAGTTATTTTTAGTTATGAATTCAGGGTTTAGAGTTCAAAGTTAGTAGTGAGTAATTAGTATTCAGAGTTTGGTGTTCAGAGTATAGTTAACATAAATTAAATCCGGTTATTAATGCCGGATTTTTTGTTGTGTTTCACTTTTCTAATCTATTATTTTTATTATAAATTGAATTTTTAAATAAAAAAAAACCTGCAACTTGCGCTGCAGGTTTCGTTTAAATATTTGAGGACTATAAAGTTATTTCTTGATAAATTTAACGCTTACCATTTGTCCTTCTGCATTTTGCATTAGAGCGATATAAGTACCTGTTTTCAGATTTCCAACAAAATCTGAATTTCCAACTACTTGTCCATTGATATTGTAAACTGTAATTTTGTGCGCATCGAATCCAGAAATATGTAATTTTCCGTTGTTTACTGCCACTTTTACATTCATGTTTCTGAGGTTCAGATCATTTACAGACAAACTCTCTATGATGTCCTCGCTGTCTCTTGGATAGAGTTGAGAAGTTCCATTGAATTCACTTGCGATACCAATTAAATCTACATAGGTGGTAGGCAAATCTGTTCCGATATAATCTGCTTGATAGAAATTAGTTCTCACAATTACAATATCTTGCATATTGTTTGCAAAGTTGTAATTGGTTCCTGTTTCCCAAGTACCTGTTTGGTCTGTATTGAGGTAATCAATTCTAATTAATTTTGATTCATACGCATTGGGATTTGCATTGAATTCTGCTACATCAACCAGAATGGGTTCAACATAATTTCCGGTAGAAGTAGGTGCGCCAGGATCTGCAACAGGTGTAAGTTGAATTACGCCTCTAAATTCTGACAAAGTACCAGAAATTCCTGTGATTCCATCATTTCTTTGGTATTGGGTTGTAATAATTCCTGCTGCATCATCAATTAAAATTCCGCCGGTTGCATCCTGCACCCATTTTTGGTTACGGTTGCTGTGCTGCATCGTCAAAATCGCCTCACTTGTAAGTGTATAAACACTACCGTTCATAGCGCTTCCTCTTAATTCTTGAATGCTGCTCACGTTTGAATCTCCAATTATAGTAAATACAGATGAAGCTGTAACTTCTGGGTTCAAGTTTTGATGATTATCATCTACCAACCATAGGATAAGAGTGTATTCGCCTGCACTAAGTCCAGAAATCTGGAAAGGCTCGTTAGAAAAATGCATTTGAGTTTCTCCACCGTTCAAGGTGTAGTGTAGATGCCCGTCAGAGGCTGAACTAGGTTGACCTATAACAAAATTAGAAACTGCGAATTCTACATTTATATTTGTTGTACCTATTGGTAATACAGCGTTATTTGATGGATAAATCAGAGAAAGTTGTGGTTCTGTAGAGCCACCAGTTGGTGTATAAGTACCGATTCCACCCATCACAGATTCAAAATTTTCTCCACCTTGACAAATACCATGACCGTCTAGCAATCCATTTCCATATGTCCAGTTGGCTTCTATAAAGGCTGTATCTGGACCTGTACCGTTATTTCTTTTGGCAAAACCATCCATATACTCCCATCCTGTACCTGTACCGTCAACGCCGGTTGCACCAAACTGATCGATTACTGCCTGATCGGCATCACGAATAATTCTTAAACCATCGTCACCGTTTACATTGACTATATTATTTTCCCAAACGTTTTGGGCAGATGGAAATTCCTGGGAAAAAATTTCTGGATCACTTGTATCAGAGTAAACATAGACAAAAGCATCTGTTACCGTTCCGAGCTCTGCCAGGTTGGTTGCATTGCCCCATGCGCCACCATTGGCTTGTCTTTCAATTGAATACTGACTGAAATCTACGCTTCCGTGGGCATAAATTTCTAGCACTTTAGGATTACCTCCTGTACAATCGCCATCAACGATAGCGGTAAGTATTGGCTGTTGAGCAAAAGCAAAACTTAAGCTGAAGAGCCATGTAAATAATAAAGAGATTTTTTTCATTTTTCGATATTTAAAATTATGTAAAGTTACAATAATAAGGTCTTTTCCAAACGCAAAAGAATGTTAATTTATTGATAATTAGATATGTTTTTGATAAATAAAACTTATTTACTAATATTATAGAATCATACAACAGGCCTGGTAATAAAACTAAATTACATATTAGTTTCTTATTCTTTTGGTTCTATAGACCATTGTCTCAAATTCGTATCAAAGTGATTTACCTCGTCTGGGAATTCAATTATGAGTTCGGGATTGGTAAATCGGGTTTCGTATTTTTCCATATTATTTCCTTGAATAAATTCATAAAATAATTTCTGCATGGTATTTTCTAGTTGGTCATTTGGCATTTTCCAAGTTCTGAAATTCTCTTGATAAAAAGTAATTTCGTTATTATCCAATTTGACGGTTCCGGCAGTGGCCACTCTTTTTTCTTGAAGGCTAGGAGCTTGTTTGGTAATGACAAATTTCCATTGATCATCAGCATCTTTTACAAGATATAACAGATGGGCTTCGTTGGCTTTTTCTTTGTAATATTCATCAAATTCAGGGTTAAATTTGGTTTGATGTGTTGCTTTTTTGGGTAATTTTTCAAAGTATCGCACCAAATTATATTTCAAATTTTCTTGCTCATCGGCGGTCAAATGATTATTTGGTGACCATTTTTCTATTTCGTTGGAAGGAATTGTGATTTCATCGAGAATACTTTTCTGTTGCTGGATTTCAATTTCGCCCGTATTTTCGGCTTTTTTTTCATTTTGACAAGCCAACAAGAATAGAATAAATGAAAATAAATATGGAATTGAATGTTTCATAAAATAATTAAAATAGTAAAGATAGTAAAGCCGGTTTTAAAAAACCGGCTTTGAACTTAAATGGATATGAGGACCATTAAAAATTAATAATTTCTGGTAACTGGATCCCATGCTGCCCAACCAGATGTCCAATCAGATCCTCCGAAAGCACCGATGAAGGAAACTTGCTCGAAGAATGGGTTGGCTAATTTTGGATGGCTGAAGTTTGCACCAGAAGTCAAATGACCAGAATTAACTACAAGCGTTGGGCTACCATAGCTTTCTTTGGTATTGTTACCGAAGAATAAGTTTGAATTCAAACCAAGTTGATTCAATACTTGATTATAGTTATCATTGGTGTAATCTGTAATTGTAGTATTATTACTTGTCCAATAAGCTTCAGTTGCAGTAGCCATATCTGCATTTCCACCTAGGAAAGTTTGTGCAGGTGCTACCAAAATATTGTTGATTAACGCACCTGTTCCTGCTGTATAGTTATCAACTACTGATTGTTGATTCATACGAATTCCTCTTGGAAATCCTAAGAAAACAGAGTTTGCAATAGTAACTGCAGTTCTTCTTCTCAAATCGATAGAATGCTGATAGTTGGCATTGATGCTTTGTGAAGGAGTAAGTCTAGGACCAATAGCAGTGAAGTTAGAGAAAGTTCCAGTTGTAAGGAAAGCTGTTTGGTTATCATTTGGACCGTTATCACATTCAAAAGCGTTTGATCCAGATTGATCTGCATAAGAAGGGTATCTGATAACAAGACCGTATTGAACTTTTCCGCTGTAGCCATAGTCAACATCAAAGTCGTCATCCCACATTCCAAAAGAAATCATATTTTTACCATTTACGCTTCCACCGAACCACTCAAATCCGTCATCACCACCATAAGAAACCATTAAGTTTTCCATTACTGTACCTGCACCTACAGATCCCATGGTAATTGAGTTGGTTTCGTTATTTGGAGTTAATTCTATACCTGCAAATTCTACACGAACGTATTTCAAAACTCCCGAGTTATCATTCTCGTCTGTTCCACCAAAATTTACGCTTGGAGAAATTCCTTCGATTGCTGGTTCACCTTGGTTGTTAGGAGCTTTTCCTACGATTACCAATCCACCCCAGTCACCTCTATCTCTTGCACCTGCGTCTTGATTAGAAGTCATAACAATAGGGCTAGATTCTGTACCTGCTGCCATTATTTTTCCTCCTCTGTTGATGATCAAGGTACCTTTGGTAGCTTTTTCACCCATGATCACAGTTCCAGGCTCGATGGTCAAGGTATTTCCGTTTTGAACAAAAACCTGTCCACGAAGTAAATATTTAGTACCAGAAGATAATGTTCTCGTGCTTAGGTCTCCAGACAAAATTTCTGCTGTGTCAACAGGGTCAATTGGAGTTACAGGCCCGTCATCATCACTGCTGCTACATGAAAACATAACTGCACATGAGGTTGCCATTAAAGCAAATTTTGCTAATTGTTTTTTGAAAAGATTCATTTTTTAATGATTTATGATTAATATTTATTTTTAATTAATTATTAAAGTGTTATAGTAGCCGAAAGACTAAGTAGTTGTCCCATTTTATAAGACTGGAATCTATCGTCAATATTTGTATCTATTTTGTTATTTCTATCGGCATCGGAATACAATCTATAAGGTGCATTGAGTAAATCTTTCACACCAAATTTCATTGTAACTGATTTATTTATTTTTTTGCCTATGGTAAAATCGAGTTGATTTCTTGCTAATTCATAAACATCTGGGAAATTTTGATCTCCTACCAGATAGATACGGTCACCAATTCGGTTGTAAATCACTGCGATGTTCCACATGCTTTTGGAGTCATAGTTCAAAGCGGCATTAATAATATATGGAGACTGTCCTTGTAGCGGCCTTACTTGGGTTTGAGAAGTTGCTCGACTTCCCAAATCAACCTTAGAGTAGATATATGCTGCATTCAAGTTAATAGACATATTATTAATAATTGGATTGAATGTTACATTTCTGAAAGATTTTCTAATTTCTAGCTCGGCACCAAAGTTTCTTGCAAAATCTCCATTACCAAAAGTCATGGCGCGATTCTCTGTAACAATTTGTAATAAATTCTCGATAGGGTCTATGAAGTATTTATAGAATCCACCTACACTGATTGTTTCTGTACTGCTTGGATACCATTCAAATCTCATATCCACGTTATGAATATCAGCATTTTTAAGTTCTGGATTTCCAGAAACTACAAGATTTTGTTGAAAATTATAGAATACAAAAGGTGCTATTTCGCGAAACTCTGGCCTGTTGGTAGTGCGTCCATACGCCAATCTCACAAGAGATTGCGGTGACACATGGTAGGCCAAGTTTACCGATGGTAGTAGAGCGGTTTGTTCTATTTCTACATTTACAGGTCCTTGATAGGTATTACTCTGTAATTCTTGCAAACTGCGCTCGATACGTAAGCCTGCTGTGATGTCCATTTTTCCGATAGAGTACTCTAATTGGCCATAACCTGCAAATAATAAATTATTGGCATCATAGGCATCCTGCGGATTGGTACCCTCTGCCAATATCCATCCATCCACATTATTTACATAATAATCTGAAAAGATAATATCATTGGTAAGATTACGCAATTCCTGTCCTCTTGTTCCACTCACATAGCCTGGAATAAGATAGGAAAAGTAACGCGCGTCAAATTCTCTTTGTTTATAATCGGTATAGGCTCCAACTTTGATAAAGTTTTCTGTATCCTCCTTTAATAAATAAGCAAAATTAACAGCTCCATTGGCAGAATATTCATTCAATTTTCCAAAAAAACGACTGGTATCGAATAAGTTCGAACTTGGTGGCGCTATTACTTCATACCCTCCTTGCGAGTTTTCTGCTCTAAAAGAACGTAGTCTGCGCAAATCTGGCTGGTCTTGTAGTAAATAATTTCCTCCAAGTACCCAATCAAATTTATGACCCGAAAAATCGTGCTCACCTGCTAATTGTCCTATATACAACGACCTAGAAGTGTAATTCATTTCATAATTACGTAATTCTCTTCCGGGGTGTTGTTGAAAATTTTGCCCGCCACGAATCACAACATCGTTTTGGCCCACTTGGTTGAACAAATTTTTGAATTTAATTCTATTTTTTCCAAAACGATAAATCCAATTCGACATAATGTTGATCCAAACTTCTTGTTTGCTGAAATTATCTACATAAGTCTCCCAAGGTTGTGAATTCGATTCTCCCTCTCCACGCGAAAAGAAAAAATCTACATTTCTGTCATAGTTCAATGAAGAAACACTATGGCTTATATTATTAATACTACTTAATGAATGTCCATTTCTAAAATTTACTCTACGCCCAATAGACAATCCCATATTGGTATTCAACATTGGAATATGCTCTTTGGGATTCCAGTTATTGGATAATTTGCGCGCGAGTATCATACGCTCCTCCGACGATGTACCCAAACTATTGAAATAGGCTGTAGAAGGAAAATTAGAAGATAAAGTTCTATAATCGTAATCAAAACCCAAATAATCTGTAGCAGATTGTTTATCCTGATACATTTTTTCGAAAGTTGTACCTAATCTATATCCCAATCCCAAATTGAGTTGTGTATAATTAAACACATCTTCAGAAGTTTTAATATCAATTACAGCCCCACTAAAATCACCTGGCTTATCTGCAGAAGGCGATTTATAAATTTTCATCGTTTCTATGGCATTGGTAGGAATCAAATCAAATGAAAAAGTACGTCTATCTACCTCAGAGCTTGGAGCCGTGGCTTGGTTGAGCATCACATGATTATATCGTCCATCTAGACCACGAATCATTACAAAACGATTATCTATAATAGCAACTCCAGGCACTCTTTGCACCACCTCGGCCGCATCCGAATCCATACTACGACGAATTTGCTGTGCCGAAATTGCACTTACAACTTGTTTAGCTTCGCGTATTTCTGACAAAACCGCAGCTTCTGATCCTTGCGTTCTCTGAGCAGTAACAACAACGCCACCCAATTCCAAGGCCGAGCTCGAGCTCACATCCATCGACTCCTCTATATAGGTTATTTCATTTTCAATAACATTTACGGTTACCTCTTTGGTAGCATAACCAATATAGCTCAGTTTAATTTTTCTTTCACCTACAGGCAATTCAAGCTCAAACATCCCAGAATCATCTGTAATCGATTCTATATAAGGATCTTGCACAATCACCTCAACCCATCCAAATGGAATATCGTCAAATGTAGCATCTGTAACTTTTCCCGACACAGTTCCTGTTTGTGCAGATACCCACATTCCAACTGTTAAAAGTAATAATGTGAAACAATTTTTAATCACTCTCAATAATTTTGGGCAAAGAAAAAGCAATTAAAAGATTTCCTATTTACGCCAAATTTAAGCTTATGTTATCTTATGGTTAAAAAAGTAGGCAAAAGTTATCTTATCGTTAAGCTTGGTGCAAAAAAGGCTACTTTTCTATCATTTCATAATTATACCGTATATTTATTGAGTTTTTACATCCCATAAAACGAATATTAAAAATGAGTAAATCCAGAATTTTATTAGTTGATGACGAGCCAGATATTTTAGAATTTCTTTCGTATAATCTTATCAAAGAGGGTTATGAAGTAGAAACAGCCGAAAATGGGTTGGAGGGTGTGAAAAAAGCCAGAAGCTTCAAACCAGATTTAATATTACTAGATATCATGATGCCAGAAATGGACGGAATAGAAGCTTGTAATGAAATTCGGCAAATCGAAAGTTTGTCAAAAACACTCATTGTCTTTTTATCTGCCCGAACCGAAGAGTTCACGCAACTTGCGGGATTTGAAGTAGGCGCGAATGATTATATAACCAAACCCGTAAAACCCAAAGTATTGATGAGCAAAATCAAAGCTTTGCTCAAACTCAAATCACAAGAGACACAGGATCAAATTATAGAACTCAACGAAATCAGCATCAATCGCGAAACCTACAAAGTAAGTTTTGAGGGTGAAGACTTTACCCTACCTCGAAAAGAATTTGAACTGCTCTCGTTGTTGGCTTCTAATCCCGAAAGAGTTTTTAAACGTGAAGAAATTCTGGAAAAAGTCTGGGGCAATGAAGTGGTAGTTGGCGGCAGAACCATTGATGTGCACATCAGAAAATTAAGAGAAAAATTCGGTAGTGAAAGATTTACAACCATTAAAGGTGTTGGTTACAAACTAAATGACTAAATTGGGTTGTGAAAATTTATCAACGCAATTTATTGTTCGCAGCAGGCACTACCCTTTTACTCGCTATGCTGATTTCTTTTCCAAAACTTTTTTTTCAAGAATGGAAAATATTTTCTGATTCGGCTTTGGTTCCTAGCTGGTTCATCATTTTATTATATACATTTATCTTTTTGGTACTGTATTTTATGATGCATCTCAATGCCAAATTTCAAACCAAAAAAGATATTTCAGAATTATATAATCTCTTACCAGATTTGAGCTCAAAAGAATCCAGAGCGCACAACGTAGAAAGCCTGTCAGAAGAAATAACCAATATTACCATAGACAAAACACAAGAAATTGATATTCTTCTCGAAAAAGAAAATTATCGTCGAGAATTTGTCGGAAATGTGGCGCATGAACTCAAAACTCCCTTGTTTTCGATTCAGGGATACCTGCTTACACTTATAGAAGGTGGCGTTGACGACGAAACGATTAGAGACAGATACCTCAACCGCATCAATAAATCTGTAGAACGACTCACCTATATCGTAAAAGACCTAGACCTGATTACAGACCTAGAATCGGGCAATCTCAAAATTGAAATGTTACCTTTTAATATTGTGGCATTAACTCAAGAAGTTTTTGATTTACTCGAAATTAAAGCAGAAAACAATCAAGTTCAGCTCAAATTCAATAAAAATTATGATAGCCCCGTTCGTGTGATGGGTGATATCGAAAAAATAGAACAAGTACTTACCAACATCATAGCCAATGCCATCAATCATTCACAGCGCGAGGCCATAGTAACCGTGAGCTTCAAACTCGAGAATGAAAAGATTAAAGTTATGATCGAAGATAACGGAAAAGGAATTGAACCTGAAAAAATAAATCGCATTTTTGAACGATTCTATAGAGCAGACAAATCAAGAAGCAGACAACAAGGTGGATCTGGATTGGGGCTGGCCATTGTGAAACATATTCTCGAAGCTCACCACCAGAAGATTTATGTCGAAAGCGAATTCGGCAAAGGTGCTACTTTTTACTTTTACCTCAACAAGGCTTGAATTTTCAGTTTTAATTAAAGCTGAGCGGATTTGTCATCCTGAGTGATTTGCGATAGCAAATTGTATCGAAGGATGACAAAACTATTAATTCACCCTTAAAATAAAATAACTCTTCTTGCCGCGCTGTAACAACAAATATTTTTCAGCGATTAAATCGTTTTGAGTCACAGCAAAATTTTCGTCGATTTTATCTTTATTGATGGAAATGGAATTTTCTTTTAACGCACGTCTGGCTTCGCCTTTTGAATTCAAAAATCCTGATTTTTCAGACAATAAATCTACAATATCGCCTTCTAATTCAGCCAATAAAATTTCGCCTTGCGGCACTCCGTCAAAAACGGATAAAAAGGTTTTTTCATTCAATGATTTTAAATCTTCTGAGGTGGATTTACCAAATAGAATTTGTGTCGCTTTTTTGGCCAAATCCAGTTCGTCCTGGCCATGTACGAGTGTTGTAACTTCCTCAGCTAATTTATTTTGTAAAATTCTGCGATGTGGTTCTTCGCGGTGTTCTGCAATTAAATTATCAATGCTTTCTTTGTCCAAAAAAGTGTAATATTTGATAAATTTTTCGGCGTCTTCGTCCGCAACATTCAACCAAAATTGATAAAATTCATATACACTGGTTTTCTCGGCGTCCAGCCAAATGTTTCCGCCTTCGGATTTACCGAATTTCGATCCATCTGCCTTGGTTACCAGCGGACACGTCATGGCAAATGCTTCGGTTTGGCCTTCGCTCATACGGCGCACCAATTCGGTACCGGTTGTCATATTTCCCCATTGGTCTGAGCCGCCCATCTGGAATTTACAGTTGATATTTTGATACAAATGATAAAAATCGTATCCCTGAATCAATTGATAGGTAAATTCGGTAAACGACATGCCGTTTCCGGTTTCGCCCGAAAGCCTTTTTTTCACCGAATCTTTGGCCATCATATAGTTCACGGTGATGCGTTTCCCGACGTTTCGGGCAAAATCGATGAACGAAAAATCCTTCATCCAATCATAATTATTCACCAAAACAGGTGCATTTTCTTCCGTTGAATCAAAATCTAAAAACCGAGAAAGTACATGTTTTATTCCTTCTACATTTTTCGCCAAGGTATTTTCGTCCAACAAATTACGCTCATCTGATTTGCCTGTGGGGTCGCCAATCATTCCGGTAGCACCACCCACAAGGGCAACTGGTTTGTGACCGGCTTTTTGGTAATGCATGAGCAAGATGATGGGCACCAAACTGCCAATATGCAACGAATCTGCTGTGGGATCGAAACCGATATAACCCGTAGTTACCTCTTTTTCAAGCTGTTCTCTCAATCCTGGAGTGGTATCTTGAATCATTCCGCGCCATTGCAATTCGTCTAAAAAATTGTACATTCTTAAAAAATTTGAAGGGCAAAAATAAGATTAAAACTTAAAAGGTGCTAATTTGTAATTCGTGCTTCTATAATCCAACTATTTTCGGTGGATTCTACAAAACAATATTTATCGCATTTGGATACCTTCCTGCGTGTAGGCTTAGTGAATTACTTTTTTAGGGTGAGCTATTGAGCAAATATCAAATCTCATTTATCCATCTATTATTTTAGGTGCCGGAAGTATGCAACGCAAAGTTTCCGAATTAAACGCTGAAAAAACGGATTTCGCTATGAATACCGGAGTAAAGCTGAATGTATCTTATGCCGATAAAACATATGGCGATTATCAATGAAATCCGAATTAATGAATATAGTTGCATGAATTCCATTTTCAATAAGTAAAGGAGCTACAACAGAATAAATTTCGGCCAATCCATCATCAAAAGAAAGATGAAAAGAATTGGGTTTTTCTAAATTATAAACATCAACACTTTTATAGTTTCTTTTGAAAAAGGAAATATCATTTTTAAATTCATTGATAGACCTAAAGTAGGATAATTCGGCTAAATGAGGCTTTGGATGGTCAGTAACTGTATGATAATAAGGTAGAATACATTTTATCTTATATATATAGGAATTCTATCAGAAAAACGATGTAATTTTTTATAAAAATTCAATTTCATTCGATATGATTTTATATTCTTTTAATTTATCATTTGCTCATACAAAATCACCAATCCTCGTAACGTATGCAATTTATCGTCTTTATCAATTTTATCGGTGAGCGGTTGGTAAATATGGCCCAAACCGCCAGTTGAAATCACATAAGCGTCACCGCCAATTTCCGCATTGGCACGGTCGATAAAGCTCTCTACCATGCCTACATAGCCGTACACCATTCCGCTTTGCATGCAGGTAACCGTATCTCTACCCAATACGCGCGAAGGCGTTTTCAACTCAATATCAGGCAATTGCGCCGTATCACCCACCAGCGCTTTGAGCGAGGTAATGACACCGGGAGCAATAATTACTCCTAAAACTTCGCCCGTCTCATCAATTCCGGTAACCGTGAGCGCGGTTCCAAAGTCGATGACCAGTTTTTTCCCTTCATACAACTCATGCGCTGCTACGGCATTGGCATACAAATCGGTTCCCATTTGGCTGGAATGTTGAATAATACGTGACTTGGTGGTTCTGTCCACAATAATCGGCTCGATTTTGTGCAAATCATACAACGCACGTGAGATTATAGACGTTTGATGCGGTACCACCGATCCAATCACAATTCCAGTGATTTTATCTTGCGAAATTTGGTATTGTTCGTACATGTTTTTGAACACAAAATAAAATTCATCTGCCGTACGAAAAGGTTTGGTATTCAGTGTCCAGGAATGTAAATCGGTATGATTTTCACCCACGCCAAAGCGTATATTTGAATTTCCGATATTGATGGCGAGAATCATATCTTACGGTTTAGAAGAGGGAAAAACATTATTCGTTCTGTTCACATCTGCCAAGCGCTGTGTGTAATCGATTTCTACTATTTGTACCGGTTTTGCCGCTTCAAAACTGTATTCGGGTGTGGTCCAATCCCAGGCAGTAAGCAGCGTTTGGCCAATTCCGTTGTAAAATTGATTTTCATGGTCTTTTTCGCCACGCATTTCGTTTAAAGGAATGTAATACAACTGTTTAGAACCATCGGTATAGGTCACCAAAACATCCAATGGCATAGGAAAATTAGACGCATTTTCAAGCGTAATTTTATTTCCGGAAACACTTTTTACGCCATAATCTATATAACGTACTGTATTGATAAACAGATTATTATACCATTTCAAATTAATTCCTGAAACATCTTGTGCAATTTTTTGAAAATCCGCCGGCTTAGGATGTTTGAATTTCCAGGAATCATAAAACTTCAAAAATGTTTCTGCCAATTTCTCTTCCCCAATGATATAACCCAATTGCGCCACATAAACTTGTCCTTTGTAATACGCCGATAAACCATAGGCTTGATTATAATTAAAATAATCTGCATGCAGACTTAAGGGCTCTTCATTTCCGCTGGCTACCAGAAAATAATAGCCGTCATACGCATCTTGAAAAGGATTGATTTTATCCTTGTTGGCACCCATAATATGGTGCATGGCAGCGGCTTCTGCGTAGGTAGTAAAACCCTCGTCCATCCATTCATCACGGGTTTCGTCAATGGCAAACAAGTGTTGAAACCACGAATGTGCCACTTCATGATAAATTACTCCCAGCAAACTTTCAAATTTTCGTTTTCCAGTGACTAGGGTGGAAGTTCCGTATTCCATTCCGCCGTCACCACCTTGAACAACGGTATAGGTTTCCCAAGGATAGGTACCGAAACGCTCACTCATAAAATCAAAAAACTGAGCCGTCAAAGGTTGAACTTTTTGCCAATTATCAAGAAATTCTTTGTCCAGATTTTTATCATACACATAATAAATAGTCGGTCCATGGGCTGAATTTGTTTTATCCACTTTAAATTTTTCATCTGCCGCCCAGGCAAAATCATGAATATTTTTAGCTGCAAAATGCCAAGTGGTCGAGCTATTTTTTTTGAATTTGGTATTAGAATAGCCAGGCATCGCATTTTCATTGGATAATTTTCCTGACGCGCCGACAATATAGGTAGAAGGCATGGTGATTTTCACATCAAAATCACCAAAAGGCGCATAAAATTCTCTTGCAATATATTCGTCTAAATGCCAACCTTCTTGGTCATACTGCGCAGCTTTGGGATACCACTGCGTCATAGAAAAAGCAATTCCTTCGTTGGTATTTTTACCTCCACGACGAATGATTTGTGGAATTTGCGCTTCCCATTCCATGTGCAAAACGGCAGGCGCACCCGGATTTAAGGCTTGTGCCAATTCAACTTCCAAAATGGTTCCTCTAACTTGGGTTTTTAAAATTTGTCCGTTTTGGGTAATTTTATTAACTTTTTGATAACCAATATCTTCTGGGGTTAATTTAGCAATTCGGCTTTCAAAAACCGGATTTTCTTTTGTCCCAAGATTTTTGGTCATTCTAGGATCCGGATCGGGAATATTTTTCAATCTTTCATCCATCGCACTTCCCGGCTGAAAAGCGTTGTAATACAGGTGAAAGTAAATTTTGTTCAACACATCGGGTGAATTATTGTAATAAGTAAACACCATATCGGCATCATAGCCGAATTTGTTTACATCCATGCGGATATTCATTTTATAATCCACTTTTTGCTGCCAATCACTTTGGGCACCGAGAAAAGTCATGGAAAACACCATGAAAACAAACACAAATTTCTTCATTTTGCTAAAATATGAATTTAATTTATTTGATGAACTTAGAAATTTTTGGGTTCAAGTATTTTGAGTTTCAAACTATTGAAGTTGATGATAGAAAAATAAGCTATGATTTGGGAGTAATTCTGGGTGGAAAATATGTACCAAATCCTTCAATACCAAATCTGCCCGTACGGTTCCGGTTTCAAAATAATCGCTGGCACCTGTATCATTGAGCCGTCTGGCAAGCGAATACACTTTTTGATGCTGATAGGCATCAAACCAGTCGTGATTTTTGTAAGCGTCTTTTAACTGAATTAAACTTTGATAATCTGCTGCATTCAGCCAAAAATCTGCATGCTGAGCGCGATAAAAAACTTGTTCAAAATTCAAATTTTCTGTGCCTTGTTTAGTTGAATCTTTCCATAAATAATCGGCTCCTGCATCTACAAAATATTGTGCAGAAAAGCTTTGTCCGCCAGGCATATACCAGATATCCCCACGCATTACATCGGCAAAAACACTAGGCTTATGTACAGCGTTTTTTGCCATTTCTTTGAGTTGTGAATAATTCTTTTCTATATCAGAAAACAGCTGTTCTGCTTCATTATTTTTGCCGGTAAGTACGCCAAACAACTTCAGATATTCTGCTTTCCCCAAGGGAGTAGATTCCAGATATTCATCTGCCAGGATTACGGGAATTCCAGCTTTTTGGATTGTTTCCAACAATTTTGACTGGTTCGGGTCGGTATAGGCAATTATCACATCGGGGTCTAGACTCAGAATCGTCTCCAAAGTAGCACTGCCGGCATTTCCGGCATTTATTATTTTTTTTTCTTGAATGAATTGATGTAATTTTTGATTATAAATCCAATCGGTATTAAAGGCAGCCCGCACATACTCAAGCGATTGTAATTCGTTTAAATAACCAACGGCTGCAGAAGACATAATCAACATATTTTTGAATGGAAGTTGATTTTTATTTATTTTTTGTGTGTGTTCTTTTCCCGACCTCAATAATTGATATTCCCAAAAATCATCATTTTCAATAAGGTTGAAAGAAGTTGCATGGGTAATGATAGAAGGCTCTCGGTGTTTTTCTGGTTGGGGTTTTTCTGGTTTGCATTGTAAAAAACAACTACAAATGATAAAAATTAAAAGAATATTTTTCATAAATTTTAAATCAAAGAAAAATTTGTATATTTGCAGCCCGTTATTTGGCCACGTAGCTCAATTGGATAGAGCGTCAGATTACGGCTCTGAAGGTTGAGGGTTCGACTCCTTCCGTGGTCACAGAATTACAAACCGTTGATTATCAACGGTTTTTTTTATTTAGAAAAGTTTTCTGGCCAGTTGTTTCGTCGCATGATTACGGCTGCATATCCACAAACCGGTCTGGGATTTAGGTTTTTTTCTTGCGCCAGACGCAAACCTGCTTTTACAATTTCCACACCTACTTCTCTCCCACGGAATTCTGGATCTACGAATACATAATCAAGGAAAAAAGTCTCCATATTTTCATGAAAGTCGAGATAACCTACTTTTTGATCGTCCAGAAACATATCTATTCGGCGATTGTCGTTTAAGACGGATTTAAATTCTGCCATGTTTTGCTTTTTCACAAATTTAATGAAATTAAATTTTAGGAAATTTATCTACTGCAAAGTTTTGCAAAACTTTAGGCTTTTATTTATAAAATATACTTGTAGTGCATTATCAATTGTAATATAAGCAGCTAAATATCAGAATATTAATTTATACCACGAAATCGAAGATTCGACGGAGTCAATACACGAATTAGACCTCATTAGAATTTCATCAATGAAGTAACCCAAAATCAACAACTTGATTGCAAATCATTCATTAAAGCGAGAAAATTTTAAAAAATATTTGTCGTTTTTATAAAATTCGTGTATTTGAAGCAAATATATAATGCACCACGAGTAAAATATATTGAATAAAAAGCGGTGGAGACAGTCTCATGTTTAATAGTTTTTGACGCGCTAGTCCGCGGCCTTAGCCTTGGCCCCAAAAGGAAGGCAAGCCGGCAAAAACTATGGTCGCGCCCAGGCATTGATGCGCGAAGCTAAGCATTGAAATGCGCGAAAACATTTATTCCAAATTATGATTTTATGAAAAATGCCATGAATTTTGCTAAAATTAGGTATATTTAATTTTGATTAAAAATTTTACAAATGAATCCATTATTAAATCAACCTTTTCAAACTCCTTTTCAAACCCCGCCGTTTTCAAATTTTCAATTGGAAGATTTCAAATCGGCTATTCCCGAAGCTATCAATTCAGCTCAAAAAGAAATTAGTGAAATTGTTGAAAATCAAGAAATTCCAGATTTCAAAAATACGATTGAAGCACTGACATTATGTGGTGAAAAACTGAACCGAATTAGCAGTATATTTTTTAATTTGAATTCTGCAGAAACCAATGAAAACATGCAACAATTGGCTCAGGAAATTTCGCCTGTGCTGGCAGAATTCAGTAATGATATTATGTTGAATGATGCGCTTTTTGAAAAAATAAAGCAGGTATATGAATTGCGTGATACTTTTTTGTTGAATACTGAAGAAAAAGAATTGTTACGCAAGACCTTCAAGCAATTCAGTCGAAATGGTGCATTATTACCTCCAGAAAAAAAGGAAATTTTAAGGAATATCGACCAAAAACTTGCTATACTTTCCCTACAATTTGGGCAAAATGTTTTAGCCGAAACTAATGATTATCAATTACTTCTGACCGAAGAAGAAGATTTGGCAGGCTTGCCCGATTATGTGAAAGCCATGGCCAAAGAAGAAGCCGAAAACAATGGAAAAGAGGGCTGGATTTTTACACTTCAAATGCCGAGTTATACAGCGTTTATGAAGTTTGCAGATAACCGATTTTTACGAGAAAAACTGTATCGTGCCAATGGTGCAAAAGCGTTTCAAAAAAACGGGCATAATAATTCTGGATTAATTAAGGAAATTGTAAATCTACGTTATGAACGCGCACAATTACTTGGCTATGAAACACATGCGCATTATGTGATGGAAGAAAGAATGGCCAAATCGCCAGAAAAAGTGAATGAATTTTTGGAGGATTTACTTTTCAAATCTATTGATTTTGCCAAAAAAGATGTGCAGATTTTGAGTGAATATGCATCAAAATATGATCAAATTGAATCGCTAATGCCTTGGGATCATGCCTATTACGCAGAAAAAGTGAAAAAAGAAAAATTTGATTTGAGCGATGAAGAGCTCAAACCCTATTTTGAATTGACAAAAGTGGTTGAGGGCACATTTGAAATTGCGAAAAAATTATATGGAATTTCCTTTGTTCCTAATGATGAAATCGAAAAAATCATCCTGAAGTTCAGGTTTATGAAGTGAAAAATGCTGATAATCAGACCATAGGAATTTATTATACAGATTTTTTTCCGCGTAAGGGAAAACGTGCCGGTGCCTGGATGACCTCTTACCGTGATGGATCCCTAGTGGAAGGAGAGCATAAAATTCCGCAAATTTCCATTGTTTGTAATTTTACCAAACCTACCAAAACCGAACCTAGTTTATTGACGTTCAATGAGGTTACGACGCTTTTTCATGAATTTGGGCATGCATTGCATGGATTGCTTGCCAATACGCAATATGAATCACTTTCTGGCACCAATGTTTATTGGGATTTTGTAGAATTACCTTCTCAATTTATGGAGAATTACTGTTATGAGCCAGAAGCGCTGGCACTTTTTGCACGACATTACCAAAGCGGGGAAGTGATTCCGCAGTCATTAATTGATAAAATTATTGCGGCTGCACAGTTTATGGAAGGTTACCAAACCGTGCGGCAAATCAGTTTTGGCTTGCTGGATATGGCTTGGCACGCCACCGATCCACGTGGTGTAGAAGATGTGGATGCCTATGAAAATCAAGCCTTTGCGGGCACGAAAATTTATCCCAAAATTGATGGAACCAATATGAGTACGGCATTTTCGCACATTTTTCAAGGCGGTTATTCTTCTGGATATTACAGCTATAAATGGGCAGAAGTTTTGGATGCAGACGCCTTTGATTTCTTTAAACAAAATGGCATTTTTGATCCGGTTACAGCCAAAAAATTCCAGCATTTATTAAGTAGTGGCGGAACTGTGAATCCCATGGAATTATATCGTGCATTTCGTGGAAAGGAACCCGATGCCGATGCTTTGTTGAGACGTGCAGGACTCATCTTGCAAGATTAATTTTTTGAGTCAAATAATGGCTGCAAGAACATGAGGATTTTACAACAAATGATAAAATTTGATGGAAGAATTTGACGCGAACGCAAGAAATTATTCCAGAATTTTTAATTTGTTTACATTCTCTCTGGCGTATCAATTCCCAAAAGATGAAGTGCTTTTTTGATATGAATACCCGTTTGTTTTGCAATATGCAATCTTACTTGTTTTTCCAGTGAGGTTTCTGCGTTGAGAATGCTATAATTTTGATAAAAAAAGTTGAAACTTCTGGTTAGCTCATAAGCATAGTTGGCCACAATGGCCGGACTCATTTCTTGTGCAGCTTTTTGTACAACTTCTTGGAACTCATTGATTAATTTGATTAAATCTTTTTCAATATCGTTGAATTTATAATCAGATAAGTCCATATCTGTGGGTTGTTTTTTTCGCAACACCGACTGAATACGCACATAAGCATATTGAATAAATGGGCCTGTATTTCCGTTGAAATCTATGCTTTCTTTGGGATCGAATAAAATGCGTTTCTTCGGATCAACTTTCAGAATAAAATATTTGAGTGCGCCTAAACCAATGATTTCATACAATTTTTCTTTTTCCTGATCAGTAAGTCCTTCCAGTTTGCCAGCTTCTGCAGCAATTTCTTGGGAAGTATTCACCATTTCATCCATCAAATCGTCCGCATCTACTACGGTTCCTTCACGCGATTTCATTTTGCCTTCTGGCAAATCAACCATGCCATAGGATAAATGAAATAAATTAGAAGCCCAATCGTAACCTAGTTTTTTCAGAATTAAGAACAAAACTTTAAAATGATAATCCTGCTCATTGCCAACGACATAGACCAGTCCGTCCATATTAAATTTCTTGAATCTCTCTACCGCAGTGCCTATATCCTGCGTCATATATACAGATGTTCCGTCTGAACGCAAAACCAATTTTTCATCCAGACCCTCTTCGGTGAGATCTATCCACACAGAGCCGTCTTCTTTTTGATAAAAAACGCCTTGTTCCAATCCTTTTTCGATGATATTTTTACCCAAAAGATAGGTTTCGCTTTCGTATTGTACAACATCAAAATTCACCCCCAGGCGATCATAAGTTTGTTGAAATCCGCTATAAACCCATTGATTCATTTTTTCCCACAAAGACCTCACACTCTGGTCGTTTGCCTCCCAATCGCGCAACATATTTCGAGCTTCGTTGATGAGTGGTGCCGATTTTTCTGCCTCCTCTTCGCTCCATCCTTGGCTTTGTAGTGTTTTGATTTGGTCTTTGTATTGTTTATCGAATTCTACATAATATTTACCGACCAGCTTATCACCCTTCAACCCAGAAGATTCTGGCGTTTCTTGATTACCAAATTTTTGCCATGCCAGCATAGATTTACAAATATGGATTCCGCGATCATTGACAATCTGCGTTTTAATGACCTCATTTCCAGCCGTTTCCAAAATGGATGCAATAGAAAAACCTAATAAATTATTTCGTATGTGGCCTAAATGTAGCGGTTTATTGGTATTGGGTGAAGAATATTCAACGATTATTTTATTACCCGTATCAGCTATTTTTTCTTGATACGTAAATAATGCTTTTGAGAACATTTCTGGAAGCAGACTAATATTTAAAAAGCCTTTCACGACATTAAATTTCGCAATTATCTGATTTTCCAGTAATATTTCGCCTATGGCTGCAGCACTTTCTTCGGGTTTTAACTTCATGAAGCGAACCAGCGGAAAGACCACCAATGTATAATCACCTTCAAATTCTTTTCTGGTGGTTTGGATTTCGAGTTTTTCCATCGAAATTTCGAATTTTTGTTGTAGAATCAACAATATTTCACGTTCCAGATAATTTTTGAGGTTCATATATTTAAATTTTAAAGGCAAAAATAAGAAATTTGAAAATGAGATTTTTCTGAATGATGATGAAATGATTCAAGAAGATTTGTAGCTGTAGAATGAGTCGCTGATTTTGTTGAATTTATTTAAAATTAAAATGCACTGACCACAGAAAAGAGAAATTTTAACCTGGGAAATAAGATTAAAAATAAGCATTTGTTGATTTTTCTAATTACACTTAAATAATTCATAACTTGCATCAAATTTCTCACTTTTTATGAAGATTGTAATCGCAGGTGCTGGAGAGGTGGGTTTTCACCTGGCTAAACTGCTATCCAACGAGGCTTTGAACATTATTGTTGTGGACCTGAACAAGGAAAAACTGGCTCAAATCGAGTCACAAATTGATGTGCTTACACATCGGGGTGATTGTGCTTCCTTCAAAACCATGCAAGAAATTGGCATCAACGAAACCGATATATTGATTGCCGTTACAGAATTGCAAAACACAAATCTTATGTCTTGCCTGATTGCCAAAAAATCGGGTTGTAAAAAAGTGATTGCAAGAGTTACAAATCCAGAATATCTCGAACGGCAGAATATACTTGCTTTGCAACGGGCTGGAATAGATATGATGATTTCTCCTGAAGAGCTTGCAGCTCGAGAAATTTTTAATCTCATTGAGGAATCTGTCTTCAATGAAGCCCATTCTTTTGACAATGGAGCGTTGAATCTTTTTGGCATAATACTCGATAAAAAAGCGCATATATTGAATAAAACGGTAAAAGAAGTGTCGGAAATGTTTGGAGACAAAATTTCTTTTATTCCTATTTTTATCATTCGCTCCAATGCGTATAATTATGAGCACATCATCCCTCGTGGCAGTACCCAATATCGCCTAGATGACCATGTCTATTTTATTGCATTGGAATCGGCTAAAGAAATGATTTATAAAATTTCTGGAAAATCGCATCAAAACCTTTCAGAAGTAATGATTATGGGTGGAGGTAGAATAGCTACCAAAACCGCTAGGCTCTTGAAAGACGCCAAACATAATGTCAAAATAATCGAACGCGAAAAAGATCGTGCATACGATTTGGCAGACACTTTTCACGATATTTTAATTATTCATGGAGACGGCCGAGATGGAGATTTACTCGAAGAAGAAGGAATTGCCGAAACGGATGCCTTTGTAGCCATTACGGGGAGATCTGAAACTAATATTATGGCATGTCTTCTAGCCAAAACCAAAGGGGTAAAAAAAACCATTGCATTGGTAGAAAATACCGATTATATTCATTTGAGTCAAGAAATTGGCATAGATGGATTTATCAATAAAAAGTTGATGGCTGCCAATGCTATTTTTAAACATATCCGAAAAGGTAAAGTACTGGATGTTACCAATTTATATGACTTGCAAGCAGAGGTGCTTGAGTTCAGAGTTGATGAAAACTCCAAAATTGCGTATATGAAAATCAGCGATCTTAAATTTCCAAAAAATGCAATTGTAGGTGGTGTCATTCGAGAAGGAAAGGGTTATATTCCGTCCAAGGATTTTGTGATTCATCCATATGATCGCGTTGTCGTATTTTCCCAACCCGACAGCATCGACCGTGTCGAGGAGTATTTTGAAATCAGATAGAAATGGGAAGGTTCAAAAAAATCAATTATGCCATAGTTTTCAATTTTTTGGGCGTTTTATTACTGCTCAATTCTGCATTCATGCTGCTATGTGTGCCTGTGAGTTTGTATTTTGAAGAATCTTCTTGGATAGGCATGTTGTGGTCTGGATTGGTTACGCTAGTATTTGGTTTAATAATCTATTTGCTAACGCGAAATGCAGACAAAAATGTAGGTCGAAGAGAGGGATATCTTGTCGTAGGATTGGGCTGGATAGGTATGGCGATTTTTGGCGCTTTGCCCTATTTGTTTACGATTTCACAATTATCCGAACAAGCCCAACAAGCCAATGCCATGAATTTTACCAATGCTTTTTTCGAAACCATGTCAGGCTTTACCACTACGGGAGCCACCATTTTACAAGATATCGAAATCATGCCCAAAGGTTTGCTCTTCTGGAGAAGTCTCACACATTGGATTGGTGGAATGGGAATAATCGTACTTACCATTGCCATTTTACCGCTTTTGGGAATCGGCGGAATGCAGCTATTTGTGGCAGAAGCGCCCGGCGTAACAACCGACAAGCTACACCCTCGAATTACAGATACTGCCAAAAGATTATGGATTATCTATTTTATATTTACGCTTCTTCAAACATTTTTACTCAAGATTGCGGGCATGAACTGGTATGACGCCACAAATCATGCAATGAGTACAATGGCAACAGGCGGATTTTCTACCAAAAATATGAGCACTTCATTTTGGAATGACAATCCACTTATTCAGTATATTATTATTTTATTCATGTTTTTGGCTGGCACCAACTTTGTTCTCAATTATTATCTTATCAAGCGAAAATTCAAAAAAGTATTCACAAATCAGGAATTCCTGTTCTATACTGGCCTTATAATAGTGCTTACACTAGCTTCTACAATCATTCTACACTTTTTTGCCGACACAGAAAATTCAACTATCATTAATAATAGTCTCAGTAACAATACAGAAAATCACCAGCTTTACCCACTCGAAGAATCATTTAGACAAACGCTTTTTAGTATAATTTCGGTAATTACCACCACTGGATTTGTTTCTGCAGATTATACACGCTGGACACCCTTTCTCACTTCTATATTTTTTGCATTAATGTTTACGGGCGGAATGGCTGGCTCAACCTCTGGCGGAATAAAAGTGATTCGACACGTTTTACTTATCAAAAACAGTTACAGCGAATTCAAACGATTGCTTCATCCCAATGCCATCATTCCTGTTCGGCTCAACAATAACCCAGTTCCGCCCAAAATTGTCTATAATGTATTGGCGTTCTTTATGATATACATGCTTATTTTTGCATTTGGCTCGATTATCATGACACTTTTAGACGCGAGCCATATCCCCAATTATACCGAATTCTTATCTTCTATGACTGTGACAGCTACTTCATTAGGAAATATTGGTCCCGCTTTTGGAAAATACAGCCCAGTTGATAATTTTTCGGAAATGACTACTGCCGCCAAATGGTTTTGTTCATTTTTAATGCTTCTTGGCAGACTCGAATTATTTACCATTCTCATACTTTTCACACCTCTTTTCTGGCGCAAATAAATTATTTATTTGATTTTCAATTCTTTTAAACCGACGCAATTTCTTGTCATGCTCCATAATTTCGATTAACTTTACACACATTATTTTTATTATTTTTTATTAGAAATTTCCCTTTATGAATCGCAGGATTTTTATCGAAAAACGAGCCGGATTTGAACATTTATCACATGCCGTAACCGCTGAACTCAAATCCATTGACCATGATATTCAAGCCAAAGTTTTTATCGTTTATGACATTTTCAATCTTTCAGAAGATGAATTTTCAGCCGTAAAAAATACTGTTTTTGCAGATCCTGTAATGGATATTTTACATACAGTTCAGCCCGATTTATCTACATATAATTACACACTTGCCGTTGAATTTTTGCCGGGTCAATTTGATCAACGAGCCGATTCTGCAGAGCAAGCAGTAGAGCTCATCACTGGAAATAAAATTGTAAAAATCAGAACGGCAAAATTATATGCATTCAAAAATTTACCAGAAAATCAAATCAGTTTAATTCAAAAATTCTTGATCAACACGGTAGATGCACGCCAAAAGAATATGAACGAATTGCAGCTTCCGCAAAATCCTGTACCGGAAGATGTGCCTGTCATAGAGGGCTTTATCGACTTAAATCCAGAGAATTTACAAAATTTTTATTCTGAATGGGGATTTGCTTTTGGGTGGGACGATTTACAATTTATACAAGATTATTTCAGAAAAGAAAACCGAAATCCAACCCAAACCGAGCTTAAAGTTCTTGATACCTATTGGAGCGATCATTGCCGCCATACCACATTTCTTACCGAACTAGAAAACATTGAATTTAATGGTGATTTTAAAGAAACTTTAGACACAATTTTCAATCGATATCTCGAGATTAGAAAAGAATTACATCGCGAGCACAAGCCTATATCGCTCATGGATTTGGCCACCATTGCTGCCAAATATTTTCACAAAAATGGCAAATTGGATGATTTGGTTATATCAGACGAAATCAATGCTTGCACCATTGAAATTCAAGCTGAAATCGACGGTAAAAAAGAGCCATGGTATTTGCTTTTCAAAAATGAAACCCACAATCATCCCACAGAAATAGAGCCATTTGGCGGAGCATCAACTTGTCTGGGCGGTGCCATTCGGGATCCGTTAAGCGGACGCGCTTTTGTATATCAAGCCATGAGACTCACCGGCTCGGCCAATCCTTTGGAACCCATCGAAAATACACTTGAAGGAAAATTACCTCAACGAAAAATCACCAAAGAAGCTGCCGATGGATATTCTTCTTATGGCAACCAAATTGGCCTCGCCACTTCTCACATATCCGAACTATACCACGAGGGCTACAAAGCCAAACGCATGGAAGTAGGATTTGTAATGGGAGCTGTACCCAAAGACTGGGTAATAAGAGAACAACCTGTTGCTGGCGACAAAATCATTGTTTTGGGTGGAAAAACGGGTAGAGACGGTGTCGGTGGTGCTACAGGCTCGTCCAAAACGCAGCAAATAGACGCCATTGAAACCATGAGCGCAGAAGTACAAAAGGGTGATGCTGTACAGGAAAGAAAAATTCAACGATTATTCAGAAATCCCGAAGCCACAACTTTGATTAAAAAATCCAATGATTTCGGTGCGGGTGGAGTTTCAGTGGCTATAGGTGAAATTGCCGATGGTGTTCAAGTAAATTTGGACGTATTACCCATAAAATACGATGGATTGAGCGGTACAGAACTCGCTATTTCAGAATCCCAAGAACGTATGGCGGTGGTCTTAGCGGCCACAAATGTGAATCGATTTATAGAATTGGCCAATGAAGAAAATATTCTGGCGGTTGAAGTGGGTGAAGTCACAGATAATCACCGTTTAGAGATATTTCATCAAGGAAAAAAAATTGTAGATATTGACCGTGATTTTTTGAATACTGCAGGTTGTTCCAAAAAAAGTAATGCCAGTATATCGCTTACACATCCAAAAACTTGGAACAAAATAGCGTTTAATAAAAATAATTTTATTTCATCCCTTAAAAACTTGAATGTAGCTTCACAAAAAGGATTGATTGAAAAATTTGACAGTTCGGTTGGGCAAACAACCGTATTGATGCCGATGGGCGGAAAGAATCAATTAACACCAGCATTGGCCAGCGTTCATACTTTGCCAGTGCTTCATGGAAATTCAGCTACGGTATCGATGGCGAGCTGGGGATTTTGGCCAGATTTGGCAGAGCAAAATACCTTATTGGCTGGTGCATATGCCGTGGTTGAAAGTGTTTCAAAAATAGTAGCTTCAGGTGGAAATTACAGTGATATTCGGCTTAGTTTTCAAGAATATTATGAAAAATTAGGAAATAATCCCGAAAAATGGGGAAAACCATTGTCTTCTCTGCTCGGCGCGCTTGACGCACAGTTGCATTTTGAAATTGCAGCCATTGGTGGCAAGGATTCTATGTCGGGTACTTTTATGGAATTGAACGTGCCTCCTACTTTAATTTCTTTTGCAGCTGCGGCTGGGCATATTTCTCATATTATTTCTCCAGAATTTAAGAGAAGCGGACATCATATTTATGTTTTTGAACATAAGCCGCAACAAAACGGAATGCCAAATTATGAGCAATTGAAATCGGCTTATTCCAAAATTTATAAATTGATAAAAGAAGGTAAAGTAGTTTCGGCGCAAATCATAAAAGATGGTGGTTTGGCAGTTGCCTTGGCCAAAATGAGCTTCGGAAATGAGTTAGGCGCAGAAATTAATACAGAATTCGACTTGTTCATGCCACAAATAGGCAGTTTGGTATTAGAAACTACCTCCGAGCTGGAAGAATTCAAAAAAATAGGAAATGTTTCTTTTGATGATATTTTAAAAATAAATGAACAATCATTTGATATTGATGAATTAATAGCCGCTTGGATGCATACTTTCGAAGACTTATTCCCAACACAATTTGGTACGGAAGCTCAGGATGCCGCAAGAAGTGAAATCAGTTCAAATAGGGTAAAATCTATTGATTCAACAAATATAAACATGCCCAAAGCACAGTATCAAAAAGAGACACCTGTGGTGGCATTGCCTATATTTTCTGGTACAAATTGCGAATACGAAACGCAAAAAGTTTTTGAAGAAGTAGGCGCAAAGGTGAATTCATTTATATTCAATAATTTGACAGATCATTTCTTGGAAAAGTCTGTAAACACCTTTGTATCCAACCTCAACCAAGCAGATATTCTGGTTTTGAGCGGAGGTTTTTCTGCAGGAGATGAGCCAGACGGATCTGCGAAATTCATTGTATCTGTTTTGAAAAATGAAAGCATAAAAAACGCTGTTCATTCCTTGATTTCACGAGGTGGATTGATATTGGGAATTTGCAACGGCTTCCAAGCCTTGATCAAGTCTGGACTGGTCCCTTACGGTGAAATTCGTGATTTGGAAGAAAATTCGCCAACATTAGCCCATAATAGAATCGGAAGACACATATCACAAATGGTTGATGTAAAGGTAGTTAATGACAATTCACCTTGGTTAAAAGGAATGAAAGATAAAGTTTACCGTATTCCCGTATCACATGGTGAAGGTAGATTTTTTGCGAATGAAAGGGTTTTACAAGAATTAATAGAAAACCAACAAATAGCCACTCAATATATAGATTTGAACGGAAATATAGCCCAAGATATGCCTTTCAATCCCAACGGATCTGTGATGGGAATAGAAGGAATAACGGATCGTACCGGAAGAATTTATGGTAGAATGGGACATGCAGAGAGATTCCGCGAAGGTTTGATGTGCAATATTCCGGATGCCGTTTTCATGGATATTTTCAAGAATGGCGTTGAATATTTCAAATAAATGTCCCAATGGAATAATAGAAAAAAATGCAATTCAATATGATAAAAAAAGAACAACTCTACGAAGGAAAAGCCAAAATTATCTACGCAACCGAACAACCCGAGGAAGTTGTGGTTTATTTTAAAGATGATGCCACGGCGTTTAATGCGCAAAAACGCGGGAGTTTTGCCGACAAAGGCGAAATGAACAATGCCATCACTGTTTTGATTTATGAATATCTTGAAAAACAAGGCATTCCGACTCATTTCATTCAAAAATTAAATGAACGTGAACAGCTGGTTCGAAAAGTTGAAATAATTCCAATTGAGTTTGTAACCAGAAATTATGTCGCAGGAAGTATGGCACAAAGACTTGGACTGGAAGAAGGCATAAAATGTGAAAACACCGTCTATGATATTTGTTATAAAAAAGATGAATTAGGTGATCCTTTGATCAATGACGATCATGCTGTACTCTTGGGATTGGCTACGTATGAAGAATTAATTGATATGTATGATTTCACTGCTACTATAAATGATTTGTTGATTGAATTGTTTGATGAAGCGGGATTAATTCTGGCCGATTTCAAGATTGAATTAGGAATTACCTCTGATAATGAATTGGTATTGGCCGATGAAATTTCGCCAGATACTTGTCGTCTTTGGGATAAAGAAACAGGAGAAAAATTAGATAAAGACAGATTCCGTAGGGATTTGGGCGGAGTGTCCGAAGCTTATCATGAGGTGCATAATCGCTTGAAAAAAGTTCTTGAAAGTAAATGATTAACAGTCTTTAACAGCGCAGCGGATTGATTTTTGTGATGATGGAATAAAATCAATCATCATGGCAAAATATTCTAAAAAAGCACAAGAAAAGATTGGTGAAGTCATGAGCGAATTCAAGGATGGAAAATTAAAAAGCAGCTCTGGAGACCTAGTTACAGATCGCAAACAGGCCATTGCCATTGGAATTTCTGAGGCGGAACAAGCAGGTTATAAAGTACCTAAACTGCCTAAAGATCAACAAAAACCTTCATCTAAAAAATCGGGTAAAAAGTCTTCGTCAAAAAAAGAGGATTCTACCAAGAGTGCTTCTAACAAAAGATCTGTGGCTAAATCCCAACAATCATCGACCAAAAATGCGGTGAAGAGAAGTTAAACGAATTGCTGCGGGTTCTACACGGCGCGTGGCGCGGATAGTAGCGGTATTGCGATGGATGTAGCTGCCAAGAAAAAACGGCACACAAGAGTGGGAATGAAATGGAACTCCTTGGGTGCCGATTTTTTCTAAAGCTACAGCCATTGCAATTTAGCGAATAGCCGCGATAGCCACCCAAAAAATGATTCAAATTCTATTGATTGAATAACCACCAAACATCTTGCTTGAAGTGTTGTGACCAAAATTGTTCATTGTGTTGGCCGCCGGGAATGATATCGGTTTTGAGATGAAAATTCTGTGTTGATTTCAACAATTTTTCCATTTTTAGTACATTTAAATGACCTTGTTTTTCGTCATCTCCCATCATCAAGAGCATTTTGTTTTCTGCCGGTAATTTATGGTTTTCTGCCAGGTCAAAAATTTTGTTATTGAACCAAAATGAAGGCGAATAAACGCCAAATTTTGAAAATTTATCTGGATGTTGAAATGCAGTATAAAAACTGATAAGCCCACCGAGGGAACTGCCCATCATGCCGCGCTGTGAGGCGTGTTGGCTGATATTGTATTGGGATTCTGCCTGCGGCATCAGTTCGTCAAAAATAAACGAAAGATAGCGTTCTGCTTCACCCCCACCGTGGTCTGGATTGGGATATGGCGTGAGTTCGTTGATGCGATTTTGCCCGCCGTTTTCGATTCCTATGACCACGAGTTGAAATCCGTTTTCTTGGAATAATTCATCGAGCGATTCATCTACTTGCCATTCGCCTGCAAAGGACAATTCGGGATGAAACAAATTCTGGCCGTCGTGCATGTACAGCACGGGTAATTTGCCTTCGGATTTGAGATAATCTGGCGGTAGATATACCCATATTTTGACTTTTCGGTTGAGATGGTGGCTGTTTATTTCGAATTTGTCGATATATGAAGGCGAATTGACGGCTTTGCCAAAATTGGGATTGTTCCAAAACCAGGCGATGAGCGCAATTCCCAGGAGTATCCAAACCAGATATGAATTGATTTTCATGCTTATTTTTTCATTAACTTGACAGTAGCCTCATGTGCAGAATCTGTGAGTTGTAAATAGTAAACGCCTTGTGGCCAGTGCGTTGTGGATATACGTTGATCAAAATTCATTTCTTGTAAGATTTTTCCTTCTGCGCTGTACACACGAATCTTTGTTTTTTGAGGTTTAAATTCTTCTGGAAGTGAAATTTGCAGAAAATCCTTCACAGGATTCGGATAAATTTTGACGTCATATTTAGGGTTTTGATTTTCGACCGAATTCATGTTTCCGCTAAGGATTTGAAAATTATCGATATAGGCAAATCCACCAAAATTATCATGCGTAAATCGAAATTCATCAATGGGAGAAGTTATCACCGGCATTGCGGTAAGAACCTGTGAGTTGTCCACAAAAAAATGCAAAATACCAGCCTGATATTCTATTCTGATATTGTACCATTGTCTGCCCACAACATCTAGCTGTGTATCTATCCAATTGGGTTGACCCGCGTCGTTAACCGCCATAGCCACCACATTTCCAGATTGATCGATCATGAGATAGAAATGATACATTTGCTCGGTTTGATTCACGTCGCCGAAAATATAGACCGAAGAATTGGGCGTGAGTGTATCCAGGAAAATATCATAAGAAAAGGAGGTTCCATCTGCTAATTCGACAGGTTGCTGTGGATGGTAGTAGGCACCAAAAATCGGTGTAGGCTGTCCTGGATGATCGCTTTCATACGTGAGCTTAAGCGACTGCTGACCATGAGATGCCATTTCATTTGTGATGATTTGATTTGGTAAATATTCGCCCCCAGGTGTTTCATTGGAGGTCCAATGGCCTTGACCCAGAATCGGGCCTGGCACGAAGCCTTCTTCTGCCTCAAACGAAATAATTTGCGCTATAGAAAATGTGAGGAAAAACAAACAGCACAAACTGATATATTTTTTCATTTTAACCTATTAAATCGGATTCAAATATAAAGGAATTAACAGCTTTTCTCAAAAATTCTTCAGCTTCAAAAATATAAAAAAAGTCCAAAATCATGGGATGTTGGACTAATTTCTACTGGCAGTTTTTCATTTAAAAACTATATCCGATACTTAAGTGCAGTAACTTTGGTGAGCTCTCGGTCTGGAAGTTATAATTACTATTTTGCACCCATTCTGTGCTGCGTTTACCCATCGGGAAATCATATCTTAAATTGGCGCTAAACTGTTGTAACTGTACGCCCGCACCAATCTGTAAGCCAAGTGCTATATCGTCTTGTTTGATGTCTGAAACTTGATTCATATCGATTTCATCTTGAAAATAGTAAGAAAATACCGGTCCAGCCTGTACATATCCTATTCCTAAAACGTTTGTTCCTAAACTCACCGGTACATCTATGCGTTTGATTTGCACATCAAATTCTCTTGCAGAAGTATCTTTGTAAGTGTTTTTAAAATTTACATACCACAATTCGGGTTGTACATACAATCCAGTGAATGACAATCGTTTATACACACCCAGATGATACCCGGCGCTACCTTCGCCTTTGGCTTGATAGGCAGAATTTGCAGATTTGATTAATCCGTCGTCGGCGTTATACGTAAGTCCTGCTTTGATACCAAAGCCTTGTTGTGCATAAACTCCGGTCATGATAATTACGGCAACTAGAGAAAGGAATTTTTTCATGGTTTACTTTTTTGTTGATTTATTACATTATATATGAAATAAATGTGCCGTAAATTCCAAAAACTTGTTAATAATTCGTAAAAAGTTTGAGTTTATCTATTTTCACGAATGAGGGCTTCGCGTACTTTTTTCATCAAATCACTGTTATAGACAAAAGCAGAAACGTCTTCTTGCTCGGTATGAAGTATTTCTTTATTTGTTCCTTCCCAGGCTTTGAGGCCATTTTTTAAAAAGATAATTTTTTCTCCGATTTCCATCACAGAGTTCATATCGTGTGAGTTGACAATTGTGGTAATATCCAATTCTTTGGTCAAATCCTGAATCAGATTATCTATGATGGTGGCAGTTTTGGGGTCGAGTCCAGAATTGGGTTCATCACAAAACAGGTATTTTGGTTCTGTAACTACCGCACGAGCAATAGCCACACGTTTTTGCATTCCGCCCGAAATTTCTGATGGATATTTATTAAACGATTCTTCGGCCAGGTTTACTTTTTTCAAGATATTTTGAGCACGGTCACGCATTTCAGACATAGGCATTTTAGTGAACATTTCTAATGGAAAGCGCACGTTTTCTTCTACCGTCAAAAAATCCAATAAAGCAGAGTATTGAAAAACGGTACCTATATTTTTACGTCTTTCTTGTTTTTCTTCTTTGGTATCTTCACTGGATTTATCGCCGTCATATATTATTTCTCCAGAGGTAGGTTCATAAATTCCAAGTAAACATTTGAAAAACACCGTTTTACCTGCGCCAGATGCACCTATTACCAAGCTGGTTTTTCCGTTTTCAAAATTGGCAGAAACGCCTTTAATTACTTCGTTATCTCCAAAGGATTTTCTGATATCAATTACTTCTATCATACCAATAATAATTGGGTCAAAATTAAATTTAAAACAATTACGGTGACGCAGGTCCACACTACAGCGGTGGTACTGGCACGTCCTACTTCTAAACTTCCGCCCTCTACAAAAAATCCAAAATAGGCGGGGATAGTGGCTATAACAAAGGCAAATACTTCCATTTTGATAAAGGTATAAGTATAAAACCAGGGATTAAATTCCATTTGAAGTCCTTCTACGAAATCAATGGTGGACCATTGTCCTGTGGCTGCGCCTACAAGATATCCACCCAGAACACCTGTAATGATACTTACCATTAAAAGTACAGGATAAAAAAGCAATGAAGCTATAATTTTGGGCAGAATCAAAAAATTGGGAGCGTTTACACCCATTACTTCCAATGCGTCGATTTGCTCTGTAACACGCATCGTGCCAATACTTGAAGCTATAAAAGAACCCACTTTACCGGCAAGAATAATGCAAATAATGGTTGAAGAAAACTCAAGGACCAAGACCACTTTGGTAGCATATCCTACATAAGCATCGGGAATAGGGAAAGCTGCACCTTTAAAATTTTGATACATTTGAATAGCCAAAACGGCACCCATAAACAGTGACAAAAAAGCAACCAAACCCAATGAATTATACCCCAAATCATGCAATTCCCTCATTATCAATCTATGATATACACGAAAATTTTTGGGCATTTTGAAAGAATCGCCCAAGAGCATAAAGTATTTCCCGATGGCTTCTAAAAATGAAAGAATAAAATACATCCCGCTAAATTACATTTTTTAATATTAGGTTTAAAATTTTTATTTTTGAAAATTGTTTACCGAAGAATTAAATAAATATCTCATCCCAGGAGCTTTGCATTTTGTGAATAAATGGTGCAAGGGTTACGGGGTGGATTTAATTATAAAAAATGCCAGACAAACCAAGCTTGGCGACTACAGAAAGGCGGGAAACCGACACCAAATCACCCTCAATTACGGACTAGACAAAGAGCTGTCTTTTCATATACTCACCCACGAGATTGCACACATGCATGCCAGGGTAAAATACGGACCAAACATCAAGCCGCATGGTATAGAATGGAAAATAACTTTTTCTGATTTAATCTATGAAAGTTTACATTTATTTAAAGATGAATTTCAATTAATTCTAAAAGATTTTGCACCCAATCCACGCGCGGGCTACTACAGCTACCCACCCATTGCAGAATATTTTCAAAGAAAAGAAAATCCCGACAGAATTGTGGTAAAAGATATGGCTTTCGGGAGTATATTCAGAAGTGGTAACAAAATATTCAAAAAAGTAAGTCAAAATAAAATACGATATATTTGCATCGAAATCAACACTGGACGTCGTTTTACTGTTCATCCATTGGCGCCTGTAGATGAAATTATCAAAAATCAATCATGAAAAACTCAAATGTATATTGTGTAATAATGGCAGGAGGAATCGGTACGCGATTCTGGCCATTGAGCACATCTAAATTTCCCAAGCAATTTCACGATGTACTAGGAACAGGCAAAACATTGATTCAACAAACCTATGAGCGTATTTTACATATTACAGACGCAGAACGTATATATGTAATTACCGACAAAATGTATAATGATTTGGTAAAAAAACAACTTCCAGACTTGCAAGATTATCAAATCATAAGCGAACCTATGGGCATGAATACAGCACCATGTGCATTATATTCTGCCATGAAAATTCAAAAAACAGACGCCAACGCCAAAATTTTACTTTGCCCGTCAGACCATCTCATTATCAATGAAAATAAATTTGCCGAAAAAGTGCAATTAGCCCTGGATAGTCTCGACCAAAAAGACGGTTTGTACACACTTGGTATTCAACCCACTAGGCCAGATACAGGATATGGATATATTCAATATATAGAAAGTGATAACCCCGTAAAAAAAGTAAAAACTTTTACCGAAAAACCCAATCGAGAACTGGCCGAAAAATTCTTATTATCTGGAGATTTCTTATGGAATTCAGGGATTTTTGTATGGAAAGCCCAAACCATTATCGAAGCTTTTAAGAAATTTTTACCCGACATGCATCAAGCCATGTTTCAAATCTATGACGACCTGAATACAGATATTGAAAAACGAAAAGTAAACAAAGTTTACCCTGTTCTTCAAAAGATTTCTATCGATCATGGTATCATGGAAAGGCACAAAACGGTTTATGTAATTCCAGCGAGTTTTGGCTGGAGCGACTTGGGAACATGGACTTCGCTATACGAAAATTCTAACCGCAATCGACAGCGAAATGCGATTCTAGGCAAAACGGTCAAATTATACAAATCAAAAGGAAATCTGGTTCATGTCGCCAAAGATAAGGCCGTGGTAATAGAAGGCCTGAACAATTATATCGTAATCGATACCAAAAATGCACTTCTTATATGTCCCATGGAAAGCGACCAAGAAGTGAAAAACTTTGTAAATGATCTCAAATTGAGTAAAGGCGAAAAATTTGTGTAAATCTAATTAAACTGTTTCTATGACAGATGACAAAGGACAAAATTCCGGAATTGCATCTTCTATTGTGAATTTTATTCAAGAAGTATTCAATTTACAGGATAATGTTGACAAACAACGCGCACGAGAAGAAATATTGGGCAGCATCAATTTCAAAGGCATGGCAGCGTTTATTCTTATGGCATCTGTTATGGTGGCATCTTTGGGGCTCAACGCCAATTCAGTTGCGGTAGTTATTGGCGCCATGTTAATTTCTCCACTTATGGGGCCAATTGTAGGATTAGGCTACTCTGTAGCAGTAAACGATTGGGACACGCTACGCCGCTCACTCATCAACTTTGCTATTATGGTGGTCATCGCTTTGCTCACCTCTTTTTTATACTTTTGGTTGGTACCGCTCAAATCTCTTACAACAGAGCTCAGAGGTCGTATAGAACCCACATCTCTGGACGTAATGATTGCATTTTTTGGTGGTTTTGCAGGTATTGCAGCCCTCAGTAGCAAGGTGCGCAACGCCAACGTGATTGCGGGTGTAGCCATTGCAACAGCACTTATGCCACCACTATGTACCGCTGGTTATGGCCTCGCCATGGGGTCGGAAAAGATTGGTTACAAAGACTTTACAGGCTTCACGGCAAGCCTCAACGCCTTGTATCTTTTCTTTATCAATTCCATTTTTATCGGAATTGCCACTTATCTATTTGTAAAAGTTACAAGATTTCCCCTAGCCAAATATCAAAATGCAGAACAAATACGCCGAACCAATTGGTTCATCGCGGCCGTTGCTGTACTTACAATGATTCCAAGCGGATTCATTTTTTATAAAATTGTAAATGAAGAATTGTTCAATGCCAAAGTTCGCCGATTTTTATCCGAAGAAATAGAAACCACTTACAGCAACACTTTTCTAGATATTCATAGACCGACTATTACCACCACAGATTCGCTCAGATATATTTCAATTTCGACCATTTCCAAACGCATTCCGCAAAACACCATAGACTTGTGGAACCAAGTACTACAAACCAAATATAAACTACCAAAAACAAGACTCTTTATCAACCAAGGCGCATACGACCCAAATATTGTAGAAAAACAAGGAGAAGAGTTTATAGAAACACTCTATGCAGCCACCGGAAACGAAATCAGAACCAAGGATTCTATCATCAATTCCCTCAAAAATCAAGTCGCACGACTCAATAGTGATACCATCCCGTTTGTTACAATTTCAGAAGAACTCAAGGCGCAATATCCCAATATAGACCATTTCGGCTATGCCGTTTTCAATTATCGCGACTTCAACAAAAAGGGAAGAAGTGTGATGCCAACATTTATTCTCACCTGGAAAAATAATTCCAATTCACACGCCCTAATCAGACAAAGAAAAACAGACGAACAACGCATTCGAAACTATCTCAAATCCAGACTCAAACTAGATACAATACAGTTCTTGACCGACTAGAATAAGTCAAAATTTAAACTTACAATTACGATTTGATTGGTAAAAATTCAGCGCATTTTGTGCTGTTTTCAGCCGAATTAAAAAAAACGCTGGAAAACAAGTTAGAAAACTTCATAGCCCTACAGCGCATTTTCCAACTCTTGGGTAATTTCCAAGGTATGATACACATTCTGCACATCATCATCCTGCTCAAAACGGTCTATAATATCCAAAATCTCTTTCGCTTGATCCACAGGCAATTCTTTTGTAATATTCGGAATTCGCAACAATTCAGCATTCTGTACCTCTATACCCAAATCATCCAAACGATGTGAAACACTTCCAAAGTCCTCAAAATCAGCATATACAATCACTACTTCATCCTCCTTTTCCATACTTTCCGCACCCGCATCTATCATTTCAAGCTCAAAATCCTCCCAATCCATCTGCATTTTTTCTAACTCTATAGTAAAAACCCCTTTACGATCAAACATAAAGGCTAATTCACCATTTTTACCCAAATTTCCACCCACTTTATTGAAGATGGCACGCACATTCGCAACCGTTCGGTTATTATTATTCGTAGTACATTCAATAAAAATTCCAATACCATGCGGCCCATAACCCTCAAACGTAATCAAATCATACACCTCTGCATCAGCACCACTCGCCTTCTTAATAGCACGCTCCACATTATCCTTGGGCATATTCACACCTTTCGCATTCTGCATAACCCGCCTCAACGCAGGATTCGTCTCCGGATCCGGCCCGCCTTCCTTCACTGCCATCGCAATTTCCTTCCCTATTCTGGCAAATTGTTTTGCCATTCGATCCCAACGCGCAAACTTTGCCGCTTTTCGATATTCAAATGCACGACCCATATTTTATATTGAATTTAACTGCGAAGTTATAGAAATTTTAGCAAAAAAACAGGCACTTCAACTTTACCTTAATACCAATTATTAGTCTGTTTTGGGCAACTTATCCGGCTTTCTCTGCAAGTCCGCAGCTGCATGCTTACAAAAAAACTGCATACAGGGATTTCCATTCTTCCAATCCTGTATGCAGATTTTTGTTTGCGCATACAGCTTTACGGGCTTTTCGTTCAATCCGGGTTGCAAGCACGCCCCACAAAGTTTTGTAAAAATTCAAAGCAAATTACCGATTGACAGAATTCAACAAATGATTACAAAGCCTCTTTAATCGATTTATCCAAAATCTTTTTAGAATAATAAACAGAAATATTTCCATTCTCATCCAGCAACATATATCTAGGAACCCAATCCAATTCAATGAAATCTATAAAATCATTATTCGAATACTTTTGCCAACCCGTATCAAAAAAATATTGCTCTCCCTTGATGTCAAATCGATCCATCGCCGTTACCAAAGCACTTTTCCAAGCCTCCTTATCCTCATCAACCGATAAAAACACAAAAGGAATCTCTGGATGCTCACGCTGAAACTTGGCCACATCGGGCAAAGCCTTGCGACAATCAGAACACCATGACGCCCAAACCTCAAGTATCACCTTCTTACCACGATATCGCTCCAGAACCTCACCCAAATCACCCTCTTTACCCTGAGCATCATACACCTTTTGCGCCAATGCCTCAGACGAAAATGAAGTTTTCATTTCCTTTTGACAAGAAATTAGCATAAAAAGTAACAGAAATAAGTACCAAAATCTCATATAAACTTTTACATTCGTACCGGATTAATGAAAACAACTCATCAGTCCATCATCAAATTTACAAAAAAATATCTTTGCATCATGCAGAAATTTTTAATTGCAGGTTTAGGAAACATTGGCGAAAAGTATATCAACTCACGCCATAATATTGGTTTTTTGGTAGCCGATGAAATGGCCAAAAATGCAGGATTCCCATTTGTGGCCACAAATTATGGCGCCATGTGTCAGTTCAAATTCAGAGGACGACCCGTTCACATACTCAAACCAGATACCTACATGAACCTCAGCGGAAACGCCATTGATTATTGGCTGAAAAAAGAAAAAATTCCCATCTCCAATCTCATGGTCATTACAGACGATCTCAATCTACCCTTTGGTACCCTTCGAATGCGCAGCAAGGGCAGTGACGGCGGCCATAATGGATTAAAAAGTATTCAAGAAAAATTAAATACAACCCAATATCCCAGACTCAGATTCGGAATCGGTGACACTTTCCATCAAGGAAAACAAGTAGATTATGTACTCGGCGATTGGACACAAGAAGAACGTGAATTACTCCAAACACGCTTGGAAATCTGTTCTGAAGCCGTATTTGCCTTTATTTTTACAGGATTGAACAACGCCATGAACGAATTCAACGGTAAATAATGACCATACTCCACAAAATATTATCTCTGGCCTGGCGCATTTGGTTTGTAATCATGGCAGCATTGGCAACATTATTTATAGGTGTTTTATTTGTTTTGCCTCTTTCTTGCTTTCCCAAATATTTCAAAACCGCCTATTATTTTGAAAGACTATGGGCCAAAATGATATTTTTTGGATCGGGTTTACGTATCAAAAAAGCAGGTTTTATCGAAATCGAATCCAATCACCCATACGTTGTCATATCCAACCATACTTCGATGATGGATATAATGCTCATGCTGATTCTACATCCCAAGCCTATGGTTTTTGTAGGCAAAAAAGAACTTATTTCGCTTCCTGTTTTTGGCTTTATTTTCAAACGCATGAATATTACCGTGGACAGAAAAGATGCAAAAAGTAGAATTCAAGTATTTAGAGATGCAAAACGATGCATTTCTGAAGGCAAATCCATATGTATTTTTCCAGAAGGCGGTGTTCCCCATGAAGATATTCTACTCAACGATTTTCTAGACGGCCCTTTTGCCATTGCCATTATGAACGGAGTTCCTTTGATTACCATGACCATTTGCGGAATGAAAGAAATCTTACCTTATGCTTATTTTCGTGGAAAACCGGGAAAAGTTATCGTTTCTGTAAATCAAGTTCTTGAAACCGACCGACTCAACAAAACGCATATCCCCGAAATCAAACAAACCTGCTATCACCTGATTCGTATCAATTTGATGCGCTGCCTCATGGATCAGGGAAAACCCATTCCCAAACGATTGCGTAAACGCGAACTAAATGATTAAATTTGCATTTCTAATTTTATAATGGAATGCAATATCACCCCAATCAAATCGAACCCAAATGGCAAAATTACTGGCGCAAAAATCAAACATACAAAGCCGTAAATAATTCCAAAAAACCCAAGTTTTATGCGCTCGATATGTTTCCCTACCCTTCGGGGGCTGGATTGCATGTTGGTCATCCACTTGGGTATATTGCATCTGATATTTATTCTCGTTACAAGCGACACAAAGGCTATAATGTACTACATCCCATGGGTTATGACTCCTTTGGGTTACCCGCAGAACAATATGCCATACAAACAGGGCAGCACCCTGCTGTTACCACCATAGAAAATATCACACGATATAGAGAACAATTAGACAAACTCGGCTTTGCGTTCGATTGGGAAAGAGAAGTTCGCACATCCAACCCCGCATATTACAAGTGGACACAATGGATTTTTATCCAATTATTCAATTCATATTTCTCTTACGAAACGCAAGAAGCGAGACCCATTGACGAATTGATAGAATTGTTTGATACAGAAGGTAATGTAAATTTAAACGCCGCCACCTCACAAACAAAAACTTTTGGATTTGATGAATGGAGAAATTTCTCTGAAAAAGAAAAATCAGATATTTTACTGAATTATCGTTTGGCATTTTTGGCCGAAGCAGAGGTAAACTGGTGTCCCGCGCTTGGGACCGTATTGGCAAATGACGAGGTGGTGAACGGTGTTTCTGAACGTGGTGGGCATCCCGTAGAACGCAAAAAAATGACCCAATGGATGATGCGCATCACAGCCTATGCAGAAAGATTACTCAATGGAATTTCCTTTAATGAAAATGCGCTGGAATGGCCAGAAGCTTTAAAAGAAAGTCAAAAAAACTGGATTGGAAAAAGCCAAGGCGCTGCATTAAATTTTAAAGTTGAAAATTCAGACTTTGAAATCAAGGTTTTTACCACACGTCCAGATACTATTTTTGGGGCTTCTTTTCTTGTTTTGGCTCCAGAACACGAACTTGTTCAACACATTACATCAACAGAAAGAAAAGAAACAATCCAGAATTATATCGATAGTACTGCCAAACGCAGCGAACGCGAACGAATGGCAGATATCAAAAAAATAACAGGTGAATTCACCGGTGCTTATGCCTTGCACCCCTTTACAGGCACACCAATCCCCATTTGGATTGCAGACTATATTTTGGCTGGATACGGAACAGGTGCCGTTATGGCTGTTCCAGCCGGAGATGAACGTGATTTTGCCTTTGCTAAGCACTTTGACCTCCCCATTCCCGAAATATTTGAAGGAATTGATTTAAGCGAAAACGCTTTTTCTGATAAAGAAGCAGCAACAAAACTTCAAAATTCTGATTTTTTGAATGGATTAAACGTAAAAGACGCCATTCCCAAAGCCATTGCGGCACTTCAAGAAAAGAAAATCGGAACTCAAAAAATCAATTATCGATTGCGTGATGCTGTATTCAGTCGGCAAAGATATTGGGGTGAACCCGTTCCAATTTATTTCAAAAACGGAATTCCAACGCCAATTCCAACGAGTTGTTTACCTCTCGAATTACCTGAAATTGATGAATATTTGCCTACCAAAACCGGCGAACCACCTTTGGGACGTGCAGAAAAATGGGCTTGGAGTGAACTTAAACAAGAGGTGGTGAATACAGCGTGGATAGACGAAAAAACCGTATTTCCCTTGGAATTGAACACAATGCCCGGATGGGCCGGTAGTTCGTGGTACATGTTCAGATATATGGATGCAGATAATTCAACTCAATTTGCGTCGAGGGAAGCTTTGGAATATTGGGGAAATGTCGATTTATATATTGGCGGCAGCGAACATGCTACCGGGCATTTATTATATGCACGATTTTGGACTAAATTCTTGTTCGACAGGGGATATTTACAAGTAGATGAACCCTTCAAAAAGTTGATAAATCAAGGAATGATTTTGGGAGAAAGCGCATTTGCACATCGAGATATTCAAACAGGAAATTATATTTCTGCAGAATTACTCGATCAATTCGAAACTGTACCTGTGCATGTGGATGTGAATTTTGTAAATAACGCCAATCAATTGAATATTAATAAATTCAAAGAATGGCGTAATGATACAGCCAGAGCAGATTTTTACACAAGAACACCTGGTGAGCCCTTTTTGGTAACTCGTGAGGTAGAAAAAATGTCGAAATCAAAATTTAATGTCGTGAATCCCGATGATATTTGTGCAGAATACGGCGCGGATACGTTGAGAATGTATGAAATGTTTTTGGGCCCAATAGAACAATCAAAACCATGGAATACCAATGGATTGAGTGGTGTTTTTGGCTTTTTAAAGAAATTTTTTAAACTCTTTTCTGTGAATGAAGAATTTTTTGTTTCTGATGATGAACCTACTCAAGAAGAATACAAAATTTTACATACACTGATTAAAAAAGTAACTGAAGATATCGAAAGTTTTTCCTTCAATACCTCAATTTCTGCGTTCATGATTGCTGTAAATGAGCTTCAAAAACAAAATACGCATAAACGCAAAATTCTGGAACCAATGACCGTATTACTTTCACCTTTTGCACCGCATATAGCTGAAGAAATCTGGATGCTCCTAGGGCATGATCATAGTATTTCTACAGTCGAATATCCCGTGGCAGAAGAAAAGTATCTCATAGAAAACAACAAGGAATATCCGGTTTCTTTCAATGGAAAAATGCGTTTTACGATAAAATTACCCTTGACTTTGTCCTCAAAAGAAATCGAAAAATTAATACTTGAAGATGAAAGGACACAACAACAATTAGCAGGCAGAACACCTTCAAAAATAATTATTGTTCCAGGAAAAATTATAAATATCGTGGGCTAAACCTAGAAATCGCTTCCAATTGATTTATTTTAAATTTTGACAGAATATTTTTCTTGTTTTAATAAATAGAGCACAGAATTGTATTCTGAATACTATTATTTGGAATAACTGCAAATGGGTTTATTTTTCAATATTTTGGTGAGAGAATCTCATCCTAAACGCTAGAACCAGAATAAATCTGCGAAGAATCAAAATTCATTTTTTCATCAAAAAAAACCTAAAGTTGAGGCAAAAAGGCTTCAAAGCATAACCTTTGACGCCGAATCAATTCTATCATGTATATATTACACAAAAGTAATTTTTTAACCTATTTTAACATTTAATTTATAAGTTTTATTTTAAAAATGGTATAATTCATGTTGATTAGGTTGCAATTTTTATAAAATTCGTATTGCGAAAAACATAATAAAGATCTAAGTTTTAAAACAAATTCGTAAATTAATATATTATGATTACAATTGAACAAATTGAAAAATTGAAGAGCAGCAGGCAAAACCCAAGTGTTACGCTCATGCTGAATACGCACAGGACTCGCCCAGACAATGAAAAAGACGTTATCGTCTTGAAAAATCTTATCAGCGATGCGCAAAAACGACTACTCGACAAATATAATAAGAGAGAAATTTCTGAACTTTTGGAGAAATTAGACCAATTACCAGAAAAAATTGATCACAATCACCAACTGGACAGCCTGCATATTTTCATTTCTGAAAATGAGGAAGAAATGTTCCAATTTCCTTTTTCAGTGCATGATAATAGGGTGATGATTTCTGATCATTTCAAGCTCAATAGTCTTATGAGAATGATGCAATATACACATCAGTACCAAGTGATGATTCTCTCCCAAAGTGGCGTAAATCTATTTCTCATGCTGAATGATTCTATTGAAAAAGAAATAATGGAAGAGGGATTTCCTTTTGCCGAAAATCCCTATTATGTAACGAGCAATACAGCCAAAAGTGACACCAAAAATGTGGATAACCAAATTCGTAATTATTTTAATGAAGTGGACATGGCTTTGGAAAAAATATACAACCGAAACGGCATTAAAACCCTAGTAATCACTACAGAATCAAATTATTCCAAACTTTTGCAGGTGGCTAATCGCAAAGAAGCTTATTATGGTTTTTCACCAATTAATTATAATGAAGTTTCACCACATCAAATTGCTGAACAAGCCTGGGCCGAAATGCAAAAAATTCAGGAAGAAAATGGAAAAATAGCCCTTGAAAATTTAAACGAAGCTATTTCACAACAAAAATTACTTACAGATCTTCAAGAAATATATCGTGCAGCAATAGATGGTAGGGGCGATACACTAGTGCTTACCAAAGGATTTCAACAACCTGTGAGGTTCAAGGATGAACGCAACTTTGAATTATTAGAAGAAGATGAAAAAGAAGGCATCGAAAACATAGACGATATCACAAGTTTAATTGCCTGGGAAGTTTTGTCAAAAAAGGGTCAAGTGTTTTTCACCAATAAAAAATTGAGTGATAATTGGGGCGATATCGCTTTGAAAGTAAGATATTAATAGATTAAATCTTTGTTATAAATCCTGGAAATGGATTGTGTAATATTTAAATATTATCAAAACCTTTTATCTTTGCGCCTAATTAATCAATAAAACTTATGAGTAACACTGTTAAAAAAGAACTGGTTGATATCTTATTTATTAATCCCATTCAACGATTTATTGGGAGAAGCACCACCAGTGGAATTTTACTTTTTGTAACGGCTTTTTTAGCAATGATACTTGCCAATTCTCCCCTTCAGGAATGGTATCATGATATCTGGAAAGTTCATTTCAAAATTGGATTCAACGATGCTATGATCGACAAGGATTTGCATCATTGGATTAATGATGGATTGATGGCGATTTTCTTTTTTGTAGTGGGTCTTGAGCTCAAGCGGGAGATTATTTCTGGCGAATTGAGCAATCCACGTAATGCCATATTGCCATTAAGTGCGGCCATTGGCGGCATGTTATTCCCTGCATTGATTTATTTTTCTATCAATCCTTCTGGCGAGCCCAGCAACGGATGGGGAGTTCCCATGGCCACAGACATTGCATTTGCATTAGGATTGTTATATTTAATTGGTAATAAAGTACCCGTTTCGCTTAAGATATTTCTCACTGCTCTGGCTATTGCAGATGATATAGGTGCTGTTTTGGTCATTGCTTTTTTCTACACTTCGCATATCGAGACTACTAGTTTGATTGTAGCAGCTATTTTCTTAATCGTGATGATTGTAGCCAACAAAATAGGTGTACGTTCTGCTTTATTCTATGCGGTTGTAGGAATTGGTGGATTGTGGATTGCTTTCCTGATGTCTGGAATACATGCCACTATTGCGGCGGTATTGGCAGCACTTACGATTCCGGCTACGGCCAAAATTCCTGAAAATATTTTCTCCAGAAAAATGAATCAACTATTAACGCGATTTGTGGCTTTGGACCCCACCGATGACCCCACACTTTCTCATGCGCAGGTCGTTGTTTTGGACCAAATGCGACATGTTTCGGACCGTGCCATTCCACCTTTGCAAAAACTCGAACATAGCCTTCACCCATTTGTTTCGTTTATCGTAATGCCCATTTTTGCCTTTTCTAATGCGGGTGTAACCATTACAGGAGATTTCGGGGAATTGATAACTTCTCCGGTTACCCTAGGTGTCATTTTTGGTTTATTGTTCGGAAAAGTGATTGGTGTTTATGTTATTTCCAGCATTTTGATAAAATTAAAAATTGCACCCTTACCCACAGGAATGACAAAACTTCATTTGCTTGGAACAGGATTCCTTGCTGCAATAGGTTTCACCATGTCACTTTTCATTGCAGGGCTCGCATTTAGGGATCCTTTATACGATATGCAAGCAAAAATAGGCGTATTGATTACGACTTTTATTGCGAGTATAATAGGCTTTATTATTATTAAAATCGCCAATAAAAAAGCCGAAGCAAAACAAAATAAAATCGTGAATTAGATATTATTTGAATAATGGAATGATTTCATCGACAGAAACCTCACCAAAATAACTTTTAAGGTCTAGCGTAGATAGAAATTCTGTGAGGAAATCGATATCGTGATTTTTGCCTATAAGTTGTTTTTCTAAATCTTCAATCGGTTCTGATGCGAAGAAATCGCCGAATATTTTTACATTTTGAATCGTGCCGCCTCGTACTACATCTATATGCGCTTCTATAAATCCTGCTGGAACCTTGATGGCACGCTTGAAATTATAATTGGGTGAAAACCCAAAATTCCAATCCCAGCTGCTGTACTTTTCGGTTGCCAATTGATTGATTTTATCAATTTCTTCTGCAGTAAAATTATACAAAGTCGCCTTCTCATTCTGTTGTAACATGTACGTAATCAGTTCATTTTTGAATTTTTCAGGCGTAAATCCCTCTGGTAGATAAGAAGATAGATTGGTTACGCGCGCACGTGTAGATTTGGTGGCCTTGTCGATAAATTTGAGCGGATTCACCTTCAAAGCATCTGCCAATACACTCATTTCTGAATCTATCAATATCGTTCCATGCTGAACAATTTTCCCATAACGCAACAATTTGGCATTACCACTGAATTTTTTTCCATCTACCAGCAAATCATTTCTACCCTTCAATTCTGCTGGAACCCCAAGAGAATTCAACATATCGACAACCGGTTGTGTAAATTGACTGAAATCAAAAAAATCTTGATCCAAATGTGGTACATGAAATGAAAAATTAAGATTGCCCAAATCATGATAAACCGCTCCTCCTCCACTCATTCGACGTACAACTTTGATGGAATTTGCATTGACATAATCCAAATTAATCTCGGCCAAGGTATTTTGAAATTTTCCAACTATAATAGAAGGCGCGTTTACGTATAATAAAAATATTTTTTGCCCGGGGTAATTTTGCATTAAAAATTCCTCCGAGGCAATATTAAAATAGGCATCCTGAGATGGAGATTCAATGATAATCATAGAAATTTAAATTGGGTATAAAGTTAAATAATTTTACTTCTGTTAAAAAAAGCTTTGATAATTAATCTGCAATTTTCATCAGATAGATAAGCTACATTTCATAATTAAACCCTAATTTTAAACCGAAAAAATTTACTCCTACAATCATAGACAATGAGCGAAATTTTAATTCAACAAATTCTTGACAATTTCAAACCCGAATATCAACAAGTACCCAACAAAAACGATCTTTTTGATTGGCTAGAAAACTTCCTTACATTTCTTTTTCCGCTCCAGGAAAAAACTTACGATGAATTACAAATTCAACTTAAATCCAATCAACTTGAATTTACTAAAATGCTGTCTGACATGCAGTTGGAACTGAATCAAGCTCAACAAAAAACAGATGAATTTTATCAATTAACACCCCAATTATTAAAAAATCTACAACAAGATGCTCATGAATTTCTGAGCAAAGATCCGGCAGCTTCTTGCTTGGGCGAAATTTTGCATACATATCCCGGATTTTACGCCATTGCTATTTATAGGATTGCACATATTATGGCAAAAGATTTATCTCTTGAATATGTTCCACGAATGCTTACAGAACACGCCCACAGCCGAACGGGCATCGACATTCATCCTAGTGCCCAAATCGACTCGCCTTTCTTTATAGATCACGGAACAGGTGTTGTAATAGGAGAAACCTGCAAAATCGGTAAATTTGTAAATATATATCAAGGTGTTACATTGGGCGCATTACAAGTAAGCAAAGAACTAGAAGGCATCAAACGCCATCCTACGGTAGAAGACCATGTTGTAATCTATGCCAACGCCACCATCCTGGGAGGAAATACCATTGTAGGAAATAACTCTGTGATCGGTGGAAACGTATTTCTTACCAAATCAGTAGCTCCCTATTCTATGGTGTTTACCAAATCAGAAACACAAATCAAAGCAATAACTTCAGAAAACGAACCCATTAATTTTAGTATATGAAAGCAAATAATATCTTAGAAACTATAGGCCAAACTCCCGTAGTAAAAATAAACAGACTATTTGATACACATCAAGTATATATTAAACTCGAAAAAGCCAATCCAGGCGGAAGCATCAAAGACAGAATAGCATTGGGCATGGTAGAAACCGCAGAAAAACAAGGCTTACTGCAACCAGGTAGCGTAATTATCGAGCCGACTTCTGGAAATACAGGCGTTGGACTTGCTATGGTGGCTGCTGTAAAAGGCTATAAATTAATACTTGTCATGCCCGAATCTATGTCGATAGAACGCAGAAAATTGATGGAAGTGTATGGGGCAGAATTCATTCTAACTCCACGCGAAGGAGGCATGAAAGCCGCCATAGAAAAAGCAAGCGAACTGGCTGCCACAACACCCAACGCCTGGATGCCACAACAGTTTGTAAATGAGGCTAATATAGACGCACATCTACGCACTACAGCGCAAGAAGTGATAGAAGATTTCCCAGATGGAATAGATTACCTCATTACAGGTGTTGGAACCGGCGGACATATAACAGCTGTGGCCAAAGTTTTGAAACAAAAGTTTCCTAATCTCAAAGTATTGGCGGTAGAACCTACAGATTCACCGGTAATTGCTGGTGGAGAACCAGGACCACATGCAATACAAGGAATCGGAGCGGGCTTTATTCCAAAAAATTTACAAACCGATTTACTGGATGGCAGCATTCAAGTAACCAAAGAAGAAGCATTCGATTTCACAAGAAAAGCAGCTCGTAAAGAAGGTATTTTTTGCGGAATTTCTTCTGGCGCAACCTTAGCCGCCATTGCACACATTCTACCCGAAATCCAACCCGGAGCCGTAATATTAGGCTTTAATTACGATACAGGCGAAAGATATCTGAGTGTTGACGGTTTGTTTTGACATTAGCCAAAAATGAATAGCAAAGAAATTTTTGATGAATTAAATGAAATTTCACGTCAAATCGTGGAATTAGAAAATGAGCACCATAAATTGCTTGAAAGTCCAGAAACCAAAAACAAGGTTTCCATCACAAATTTGCTCAACTATATTGCTTTAAGACGTATCGACATTAGAGCATTTCAAGATACACTGCATGCCCACGGCTTGTCTTCTTTTGCAGGATCTGAAAGCCATGTGGCCAGCCAATTGGTACAGGTAAAAAAACGTTTGATGCCTGGTTATACGCCTGGAAAAGAACCAGTTTGTGATTTTATTGAAGGCAGAAAAAGATTGGAATCCAACGCACAAACCCTTTTCGGAAATAGGGCCAATCAAAAAATTCCCTATCTTATGGTCACCTGCGATGCAGCATTTCTAGACCAACCCGAAAAGATGAGAAATTTGCTGGAAAATGGCATGAATATCATTCGAATCAATTGTGCGCATGACAATCCCAAAATCTGGAAAAAACTAATAGAATTAGCCAAAACACAAGCACAAGAAGCACAAACATCTTGCAAAATTTATATGGATTTGGCAGGACCCAAAATCAGAACTGAATTCTTTGACGACACCAAAAGCGTTGTCATTCAAGAAGATGAAGTATTTTATATTGCTGAGTCTGCCCACGCCATACAATCAGAACATGTGGTGCTGGGCTGCACTCTTCCAGGAATTACGCATAGTGTTCAAGTGGGCGAACGCGTGATGATAGACGATGGAGCACAAAAATCAATTGTTGTTGAAAAAAACGACAATTACCTGAAATTATTGATGCTTCGAAATTCAAAAAAAAGCAAAAAAATCAAAGCAGAAAAAGGTTTGAATTTTCCTGATTCTATACTGGAAGTTCCGTCATTAACAGATTACGACCTCGAATGTCTGGACTTTATATCGGAACATGCAGATATTGTTGGATATTCTTTTGTAAACTCTGCTCATGATATTCGCGTCTTGCAAAATGCGCTCAAAAAGTATGACAAAAAACCTTACATCATACTCAAAATAGAAACACCGGCATCCGTGGCCAATTTACCTTCTCTTCTCATAGAAGGCATGCGCAAGGAGCTTATTGGGGTAATGATTGCGCGGGGCGACTTGGCGGTAGAAATAGGATTTGCCCGCATGAGCGAAGTACAGGACGAAATTCTATGGTTTTGTGAAGCCGCCCACGTTCCCGTGATTTGGGCTACGCAAGTGCTTGAAAATCTGCACAAAACAGGAATTGCAACACGTGCAGAAATGACCGATGCCGCACATGCCGTAGCCGCCGAATGCGTAATGATAAATAAAGGCGATTTTACCGAAAAAGTGCTACAAACCCTCAAAGACGTCTTGCAAAGAACACGCGACCATAGATTCAAAAAAAGGTATTATCTGCGCCCGCTCAATATCGCACATAATTTCACTATCGAAAAAGAATAATCAAACCCAAATTTGTAAAAGTTTGGCATGGTCTGAATACAAAGTAAAGTTACCCAGTACATAGGGTAATAAAACGCTGTCACCTTGTTTCAAATACATTTCACCCGAAGAGGTTTCGAGCTTTACACTACCTTCTAAATTCATTAAAACTACGAATGAATCGAGATGAAAAGTATTTGCTGCATAATCTCCATCAAACTTTAAACTATTGATTTTAAAATTCTTATGTTCAACCAATTGAAAGGGAGTTTGTAAATCAACCGGTATATAAGCATTTTGTACCGGAGAATAATTCAGAGCTTGCAGACTCTCGGCCAAATGCAATTCGCGCAGATTTCCCTTCTCATCTTTTCGACCATAATCAAATAATCTGAAGGTTATATCACTGGTTTGTTGAATTTCTGCCAAAACAATATTTTTTCCAATAGCATGTACGGTACCTGCATTTACGATAAAAATGTCATCTTTTTGAGGCCGATAACTTTCAATTTTGTCCAAAATAGTTTCATTTTCCAGCGCTTCTTGTATAGATTCTGGCGTTTCTTCTTTTTTGAATCCCAAAAATATTTCAGAATCCTTTTGCGCATCCAAAATTACCCACATTTCATTCTTACCAGATGATTGATAGGCAGCAGCTATAAAATCGTTGGGATGTACCTGGACCGAAAGTGGAACCTTGGCATCAATAAATTTGATAAGCAATGGAAAACGGTGATGATATTCTTCAGAAATTCTTTTACCCAAGATATCATACGGAAATTCTGAACACAATTCTGCAAGATTTTTTCCTTTGAATTGGCCGTTCAGCAGAATAGACTCATGCCCCGGAATAGCAGAAATCTCCCAACTTTCACCGGTTTTTGAAAAAGGTGAAGGCTTGTTCAACAGCTTATTGAGCTGATTTCCGCCCCATATTTTTTCCTGATATACAGGAGAGAATTGTAATGGATAATCTACAGACATTTGTTAAACTTTGTTCCAAAGTGAATCTGCAAAGATAGGAATCCAAACCATTGACGATGGGTAAATTTCAAAAAAATTACAACTTATTCTTTCAAAATTTTAGCAATAAATAATTGTAAAAATGACGTTTAAAACCAAAATTTCACTACCTTTCAAATAAATTTTAGTATGGAACAATTAGAAAATATTCCCCAAGACATCGACCCTGTGCAAATTTCTGCACGCATTCATGCCCCTATCAACCGCATTTGGAACGCACTTACGCAGCCCGCCCTCATGCGTCAATGGTATTTTGATATCGATCGCGAGCAGCTACAAGACGGGGATACATTTCAATTTTATGAACCAGGCGATGAAAATAAATTTTTGCACGAATGCCTGATTCTCGAAATGAATGAGCCCGAAAAATTCCGACATACATGGACTTATCCCCTACTCAGCAAAGGAAGTAGTACCGTAAATTGGGATTTAGAAGCTCATGATGACGAAACCGAAGTGATTATTACCCACGAAGGAATTCATCATTTATATGATGGTGGAGACGGTATCGCAAAAGAGAATTTCATAAACGGTTGGAAGGAAATTTTGAATGTAAGTCTTAGAAATTTTGTAGAATCAACCGATGTGAAGTAATTAAAAATCAGTCCAATACAGCACAATTATCCTATGACAAAGTTTTTTTATAGGAAATTCACTTTATCAAATTTCATTATTCAAAACTGTTTTTAATTAATTAAATGCTGCAGGCTGTTATCGAAATTAAAATAAAGAATTAATTCGCTGTTTCTTTACAATTTCCGTATAGAAAGAATTATGAAAAGAAGAAGATATTAAATTTCGGCTCATTTTTGATGCCGCTGCCACAAGATTTAAATTTGCAATAAAAACGAATAAAAGCTGATTTTAGATAATTTCAAAACCATTTCCCCACCGCACTGAAAACCTATTTATGTATCAATTTTTCAAAAAAATACTTTTTAGCAGAGACCCCGAAAAGGCGCACAATTTTGCCATGAAAAATCTCAACAGAGTGGCATCTACCAAGGCAGGGGCGTTTCTACTTCGTCAAAACTTTGATAAATCCTGTGAAAAAGAAGTTGAGCTTTGGAATTTAAAATTTAAAAATCCCATTGGATTGGCAGCAGGATTTGATAAGGATGCAAAATATCTAGATGCGCTCGAAAATCTAGGCTTTGGATTTGTAGAAATTGGAACTTTAACGCCAACACCTCAACCTGGAAATCAAAAACCAAGATTATTCAGACTCATTGAAAATGAGGCAATTATAAACAGAATGGGATTCAATAATGAAGGTGTGGACGCCGCTGTGGAACGGTTAAAAAATCGTAAATGCCAAATGATTATCGGTGGAAATATTGGTAAAAATAAATCTACACCCAATGAAAAAGCTGTAGAAGATTACGAGTACTGCTTCAGAAAATTATACAATTATGTCGATTACTTTGTAGTAAATGTAAGCAGTCCAAATACGCCAAATCTTCGTGATTTACAGCAAAAGGAGCCGCTTTCTAAAATACTTTCTCGATTGCAACTTGTCAATACAGAGCTGGGTCTGGCCAAACCCTTATTACTCAAAATTTCACCAGATATAGATGTAAATTTATTGGATGAAATGATTGAAACCATGATTAATTTAAATCTAGACGGAATTGTTGCCACCAATACCAGTATTAATCGACAAAATCTATCAAATGAAAAAAATACAGACGAAGCTGGCGGGCTCAGTGGAAAACCGCTCAAAGATCGAAGTACAGAATTAATTCAATATATTCATCAAAAAACACAGGGAAAACTACCGATTATTGGCGTGGGCGGCATTTTTGACGCGCATGATGCCAAAGAAAAATTAGATGCCGGTGCATCTTTGGTTCAAGTATATACAGGCTTCATCTACGAAGGGCCTGGAATTGTGAAGAATATTTGCAAAGGAATTTAATTTTCAAAAATTGAAAACTTTATTTCTTTTTAAAAATATGAATTTAAATAAATTCAACTCATTCAATATTAAATATATAACGCAAATTTAATGCATATGAAAAACAAAATTTACCCCTGTATTTGGTGCAATCAAAATGCGGAACAAATCGCAGCATTCTATGGTTCTGTTCTACCCCAAACTGAAATAATAAAAACATCTGAAAATGTGGTTTTATTGCAAATGTGCGGACAAAACCTGATGTTGTTGAACGCTCCAAACAAAATAACTTTAAATCCTGCTATCTCTTTGATGTTCATAAGTCCAGACCAACAACTTATCGATAATATTTGGGAAGAATTGTTGAATGAAGGCAATATCCTTATGGAAAAAAATAAATATCCCTGGAGCGAGAATTATGGTTGGATTCAAGACAAATTTGGTGTGTCCTGGCAACTCTACACAGGAGCGGCACCAGAGAACCAACAAAATATGGTTCCTAATCTGATGTTTACGCAATCCATGAACGGAAAGGCAGCAGAAGCGGCAGATTTCTACAGAAGTATATTTCCAGATTCTGAAAAAAGATCCATGAAATTAAGAGAAAATGGCGAAGTAGAACACGGAGAATTCAAAATTCTAGATTATTTGTTGATGATTATCGATGGCGGCATAGGACATAATTTCTCCTTCAACGAAGGCATTTCATTCGTAATAAACTGTGAAAATCAAGAAGAAATCGACACCTATTGGAATGCGTTTTTAGCAAACGATGCCGTAGAAGCTCAATGTGGCTGGCTAAAAGATCGCTACGGCATTTCATGGCAAATTATCCCCCAAAATTTGGATGAATTACTGCAAAAGCCTCATGCAATTCATTCATTTATTCAAATGAAAAAAATTCAAATTAATCTTCTATAATTATGCAGATATTAACTTTTACCATAGAAATTCAAGCCTCTCCACAAAAGGTTTGGAACGCTTTATTCGACCCACAAAATTATCGTTTATGGACCAATGCATTCCATCCAGGTACCTATTATTTAGGAGAATTAAAAGAAAAAAATGAAATCTTACTTCTCACCAACGAAGGACATGGAATGTTTTCTATATTAGACACTTACAAACCATTTGAGCAACTTACATTTATGCATCAAGGCGAAATTGTTGATGGTAAAAAAGCTGAAGTTATTTACGAAAACGCATTTGAATCTTACTTTTTACATGAAATAAAGAACGGCACACAGCTTAACGTAAGTTTGAATTGTGAAGAGGAATACATAGAAAAAATGAATCAATTATTTCCTAAAGCACTCAAACGAGTGAAAGAAATAGCAGAAGAAGATTAATAACGCCTTAAGCAGTTCAATAACAATATGTTAAATCGGATTTGCCTACAACAGCTGAGGGCAAAATGAAATATCAATCATAACTTTATCGTATTTTTGAGACTTATTTCATTCAATTATTAAAAGTATAAAATCCAAAATCCAGAACGATAAACTCCAATACAGTTAAAATGAAAAAACAACAAACCTACGAGAACCCTCTCGAATCCCGTTATGCATCTCCCGAAATGCTTTTCAATTTTTCGCCGGATAAAAAATTCGGTACCTGGCGAAAACTCTGGATTGCCCTGGCCGAAATTCAAAAAGAATTAGGACTGGATATTTCTCAGGAGCAGATTGATGAACTGAAAGCAAACGCAAAAAATATTGATTATGAGGTTGCTGCGGCTTATGAAAAAAAATTCAGGCATGATGTGATGGCGCATGTGCACGCCTATGGTGATGTAGCACCTGCGGCTAAAGCCATTATCCATTTGGGCGCAACTTCGGCTTTTGTGGGTGATAATACCGATTTGATTCAGTTGCGTGACGGCATGCAAATCGTCAAGAAAAAACTGCTGAATGTGATGGGCGGTTTGGCAAAATTTGCACGTGAATACAAGGATTTACCGACCTTGGGTTTTACACATTATCAACCCGCACAACTCACCACCGTTGGCAAGCGCGCGACCTTGTGGCTGCAATCGGTATTGCTGGATTTTGAAGAATTGGAATTCCGGTTGGAAACCCTTCGATTCCGAGGTGTCAAAGGTACAACGGGTACGGCAGCGAGTTTCAAAGAACTGTTTGACGGGGATTATTCCAAGGTAAAAGAACTGGATCAACAACTTTCTGCCAGATTCGGCTTCAATAATGTGTTTGGTGTCACCGGCCAGACCTATGATCGAAAAGTTGATGCGGAAGTGATGGCGCTGCTTTCCAATATTGCGCAATCGGCACATAAATTCTCGAATGATATCCGGCTTTTACAGAATTTAAAAGAAATCGAAGAACCCTTTGAGAAAAACCAGATTGGTTCGTCGGCGATGGCGTATAAACGAAATCCGATGCGTTGTGAACGAATCGGCGCTTTGGCCAAATTTGTGATGTCAGTTAGTCGCGGTTCGGATATGGTGGCAGCGACGCAATGGTTTGAGCGCACTTTGGATGATTCTGCAAATAAAAGATTAACGATTCCACAGGCGTTTTTGGCGGTGGATTCGATTTTGGGGATTTGGATCAATGTACTAGACGGACTGGTGGTGTACGAAAAAATGATTGCCAAACATATAGCCGAGGAACTGCCGTTTATGGCGACAGAATATATGATTATGGAAGGGGTGAAAAACGGCGGCGACCGTCAGGAACTGCACGAAATCATTCGCACGCATTCTATGGAAGCGGCAAAACAGGTGAAAATGGAAGGAAAACCCAATGATCTGGTGGATAGGATTTTACAAGATAAAAATTTCCCGATAAACAAGGAAAAAATGCTTTCTTTGATGAATCCGGTGAATTTTATCGGTTTCGCACCGCAGCAAACTGTGGAATTTTTAGACCATGAAATCCAGCCGATTCTGGATAAAAACAAGGAATTGCTGGGAATGGATTTTGAGTTGAAAGTGTGAAAATATCAATGAAATAAGTTGTTGAATTTTTCATTGAGGATTAATATCAATGGATTCAGAATTTTTCTTTCACCGGCACGGAACATCAAATCTCGGCATCATCACTTCCAACCGGACAATATTTTGTCACCCTGGAAATCGAAGGAAAGATATTTTCCAAGACTTTTTTGGTGAAGTATTAGCACTTAATTTACAGATTTTGAACATATAATAATTTAACTTATTCCATTTTTCTTATTTATTTATAAAAAATTTATTATCTTTACGAAATAGGTACAATTAATCCATTCAAACAAACAAATTATGAAGATTCAATTCTATTTCTTCTTATTTCTTTTTTCAGGGATTTCTTTTTCACAAATTTCCAGATTTGAAAAAGAATGGGGTACCTATCTTGGTTCGGCACATGCGCTTAATAAAATTTCGAGTATAGAAAAAGATGCCGATGAAAACATTTTTGTGGTAATTTCAATATCTCATCTTACTTCTGATATTCTAAAGTTTTCTCCATCAGGGGATTTGCTTTGGGTAGAAACATTTGGGAATGAGTTCGAGATAGGATCCTTGGATCGATTTGGAATTGATGATATCAAGATAGATGCAAACAACGACTTGCTGATTTGTGGTTGGACAAATCTCACAGGATTAGGAACGCCTGGAGTGTTTCAGGAACAAATTGGCGGACAAATGGATCGGTTTCTTGCAAAAATGAATAGTGAAACTGGCGATATAATTTGGTTTACCTACTTTGGCGGCGCTGCTCATGATGACGATAGTGAAGGTGATTCTTTCTTTGATTATAATAGTATGATTGCCTTTACACCAGATAATAATATCATTTGGACCACCAATATCCGTAGTGAAAATATGGCAACTCCTGGGGTTTTTCAGGAAAATATGGACGATGCAACTTATGTAATTTCAAATTTCACAAGTTCGGGGCAACGTAACTGGACTACTTATTATGGGTATGATTATTCCACCATTTCGGGTTTAGCTGTGGACGAAACAGGAATATATGTTGCGGGAAGAACCGGGTACAACTTTTCAGGCGTACACAATGATACGTATTTTGACCCTTCGGGGAACTGGCAACTTATGCCCGGAAAGTCCGATATGTATCTTTCAAAATTTGATCATACTGCAAATCGTGTTTGGTCACGCTATTATGGTGGTCCGGATTTAGATTTAGTTTTAATGAATTCATTAAGTTTAAAAGGAAATCAGCTTTTTTTATGCGGAAACACATTTAGTAATACGGGTATAGCCACCCCAAATGGACATATTATCGAAAAACCTGAGTTTGCGAGGAGTGGATTTTTAGCATCTTTTGATTTAGCAGGAAATACTTTATGGGGCACCTACCTTGGAGATTTTTCACCATCCAATACTTTTAATTCGAGTTTTTCACATGCAGATTCACCATACATTTTTGTCATCGGTAGCACAGCCCAACCCGGTTTGGCGACATCCAATGCTTTTCAAGAAAATATTCTGGGAGGGAATGATATGTTTGTAATGCTCTTTGAAATTTCGGGTGAATTGATTTATTCCACTTATTTTGGGGGAGAAGGTGAAGAAGTTGGTTTTTTTCATCTTGTGATTCTCGAAAATGGATTTTGCCTTGCAGGTCATACCCAAAGTGCAAGCCATATCTCCACACCCGATGCATACATAGAAGATTATAGCGGACATCTACACGGAGATCTTTTTATCGCCAAATTTGTCCAAACTTCTCTCTCCGTAACCGATGCATCCATCTCCCAAAATTCCTTTGTAATTTATCCCAATCCAGCAACGGATGTAATTCATATTCAATTAAATCATGCTAATTCCACAGCAAAAATCAAGGGCAGAATTTTCAATGCTGCCGGGCAATGGATTCAGAATTTTTCTTTCACCGGCACGGAACATCAAATTCCGACATCATCACTTCCAACTGGGCAATATTTTGTCACACTGGAAATCGATGGAAAGATATTTTCCAAGACTTTTTTGGTGAAGTGAAAATAAATATTGAAAAATTGGGTTTAGGAATATGAAATATTTTTTATTGGTTACAGGTTTAATGGATTAGTAAATTTAAACTATACTCTGATATGTGAAAAATTTAATTATTTTTGTAGAAAATTATTAATTTTAATTTTATGAATTTGTAGAAAATTATTAATATTAATTTTATGAAAAAATTTATTTTATCTTTCGTTCTTATTGGATTAGGGTCATTAAGCTTAACAGCTAATGAAATTCAAAATAGCATTTTAGATGATGAATTCAACGAAGTAAGCGCATGTTGCACTAGAACAGTTTCAAATCCAGATACCGGACAATCAGCTACAGCAACAGAATGTAGAACAATTCGTAGAGACGCTTGTGCCGCTGCTGCCGCTGAGGCCAATAGGAAATTACATGAACTAGAAGTGGCGTCGGGAGATTTTGATTTGGATTAAAATTTAAATAATGAATAAATATTTATATGTAATTCTTATTTCTTTTTTTTTACATGGATTAGTGAATGCTCAGCAATTAAAGGTAGAATATAAATTAAATATTTTCCCCCATACATACATTTCATATTTTGATTTGGTAATAGACGATTCCCATTCCAAATGGGTGTATAAGGGATATGAAGAGTTGGGCGAAGATGAGGAAAGCACAATACAAGCACCGAGTTCGCGACAGATTCAATTTTATAGTTCGGCCGATGCTATTTACTACGAAGAAAGGCTATTGGGCAGGTTTATGAAGGTGCAAGACCAGGCTGTAGGTAATTGGCAATTGCTGGTAGAATATGATACCATCAATGGATTGTCTTGCCGCTATGCAACTACCAATTTTCGGGGAAGAGATTACCGGGCATGTTACAGTACAGAAATACCTATATCCCAAGGGCCATGGAAATTCAAGGGATTACCGGGTTTAATCATCCAAATAAAATCTACAGATGATTTTGTGGAATATACACTGAATTCTCTCTCCGCTTCTGATGAAGAAAATATTGAAAAAGAGTTGAAGAATTTCCAAAAAGAAGAATTCCGAAGTTTTGCAGAATTCGAAAAAGTCTTCATAAATGCTTATGACAAATACATAGACTATTTACGGTCTAATAAAGACCCTGAATCCCTGGGTTCTTTTTATAAAATTGGTCAGATCGAAATTATTTATCCCGAATTGCAAACAGAGCAGGGAATAGAATATTAAAAATGTCTTGTGAGAGATTTTTTTTTAAATGTTTTAATATTTTTCATCTCTATTTCTTCCTGTTTATATGCACAATCTCTGGAAGGATATATCATTGATTCCGAAACAAATAAAGGTATATCCACCGCGGTTGTCTCTGTTCTTGATTCTACTAAAACCACCATTCTATATACGATTTCTGACAACAAAGGCCAATATAAACTTGCGCTGGAATCGCTTGAACCTGGAGAATATATTTTGACTGCATCAAAATTTGGTTACCTAAGTGAAGAAACTTCTTTTATTCACTCGAATCGATTACAAAATATAAATTTTGAACTGAACGCCCAATTGGTAAACCTAGATGACATGATTGTACAGGCAAATCGCAAGGCCATTACGGCAAGAAACGACACTACCACCTATAGGTCAGAGGCTTTTATGGATGGGACAGAAAGAGTAGTAGAGGATATGCTGAAGAAATTGCCGGGCATAGAGATAGACAATAATGGGACCATCAAGTTCAAAGGTAGAGAAATCAGCAAATTGCTATTGGATGGTGATGATTTGTTCAGCTACAATTATGTAACGGGTACCAGAAATATTTCATCGGATATGATAGATGAAGTTCAAGCCATCGAAAACTGGAACGAAAATCCACTGATGAAAGGCATACAGGATAGCCAAGATATAGCCATAAATTTGAAATTGAAGAAAAACCGAGCAGATCTTTCTGGTAATGCAGAGTTGGGTTATGGCATAGAAAACAGGTATTACGGCAATATAAACACAATCTTGATAGACCATAGAAACAAAAATTTCAACACATTTTCATATAATAATATAGGCAACAACAACACGTCCTGGGATTATTTTTCTTTTGGAAGCTCGAGAGAACAACGGGAAATTGAGTTCCTTACTGCCGATAAAATCCTACCCGAAACGGTTTTTTATAGCCAGTTAAACAATCAAAGAGCCAATCTAAACAATTTGATTTATGGAAATTTGAACGAAATATTCAGATTCAGTAAAAATTTGGCAACCAGAATCAATTTCTTTTATGTAAAAGACAGGCTAAAATATGAGAATTCTAATTTTGCCGAATATAATTTTGCCGATGAAGAAGACCTACACATCAGTTCGATAGAAACTATAAATAAGAATGCCGAACTTTTTTATTTAGACTCCAAATGGACCTGGAATACATCAGACAATTCATTACTGGAATGGGATAGCAAATGGATGGATGAAAAAATCGTGACAACCAACAATTTGTTAAGAAATCAAAGCGATTGGGTTGAAAGCAATTTGAATTCGAAACGGTTTTTATTTTACAACAATCTGCAATATACACACAAACTCAATGATAAACAGGTGTTAAAAACCAACTTGTTGTATAGCGAAAACTCCGCACCACAGCGTTTTGATCTGTCTCCCGGAATCGATTATGAAAATATAGAAACAGACATCGAAAACAATTCTATACAGAACGTACATTCTAAAAAGAATTTGGGGCAATGGAACCTGACCATGCTCGGTGCAACAAATGGTACTGCCAAGTACTCCTATGGATTTTCGGGCGAATACCATAAAGATAAATTGTTCACCTTACTTTCTGCAAGTCCTTATGAATCTATATATAACGACATGCAAACCAGTAGCTTGAGAAACGGAATACACGCACGCTATATTTGGTCTATAAAAAAATGGAAACTTAGACCACATCTGGGGATTTCAAATTATAAAGTTAAATATTACCAAAACAATACAGAAGAGGCGATACAGAAATGGGTTCTAAGGCCAGATCTATTGATTCATTATACCATCAATAATCATTCGAATTTTCAATTCAACCTACAATACAATCAAAGCCGGCAACCTATATCAAATCTCTACGAAAACATAGTTCTTACATCTTTTCGAACATTGAGACAAAACGAACCATCTCTCAATTTCCAGAAAAGACTATCATCTGGCATCGGTTTCAATCATCATGACTTTTTCAATCAATTCCAGCTACAGATTGGCTTAAACTACCAGCAAAGACAAAATAGCTTTTTAAACGAAAATCATATATTACAGAATTTCTCTAAAGTTAAATATCGCATATTGCCGAAAAGTACAGAGCAAAAAAGCATCAATTTTCGTGTAGAAAAATTCATGCATCCTGTCAAATCAACGGTACGTTTTACTTCCAACTTTACCCGGATGAATTATTACAATCTTGTAAACAATTCAGCTTTGAGAAACAATATAGGTAATTCGGTCTTTTTAGAATTTTTCGTGAAAACAGGCTTTAAGAATGCTCTAAATTTCGAAAACAAATTTCAGGGACAGTATTTTAATACCTACGCAAGAAACCATTCTTCTTTTTCCAATACATCCATTCAAAATGAATTTGTCATTTTGTACAGACCCGATAGAATATGGTTTGCTTCTGCCAATTATCAAATGTACAACCCCGATATGCAACAACAAAACGTGCATAATTTTGTGGACCTTACGTTAAATTACAGACCACAAGGTAAAAGATGGTTTATGTCTATGGAAGGCAAAAACCTTACAAACAATAAATCCTTGGAGCAAATATTCGTAGGTGATTATTACAGGGAATCCTCCTTGTATAGCCTCAATCATAGGTATCTTATGCTCAAACTCTTTTTTCATTTTTAAAAAACAGCATCCACATCCCAAAAATTCCTTTAAGATTTACCCCAATCCGGCAATGGATTTAATTCATATTCAATTAAGTCATGTTAATTCAACAGCAAAACTCAACGGCAGCATATTCAATGCAGCCGGGCAATGGATTCATCGGTTTTCTTTCACCGGCACTGAACATCAAATCCCGACAACATCCTTCCCAACAGGGCAATATTTTGTTACATTGGAAATTAATGGAAAGTTATTTTCCAAGACTTTTTTGGTGAAGTGATTAATTTCCATATAGAATTTATTTTTCAACAGATAATGGTATATCAAAAATAGATTACCTAATGATTTTCATATTAGGAATAATTTGATTAAATTGCAAAATTAATTATAAAAATTTTTTTAATGAAAAAGCTTGTAGCACTGTTTTTTGCGTTAATAAGCACTTTTCTTCTAACCGCATCATTTGCTTTTGGCTCAAATATATGTTTCAAATCGGAAATAGTAAATCATAAAAATTTAATCAATAAAATTGTAAATAAAGATGCAGATTGTGTTCAATACGTAGATAACATAGTAAATTTCTTTGAACATGAAAATTCATCATTATCACCTGCCGAGTTACAGGAAATTCATGATAGAACATATTATTACTATGTATCACAAAAGAATTAATGTTTGATGAATTTTTTAAAATTTAACTTATTATTCATCTTCCTGCTTTTTGGAATAATATTCATTTCTGCTTAGGAAAGTACAAATAATTTCTACACCTATAAAGCCTATAAATTCAATGCATCACAACCGGAAAACCGCGAGATGAGAGCATTAATGAAGCAGGAAACCGACAGCATTGATTTTGAGATGATTTATAAAAAAGGACGTTCACTGTTTTATTCGATAGAGAAAATTGATAATTCCAAATTGTTTCAAATCAGTATGCATGAGGTCTTTCGCAAATCACAAGGTGAATTTTTTTACGATAATGCCACAAGAAAAGCCGAAAATAAAAAGGAATCGAACGGCCAACCTGTCATTATTTCCTATGGTTTTGATGAAATAAAATGGGAAATTACCGATAAAACCGAGATTATTAATGACCGATTGTGCCGAATCGCCGTTCATCGCCGCATTGAGGAAGGCAGAAACGGCCCAAGGGAAATGGTGACAGTAGCCTGGGTGGATGAAACTCACCCGCAAGATATTGCGCCATTTGGTCTGGTGGGATTAAAAGGTTTGATCGTAAAAGTGAATTTCAACAATAATTACGAAGCCCTTCTGGATACCATTTCAACCAAGAAAAACAAAAAAATCGCAGCTTTCAAATCAGGCAAAAGAATTTCTTTAAAAGACTATTACGCTGCTTTGGAGCAATTGATGCAGGAAAGAAGAAATCGTGGTTCATGATTGTAATTTCTAAAGGCTTTAGCCTAGTTTATAGTTGTATTCCAAAGCCTGTTTTCCCTCGAATTTCCTTTTCTCTGCCTTTCAAATTCCGTATTTTAGCCATGTATTAACAGGCTGAACTTTGAATTTTTCAGCGGATAAATTTGTTGCATGCTGTTCAAAATTTTCTGGAATTTTACCAAAATCGGCATCTTTACCATCGGTGGCGGACATGCGGTGATTCCACTGATTGAAAAAGAAATAGTCGGGCGCAAGTGGGTCACAAAAACCGAATTTTATGAATTAATTAGCGTCACCGAATCACTGCCCGGGGTCTTTGCCACCAATCTGGCCGCCCTGGTGGGTTACAAAATCAACGGCCTCAAAGGCGGACTGGCCGCTGCTTTGGGCACCATTATCGCTCCTTTTTGCATCATCATTCTCATTGCCATTTTTTTCAAACAATTTCAGGATAATATTTGGGTAGAAAAAGCCTTCAAAGCCATTCGTCCGGCAGTCGTAGCTTTAATCGTGGCACCGGTCATTGCTATAGCTCGTGCCAATCGGCTCACCTGGAAAACCGTAATGATTCCGGCTGCCGCACTTGTTTTAATGATATTTTTTAATGTTTCACCGGTTTGGATTGTCATCTTGGGTTGTCTGGGCGGACTGGCGATGCCTTTTATTTTCAAAAAATGATTTTTCTTAAAATTTTTTGGGTCTTTTTAAAAATCGGAATCTTTGGTTTCGGCGGAGGTTACGCCATGCTGTCACTTATTCAGGATGAGGTAGTTACCCAAAACCTATGGATGACCAATAAAGAATTCACCGATTTGGTGGCTATTTCCCAAACCACGCCAGGTCCCATCGGAATCAATACTGCTACCTATGCTGGATATAAAGCTGTAGAAAATGCCGGTTTTTCACCTGGAATTGCAGTATTAGGCTCCATACTCGCAACCCTAACCGTTAATTTACCGGCTTTTATACTCATAATTCTGATTTCGTATTCCTACCGAAAATTCAAGAATAATCCTTGGTTCAAAGCGCTTTTGAGAGGAATTCGCCCGCTCAGTATCGCACTTATCGGTTTTGCTGCTTATTCGCTGATGACCCCTCAGAATTTTATCGACAATTTAAGTCCGGTGTTTTTCTTGCTCACTCTTTTAATATCCCTCAAATTCAAGTGGCATCCCGTGATTTTAATTCTCTTAATTGCGCTTGCCGGAATGCTGATTTATTGATACTGAACCCAATTTGAATTTTAACTTTTGAATCAAATACCCTACGCACCAACCAAAAACCCCGTGCGCCAGCGTCCAATACATCCAAGCCGCAACATCATCATAATCAGGTGGTTTGGGAGAAAGCGCCGTGAGAAAAAATAATGCGCCACCTCCCAGCATATATACCAACACATAAGGCCATATTTGCCATTGTTTCTGCCAAATTCGCAGAATTAAAAACAAACCTATTACACTGGCACAACAAGTGACAAAATGAAAAACATATCCGAAGAATTTCTCTGGACGTAAATCTTGAATCACAGGAATATAATCGAAGTTAAAAAGTAAAATATAAGCCGTATTGCCCGTCCACAACATGATCAGTTTTAATACTGCAATCAAAACAATTCCTGAAAGAAAACCGATTGCTGTTAGCCATAATATTCCTCGCATACGCTTATAAATTACCGAGCAGAAAATTAAAATAAATCTTGTAATTCTTACTATATATTATTCTATTTTAACTTTTAAAAACGAAAAAAATTTAATCTTTTAGCGTAGTTTCAATTTGTCATATAAACAAAAAATTATTGATAATCAATTAAATAACAGATTAATTTGAATTTTACTTAATAAAAAAAACCTCTCGTTTCCGAAAGGTTTTTCATTACAATTTATTCCGTTTAAGCCTGTGTGGGTCGTGGTGCCCAACGGTCATAGGGTGTCATGTCAAATTCATTTACCTCTTCCATTGTCAGACCCAGCGCTCTTGCTACGCCCTCACCATATTCGGGATCGGCTTTGTAGCAGTTTCTGATGTGTCTAATCTGTACAAATTTTTCTGCTCCACCCACTTGCGTTGCTGTATTTTGAAATAAAACCTCTGCTTTACCATCGGCTTTGATAATTCTGAACAGGTCACCTGGTTGGGTAAAATAATCAGTATCATCATCTCTGAAGTTATAGGCATAGGCAGCACCTTCCAATTCCAATGGTGGCTCTTTGGTTTCGGGTTGCTCTTGCCATTCACCATAACTATTTGGTTCATAGTGCTTTGCGTCACCATAATTACCATCTACACGCATGGCACCGTCTCTATGAAATGCATGATATGGACAACGTGGTTTATTTACCGGAATTTGGAAATGATTCACTCCCAAACGGTAACGCTGCGCATCGCCATAAGAGAAAAGTCTCCCTTGAAGCATTTTGTCTGGAGAAAATCCGATTCCAGGAACGATATTGGTAGGATTGAATGCTGCTTGTTCTACATCTGCAAAATAATTTTCAGGATTTTTATTCAATTCGAATTCTCCTACTTCAATTAATGGGAAATCTTTTTTAGACCAAACTTTGGTCAAATCAAACGGATGAAAACGATAAGATTTCGCCTCTTCTTCTGTCATAATTTGTACAAACAAAGTCCATTTTGGGAAATTACCTTCTTCTATATTATAGAAAAGGTCGCGTTGTGCAGACTCTCTGTCGGTACCTACCAAAACAGCAGCCTCTTGATCAGATAGATTTTCTATTCCTTGTTGTGTTCTGAAGTGGAATTTAACCCAATGCCGAACATTATCTTTGTTGATAAAAGAATAGGTATGACTTCCAAATCCGTGCATGTGTCTATAACCTTTTGGGATACCTCGATCACTCATAACTATAGTTACCTGGTGTAGTGATTCTGGAAGTAATGTCCAGAAATCCCAGTTGTTTTGCGCACTGCGTAGATTGGTTTTTGGATCTCTCTTCACAGCGTGATTCAAATCAGGAAATTTCATCGGATCACGAAAGAAGAAAACTGGTGTATTATTTCCTACCAAATCCCAAATCCCCTCATCCGTATAGAACTTAAGGGCAAAACCACGTATATCTCTTTCTGCATCAGCAGCTCCTCGCTCACCTGCTACAGTAGAAAATCTGGCAAACATTTCTGTTTTTTTCCCAATTTTACTGAAAATATCTGCTTTTGTATATTGGGTAATATCATGCGTTACTGTAAAAGTACCAAACGCACCAGATCCTTTGGCGTGCATCCGTCTTTCTGGGATGACTTCCCTGTCAAAATTGGCCATCTTTTCCAGAAACCAAAAATCCTGCATCAAAAGTGGACCTCTCTGCCCGGCCGTTTGGACGTTTTGATTATCCGGTACAGGTGCTCCCGTTTGACGTGTTAGCTTTTTATTTTCCTCCATAATAAAAATTTTTAATGTGTTAAATTTATAAAATTAATCAATTTAAAATAAAATTTATAATTCAAAATCCTTATTACTATATTAATTTCTCCTATTCTACCATCTATGAACATTTGGGTTCAAAAAATCATCTCCAAATTCATTTTTTTTGCTAGATTTGATTTAATTACAGTCGTTTAAAACAAAAATCTGATTCAGCTCATTTTTAATTTATTGAATTTGTCCATGAAAAATGTAATTTCAACCATTCTATTACTTTCCTTTTCTTTCCTTATTTCTCAAGAAACTTATGTACCCATGCGGGTAAAGGACAAATTCGGACTGGTGAATCTCAAGGGCAAAACCGTGCTCAATCCGCAGTATGATGCGCTGATGTATATGGGGAAAAATTATTTCAGTTATACCCATAATCATTTTACCAAAGATACCATTCACTGGGTGGGCGGCAGGATTGAGGTAAAGGAGGTCAATCGGCCCGAAACCGGTGTGATTCAACACAAAAAAGTAATCATAAGTGGACAAAAATATCCTGTTTATACCGTATTGCCCGATCAGATTATTCTGGGAGGTGATTCCCGTTCGTATATCGAAAATGCCATGCTGTTCAGCCCGAATGGCAAAGCACTTTTCAGTCGGGATATCGATACATTTCACGGTTTCAATCCGCAGTTTGATACGCAGGGAAACATGACCCATAATCTTTTAATGATTGCATACGAAGACAAAACCTATGAAATCGCGGTATATGATGTCAAAAAAGGTGAAATCTCCCAAAGAATTCTGGAAAATCTTAACTTACTGAAAGTAAGAAGTCAACGCGATGACCAACTACTCGAATTTGATTATTCAGACAAAAACAATTATTATCTGAATGGATTTATTTGGTTCGAAAACGGGAAATATCAGCTCAGCGACGAACGACCCAATAGTTTTACCAATGAGCAGGAATATGGAATGTATGGAATGCCGGGCAGAACAGCAGTTGCAGCGCCTGAAATGGTTCCGAATGTAGCCATGGAAGGAATGAAATCTCCTGTTCCTGCGGAAAAAATGCCTGCAGAAAGAGTGCCTGCGCCTATTTCCAGACCTGCACCTCCTGCGGAATTTTCGCTTTCGCCCGAAAAACAGGTATTAAATAACAAGGAACCCATCGAAAAAAACCACTTAAATTTTGAGTTTATTGACGAAAAAAAATCACAGAAGGAACCTTTGATTTTCACTGCAGAAAACGGCAAAAAAGGATTGTTTTTCACAGATTTGAGAAAAGAAAATCCAGAATTTGACCATCTGCAATACATTAAAAATCAATTTGGTATCACAATTTATGATTTCAGACATTATTATTTGGCCGGAAAAAAAGATTCCAACGCAAAAATGAAATACGGCATTCTGAAACCTGACGGAACCTGGACTGTACCGATGGTGTACGATTCCATTCAAGTAAATATGCCCGAAACGTATTGGAACACAGACGATGAAAAAAATAAAAAAATCGAACTGCGAGAACCCTACACATATGACAATAAGACCAAAAGAATCCTGGAGTATTCCAGTAGTGGATTTCTGGACAGTAACAAGGGTTTTATGGTGGCTTATCAAAACGGAAAAGCCGGTTTAATCGGTATGAATAACGAAATATATCTGCCTTTTGAATATGAAAATATCTTCAAAAACGGTTTCAGTTTTGTTCGTGACCACAATTATGAAATGCAAGATTCTTTCATCATTTTGAAAAAGAATAAGCATTACGGAATCGTGGAGTTCAGCAGTAACAGGGAAATCCAAAAAATCATTCAACCCGTTTTTCCTGAGTTGCCTACACGCTATTTCCCAAATTATAACGGACATCAAGGACTAGACATGTTTGTACTTTCCACCGCCGATGAAATCACTTTTTGCTACGCAGACGGGAATGGGAAGGTGTTTTTAAAGAAATAGAAGTTTGGGATTTTTAAAAATAATATGAATTAAAATTATGATTAACTTTTCAATGTGTACTTTGCAGGATCTTGTCTAGTATCAAAAACCATTAATAATAACGTAAATTTACCGTTCAATTTAAAATTTTGCGCCAATGAAACCCATATCCGGATTTTCTAAACTCGATAAAAAAGAAAAAATCAACTGGCTCACGCAACATTACCTCCAAAATGACAAACAAGCCAAAAAAACCCTAAAGCAATATTGGAATGAAGACGCTGAATTACAGCGATTACATGATGAATTTTCTGAGAATACGATTTCCAATTATTATTTGCCTTATGGAATTGCACCCAATTTTTTGATTAATGGAAAATTATTGGCCTTGCCATTGGCTATAGAAGAAAGTTCGGTAGTAGCCGCAGCTTCCAAAGCCGCCAAATTTTGGCTAGATCGTGGCGGATTTCACACCCAAATTCTAGGCAATAAAAAACTCGGACATGTCCATTTTATGTTTCATGGCGATAAAAATAAACTTCAAAACTTTTTTGACACAGTTTTGAAAAATAAGCTTCATGAAGAAACGGCTGCCATTACCAAAAATATGATAAAAAGAGGCGGTGGAATTCTAAGCCTTGAACTCAAAGATAAAACCCTCGAAATTCCCCATTATTTTCAAATTGAAGGAAAATTCGATACCAAAGATTCGATGGGTGCCAATTTCATCAATTCCTGCCTGGAACAATTTGCCAAAACCATGGAGCGTGAAATTTCTGAATCGGCTGAATTTTCCAAAGAAGAAAAAAACTCTCTACAAGTGGTGATGTGTATTTTGTCTAATTTCACCCCAGAAAATATGGTTCGGGCCGAGGTGAGATGCCAAATAGAAGAATTGGCAGAAGAAGAGATGGATGCCATGGAATTTGTTGAGAAATTTGCTCTTGCTGTGCGCATTGCAGAAGTAGAACCCTATCGCGCAACCACACACAACAAAGGCATTATGAACGGAATAGATGCCTTGGTAATTGCAACTGGAAACGACTTCCGCGCTGTCGAAGCTTGTGCACACACCTATGCAGCGCGCAACGGAAAATACCAAAGTCTTACCCATTGTGAAGTAAAAGATGGCGTTTTTCGGTTTTGGCTGGATTTGCCCATCGCATTGGGAACGGTCGGCGGACTCACCTCATTGCATCCCCTGGTGAAATTCTCATTAAACCTACTAGACAATCCTGATGCACAGGAACTTATGGGAATTACAGCGGTGGCTGGACTTGCACAGAATTTTGCTGCGCTTCGTTCACTTACTACCGATGGAATCCAAAAAGGTCATATGAAAATGCACCTTTTCAATATTCTGAACCAATTGGGAGCAAATCAACGCGAACGAGATTATTTTACTGTGCTTTTTCGAGACAAAACCGTCACACATCACGCAGTAGTAGAGGAATTTATGCGATTAAGAAAAATTAATAATCCAGAAGATTTAAACCAAAACAAAGAATAAAATTCATGAAAAAAAATTTTCTTCTACTTTCAATTTTCGCCATCAAATATAGCCAGGCGTAAGTAGCCGTTTCAACTTTTCTTGAGCCGAAAAACAACCTCAATTTTATTGATAAATTAAATACAAAAAAAGCTAATTATGCATTGGTCATCAAAAATGATCAAAATAAAGACGCCTTGGTTTGGAAGGTTTTTGATGAAAATTACGTGCTTACAGATTCTGAATTTCCATTGTATGTGAATGGCAAAGCCTATTTTGAGTTTTTCCCTCTAGATGCGTTTATGCCAATCGAAGAAACGGAAAATGTCCTCAAAAAAGTAAAATTCCTATCGTCGTCAAAGGGAATTTATACTTATTACGAGGGAGAATTAAACGTGAATGAAATTCAAAAAGGAGTATTTAATATCCAGTACAAGTTTTGTTATGAATCCACATAATTTTGAAATTCAGTCTATTGAAACACCAAAAAGTAATGATATGGTAGATAAAATGATGGCCAACAATGCATATTTCAGAAATAAAACATTGGTGGGAATTTTGGCTCAAAACATTTTGATTTACCATCAGCATGGAACTGATTTATATATCGTCTCGATTTCAACCAACAAAAAAATCTGTCTGAAAATTAATTCAGACAGACTTTATTTTCGAAAATAAAATTCTTAATATCTTCTATCTCGATCTCCACGGAAATCCCTATCGCGATTGTCTCTGCGCGGGCGATTATCTCTTGGCTTATCCTCTCTAGGTTCAGCTTTTTTCACGACAATCTTAAAATCCATAAAATCTGTCTCGTTCAATTCATCAATAGCCTGTTGTGCGGCATCATCATCGGGCATTTCTACAAACCCAAAACATTTAGATCTACCTGTATCGCGATCCATAATTACTTTGGCAGAGCTCACTTCGCCATAAGATTCAAAAAGTTGTTGCAGATGTTCGTCTCTCGTACTGCGGTTTAATTTTGTAACAAAAATGTTCATAAGAATAAAATAATTTACTGTTTATTTGTCTAAATTTTAAAACATCTAAAAAGTAAATTAGTCTTAGTTAGATACATAAAATTCGTACGCTGCGAATATCGTAAATTAATTTTAATATACCGTCCAAAAATTTTATTAATTAATTGTAAACATTTTTATATATCTTTGATACGATGACTTTACAGCTACAAATAATAACCCCCGATATTTCTACCCAAACCGAGATACCTCTGTTTATCAATGGCATAAGCTGTGGCCAAACCTCACCTGCTTACGAAAAACTCGAAAACAAACTCGACATCAATCGAGAGCTCGTTCGCAACCCTCTCACTACTTTTTACGCCAAAGTCAATGGACAATCTATGATAGACGATGGCATTGCAGACGGCGATCTGCTGGTCATCGACCGCAGTTTACAACCACAAGACGGCAAAATCGCCGTATGTTTCATCGATGGCGAATTTACCTGTAAACGCATACGTATCAAACGCGACGGAATCTGGCTCATGCCTGCCAACGTAGATTATCGCCCCATTCACATCAACGAAACCCAAAATTTCCAAATCTGGGGCATCGTTACCCACGTTATCAAATCTTTTTGATATTTTTTTGGAGTTTTTTCCCGCTTTTCACTATATCCTGCTCAAAATCTACTTGCAAAAATGTGCCTTACAAGGAGCTACCGCTCTTGTAAAACACATTTTGCAGAAGTATCTTTTTTCAAAGGATGCCGTTACAATCGGGACTAAGGGTTTCCTACTACTTACCAACACCCTAGCTTTTTCTCAAAACATTTGTCTAATAAGAATCTTCTGCAGCAGCTCCATCCGAAATGGCCAAAGCAGACGAAGTTCCAATACGCTTTATCCCCAAATCCAACATCGCAATGGCCTCTTCTCGCGTCCTTATTCCACCAGCAGCTTTTACAGGTAATTTACCCGCATGCTCAAGCATAATTTTCACATTTTCAATAGTAGCACCAATCGGCTTGCCATCCGCCGAATCATAAAAACCAGTAGAAGTTTTAACAAAAACACGCGATTCTTTTCCAGGAAAATTCTTCTCGGTAACACCACGAATCAAATCTGTAATTTCAGCAATCTGATTTGCGTTCAAAGCAGCGGTTTCTATAATCCATTTGATGGTTTTACCCGCCTCCAAAACCAATCGATTCCCCTGTAATACCTCATCCGCAACAAATTGTAAATTCCCACTGATAAACTGACGATAATTAATGACAAAATCCAATTCATCTGCACCATCTTCCAAGGCTTTCTGAGCTTCATTCAATTTATCTTCTGTAGATAAATCTCCCTCATGAAAAGAAATTACACAGCCCAAAACCACATCCGATTCGGCTTCATCTATCATTTTGCGCACCCTCGACATATATTCAGGCCTTATCATAACAGCAAAAATACCATGATCTATTGCTTCTTGTGTGAGCTCTTTTACCTTTTGCCAAGTTTGCTCTTCTGTGAGACCCGACTGATCGGAGGTTTTGAGATAAGTTGAATCCAAAAATTGTTTTATGTTCATATTTATATTTTTAAAATCGAATAAATCGGAAAATGATCACTATAACCACCAAGATACTTGCGCCCAACATAGGTTCTGAACGGCTGAAAACGATACTTGTGATTCCATTCCTGCAAAAAATACGGATTGAAAACTTGGGTTCCCACCAAAGTCGGACTGGCATAAGCAGAAAAAAACGCCGTGGAAAACAACATTTGATCAAATAATAACCAGTCTTTTCGATGTACTGTCGTAAAATGGCCATCACGCACCAACAACTCCATGGGGTTGAAAAATGATAATTCACTCGACTTAGGCTTCTGATGTTGACCTTTCAAATATTTTTTGAGCGTATCCGTCGTCGGATCAGAGTTAAAGTCACCTAAAACTATAATATATGGATTTTTTTCTTCACGACTAATATCTTCAATTTTATGCCATAATTTCTGTGCAATCGCCTCTCTTTTAGCCAAATTATAATTTTCTTCACGCTTAGAGGGCATATGCACCACAAAAACATGAATTCTTCTGTGATATAACTTTCCTTTTACATACAAAATGTCCCGAGTCAAATCACGTCCGCCACCATCATAAATCATAGGTGGATGCAAGGGCTCGGAGTGTTCTGGAAAAAACACATGTTTATTATAAATTAATGCAACATCAATTCCACGTTCGTCTTGGGAATCAAAATGTACAAAATCGTAGTTTTCTTCACCTAAATATTTATTTTTGATTAAATCCTGAACCACTACATCATTTTCTACCTCGGCCAAACCCACAAGAGAAGGCGGATAACCCGTTTCGTCCAAACCGATTCGTGAAATAGTCATGGCAATTTTTCCAATCTTATTTTCATATCTGTTTTGTGTCCATTTGCGTTTTCCCTGCGGCGTAAAATCGTCATCCAAGGTTTTGGGATCATTGAAAATGTCAAACAAATTCTCGGTATTATAAAATGCAACTGTAAACAAGCTTTGCTGATTTAAAAAAAATAAAATTAGTCATTTTAGTTGAAATAAAATTGAATAAACAAGTAAAACTACCTGAAGATATATTTCATTTTTAATCGAAAAAATGTAAAACATTTGATTTAAACAATCATTTTAAACAATTGTTTAATTGTAAAAAATATTTTTTACCTTTGTTTCATGAATTCAAAGATAAAAGACAGCTCTACCGAAGAAAAAATTAAAACTGCAGCTCAAAAACTATTTACAGAAAAGGGTTTTACAGCAACTACAACGCGTGAAATTGCTACGCAAGCCGAGATAAATCCCGCCTTGGTAAATTATTATTTCAGAAGTAAGGAAAACCTGTTTAGAATTATCATGCAAGAAAAATTTCTAACTTTCTTTGGTTCGCTGTTACCTGTTTTTAATGATTCTGAAACATCTATAGAAGAGAAAATTCAACTTTTGTCTGACCGCTATTTTTCCATGTTAAGCAGCAATCCTGATTTGCCTATTTTTATTTTAGGTGAAATTCACAAAAATCCCCACAAATTTTCTGAACATCTTCTGCAAAATGATTTTATACAAAATTCAGTTTTAATAAGGCAATTAAAAGCAGAAAATGCAGAAATTCGACCTGAAAACCTACTTATCAATATTTTAGGACTCAATATTTTCCCATTTGTAATGAAACCTGTTCTTCACATTTTGGCCCAAAACACAAATTTGGAATTAAATGAGATAATGGCAGAGCGCAAACATATGGTTCCGCTGTGGGCCAAAACTTTACTAGATATTAAACCCGAGAAATCATGAGAGAATTTTTGATTTTTTTCAGCTTAATTTCAAGTTTCACTTTGCAAGCTCAGGAATATACGCTTGCTTATTTGTACGAACAAGCACAGATTCATTTCCCATTATATCAACAATTTGAAATGAATAAAAAAACTACAGAACTTCAAATTCAAAATTCGCGAAAAGCCTGGCTACCACAAGCACAGATCAGCGGTGGAGCAACCTATCAATCCGATGTAACAGAAATTCCCGTGACCTTGCCCAATTTTCATATAGATCCTATGAGTAAAGATCAATATAAAGTTCAGGCAGAAGTTTATCAATTAATTTTTGATGGTGGAAAAGTGAAATTACATCAAGAGCAAATACTTATGTCTCAATTGATTGAAGACAAAAAAAATGAGCTCAATTTATACAAACTCAGAGAGCGTGTGGCTCAACTTTTTTTTGGTATTTTACTCTATGATAAACAGATTCAACAAAGAAATTTACTGGAAGAAAATATGAATGCTGCGTTATCCAAAGCAGAGCTTGCGTTGAAGGAGGGCGTTACCTACAAAAGTGTGGTAAATGAATTAAAAGCTGAATTACTATCAGCCCAGATGACAACGGAAGAAATTCACCACGACAAAACGGCTGCCTTGCAAATGCTATCCGAACTTACAGGTGTGTCTTTGACGGCTGATACAAAACTTCTATGGGTGGAAGATAATGTTTTAAACCCCAACTATGACAATCAAAGACCTGAGTTACAGCTGTTTGAATTGCAGAGGAAAAATCTAGAACTCAGAAAAAAACAAATTTGGCAGCATCGTTTTCCACAAATTAATGGATTTTTAAATGCCGGATATGGAAGACCAGGTCTGAACATGCTCAAAAACTCATTTGAGCCTTTTGCTATAGGTGGAATTCAGTTTCAATGGAAAATTTCTGGTTTTTACACAGAAAAAAAAGAATTAGAAATAATTGATTTTCAAATGGATAAATTCAATACAGAAAAAGAAGCATTTCTATTAAATACCCAAATAGAATCGCAAAAGGAATTGTCTCAAATGGCTAAATATGAACAACTCATTTTGAAAGATGAGGCTATTATCGAATTACGTCGTGAAGTTGTAAAATCTGCAGAAGCGCAGTTACAAAATGGAGTAATCAATTCGCATGAATTTATAAATAAACTCAATGCTTTGCATTCGGCAGAAATCACCAAAAATTTGCACGAAATATTATACATCAAAAGTAAAGAAAATCTAAAAAATATAACCGGTCTGTGAAATGAAAAAATTACTATTTCTATTCTTGTTTGTAGCTTGGAATGCCTGTCAATTGCCCGTCTCGGATTTTGATGCAGCCGGCTATATTGAGTCAGACGAAGTATGGGTTGCCGCTCAACAATCTGGAATCATCCTTGATTTTTTTGTAGATGAAGGTATGAAACTGAATCAAGGTGAGCTGGCCGTACTAATTGATACCGAAGCGCAACAGCTTCAAAAAGAGCAACTTATTTCGCGTCATTCTGCTTTAAAACAAAAAACAGTATCGCCAAATACCCAAATCAAAGTAGTTGAAAATCAATTGGCGACCCTACAATCACAATTAGAGAAATTGGAATTTGAAAAAAGGCGTACCCAGAAATTGGTCGAGGCCGATGCTGCTCCCAGAAAACAATTGGATGATATAAACGCACAAATGATTCAGATTCAGCGAGAAATGCAAACGCAGCGCGCACAGATTAAATTATATGAATCTATGGCGGCCGATCAAAACCGGCAAATATTGAGCGAAAGTGAACCTATACAAAAATCTGCCGATCAAGTTCAATATCAAATAGATTTGGGAAAAGTGATGAATCCAATAGATGGCACAGTATTAACAACTTACGCAAAAGCTGGTGAAATGGCTCTTCTTGGAAAACCTTTGTATAAAATCGCTAATTTGGAAAATGTATTTTTAAAAGCTTATGTGAGTGGTGATCAATTATCACAAATACAATTAAATCAACAAGTTAGGATTAGAATAGATGAGGGAGAATCGTATAAATACTATCCGGGCCAAATTACCTGGATTTCCGATCAGGCAGAATTTTCTCCTAAAACCATACAGACCAAAAAAGAAAGGGCAAATTTGGTTTACGCCATCAAAATAAAAGTAAAAAATGATGGTTTTTTGAAAATAGGCATGTATGCAGAAGTTTTATTCCAAACGCAGTAAATGACAGCCATTCGCGTACAAAATATCAGTAAAAGTTATGCCAATCGACAAGTATTAAACCAAGTTTCTTTTGATGTAGAAAAAGGAGAATTATTTGGTTTGATTGGTCCAGACGGAGCAGGAAAAACAAGTATTTTCAGAATTTTAACAACTTTGATTCTTCCCAGTTCAGGCCAAGCCTTTGTCATGCAACATGATATACAGTCTGATTATCAATCCATTCGGAATCAAGTGGGATATATGCCGGGAAAATTTTCTCTTTATCAGGATTTATCGGTTGAAGAAAATTTGCATTTTTTTGCTTCACTTTTTGGTTCATCTATTCAAGAAAATTATCATTTGATTCGGGATATCTACAAACAAATTGAGCCCTTCAAAAAACGTAGAGCCGGAAAACTTTCGGGTGGAATGAAGCAAAAACTGGCATTGTCTTGCGCATTGATCAATAATCCGTCCGTATTATTTCTAGATGAACCCACCACGGGTGTTGATGCCGTTTCGCGTCGAGAATTTTGGGAAATGTTGCAAAATCTCAAGCAAAAAGGTATTACTATTTTAGTTTCGACACCTTATATGGACGAAGCCGTGCTTTGTGATAAAATAGCACTGATTCAACATGGAAAAATCATGCAGATTGGAACACCCAAAGAAATTGTCGAAACATTTCCTAAAAAATTATTTGCACTTCAATCGACCCACAATTTTAAACTAAAAAAAATTCTAAATCAAATTCCCGAAGTAGAATCAATTTATTCATTTGGTGATAAATTACACCTTACACTCAAACACCAATCGACAGATATTGAATCGATTACAAATAAATATTTACAAGGTGAAGATTTCAAAATAAAAGAAATTCAAGCCTCTATCGAAGATGTTTTTATTCGTTTAACTCAAAATATGCAATCCAAAAATGCCAAATAATATCGCCATTTCTTGTCATGAGCTCACAAAAAAATTTGGAGAATTTACGGCAGTTGACAACATCAGCTTTGAGGTAAAGAAAGGCGAAGTTTTTGGATTTTTAGGAGCGAATGGAGCAGGAAAAACAACTGCAATGAAAATGCTTACAGGTTTGCTTACTCCAAGTTCGGGCGGTGCTATTGTTGCGGGTTTTGATGTATATAAAGAAGCCGAAAAAATCAAGAAAAACATAGGATATATGAGTCAAAGATTTTCGTTGTATGAAGATTTGACTCCATTAGAAAATATTCAGTTTTTTGCAGGCATTTATGGCGTTTCCAAGTTCGAAATCAAACAAAGAAGTAAGGAATTAATCTACGAACTTGGTCTGGAAAATGAAGCGCGAAAAGTAGTTTCGTCTTTACCCTTGGGTTGGAGACAGAAGCTGGCATTTTCTGTAGCTGTTTTTCATCGTCCCCAAATCGTTTTTCTAGATGAGCCCACAGGTGGTGTTGACCCTGTAACACGCAGACAGTTTTGGGATATGATTTATGAAGCGGCAGAAAACGTCGTAACAGTCTTTGTAACAACGCATTATATGGATGAATCTGAGTATTGCGACCGTGTTTCTATCATGGTTGACGGTAGAATTGAAGCTTTGGACACACCTGCAAATTTACGAGAAAACTTTGGCGCAAATTCCATGGATGAAGTATTTTTTCAATTGGCACGAGTGGCAAAAAGAAGTGAAATATGAGAAAATTGTGGGTTTTTATTAGAAAAGAATTTTTACATGTTTTTCGAGATCAAAGAACTTTGATTATCATGTTTGGATTGCCATTTATTCAAATTTTATTATTTGGATTTGCTCTCACGACAGAAGTGAAAAATGTAGAAATTATCATTTCTGATTATGCTAATGATACCGCTTCACGAGAATTGTCGCGTCGTATTGCTGCTACTTCCAATTTTATCGTTCATCATAAAAAAATCCCCCAAAGTTTATTGGATTCGGAGTTTAAAAAAGGAAAAATCAAAGCCGTAATTCATATTCCTGTGCATTTTGAAAGAAATTTATATAAATTAAATTCTTCTGATATTCAAATAATTACAGATGGAACCGAACCTAATACCGCAAAAAGTATCATTCAATACATCTCTGCAATAACCGCTCAACAAACACAGGACATGAACAAATTGTCTGTTAGTTTTATGCGAATTGAACCAGAAATTCGAATGATGTTTAATGAAGAACAAAACGGTTCTGTAAATTTTGTACCTGGCGTTTTGGCTTTGATACTTATGATAATTTGTACCGCACTTACTTCTGTAGCGGTGGTGCGCGAAAAAGAACTCGGGACTATGGAAATTCTATTGGTTTCTCCATTTCAGCCTTGGCTGGTGCTTGTGGCCAAAGCCGTTCCTTATTTGGTGTTATCACTGTTCAATTTTGCTTTTATCCTAGTGCTGGCCATCACGGTTTTAGAAGTTCCGATTATGGGAAGTATGGTACTACTCACACTCGAAAGTTTGTTATTCATCCTTACCAGTTTACTATTTGGATTGGTAATTTCTACTATTGCACAAACACAGCAACAGGCGCTATTAATTTCGATGATGGGTCTGCTTTTGCCTACTATTATTTTTACAGGATTTATTTTTCCATTAGAAAATATGCCGATTTTTTTTCAATGGATTTCAAACTTGATTCCGGCAAAATGGTATTATATTATAGTCAAAAATATAATGCTTAAAGGGCTGGATTTCAATTATGTATGGAAAGAAACCTTGATTTTGGTTATCATGAGTATTGTCTTGCTAGGAGTTTCGATTAAACGCTTCAAAATCAGGCTTGAATGAGAAATTTAAAATATATCCTTCAAAAAGAATTTCGACAAATTTTCAGGGATAAAACCATTTTGATCATGATGCTTATGCTGCCTTTGATTCAATTAATTCTGATTCCTATGGCCATGGATTATGAGGTAAAACAGCTTAATTTGGTATTAATTGACAACGACAACAGTAGTTTTTCGCAAAAATTGACGGCAAAATTGGCTGGATCTAGATATTTTCATATTCAGTCACAAGAAAATACCTTTGAAGAAGCTATCATTTACTTGAATTCTGGAGAGGCGGATGCGATACTTCATATTCCTTCTAAATTCGAAAAACATCTCATCCGAGAGAGTTCACAAAAACTAGGATTGTTTGTAGATGCGATTAATGGCACCAAGTCTGGATTAGGCTCGGCCTATATAATGGCAGTAATTCAGGACTTTAACCAAGAAATTCAGATTTTCAGCGGAAACGCTGTCAATCCACCACAGAAAATAAATGTACAATCCATGGTTTGGTACAATCCACTTGCCAATTATTATTGGTTTTCTGTACCTGGCGTTTTGGTTTTACTGCTCACTATTGTAGGTGGATTTTTGAGCGCACTCAATATTGTACGTGAAAAAGAAGTAGGAACCATAGAGCAAATTAACGTTTCTCCGGTAAAGAAATGGCAGTTTATACTAGGAAAAATGATTCCGTTTTGGATAACTGGACTCATTGTTCTCACCTTGGGACTCGTCATTGCGCGCCTGGTTTACGGCTTGGTGCCACAAGGCAGTTTATTGGTATTGTATGCACTTTCTGCTATTTATTTAATTGCAATTCTGGGCTTTGGATTGATCGTTTCTTCTGTGAGTCACAACCAATTACAATCAATGTTTATCGCGTATTTTTTTATCATGGTTTTCATCATGCTTAGTGGATTATTTACTTCGGTTGAAAGTATGCCCAATTGGGCGCAAAGCTTGGCCGATTTTTTACCCATCACTCATTTCATGAAAGCTGTACGCATGATAATGGTAAAAGGAAGTGGTTTTGCAGACCTTATTCCCATTTTTATTTATGAAATAATATTTGCATTGGTGTTGAACTTGATTGCAGTATGGAGTTATCGTAAAAAAAGTTAAAAAAAACGATTCAATTTTGGAAATTAAATCGTTTCAATTATTGTTTTACCTATAGGAAAACCTTGATTCCAGTTTAGAAATCAAAGCCCAATTTTGAGCATTTTGTATAGGATTTATTTAATTTGTTTGCTCATATCCAACATACGTTCAACAGGGATCAATGCTTGTTTTCGAAGGCTTTCGTCCATCAAGATTTCGGGTTGTTCATATTTGAGGCATAAATATAATTTTTCCATCGTATTTCGTTTCATATAAAAACATTCACTGCAAGCACAAGTTTCGTCTTGTGGAAATGCTGGAATAAGCGTTTTTTCTGGAGCTCTTTTACGCATTTCATGAATAATTCCTTCTTCTGTAGCCACTATAAAAGATTGTGCTTCGTCTTTTTCGACATAGTCTAATAAGCGCGAGGTTGAACCTACAAAATCTGACATTTCTAAAATGGGAGCCTCACTTTCTGGATGCGCAATTAATTTAGCATCAGGATTATCCATCAATTGTTGTGCAATTCGCTCTAGCGAAAAAGCTTCGTGAACAATACAAACGCCATCCCACAATATCATTTCGCGCCCTGTTTGTTTGCTCAAATACGCACCTAAATTCTTATCGGGTGCAAATATAATCTTTTGATTTTCAGGAATTTGATTGATAACATGTTCGGCATTAGAAGAGGTTACGATATAATCACTTTCTGCCTTGGTGCCTGCATCACAATTAATATATGTTACCACCACAGAGCCTGGATGTTGTGCACGCAATGCTCGCAATCCCTCTCCAGAACAAGCATCTGCCAGTGAACAGCCGGCGTGTAAATCTGGAAGTAGAACTTTCTTGGTAGGATTTAAAATTTTTGCCGCTTCGGCCATAAAGTGAACTCCACAAAATACGATTAAATCTGCATCAGTATTTTGCGCTGCTCTAGCCAGTTGAAGACTGTCACCCAAAAAATCAGCTATATCCTGAATTTCAGGAATTTGATAATAATGTGCTAAAATAATCGCATTCTTTTCCTTTCGCATACGGTTGATTTCTGCAACCAAATCAATTCCATCGGGAATAGGAATATCCAAAAAGCCTCTCATAGGCAGGGTTTTCATAGCGTGTTCTAATGTCATTTTTTAAATGATTTAATTATTTTTAATAATACTAAACAAAATTTATTCCGATTGTAAAATCAAATTTTAAATAGGTTGTAATATACAAAAATTTCATGAATGCCTCAATGATTATTCCCTGAGATAAACCCTTTTTACCCTGCTAGAAACAGAAGTTAGAATTTCGTACGAAATTGTATTACATTTTTCTGCAACAGATTCTAAATCAGGATTTTCACCAAAAATAATCACCTCATCCCCTTCTTGACAATTGATATGACTCACGTCAACCATAATCATATCCATACAAACGGTTCCCACAATTTTGGCTGTTTTGCCATGAATACTCACCTCGCCCATATTGCTTTGGCTGCGTTTGATCCCATCTGCATATCCCACAGGCAGCGTTGCCAGTTTTATTGGTTTTTCTGCTTGGAAAGTTCGGCCATAACTTACGCTTTCCCCAGGTTCGAGTTCGGTAATTTGTGAAATTACGGTTTTGAAAGTTACAACTGTTTTCAAGTGTTTTTTGTGCACTTCATTACTGGCTACTCCATACATTCCAATTCCTAATCGTACCATATCCATTTGATATTCAGGGAAATTTAAAATTCCTGAGGTGTTAAGAATATGTCTAAGTGGCTGATATCCAAGATTAAACGAAATACGTTCATACATTTCATTATAAACGCTAAATTGTTGATGAACAAAGGATTGATCTGCCATATTATCACTTGTCGCCAAATGAGAGAAAATGGATTTAACGCTTACATAAGGATTATCTGCCAATCGCTGAATCAATTCCGAAATTTCTTTAGGTTTAAATCCCAAACGATTCATTCCTGTATTGAGTTTGATATGAATGGGAAAAGAAGTTTTCACCTGTTTGTCAATTAATTTTTGCGTCAATTTATCCAATACACGCAAACTATAAATTTCTGCTTCTAAATTGTGATCGATGATGGTGTCATAACTGCTTTGCTCGGGGTTCATTACCATAATAGGCGTCCGTATTCCTTTTTTCCGTAAATCTGCTCCCTCATCTGCGTAGGCCACACCCAAATAATCTACTCTGTGCGCTTCCAGTGCTTGGGCAATTTCAAAACCACCCGTTCCATAACCAAAGGCTTTTACCATACACATCAATTTGGTTTCTGGCTGTAGCCTGCTCCGGAAATAATTGACATTTTCGAGCAAATTCTGCAAATTGACTTCCAAAATGGTGTCGTGTGATTTGCTTTCAAACTTTTTTGAAATTTTTTCTAATTCAAATTTTCTTGCACCTTTCAACAACAAGGCTTCACCCACAAAATCTGACGCGCTAAAACGTTCCAAAAAATCTTGTGTTGCCGGAAAAGAAGCGTTAAAATTTTTGAATTTATTCTTATAATTCACAATTTCTTCACCTATCAAATAAACCTTTTGGATGTCGTACGCATTCACCCAATTGGCTACCTCGGTATAGAGCTGCTCTCCATGCAGTCGATTCTGAAGAACATCTGTAATTACGAGTGTTTTAAGCGGTTTAGTTTGTTGGTTTAGTACATTGAGTGCTATGGGAATAGATGATAAATCAGAATTAAACGAATCATTGATTATGACCATATTTTCATCGCCGTCCTTGATTTCAAGCCGCATTTCCACTGGAATCAAATTAGAAATTTCGTGAAAAAATTCAGAAATATCCCAATTTAAAGCCGTTAATACAGCCACACAACTCAACAAATTAGAAATCGCAGCCCTGTCTGAATATTGGAATGGAAAATGAATTTTTTTTGAATTCACTTCCAATTGTAATTCCCCATTAGAGATTTCCAAAAGTCTTACTTGGGCTAATTCCGATATGCCAAAAGAAATTAATTTTTTGTCCGAATATTCGGTTGTTATCCATCGCTCTATATCTGCATCATCTTTGGGATAAATAATGATATTTGATTCCTTTGCAATTTTTAATTTCTCTTTTATATGCTGACTTCGGTTTTCAAAAAAATGTGCGTGTGCCTCGCCCACATTGGTAATGAGCGCAATGTCGGGTCGAACAATACGGGCAATTTTTTCCATTTCACCCGGTTGTGAAATTCCCAATTCTATAATGGACAAATCGATTTCGGGCATCATTTCTAGGATAGACAATGGAACGCCAATTTGTGAATTATAACTTTTGGGACTACGTATTAATTTTATTTTTTTATAAAGTAATTGATACAACCATTCTTTTACAATGGTTTTACCGTTACTACCAGTGATTCCTATTACAGGATAGTGAAAAAGAGCTCGGTGAAAACTTGCCCATTGTTGCAGTGCCACTAGCGTATTTTCTACCACCAAAAAATTGGCATTCATAGACACTTCGGGCAAATGCGTAACGACAAAATTGCGTATTCCTTTTTCATAAGCAGCTTCCACAAAGCGATGCCCATCGAGTTGTGCACCCTTCAAAGCAAAGAAAATTCCATTTTTACCTTCTACAATATTGCGTGAATCTATCCAAATTTGTTCTATCAGTTGACGAGAATTCCCGAAGAGTTGAGCTTTAAAAATGTCCTGAAGTTGTTGTAGTGTATAAGGAAACATATGTATTTAATGGGTGGATTTGGTAGAGGAATTTTCCTTCTCATTTTCGATTATATCCCAGAAAACTGCACGGCTTAATGGTTCATACTCTTCTGTTTCTCCCAATTCGACCAATTTATCACTTGTGGTTTTTCTATGGGAATAATTGGCCAAATTTCCTGTTTTTACACAAATTGCATGCACCTTGGTCACATATTCTGCAATCGCCATCAACCCTGGCATGGGTCCAAATGGGCGGCCCATAAAATCCATATCCAGACCAGCAATAACAACACGCTTACCACTATTTGCCAATAAATTAACCACCTCCAGAATTCCGGGGTCAAAAAATTGCGCCTCATCAATTCCCACAACATCACAATCACTAGCCAGAAGTGGAAGCGCAGCACTAGATTCTACCGGCGTTCCGGCCAGTTTGTTTTTATCGTGAGATACCACATCTGCCTCATCATATCGTTTGTCTATGGCAGGTTTGAATATTTCTACCTTCAAACCAGCAAATTCTGCACGTTTCAAACGGCGAATCAACTCTTCGGTCTTGCCAGAAAACATCGACCCACAAATAACTTCAATCCAGCCCGTCCGGTGATTTTGATTTATATAGTTTTCAAGAAACATTTGGTAAAAATACAGAATTTAAAGTGAAAAATCTGAAGTTGAAATTACTTAAATCACTTTTATTCCAAATTCAAATTATTTTCAACTACATCAACTTTCTACCACTGCAAACAATAGCCTGCTACACGCATATTCTGGTCAGAATAATTAATCTCTTTTTCTTTATCTATCTGCATCACAGCCAGTCCGGCATATTTGGCAATGGCATGACCACCGGCAATGTCCCAGAAGTTAACGCCCATAAAGCGTGTATATTCCGTTGCTTTACCTTCTGCAATAATACCGAGTTTAATGGCACTTCCCATTACGATAAATTGCCAATTCGGGTTTTGGGTTTTCAATTGATTCAAATAATCTTCAGTTTTTTCATCCCTATGAAATCTGCTGTTCAGTGCTGTGGGAAATTCAGGTAATGGATGTTGAGGTAATTTTTGAGAATTTTCTTGTAATAATTGAAAAAAATCATCAGAATCTATCAATTTTTCTAATGAAATTCTATCTTTTTCATACTTAAAACTTCCCATACCTTCTGCTGCAAAGTAGTATAAATCCATAGCTGGAGCATATAATACACCAACTTTTGAGGTATTATCCACAACTAATCCTATAGAAATACAAAACTCATCGGTTTTATTCACAAAATCACGGGTTCCGTCGATGGGATCCACGCACCAATAGGGCGTATTCTGCCGAAATTCATGCGAAAATTTTTCACCTTCTTCAGACAAAACGGCAATTTGTGTACTCTCCAACTCCTTAAGAATAATATCATGAGCTGCCAGATCTGCAGTCGTTACGGGAGAATTATCTGGTTTGGTAATTACATCAAATCCGTTATGATATTGAGACATGATTTCCTTTCCTGCTAAAACAGCGGCATGCGTAGCCGCTTCCAATAATTTTTTATAATTCATTGTTAAATTGATTTATATCCAGTTCCAATTGGCATTTGAGCTTAATTTCCACATGACAAATACCAAAAAAGCCAAACTCACCAACATACTGATTCCTGTGCTTAAAATAAATCCGACAAAAGTTCCAAATGCCGCTTTGAAAGCTTCTTTTTGCCCACGTTTTTGAAAAATATATTCACCTAAAAATGCCCCTAAAAATGGTGCAATGATAATGGAAATAAAACCAAATGGTGCAAAAATAATCCCCACCAACAAGCCCAAACTTGCACCTATAATTCCAGCACGTGAGCCTCCGAATTTTTTGGAACCATAGGCAGGTAAAATATAATTAACCACCTGAACCAATATCACAATCAATCCGCAAAATATCAAAGTAGGCCAACCATAATCTGCATAGGAAGTGTATTTGAATAATAACAAACCCACCCATGACAGTACAGTTCCGGGCAAAACGGGCAAAAACGAACCAAAAAAGCCTGTCACCAGACAAATAAGTGAAATAATGGTTAAAAGGCTTTCGTCCATGGTTCAAAGGTACATTTTTTGTTCGATACGTCGATTCCGTTGATAATATCTTAACTTTGCTTTCTATGAGTTGGTACACCAAACAAGAATTAAGACCATTTAGAAATGAATGGGTTGAACAATATAATTCCTATATTTCAGAAATTGTAAACCCTGAATATCAAGGTCTGAGCATGATATTATCTGGTATTGCCGTTCTGGTTGTGGTGTTTTTAATATTGGATTTTATCCTCACTCGTACCTTATTGTTTTTCACCAAAAGAATCATCAATTTAACAAGATTTGAATGGGATAAACATTTTTACCACAACAAGGTTTTCAATTCACTTTTTCGATTGATTCCATTGGCATTCACACGTTTACTGGCACCTTATGTTTTATATCATTCGCCACAAACGCTCAATTCAATGGGTAAAGTTTTCGATATTGTTTTTATCATCATCATGCTGCAATTTATACTGCGCTTGGCGAGTACTATCTTGTCTATTTCTACCGATGAAAACAATTACCGAACCGTTGCAGTGCGCACCTTCAGCCAATTAATGAAAATTATTACTATTTTCTTTGCGGTTTTAATTATCATTTCAATTTTATTCAATGTCAAACTGAATGCTATTCTTGCTGGACTTGGAGCAGCTACGGCTATTTTATTATTGATTTTCAGGGATACAATCCTAGGTTTTGTGTCGGGAATTCAAATCGCTTCTACAAGAATGGTAAAAGTGGGTGATTGGATTAGTGTTTCTAAATATAATCTAGAAGGCGTCGTTCGAGAAATTAATCTGGTTTCTTGCAAAATAGAAAATTTCGATAAAACCAATTCATTCATTCCTACCTATGACTTGATTACAACAGAAGTTAAGAATTTTGAAGCCATGCGACAAACCAATACAAGACGCATCAAACGCTCTATCGTATTCAATGTCAAATCATTTCAATTTTGTACTGATGAAATGCTTGAAAAATATAAACAAATTGATTATATAAAAAATTACATCATCCGAATGCAAAATGAACTTGAAGAATATAACCGAAAGCATGAATTTAACTCTAATCTGCCGATAAATGGCCGCCGACTGACGAATATCGGTGTTTTCAGAAAATACGCTTTGAGTTATTTGCAAGAAAATCCAAATATTTCTAAAAGAGACAACCTTATGGTAAGACAACTCGAAATCACGCCACAAGGCATGCCATTAGAAATTTATTGTTTTACCAAAACTGTGGTTTGGAACGAATATGAAGCCGTTCAATCAGATATTTTTGACCATCTGGTAACCGCCAGCAGGGAATTTGATCTAGAAGTTGTACAATCCATTCCAATAGGTAAATAATATATTTATGACAAAATTAAGTGTAAACATCAACAAAATAGCCACCATACGCAACGCCCGTGGAGGAAGTGAACCCAGTGTCACACAAGCCGCCATACGCTGCCAACAATATGGTGCACAAGGAATTACCATACACCCACGCCCCGACCAAAGACATATTAAATATCAAGATGCTTATGACCTAAAACCCCTGGTTACAACAGAATTTAATATCGAAGGAAATCCTGTAGATTCATTCTTGAATTTGGTGTTGGAAATCAAGCCAGAACAGGTTACATTAGTTCCTGATGCAGAAGACGCTATAACCTCAAACGCCGGATGGGATACCAAAAAACACTTGAACTATTTAACAGAAATTATTTCTGAATTTAAGAAAAATGGAATCCGAACTTCAATTTTCCTCGACCCCAAACCTGATTTGATAGCCTATGCAGCCAAAACAGGTACAGACCGCATAGAACTTTATACAGAAGCATTTGCCAATGGATTCGCTGCTGGAAATCATAAGGCCGTTCTACCCTACCAAGAAACCGCAAAAATTGCCGTCGAGCATGGTTTACAAGTAAATGCCGGACACGATTTGAGCCTTCAAAACATCGAATTCCTCATACAACAAATACCCACAATCGCCGAAGTATCAATTGGTCACGCACTTATTTCAGAAGCAATCTATCTGGGACTGGAAAATACCATTCAAATGTATTTACGAAAAATTGAAAAGGCTCATTTTAATCAAAATTTATAATTAAAAATGCAAATTCTAAATAGCAAAATTATTGGCGATTCACAACAGCACCTCATCATTGTTCATGGCCTGTTCGGACAACTCGACAATTGGAACACCCTAGGAAAAAAATTTCAAGAAAATTTTACCACGCATTTAATAGACCTCAGAAACCACGGACGTAGTTTTCATGATGATGACACCTCGCAACAAGCCATGGTAGCTGATTTGGAAAATTATTTGAATCATCACCAAATATCTTCTGCTCATTTTATTGGTCATTCTCTCGGCGGAAAAGTAGTCATGCTACTTGCATTAAAACAGCCCGAAAAAGTTGACAAATTAATCGTTGCAGACATGGCGCCAAAAGACTATCCACCTCATCATCAAGACATTATACAAGGACTAGAAAACGTCGATTTCTCACAGGTGAATGTTCGAAACGATGTAGAAGAGTTTATGATTCCCTATATTCCACATCCTACAGTTAGACAATTTCTACTCAAAAATGTTTATAGAAAACCAGACGAAACCTATGCTTTCCGATTCAACCTCAAAGTTTTAAGTGAGAATTATATAGGATTGGTTACCAATCAATTACCCGACAAAACATTTGATAAGCCCGTGCTGTTTTTGGCGGGCGAAAAATCAGATTACATTATGGCAGAAGACAAAGAATTGATTTTGAAGTATTTCCCACATGCCAAAATTGAATACATAAGTGATGCAGGACATTGGTTACATGCCGAAAAACCTATAGAATTTCTGGAAAAATCCCTCAAATTTCTTCTTTAATTCCTTTAAAACAATCCAATTTCAAAACTATATCTTTGCAAAAAATTCAAATTGAATGAATAAAATATTAAAACCTATACTCGCTCTATTGCTTATCGTTGGCGGTGTTTTTCTCATCACCCAACGCGAAATTGCCTGGGGAATCATCTGTATTTTATTGTCTTCTATCCCAATTTTATTATATTTCCGAAACGAATTTATATTACTTGCCTTCTGGAAAATGCGCAATCAAGACATGGAAGCTGCCAAAATGTGGTTATCCAAAATAACAAATCCAGATAAACAATTGATTAAGAAACAGTTGGGATATTACAACTTCATGCTGGGACTCACAGAAGCCCAAAACAATCTCACCAAATCCGAAACCCACATGCGCAAAGCTCTAGATCATGGTTTATCCTTTGCGCACGACCGCGCCATGGCCAAAATGAATTTAGCTGCAGGCGCTATGACCCGAGGCCGCAAACAAGAAGCCCAAAAATTATTGGCTGACGCCAAAGCAGAAGACAAGCAAAATATGCTTACCGACCAAATCAAAATCTTTGAAGAACAACTCAAAAAAATGAATATGGGCCGAAATATGCAAAACCCCCATATGCGCAAAAGAGGAAAATATTTCTAAGAAGTAGATGGGGAGCTATTTCCGGCTTTACGCTATATCCTGCTCCAATAATGCAAAAAAAATGCTGCGTACAAGGAGCTATCGCTCTTGTAAGCAGCATTTTTGTATAGCATTTTTGTTCGCAGGATGCCGCTGCAATCCGGGCTAAAACCGTCTAGACCAAACTCCTAAATTACATCAAAAACTTCATACAAACACATTATTATTGATTCAATTTCTATAAATTCGATTACAATTAATACAAAATAAAGCTAAATTGACGCGCTAATTTGTCTCAACTAATATTCAAAAAAGAAATGAAAATTTCCAAAGAACACGGAAATTCACAAACAAATCATATCTTTAAAACATGAAAATTGTAATTATAGGAACAGGTGGTGTAGGAGGCTATTTCGGTGGAAAATTAGCCCAAAATAAACATGATGTATATTTTTTTGCACGCAACGAACAATTAAACGCGATTAAAAATCAAGGACTTAGAGTGAAAAGCGTGGACGGTGATTTTGTCATTTCACCTGCGCAAGCATCAGACAAATTAACAGATTTTCCCACTGCAGACTTGATTTTGGTTTGCACCAAAGTTGAACAAGTAAAAGAAATTGCGCCACTATTGCATCATGTAATGCACGAGAACACAGTCGTAATTCCGTTGCAAAACGGCTTGGCCAGTGAAGAAATTCTACAGCAACATATTGATTATAAATCAATTATACCGGGATTATGTAAAATTTACAGTAAAATTGAAGCGCCTGGAGTTATTCATCATTTTGGCTATAATCAGCCTGTCATTCAAATAGGTGAAAATAATAAATCCTTAACCCCAAGAATTTTAGAATTGGTAAAAACCTTTAACGAAGCTGGTTTTGAAGCACATGCAGAAGAGGATATTCACCTACAGAAATGGAAAAAATTCATGTTTATCTGTAGCGGAGGTTTATTGGCGCTCACGCGCAGCACATACGGTGAAATCCGTTCGTACAAGCCAGGACGCAAAATGTTGAAAGAACTTTTTACAGAAATTTACCATGTAGGCGTTGCCAAACAAATCAACTGGGATGAAAGTGTTGTAACTCATGCCATGCGCATGGTTGACGCGGCAGATTATAACGCGACATCTTCTATGCAACGAGATATAGACGCCAAATTACCCTCTGAGCTGGAGTATTTGAATGGTGCGGTTGTACGTTTTGCCTACGAAATGGACATGTCTGTTCCTTTGAATGAAATGATTTACAAGTGTTTATCGGTTACAGAATATTATGCAGGAAATCATATAGATGAATGAAAAAATAATTTTAGGAATTGACCCTGGAACGACCGTGATGGGTTTTGGGATGATTGAGGTTTGTAACAACAAGATGAAACTCATCATGATAGATGAGTTGATTTTGAAGAAATACGAAAGTCATTCATTGCGATTAAAGCGTATTTTTGAAAAAACATTGGCTCTAATAGATGCTTTTCATCCAGATGAATTGGCCATTGAAGCGCCTTTTTATGGTAAAAACGTGCAGTCTATGCTCAAATTGGGTCGTGCACAAGGTGTGGCCATGGCAGCGGGATTGTATAGAGAGGTTCCCATTACAGAATATTCGCCCAAAAAAATCAAAATGGCAATTACTGGAAATGGGAATGCCAGTAAAGAACAAGTGGCTGGTATGCTTCAAAATCTATTGAATATCAAGAATTTGCCGGATAGTTTGGATGCAACAGATGGATTGGCTGCGGCGGTTTGTCATCATTTTAATTCTGGGAAATCGATTGGTGAAAAATCCTATTCGGGTTGGTCTGCATTTGTAAAACAAAATCCAGGCAGAACGCAAAACTCCTAATTTTTTGCAAAATTGCCAGACGTAGCGCGGCCCGGATGGAAACGGCATCACGACAATTCGAATGCGCTAAGAAAATGTGGTGTACAGGATTGGAATGGAATGGAAATCCTGTACACCAGCATTTTCTAAGCATTTGATTGTTGGGATATAGTGTACAGCCGGAAATGCCGCCCAAAAAAAGCATGAAATCTCTTTGGAATAAAACCAAAAACATACGTAAATTGCGGCTTAATTATTCGACATGTTTCCCACAGAAAATCTGAATTTTGAAATGCTCGTGAATCCCAAGCCTATGCGAGAGGAGTGCGGAATTTTTGGTGTGTATTCTCCACGAAATATTGATACTTTTTCGTTGATGCAATTTGGCATGTTTGCCTTGCAACATCGTGGACAAGAAGCTTGTGGTCTTTCTGTTTTGAAAGATGGTGAGATACGTACAACCAAGAGTAATGGGCTGGTTTTGGATAATTTTCGTAATATCGAGAATTTTGAAGATTTTATGGGAAATGCTGCGATTGGTCATACGCGTTATTCTACGGCTGGTGGTGGTGGTTCCAAGAATATTCAACCCCTATATGCGGTGAATAAATATGGGAAACCACATTTTTCTATTGTTCATAACGGGAATTTGGTGAATACAGAAGAGCTACGTAATGAGCTGGTTGACAAAGATTTACCATTTATCGCTACCTCTGATACGGAGGTGATGCTGCGTGCGATTCAGTATTATGCTGATTTGCCTGTGGAAAAGGCAATGCAGCAGGTAGAAAAGTTGATAGAAGGGGCTTATTCTGTGCTGTTATTGGTTAAAAACAAATTGGCGGCTTTTCGTGATCCCAATGGAATTCGCCCGTTGAGTATGGGAAAAATTGGTGATGACATTTGGGTTTTCAGTTCAGAAACGGTGGGACTGGATGCGGTTGGTGCCACCTTTGTGCGGGAAGTAGAGCCTGGCGAAATCGTGATTTGCTCGCCAGAAGGTGTTGAATCTTATTTTTATTCAGAAAAAAGGCAGCAGCGTTTGTGTTCTTTTGAATATATTTATTTTGCTAGACCTGATAGTAATTTGCAGGGAAAAGAGGTGTATGATCTACGTGTACAAAGTGGTCGGAAACTGTATGAACAGGCACCTATAGACGCCGATGCTGTGATAGGCGTTCCGGATAGTGGTGTGCCATCGGCCATAGGATATTCTGAGGCGAGTGGAATTCCGTTTGAGCCCATTTTAGTAAAAAACAGGTATATGAGCCGATCGTTTATTGTACCTACGCAAGAAATGCGTGAACGTATTGTCAATTTGAAATTGAATCCCATAATTCCAAAAATAAAAGGCAAACGCCTGGTAATTCTGGATGATAGTATTGTAAGAGGTACGACGAGTAAATTATTGGTAAAAATTCTGAGAGAAGCTGGAGCCAAGGAAATTCACTTTCGTAGTGCGTCGCCTGCTATTGTTTCTCCCTGCCATCTGGGCATTGATATGCCGACAAAAAAAGAATTGATTTCTGCGAATATGCATGGAGATGAATTGCGTGAATATTTGGGCGTAGATAGCTTGGAGTTTTTATCGGTTGAAAATTTGAAAGAATTATTAGGCTCTGAAAATCATTGTTTTGGATGTTTTACAGGCATATATCCGGTAGAGAAAAAATAAAAAATAAGAGGATTTCATTAAACCCATTTATTGCTAAAATTTTAAATAAATAACATGTCCACGTACAAAGATTCAGGTGTAAACAAAGAAGAAGGATACGAAACGGTATCCAAAATCAAAGATGCAGTTGCGAGTACACATAATAAAAATGTATTGGCCGGAATTGGCTCATTTGGTGCTTTTTATGAACTCGGGAAATATAATAATCCGGTATTGGTAAGCGGAACCGATGGTGTAGGAACCAAATTGCGTATTGCATTGGATGTTAAAAAATACGACACGGTAGGGATTGACTGTTTTGCCATGTGTGCCAATGATATATTGTGTCATGGAGCTAAACCGCTTTTTTTCTTGGATTATTTGGCTTGTGGAAAATTGGACAGCGATGTGGCGGCAGAAATTGTGGGCGGAATTGTAGCAGCTTGCAAAGAAACGGGGTGTGCGCTAATTGGTGGAGAAACTGCGGAAATGCCCGGCATGTATCAGATCGGCGATTATGATGTTGCGGGATTTTGTGTGGGAATTGTTGAAAAAGATAACATCATAGACGGCAGCAAAATCAAAGGAGGTGATGTAGTAATTGCCTTGCCTTCTAGTGGTTTCCATAGTAACGGTTTCTCATTTGTGCGCAAGGTTTTTCCAGATTTTTATGAAGAATGGAAAGGAAAACCATTGTACGAAACGCTATTGACACCTACGCGTCTTTATGGAAATGGAATTATGGGGCTGATTGAATCGATGGAAATCAGCGGGATTGCACATATTACGGGTGGAGGATTAATTGAAAATATTCCGCGGATTTTGCCAAAAGGTTTGGGTGTTGAAATTCAAAAATCAAAAATCCGAGTTCCTGAAATCATGAAAGAATTACAGAATAGGGCCAAAGTTTCTGATGAGGAAATGTTTGGAACTTTCAATATGGGCGTAGGAATGGTTGTGGTAGCTGATGAAAAATTGAGCGAAACGATTATCCAAAAGTTGAAGGAATACGGTGAGGATGCGTATTTGATAGGAAAAATCATTGAAAACGAATCTCCTATACTATGGATATAATACGCTTGGAGTATAAATTAAAATTATTTTGGAGTTCCACGCTGTAATATTCTAAACATTACATTTTCAATGTTAAGCGAAATACCTCTCAGTTTGAGCGAATTTTATATAATTGAATCACAATTAGTTAAAGGAAACGTAAACATTATTTTTCTAAAATTAAATTATTTAAATCTTACCTAATCGCGGTTTTTATTATAGTATATTTGAAATAAAAATCAATATTTTACGAAATAATTAAATTGATTGTTAAAATTTCATATAATTATCGTAGATTCGTTTTTTGATTTTTGCCATTTCTAAACATGAAAAATTACAATTTTCAGGACTGTCATGAGGAAAAGATTCATATACCGGGGCACATTCAGTCTTTCGGTTATTTGGTCGTATTTGATTTTGACAGTCGCATTATAAAATATGCCAGTACGAATATCACAGATTTATTTGGAACTGAAGCCGAGCTGTTGTTGGGTAAAAAATTGGCTGATTTTCCTTTGATATATGACATTTTATACAACGCAGAAACCTCAATCAATTTCAGGATTGAACAGCCAAGAAATAAAATTTACCAGCCTGAGATCTTATGGATTAACGACAAAAAATATTATTATCAATTATATAGCTTTAATAATTTAATCTACTCTGAATTTGAAGAGGTTCTAGATAATTCAACCAACAGAAATATTTTATTAAATCTAGGCAATGATATTCTGCGTGTAGAAACAGAAGAAGAATTGTGGCAATCTTTGGTAGATGAAATCAATGAAATCATTGAATATGACCGGGTGATGATTTATAAATTTTTATCTGATGGAAGTGGAAAAGTAATTGCCGAGAATAAAAATGAAACTTATGATAGTTTACTAAATGTCCACTATCCCGAGTCTGATATACCGAGGCAGGCGCGTGCACTTTATCTCAAAAAAAGAAAAAGATTAATAGCCGATGTTCACAGCCCCGTTGTTCCCGTGATTGGACTGGAAAGCGAACCGCTCGATATGGTATTGGTTTCTTCTCGCGCGGTATCGCCCATACATTTAGAATATCTTCAAAACTCGAATGTGGCATCCAGCTTCAGCACATCCATAGTGGTGAACGACACATTGTGGGGATTGGTTGCCTGCCAAAACACAAACCCCAAGCACATCGATCTATACGACAGACAAATTACTGAAGTTTTGACGAGAATTACTGCCAATGCATACACCTCTTTAATTAACAATCAACAACTTCAATACAGTCATAGTTTTTACCAGACAACCCTAGAATTGAAAGAGGAAATTTTACTGGAAGACAAAATCGAGAATATCGAAAATTTCATTGATTACATGAAAAATTTTGTCGTATCAGATGGAATCACTTTCTATTCTCCACATAATCAAACCAGCTCTGGCTCTATTCCAGACCCAACGCATATAGCTGAACTCGCCCAATGGGCATTGAAAAATTTGCGTGAAGATATTTATTATTCAGACCATTTTTACACTGATTCTTCCTTTGAACTCGGACCAGAAGAAAATTCTATAGGCGTCATGCTATTGATTTTGAATCGTATAGAAGGAAAAATGGTATTTTGGTTTAAAAAAGAATCGATTCGTACGATTCAATGGGCAGGAATGGACGACAAAATGCTGGAACAAAGAGAGATATTTGATGAAAAACTATTGGTTAAAACGCCTAGAAAATCATTCGAAATTATACGTGAGGTGCAACGTGGTCGCTCTACTTCATGGACAGATAAAGACATAGCCGGAATCACCATATTACAAAACCTATTGTTGGAAACCACCAACGAAAAAAACTCTAGAATAAGCGAACTCAATCGTATTTTACAAGAAAAAAACGATGAACTCGATACTTTTTCTTATACAGTTTCACATGATTTGCGTTCGCCACTCACCGTTATGGGTCTTACCGCACAGCAATTAATGAACAAAATCACAGATGCTTCTCAAAAAGAAAAGGTAAAAGAAATAATGGTTCAGGTAGAAGACCTCACTGCAATGATGAATGATATTTTGAACCTGAGTCGCGTAAATAAATCAGAAATTGAATTAATAAAATTACAACCAGAATCCATTATAAATAGATGTATTCAAGAATCGATGGCGAATTTTTCTTTAGGAAATACGAATATTTCTACCCAGAATTTTCCCGAAATATTGGCAGATAAAACCATGGCTTATCAAGTCATCTCCAACATTATTGGAAATGCCGTAAAATATTCATCCAAAAAAGAAAATCCCAAAGTAGAAATTTGGGCCGAAGAATTGCCCGAAAGTGTTGTATATTTCGTCAAAGACAATGGTATTGGTATTTCACAAGAATATAGAGAAAAAATGTTTCAACTGTTTAGCCGTCAACCCAATGCGCTTGAATTCAAAGGCAGCGGCGTGGGCTTATCGATTGTAAAAAGACTAATGGAACGCATGGGTGGCGAGATAGATTTTGACAGCGAGCCGAATGTAGGCAGCACTTTCAGAATCACTTTTCAAAAACCAGTTCATGATTAGTAAAATTCTAAAAGAAAAAACGCATTTCGAGCATATTTTACTCGAAGAAAAATTACACGCCGAGCGCATTGTTCAAGGGAGCTATAACATGGCAGACTACAGGCAGCTCATCGAAATAAACTATCGTTTTTTGCAAAATTATGAAGCTGAGGTACATGATGCAATTCCATTGACTATGGCTGAAAAGATGTTTTTAGCCCAAAGAAAAAAATTTCCTGCAATTCAACAAGATGCTGCCCAACTTGGTTTGGTGATTTCGAATGAAACTGCTCATAAAAAAATTACCAATTCGGCACAGGCATTAGGCATAATGTATGTAATGGAGGGCTCTTCTTTGGGGGGGAATATGATACAAAGACATTTGAAAAAAAATCCTGAATTCGATCAAATTCAATTCAAATTTTTAGGCTTTTATGGTAAATCCACGGCAGAAATGTGGAAAAACTTTATCCAAACTATCGACCAAGAAATCAAAACCGAAGCAGATCAACACGAGTGCATTCTAGGTGCTGAATTGGCATATACGTATTTACTTGGATTTTTCGATTAATTAGTATTTCATTAATCTCATTTATTTTTGCTAAATTGCTGATTCTGAAATTCAAAATCAACTATGACTCAGGAAAAAGCACTTGCCATCTTAAAATCAGGTAAAAACGTGTTTCTCACAGGTTCGGCCGGAACGGGAAAAACATTTGTGCTGAATCAGTACATCAATTATCTCAAGGAACGCGAAGTACCAGTGGCCATCACGGCAAGTACCGGAATTGCCGCCACCCACATGAATGGAATGACCATCCATGCCTGGAGCGGAATCGGCGTAAAAAATACCATGACCTTACGCAATCTGCAAAACCTGCGCGTCAAAAAGTATATGCGCGACAAAATGGACCAGGTTGCAGTGCTCATAATTGATGAAATTTCGATGTTGCACCTCAATCAATTCGGTATGGTAGATGAAGTTTTGCAGTATTTTAAAGGAAATAATTTACCATTTGGTGGAATTCAAGTGGTATTTTCTGGAGATTTTTTTCAGTTGCCTCCGATAGGTGAACCACATGAAACATCACGCGAAAAGTTTTGTTTTATGTCTAAATCTTGGGCCAGAGCAGGATTACACGTTTGTTATCTCACGCAACAATTCCGGCAAACCCAGAATGATTTGAATTTTTTACTACAAGAAATTCGCAATGGAGAAGCCAGTCAATCAGCTCAACAATTATTAGAAGAAAAAGTGCAGGAAAGTCTGTATGAAGACGAGGAAATTTTTCCGCAATTATACACCCACAATGCCGATGTTGACCGAATTAATGAGTATAAAATCCGGGAAATAGAATCACCAGAAAAAAAATTCAAAGCTACCACCAAAGGGAATAAAATTTTGTGTGAAACATTAATCAACAGCGTTTTGGCTCCAGAAATTTTATACTTGAAAGAGGGGGCCGAAGTAATGTTTGTGCGTAATAATTGGGAAGCAGGATATTTTAATGGAACCTTGGGCGTCGTGCGCGAATTCAGTGAAGAAGGATTTCCGATGGTTGAAACCAAAGACGGCAATTGGATTGAAGCCAAACCCGAAACCTGGATTGTGGGAGATGAACAAGACAAGACCTTGGCGTCGCTTACACAGGTTCCGTTGCGGCTGGCATGGGCAATTACCGTGCATAAAAGCCAAGGAATGACACTGGACACGGCAACCATCGATTTGCGCAAAACCTTTGAAAAAGGCCAAGGATATGTTGCTCTTTCTCGTTTGCGCGATATGAAAGGGCTGCGACTGAAAGGCGTTAACAATTTGGTGATGGAATTGGATGAATTGGCTCACAAAGCCGATCGTAGATTCATGGAACTCTCTGATTGGGCGGATGCGAATTTTGCTGAACAGGATTTGGAACAAGACTTTGACTCCTTTATTGTTCGTTCTGGAGGAACCATAAATAAACGCGAAATCGAACGAAATCGGGAAAAAATTCAAAAACGCAAAAAAGCCAAAGGCGAGGATCTGGACGAAAAATCGGATAAAAAAAAGAAAAAAACGGCAAAAATAAACAAAATTCCAACCCATTTGGTCACTATGCAATTACTTGATCAAGGACTTACACCGCAAGAAATTGCAGATGAAAGAGGCTATGCGCTCTCAACGATATTTGGGCATTTGTACAAAGTAAAAGAAGAAATTCCCGAAGTAGATTTTTCTGGAATTCCATGTGATTTGAGCGTAATTGCAAAAGTAAAAGACGCTCTTCAACATATTGATTTTAAGCAAAATGAACTGCGATTGAAACCCATTCATGAATATTTGAACGGAAAAGTTACGTATGAGGATATTCGCCGTGCCTTGTTGAAAATTTAATTTTAAAGTTTTGCAATCATTTTTTTCTGTATCGAATTCAAATTGATTGTAATTTTGTTTTTTTTCAAACCTGAAAAATCGTCGGCGCATATCGCAGTGTCCCAACTGTTTAACTCAATTAAACCCCAGGGATAATTTCTGTCCAAATTGTGGGCAGGAAAACCATTTTCACGGTAATTCACTCAAAGAACTTTGGAACGATTTCATAGGTTCATTTATCAATTTTGACAATAAAATCCTGCATACGCTCAAAACTATTTTTCTAAATCCAGGAAAAATGCCGCGCGATTATGTGCAGGGAAAAAAGATACGCTATGTTCCGCCCATGCGGCTCTACCTATTTATTTCATTTTTTTATTTTCTGATTCTCAATGCCGGCGTGGGACTGATGATGAATTCAGCAAACCTGAATCGTAGTGTTGGCCTCAAAGATAGTAGAAACTATAAAACCATTGTTCTCAATCAGGATTTGCACCGCAAATCAATGAACATGGATAGGCAACAATTACTAAACTTGGCAGATAGCGTAATGCTGAATTCTAAGCAAGAGGATCTTACAGCAAATGAATGGAAATTTTTGAGAAATAAAGATGCGATAGACTCCATTTATACCGAGTTAACAGACAAAACTATTATCAATTTTGGAATAGTGGAAGCTGTCGATAGAAAATCCAACGCTTTAGGAATTCTTGTCAAACCACAATATGACAGTATTTATGTACAAGATAAAAAATATGCAGTCGAATCCATACAAGAAATTCACGAAAATCCTGATTTTGCCACCGAATTAGAAGCTAATGACGGCATAAAAAGGTCAATTATAGATAGTTATGTGCATCGTAGCATGTTGCGTATGACAGCTGTTTTCAAATACGGGACATCTGCAGAAAAGAAAAGTTTTGTAGAAAATCGTATGAGAGCATTGCTTAATTATTTTTCATACAGTATGTTTTTCATCATGCCCATCGCATCTTTGATTTTCATGTTATTCTATTTTTACCGGTACAAAAAATACTATGAACACTTTGTTCATGCGGTTTCACTGCACACGTTTATGTTTATGGTACTGGGCATTTTCTTCGGCATTACGGTCTCGCTATACCGATTTTTTGACCTTGAGTGGTGGCCTTTTATACTTATTTTAGCATGCATTTTTGGCTTTTACATCGCAGTTTATTTCATCAACTCGGTTTATATCTTTTACCAAACCAGTATCCGTCGCGCTATTTTATCGTCTTTGCTCATGGGAATTATTTATTCCATACTTTTCTTCTTTATTCTTGCGCTTGTAATGGCGATGGCAATGATCCTATGATTTTTTCAAGGCAAGGAAGAATTTTGCGATAATTTTTGGGCGGCTGCCGTCCCAATAAAGCACTCAAAATCATATCCTTAATCAAACATTCTTCCAGTGCTTTATTGGGACGGCACCGGGCTATCCCCTACAATCTTTTCTCCTGAAATGAAGATTTGATTATCAAAAACCAGTTTTTGCGCCCTAGTCTAGGATTTTTTTCGGTCATTGAGTTAGGAGAAAAGGATTTCCGGTACTATCCCTGCCGCGGAAGCTCCGCGTTCAGTAGGTTTCGGATTTCAAATTTTAAAATTCAGAATTCAAAATAACAAATCAAATACTCTCCAAATACGCTTCCCAGCCTTGTTTTCTATATTCTTCCGCCGTTTCGACCAGATTATCTGCTTGATAGATTCCACGCCCCACAATCATAAAATCGGTAAAATATTCTGAAAACACTTTTTGAGGCGTATTGTACTGTTGACCTTTGTTGTCACCTTTTTTTCCAATATGCACACCTGGCGTAAATAGCAGCAAATCATCTGGAACACGTCGTTGCGCAACTACCGCAAAAACAGCGTCTGATCTGGTAGCTACGTTCAATGCTTGTGATACATAATAATTGTCGGTGAGCGTTCCGGCAGAAGACATTTCTACAATAGCCACCACGCCGGTAGGTTCAAAAACATCAAAGCTTTTTTCACCGGCAATGGGATGTGCGGTTACCATGTCCACCCAATCGGCAAATCGGTAAACGCCTTGTCTGAACTGCAATTCTTGGGTATTTCCAATATCTGCAAATTTTCTATCTTCGAATAATAAAAAGTCCTTTTCTCTTGCAATTCCACGTAATTCTACGACCATTTGTTGAGAAAAATCGGTAATAATATCGGAATGCAATTTCAAAGCAACAATTTTGTCACCAATACTTTTGGCCAAATTCAACAATTCAATAGAACTTATAACATCGGCACTTACTATTAAATTAGATTTTTTTCGCAGAGCGATATCAATCATATTTTTACCTACTGGATGCTGTATATCTTTATCTTCCAGTCTTTTACGAGAAACGACAATTTCTTCTGGAGCTGCGGATAAAAATTCTTTAATATTTTGCACTTCGTCTGAATTCAGGCGATGATATTTGTGCAAAATGTCTATGACTTCATTTATTGTAAAAAGCGTTTGCACGCGATATCCTTTTTGGCGAAGCAATTCTACACCTCCTTGTTCGCGATCCAGTACCACTACAATATCTGTTACCTTCAGTGTTTCTTTTTCTACCTCGTCTATGGTTTCTAATAAACTTTTACCGCTGGTAATGACATCTTCTACCAAAAGGCAATTTTGCCCTGCATGATAAACTCCTTCCAACATTTTTTTGGTACCATAACCCTTGTTTTCTTTTCTTTTGATTATCAATGGAATACCGCTCTCCAATGACATGGTGGTAGCCATGGGCAGCGCAGCATAGGGCACGCCGCAAATCAATTCTAGCGCCTTGTCATCTACCAATTGTAAAAGGTGATGTGAAAGGGTTTTCAACAAATGAGGACTAGAAGCCAGTGGTCGCAAATCCACATAAAACGGAGATTCAATACCGCTTTTTAATGTAAAACTTCCAAATTTTATAATTCCTAATTCAAAGGCTTTTAATAGAAAATCTTCCTGTGCTTGCATGTCTGAAAATTGAAGTTTTGCAAATTTAGCAGAAATCAGAATTTTAATGATAGTATTTTTGATTAAATTTCCTGAGAAAACTCACATCACTTCGAATTATTTAAAAATTCTAATCTCTGAAGCTTACAAATTCTTTCCAGTCATATTCGCGTATTTCTTCATTGGGATTGATTTTACCCAAATAAAACAGACCAATACAATTTTGAGAAAAATCGAGTTCTAGAAATTCATCCAAATGACGTATCATTCCGGGTGTGCTCCAATAACCGCCAAGACCCATATCGGTAATTTTCAACCACATATTCAATACCGACATGGCTATAGCCGCATGCTCTTCCCACTCGGGAACACTTTGTGAAATTTGATGAATAATACATATAACCACTGGGCTTTTGTTCACATTTTCTTTGATCGACTCGAATTTTTTTTCCAAAAATGCCTCAGTTGCAGTATTTTCCTTGTATAATTCAGCTAATTTTTGAGCCAATTGATCTTTGGATTCACCACGAAAAACGATATAACGCCAAGGTTTGGTTTTTTTGTGATTGGGGGCATAAGGCGCTACAGACAATACAGCTTCTAACTCTTGCTGGGAAATTTCTTCTTGTAAAAAATCTGCCGGACGATGGCTTTTGCGTTTTCTTAAAATTTGATCGATACTGCTCATGAAATTTGGTTTTATAAAACTCTAAAACTATGAATTAAATTGCAAATGGAATGACATATACAAACCATACTGCCTATTTATTCAAAAAAATCAAATCGCCATTAAATTACAACCTCTCACATCCGAATTATCAAACCTACCCATTATTTCTAATTGATTTTCTGCATGATATCTACCCAAATCATCTGTAGCAATAAAAGAACATGAATGAATATTGGCAAAATCAATCACATTAATTCCGCCTGTTTTTCCTTGTTTCACCATAGAAAAAGGATCTTCTGGGTCGCGCAAAATAATTTTCATCCAAGGAGGCGTTGCAAACAATCCATCTTTTCTTGCATAGGCTTGTGATAGCAATTCCGTCATGCCATATTCAGATTCAATCTGTTTTGATTGAAATGAATTTTTTAAAATTTCATGTAATTCTTTGCGGGTAATTTCGGTTTTTCTTCCTTTCATCCCGCCTGTTTCGATGATGTGAATTTTGCTTAAATCCATAGAAAAATTCGCTGCAAAATCCAGCAAGGCAAAAGACACTCCAATCAAAATCGCTTGTTTCCCTGCAGGAATTTCTATCAAATCTTTTGCTAGTTTTTCATGATTGTATAGATAATATTCTGGGTTGAGCTGCCCTGTTTTGCTCATCCAGAAATCGACCATTTCTATCAAAGACGAACCGCTGCGTTCTGCATAGGCAGGTAAAAGAGGAAAAATGATAAAATCTTCAAAATCACCGTAAAAATGTTTAAAACTCTTTTCTAATTGTTTATGATATAGATTTATATCTTTTACAAAATGCCTACTTGGATTATCACCTGTGGTTCCGGAACTTGTAAATATTTTTTCGGCATGAAATGCACCTGAAATTATTTCAAAATTTTTGAAAAAAGAGATCGGAAGAAAGGGAATTTGAGCTAGTTGAACAATTTCGAGTGGATTTATATTTAAATAATCCAAAAACCTTTTATAAACCCTATTATTCTCGGCCTGGAATCTGAAAATTTGTAATGCAAGCATTTCAAATTCCTCCTCACTGTATGCTGTAAATAATGTATTGGGAGAAAGCATGTCACAAAGGTAATTCAAATACATTATTTATTTAATCAATGCCTTGTTGGCTTTGAAAATATGATCTCCAATAATTTCATAATTTTGAATTAATTCCCTGTAATACATAGCACTTATAGGTTTGATTTTATGCTTTTCGGTGACAGCCATCAGCGCATCGAATGCCAAATGATGTAATTGGTTGATTTCACTCTCGAATTTTTTGGGAATTGTGAGTTTTGGATCATTCTCGGTTTCGTTCAAATTTTGAATTAAATGCGTTGTGGCAGACGAAACGACATCTTGAATTTGAATAAGAAGCGTACGCAATTTTGGCGTTATAAAACTATTTGATTGTCGTCGTAGCAAGTGCGTATGAGATGATTTAATGGCCAAATCTCCTATATTTTCTAATTCTGTGGAAACAGAAATTAAATAATGGATTTTTTGTGAATTCTTACCCGACAAATCCATTTCATATAATTGGTTGAGATATTGTTTTATTTGTCCTTCCATCGCATCACCTTCTTTTTCCAGCTGGATGATTCGCTCATGTAGCTCTAATAATTTTTCGGGATCACTTTCTGTAATCATTCTACCCAAATAATTTACAGATTGTTTAATATTTCCTGCAAAAGTTCCCAGCAAATTATTAGCTTCATAAATATAAATTTCTGGCGTTATAGAAATTGCAGAATGCATCATTTGTAAACTTTGAATATTCTTTACATTTTTCTTTCTGAACCAGCTTACAATTTTTTCTAGAAATGGGAATATTAAAATAGCGGTTACCACATTAAAAATACTGTGAAATGCAGCAATTATCAAATATTTATCTCCAAAAATATTATCGAGCCATAAAATTAAAGGACCAGAAATAAAGAAAAACACTACGGCTCCAAATATGTTGAAAAGCGTATGAAAGTGAGCGGTAAATTTGGCGTAAGTATTACCTACATAAGCGGCAATTTGTGCAGTAACCGTGGTTCCGATATTGGCCCCGATTATCATCATTGCACATGCCTCAAGCGGGAAACCCAGTGAATACAACACCAAAAATATCGACGTACTGGCACTGGAAGATTGTACCAAAACAGTGATAATTAATCCGCTTAATAGAAATAATAAACCATTAAAATAAGATAAATGATCTTTGTCTTTGAAAATTTCATACATAAAATTTTCTTTGGCAAGTATGGATAAATTTTGGCTCAAAAAATCCAGTCCAATAAATATAAGTGCAAATCCAATTAAAAATGTAGCCCAATGACGCATTTTTAATTTCTGTAGAAAATACAGCGGAACCGCAATAGCGATAATGGCTAAACTCAAATTCGAAAAATTAATTTCAAATCCTAAAGCAATGATCCATAATTTGATTGTGGTACCAATATTTGCCCCTATGATAATACCAAAAGCGCTTATAAGCCGCAACAATCCTGCATTCACAAATGATAGCGTGAGTACACTTACCGCAGATGAAGATTGAATCACCGCAGTTAATCCCAGACCTGCCAAAACAGCGCGTAACTTGGTGTTGGTCATAGAATTCAGAAACTTTCTCAAGCGTAACCCTGCCGCAAGCTGAATTCCATCGCTCATAATCTTCATCCCAAAGAGAAAAAGAGCAATAGCACCCAAGCTGTTCAAAATCATCCAAAAATCCATGAAACTCACAAAGATATAGAGTTGTTGTTAATTGATTGTTATGTAATCCTATTTAACAAAAGAAATAACACGTAAGCAGATTCAACAAATCCAATTTTGAGTATGAGTAAATTGTTCAAAAAGCTGTTCATCAAAATATAAGAAAAGCAATTAAAATCTATACCTTTGAAGGTATTAATTGCTAGTAAAATTTTAACTCAAAATATGTCAACATTTGTAGTGGTTGGCCTTCAATGGGGCGACGAAGGTAAAGGAAAAATCACCGATGTATTATCGGCCAAATCAGACTATGTAGTTCGTTATCAAGGTGGTAACAATGCGGGACACACCGTATATGTAGGTGCAGACAAATTTGTACTTCATCTATTACCCTCTGGCGTATTGCAATGTCGCGGAAAGTGCATAATAGGTAATGGTGTGGTAGTAGATCCAAGCGCATTTTTACGAGAAATTCAATCTATAGAAGAACGCGGATTAAAAACAGATCACGTGTTCATAAGCCGTAGAGCGCACATCATCATGCCTTACCATATATTATATGACACCTATCGTGAAGAGGCGGCTGGACATTTGTCCATAGGAACCACCAAGCGTGGAATTGGCCCGTGTTACGAAGACAAAGTTGCTCGACATGGAATTCGCGCCATAGACTTGCTCAATCCACAGGTTTTAAAAGAAAAACTTGAAGAAAACATTAGCATCAAAAATGCCATTTTCGAAAAACTGTACAACAAACCACCCATGGATTTTGAAGAAATTTATCGTCAATTTCTTCATTATGGTGACATTCTAAAAGATAGAATTGTAGATACGGAATTGGAATTAAACCATGCCATAGACCAAGGTCAAAACGTACTTTTTGAGGGTGCGCAAGCACTTATGCTCGATATCGATTTTGGTACCTACCCTTATGTTACCTCATCCTCACCATCTACAGGAGGTGTTTGCGTAGGCGCAGGCGTACCACCAACCAAGCTGCAAAATCTGATAGGGGTAGCCAAAGCCTACTGCACTAGAGTTGGAAACGGACCATTTGTTACAGAGCTAAATAATGAAATCGGCGACAAAATACGTGAAACTGGTTTTGAATTCGGTGCTACAACAGGCCGCCCACGTCGTTGTGGTTGGCTGGATCTTGTGGCGTTGAAACATGCTTGTATGATCAACGGAATCACGCATTTGGTGATTACAAAACTAGATGTATTGAGCGGATTCGACAAAATACAAGTTTGTACCGCCTACAAGACAGAGGATGATCGAATTATTGATTACTTTACCTCTTCTACCACCAAACTCGACCTGTACGAACCGATTTATGAAGAGCTCGACGGTTGGCAGGAAGATATTACAGGCATTAATTCTTTTGATCAATTACCAGAAAAAGCACAAAAATATATCCAATTTATCGAAAATTATCTCGGAATTGAAGTATATCTCGTTTCTGTAGGTCCAGATCGAAGCCAAAATATTATAAGAAAAGAATTATTTTAATTTATTCTGAATTGTAAAATCTCGTTCTGACCCATTTTTGATAGAAGATGAATAATTTTTTTTGAATCTCTTTCAAATACAATAAATGTAATCACCCAACAAATCACGTATAATGCAAAACATTAATCCTGTTCATACCACAGCCTGGAAAAATTTAAACACCCATTTTCAATCCATTAAAAACACGCATTTACGTGATTTGTTTGAAAAAAATCCCAATCGATTCCATGATTTCCATATCCGATTCAACGATATTTTGTTTGATTATTCTAAAAACAGAATTACACAAGAAACCAAAAATTTATTGATTGAACTTGCGCATGAATGCCAATTGAACGAAGCATTGCAAGCCATGTTTCTGGGAAAGCATATCAATCAAACAGAAAATAGAGCTGTGATGCATACGGCATTACGCTATTTTGGTGACCAAGAAGTTGCTGTAGATGAAAAAAATGTATTGCCCGATATTAAAAGAGTTCGACTACAAATGAAAAGTTTTTCTGAAAAGATAATTAATGGCGAACACACGGGATTTACAGGAAAAACCATTACAGATATAGTGAATATTGGAATCGGCGGTTCAGATTTGGGTCCCGTCATGGTGGTAGAAGCATTAAAGGCGTATAAAACGCCTCTCAATATCTATTTTGTATCCAATGTGGACGGCACGCATATAGCAGAAACACTGGCCAATCTAAATCCAGAAACCACGCTTTTCATTATTGCTTCCAAAACATTTACCACACAAGAAACCATGACGAATGCAGCTTCTGCCAAAGCTTGGTTTTTGAATTCGGGGGCCGGCCAAAACGATGTCGCCAAACATTTTGTTGCGCTTTCTACCAACGAAAAAGCTGTAGCCGAATTTGGTATAGACCAACAAAATATGTTTGAATTCTGGGACTGGGTTGGCGGACGATACTCTTTGTGGAGCGCAATAGGGCTAAGCATTAGTCTTGCTGTGGGTTATGATAATTTTGAGGAACTTTTACAAGGTGCGTACGAAATGGATAATCATTTCAGACAAGCAGCATTTGAAGATAATATTCCCGTGATTATGGCTTTATTGGGTATTTGGTACAATAATTTTTTTGGTGCCGAATCTCACGCAATTTTACCTTATGAGCAATATTTACACAGATTTGCAGCCTATTTACAGCAAGCAGATATGGAATCCAATGGGAAATCTACCGACAGAAATGGAAAATCAGTTGATTATCAAACGGGTCCTATCATCTGGGGCGAGCCGGGTACCAATGGTCAACATGCTTTTTATCAATTAATACATCAAGGAACAAAATTGATTCCTGCCGATTTTTTTGCTGGCGCAGAAACACATAATCCTTTGAGCGATCACCATCTCAAATTACTGGCAAATTATTTTGCACAAACCGAAGCATTGGCATTTGGTAAAGATGAAAAGGAGGTCATTTCTGAATTACAAAATCAAGGAAAATCTCAGGAAGAAATAGACTTTCTCACGGTTTTCAAAGTATTTAACGGTAATATTCCTACCAATTCATTTTTGTACCAAAAATTAACGCCAAAAGTACTGGGAAGTCTTATTGCTATGTACGAACATAAAATCTTTGTTCAAGGTGTTATTTGGAATATTTTCAGCTTTGATCAATGGGGCGTAGAATTGGGTAAACAACTGGCAAGCAATATATTACCAGAATTACAAAAAGCTCAAAAAATTCATTCTCACGATAGTTCGACCAATGGATTAATCAACACTTTTTTTGAAATGAGAAAATAATTTCATGTCACAAATATTTTTCCATACGGGACTCAGCAAAACAGGCTCTACTTTTCTGCAGCAACAGATTTTTCCCAAACTTGGCCATATTTACTATTTGCCTACAAAGAAATATAGACGTGCATTGGATGTAATTCCGGGAATTACAGCCGATAAAATACTGATTTCAAGAGAATTTGATCAACAATTTGAAAGAGAAATTATTTCATTTTCCAAGGCTTATCCTGCTGCATTTCCTATTATTGTTTTTCGTGAACCCGGGAGTTGGGCTGTATCCAATTACAAGCGATTTGTAAAAAATGGACATCATTTTTCATTTACAGAATTCATTGATATTCAAGGTGATAAAGGCCATTTCAAAATTCAGGATTTTTCTTATTCTCGCTATATTCAATTGCTCGAAAAACATTTTGAACAGCCTCCATTAATTTTGATTTACGATGATTTAAAAAAAAATCCACATCAATTTCTGAACAAAATTGGAAAATACCTAGATATTCCGCTTGAATTTCAAACTTTTAATTTAACGCCTTCACATGTTTCATACGATGAAAATGCCTTGAAATTGGTAAGAAAATTAAGTTCTAAAATTCAATTTCAAAAAAAACTAGAAGTCCATCGAAAGCCCAAAGGTTTTTTATATAATTTATATGCCAATATAATAAGGTATAGTATTTTATATTCAAGTAAAATTTTACCTGAATTTTTGTTTCCTAAAGAAGAATTAATTTCGGCGCAAGAAGTTGAAGCTGTAAGTAAGTTTTTTGCAGACGAATGGAATTTTGTGAAGGAGAAAGCATCAAAATTTTAATTATATTTGAGCAAATCTTTTAGATAAATTCAAATTTGGTGAATTTACATACAGCATTACAAACCCAACTTCTCCAAGCCATTTCAACAGGCAAAATAAGTCATGCGCTCATTTTTCATGGAAAATGTGGATATGGGACTCTTCCTTTGGCATTGTGGTATGCCGAGAAATTGTTATGCCAAGGTGGTAATGAAAATTGCGCACATAAAGTAAGAAGTCTGCAGCATGCAGATTTGAATTTTGTGTATCCAGTTGCAACTACAGAAGAGGTAAAAAAAGATCCAGTTTCGGCAGATTTCAGAAATTATTGGAGCAAATTTGTGAGCGAAAATCCGTATGGAGACGGTTTTGATTGGATGCAGTTTATCGGCGGAGAAAAAAAACAAGGCATCATAAATGTTGCACAGGCCAAAGAAATTCTGAAAACGCTGAGTTTGCGTAGCTATGAAGGTGGATATAAAATCATGATGATTTGGCTACCCGAAACTATGAACGCAGATGCGGCCAATAAACTTTTGAAAGTACTGGAAGAACCTCCACAAAAGACGGTTTTTTTGTTGATTTCGGAAAGTCCAGAAAAATTATTATCTACTATTCTTTCACGTTGCCAGCTCATAAAAGTGCCAAGATTGGGACGTCTAGAGGTAGAAGAAATTCTAATTCAGCAATTTGATGCTGAGTCGAATCTAGCAGCACAAGCAGCCAAAAATGCAAAAGGTGATGTTTCGTTGGGTTTAGAAAATTTACTTTTTAAATCAGAGGTTTTCGAGGAATTGTTCATACAATGGGTGCGAGCGGCTTTCAAAGCCAAAAAAGATGTATCTGCTTTACAAGAAATTTTTCAGTGGTCTCAACAAATTGCTGGATGGAACAACCGTGAGCAGCAAAAAAAGTTTTTGAGTTTTTGCATAGATATTTTTCGACAGGCACTTATGCAAAATTACGGATTAGATGATTTGGTATTTAATCAAATTAAATCTGAAAATTTTAAATGGCCGGGTTTTGTGAAATTCATTCACAGTGCAAATATTGAAGAAATTTTACATGAAATCAATCTTGCGTCTATGCATATAGAGCGTAATGCCAATGCAAAAATCGTTTTTTTGGACCTTGGTATCAAAATGACAAGATTAATTCATGCCAAAGAAAAAATTGAAGAAAATTAACAGTTTTATAATTAAAAATCCTTTCCCAACCATCCAAAAAATAGATTTAATCATGATGATTACAGATTTTAAATGAATACAAACAACAAAACGAAAAGAGTGATTGGCGTGATGTCAGGAACTTCACTTGATGCTATAGATTTGGTTTGTGTGGACTTTTGGCAGCAAAAAAGTCAAATTCAATATGCCATAATTGCCGCCAAGGCGTATCCCTATTTGAACGAATGGAAATCTGCCTTGCGCAAAGCACATGAATTATCACCTGCAAAATTGTGCGCTCTAGATGCGGCTTATGGCAATTTTCTAGGTCAAAAAATCAATGAATTCAGAAAAGATTTTAATCTAGAAAATATAGATTTAATCTCGAGTCACGGTCACACTATTTTACACGATCCAGCATCGGGATATACACTGCAAATTGGTCATGGTGCCCATATACAGGCATCAACTCAACTCATGGTAATTTGTGATTTTCGTGCGCAGGATGTTGCCTTGGGCGGGCAGGGAGCTCCGTTGGTTCCTATAGGCGATCAATTATTGTTTGCTCATTATGATGCATGTATCAATTTGGGTGGATTTGCTAATATTTCGTTTCAAGAGAAAAACCGCAGAATTGCTTTTGACATTTGTCCGGTGAATTTTGTTTTGAATCATTTGGCGCAAATAACCGGAAAAGAATTTGATAGAAATGGAGAAATTGCCGCCAGCGCAAAGGTGGACAATGAATTAATACATCAACTCAATCAACTCGAATTTTACGATTTATTACCACCCAAATCCCTGGGACGAGAATGGGTAGATTTACATTTTTTTCCTCTTTTAAATAAGTCTAAAATTAATATCGAAGATAAAATTGCGACTTGTACTGTGCACGCAGCAGAACAAATAGCCCATTGCATCAACAAGCATCAAACAGCAACAAATTATTTCACCGGAGGTGGCGCAAAAAATGAATTTTTAATGGCTGAAATTACCAAACGTACCGATAAAAAAATCATCATTGCCGATGATGAAATACTTGAATTTAAGGAAGCCTTGATTTTTGCACTTTTGGGATTTTTACGCCTCGAAAAACAAATCAATATTTTGAAATCTGTTACAGGCGCGCAACGTAATTCATCCTCTGGAATCATTTACAAATAAAGGTGAAATGTCATGTGATAAAATCAAAATTGATTTAAATGTTTTGCTAACTTGCATGCTTTAATTTTATACACATGTTAAGTAACTTTCTAGGGAAAAGCCCACTTTGGTACAAATTTACCATCATTGGCTTTATTGTATTTAATTTTCTTTTATATTTTATGCTTCCCATGTTCATGGACAAGCAAGCTGCCATGTCAATATTGTCATGGCTTTTTATTGCTGAGTTCATTTTCACATTGGCCATGGCGCTCAATTGCTACCCCTTACAGTCTGGAGGCTTGCTTACCATTCAAATTTTAGCATTACGACTTACGACACCTCAAAACGCTTTTAATGAGGTTTCGGCCAATTTAGAAGTAATTTTGTTATTGATGTTCATGGTTGCGGGAATTTTCTTTATGAAACCACTGCTCATGTATATTTTTAGCAAGGTTTTTATCAAGGTAAGATCCAAATTGATTTTATCCTTGATTTTTACCTTACTTGCAGCATTTTTATCGGCATTTTTGGATGCACTTACGGTAACAGCAGTTTTGATAAGCGTAGCAGTAGGGTTTTATGGCGTTTATCATAAAATTCAATCAGGAGAATCAGATTACGATGCAAGTGGAATTGCAGATAGAAGACAATTAGGCGGTGAGGCGCTAGAAAAGTTCCGTGCTTTTCTGCGTTCACTCATGATGCATGGCGTTGTAGGAACGGCTTTGGGTGGAGTTACCACCTTGGTCGGCGAGCCACAAAATTTATTGATTGGAGAAAAAATGGGGCTTAATTTTATTGAATTTTTCGTTCGAATGGCTCCCGTATCACTGCCTGTACTCGTTTGTGGAATCATAACCACCATTTTACTGGAAAAATTAAAATTATTCGGGTATGGTGAAAAACTTTCGCCAGATGCCCGAAAAATTATAGAAGGATATGTAGAGGAAGAAGACCGATTACGCACTCCAAAGGCCAAATACGGCCTTATCATACAGGCTATTGCTGCCGTATTTCTCATTATTGGACTTGCAACACATATTGCACCCGTAGGTTTGGTTGGGCTAGGAATTATAATTTTTCAAACGGCTTTCATGGGAATTACAGAAGAGCACGGGATAGGGCCAGCTTTTGAAGAAGCCTTACCTTTTACCGCACTTATTGTCGTGTTTTTTGTGGTTGTAGCCATGATTCATGATCAGCATCTCTTCACTCCTATTATCAATTGGGTTTTGGAAATGCCTTTTGATCAGCAACCAGGTATGTTTTACATAGCCAATGGTTTGCTTTCTATGATCAGTGACAATGTCTTTGTGGCAACAGTGTATATAAATGAAGTTTTTGAAGCTTATAAATCTGGAAATATCACCAAAGATCATCTTGATATTCTTGCTGTAGCCATCAATACTGGTACAAATCTACCCAGCGTAGCAACTCCCAACGGACAAGCAGCCTTTTTGTTTTTGCTTACCTCTTCGTTGGCACCGCTTATTAAACTTTCCTATATTCGTATGGTAATCATGGCATTACCTTATACGGTTGTGATGGGTTTAATAGGTTACATTTGTATTATTAATTATGAAACCATAGCCCAATTTATGGGATTGGGTTTTTAATAAATTAATTTATTATTCATTAAAATACAATGATTTATTTAATAATATTTTTAATATTTCATTTTAATCAACTTTAATTAAAATATATCATGAAACCATTTTTCTTTATACTTGCTGGCGTTTTCAGTCTTTTACAAGCCCAGGTTACTTTGCAAATAACTTCTATTCCTTCCAATACTCCAGAGGGAGCCACTATTTATGCAGCGGGCAGTTTCAACAGTTGGAATCCGGGCGATCCTAATTTTACACTTACCGAAAATAATGGAACTTGGACCATTACCATTCCTGAGGGAACAGGCACGGCAGAGTTCAAATTCACTCGTGGAAACTGGGCATCGGTAGAAGGAAACGAAAACGGTGGCTATATCGACAACCGAACTTTTACTTTTACGGGTCAGGCCCAAACCATTGAGCTTCAAATTCTTTCTTGGGAGGATTTGGGCGGAACTTCCCAAAGCACAGCCGCATGGAATGTTTCAATTATGGATGAGGCGTTTTATATGCCTCAATTAGACCGAAGTCGTAAAATTTGGCTCTATCTTCCACCCGATTATGAAACTTCTGCCAAGAATTATCCGGTAATTTATATGCACGATGGTCAGAATCTTTTTGACAACCAAACGGCATTTGCTGGCGAATGGGAAGTGGACGAAACGCTAAATTCTCTTTTCGAACAAGGCGATTATGGTGCTATTGTAATCGGAATAGAAAATGGGCAAAACCAGCGAATTAACGAATATTCGCCATGGAACAATCCAGAGTATGGAGGCGGTGAAGGCCAGGCTTTTGTTCAATTTATTGTAGAAACACTCAAGCCTTATGTTGACACGCATTATAGAACCTTAGCTCAAGCTAATTTTACGGCAATGATTGGAAGTTCTATGGGTGGATTGATTTCTACCTATGCAGGCATTTATGCATCGGATACATTCGACAAAATCGGTGCGTTCAGCCCATCCTATTGGTTCGCTTTAGAGGATTTAACCCAATATATAAGTAGTAGTACTGCAGATTTGAGCGATATGCGTATATATTTTGTAGGAAGCGCCAACGAATCTGCAACATTAGAAACAAATATCAATGCCATTCAAAACAATTTAGAAAGCCTGGGACTCAGCAATGAAAATTCATTGATCAAAATCGATAACTATGGCGGGCATAACGAGGCTTATTGGCGGGGTGAATTTGCCGCGGCTTATCAGTGGTTATTTGCCAATGAAAGTATGGGAATTGAATCGATTAATATTCAACCTCAAGTTCAATTTCATATGAACAACAATCATATATATATCAATGGATTACAAAAAGAAGAAAACATTGGAATATATGATATAAATGGTAAATTACTTCAACAATTACAAGTAAAAAACGGGCAGAATTCTTTGAAATCGCAACTGTCAAAAGGTCTGTATTTTTTGAAAGGAGAAACATTGAAAACCAAGATTTTGGTAAAGTAAAACTGAATTAAAGAAGATAATTGTTATTTTGTCATCCTAATTGATTTGTGCTTCTTCTGTCCCCCTGATTGAATTTTCAGTTTTAAATAAAGCCTAGCAACTTTAAAATGAAAATTTGTATCGAATAAAACGAAAAGCTGTTACTATAAAAGTATTGGAAAAAATATTAGACGCAACGGACTCCTCCCTTGAGGGGGCAGAGGGGTGTACTTTTTAGGGGACAAAAGTTAAGTGGTTTAATCATGCTTCGAAACAATCTTTTAAATTTCTTTTCGCTGCGCTTAATGAATTTTAAAAATCACTCAGTATAACAAGTCTTTGAATCATATTTTTAAAACGATTTTAACAACTGTATCTTATCTGTGAATTAAAAGGAAATATCATTCCATTTAGTTAAAAAAACACTTATAAAATCCTGTTTACATTGAGGTAACTGAATTCTCAATTTTTCTACGTACTTTTGCACCGCCAAAAATGCACCTATGCAAAACATCAGAAATATTGCGATTATAGCTCACGTTGACCACGGAAAAACCACTTTAGTAGATAAAATTCTGCATCACTGTGCTACATTTCGAGACAACGAAAAAAGCGGAGAATTAATTCTCGACAACAACGACCAGGAACGCGAACGTGGTATCACCATTGTTTCCAAAAACGTTTCTGTAAATTATAAAAATCACAAAATCAATGTGATAGACACGCCTGGCCACGCCGACTTTGGTGGCGAGGTAGAGCGTGTTCTCAATATGGCAGATGGTGTTTTGCTATTAGTTGATGCTTTTGAAGGTCCTATGCCTCAAACACGTTTTGTACTAGGAAAAGCTATTTCTCTGGGCAAAAAACCCATAGTTGTAATTAATAAGGTCGATAAAGAAAATTGTACGCCAGACGAGGTGTATGAAAAAGTATTTGATTTGATGTTTGAATTGGGCGCAGAAGAATGGCAACTCGATTTTCCTGTTGTGTATGGTTCTGCCAAACAAAATTGGATGAGCGTAGATTGGAAACAGCCTACAGATTCGATAGAGCCACTTCTGGATATGGTGATTGAACACGTACCTGCGCCTAAAGTAGATAAGGAAGGGAGTGCGCAAATGTTGATTACTTCTTTGGACTTTTCTAGTTTTACAGGTCGAATTGCAATTGGAAGACTACAACGAGGGATTTTAAAAGAAAATATGCCCGTGAGCTTATTGAAAAGCGACGGCAGCGTGATCAAATCTAGAATTAAAGAATTACATGTTTTTTCTGGATTGGGCCGTGCCAAAGTATCACAAGTAGAAGCTGGTGATATATGTGCTATTGTAGGTCTAGAAGGTTTTGAAATTGGTGATACCATTGCCGATTCAGAAAATCCAGAAGCCTTACCTACGATTGCCATAGATGAACCTACGATGAGTATGTTGTTTACCATTAATGATTCTCCGTTTTTTGGAAAAGAAGGAAAATTCGTTACTTCTCGACATATCAAGGAAAGACTTGAAAAAGAATTGGAAAAAAATCTAGCCATGCACTTAGAATACACTAATTCTGCAGATAAATTCACGGTTTTTGGCCGTGGTGTAATGCATTTAGCGGTTTTGATAGAAACCATGAGGCGCGAAGGCTATGAATTACAAATCGGTCAGCCACAAGTAATTATAAAAGAAATTGACGGAGTGAAATGTGAGCCCATTGAAGAGCTCACCATCGACTTGCCAGAAAATTTGAGTGGAAAAGCTGTGGAGTTTGTTACTTTGAGAAAAGGGGAATTGTTGAGCATGGAAACCCGTGGTGATCGTATGATTTGTGAGTTTTTGATTCCGTCGAGAGGTATCATTGGACTCAGAAATCAAATCTTGACGGCTACGGCAGGAGAGGCGATTATGGCGCACAGATTCAAGGAATACCAACCTATGAAAGGTGATATTGCTGGAAGACAAAACGGTTCGCTGATTTCTATGGAAACTGGTGATGCTATCCCTTATTCACTGGATAAATTGCAGGATCGAGGTACGTTTTTTATTCATCCTGGAGAAAAAATTTATGAAGGACAGGTGATTGGCGAAAATACGCGTGCAGAAGACATGGTGATCAATGTAACCAAAACCAAAAAATTAACCAATATCCGTTCTGCAGGTGCAGATGATAAAATGCGAATTGCTCCAGCCAAAAAATTCTCATTAGAAGAAGCTTTGGAGTATATTCAAAAGGATGAATATGTAGAAGTCACACCGCAATCACTTCGATTGCGAAAAGTTTTGCTCACAGAATCAGACCGTAAACGTGCTGCAAATCCAGCTTTGGCCAATTTATAAGCTTATTATTTTGAAATAATTCTTTAGATATTATAAAATTTGTGCCCGAAGGTTTAGAAAATATTTTGGTGCTAAACGCATTCTGCTGCCGTACCAGGAAAACATTTCTCCATCTACCAAGATATATTTTGCGTTGGGAAAAGAATTTTGAACCTCCGGTATATGTTTTGGGCTAAATGGATATGGCTCTGAAGATAGAAATACAAAATCTGGTGTTAAATTGTCATTTTCGGTGATTTGTGGATAACGCTCAAGATGTTTACACACATTGTCAAAACCGCTATGCTGCAGCATATCATCTATAAAAGTTGATTTACCTACACTCATATAGGGATTTTTCCAAATGAGATATAAAACTTTTGGATGTTGCGTAAAATTTTGAAGTTTAAAGAATTCATGTTGAATTTCCTTAACGATTTTTACCGCTTTTTCTTCAGTTTTGGTTTTTTTACCAATATCCAGAATCATTTGATTGTTTTGTTCTAGATTTTCTACGTCTGTAATCATCACTTCTGTATGTTGTTGTAAATGCTCGACTTCTGATTTCAGATTTTCTTCTTTATTGGCAATAATTACATCGGCATTGGCCTGAATGATTTTATCGATATGCAAATTTTTGGTGCCACCCAATTGTGGAATTTCATGTACTTCATCTTTTGGGTGAATACAGAATTTGGTTCTGCCGATAATTTGATTTTTCAAGCCTAAATCAAATAATAATTCTGTGATGGATGGAACCAGCGAAATAATTTTCATGGCCACTTTTTTAATTCACTTTTTGCGTTAAATCTATTTTCCATTGGTTATTTTCTTTGATGAGGTGAATTCTTTTCTCAAACCTTTCTCCTTGATTGTTAATGGAATATAGACAAATTACATGTTTATCATTTTCTTCTGCTGCGGCACAGTTTTCTATTTTAATTTGTACTTCTGGCATTTCTTGTGTTTCTTGATGTATGAGTTCGTACAGAATTGGTTTGGAAGCCTCTGTTACCAAATCTGTGGCGGTTTCAAACTGTTTTTGATTTAATGCGACAAGAAAATCCCGAGCCGTAGAATTGGGTGATGTACAAGAGGTTACAACCGATACAATGAGAAAGATAATTGATATAAATTTCATAGGTGGGTTTTTATTGGGTTTAAATATAAGAAATGAATTGAGTTCATTGGTTACTTTTCTGTTGAAATGCTGAAAGCAAAGTATTTTGAAGGAGGAAATCGAATGTGATTGGAGAATTAATATTTTTGCAAGATTGTGGGCCGGTGCGCGATAAGGATTGTAGTGGATATCCTTTGCCAAACTTGTTAGGGTATAGGATAGGAAGGAGAAATAGTTGTTTTGCGTGAAATGAAATTGTACAGAAAATTTTGGCAAAGATAGAAACGGAAAGCCTGATCCCATCTTGTCAAAGCCATGGGTTGATGTAATTTGGAAATGTAGAAATTGTAAGGGCTTTGACAAGATGGGAATCGCCCAAAACCCATTAAAATTTAATTTTTCTAAAGAGATAAATAGCGCCAAAAAGAGAGGTAATGAGCGTGATTACAGAGAAAATCAATGCGATTCCGGCAGAGATATCGGGGTTGAAATTGAGATACTGAGCTGCATAATAAAAAACAGTTTCGCGAATGCCGATTCCAGCAAAGGATACGATTGATAAGACGCTGGAAACCAGAAAAATAAGTACATAAACCATGATATTATGATCTGGATGTGTTGCCAAAAGCGCAAGTACTATCGTGCCGATTTGAAAGAGTTGAATGATAAATGAAATGAGTAGTGTGGGATAAAATGCTTCTTTGAATTTGGTGAAAATTCGGCCTAAAATGGCTGGACCTATGAGTGCTCCTATGATTCCTGTTGAAAAAAATAATACCTTGATCCACAAGGGTATATCTATAGGAATAAATACAATTCCGAGACAAATGAGGATAAAAATGGCACATAAACCGATAAATCGGTCGAAAAAAACGGCGGTTGTAAGTGTTTTTACCGATTGGTCGTAGTGTCGATTGAGGGCGATTACTTTGTAGGCGTCCCCGCCGATGCCGCCAGGTATGAAAAAGTTGTAGAACATGCCCAACAAATATAGGCGTGCATTGTTGGCAAAACTCATATGAACACCGGCTTTTTTGAAATAAAAATCTACTCGTAAAACAGAGAAAATTTGCGAAATGATAAAGGAAATAAAGGCTAAGAATAAATAAAATTTATTGGATAATTTCCATTCATTTTTGAGCAATTGCCAGTCGATTTTGGTGTAAACAAAATACAAAAGTCCCAAGCTAATTAGGATTTTGAGTAGTGTGAAAAAGTGTTTACGCCAGGATTTTTTCACCTTTGGTAATTTTTCTGATTCGGTAAGGTCTTAATGATTGGGATTCGTAATAGGTTCTCATCAATAAATCTACTACAATGCCCATTGTAATCAATTGAACACCAGCGAGAAACAGCATTACACCAACGATAAGCAAGGGTCGTGTTCCAATTTCTTCGCCAAAAATAAACTTTTCTATTCCCAGCCACAATAGACAGGCTCCGCCTAAAATGAGTGCGATTAATCCCGTATTGCCAAAAAGATGAATGGGCCTCTGCATGTATTTTCTCATAAAGATAATCAGCGTTAAATCATTGATTACCTTGAATGTACGCCCTAATCCATATTTTGATTTTCCGAATTGTCTTGCATGATGCCTTACGGGAACTTGCGCAATTCTTGCTCCGTTCAGATAAGCCAATAGGTTGATGAATCTGTGCATTTCGCCGTATAGATTGAGGTCTTTGGCGGTTTCTTTGGTAAACACTTTTAATGCGCAACCATTGTCTTTGATGTCCATTTTGGTAGCTTTGCGCACCATATAATTGGCGATTTTGGATGGAATGGTACGCACAAAATTATCTTTACGTTTTTGCCTAATACCTGTAACTACATCATAATCACCATTTTCCAAAGTTTCTATCATCATAGGAATATCCAATGGGTCGTTTTGCAAATCACCGTCTAGGGTGATGATGTAATCACCAGAAGCGTAGTCAATACCTGCTGCCAGTGCCAGACTTTGTCCATAATTTCGTTTCAATTCTATGAGAATAAGTTTGGGGTCGTTGATGCCTCGGGTTCTATTCACGGTTTGATCTGTAGAACCATCATCGATTAAGATCAGTTCATAATCGAAATTGACAAGTGCATCTTTTACTTTTTCAGACAAAAGCTGTACATTATCTTGTTCGTTGAACACAGGTATTACGATAGATAAAAATTTATTTTTGTCTGTATTCATCAGCGAAAAATTGTACTTTAGCAGGAGAAATATTAAGTGCAAATATACCCATTTATGGATATTCTAAGAAATTCGCAAAAAGAAATAATTTTTGTTTTTGTCGCTGCGTTTTTTTTAATGATTTCCGGGATTTGGCTTTACCCCATCACAATTCTCGATGAGGCCAAGAATGCAGCAGCTGCTCGTGAGATGTTTCTGGGTCATTCTTTTTATCCTACTTTTAATGAAATTTTACGTAGCGATAAGCCGCCTTTGCATTATGTTTTTATGCAATTGGGTTATTTTATTTTTGGGATAAATGAGTTGGGCGCGCGTTTTTTTGGCTCATTATTAGGTGCCGGGTTCATGGCTTTTTTTTATCAATTTCTACGAAATTATGCAAGTTTGAATCTTGCACGGCTGAGTGTTTTTATGTTATTAAGTGCTTTTTTTTGGGTACAAGAATTTCATTTGGCCGTTCCAGACCCTTATTTACTTGTGTTTTTGTGTAGTGCTTGGCTGTTTTTTTTCAAGTCTAGCCAAGAGCAGGGTCAAAAAAAGCGTATGAATTTGTTATTATTCTACCTATGTGTTGGCTTTGCTACCTTGGCAAAGGGACCTCTTGCAATAGTATTGACTGGATTGATTGGTTTACTATTTTTGGGGTTTAAAAAAGAATTATCATATAAAAAAATGATGAAATACGCGCCGATTTGGGGCGGATTGTTGATATTATTGGTGGCGGCACCTTGGTTTATTTGGATGCATTTTACAAGCGATGCCGCATTTACGCAAGGTTTTTTTGTTCAGCATAATTTTCAGCGTTTTGGTAGTGAAATGGAAGGGCATGGCGGAATTTTTCTAATTACTTGGGCGTATGTGATTTTGGGTTTTTTCCCGTTTGGTAGTTTTTTCCTGCAAGCCATAATTCACGGTTGGAAGTTTTTTAAACGTAGTGATTTGACTGCTTTTTCTATGATAATTTTAGTGGTTGTATTGTTATTTTTCAGTATTTCCTCTACCCGACTTCCCAATTATACTTTGCCAGCAATTCCATTTTTGGCGATATTAACGGCTGGATATTTCGAAGAAATAATGACCTATAAAACCTTGTTGCGTTGGTGGAATTTAGTTTCAATTATGTTGATTGTATTGGTAAGTTTTGCAATTCCTATTGCGGTTTTTAACTTGTTTGAACATCCGGTTGTAAACTCTAATCAATTGATATTGACTATGATAGCAACATTACTTGTTTTTCCTGGAATTTTGTTTATCAGAAAATTTTATATTCAAGAAAAAGTATCTGAATTGATTTGGAGTATGGGAATTTTGTGGATATTGATAGGAATTTTTATTTTTTATTTTATTTATCCCACACTGTCCCAAGCAGAACCTGTGATTCAAGCGTCTGAAATCATGAAAAATAATGAAATTGTAGTTTATGAAAGTTATGACCCTGCATTCAATTTCAATTATCAGCAAACTTTCATAGAAATTCATGGTGAAGAAAATTTAAAACAGTTTATCCAAGAAAATCCGGATGTGCTTGTACTTACCAAGGACAGACGAATCAAGGATGTTCCCTACATTCAAGAGAATTTTCAACAGATTTTCAATCAGCCCTCTTTGTTTGAGAATTACCGTAGTGTAATTTTAAAGAAATGGTGAAATAAAATTTATTGAAAAAACTAAAATCCCAATTTTAAAGAATTAATTCCTATTTTTATCTCATGATTGTCTGGCATTTCAAAACTTTTGAAGAATTATCTGTACAAGAACTATATGAAATCGTACGCTTGAGAATTGAAGTTTTTGTAATTGAGCAAAACGCAGCCTATCAAGATTGTGACCGCAAAGATTATGTAAGTTTTCATTTATTTGGCACTTTAAATGACGAAATTGTGGCCTATTGCAGAATGATTCCTGCGGGCGTGAGTTATGTAGAACCATGTTTGGGCAGGGTAGTTACGGCGGCTCGAGTTCGAAATGAGGGATACGGAAAATTGATGGTAGAATTGGCTTTGGAGGCTATGAGAAATCTTTTCAATACGGTTGAATGTCGTATTTCGGGTCAATTGTATCTGCAGAAATTTTATGAATCTTTTGGATTTGAAAAAGTTTCTGATGTTTACTTAGAAGACAATTTACCCCATATAGAAATGCTTAGAATGCATAAAGTTGGATGATTTGAAAAAATATTTTCCAAAAACCGAAATTCAAAGGATTTGCGACTAATTTTATATAATTCAGCCTTAAACTCCTATTTTTGTGGAGTTTTATACAAAAATTTATGAAAGTTCATTTTATTGCCATAGGAGGAAGTGCTATGCATAATCTTGCAATAGCCTTACATTTAAAGGGTTACAAAGTTACAGGATCAGACGACGCCATTTTTGAACCTTCAAAATCCCGATTGGCATCCCATGGACTTTTGCCTGCCGAAACCGGCTGGTTTACCGAAAAAATAACGGCAGATTTAGATGCTGTTATTCTGGGAATGCATGCCCACGCAGACAATCCAGAAATGTTGAAAGCACAGGAACTCGGGCTCAAGATCTTTTCTTACCCAGAATATCTTTATGAACAGTCTAAAGAAAAAACCCGAGTTGTGATTGGAGGTTCTCATGGCAAAACCAGTATTACCAGCATGATTTTACATGTGTTGCACTTTCATGGCAGAGAAGAAGATTATATGGTGGGAGCGCAATTAGAAGGCTTTGATGTGATGGTAAAACTCTCACAAGACAGCGATTTTATGATTATGGAGGGAGATGAATACCTATCTTCTACGCTGGATCCCCGACCCAAATTTTTACTGTACAAACCCAATATAGCATTATTGAGCGGCATTGCATGGGATCATATCAATGTTTTTCCCACTTTTGAAAACTATATAGAACAGTTTCGCCTTTTTGTGGATAGTATTGTAAAAGGAGGTGTAATTATTTATAATCAAGAAGATACAGAGGTGGTAAAAGTGATTTTAAATTCGTCCAATCAAATCCGAAAACTTCCTTACAAAACACCAGAGCATGTTATAAAAGACGGAATTACCTATTTACAAACAACAGATGGCCCGCTGCCATTACAGATTTTTGGAAAACATAATCTTTTGAATTTAGAAGGAGCAAGATTGATTTGTAATCAACTTCGGATAATGGACGAAGAATTTTATGAAGCCATTTCCACATTCAAAGGTGCTTCCAAAAGGCTAGAATCTGTGAAACGCGAAAAAGACTACATCGTTTATAAGGATTATGCACACTCACCTAGCAAAGTATCCTCTACCACAGCTGCAGTAAGAGAACAATTTCCTAATGCTAATTTGATTGCATGTCTAGAGTTACATACCTATTCTTCCTTGAATTCAGAGTTTTTGAATCAGTACAAAAATTCATTGAGTCCAGCAGATATTAAAATCGTGTATTATTCTTCGGAGGCACTTCAGATCAAACGCCGCCAACCCATTCCGCCAGAATTCATACAACAAGCCTTTGGAGACGAATCCATTCATGTTTTTACCGCGACTGAAAATTTGCAAGCATTTATTTCGAATTTGAATAGACAAAATGCTGTTTTCCTAATGATGAGTAGTGGAAACTATGGCGGAATAAATCTGCAAGAAATTTAAGTGATCGTAACTCATTTGTCATGCTGAGTGATCTTTAAAGTTCATTGAGCATATTTTCATATATCAACGAACAAAGTAAAAACCCTATTAAAACGGGTATAAATACCATGTACCACAATGGATGATAAATAGGATAAAAATAAACGAATGTTGCCACCAACAAGATGAGCACAATGATTTTTATAATTAATATATTTTTTCTAAACCATTCCATTTTACTAATATTAGTTTGTACCATAGATATCCATTAGGGCGAGTGATTTTCCTGTAATGGATTCTTGTTCTTCCTGGCTCAACTGCGTTGCATTTATCTCTAAAAGGATCATATTTTCGTTGATGCCTTGTAGCGCAAATTTAAAGTTGTTATTTTTTGCAAAGTTTTGCGCGCTAGATATATCCACATTAGAGCCAATGCCCGCGCCAATACAACTTCCTCTGTTGCCCTATGAAATTTCGGCGGTGAGTTTTTCGGATTGGGCGAAGGATATTATCATTGTTAATAGAAAACAAACATTCAAAATTGATTTCTAATCTTAAAATCTGTATGCCAAAAATTAATTGTTTTGAATTGCATTTTCTTTGTCAAATAAATAAATGTTTCCTTTATATCCAAATAAAAAATTGCTGCCAAAATCAACGTTTAACTTTACTCCTGCATTAAATGTAAAATCGCTTTCATCAAAATCTCCTATTTTTTGTTGCATCATTCCCAAGCCTAGTAACCACGAAATGTATATAAGATTTTTATCTTCTTCGCGTTTGATAAAACCCTATTTGTTATTGCCTGCTTCTCCATAAATGGAGTATGCCGTTAGTTTCAGATCATTATTTTATTTACTTTGCATCAAGTCCAAACCTACCGTTATGGTTTCACTTATGTGATAGCCGGCAAAAAGGTTTGCGTTCCAAGCTGATTGTTTATCAACACTTAACAATCCTCCACTTCCGCCAATAGAAAAATTTTGTTGGGCAGATACGCTTAATGGAAAAATGATTAAAAGAATCATTACTACATTGTTTTTAATTGTCTTCATAATTTATATTTTTAATCTAATCTTTCTAATACTTCAAATCTCTTCAACTCTGTCATTAGCTTTCGAATTTTTCTATTACTATCTCCCCAATCATAAATTTGAAGTGGAAAATTTGTTTTGTAAACTAATTTCAATGTTTGTTCGTTGACTAATTCTATTTCTAATGTAGAACCCCAGGAGTAAGCATTTAAATCAAAATTTACATTTATTTGTTTTTCAAAAAGATCATATTCCCAGCCAAGAATTTCTAAAGAATTAATCAGGCTTTGATTTAAGTCTTTTAATTGATAACTAACTATTTTTGTTATTTTCATAATTGCAATTTTGAGGCATCTCAAAAAATTTTGAGATGCCGATTAATTTTTATTTAAGTGAATTCAATAGACTACATACAGATGCGGTTCCAGCACTTGCTAATGCAAAGATAGGTCCTCCTAAACTTCCAAAAAGTGCCCCCGTCATATCACATGCTGCAGCAATAGCCCCAGGTTCATTTTTCAGTGTTGAATTTTGAACAAGAATATTTGCATAATCTATACCTTCCGAAGAATTCCAAAGAGTTGTAGAGCTTTTTGCAATTGAGACTAAATCCAAATAAATCACCAATTCGGCTTTATCTAATATACTGTTTTTCATTCTATCATCGAAATATGAGTTTACTTGCTTTGGAGTTGGATTTGTTAAAAGAAAGTTAACATCCTTTCTTACTTCACTAATCAATTTTTTGGAATAATCTTTTTCAACCGTGCTTAATATCAAATATGGATCATTAAATTTAGAAGCTAAATCAATGACTTCATATTGATTCATTCCAAATTTTTCTTTTATAATTCTGATTACAACATTTCTTTTATATTCTTGCGATTCTGATCCTGAAAAATTAGCTTCTTTCATAACATCTCTTACTAATATATTATGTTGCTCTCCAATACTCTGCCCATAAACCCCTGTTCCTAAAAATAGGATAGCTATTAAGCAAAAAATAAAATTTCTCATGTTTGTGTTTTTAACAGTTATTACGTTGTTTGTTTTAATTAAACTTTTCAATTGTTCAACGTTTTGATTTTTTATAAATTGCTTTCTTTCAGACATCAGCTTCTTCCTTTCACCACTTTGCTTTTCGAGTGTACAAATCTATTTTCTGCGCGCTTGTACAATAGATTTCGGTCGTTTCTCTTCTTTGTAGTATGATCAAAAGACAAATTCATGCTTTGTAAGTTTTATTTTTTTCCTTTTATTCCGTAAGGTTGTTGATTTCCTCTTGGTTTGGTGTTTAAATTTCTGCTATCATCATCTTTATCATTATCCTTGGAATCATTTTCAGAATTATCCCCTATTTTTGTGTATATGCTGCTCGATTCACCTATGATATTTTCTGAATTTAAAGAACTAAATCCAACTATTAATTCTAACAATGCGATAAAAATGCCTATAAAAATGTATTGTTTCATGTTTTTGTTTTTTGACAATTTGACTTTATTTCGTTTTCGTTTGATGTTCGAAATTTTTAAATCTCATTTCCAAAAAATCTGTTGCAACAAGAAATTTTTTCTGATTTTTCTTAGGACAAACATCGCAGAGAATTATGGGGTATGCAAACACTTGTTGGGTAAATATGATAAAAGGAATGGGAAAATTTTAAAATTTTCCTATATAAATTTCATTGATAAGTCTTTACTATAGAGGCATAGCGAAAAAATTGCATAAAAAGTAATTTTCAATACATTTCCTGTTGAATCCAAAAGAAAATACGTAAATTTACCCTCAACCCAAACAATGTTTTACCAAAAATGAAAGCCAAACTCTATCTAATTACGATTTTTTTGAGTTTGTTTCAATACGCACAAGAACCAGCACTTTCCATTGAAAATACCTATACAGAATTAGACAGTGCTATTAGGAAATTCGATGAGGATGATGTGAGTGCCTTTACGTACATCAATTTGCTGATAAAAAAGGCAAAAACTGAGAAGGACTATTGGTGGCTTTACAAAGCATATAGAACCGCTGCTGCATATGCGCCTGAAGATGAAGAGTTGAAATATGGCGACAGCTGTTTGTGGGCAGCCAAACATACTACTGATTCACTGCTTTTGGGAAATGCCTATCTAACATATGGCTTAACTTTTAACAGTAAAAGGCAATATGATAAGGCATTAGCGCATTATTTGATTGCAGAAAAATATTTATACAACACAGATGATACTTTTACCAAATATAAATTGCTGACGGCCATTGGTTTGATAAAGAATTATGTGGAATTGTTTGATGAAGCCATACCTCTATTGGATTCTTCCAATACCTACTATAGTAAATTAGAAACTCGGAATGATTCTGCTTTTTATCTTCGAACACTTATTGAGTTAAAAGATACGCATACAGATTTGGGTAAATATGAAAAAGCCAGCCAAATGTATCATCAGGGCAAAGCATTGAATGCTTCGTATAAAGATGCTACCATAGAGGCTTTTTTAGATTTGTATGAGGGCTATAATCAATACAGGCAAAAAAATTATGCGCAGGCCATTGATTTGGTTCAGTCTGCCATACCTCAACTTTATAAAAAAGAAGATTTTTCGCGCATCGCCATGGGTGATTTTTATCTTGGGTCTATCTATTTTGATATGGGCGAAAAGGAAAAGGGAATTTCGTATTTCAAAAAAATGGATTCGGTGTTTGTGAAAGAGAATTATACCCGTCCCAGATTCAGAGAAGCGTATGAGAAAATGTTAACTTATTATGAGGGTGAAAATATGCCGTTTGAGCAATTATGGGCTGTTAATCAACTTTTGGCAGTAGATCAAACGCTCAATACGTATTTCAAAAACATCAGTACGCGACTCAAAAACGAATATGATACCCAACAACTCTTGCGTGAAAAGGAACAAATAGAAAAAAACTTTGAGGCAGAAAGCAAGCGAAGTTTCTATGGTCTTGCAGGCATTATAGCACTCAGTTTACTTGTTTTGGGTTTAGGTGTGTATAGTTTGCGCTTACGAGCCCGCTACAAGAAACAATATGACCAATTATTGAACGCAACAATTACAGAAGAAAAATCAGAAGAAGTATTAACGGAAAATATTATTGAGATAACAAAGTCAACCCAAAATAAAATTTCAATTTCAAATGAGGTAACGCAAGACATTCTGCAGAAACTTCAAGAATTTGAAAATCAGCAACAATTTCTAGAAAGTAATTTAACGCAGAATAAATTAGCAAAATCGTTCAATACCAATGCCACGTATTTAGCCCAAATTATAAAGAACGAAAAAGGAATAACTTACGCTAAATACATTAATCAACTCAGAATCAAATATTTGATAAATCAATTTAAACGAGATGCAAAGTATAAAAACTATACGATAACAGGATTGGCAGAGGAATTTGGTTTTAACAATTCCAAAACTTTACGTAACGCTTTTAAAGAAGTTTCCGGAATACCTTTTTCGTATTTTATAGATCAATTTGCCAAAGAAACTGTATAGTGGACGTATCTTGTTGGTTAACAGCGGTTTTGTCATGCTGAGTGATTTTTAAATTTCATTGAGCAAAGCGAAATAAAATTTAAAAGATCGTATCGAAGCATGACGCAGGCGAAGCACTTGTCCCATTCTTTTGCCGTCCTTCGCTCGTGCCACCCTTCCC
>JAUNUH010000012.1:73263-80847 GCA_030538275.1 Flavobacteriaceae bacterium | reverse complement strand
TCAGGATGAATTATTTCGTGGCAATCCCTTAAAAAACAACAGATTGCCGCGTCAGACCGATTCTTTCTTCATTTTCATTTCATTCAAATGAAGAAAAATCGGTCTTCCTCGCAATGACGGAGGTCGTAATGACGGGGGTTCTGGCATTTTCTGTTTAATATGTTTTTATTGACTCAAACGGTCATATAAATCCAACCATTCGGGATTGAATTCAAGGATTAATTGTATTTTCTTTTTGCGAGAACAAGCTTTTATTTGTTTCTCCCTGTAAATTGCCTCTTCTATCGTTTCAAACTCTTCAAAATAAACCAACTTATCACAATTATACTTGGAATTAAAACTTTTTGGGTATTTGCATTCTTTATGTTCGGTAATTCTGGTCATTAATACTGATGTCACACCTGTATACAACACTGTGTGATTCTTGTTGGTTAATATATAAACGAAGCCTGACATAGGGTAAATTTACAGAATTTTTGTTAGTCTGATTAATTTTAGCAAATTGCTTGCTTAGGATAGATAGCCTTTGTGATTTACAGATTGCCACGTCAGAATAATTATTTCTTCATTTCGCTGCGCTCAATTATAGAAAAATTATTCCTCCTCGCAATGACGTATCAAATCCCGAAGCGTCATTGCGAAAATCATTTCGGCAAATGAACGCAGTGAATGCAGACGGAATGGATTCGTGGCAATCCCTTAAAAAAACAACAGATTGCCACGTCAGAATAATTATTTCTTCATTTTCATTTCATTCAAATGAAGAAAAATCGGCCTTCCTCGCAATGACGTATGAAAACCCGAAGCAATCCCTCTCCCACCCTAATAAAATACAACCAAAAAAAACTTATAAACAATTCTTTTACAATTCATTGGTATTTAGTACTTTTAAAACCTGAAAGTAAAAGATTAATTTTAATTTAATACTAAATTAAAACAGGCTTTTGAAAAATTGAATACATTTGAACTAATAATCATTTAAAATTTTTTATATGAAGAAACTTAATTTTTTATGGACATTTCTCCTGTTCGGAGTCTTGTCCTTTGGACAGAACCTGGTGCTCAATCCCGGGTTCGAAACGGGGGATTTTACCTCCTGGACTGCTGGTAGTCAACTATCAGTAGGAGATTTTTCCCATACCGGGACCTTTGGCGTTTCTGGCTCGGGACTAAGCGCTCGTCAGGATTTAATTCAAGAAATTGCTATCACGCCAGGGGAAACATATACGGTTAGCTTCTATTATAGAGGTACTGGAGATGGAACGGATGCACGAATTTGGTCATCGTTCAAAAACAGCTCAGGCAACATTGTTTATCTGAATTCAAATACCCAAGCTGATCCCTTGCGAAACAATAATGGCTATTTACCTGTATCGGAAGGATGGTCATTTCATAGCGTAACTTTTGACGCACCGGCCAGTGCCGTTATTTTTCATTTAGAAGTAAGAGGTTACACCAATGGTAATGTTGGATTTGACGATTTCAGCCTTACAGCTGGTGGTGATGTAAACCCAGATCCAGACCCAATTGCCACCGAAGTTGCTACCATTGCAGCATTACGTGCGGGTACTATTGGTGAAACATATACTCTTACCGGCCAAGCCGTGCTTACCATGCAACAAGCTTATAGAAACCAAAAATGGATTCAGGATGCTACGGCGGCTATTTTGATTGACGATGTGGCAGGCGTAATTACCTCTAGCTATAACTTGAATGACGGTATCACCGGAATTACAGGTACTTTGGGCGAATTCAACGGTGTGATGCAGTTTGTACCAACAGCAGATCCGGGCGCAGCAAGCAGCAGCGGAAACACCATTACACCACAATTGGTATCAGTTGCTGATTTCAACGCCAATCCGGATATGTATGAATCTGAATTGATTTGGTTTAACAATGTAGTGACCAATGCTGCCGGCAACTGGGCAACTGGAACCAACTACCAATATGTAGATCAGAACGCTCAGACTTTGATGGTGAGAACCAATTTCTATGATGCAGATTATATCGGTCAACCGATTTCAACTGAAATCGTGGATATGTATGGAATTGCAAGTGAGTATAATGGTCAGGCGCAATTGTTCCCAAGAACTTCGGCAGACATTCGGGCCAATGTGAACCCATGTGCTGCTCCTACGAATATCGTATTTTCAAACATTACAACTACTGGCTTTACCGTAAGTTGGACTGCTAGCCCAACTGCTATGGGTTATTTGGTAGGCGTTGTTTTGGATGGTGAAGATCCAAGCACAGGTTCAGGATTCTTTACGACCGGAACTTCGTATGTAGTTACAGGACGTACGCCAAATACAACCTATAATGTGGCGATTGTAGCACAGTGTGGACCACAGTCAGTATCTAGCCCATTACGTGGTAATGTGACTACGGCTATAGCATACGACTGCCCTGAATTAGAAGCAAACATTGGCGACAGCTGTGATGATGGTAATCCAAACACAGTGGAAGATGTTGTAACAGCAGATTGTGCTTGTGCAGGAACACCTGTAACGCCAAGCGAAACCTGCGGAACTGAAACCTTTGATAATGCCGCACTTACCGTTTCTTATGCGTCTGGTTCATTTGTTGGAAACAACGGAATCACTTGGACATATACCGATGCAAGAGACAAAGGAAACACTTCTGGTGTTGACGGTAACGCTTTGATGTGGAGAACCAAAGAAGGTTCCTACACAACAAATATCGTATCTTCTACGATTTCTGGTGGAATTGTGAATTTCTCTGTAAAAATGTACAAAGCATTTACAGGTTCAGGTAGCCGTCAGGTAGAATTATTTATTAACGGAACTTCGTATGGAACTTCAGAAGCATTTGATGATAGTAATGAACATATTTTTGAAGTAAACGGAATCAATATCGAAGGTGATTTCACCATTGAAATCCGAAATTTAGGTCGCCAGATTGTTATAGATGACATTTCTTGGACTTGTGGTGAAGCACAAGTTTTCGATTGTCCTGAATTAGGCGCAAACATCGGAGATGCTTGTGATGATGGTGATGATACCACAGAAAATGACGTTGTTACTGCAGATTGTGGATGTGCAGGAACACCAATTCCTCCTGTATTTGATTGTCCTGAATTAGGATTAAACATCGGAGATGCTTGTGATGACGGTGATGATACAACTGAAAATGACGTAGTAACAGCCGATTGTGGTTGTGCAGGAACACCTGTGATTGTAGGCGAAATTTGTGGATCAGAAACTTTTGACTTAGCAGAGATCACTTCAAGCTATAGCAATGGTTCTTTTGTAGGTAACAATGGTATTACCTGGACTTATGTAGCATCAAGAAACGAAAACGGAGACGCCAATAACTCTGGTATCGATGGAAATGCAATCATGCTAAGAAGACTTTCTGATAACAGTAAAATTACTTCTGGTACTATATCAGGTGGAATTTCGGATTTCTCAGTGAAACTATATAAAGGATTCACAGGATCTGGAAACCGTCAAGTTGAATTATTTATCAACGATATATCCTATGGTGTATCTGAACCTTTCAACGATTTTGATGAGCATATCTTTACGGTAACTGATATTAATATTGCAGGGGATTTTGTTTTAGAAATCAGAAATATTACTGGAAATCAAGTTATTCTGGATAATATTACTTGGACTTGTGGTCCAGCGGAAACATTCGATTGTCCAGAATTAGGCGCAAACATCGGAGATGCTTGTGATGACAATGACGAAACCACTGAAAATGATGTGGTAACAGAAGATTGCGGATGCGCAGGAACACCGATTCCTCCTGTATTCGATTGTCCTGAATTAGGCGCAAACATCGGTGATGCATGTGATGACGGTGATGATACTACCGAAAATGACGTTGTAACAGAAGATTGCGGATGCGCAGGAACACCGATTCCTCCTGTATTCGATTGTCCTGAATTAGGCGCAAACATCGGTGATGCATGTGATGATGGAGATGAAACTACTGAAAACGACGTAGTTACTGAAGATTGTGGTTGCGCAGGAACGCCAATTGGTGTGGTTGATACAGATGGTGACGGTATAGCTGATGATGTGGACAACTGTCCGTTTGTTTCTAACCCAGACCAAGCGGATTGGGATGGTGATGGAATTGGTGATGCTTGTGATACTTGCGAGGCTCCAACTGGCGTTACAGTTACACGTTTGAGCGATACTACGGCAACATTTACAGCAGATGACACTACTGCACGTTACCAAGGTTCTGCCAACCGTGCTGGAAGACCATTGAGAGCTTATCCAATGTACGGAATGGAAGATATTCGTACAGGTCATATTCAGCAGGCTTTGGTTCCTTCGTTTGATTATGATATCTGGTTCAGAACTAGCTGTCCAGGCGGAACATTCTCTGAGTGGGTAGGTCCATTCTATCTGCCAATGTACAATGGTGCTGCTGCCAGAACAGAAATCGCTTTGACTCCGAACCCAACTTACGGCATGGTACAAATTGCCAAAGTAGAATCCAAAACGATTGAAGTGTATGATATGAACGGTGCTAAATTGATGCAAATCAATACAGCCAATAACCAATTCGATATCAGCGAATTACCAACAGGTAAATATAATCTGAGAATTATTGACACCGAAGGAAATGCACATTTTGAACAAGTGATCAAGAAGTAATTTTTGATACGTAAATAATTTGGTAGCCGTCTCAAAACTCGAGGCGGCTATTTTTTTTTGAAGAAATTGTAGCATTAACTTGTATTGTTTAGGAACATTTCTTATCTTTAAGTATTGAATATCAGTAATATGCAAGTGAAATTTCAAGAATATAACCAGCTGCAAAATTGGCTTTTCCCGCCCTCTATTGAAGAGCTGATTCCACATGATCACCCTGTTCGCATTGTAAATGGCATTATTGAACAGTTGGATTTAAATCTTTTAATCAAGGAGTACAACCGTGAAGGCAAACCTAGCTACCATCCCAAAATGATGCTCAAAATTATGGTCTATGCTTATATGGATAATATTTATTCTTCGCGTAAGATTGAAAAAGCCATGCGAGAGAATATTAATTTTATGTGGCTCAGCGCAAAACAGGTGGCAGACCATAACACCATTGCCCGATTTAGAAGCAATAAACTAAAAGTTGTTTTCAAGGATATTTTCAAACAAGTGGTCATGATGTTGGCAGAAGTAGGCTTGGTCACGCTCAAAGAAAACTGAGAAAAGTACTCGCCCTATTGGAATAGAAAAATTCGCGGGTCTATGATTCCAGCCCTCAAACCCAGCCTTCGCGTACCGCCTTCACCAAAAGCTCCTGCAAATTTTCACATTTGGATTTTTCCAAAATATTTTTTCTATGGTTCCGGATGGTGTTTATGCTTCTATGCAATTTTTGAGCAATGAGTTCGCTGGTTAAGCCTTGCACCATGAAACTCAAAATTTCCAATTCTCTCACAGAAAACACCTTAGAAGCTTTTATAAAATCATCATTTAGATGAACATTGTAATAAGATGGTGCACCTTGCATGCCAATGAAAGACAGCTTGGGTATGCCAGTAATGTTCAAATGTGTCAAATCTGTAAAAATTGCCAAAGTGCGTACACCCCCTTCAGGGAAATAGTAAATGGGCACAATTTGCTGATGAATTCTTTTGTAGCTTCCTTCCAATGTTCTAAACCTATAGTCATAGGCAAATTTGTATTTGAAAAACAATTCCTGTGGCAATTGCGAAAAAAATCGCACAGCACTCTGTTCATAGTGATGGTAGTAGGGTAAATCCTCTAGATGTATTTTGTCCATCACCAACTGCAAGCAAAAATCTTGCGGAGTGTATCCCAATATATTTTCAACTTTCGGATCCACATATTCCATTTGAATCGAATGCGTATTAAATATTACATAAAAGTACTCACCAATATGGAAAATATCCATATACTTAGAAATAACTTCTTGTTGTGATATGTCTACTTGTTGCATTATGGCATTGGGGATATTTTCCCAAATTTCTTTTAGCCTTTCTATTTCACTCATACAATACGTGCAAATTTTTCAAAAAATGACTACATGTAGCTATTTCCTGGTAAATGTAAGCAATTTAAATTTGTAGTATCTATAAACAATTAAAATTTATATGAAAACAATTTTCTTCTTATTACTCCTTTTGTTTTCTTTGCTTTTGAGTGCACAAGAAAACCCAGAGAATAGCATACGTCCAAAAAATAATATCCTCAAAACCAACCTTACTTCTATTCCGTTCAGGAATTATCAACTCACCTATGAGCGTGCATTAGGCAAGAGATTTTCTGTGGTAGCAACCTATGCAATGATGCCCGAAGGTAAAATTCCTTTACTCACTAAATTTGTTGATGATGAAGACTTAGAAGATATCCAAAATCCAGACGATATTCAATTGAAATCCAATGCAATTACCATAGAAACCCGTTTATATATGGGCAAAGGATATGGCAGGGGATTTTATTTAGCACCCTATTATCGCTATTCCTCTTATGAGATAAATAATCTAACTATCGATTACCCCATTTCATTGGAAAATCAAGAAGAATACAATATTCCATTGGAAATATCAGGAGAATCCAGCTCCAACAATGTTGGTTTGATGATAGGCGTTCAGACCGCTTTGGGAAAAAAGGAAAACTGGGTGATTGATGCACAAATTTTAGGCGCACATTATGGCACAGCTAAAGGTAACCTCCATGGAATACCACCTCGGGATTTATCCCCAGAAGAACAAGAAATCATACTACAGGATATTCGAGAACTAGACATTCCACTCATAGAATACGATGTGACTGTAAATGACAAAGGCGCAAATATAACGCTTGACGGACCTTGGGCAGGATTGCGTTTTGCGATTGCTTTGGGTTACAGGTTCTGAATACCTTATAATTACAATTTCTCCAAAAAACTAAAAATAATAAATTTTAATTACTCTTTTATGAAAACAATCACAACATCATGTTTAACTCGAAAAGTAAAAAATCTGGTTTTGCTCTTCATGATCTTTATGGGCTCGCTGCCAGCGATGGCCCAATGCAATATAACTCTGACCACGCAGAGTCAAGTCAATGCCTTTGCTTCTACCTATGCAGATTGCCTTCCATATATCACAGGCAACCTTACCATTCAAGACGCAGACATTACAGATCTAAGCCCGTTGAGCAGCATCGAATCTATTGCAGGAGGTTTAGTCATTTTATCTACCGGATTGACAGATTTGAATGGATTGCAAAACTTAATCAGTGTGAATTCTTTACAAATTAGTTCAAATAATGCTTTAACTTCTTTTAGCGGATTAAATAACCTGACCACAATAAACGGAAATGTGACTATTGGTTATTCGGGGAATAATGTATTGACCAGTTTGGATGGATTAGAAAGCTTAACCACAGTTACGGGTAGTTTCTTAATTTTCGGCAATGCACTCTTAGAAGACATTTCGGCTATCGCAAATATATCCAATGGACCAAATAGTTTTCAATTATCTCACAATCCTATGCTTAGCAATTGCAGCATTGAAAGTGTGTGTAATCTTTTAGATGTTTATGCACCAAATGTTCAAGTAGGTTCTAATGCTACCGGTTGTAATACAACTCAAGAAATCAT
>JAUNUH010000012.1:0-73163 GCA_030538275.1 Flavobacteriaceae bacterium | reverse complement strand
CAAATGTTCAAGTAGGTTCTAATGCTACCGGTTGTAATACAACTCAAGAAATCATCGCTGGATGTGGTACTTGTCCAACCAATATTGTCTTAGGAAGTCAGGCAGAGGTTAATAATTTCAACGCAATTTACGGGGCAGCTTGTGGTAATGCGCTCACAGGCAACCTTACCATTCAAGGCGCAGACATTACAGATCTAAGCCCGTTGAGCAGCATCGAATCTATTGCAGGAGGTTTAGTCATTTTATCTACCGGATTGACAGATTTGAATGGATTGCAAAACTTAATCAGTGTGAATTCTTTACAAATTAGTTCAAATAATGCTTTAACTTCTTTTAGCGGATTAAATAACCTGACCACAATAAACGGAAATGTGACTATTGGTTATTCGGGGAATAATGTATTGACCAGTTTGGATGGATTAGAAAGCTTAACCACAGTTACGGGTAGTTTCTTAATTTTCGGCAATGCACTCTTAGAAGACATTTCGGCTATCGCAAATATATCCAATGGACCAAATAGTTTTCAATTATCTCACAATCCTATGCTTAGCAATTGCAGCATTGAAAGTGTGTGTAATCTTTTAGATGTTTATGCACCAAATGTTCAAGTAGGTTCTAATGCTACCGGTTGTAATACAACTCAAGAAATCATAGACGCCTGCAATGCAGAGCCTTGTGATGATGTCACCAACATCACTGCCAATACAGTTACCTATCATTCCGCTGGGCTCAGTTGGACCAACAATCCCAATGCGCTTTCGTGGGAAATTCAACTGTTATTTGGTGGTATGCTGGTAGATGAATTTTCTGCAACAGTAAACAGTATCGACCTCTATGATCTTGCACCTGATTTATTATATACTTTCCGTATCCGTACCGTTTGTGCCGATAATAACGCTGATTGGGTTGAATATCAATTTACCACGCAAGCCTGTCCTGCAGTTGTTTTTGGGGAATTTGGCGGTTATGATAGTGGAAGCATTGAGTTGTGTCTAAGCTCAGATTACTCATTGCCGCTAAATGATGACAATGGCTTTGAGGGAAGCTGGTATTCTAGCGAAGGCGAAGTTACGTCCATTGACACCTCGGTTGCAGGAGAATTTGAATATCAGTTTTACGAAACCAATTGCGGAACAGGAATCTTTGTTTTGACAGTTATCGTTGCCGATTCTATCACTCCAACTTTTGATTTCGCAACGGAATTCTGTGTAGGAGAAAGCCTTAGCCTTCCATCTTCATCCATAGAAGGTTATACAGGAATCTGGTCAGCAGAATCCGTGGACACCACCTATCCAGGCACTACCACCTATATTTTTACTCCAAATGACGAATGTGCCGAAGAGGTTGAAATAGAAATAATTGTAAATGAGCCAGCCATGCCAGATTTCTCAGGCATACTGGAATTTGGAGAAACAGGTTTGGAAATGGAAATATGTGCAACAGAAATATTTGACCTGCCTACGGTTGATGCCAATGGATTGTCGGGCACTTGGTCTCCGGCTGCCATTACAGGTTCAGGTATATATGTTTTCACACCAGATGCATGTGGTGAGAGCGTAGAAATGTATGTGGAAGTTCGTGCTGTTCATTATTCCGTAGTTACATTAAGTAGAACGGAATATTGCCAAGGTGAAATTCCTGATGCTTTACCTGCATTAGATGATTCCAATATTGCTGGATCTTGGTATGTAGAAGAAATCGACACCTCCGAACCAGGAACATTTACCTATTGGTTTGCTCCAGATGTTCTTTGCGGAGCAGATGCATCTGTAGAAATTACCATACACCCATCTACCATGTACTATCTAGATGCAGACGGTGACGGCTTTGGCGACATCAATCATAGCGTTTTTACATGCCATCAACCCGAAGGGTATGTTACAAACAATACCGATTGTGACGACTCAGATGCAAGCATTCATCCAGGAGCTCCAGAAATTCCTAATGACGGCATAGACCAGGATTGTGATGGTTCAGATATAATTGAATTCGATTGCCCTGAATTAGCTGCCAACATCGGAGATGCTTGTGATGATGGTGATGCAAACACCGAAAACGATGTGATTACAGCCGATTGCGGATGCGCAGGAACGCCGATTGCACCAGTATTTGACTGTCCTGTATTGGAAGCCAACATAGGCGATGCTTGTGATGATGGTGATGATACTACTGAAAATGACGTTGTAACAGAAGATTGTGGTTGCGCAGGAACACCGATTCCTCCCGTATTCGATTGTCCTGAATTAGGCGCAAACATCGGAGATGCTTGTGATGACAATGACGAAACTACCGAAAATGACGTTGTAACAGCAGATTGCGGATGCGCAGGAACACCAATTCCTCCGGTATTCGATTGTCCTGAATTAGGCGCAAACATCGGTGATGCATGTGATGACGGTGATACAAACACAGAAAATGATGTTATTACAGAAGATTGTGGTTGTGCAGGAACGCCTATTGCTGAAATGGATACAGATGGTGATGGTATTCCAGATGCAGAAGATAACTGTCAGTTTGTTTCTAACCCAGACCAAGCCGATTGGGATGGCGACGGAATCGGTGATGCTTGTGATACTTGCGAGGCTCCAACTGGCGTTACAGTTACACGTTTGAGCGATACTACGGCAACATTTACAGCAGATGACACTACAGCGCGTTATCAAGGTTCTGCCAACCGTGCAGGAAGACCATTGAGAGCTTATCCAATGTACGGAATGGAAGATATTCGTACAGGTCATATTCAGCAGGCTTTGGTTCCTTCGTTTGATTATGATATCTGGTTCAGAACTAGCTGTCCAGGCGGAACATTCTCTGAGTGGGTAGGTCCATTCTATCTGCCAATGTACAATGGTGCTGCTGCCAGAACTGAAATCGCTTTGACGCCTAACCCAACCTATGGTGTAGTACAAATTGCCAAAGTAGAATCAAAAACCATTGAAGTTTATGATATGAACGGTGCTAAATTGATGGAAATCAATACAGCCAATAACCAATTCGATATCAGCGAATTACCAACAGGTAAATATAATCTGAGAATTATTGACACCGAAGGAAACACGCATTTCGAACAGGTAATTAAAAAATAACTATTCTTATTTGACCTAAATTTGATTGAGCCGTCCCGTTGATTCGGGGCGGCTTTTTTTATTTCAATATTTTAAATGGGTTTAAAATTCATTCACATATAAAACCCTGTCATTCACTCATTAAAAAGCAGTATTCAAATAATTTTTGAAGAAGATAATCGGTTTGTTGGTAGTTTTATAACATTAAATCAAATCTTATGAAAAAATTACTACTTTTATTATTATGTACGATCAGTTATCAAAATGGTTTACTCTATTCTCAAGGAACCATTAATTGGGAAATCACTTATGGTGATGAACAAAATGACCAAGCCTTTGATATAGTGTCCACGCCAGATGGAGGATTTGTGGTAACAGGGGAGAAACATATAATACGCGAAACAATTAACGGAAGAGAAAAAGACCTGTTTTTAGCAAAATTCGATTCCGGGGGCATTCTTGAATGGGAAAAATTATATGGTGGGTCGAACAACGATCGTGGAAATAAAGTTTTATTGACGCAGGACGGTGGATATTTAATTGGAGGTTTTACATCCTCGAATAATGGAGATATTACACAAAATAAAGGTGGTTCTGATATATGGATTATTAAAACTGATTCCAATGGAAATTTAATCTGGCAAAAAACCTATGGTGGAAGCAATAATGAAAGTGTATTTGATATTTTAGAAACCGATACAGGCTTTGTAATTGGCTGTAACACACGCTCCAAAAATGGTGACGTACCCAATCACGATTTATTTAATACACTATGGTTTTTCTATACCGATTTTAATGGCAATATATTGCGAAATAGATTATTGCAAACAGAGATTACGGATGGATTTTATGGTACGCAGCTTTTAAAAACTGAAAATGGTTTTGAAAGTGTTGGACATATCATCGTGAATGATCATCCCTATAATCTAAATCCCCTTTACAATTCTTTATATTTAAAATATAATTTTGAAAATGACACTCAAAATGTAAACATTTATGATGGGAATAACAATATATTCAACAGAATCATAATAGGTAATGATAATTTAATTTATGGCATTGGAACAATGGATGATGATTCAACTGATAACAGAATTATTTATATTAAATGTCTAACCTTAAACAGCCCTGAAATCCCAATTTTAAATGATGAAAATAACTATTATATCGGTGATGTAATCAAATTAGATAATGGAGATATTTTAATTTCAGGTGGACGTACTGTTGCACATGAGATGTCTTATATGGATGCTATCCTATTACAAGTTACATTTCCACAATGGAATAATCCACAGATGGTCTGGATTCAATCCTATGGTGGAACATCAAATGATATATTCAACGCTATCACGGCAAATGAAAATAATACATTTACTATAGCAGGTGGAACAGAATCCAATAATGGTGATATTTTTTACCATCACGGACAACAAGATGCATGGATAGTAAATATTTCCATCGACACCGATGCTGATGGAATAGAAAATCATTTAGACAACTGCCCAGATACTTACAATCCAGACCAAGCCGATTGGGATGGCGACGGAATCGGGGATGCGTGTGATACCTGCGATGCGCCAACGGGTGTTGTGGTCACACGTTTGAGCGGAACTAGCGCACAATTTACAGCAGATGACACTACTGCACGTTACCAAGGTTCTGCCAACCGTACAGGAAGACCATTGAGAGCTTATCCAATGTACGGCATGGAAGATATTCGTACAGGTCATATTCAGCAGGCTTTGGTTCCTTCATTTGATTATGATATCTGGTTCAGAACCAGCTGTCCGGGCGGAACATTCTCTGAGTGGGTAGGTCCGTTCTACCTTGAAACCTACAATAGTATTATCTCCAAAACTGAATTCGCTTTGACGCCTAACCCAACTTATGGCATGGTACAAATTGCCAAAGTAGAATCCAAAACCATTGAAGTTTATGATATGAACGGTGCTAAATTGATGCAAATCAATACAGTAAATAACCAATTCGATATCAGCGAGTTACCAACAGGTAAATATAATCTGAGAATTATTGACACCGATGGAAACACGCATTTCGAACAGGTGATCAAAAAGTAAAATTTGAATTGTTTTAATTAAACTTGATGAAAGAACCGTTTCGATTTTCGAGACGGTTTTTTTGTTAACCCAATTCTTTCATGGAAAATCAGCAGCCCAAAACCCACAACAAACTATTTCCCCACTGCCCATTCAAAGCAAGTCCACCCTCAATCTGAAGACTTTCCAACCCGAAGCAATCTTCCCCCTTGAGGGGATAAAGGGGGTGTAATTGGAGGCAATCTGTTATAAGTTGCGTCATTGCGAAGAATTACTCATCTGATTGAACGCAGTGAATTCAGGATGAGTAATTCTGTGGCAATCCCTTCAATTCAACAGATTGCCACATCAGGCCGATTCTTTCTTTATTTTCATTTCATTCAAATTAAGAAAAATCGGCCTTCCTCACAATGACGCACTTCCTCGCAATGACGCACTAGAACCCGAAGCGTCATTGCGATGTCTTCCTAAGTTTGCAAAATGAAATCTACATTAGCTAATTTTTTTTTAATTTTAACAACTGAAAATTTAACTCTCAAAATGAACACTTCAATTTCAACACTCCTACGCCGCAGTTTCATCCTTGCATTTTTCTTATTGACAATAAGTTTTGCATCTGGACAAGAGCTTCAAAAAAAGGTCGAACATCTCGAAAAAGAAATTAGCCAAGCCAATTCAATGAAAGAAAAACTGCATTGGATGGACAGCCTTACCCGTGTGTATTTCTATTCCAATCCCATTCCTGAGGAAATTCAGTCCCATGCAGACAAAACCATTCGTTTTGCGGCTGAGCATAATTTAACGGGAAATGTATTACCCACTTACCAAAATCTGATAGATTACTATAACAATACACTTGGTGATTTGGAAAAAAGTAGGGAATATTTTAATAAAATTGAAAAAGATTTACCGCACTTTACCGACCGAAAGATGGTAGCTAACCTCTACGTCGCTGGCGGCGACATGTATTACTATCTCAAACAATTAGAAAAATCGAATCAAATGTACGACAGTGCCATTGTCATAGGAGAAAAGGCGGGAAACCCGTTAGGAAAGGCCAATGCGTTGCTGTACAAAGCCGGCAATTTTTCTGATATGGGAAAATTTGCAGAAGCCTCACTTTTCCTTCAAGATGCCATCAAAACCTATGAGTCAATGCAATTGAAAAGCGGAATTATGAAGGCTAAAAATTCCTTAGCGGTTTTGTATAGTCAGAATGATTTTTTTGAGGAAGCTGAAGCAGAGAGAAATCAGGTGATCAAGCTGGCAGAAGCTGTAAACAATTACGACATTTTGTACGCAGCCTATGGCAACACCGCAGTGGACGCACAAAAACAGGGCAATTTGCAAAAACAGCAATTGTATTTCAATAAGGCGCTGGATGCACTGAACAACGCCGGCTTACCCGATTTTTATAAAATTAGTCTTTTGGCTAATTTAGTGAATACCGAAATTAAACTGAACAATCTGCCCGAAGCTCAAAAACTGTTTGCTACGCTAACTGCTTTGAACGAAAAAGAAGGAAATAAACACAGGGTTGATGTCATAATGGCTGAAAAAGAACTCGCCCTTGCCTTGGGCAATTACCCGAGCGCAATCGCCCTGGGCAAAGAATATCTTGCGTTTCGCAAAGAAGCAAAACAGGTGGACGGCATTCGAATCGCGCTCAAATTCCTGGCAGATGCCTACCAACGCGACGGCAATTCTGCAAAATCATTAGAACATTTGAACGCTTACCTTGCGCTGAATGATTCCATTTCAAATCGTAAGAATATTCAAGCACTCACCTACTACCAAACGCTCTATGAAACACAAAAAAGAGATAATCAGATTAAATCTCAACAAGATAATATTTCGCTGCTAGAGACCAAGAACGAATTGAAACAGAAGCAATTAATATTTGGCTTGCTGAGTCTTGGGGGGATTTTTGGCCTTTTTGTGATGTACCGATCTCGAAAATTTGCTATTGAAAAGAAAAAACAGCAGGAACAGTTTTCTAAAAATCTTATTAAAATTACCGAAGAAGAGCGAAAGCGAATTTCATCTGAACTTCATGACAGTATTGGGCAAAGTTTATTGTTGATCAAAAACCGAATTTTACTCAATCCCTCCGACATTTCAAACGATATTTCGGTGGTAAATAACGCCATTGACGAAGTGCGAAATATTTCTACTGCCCTTCACCCCTTTCAGTTTGAAAAACTCGGATTGCTGAAATCGATTGAATATATGGTAGATCAACTACAATCGCATTCCAAGATTTTTTACAATTTTGAAAGCAACACAGATTTTATTGAAATGCCTGATTATCAGAAAATTTATATTTACCGAATTATTCAGGAATGTTTGAATAATGTAGAAAAACATTCACAGGCAGAAGCGTGTCAAGTACAGGTGACAGAACATGCTCAACATTTTGAATTTGTGGTAAAAGATAACGGAATTGGGTTTGATCTTACCGAAAGCGCCGATATACTCAACAGCTTGGGAATGAAGACCTTGAAGGAAAGAACAGAAATAATTGGTGGAAAACTGCTCATTGACTCCGAAAAAAACAAAGGAACCATCATTTCGCTTTATTTTAATAAGACCAAACCATAAAATTCCATTCTTAATTATCGGATAATTCTAAATTTATTACGTAGTTCTACGTATTGAAAAGTAAAATTAAACCAAATATCTTAGCAAGATATTGAAAAACTCCCCTACTCGATGATTAAAATTTTACTTGCAGACGACCATCCCCTTCTTTTGGAAGGAACCAAACATTTTTTATTGTCCAAAGGATATACTATTGTGGGCACAGCCTTCAACGGCAATGAGGCCTATAATGGTATTCTAAAATGGAAACCCGATGTGGCCATTCTTGATTTTGAAATGCCAATAATGAATGGGCTCGAAGTTGCAGCTATCGTGCATCACAATGCGATTCAGAGCAAAATCGTGATTCTTTCACTTCATAAACAGCAAGCCATCATTCAGCAATTAAACAAAACCATTCAGGGCTATATCACCAAAGATACAGCCCTGGAAGAACTGGAAAATTGTATTCATACACTTTTGCGTGGCGAAATTTATATTTCTCCCAAAATCAATGAATCTTCCATTCTCACCACCTATTATAGTCCAGATACCAGAGCCAATCTTACCCCTACAGAAATAAAAATCCTAAAACAGCTAGCGCTCAATCAAAACAGCCATCAAATTGCTGAATCGCTCTTTATCTCTAAAAGAACCGTTGAAAAACACCGAAGTAATATTATCAAAAAATTAGAACTCGAAAGTTCGCCCAACGCCCTTTTTATTTGGATCAAAAACCACCCAGAAATTCTGGAAATATGATTATTCTTTCACTTCACAACCCTACTTTTTGTACAAAGTCACAGCTCAATACGTAGTGCTACGTATTGATTTCCGCATAAGCAAGGGCTACCTTTGTAACAAGAAAATTCATATTTCTCATAGTTTGACAAGTTGTATTAATCGCTTCCTTTGTGTGGCGATTTTTTAATGGTTAATTGGCTGGAATATCTCTGAGCACCTATTTCAACATATTTGAAATAAATGTGATTCAACTTTACGTAATAGTCATCGAAATACAATTAATATTGTGTAATAATTCAAAAAATACGTAATTCTACGTATTGACATCAATCCTAATTAGGAATAATTTAGCCAAAATTTAAAACTCTTTTATTATGAAACATTCGCGATGGGTATTTTTTTATCCTAAAAATCAAATTTTTATTCAGATGGACAAACCATTTGTTTTTAATTACAAACTATAAAAAAAATTTATCATGAAGAAATTATTTACGTACTTAATGTTGGTCTTTCTTCCTGTATTTGGCTTTAGCCATATCCTGGAAGAAGGATTCGACGATATCAACACGCTGGCAACGTCTGGGTGGATGATTTCGAATCAGAGCAATCCGATTGGAACCAGTTCCTGGTTTCAAGGAAATAGTGAGGTATTTACTTCACATATAAGAAATGCCAGCTCCTATATTGGGGTAAATTACAACAGTATTGCGGGTGCAGGAACCATCAGCAATTGGTTGATAACACCGACGGTGAATGTGAAAGACGGAGACAAAATTATTTTTTGGACACCTATTCAAACCATCACGCAATGGAATGACCGGCTAGAAGTGAGGGCAAGTTCGGGAACCCTTACTTTACCCTTGGGGAACAATGGTATCGAATCTTTTTACCAGACTTTATTGATTATCAATGATAATTATAATTTCTCCTACCCCACGGATTGGGCTCGATATGAGATTGTTCTCTCCGGAATTGGTACGACACCACAAGCAAGAAATTTTGCTTTTCGATATAATGTGGCAAACGGTGGGCCTTTGGGCACGAATTCCAATTACATAGGAATTGATACTTTTTCTATTCTAGAAGGAAACGCACCAGACCCCATTTTCTTTCCCGAACTGCAAGGCAACATAGGCGACCCCAGTAATGATGGCGTTGAAAACACCGCAAATGACGTTATCACAGCAGATTGCGAGTGCGTAGGTACTCTAATTGAAGAAAGCTATTGCATCCCTCAATTGAATTGCACAGATGGTGATTTGATTACATGGGTGAGTTTCGGTGATATTAATAACCCTACAGATTGCAGCCCAAATGGATATGGAGATTATACACATATGTCCACTACAGTTGAGAACGGAAATACTTACCCTATTGCTGTAAGTGTTGGAGGCGGTTGGCAATATGAGTCGGTATCTGTATGGATTGATTACAATCAAAATTTCGAGTTTGAAGAATCTGAATTTACATTTATTGGCGCTGGATCTAACAGTACGATAAACGGAAACATACATATTCCACCTACCATTCCAACAGGTGAATATAGAATGCGTGTACGAGTTGCAGCCACTGTGGCAACAGCAGATAAGGCTTGTGATACACGTGATAGCTATGGAGAAACTGAGGATTATACAATTTATGTAACCAGTGTCTCTTTCGATTGCTCGGCAATATCTGCCCACATCGGAGATGCATGTGATGACGGAGATGATACAACTGAAAATGACGTTATCACAGCAGATTGCGAGTGCGTAGGTACTCTAATTGAAGAAAGCTATTGCATCCCTCAATTGAATTGCACAGATGGTGATTTGATTACATGGGTGAGTTTCGGTGATATTAATAACCCTACAGATTGCAGCCCAAATGGATATGGAGATTATACACATATGTCCACTACAGTTGAGAACGGAAATACTTACCCTATTGCTGTAAGTGTTGGAGGCGGTTGGCAATATGAGTCGGTATCTGTATGGATTGATTACAATCAAAATTTCGAGTTTGAAGAATCTGAATTTACATTTATTGGCGCTGGATCTAACAGTACGATAAACGGAAACATACATATTCCACCTACCATTCCAACAGGTGAATATAGAATGCGTGTACGAGTTGCAGCCACTATTACGTATTTGGCAACAGCAGATAAGGCTTGTGATACACTTTATAGCTATGGAGAAACTGAGGATTATACAATTTATGTAACCACTGTCTCTTTCGATTGCTCGGCAATATCTGCCAACATCGGAGATGCGTGTGATGATGGTGATGATACTACTGAAAATGATGTTGTTACAGCAGATTGTGGTTGCGCAGGTACGCCGATTCCTCCAATGGATATGGATAATGATGGTATTAAAGATGATATAGACAATTGTCCAAATGTTTATAATCCAAATCAAGAAGATATGGATGGCGATGGCATCGGTGATGCTTGTGAAGATGATATCGACGGCGATGGTGTCTTGAATGAGGATGATTGTGACCCGTATGATGCTTCCATTACAACAGGTAGCACTTGGTATGCCGATGCCGATGGTGACGGTTATGGTGATGCGGCCGTTTGGATCGTGGCCTGTACTCAACCTCAAGGTTTTGTAGCAAATAATCTGGATTGTAATGATGCAGATGCTACTATTCATCCGAATGCTTACGATATTTCTGGTGATGGAATTGACCAAGATTGCGATGGAATTGATGCACAAATTTGTAATGATCCAGTTAACCTTGCGGTGAATAATATCACATCAAATTCTGCCACTGCAACCTGGACGGCTGCTGACGATCAGGAAAGCTGGTATTTCTATCTTTTCGATGAAGATAATATTATCCAAGACCGAACAGTTTATGACACCAACATTTTGATAGAAAACTTAATGTCTGAAACTACTTATCGTCTTGTGATTCAAGGTATTTGTAGTTATGACATTTCTGATTTTGTTGAAATATATTTCACTACGCTTTCAGATGTGGAAACTGCTGACACCGATGGAGATGGCGTAGCCGACGATGTGGACAGCTGCCCAGATACCTACAACCCAGACCAAGCCGATTGGGATGGCGACGGAATCGGGGATGCTTGTGATACTTGCGATGCGCCAACAGGCGTTATGGTTACACGTTTGAGCGGCACAACTGCTTCGTTTACAGCAGATGACACAACAGCTCGTTATCAAGGCTCTGCCAACCGTGCAGGAAGACCATTGAGAGCCTATCCAATGTACGGAATGGAAGATATTCGTACAGGTCATATTCAGCAGGCATTGGTTCCTTCGTTTGATTATGATATCTGGTTCAGAACCAGCTGTCCAGGCGAAACATTCTCTGAGTGGATAGGTCCATTCTATCTGCCAATGTACAATGCTGCTGCTGCCAGAACTGAAATCGCTTTGACTCCAAACCCAACCTATGGTGTAGTACAAATTGCCAAAGTAGAATCAAAAACCATTGAAGTTTATGATATGAACGGTGCTAAATTGATGGAAATCAATACAGCCAATAACCAATTCGATATCAGCGAGTTACCAACAGGTAAATATAATCTGAGAATTATTGACACCGATGGAAACACGCATTTCGAACAGGTAATTAAAAAATAACTACTCTTATTTGACCTAAATTTGATTGAGCCGTCCCGTTTTCGGGGCGGCTTTTTGTTTTCCAATGTTTTTCATCATAAATCTGCAATCTCTTAAACGTAACACGTCATTGCGAGAATCATTCCGGCAAAGGAACGCAGGAAATAGTCTGTCACCCTGAATGAATTTTCAGTTTTAAATAAAGCGTAACGACTTTAAAATGAAAATTTGTATCGAAGGCGACAATAGCTGTTACAATAAAAATAATGGAAAAAATATTAGGTGCAACGGACTCCCCCCTTGAGGGGGCAGGGGGGTGTACTCTTGAGGCGGGATAAAGGAGGATGTAATAAGAGACAAACCTGTCCCACCCATGCGGAATCCCAATCTGCCATCTCTGATCCGCCCTTTCAATGCGAAATCTTTTCCCAAAATGCTCACCTTTTTCAAATTAATCGATATAGATAAAAAACTACGTATGAAAAAATTTGCACTTCCTTTTATTTTGCTTCTTATTGGGCTAATTCTCACAGCGTTTAGTTTATTTTCGAGTACTTCAGAAGAAGGCGAATTGAATGTGGAAATTATCAAAACCAAAACCATCATGCCTGCAGCGCATAATGTGTATTCAAACAAAAATGCACTGGATGGTCAGTATTATTTGTTCAAGGCCAAACTCACCAATAATGCTGGTCATTCCTTGGAAGATGTAGTTGTTTCATATGAAATTCCGGGGATTGTTGAATGGACAGAACTCAACACTATTGGCCAAATGTTTCCCGGTCAAACGGCAAGTGTGGTTTGTTATCCCAATTTTGGGGAATTAATCGCCGAAAAAACAACCGAATCCGTCGAAAAAGTCAATATTAAAATTACTTGGGACAACGCAAGCCAAGATGATGAAATTGAAGAATCTTTTGATTTCAAAATCGCCAATCGAAACGAATATTTCTTCACGCATTTACCATCAGAAGAAATTACCGGATGGCGGGATATTTATGCCAACGATGTGCTTTTGCCGTGTTTTGTTACCCCCAACGACCCTATTGTAAAATATTACACCCAAAATATTCAAGAAAAAATTCTGAAAGGCGAACAGGCATCTGTGTCCAAAAACGAGGAAGATGCAGTGCGTTTTCTCATGGGAATTTATCAGGCAACTTTACAATCAGGAATGGTGTACAGCAGCACCAAAGGCATTCCCGAAACTTTGCAGGATCAATCACAATTGTCACAACACAACCGCTTGCCCAGGGAAGTAATTACTGGAAATACTGGCTTGTGCTTAGAACTCAGCTTGTTGTATGCCAGCATATTGTCCAATGCAGGATTGGATCCGATTATTTATTTAGTGCCTGGACATGCCTATCCCGGATTTAGGCTCAATGGGCAGTATTATGCCATCGAAGCTACCAAAATTGGCGGGGAAGGCTTGGGCGGAAGAGGTTCGGCACAAGAAGCATTGCAAACAGGCATGGAAGAACTTAACAAATTTATTCAACAAGCTATGATGGGCGACCCTCGTTATTCAATCGTAGATGTACATGCGCTCAATCAACAAGGCGTAACGCCCATGAATTTGAAAGATGATCCATTTTTACGTGGAAAAGTAGATGAAATTGCGGCCTCTTGGAGTGGCGGAAACCGAGTGGTACTGCAAAATCCATCGGCACCTCAGCAGCAACCACCTATTCGTGTTCAGCCAGTTCAGGAGAATACTCCGTCTCCCCTACCCGCACCTTCTACAAAAAATTCTGAATATTCGGTACCGAGCAATTGGCAAACCTTTTATAATCCGGTGCCCCAAATGCCGATTTTGACCTTTCAGTCTGTTTCACCCAATGGTCAAATCACCATTTCTGCCTATGATATTCCCACGCATAATCTGGCCGAAGCCATGGTGGTTTTAGACGAATATATGAAGTATTTAAACCTGAACTTCAACTATCAAATTAATGGCAGAAACCTGAGCGGAAATACCTATGATGCCAATGGCGGAAACTTTGTCTGGAAAGGCAAAGCCCAACAAAATTCAAGGGGAATTCGTTTTATAGCCGTGGGTTCAAATCAACAATTGTATGCTGGCAATCAATCCATCATTAATAAAATTTATAATTCAATTCCTTAAATTTTTAAATCCATCACATGAAAAATATAACCTTTTATATCCTTTTATTTCTGACAAGTGTCATGACTCAGGCGCAGAATGGACAAAATATGAATGTAAAATTGGATTCCCTAGGCAATGCTCAATTTACAATGGATGTGAAATTATCTGCACAACAATGGGATGTCTGGAACAGCTCGTACGGCAGCAATCCCGCTATGATCAAAAGAGAACTGGAGCGCAGTATGCCAGCTTATTTTTTAGACAATTTTAAATTAGAGAAAAATGACATGGAAAGGTCGTTTCGTCTGGGATTTGTCGGTTATGGCGTTTGTGAAATTGACAAAAAGGGTAAATGGATAATCAATACCGACCAAAAAAATGCACAGATTACCGAAATGAATGCGAGCAGATATATGTTGGTTACGCAAGGAGAAAATAATACGCCCGGTGCTATGATGAATTTACAATTCCCTAAAGAAGCCAAAAAAATAAAACAAGACAAAGATGCTTTTGGCAATGTCATTTTCACTTTTATTATGGAAGAAAATCATTCAAAACCTAATTATTTGATGTTGGGCGGATTCGCTTTTATCATCCTTGGAATCGCAGGTTTCATTTGGAAATTTATCCAGAAATAAATTTCTGATTTTCATGCTCAAAAACAAGATAATTCATCATGGTACGATGAGACAACTACTCTTAACCTTTACTTGTTGTGGCCGTCCTGTTGATTCGGGACGGTTTTTTTTTATTTGAAATCACAAAAGATTCAGTTGAAATAAAAAAGAATTACGATTGAATTTTTTGTACTAATTCCGCAGCTTCTGGAGTATTTAATGAGCGTAAAATCGTTTCTGCTTCAGATTTTCGGCCTTGTTTTATCAATATTAAAGCTTGATACCATCGCGCTTTGGAAAAAAATACCGATGCTTGGTTTACGTTCCTCAAATAAAGCGCTGCCTTTTTATAATTATTCAGGTTCATTTCGGCCATTCCCAAATAATAATTCAACGTATCATTCTTACTATCAACAGCATACAAATTCAACCAGTTTTGCTTCGCATCCTTATATTCTTTTTCTTTATAATATACCATTCCTTCCATAAATTCTGCGTTCGAGGTGCTGCTCATCAAGGTAGGCAAACCCGGATCAGAATGATAATAGGTACGGAACAAAGAGGATTTTTGTTGTTGAAAAACACCCACGCCCACCGTTACCAAAAGTAGAATTACCGCAGCCCATTTCCAGGCATGTTTTTTTAAAATCGATGGTGTTTCAGTTTTTTTTGGGGTTGAAATATTGGAATGAAACGCTGCTATAGACTTCTTCATTCCCATCGTATTCACAGCATTGATGAGCGCCGCATGCTCTTCATAGAGTTGATATAAATGTGTATCTTCCTTTAATTCAAGCTCAAAAGACGCTTTTTCTTCCTCGGTCATTTGATGCGTCAGATAGCGTTCAATTTTCTCTAAAATATGTATATCTTTTTCTTTCATCTTACTGCTTCACCATAATTTCTTTTAATTTCTGAATACAGCGGTATTTCTTGTTTTTGGCCGAATTTTCAGTAATGCCAAAATACTCGGCAATCTTCTTTAATGAATTCCGGTAAAAATAAAACTGCAACAAAGTTTCTTTGCATTCATCGCCCAATTCTTCCAAAGCCAAATTCAGTTGATGGTTTACTTCTGCCCATTTTTTTTCTTTTTCGTCCTTTTCATCTTTTACATGAAGTGAATATTCATCTGGCAGTGATTGAATGGGTTGGTTTCTATTTTGTCTTAAATTATCAAGCCATTTATATTTTGCAATTTGGAATAAATAACCTTCCAAGGTATGATTGGGCTGAAAGTGGAATTTATTTTGTTGAATATTTTGCCAAAAGGCCAAAAAAGCTTCCTGATACACATCCTTGGCCATGTCTTCTGTTCCACTGTTATTTAAAATATACCTACGCACTTTTTCAAAATTTTCTGCATAAATTACCTGCAAAACCCGTTGGTTATTACTACGGATTTCGTTTAATTTGTACTGCTGATCTTTTGTTCTGCTCTGTTTTTTCAAGATGCTAAAATTACAAAATGCGGCAGACTTTCAATTACTTATCTTGAAATAAAATAAAAGTCATCAAAATACAGCTGAATTTGATTTAAGAAATGGCATTTTTTGCACTTTTGTTCCGATTGCGTTTTCGATAAAACTGGAAACCTAAAATTAAGAAAACGCTTACCAGAACCACCATTCGGCTGTATTTGATGAAAGGATTTGTTGACGCTAAATTCACAGCAGAATTATCGCCCATCACAATCCAACCGCTCCAATAGGCCGGTGATAATTGTTCGCCCGAAAAGGTGGTGAGGTAGTCCATTTTGGCGAGCTGCAGCGCTTGACTCTTCTGCTTTCCTTGAGCTAAATAACCATAAAATTTATCAATAATATAGGTTGAATTTTTTTCATCGGTTTGCCAAAGCGAGGTGAAAATACTTTTGCAACCTGCCGAGGTAAATGCATGTGCTAGCGAAATCATTCCTTCGCCTGGATTTTCGGTGTTTTTACCCGTTTCACAGGCAGACAACACTGCCAAATCTGCATTAAGGGCATGATTATAAATCTGATAGGCATACAGGTAATTTTCGTTTCGGGTTTTAGCTTGTTTTTCTTTGGCAAACACCAAGGAAGAAAATTCGGGTGAATGGTTATTGAAATGCGTGTGTGTGCCCAGATGTATGATTTTATTGTCGGTCGCATTCATCAGAAAATTGTTCTTGCTGGCGTTTTCTTCAATAAAATACGAACCTTTGAAATCAAGTGCCGTTTTTTTAGCCAGTTTGATCATATTGGGTTGCGGAAGCATGTCCAAATAACCATAATCCAAATTGGCCGAATCTTCGACTCCTTGTTCATACATCTGCTTCGATTTTTTTGAAAAACCCGGTGCTACGGCCAAAAAATTCAAATGTGGTGGATTGGAATTTTTTTCAGCATTCACCAAATGCGAACTGAAATTGTACGAAATGTGATAATTATTCAATAAACAATTAGTTCTAAGTGCTGTATAAGTTGTCACTGCTTCTTTTGTGAGGGCGTCAAAACTTAAATTATACAATTCTTTATCTGGAATTATGATGACATTTTTGGTTTGAATTTGTTTTTCAAGAGGCTGCCAAAGTTGTTGGTAGAGCCTAAAAAGGCTTTGTAAAACTACCTCTTCTTTTTGATTATAATCCTGTACATTTTCCAAATTCTGTACAATTTTGGGTTGACCTAATGGTTGCAATGAAATGAAATCACCATTAATTACACTGGCATACAAATCATTTTGAATATAAAAATACCGAATGATTGTCTGGTCGGATTTAAGTTGCTTTTGCACATTTTTAACCCTAATTTTGGGGTCGTCAAATTTTAATTGATAATATTCCGGATGATTTATTTTCAAGGAATCGAGAAAGAAAAGCCAATCATTTTGGGTTTGAACAAACAAGGCTACACTATCGGTGTTCAAGCCTTGTTGCAGCATACTTTTCAGGTAGGCTTCGCGTCGTGTAACCTGCGTCGGAACCAGATGAACTTCAAAGGCTTCAATCTTATTCAGCTGACTACGTATGCGGTTATACACTGAATTTTCGTGAAGATCGATTATGTCATAGAGATATTTTGCGTCAAACGTTAGATTATAAAGATCAATTAAAAGTTTTTTGGCAAAATCATATACTTCGCGATGGTTGGCCATCAAAACCTGAATGTTTTCGGTATTTCCCAAAAACCTTTTATGCTGATTGATGATGTGAATGATATCGAGATTTTTTGTAAGTAATTTTTTTAAAAAAACCGAATCCTTTGTGCTATTTAAATCATATTCACTTTTGATTTGAAGTAAAAGAACAGGAGGTTTTTTAAAGCTTAATACTATAGAATCATAGCTGTTGTCTGTTTTTTGAATCAACTTTTCTAAAGATTGAATTGTGTTGTCTGCCAAGCTTTTAGCCTGTTCTATTTTACCGGTTTTATAATAAATTTCACCCAAATAATACGTTTGCAACAAAACGGGGAGCATTTCGTGCTGATTGTTTTTTTGTAAATAAGCCAATGTTTCTTTTGCAGTGGCTACCGCTTTTTCGTTCTCTCCAGAATCTGCATAGAAAAACGCTAATTCATTGAAAAATTCAATATTCGACTTATCCATTTCTTCTGGATTCATTTGCTCGTATATCGCTTTAGCTTTCAAAAACCATTGTTCGGCGATTTTCAGGTCATTTTGTTTCCATGAAATATGCCCCAATCCATCATAAATTGTTGCAAGCCATTCCAGGTTACCTTCTTGATTTATCAAGCGTTCTAATGCCTTTGAAAAATGTTTATCAGCTTCGCGATAATTAAACTGCTTAAGATGGGCCGTACCATTCAGCGCATGAATTGTTCCCAGCTCCAATTCGCTGGTTTCACTGTGATTTTTTCTTTTTTTCAATACATATTGCAGTAGTTCCAACTGGGTTTTGTAGTCGCCTCTTCCTTCATAAATTCCGGCTAAATTTTCCAAATAATTGATTTGCCATTTCTTGGATTCCTGCACTTTGAAGGCATCTTCGCCATTTTCAATATATTTTTGATTATAATCAATGGCAAACTGCATTTGTTCAATGGCTTTTTGAGTTTTTCCCAGCATTAAATATAAAACAGACGTATTATTGGCAATGAGCGAAGGGCGATAAAATCGGTTGAGTGCCGAAATCGTATCCTTGGCAGCATAGCTTGCGGCTAATTCATAATAATAAATAGAACTGTCTATTTTGGCGGAATAATAGTGCGCAGTCCCCAAAACTGAATAAGCAAAATACATATCTTCGGGCGTGCTTTTTTTACTTGTTTTATAAGCATACAGCGACTTTTCTGCGAATTTTTTGCCTTTATGATATTCTCCACGGCGGTTGTGAGTAAGTGCCAGATTATACAGCACCTTGGCTAACAAAAGTGAGTCAGGATGATCCGATTCTGCTATTTCAAGAGCTTTTTGATGATATTTCAGCGATTTTTCATAATTGCGAATATGCTCAAAATAACTGGCGGTTTGGGTAAATAAATCAACTTGCTGCGCCGGATTTTTAATTTTCCTTTCTATTTCAATAACAAATTTTTCTAACAACTGTACAGCCTTTTCTTTCCCTTGAAATTTTTCGTAGACTTTTCCAATATAATAGGGATACTTTGCCAACGAATCAGGAGCTGATCTTCTTTGAATATAGTCTAATTGTTGAGACAATTCACGCTTGGCGAGGGTGTAATTTTCTGCCAGTATTAATGAATCCAGTCGATCGGTGCCTTGGGCAATTATTTTAGCCGGTTGGGTTTGAATTCCAGCAGCCATAAATAGCAAGAAAATAAAGCTAATCAATTTATACATGGAGTGAGTGTTGAATTTCAGGGTAAATCTACTGAATTTTAATAAATTTTTTGTTATTGTGATGACCTTTTTTGTACAAAACGATAATAGATAAATACAATTATTTAATTAAAAACAAAATTATTATGAAAAGAAAACTAAACTTCTTACAATGGGTTTCGTTGGGAAAACTTTTCGCTTTTCTCCCCAATCCCGTACCACGAGTACAAAGTAATCTAATACCACTTTTGTTGGTAGTAGGTATGTTTTTGCCTTCTATAGTATGGTCGCAAACAGAATCTGAGCCAAATAATGATGTGGCTACGGCAAATGAGATTGACTTTGAAACAACGATTTCTGGGGAAATCAATGTGAATGGAGACATGGATTATTATGTTTTAACGACCACATCAAATGGAAAAATCAGGATTGATTTTTCTCATTCGGGTGCAGATAATCAGTACACATATGTTTATTTGTACTCATCTACTTCACAAAATTTAGCCCAAGTCTATACCAATTCAACTTCGTATTTAGAAAGGGATGGACTGGCTGCTGGAACCTATTATGTGAAAATAAATTCGTATTATTCAGGCCATACGCATGCCTACAGTTTCACGCCTTCTTTCATTTCTATTCCTACGGCCAATGACATGGAACCCAATGGCTCCTATACCGATGCTCAGTCAATAGCGCTTAATAGCAGCATAGCAGGGCAAGTGGGTTATAGGGAGTTCAATGAAAATCCTGCTGATGCACAAGATTGGTTTAAAGTTAATGCAGATTTGCACGGAAAATTATCCATAAGGCTTGAAACATTGATTGATGAAAGTGTGTATGTTTACCTATATGATGGAAATGGCACTACTGTTCTTGCTCAAGGTTATACTACCGCTGTAACAGGAAATACGAAAACGATTGAAAAAGATGGTTTGGCACCGGGTGAATATTACATTCGGGTAAATACCTATTATACCGTCGATTTTGCACCCTATATTTTGACCAATCAATTGATTTTACCGCCGCATCCATCCGAGGGAAACAATAATGAAAACGTTTCGGAAGCCCAAACACTTGCGCTGAACTCTTCTGTAAACGGATTGGTGGGCTATCGGTATAATGGAAATGTGGACTTACACGATTGGTATAGTGTAACCACAGATGCCAATGGAAAACTACAAATATCTCTGCAAACATTGAATCCAGAATTGGTTTATGTTTACCTATATGATGGAAATGGTACTTCTACTCTGGCTCAAGGTTATACTAACGGTACAATCGGAAATACCGTGTTGATTGAAAAAGATGGATTGGCTCCTGGGGAATATTTCATCCGGGTAAATACCTATTATTCCGGAGATTTTGCACCTTATATTTTGACCAATCAATTGATTTTACCGCCGCATCCATCCGAAGGAGACAACAACGAAAACGTTTCAGAAGCTCAAACACTTGCGCTGAACTCTTCTGTAAACGGATTGGTGGGCTATCGGTATAATGGAAATGTGGACTTACACGATTGGTATAGTGTAACCACAGATGCCAATGGAAAACTACAATTATCTCTGCAAACATTGATTGATGAATGGGTGTATGTTTTCCTATATGATGGAAATGGTACTTCTACTCTGGCCCAAGGTTATACGAATAATGAAACCGGAAACACAGTGACCATTGAAAAAGATGGATTGGCACCGGGTGAATATTACATTCGGGTAAATACCTATTATACCGGCGGTTTTGCACCCTATATTTTGACCAATCAATTGATAGAACCCGCTACGCCTGAAGATGAAAACGATGATGCCAATGATGTCTATACAGGTGCAAATACATTGAACTTGAATATACCATCTTTTGGACATATTGGATATAAATATATCAATGATAGAGATGAATCTGATTGGTACGCTTTCAACTGGCCTTCACAAACGGATTTCAAATTAAATTTGAAAGTCTATAACGGTCAAAATATTTATATTCAACTCTATGCAGCCAACGGAACGACCCTAATTTCACAGGTATATACGACTACATCTACAAGTATTAACAGGGAAAACCTAGCTGCCGGAGATTATTTCGTACGAATTAAAACATATTACACCAACGAGTTTGGGCCTTATCGAATAAGCACGGGAATAGACACCGACAACGATGGATATGCGGACGTAATCGATTGTGAACCAGATGATCCGACGGTTTGGTTCCAGGGAACATTTTATTTGGATGCAGATGGTGACGGCTATCATGGCGAATCTAATGTATTGTGTTATGGCGATGAAATACCAGAGGGATATACAGATACAACGCTAGGTTCAGATTGCAACGACTCAGATGCAAGCATTTATCCAGGCGCAACCGAAATTCCAAATGACGGCATAGACCAGGATTGTGATGGTTCAGATATAATCGAATTCGATTGTCCTGATTTATCAGCTAATGTCGGAGATGCTTGCGACGACGGTGATGATACAACTGAAAATGATGTGATTACCGAAGATTGTGCTTGTCTCGGAACGCCGATTCCTCCTATTTATGATTGCCCTGAATTAAACGCAAACATAGGCGATGCTTGTGATGATGGCGATGATACAACTGAAAATGATGTTGTTACCGAAGATTGTGCTTGTCTCGGAACGCCGATCCCTCCTATTTATGATTGCCCTGAATTAAACGCAAACATCGGAGATGCTTGTGATGATGGTGATGATACTACTGAAAATGATGTTGTTACCGAAGATTGTGGCTGTGTAGGAACGCAGAATCCGCCAGTAGATGGGGTTTGTAACTGGACCGTTCATGTGTGGGGAGATTCTTGGGGTGAACAGGTTTATTGGGAATTGAGAGACAATAATACAGGAGATATATTATTACAAAATTTTGGATATGATTTGGGATATGATGATACTGCAACTATTCAACATTCAGGACCTGTAACCTTTTGGATTACCAATGAAGGAGAATACACTGATAATTTACCGAATTACGAAATTTCAAATGGAACGCAAATTGTTTTTTACGGTCATTTATCACCTAATCAAACAATTACATCCGAATTATTGTATTGTGAAGAATTTATTCCCGTATTCGATTGTCCAGAATTAGGCGCAAACATCGGAGATGCGTGTGATGATGGTGATGCAAACACAGAAAATGATGTTATTACAGAAGATTGTGAATGTGCAGGAACGCCAATTCCGCCTGTATTCGATTGCCCAGAATTAGGCGCAAACATCGGAGATGCTTGTGATGATGGTGATGCAAACACAGAAAATGATGTTATTACAGAAGATTGTGGTTGTGCAGGAACGCCAATTCCTCCGGTATTCGATTGTCCTGAATTAGGCGCAAACATCGGTGATGCATGTGATGATGGTGATGCAAACACAGAAAATGATGTTATTACAGAAGATTGTGAATGTGCAGGAACGCCGATTCCACCAGTATTCGATTGTCCAGAATTAGGCGCCAACATCGGAGATGCGTGTGATGATGGTGATGCAAACACAGAAAATGATGTTATTACAGAAGATTGTGAATGTGCAGGAACTCCGATTGCCACGGGTGACACCGATGGAGATGGCGTAGCCGACGATGTGGACAACTGCCCAGATACCTACAACCCAGACCAAGCCGATTGGGATGGCGACGGAATCGGGGATGCTTGTGATACTTGCGATGCGCCAACAGGCGTTATGGTTACACGTTTGAGCGGCACAACTGCTTCGTTTACAGCAGATGACACAACAGCTCGTTATCAAGGCTCTGCCAACCGTGCAGGAAGACCATTGAGAGCTTATCCAATGTACGGAATGGAAGATATTCGTACAGGTCATATTCAGCAGGCTTTGGTTCCTTCGTTTGATTATGATATCTGGTTCAGAACTAGCTGTCCAGGCGGAACATTCTCTGAGTGGGTAGGTCCATTCTATCTGCCAATGTACAATGGTGCTGCTGCCAGAACTGAAATCGCTTTGACGCCTAACCCAACCTATGGTGTAGTACAAATTGCCAAAGTAGAATCAAAAACCATTGAAGTTTATGATATGAACGGTGCTAAATTGATGGAAATCAATACAGCCAATAACCAATTCGATATCAGCGAGTTACCAACAGGTAAATATAATCTGAGAATTATTGACACCGATGGAAACACGCATTTCGAACAGGTGATCAAAAAGTAAAATTTGATTTGAATTGTTTTAATTAAACTTGATGAAAGAACCGTCCCGATTTTCGAGACGGTTTTTTTTTGTTTCCCGATATTTGTCTTCAAAAATCTGCAATCCCTTAAACCCAAAAGCGTAGTTAGAATCATTCCGACAAATGAACACAGGAAATAGTCTGTCACCCTGAGTGAATTTTCATTTTTAAATAAAGCGTAACGAATTTAAAATGAAAATTTGTATCGATGGGTGACAAAAGCTGTTACTATAAAAGTAATGGAAAAAATATTAGGTGCAACGGACTCCCCCTTGAGGGGGCAGGGGGGTGTACTCTTGAGGGGGAATAAAGGGGGTGTAATTGGAGGCAATCTGTTATAAGTTGCACCATGACGCGTTCTGAAGTCAACACGAAATCTACAAAGCTCATTGACCGAAAAACTCCAGTCACCAGAAAAAATTACATTTATTTGTTTATTTCTTTAATAAATTTGTATATTTCGTTATCAATAAAACTTTTATGAAAAATTTACTTTTATTACTTCTGGTTTCACTTGCCTATATTTCGTGTAGTGGTGATGATGCTGATAATGGCCAAAATTCTGACTCAACGGATTATTTTCCCATCACCGAAACCTCCTTTTGGGAATACAACTACCAAAATAGCAATCAAGGAAATAGCAATTCAGGTCAGTTTCCTGCAATGATGGAAGGTAGTGTAGTCTTTGATGGGAAGATTTATCAGGTTTTGGATAATACAACCTATTTAACTGGGTCATCAAATATGATTTTTGTACAGAAATCTTTGAATAAAGAAATCACTCTTCGTCCCATTGTTGAATTTTTGGGCTTGAGTTTAGATTTTGAGGATGTAGCTTTCATCAAAAATGTCATGCAGCCCGGTCAATTATTAAAATCAACTACCCTACAAATCACTTCAGAATCTGCCGCAATTCCAGAAGGTCATAATCTATCTGGTACCATAACGCCCGTAATATCAATAACATTACATAGCAGGCATATCGATAAAAATTCTGAAATGCGTATCAACGGCCAATTGTATGAAAATATTTGCCATAATCAATTATCTTATGATATAGAAATAGAATACTTGATTGACGCAACGTATAACTCTGGAAACCAACAAATTCCAATTCAATTAAACCATCAACTATTGGGAAATCAAACTTTTGGTAATTTGGAAATTTGGTTGGCAAAAGAAAAAGGTATTATTAAAACTGATTATTCATATTCTTTTCAAAATTTAGAAATGAATACTACAATTCAAACAGCAGGATTAAGCCTTGACTTAATGGAGATTCAGCCGAATTTATTGGATTTTAATCAATCCTTGAATAATATAGGTAATGCAAGTTTAATCTCATATACGCCTTGATCTTCCACTTGAAAATAGGTAGAAATGATATAATACGATTTTGACAAGTTTCTAAAGAATTCTCACAATTAAAATTCATTATCCTAATTAATGCTTCATATTTTTTAAGAAATATGGATTGGATTTAGTAGGTGTAAAATTAACACTTAGTGAATTTATAAGATAGATTTTTATAGTTCGTAAAATAAATTACGGACAATTATTAGGAATTCAATTATTTTTTTGTAAGTTTGATACAGAATTAAATAAAAATATTATGAAGAAAACTTTACTCACTTTAATTACACTTTCTGTAGTAACAATAGGCTTTTCACAACAAAAAGATATTATTGCTGCAAGTGGTCAAGGACAAACCTCTATTGATTTTCAAGATTTCAGATTTGTGGATATGAAAGGGGTGTCTGATCAGATTATTTCGAAAAAGAATATGGAAATTCCCGATCAGGTGGTTGGAATGACCTATGATAAAAAGAATCAAACCATTGTTTTTGTGGGTATGCACTCTCCCGATGTATATACCTATGATATGAATACACAGCAATATCAACGTATCTACGCCAGCGGAAAGGCTCATTCTAAATGTGCCATTGGAGAGCAATTTTCTAGAATGGGAACGGCATCGAACGGTATAAGTTATGCTTTGAATAATAATTCTACGCAATTACTGGAGATTCTACCCATGAAAAACGGTTTTGCTGTAAAAGAATTGGGAGCCTTGAGCAGTGATATATCGCTGAATCATCAAAAATTCTTTGGAGGTGATTTGATTGCAGATAACGCTGGGAATCTCTACTTAATTTCTGCCTATTCTAATGTGGTAAAAATTAATCCCAAGAATATGAGTGCTACTTTTATGGGAACCATTAGCGGACTCGAAAAAGGATTTACAACGAATGGTTCTGCTGTAATGTCCGATGGAAATGTATTGCTATCTAATGCACAAGGAAAAGGCTTCTACACCTTGAATTTTGACAATTTAAAAGCAGAAAAAATGCATGTAGATTACACTACGCCTGTTTATGATTTGGCCAGCCCTTACTTATTGAAAGATGCTGAATCTCTGGCTGTTGCAAACAACTTTGTAAGTGTATATCCTACCAAAGTTACCAACCGCGAGATTAGCGTTTCTGTAAATAATAAGATTGATGGAATGGGCAACGTATCGATTTATGATTTTGCTGGAAATGAGTTGATTAAAACCAAAATGAATTTGGCGGATGCGTTAAATTCGAAAACCATTCCATTGAATAATTTGAGCCCAGGTAACTACTTCATTAAGGTAGTTGATTACCAAGGTAGAGAATTAATTAATACAAAATTTATTCTATTGAGATAAGAAAGTCAGAAAAGACTTGAAATTTTACTTCACAATTTTTTGCCGGCTTGGTATTTTACTAAGCCGGTTTTATTATTTTTTACTGGACTTCAAAAATGTGAAAAATCAAAAATAATGGTATTGCGACAAGCCATCTATAGGTTTGTGAAGGATTTTACCTAAGTTTAATTGATTGATTTCCATTAGCTCTACAAGTTCTTGACCAAAATAATGTGCAATAGAACCTACAAAATTAATTTGCGTATTTGGATGTTGTAAATTGGGGAAAATCATTTGTTGAATAAAAGATTGAAAGCAGAATTTTACTAATTCTGTAATAAATTCCTCTTCTTTTTGTTGCACAGCAAATTCGGCAAATTGTGCTAAATATGCATTCACTTGATTCTTTCTGTATAAACTTTCCAATACATGAGGTAATTTTAAATCAAATTGGCTTTCAAATTTTGAAGCTATATTTTCTGGCATTTGATTATAAAAATACAGTCTCAACAATTCACGACCAATATGATTGCCAGAACCCTCGTCTCCCAAGATAAAACCGAGTGAAGGAATTTCTGCAAAAGCCTTTTCGCCATCAAAAAAACATGCATTAGATCCTGTTCCCAAAATGGCCACAACACATTCATTCCCGCGGTAAACAGCATGACAAGCAGCCATTAAATCCGAATCCACTTTTACTTCAGCCTTTTCAAAAAAGGTTTCCAATGTATTTTTGAGCTCAGTTTTAATTCCATCTACAGAACAACCAGCACCATAAAAATACAATTCACTTATATTTTCTTTAATTGAAATCAAGGCAGTTTGTTGATTTAACTCGCTCAGAATCTCTTCTTTAGAAATAATTAATGGATTAAAACCTTTGGTTTGATGGTGTAAAACTTCTGTTCCAGATGCATCCACGAACAACCAATCTGCTTTGGTTGAACCACTATCAACAATACCTTTTAATTTCATATTTACACAAATATTTTTTTGCCTTCACTTATTTAAGCCCAGACCAATGCGCTTGCCCCTAAAATTGCGGCATCTGCTTCATCTAGTTCACTAAAAATTAGCTTTACTTTATTTTGAAAAATGGGAAATAAATTTCGCTCCATATACATTTTGGCGGGTTCTGTTATATATTTTCCCGATTGAATTACGCCACCGAATAAAAAAATTGCTTCTGGCGAAGAAAACATAACAAAGTTGGCCAATGCTTCTCCCAACTTTTGCCCTGTGTATCGAAAGACTTCTCGTGCAATTTCGTCACCTTGCTCTGCGCAGTCGAACACGGTTTTGGCATTAATTTCGTCTTCATGGTAATTATTTAACAAAGAATCGGGGAATTCTGCACGCATTTTTTTGGCGGTAATAGCGATTCCTGTGGCAGAGGCATAAGCCTCTAAACTTCCTCTTGAGCCCGTGTTCCAGTGCTTTCTTCCTCCTGGTTTTACAATCGAATGACCTAATTCGCCTGCATATCCATCGTGACCGTACACTAATTTTCCGCCACTTACAATTCCACCTCCAACGCCTGTTCCCAGTGTAATCATGATGAAATCTTTCATACCACGTGCGGCTCCATACATCATTTCTCCCAAGGCAGCGGCATTGGCATCATTTGTAACTTTTACCGGAACTCCAAATTTTTCTGTGATAATATTGCTTATAGGTACGATTCCTTTCCATTGCAGGTTTGCAGCTTGTTCGATAGTTCCTTTATAAAAATTTCCATTTGGAGCTCCCACGCCTATTCCTTTGAAAACCGCATCTTGAGCATATTCATCTATCCAAGGTTTAATTTTGTTATATAATTCATCAACAAAATCTATAAATTCTGGATAATCAGTTGTTTTCAATCGATCTTTTATCAAAACTTCCCCACGTTGGTTTACCAAACCAAACTTGGTGTTGGTTCCGCCAATATCTATTCCTAAAGCAAATTGAGATTGTATCTGTTCTATCGACATTATTCTTGTTCAAAAATTCAATCAAAGATACTATAATTGTACAAAATACACTATTAAAAAATTTTGGAAAACTTTCATTTATAATTCAAAAAAAAAGACAGTGAAATTCACTGCCTTTTACAAGTATTTTATTTTAAAATCACGCCATTAAATTCGCAAAATGCTTTGTAAGCCTCACTAATTGAGCGGTATATGACATTTCGTTGTCGTACCAAGAAATTACTTTCACCAATTGTTGGCCATCCACTTCTTGAACAGTGGTTGATAGCATGTCAAAGTAAGAACCATACAAAGTTCCGATAACGTCTGTAGAAACAATTGGGTCAAAGGTATAACCCAAAGTATCTTTCAAATCTCCATCGGCAGCGGTTTTAATGGCATCATTCACTTCATCTACAGTAACTGTTTTATCGAGAATAACCGTTAAATCTACCAAAGAACCTGTAGCCACGGGAACGCGTAAGGCCATTCCGTCCAGTTTACCTTTCAGTTCGGGTAAAACAAGGCCTACTGCAGCAGCAGCACCTGTAGTTGTAGGCACAATATTCACAGCGGCTGCACGTGCTCTACGCAAATCTTTGTGAGGTCCGTCTAGTGTATTTTGGTCGTTTGTATAGCCGTGAACAGTTGTCATAAGTCCAGATTTCAATCCAAAGCTGTCGTTCAGCACTTTAGCCACTGGAGCCAGGCAATTGGTTGTACAAGAAGCTGCAGAAAGTACAGTTTCGGAACCATCCAAAATTTCGTGATTTACATTATAAACTACTGTTTTCAAATCACCTTTGCCGGGTGCAGAAATTATTACTTTTTTAGCTCCTGCTTTGATGTGTAATTCGGCTTTTTCTCTAGTTGTGAAAAACCCTGTACATTCCAGTACCACGTCAACGCCCAATTCACCCCATGGTAAATCTTCTGGATTTTTTTGTGCATAAATGGTAATTTCTCTGCCGTCAACCACCAAAGCGTTTTCTTTGATTTCCAATGATTCTGTTTTGAAACTTCCTTGTGTTGAATCATATTTTAATAAATGGCCCAATGTTTTGGCATCTGTAAGGTCATTGATAGCTACGATATCAAATTCTGGAGAATCCTCCATTAATCTGAAAGCTAAACGACCTATTCTTCCGAATCCGTTAATTGCAACTTTTACTTTTGACATAATAATTAGATATTTGGTTTTAATTTATCTTGCCAGAATTTCAACAATTCTGATTAATTCTTTATTAATAACATTTTGTTTTTGAATGGCATCTTCGAAAGAGGTATAGACCACTTTATTACTTCGTATTCCCGCCATCACTGCACTTTTACCGTTCAGCAATCCTTCAACTGCAGCAATTCCCAGCCTGCTGCCCAAAACTCGGTCTGCGCATGTGGGGTCACCTCCTCTCTGAATATGGCCCAAAACAGTAACTCGAACATCGAATTTGGGATATTTCATTTTGGTAAATTTAGCCAAATCATAAACGCCTCCCAATTCTTCACCCTCTGCCACGACAATGATATTCGAAAGTTTTCCTGCTTTTTCTCCTCTTTCGATAGAAGAAAACAAGGTTTCGATATCATCTTTTTTCTCTGGAATCAAAATATCTTGCGCTCCAGATGCAATTCCACTATTCAATGCAATAAAACCGGCGTCTCTACCCATCACTTCTATAAAGAATAGTCGGTTATGTGAGGTTGCGGTATCTCTGATTTTGTCAATGGCATCCATGGCCGTGTTCAATGCGGTATCGTAACCAATGGTAGAATCTGTTCCAAAAATATCATTGTCTATGGTACCTGGCACACCAATTGTTTTGATTCCGAATTCCTTTTCCAGCGTCATAGCACCTGTAAAAGAACCATCTCCACCGATTACAACTAAGCCGTCAATATTATTTTTTTGAATATTTTCGAAAGCTTTTTGGCGTCCTTCTTTGGTTTTGAAATCAGAGGATCTCGCCGTTTTTAATATGGTTCCACCTCGATTGATAATATTACTCACGCTTCTAGGCCCGAGTTCAACAATATCATTGGTTATAAGTCCTTGATATCCAAGTCTTACGCCCTTACATCTGATTTTATGATATGAACAAGCTCTTACAACAGCTCTCAGCGCAGCGTTCATTCCTGGGGCATCTCCACCCGAAGTTACTACTGCAATTGCATTCATGTCAGTTTTTGCCATACGTTAAAAATGAGATGCAAATATACGAATCTTTGACCTCAAAGTTTGTTATAAGCCATATAAATTTTACATTTGTGTAAAATATACACCGTATGGATTCCCAGCCAAAAAATCAGCTGAATGTTTCGGTAGATTGCGTTGTTTTTGGATTTGATGAAAATCAGTTAAAAGTCCTATTAATTGAGCAAGATCAACTCAGTGACACCCATATTCCATTAACGGCACTGCCGGGTGACCACGTATTTGAAGGTGAAGATTTGGATCATGCGGCAGGTCGAGTATTAAAGGAACTCACAGGTCTAGAGGGAGTTTATTTGAAGCAATTTCATGCTTTTGGAAATCCCAATCGTACCAAGGGTGCAAAGGATGCAACATGGCTAAAACAATTTCGAAAAAATCCAGATGCGCATATCATCACAATTGGTTATTATTCCTTGGTGAGAATGGAAGATATGAATCCAAAAGCCTCTTCGTTTGCCAAAATCACAGAATGGGTTGATGTAAATGAAATTCCAGATTTGGCGTTTGACCATAATGAGATTTTTGAGTACGCTTTGCGTACTTTGCGTGATGATACGGAAAGTTATCATATTAGTTTTGAACTTTTGCCCAAAAAATTTACGCTTGCGCAATTGCAACATTTACATGAATTAATTCTAAATAGAAAGTTGGATAAAAGAAATTTCAGAAAAAGTGTGAAAAAAATTGAAGAGTTAATTCCATTAAATGAAAAACAAAAAGGGGTATTTCACAAACCTGCCCAATTATTTTCTTTTGAAATGCCTGAAAGAAGAAACTAAGTCGAATCTCTAATTTAAAACATTAATGATGAAAAATATTTTATTATTTATAACATTTATATGTTTTGCTTGGCTTCAAGCCCAAGTAAGCATAACACCTGCCAATTTTGACGTTTCAGATGAAATTACGATTACCGTGAATAGTAATTCTACCGAGACCAATTGTAATGGCTTCAATAACCCATCTGCAGTTTATATGCATTCTGGAATCGGAAATGATGCCAATCCATGGGGGTTTTCGGTTGTAGGAAATTGGGGGCAAAACGACGGCATTGGAGCTATGAGCAATAATGGAGACGGAACTTGGAGCATTACGATAGTTCCGCAAACTTACTTTAACCTCACAGCAGAGCAAGCCGCTAATGCTACAAAAATGGGAATGGTCTTCAGAAATGCCAACGGAACACAAGAATTAAAAGACAATGGCTGTTCTGATTTCTTTTACAATATTGGGGTTTTTCAATTAAACCTATTAAATCCATTAGAAAATAGTGTTACGGTATTGAACGAGGGAGCTTCTATTAATATTTCTGCTTCTACTTCTGCTTCAGCTGATTACGTATTAAAAGCTAATGGAAATATAGTGAATACCCAGAATAATATTTCATCTTATTCCTACACTTATACGCTCAGTGAAACTTCGACTATGGAGTTAACAGCTACTTCTGCTGGAGGAGCTGCACAAACCAAATCGTTTACACTTGTAGTTAATCCTGAGGTTGTTTCTTCACCTATTCCTGAATGGATAAGTCAAGGCATCAATTACACAACAGATGCTACCATAGCCGGTTTGGCGATTTGGGCTCCTGGAAAAGACTTTATTCATGTCATTGGAGATTTCAACAATTGGTCGTTGCAAAATGAATATTTAATGCATCGAGATACAGAGGATCCTTATTTATTCTGGATTGAAATTTCCGGGCTTGCGCCAGGAGAGTTATATGCTTTTCAATATCGAACATCAGATTCGCGCATTGTAGCAGACCCCTATTCGCCACTTATTTTATCATCCTACGACGATCAATGGATTTCGAATCAAATTTATCCTAATTTACCTGCATACCCTGCAGGTCAAGATTTTGAGGCCTCTATTATACAAACAGGTCAATCGCCTTATGCATGGACAGTTACAAATTTTCAAAAACCAGAAAGAGATAATTTAATTGTTTATGAATTATTGGTTCGTGATTTCACCTCCGAGAAGGATTGGCAATCTTTAATCAACAAAATTGATTATTTGAAAGGGCTTAATATCAATGCTATAGAGTTATTGCCCATCATGGAGTTTGACGGAAATAATTCATGGGGATATAATCCATCTTTTCATTATGCGCTCGACAAAGCCTATGGAACGGCAGATAAATTCAAAGAATTTGTAGATGTATGTCATCAAAATGGTATCGCCGTAATACTGGATATTGCTTTGAATCACGCAACAGGTAGATCTCCATTGGTAAGGCTGTGGAACAATGACCCAGATGGGGATGGATATGGCAGTGTATCTTCTGATAATCCTTATTTCAACACCACAACAAGACATTCTTATGGTGTTTTCGAAGATTTTGATCATTCAGCAGCGGCTACTCGTTATTATGTAAAACGAGTGATACAACATTGGATTTCGGAATATAATATCGATGGTTTCAGATGGGATTTAACCAAAGGATTTACACAAAATTGCTCGAGTGGAGATGATGCTTGTACCAATGCATATCAACAAGATCGTGTAGATGTTTTGAAATCTTATGCAGATTATCAATGGGAAATCGATCCTACATCTTTTGTAATTTTCGAACATTTGGGAACGCCAATTGAAGAGCAACAATGGGCTAATTATAGATTAGACGAAGGAAAGGGCATCATGTTATGGACCAATTTGAATTTTGCCTATAATCAAAACACGATGGGATACTCATCTGATAGTAACTTTGGATATATGGATCATGAAGCGCACGGTTTTGCAGAAAAAATGGCCATTGGTTATGGAGAAAGTCATGATGAAGAAAGACTTATGTACAAGAATCTGCAGTATGGCGCACAATCTGGAAGTTATAATGTAAGAAATTTGAATAATGCCTTGCACAGACAAAAAGCCTTTGGCGCTGTATCCCTCACGATACCAGGGCCTAAGATGATTTGGCAATTTGGTGAATTGGGTTATGATTTTGGAATCAACCGTTGTGAAAATGGCACTTATAACAATGATTGCCGTACTGCGCCAAAACCGGTGGCCTTCGAATTGGGATATGATACAGATGCAGAGCGACATGCGGTGTATAATGAATGGTCTCAAATTTTGAATATTAGGCTTGCCAATGATGTATTCAAAACCAATACCTACACCATAGAATCGGGTAATTTACTTCCAAAAATTAAAATTTGGGATTCAAATATTCCCTCTACTGAATTAAATAATGTGATAGTTCTGGCCAATTTTCAAACGACTTCTGCTGTGGTTACACCTAATTTTCCTAATACAGGGACATGGTTTAATTTGATGAATAATACCTCTTTACAGGTTACTTCGACCACACAAACAGTTCAATTACAACCGGGTGAATTCAAAATTTTTGGAAATCAACCTGCAGAATCTCTTCACGTTCAAGACCTTATGCCTGAAGCTGAAATAGGATTCCGAGTAGTGAACAATCCTGTTGTTAATCAAGTAATTCAAATTGAATTTTTAAATCAACAAGCCGGAGAATTACACATGTATGACATTCAAGGAAAGTTGATACATTCAGAAAAAGTAACTCAAGGTATAGAAAAACTTCAATTACCCACGCGTGCAAGCACAGGGCTATATATTTTGGTGTTTACATCTGGAAACCAAAAATTTTCTCAAAAGTTACTAATTAAATAATGATTAAATTTTTGTAAATTCAAAACCATCATTTGTTTAAAAATCAAACAAATGATGGTTTTTAGTTATAAAAAAATCATTATTGATGCATAAAACCTATTAGTGTGTAATAGTTTGGCAGAATTAAGTTATATCTTTGCCCGCATGTTGAAATCCTTTCTTCTGGCAACCATTTCGGGATTGTTTTTGGCCGCTTCTTGGCCTACATATGGCTTTCCAGCATTACTTTTTATAGCCTTCATACCCTTGTTGATTATTGAAAAGCAATTTACCGATGCGCCCTTTCAAAAAAAGAGTTTGCGTATTTTTTTACTGTCTTGGTGGGCATTTTTACTATGGAATGCGTTGTCTTATAATTGGCTTTCACAGGCACGACCGCAGATGGATGCAACAAGTATGGAGATTCAACAGGCATGGATAGCCTATTTATTTCCTGTGATTTTGAACTCTTTGTTTATGGCCATTGTATTTATAACTTATCATTTTATAAGGAAAAAACATGGTGAGTTTTATGGATTTATATTTTTACCGGCCTTTTGGATGTCTTTTGAAAAGTTGCATCTCAATTGGGATTTTACTTGGCCTTGGCTGAATTTAGGAAATGGATTTGCCAGCTATTACAAATGGGTTCAATGGTATGATTTAACAGGAAGTTTTGGGGGAACATTATGGGTTTGGGTAGCCAATTTATTATTATTCAAAGCTATTCTAATCTATCTAGAACATGGAAATAGAAGGCAATTGAAGAAATATTTTGCCGGTTTTGTAGGTATTGTTGTCATTCCAATTATTATTTCATTATTACAATATAATTTTTACGAAGAAAAAGGAGAAGAAATCGAAATTGCACTTATACAACCCGAACTTGATCCTTATCGTGAAAAATACACCAAAAGCGGAGAAGATATTGTAGAAGAGCTTATAGAATTGAGTGAATCTGTTCTAACGCCACAAACCAATTTCGTCATCACGCCAGAAACATCATTTCCTGGTCGGGGTGAAGTAATTTTGAATGAAATTCAAAATGATTCTTATATTTTGAAACTCCAAAGTTGGCTCCAACAATATCCTGATGCAGTGATGATTGCGGGTGCAGAATTGGCCAAAATTTCTCAAGCAACCCAACCGCCCAACCCCACGTCTATTCATTATCAGGATAATATATATGTGAACCGCTACAACTCTGCCATACAATTGGAAAATGGTCGAAATGACATTCCAATTTATCACAAATCCAAACTTGTAGTTGGAGTTGAATACTTCCCTTATCCACACATTTTCAAACCCATTTTTGGAAATTTGATGTTAGATTTTGGCGGTAGTACAAATTCTTTAACCAAAACAAAGGACAGAATTGTTTTTGAGAATTCAAAAAATAATGCGCGAGTAGCTCCGTTAATTTGCTATGAATCTGTATTTGGTGAATTTACCACAGAATTTATGAAAAATGGTGCAAATGTAATTTCCGTTTCTACCAATGACTCTTGGTGGGGCAATACCGAAGGGCATCGCCAATTTCTAGATTACGCCAGATTGCGCGCTATAGAAAATAGACGGGATGTGGTGCGAGCCGCTAATAGTGGAATTTCTGCATTTATAAATCAACGTGGAGATGTGGTACAACAATTGGGATATGGAAAAAGAGGTAGTATAGTTGGAAAAGCACATCTCAATAATTTGTTAACAAATTATTCTAAATCTGGTGATTTAATTGCAAGAATTGCATTATTGTTGTCAGGCGTGTTACTTGCGTACCATTTTGTAGAAAAATTTATGAACAAAACTAATAAACTCTAAATGCATAAAAGAATTATAATTTTCATATTATTCTTTTCTTTTATATTGGTCTTTGGAGACAGGAGCAGTGTTTTTTTTGCGCCCTATCAAGAAGCGATGAATCCTGTAATCCGAGTAGCTGGGAGTTTGGAAGAAGAAATAAATTGTGAAATCCGAACCGTGGACGATAATTATACTTTTGAAGTTGATTATACCGATACGCGTTCTACCGAGTCCTATATCATGGAAAACATTCCATATAGCCCCGAACTTGATTTTGAAAATATTGCCAATTTGGGTACGCCATTGACCTTCAATGGTATAGATGAATTCGCGCCTACTGTAAATTTCTTTCCTTTCAGTTTTTTTGACGAAACTACCAATAGGCTGGCGATTGGAGAAAACGGATTGATTTCTTTGGATCCCCAACAAGGCGGGCAAATCAATCTTCGGTATCCATCTGCCAATATTCCAAATTCTACATTGACCCGGAATGCCATTTTTGCTGCGCATTATGATTTACGAATTCATGGAGTTGCTGGAGCAGGCGTTTATTATAAAATTATAGGTGCGTTTCCGGCAAGAAAACTAGTGATTACATATGTAAATGCTCAAGTATTTTATTGTACAGATAGTCGTACTACCTCTGTACAAGTAGTGTTGGAAGAACTTACCAACATAATTCGGGTGCATGTAAAGGAAAAAAGCCTTGCTTGTGGTGCCATCACCAATTCGGTATTAGGAATTCAGAATAAATACGGAAATCTAGGCTACTCACCTACAGGCAGAAATTATAATGATGGAGACTGGTCTGCAAATCAAGAATCCTATGAATTCATCCCGAATGGTGAAAGATTACCCACAATTACTTGGATAGAAGGTGGATATACGCCAAACAATCCTGCAAATAATATTATTGGTACAGGAGAAACCATTACTGTGAACGCAGATCTTGCTGATTTACAATACACTGTAGAAGTGAGATATCCCAATTACAGAAACGAATTAGGTGAAATTTATGATTTAATTTTAACGGATGACATTCAAGTTTCGCCCTTCTACCCTATTGCGTTGGACGGAAACGTTATTTTCTGTAACGAAACAGTAGATTTGACGCAATATTATGATATTTTATCCCTGAACCCACCTCAAAATTTTAATTTTACCTTTTATTATGATGCGGCTTTAACAAATCAAATTACTAATCCTGCCAATTTTAGCTTTCCTGGTGAAAATATAACTATCTATGTGAAAGTTGCATATTCTAATACGTGTTTTGATGTTTCGACTTTGGATCTTTCCTCTTTATTAGATTTACTCCAAATCAATCCCGACACGCTAGAACTTTATATTTGTGATAATGTATATGCCACAAATCCCGAAGGCGTAGAAAACACGTATCAGTTATCCCTTCTCAACAATCTATTACTTGGAAACTTCACCAATGGAAATATCAATTATTATAATTCTGCGACGGCTACAACGCCTATTCGAAATTTAAATATTTCCTCGGGTTCACAAATTTGGCTGGATGTTACAGTAAGTGGATCAAATGGTTGCCGAACGCCGAGAATTGGCCCTGTTACTCTTCTATTCTATGATGTGCCCAAGTTTGTAAACGTACCAGATGAAGTAGAAATTCTGCTTTGTGACAAAAAATGGGATTATAAAGAAGAATTTGATGCGAATCAAACCTGGCAAAGTGTTCTGGCCGATAATGGATTGATTACAAATAACCCAAACCATATCATAAGCGTCTATGAAAGTCAAGCCCATGCGATAAGTGGATCAAATGCATTGACACAAGTTTTGATGGATGTGAACGATCCTACCTACAATCCTTTTGATAATTCGCGTAATGCGCATTTATTCATACGAATAGAAGATGGAAATGGTTGTTTCAGTATAGAAGAAATTCATGCTCGTATTCGTTTTTATGGCATCGATGCAGTGGACACACCTTTGTTTAATTTATGTGTAAATACAGACACATCAATTCCGATTGATTTAAGTTGTTTTTTAGACGGTGCAGATTTCAATAATGATGGTAATTTTACAGAAGGCATGTTCAATCAAATATTTTTTGAAGACGGAAGCATTTCACAAAATATAGCAGATGTATATGACATTTCCTATCACGCGACCCAAGGTCACGCAGAGGCGGGAACAAATCCTATATCACCCAATCAAACAGTAACCGCCCAAGATACAGGTACCAAAAACTTTTATGTAAGATTCACATTATGTGAGGCTTGTACACCAGATGGTGATGATTGTTTTACAGTAAAGCGTATCAGATTCAGAGTGGTGTCTACTCAACCTGATAAGACGACGCTAGATGTTTGCCACCAAAACGATGAAAATACGCTTGTTTCGAATTTAAGCATATTCAACCTGCAATTATTTAGCAATCCGAATAATTATGCAATTACCTATTTTGCCTCTAATGCAGATGCGCAAAATAACACCAATGCCATTACCTCTTACACATTTACAGGAAATGACTATTTATGGGTAAGAATTAGGAGCACGCTTCCGTTCAATAATACATCTTGTTTTACTAATTCCGTAAATCCTTGTGAGGGAATTTACCGAATTCGATTTGTATATGGAGCCGTTATAGAACCTATTGATTTTCCAGAGCAACATATCAGCGGAGTTTGTGATAATAATGCAGATGGTGAAGAATTATATGATGTAACCATTTTTGAGGACAGTATCTATGCAGGTGAAGCCACTTTTGCATATTATGCCAATATGAATCCTAATACATTGGCACTATCTGGTGCTATAAACGACCCTACACAAGTACGCTTTACAACAGCAGATAACACAAATTCTGCAACGAGAACGATATTTGTAAAACTTACTTATGCAGATAATTCTTGCTATGAAATTGTAAGACTTACGATTACACTCGACTTTTTGCCGGGTATTGAAACTTCTACAGGATTTTTATGTGCATGTTTACCCAATCCTCGTGAATATTCCACATTTGATTTGACCATGGCTTTGGATCAAATGTATTTGCCTGAAAATGAGCAGAACAACAATCCGTTCAGTGAAATGGTTGTATCTTATTACAATTATTATCTTGATGCCATCAATGGAGTCAATGAGATTTACGATCCTACTTCTTATCATTCTATTCGTGGAGAAGAAGAAATTTTTGTACGATTTTATTCTACCGTAAGTGGATGTTTTTCTATCAATACACTTACGCTCAAAAATCTAGTTTTACCTGTCCCCATTCCGGGTCGTATTGATGTATGTGATACCAATATCAATGGTAAATATGATATTATTTTAAATGATTTGAATGGAATCGTAATGCCTGGAAATACCGAAAATTATTATTTTAGTTACTTCTGGAATTACGAAGACGCAGAAAATGCTGTAAATCCAATCATTCAAGTTCCAGATTCCGAAAATCCAATCGATTTTTTCTACGAATTCAATAATTTACCTCCAAAAATTTATGTGCGCGTAGATGCAGATAATGGAGATTGCCCTAATAGTACGGTAGAAGGAGGTAGTATTTGCGCCGGTGTGAATGAAGTGATACTGAATATTGGCAACAATATCGCTTCTTCGTTTACAGAAATAGATTTACCACCAGTTTGCGAAACATTTGAAGAAACAGGTGAAATAAATAATCCTACCTATAACGATGGAATCGCCAGCGGAATTGATTTAACAGCCATGGAATCAACTATTTTGACTCAAATTCGCCATAATGCAGATCAAATCAGATTTTTATATTATGCTACGATTGCAGATATGACAACAGATCCATATCCTTATGGTACCCATGTAATAGATGACCCAACGAATTTCACAAATCAAGATAATTTTGGAAACCCCATATTGCAAGTCTTTGTGAAAATTGAATATGAAGAATTTGAACTATGCCCGATTTATATCCCTTTGAATATAAATGTATTACCCGGTCCAGAACTCTTCCCAGAAGAGGAATATTATATTTGTCCCAATGGTTTGGTAGATATTATGTTGAATATTCCACCCAACGAAAATGTACGAAATTATTCTTTTGAATGGATTTTACCCGATGGAAGTGTTGTAACAGAGGATTATGAACTCATTGGAATGAGCCAAATCGGTATATATTCCGTAAAAATTACAGATACAAGAACGAACTGTGAATCACCTTATTTTGACTTTGTTGTAGCCGAAATAAATCCTCCGGTTATTCAACAACTCATTGTTCAGAATGAAAACTCCATTCAAGTTATTGCAACTGGATTTGAGGGATTGATAATCGAATATTCAATAGATGGAGAAAATTTCCAGCTCAGCAATACTTTCTATAATTTACAGCCAGGGGTGCATACCTTTTGGGTAAGATATCGATATAATAATCAAATGTGTCTTGGCGAACCCAAAAGCACAATAATTTTGAATATTTTTAATATAATAACACCCAATGGTGATGGATATAATGATTGTATTACCTTCAATAATCTCTTTGTATTTGGTAATGCCAATACAACATTACTTATTTATGACCGTTATGGGAAGGAAATATTTGCGCAAAGCAGCAATACTGTGATTGAATGGTGCGGGACCTATGGCGGAAGAGTATTACCCTCAACTAGTTACTGGTATAAACTGATTCTGCCTGATGGTAGGGAACGTTCCGGACATATTACGCTCAAGAATTATTAATTTATAATTTATTTAATTTGAAAATCAGTATTTATTAATAAAATTTTGATTAGAAAAACTCAAATACTACTCATTTTTTTCTTTGCGGTACTTTTGAATGCACAAGTTTGCATGGATACTACTGTTACCGATGCATTTGGCAACACAAGTGTTACTATAGACTGTGATTACGATATAGGACCAGAGGTTTGCGTAGATTTACAAGTAGATTATACGCCAATTGCTTCTACCAATCAATATGCTTATGAATCGATAGCCTTTGCTCCAGAAATACCATTTGATCAAGGTACTGCGCTCACACCATCGATGGAACAATTGAACGGTGTAGTTGATGACAAATTTTCTGAGGCTATACCCTTGGGTTTTTCATTTTGTTTTTACGATCAAGTTTTTACTCAAATTGTAATTGGAACCAATGGTATTTTAACATTTAATCTGGATGAAGCTGGTGCCGATGCGCCTTCTGGTATTTCGGTAACAAATCCGAATCCTGCCTTAATCAGTAATGCAATTTTTGCAGTTCAACATGATTTGTTATTTGATGCCACCAACGATTCAGAAATTTATTATACCACCATCGGAACCGCTCCTTGTCGCAAGTTTATCGTAAATTATTATAATGCCATCAATTTTGGATGTCCAGGATCTTCCACAGTTCAAATTGTAATTCATGAATTTACGAATGATATAGAAGTGCATATTCTAGAAAAACCCGAACATTGTCCCAACGGAAGAGACGCAAATGCCTTGTTGGGGATTATGAATAATTCGGGAACGCAGGGAATTTCGCCTCCGGGACGCAATACCGGAGAATGGAGTGCGCATAACGAATCTTGGAGATTTTTTCCTTCGGGAAATATTCCACCTGTAATTGTTTGGTACGACGATACCGGAAATGAGGTAGGCAGTGGTCCACAGATTTCTGTTTGCCCTAGTCGTAACACCACCTATACAGCCGAGGTGCAATATCAAAGTTGTGTTGGAAATGATTTATTTGGTACAGATGAAATTCGGGTGAATTTTCATGCAGAATTTCCCGCTGTAGAAAATAGGCACGTTTTTGTTTGCGATACACGAAATGATGGTACAGAAACCATTGTATTCGCTAGTCACAACGAATTTATTTCATTAAACAATGCCACCTTATTTAATTTTTCTTATTATTTGAGCTTAAACGATGCACAAAATCAGACCAATCCCGTATCAAGTTATGTAATAAATGCAGATACCATTGTTTATGTAAGAATAGAAAATAGGAACAATTCTAATTGTTACACCATTACGCCAATTAATTTCAGTTTTACAGCAGCTGCCATTAGTAATTTGTATTTTGAAATGTGTGACAATAATAATGATGGTGTAGAAAACAATGTAAACCTTGTACCGCATGTTGAGGCCATTTTAGCACAAATCGACTATTTAGGTTACAGTATTCACGCAACGCAACAAGATGCTAATAATCAAACCAATCCTATTACCGAAGCCAATATATCGAGTAATACGCGGTTTTGGTTGCATCTGAATATAGAAGGATGTGAGCAAGTTTTGGGTCCTATTCGCATTAGATTTTTAGAAGCTCCACCAGATCGAGCTACTGGAAGTATTTTTTTTGAAACTTGTGATATAAATTTCAATCACCGTGAACCCTTTGAATGGCAGACCGAAATCAGAAATATAATGACCATACATCCTGGCGAAACTTTCACGGTGCATACTTCCTATGCCAGCGCCGTCACTGGGACTGGAAATCAAACTCAAATATCAGATACTTTTCCTATTTATTATGTACGAGTTAAAAATGCCAATGGTTGTTTTTCTATTTTTGAAGTTCCTGTAACCGTAGAATTTTTTGGCGTGGACGTTGTTCCACAAACCATTAATCTATGTTTTGACGGAACCGAGGATATTACCTTAAATTTGAATGATTATCCAGAATTGATGCTCATCGATCCGCTGGAAGGTGTCGAAATATTTTTGTATGATAACAATGTTGATGCCGAAGCGAATAACACTTCAAATATCATCAATCCTATACAAACTATTTCAGAAGACGGATATTTGGTAACAAAAACCTTCTATGTTCGTTTTCAAATCAGCGAAGATTGCTATACGGTAAGACCAATAAACATACGTCTGGTGCACCCTGTCGTGATGCAAAATCCCATTGATGTTTGTGATATTTTCAATGACAATTCAGAAGATGAGAATTCATTGTTTATCTATGACAGCTTGATTCTAGGCGACCAGGTAGGTACTGTAGCGTATTTTACCAATCAAACCGATGCCCTAAACAACCAAAATGCTATTACAAATTATAATTTTGAAGGAAATCACACGCTATGGGTAAGAATTACGAGCTACAATTGCTCAGAGGTGTATCCAGTTGATTTTCAATTAATATCTGTCCCTCCTTCACAAAATATTACCATGAATTTGGGTGAGGTATGTGATGTAAATCAAAATGGAATTATTGAATTAAATCTCACCGCATTTGAAGTTCAGGTGTATGAAGGTACAGAAAATGTAACTTTTAATTATTTTCTGAATTATAATCCTGCAACGGAAGAGCTTACAAATCCTATAGAAAACCCTGCCTTGCATCCTGTAACAGGTAATATAACTTTCTATATTCAAATTCTAGAAGAAAATGCGAATTGTAATGCCATTGCAGAAGTAAATTTAGGAATTGACTTTTCCCAAACTTTTGAAATTAATGCTGCAGAATTGTATATATGTGATTTTCAATTTGATTTGAACGAATCTTTTACTTTAAGTGATGCATATCCCCAAATTACAAACGGTTTGAGCAATTTCAATCCAGATTTATACAACATTTCTTATCATACCAACCCCAATGATTTGGCCACAGGAGCCAATGCTATAGAAGGCGATACATTTGTTCCAAATTCTGCTGCATACCCTATTTATGTGAGATTCGACAACCTAATTACGGGCTGCGTTGCTTCTAATATTCTTACGCTATACACCGTTGGCGCTCCCAAACCTGTAAACGGAAGTACAGAGGTTTGTGACACCAATCTCAATGGTTTGTATGATTTGGATTTAACCTTGCTGGACAATATTGTAATGGAAAACAATACCGACGGATTTATTTTCACCTATCATTTAACTTCGGAAGACGCTCATGCCGAAATAAACTTTTTGGACAGTAGTGATTATTATGAGGCAGATCCTTTCCCAACGCGCATTTGGGTACGTGTTGAAAGAGAATTAGTAGAAGATTGTTATGATGTGAATTACGTGGATATCACATTTACACCGCTTACCGAACTCGATATCACCAATCTACAAACTTATGGATGTGATTTGGAAAACAACGGATTTGCAACTTTTGACTTGAGTTTTGTCGAGCAAACTTTTCCATCCGATCAATTTCATCTCACGTATTACGAAAATCTGCAGCAAGTTATTGATCGCGAACCAGCAATTTCAACACCTACTGCCTATCAAAACTCCTCGCCATATCAATCCCAAGTGGTTGTGGTGGTTGCAGAATATGGATTTTGTCCTACCTATGCTATAATTCATCTAGAATATGCTACGGTAGAAGTATCCATTCAACCCGATACATTCTGTCCTGGAAACAGTATCGACATTGTTCCCAGACAATACAATTCTAGTGACAATTACAGCTATGAATGGTATGATGCGAATGCTGAACTGATTTCTACATCTCAAATCCTTACCGATGTTACCGAAGCTACGACCTTTACGCTCAATGTTACCAACTTAGATTTCCCCAATTGTTCAAAAACATATACCGTAGAAACCCACCATTACGAGCCACCTGTTATTTTGGATATTGTAGAATCTGGTACTACAATCACCGTCATAGCCTCTGGACTTTACCCTATCGAATACTCGATAGACGGTGTCAACTGGCAGGGATTAAACTATTTTACAGGTTTACAACCCGGCATCGAATATATTTTTTATGTGCGGTATATTGAGCAAGGATGTATGGGTGAACCGGCAAGCGGCGCTATATTTATAATTCCCAATGTTATCACCCCAAATGGTGACGGCTATAATGATGAAATTAGAATAGAAAATTTACACATATTCAACGGAGCTGCCAGTACATTTGAAGTGTATGACCGATATGGAAAATTAGTTTTCTCTGATTCAAATAGTACCGTAATCGTTTGGAATGGTAAATATCTAGGTAGAGTTCTGAATTCTACAGACTATTGGTATATACTTAGAATTCCAGATGGACGTGAAATAAAAGGCAGTATTACCGTAAAAAACTATTGAGATTAGTCGAGATTTTATATCTTTGCGGCAAACTCAATCAACCTGAAACCATTAAATCAACTATTTACTCTTGCTCTATGGCTTTTGTATTGTACTCAAATACAAGGACAAAGTTGTATTGAAGTAAATGCAAGAACCGTCCAAGGAGAGGAAACGATTCAACTTTCTTGTGATAATAATGAAATTGGAAATTGTATCGATTTAATTGTTGATTACACTCCGATTAAGTCAACAGAAACCTACTCCTATCAAGCCATACCTTTCAATCCACCAATCGGATTTGATGAAGGAACTTCCATCTTGAATTCATTTGATGTGAGCGGAAATATTATCGATGATAAATTTTCTAATATCATTGATATAGGATTTGAATTTTGTTTTTATAATGAAAAATATTCCCAACTAGTCGTTGGATCAAACGGCATAATCACATTTAATCTCAACAACGCTAATGCCGTATGTCCAGCAGGAATACCAGGGCAAAACCCAAATCCATTTCTGATTTCACCTTCTATTTTTGCTCCTCAGCAAGATTTTTATTTTAATACAGAAACGAACTCAGACATTTTATATACGGTTTCGGGAAATGCACCTTGCAGACAGTTTATTTTAAATTACTCTAACGCCCAATTTTATGGCTGTCCCGATACCTCCAATATTCAAGTCGTATTACATGAAGGCACCAATCTTATAGAAATTTTCATTGCAGATAAACCCGCTGGATGTGCTGGAAATGAAACCCAAGCTCTTCTAGGAATTATAAACGAAAATGGAGATGCAGGGATTTCACCACCCCTTCGTAACACATCGGTTTGGAGCACCCACCATGAGGCTTGGAAATTTACCCCTTCTGGAATCTCTGAACCTATCATTACATGGACCAACGCCAGTGGTGAGGTAATAGGAAATACCGCCCAAATCAGCGTTTGCCCAACAAATGATTCATCTTTCTACGTCACTGTAGAATATGAGAATTGTATTAATGATTTCAATGCATATACAGACGTTGTACCTGTAAATATTCTTCCAAACTATCCCGTATTGTCAACTCGTACCATTTTTGTGTGTGATTATCAAAATGATGGCGTAGAAAATCTGATTCTGGCAACCTACAACGACGAAATTCTATTTTCTAATACAGCTTTTTTCCATATTTCTTATCATAACACACTTGCAGATGCCAACAACAACTCCAACCCTATTACAAATCTTGTCTTAACAGACACCAGAAATCTGTACATTAGAGTAGCGAGTATTTCAAACAACCAATGTTTTCTGATAGAGGCTGTAAGCTTTCAATTTACGTCTGCATTATTAGATAATTTAACCCTGGAAATTTGTGATAATAACAACGATGGAATTGAATTGAATTATCCCATTCATGCGTTATTTGCTACTTCCTTATCGGCAACTTCCATTGACAGTTTTGGTGTTTTTTCATCATTAATGGACGCTCAAAACAACACCAATTTTATCACAACAAGCAATATTACACCCAACACCCCATTCTGGGTAAATCTACATCTTTCGGCTACATGCCAATCTGTACAAGGACCGTTTTATATTCAATTTGCAGAAGCTCCAACACTTACAGAATTACCTGTAATACAAATAAATACATGTGACATCAATTCAGATAACGTAGAACCTTTTAATTGGATTCAGGCAATTTCTTCTCAAATTAGTATTCCTCCTGGGCTACACATTACGGTACATGCTACCTATGAGAGTGCGTTTCAAGGAATTCGCCCATTGAACCTTGTAAGAAATACTTTTCAAGAAGTTTTTATAAGAGTTAGAAATCAATCAGGATGTTTTTCTGTTTATCCAATTCAGGTAAATGTTGAATTTACTGGAATCGAAGTGAGAAATATGCACGCCAGAATTTGCTTTGACGGAACAGAGGATATCACTTATAATTTGAACGACTACTATCCTTTAATGATTAACAGTGCCCCCGAGCCCTATACGGTAACTTTTCATCATACGTATCAAGAAGCATTAACCAGCCAAAACCCTCTTTCACCCATACAAACCATTACAGAAGACGGAAGCTTAGTTTATCAGGATTATTTTTTCAGATATCAAACTTCAGAAAATTGTTACGCTATCAAGAATTTCAGAATTCATCTTCTACACCCACAACCTGCCAATGAAATTATTCAAATATGTGATGACAACATCAACTCACTAGAAGATGTACTGCTATCTAGCTTTAATCCCAAAATTCTTGGCGAAATACCCGGTACAGTTGCTTATTTTAATTCCCAGGAAGATGCAGAAAACAATTCCAACCGCATCACAAATTTTACTTTTACAGGCCAAAATACGCTTTGGGTAAGAATCGTGCAACATCAATGTATTGGAATAGCTCCCGTTACATTTGAGTTGGTTCCACCACAAGAATTGCAAGAAGAATTCAATTTTAATGTAGAATCGAGCTGTGATCCAGATTCACCGGGAGTTTTTATTAATTTAAATCAATTTAATCATCATTTCATATTAGAAAGCCAAATTCCAGAAGTCGTTTATTTTCTGAATTTTGATGCTGCCACTTCCACAGTTTCCAACCCTATAACAGATCCTACACAATATTTTGTTTCTGAAAATCACAGTATTTATGCCCTTATCAATTTTCCAGGAGATATTTGCGCATTGATAGCACAAGTAAATTTGAGCATGATTCCGCATATACCGCTCGAATTTCATTTTACAGAGCTCACCGCCTGTGACTTTGAGCATGATTTGAACGAATCATTTGATTTAGCATCTTCAATTCCATTGATAACCGCCGATTTCGAAAACTTTACGCCTTCTAATTTCTTCATAACGTATTATTTAACCCTAGAAAATGCCGAAAATGGAGTCAATCCAATTTCTCAAATATTTACACCCAATCAATTCGAGCAACCGGTTTTCATCAAATTTCAAAACAGAAGTACACAATGCGTCGATATCGCAGAAATTCTTTTACATACCTATTATTCACCCAAATTATTGAATACAACTTTTAGCGTTTGTGATTCAAACTTTGACGGTCTGTTTGAACTTAATTTGGAAGATTTAATACCATATGTAAATGAATCCGACCAGGAATTTAATTATACATATTATTTATCTCTTGAGGATGCAGAAGAAGAAATAAACAGTATATCAGGAATTTACGAAAGTCCTGTTTCAGATTTTCAAATTTGGGTCAAGGCAGAAATCTTTGAAGGCTGTAGCGAAATTGCCCTTGTAGAAATTACTCAAAATGAACAGATTGAAGGATTACCCCAAGTTTTGAATTACGAAATTTGTGACGAAAATTCTGATGGAATTCAATCTTTTGATGTAATGGAAATAATCTCCGAAATTCAATTAACAGGTGCATGGGATTATAATTTTTTTGCAGGATTAATCGAAGTTTTTTCAAATACACCCCTTCAGAATCAATTCATTACAATAAATGAGGATGTTGGAGAAAGAATTTATTTGAAAATTACTCAAAATGAAAAATGTCCATGGTTCATAGAAATCAATTTTGATTTAATACCACCACCAATTGCAAGCATTGAAAATACATCATTTTGTGAGAATGAAACACCTATTATAATACCCATTCTGGAAAATCCCGATGGAAATTATACTTACGCTTGGTATGACCAAAACGACATTCTTTTGAGCAATGAAGCTAGTCTAAGCGGTGATTTGGATGCAGGAAATTATTATCTCGTGCTCGGCCATACTTTTATAGATTGTGCCACGATGATTCCATTTGAAATTACATTTCATAATTTGGAAATTTCTCCAACAGAATTTGAAATTACCGCTTGTGATATCAATTCCAATGGAATTTTATTGTTTGATTTAAATCAAATTCAAAATCAATTAAATCCAAATCAAAGCCTCTTACATTTCTCTACAGAAGCTAATTTAACAAGCATTTTAGATTCAAATCTATATCAAAATATACAAGCATATCAACAAACGGTATATGCCATTATAGAAGAAGGAACCCGTTGTCCCGCTTTTTATCCAATAAACCTCATGGTTCTGCAAAATCCTCTCATAGAAATTCCCCATGAAATCTCTTGTAACGGAAGTCACGTGAACCTATCACCCGATATTTTGGCGTCTTCTGGCCCACTCAACTTCGAATGGTGGTTTGAAAATGAACTGATTTCTACCCAAGCCAACATTTCTGTCAATAATCCTGGAACTTACACTCTATCTGCCTATTACACAGCAGATAATTCTTGCGTTTTCACTTTTTCTACCGAAGTGAGCGAAGTTTCTTTTGATGCCATTTTGGATGATTTAATCATTTGTATAGGTCAAGAAATAGCTTGGACACCTCAATTACTCCATCCAGAATTTGATTATAATTTTACGTGGCTCAATGCGCAAGGACAAATTATTTCAAATCAAATGACACTTTCGGGAATTTGGCGTGCTGGACAATACACGCTCATTATTCAAGAAGTAAACTCTGGATGTGAAATTAGCAAAACAGCAGAAATTCAAGCCTTTTCCATAGAAACTTCTCTTACAGTTTTCGAGCTAATTGCATGTGAAACAAGCACATACGGCACAGCTGAATTTAATTTGAATTCAATTTCAACGCAATTCACTAATAATGAACAGATTATAGGATTTTATCTGAATAATAACGATCAAAACCCTATTACTCAACCCCAAAACTTCATTAATACCACATTAGAATCCCAACGCATTTATGTCCTATTAAACATTGGCGAGGTTTGCCCACGTTTTTATCCCGTTCAATTATCTGTTATTTCACAACCAGAAATTACTTTTTATAATACGTTTTTCTGTGAAAAAGGATCTACAGATGTTTTGTTCGAAATAGATTCAAATTATTCACCAAGTTCATTCCGATGGGAATATCTGGGCTCTGTTGTTTCGAATTCAAGAGATCTAAATCAAGTAGATCAAGCAGGTCTCTATACCTTATGGATAACTTTGGATCTACCAAATGTGAGCTGCTCCTTTTCTTATGAGGTAGAAATTCAATCCGTTTCTTTACCCATAATTCAATCCATTCTTATAAATAATAACAATGTACAAATCATAGCCCACCATCACAATCAAGTTCAATATTCTACAGATTTAATACATTGGCAAAATTCTGGAAATTTCAATCAACTACCGGGCGGAATTCATACTTTTTATGTTCGTGATGTAGAAACCGGCTGCATCTCAGACCCCAAATCGGTAATGATTATTGTAGTAAACAATATCATTACACCCAATGGAGATGCCTTAAACGATAGTTTTGTCCTGGACAATCTTCATATTTTCCAAGGAGGAAAAGCGCATTTAAGCATTTACGACCGATTTGGAAAAATGGTTTTTGAAGCCATTTCTGACCATAAAATTGAATGGAATGGTCAATTCAAAGGAAAGCCACTACCTACAGGAGATTATTGGTATTTCTTGACGCTACCAGATGGTCAAAGATATCAAGGACATATTACTGTAAAAAATAAATGAAATAACTTTTGGCAGACACAAAAATAATTTGTTACTTTGCACTCCGTTTCTAAAACGAAAATTATCATGTCAAAAGTTTGTCAAATAACAGGTAAAAAAGCACAGGTTGGAAATCGTGTGTCACACGCAAACAATAAAACAAAAAGAACTTTTGAACCCAATTTGTTCACGAAGCGTTTTTATATACCTTCAGAAGAAAAGTGGATTTCACTCAAAGTTTCTGCCAATGGGATAAAAACGATTAACAAAATCGGTATCGAAGAGGCTATTGAGCGTGGACGTAAAAATGGTTTAATTAAATAATCTAACGCATCATGGCTAAAAAAGGAAAAGGTAACAGAGTACAGGTAATTCTGGAATGTACAGAGCACAAAGAAAGTGGAATGCCCGGTACATCAAGATATATTACGACCAAGAATAAAAAAAATACTCCGGATAGAATGGAAATCAAAAAATTCAATCCGATATTGAAAAAATATACGCTTCATAAAGAAATTAAATAATTAAACCATGGCAAAGAAGACCGTAGCAACTTTACAAACAGGTTCTAAGAAACTTACCAAAGTAATCAAAATGGTAAAATCTCCTAAAACCGGCGCTTACTTTTTTGAAGAAAAAGTAGTAAGTGCAGACAACGTAAATGATTTTTTTACTAAGAAATAATTAAGTAAGTTTTCATAATAATAATTTTTTTTAACTGCCGCCTTTGGGTGGCAGTTTTTTTTATAAAACAGTTTTTATATACAATTTTGTTTAATTCCTCCGTCCTATTTCCTATATTCGTATCCCCTAATATTCTCTTATGAGTTGGTTTAAAAAAGTTTTAGGTTCAGACAAAAAAGAAACACTCGACAAAGGTCTCGAAAAATCCAATCGCTCGTTTTTTGACAAAATGAGCCGTGCAGTCGTCGGAAAATCCAAAGTGGATGATGAAGTTCTGGACGAATTAGAAGAAATCCTCATCACATCAGATGTCGGCGTAGATACCACCATCAAAATTATCGAACGCATAGAAGACCGCGTAGCGCGCGATAAATATGTGGGAAGCGACGAACTAGACCGCATCCTCCGAGAGGAAATTATGGCACTGCTTTCAGAAAACAAAACAGAAGATTACGAGGGCCTGAACATTCCCGTTTTACCCAACGGAGACCCCTATGTCATCATGGTGGTAGGCGTAAATGGCGTGGGAAAAACAACCACCATCGGAAAACTCGCTTATCAACTCAAATCCAAAGGCAAAAAAGTAGTTTTAGGCGCTGGCGATACCTTCCGCGCCGCAGCCGTAGATCAACTCATCATCTGGAGCGAAAAAACTGGCGTTCCCATCGTCAAACAAGCCATGGGTTCAGACCCAGCTTCCGTCGCATTTGACACCGTACAGTCGGCCAAGGCACAAGGCGCAGACGTCGTTTTGCTCGACACCGCAGGCCGCTTACACAACAAAATCAACCTCATGAACGAGCTGTCCAAAATCAAACGAGTTATGCAAAAAGTCATTCCAGACGCACCTCACGACGTCATGCTCGTCCTCGATGGCTCAACCGGCCAAAACGCATTTGAACAGGCAAAACAATTCACCCAAGCCACAGAAGTCAGCTCGCTCGCCATCACCAAACTAGACGGAACAGCCAAAGGCGGCGTAGTCATCGGAATCTCAGACCAGTTCAATATCCCTGTCAAATACATCGGCGTCGGAGAAGGCATGGACGACCTACAAATTTTCAATAAAGCCGAATTCGTGGACAGTTTCTTCAAGAAAAATTAATTCTTTTTTTTGAAGCTATTTCCGGCTTTTCGTTATATCCCGCGGGCTGTATGCTTAGAAAAAAGAGGTATCTGCCGGGTTCCGCTATTCGCTACACCCGTCATACACCACTTTTTCTTAACGCATACAACCCACGTGATGCCACTACAATCCGGGCTAAAATCTCACCCAAAATAAGAACAAGTTTGATTTATTTCAAAAAAAATTCATAAGTATCGTAAATAATATAATTTCATTAAATCAGGAAATTATTTCAGATTTTTATAAGGATTTTTAGCCAAATTCTCGTTCAAATAACGAGCATCTGTCGTAACCTCCTCTCCTATCCATTCAGGTTTATCAAAAATTTCATTTTCATCCATCAACTCAATTTCTGCAATAATCAAACCCAGATTTTCACCATCAAAAACATCTACTTCCCAAGTTTTATTCATAAAACTAAGCTCGTATCTCGTTTTTTCAATGATCCCATTACAATAGTTTTGTAACAACTCCCGTGCATCTTTCAATGGAATTTCATATTCAAACTCGGGTCGCGAAATACCTTTCATTTCACCCTTGATGGTTATAAACCCTTGATCTCCTTTAATCCTAATCCTAATCGATTTTTCCCGAGTTGATACCAAAAATCCTTGCGTAATATGAGTATATTGAGAATGCTGTAAATTATTCCATAATTCTTTGTTTACCAAGAATTTACGTTCTATTTCTAAAGCCATTTTTTTTTATATCCTAAATGTAAATTTGTCCACCGCAATCCATTACGAATTGCCAATGATTATATGTTTGAAAATGAAAGGAATTTAGTCAATCTTGAATAATTCCTAGTACGATTCGTAGATATCAACATCGAATAATTTAGATTAAAATTCAATCACAATTTTCCATCTCATAAATAAAATACCCTTTTTCTTGAATGGATTTTTCCATTTCGGGCGTGGCGGTTTCTATATGACACAACCTGCATTCTTTTGATGTTAACGGTTGTTGGTCCTCGTCTTTGGATTTCAGATACTCCTTTCCATATTGGTAGATTATTTTTTCATCTTTCAATTCGGCAGGTGCCATGATGTCAAAATGCATAATTTTTCCATTTTTTCGAGGAACATAGGTGTCCCAAACTGCAATTTTCATAAGGTTTTTTTTATTTATTCTTAATTTAAAACATTCTTTTCAATCTTGATTAAAATTAATTTTAATCTCATTTCAATCTGTTTCAGACCAAATATACAAATTTTGACGGATGCTATTGGGTAAATCAACCCCAACTTCCTCTTTATTATAAATCTAAAGAGCAGATTTAAAGTATTTTAAGCTGAAAAAATTTTACACGATGAATTAGGAATGATTTATATAATCATTCAATACTTTCATTTGTTGCTTATGACCAATATTTACAAGTTTTTGATACTTTGCTGGATGAGTTATGTTAATCAGATTTTGACTTATACGATTTGTTGCAATAATAAATTTTGGAAAAAAACTAAAAATTTTGGGTTTAGGAAGTTCGAGCCGGTTTTTTACCTCTTCATCAATCAAATAACCACTCATGGCTGCATGTAAATCATATAAAATTTTTCTTTGAAAATTATATTTGTAAATATTATTGCTAAGACTTTCATCTAAAAGCGCTTTCGCCAATTGCACAGAATCCTGATCTCCAACAGCTTGTGTTGTTGTCCACAAATAAAAACTTTCTACTGCATTTGTTTGACTTTCTGCTAGAAACTCTATTGGAAGCCCTAATAAATAACCAATATATTTCCATAAATGATAAGTGCCAATTTCTTCTTCCTCAGAAATTTTAATTCCCAACTTTTTTAATCCTTGCATCAACACCAAACTAAAACCTAAATAAGTGGCAATCATATCCCAATGATTGATAGGTTTTCCCCAATTTTCTGTATCCCATGTGGCAGAAAAATGTTCATCAATACTAATTCTAGACCAAGCGTGCATTAATCTTGTTTTTACAATGTTTTCAAATGCCGGCGAAAATAATTTCAAACCATCTGTTCGCGTTACATTTACCCAAAATTCCAAGGTGTTTTTCAACCTTTTTACCGCAGTTTGTTGTAATGCGCCAGTAAAAATCAAAGCTTTGTTCAAATACGAAAAATCATATCCACCCATCAGAGAAAAATCTCTGAGGACCATGAGCGCATTAGTTCCCGAACGCATATTCAAACGGGCTCCAATATTGGCCAAATCCTGGTCGTACCAATCCGGTACTTGCTGCATTTGGTATAACAATTCCTTCAACGCCTTGGGATAATTTGAGTCATTTTGCATTGGCGTTTTCATAGCTTGTTCTATCATTTTCGTCGCTTTTGTATAAGGCATTTTCTTATACGTTTCCATTACGACAGCATCTGCTAGTTGATCCACCTCAAATGATAAATGTGAAAAATAATCAAAATTTTGAAGATTGGGTATCCATCCCGAACTTTCTAATAGCTCCTTACCATTTCCTTTTTGCCAGAAACTTTTGAAATGATTACTTTCAAGAAATTGTGGTTTTGCCCGCATGACTAATTTCAAATTCAAATTTAAAGCCAATCCTCTTTTATTTTTTTAAAAATCTATGCAATTCTGGGTAGAACCCATGCTGGTTATTGAATAGAAATCTGGAAGGAATTTATAGATTTGAAAACATATTTCACACTTTTTTCCTAAATTCGCAGATATGAAAAACAGCATTATTGTTATTGATTTTGGATCACAATACAATCAATTGATTGCCCGCCGTGTAAGAGATTTTGGTGTATATGCAGAGGTTTTTCCCTGCACTTCGAGTTTGAACGAAATTTTGGCTCTGGAGCCTGCGGGAATCATACTTTCTGGAGGGCCCTCATCTGTTTTGTCCAAAGACGCATACACGATTTCGCAAGAGATTTTTGAACTGGGAATTCCTGTTCTTGGCATTTGTTATGGCATGCAACTCACTGCGCATCTGGCCGGCGGAAAAGTTGTCAAAGGAAAACAAGGCGAATATGGCAAAACCCTTTTTGAAATCACACATCATTGTGAATTGTTTGAAGGCGTTCCAGCAGTTTCAACCGTTTGGATGAGTCATTTTGACGAAGTGATCGAAATTCCAGAGGATTTTTTGATTTGCGGAAAATCTCAATCAGAAATTGCTGCTTTTTATCACCCAAAAAAGAAAATATATGCTGTGCAATTTCATCCAGAAGTTTCACACACGGAATTTGGCGAACAAATTTTAAAAAACTTTGTTTTAAATATCTGTCAATGTGAAAAAAATTGGGAATTAAAAAATTTTATCGAATATCAAATTCAGGAAATTCGCGACAAAGTTGGTGATAAAAAAGTCATTTTAGGCTTGTCTGGCGGTGTTGATTCCTCTGTTGCATCTGTATTATTGCAAAAAGCCATTGCAAATCAACTCACATGTATTTTTGTTGATACTGGGTTGTTACGATTGAACGAAGCAGAACTAGTCATGAAAACTTATGCAGAAAACTTTGATATTCAAGTGATTAAAGTTGATGCGCGAAATCGTTTTTTGGACAAATTAGCTGGCATTACAGATCCAGAACAGAAACGTAAAATTATTGGTCATGAATTTATTGAAGTTTTTAATGAAGAAGCTTCTAAAATAGAGAATGCCTCATTTTTGGCGCAAGGCACTATTTATCCCGATGTTATTGAGTCTCAATCGGTAAAAGGACCTTCTGCTACGATTAAATCCCATCACAATGTGGGTGGATTACCAGAAGATATGCATTTGGAACTTGTAGAACCTCTGCGTGAATTATTCAAAGATGAAGTGCGCAAAGTAGGAATAGAATTGGGAATACCAGCAGAAATGGTATATAGACATCCCTTTCCTGGCCCTGGTTTAGGCATTAGAATTTTAGGTGAAGTAACACCAGAAAAAGTTGAAATTCTGCAAAAAGCTGATGCTATTTTTATCCAAGAATTACGAAATTCAGGCTTGTATGAACAAGTAAGTCAAGCCTTTGTAGTATTATTACCTGTAAAATCTGTAGGCGTAATGGGAGACGAGCGCACCTACGAATATACAGCCGTTGTGCGCTCTGCAGATACCATCGATTTTATGTCTGCTACCTGGTCGCGTTTACCTTATGACTTTTTAGAAAAAGTTTCTAGCCGAATTATAAATGAAGTGCAGGGAATCAATCGTGTAGCCTACGACATTTCGAGCAAGCCGCCAGCTACGATTGAATGGGAATAATTTGAATTATATCGTTCATTCAAACCTATTTTTCCTAAAACGGAAGAAGGATTAAATCAAATTCGGTTTTTGTCTGCGCTTTAGTTTATTTTTGCTAAATGAAATTTAGTGAAGAAGAGATTCATTATGCCGGAATGAACTTTATTGGAGAAGAATTACAGGCTTTGGGTTACGAATTTTTGGGCGTGAATTCAGACCTCAAAAAACATCCTCAATTTGTGATTTTCAAAAGTGGCGAACCCATCACTTTTGTTATGGTAAAAACAGTGCTTTATCCAGACAATTTCACTGCTTTGCCTGATGTTTCTGAAAAAGTAGTAGAACACGCAAAAAGGCAAGATTCAAGTGTGTGGTTTGCGGGTGTAGCTCTATGTGACGCAGAAAATGAACAATTACCCCCAAGCTTGGGATCACCCTATAAAATTCTTTTTAACGGTTTCAAAATAGTACATACGCATGAATAAAAGTATTTTTTCGCTTCTGATTTTTATTTTCTTTTTGTCTTGTGAAAAAAAAGAAAAAACAGATAATTCCATTGCAGAAACTCCACAAATCATAGAGGGAAACGCTTATGGCTCTACATTTAAGATTGTTTATTATAGCCATGGCAAGGATTTAAACCCCGAAATCGAAAAAATAATGCAAGAATTCGATGCTTCGGTCAATACTTATATTGAAGATTCTCATTTAAGCAGATTTAATCAAAGTAAAAAAGGATCTTTTGCCGACCCCATGATGATAGAATTATTTGATTTATCAAGACAATTAAATACAAAAACCAACGGTTTTTTTGACCCAAGCGTAGCCGGATTGTCTGTGTTGTGGGGATTTTCTAAAGAAGGTGCCAAAAATGCACCTACCCAAATTCAAGTAGATTCAGTTTTAAAATTTACTGGCTTGCAACATGCCCAACTTTTAAATGATTCCTTAATCAAAAAGCACCCTTCTTTTAGCTTGAATTTCAATGCGATAACTGGATATGTTAATGACAAAATCGGTCAATATCTGGATAGCCGAAAAGTTGATAATTATTTAATAGAAATTGGTGGTGAATTATTAGCCAAAGGAATTAAACCCGATTCAACCTATTGGAGTGTGGGCATTGATAAACCTGTCGAAAATGCAGAACAACAGCTATTTGCTACATTAAATTTAAAAAATGAAGCTTTGGCAACTTCAGGAAATTATAGAAAATTTTATTTAGACGAACAGGGCAGAAAAATAGTGCATACCATCAACCCTAAAACCGGAATGCCACAAACAACAACTTTATTGAGTGCAACCGTAATTGCAAAAACATGTGCAGAAGCCGATGCCACAGCTACCGCTTTGATGGCTATGGGCTTGGAAAAAGCCCAAGAATACGTCTCAAACCGTACAGATTTAAAATTTTTCTTGATTTGGAGCGATGATGTTGGAGAATATCAAAGCAAAACTTACAATGGCTTTGAAGCTAATTTAATAGACTAAATCGATTTTAAAAATTCTTTACGGTAATGCTGCCGGTAAATTTACGCCCGTCTTCCACCTCAATAATGTACCAATAACTTGCTGAGGGTACAATTTGCCCGTTATAGGTTCCATCCCAAATAGTATCAGAAGTAACCTTTTTATCCAAAATCAATTTACCGTAACGATTAAAAATCTTCACCTGTGTATCTGGATAGGCAGAAATCCCTTTAATCTCCCAAGTATCATTATATCCATCTCTATTTGGCGTAATTATATTTGAAATTTCAAATAGTGAAAAAGATTTTTCGCTTATTCCACATACCTCATCTCCACGCACATAGGCTGTATAAATTCCGTTTTCTATTTGCGAAAATCGAGGTTGAGAAAACCAATTTATTCCATCAATAGAATACTCCAAACTACCTGGTCCTGATGCGTCTATCCATACGGTATTTCCGGTAATTTCTATATTGTGAATGATTGCCGCTTCTTCATAATTTACACTGAAATGATGAACCGCAGAACAATTTCCACTTGAAACTTCTACAGAGTAAATTCCTGATTCAGAAATAATTACAGAGTTAGAATTGATGTTATTTGAATTCTGATCCTGCGCAGACAAGCCATTCCAAACATAAGAATCCCAACCTGCAAAAAGCAATAGACTTAGACTTTCGCCTGGACAGATATTGTAATTTTCCTCTAAATCAATTTCGGGTATTTCTTGTAAATTTATTTCTAAATTAGCAATCGTATAGCAGTTGGAATTCGCTGAATTCGTAACCCTTATAGCTAAATTCTGCTCATGCAATAAATTTAAATTTCCGGATAAAGGTGCACTACCCGCAGCTGCCGCTTCTGCTGTATGAAATAGGGAATAAGAATAACTTGAATTTATTTGTTGTAAATTGGCAATTAGCTCATTTACACCCATTTCTATATTATTTTCTTCTGAGCAAAAATGTAAAATCTGATTAGCAAATTCAGGTCTTAATTCTTGTACCACCTCTACTTGTCGCGTCGTTGTGCAATTTTCTCCATAAGTTGCTGTAATGATATAAATCCCAGGTTGTGTAACGGTAATTTCGTTTGAATTCGCATTATTATTGGCTATATCCAAACCCATTAATCCAGACCAACTATACGAATCGAATGTATCATCTACACTTATCGTAACAGACTCTCCTTCACAGATATAATAGCTGGGTGGAAGATGTATTTCTGCCGTTTCACCAGACAGAACTATCCTACCAAAACTCACGCATGGATTCTCGAAACGAACATAAATTGTTGTCGGTAAACTAGCAGGTTGATATGCGGTAATATTGGTTATAGCATTTGTAGCATTTTCGGCATTTTGTAAGCTCGAAAAATAGGAAACATTGATATTTTCTGTTGAATCCAACATTTGTGGCAGTGCAGTTGTGAGGTCAAAAGTAGTTGTTTGTTGACCCGTCGGGACACATTGATACAAAGTAGCATCCTCCACTTGCACGGGTGTTTGAACATTTAGCACTAAATTATAAATCTCATATTCACCGGTAATTTCGTTCAAAACTCGAATATAAATTGTTTGTAAAAAGGGAGTTGTATTGGAATATTCTAGACCCAAATCATTATTTCCCGATTCTGCATCGTTGAGATTTGCGTGAAAACTAATTTGAAACGAAACAGCCTCATGCAAACCTGCGGCGCCCCACCATGGTGAGCTACCAGAATTTACGATAATCTGGCTGGTTTGCATGGTTTCTAAATCGATATGATATAAATAATTAGGTGTTACACCATACAATCGACCATTTTCTGCCGCCATTCCAAAGGTATCTGTTGGAATTGGTCCCAAATTTTCGTGACTCACATATTGATTATCTGCATCCAAGGTAATTTTGAATAAAAAATAATCATGATTATAGGCCCATGCGATATACATATGATCATCAATTACGACAAAATCGCCACCAGAACTACCACTTCCGAAGTCGTGCCAAACATAAAAATCATTAAATTGTCCCGCGTTTGCGCGATATACCCTCGAGTGATTTAAGCCACCTACATAGAGATTGTTTTGGGTATCAAATGACATGGCAATATTGGAACGTGCAGGCAAATTTCCAACATTTTGATAGGTACAATTATTCGTATTTACTTTAAAAATACCACTTTGACCACTTACATATATTTGCTGTGATTGATCTACAGCCACTTCGTAAAGCGTAAAACTAGAATTACAAACATTTACCCTATTGGGCTGGGTTGATACATTTTCAATTTTTATCAAACCTGAATAGGAATTTGCAATATACACCTCGTCACGCTGTATCCCAGTATCATCAACCGTTGCCTGCAACTGTGACCGAATTCCAGAAAAATCAAAGCTTGCAAGACCGTCATAATCTTCATCACAAACGGTAATTTCTAATGTTTCACGGCTGGTTTCATCAAGTTCATCTATCTCACCAGGAATTGAAAAACCAGAAATCCCATTAAATTGAGTAAAAGCAATTACTGAATAGAAAAAAAAGAAAATTTTAAAAAATGATTTCAATGCTTTGATTTGAAATTTGCTGCAAAAATACAGAAATAAAAAAACCTTTCCACATGAAAAGGTTTTTTTTAATTCTGTAATAAGTCAGCTTTTTATAAACTATAACGTAAATATCCTGTAATATTTACCCCGTTTTTGGCTTCATTCAAATACTCAGAAACAGATTGCTTTTCACCCATAATATATTCTTGATTTACGAGTGTATTTTCTTTAAAGAATTTGTTTAATTTTCCTTTAGCAATATTATCTAGCATTGCCTCTGGCTTACCTTCTTGGCGCAATTGTTCTTTAGCAATTTCAATTTCTTTATCTATAATTTCCTGATCAACAGCACTCTCATCCAAGGCGATTGGATTCATAGCAGCTACTTGCATAGAAATGTTTTTTGCAAGTTCATCGGCATTACTAAAAGCTTCAGAAAGACCAACAACAGATGCGATTTTGTTCCCATTGTGAATGTATGATCCTACAAAAGGTGCTTCCAAAGTTTGGAAAGATGAAATTTGAATTTTTTCACCAATCACACCGGTTTGTTCCGTCAATTTTTCTTCTACGCTCATTCCGTCCATATCTGATTGAAGAAATGCTTCTTTCGAATCAAAATTCAATGCATGATTTGCAAATTTAGTCGCCATAGACACGAAATCTTCATTTTTGGCTACGAAATCGGTTTCACATCCCAGAGCTATGATTACTCCTTTTGTGTTATCAGATGAAACTGCTGCAATTACAGCACCTTCGGTAGTTTCACGATCTGCGCGGTTTGCGGCAACTTTCTGGCCTTTTTTGCGTAGAATTTCGATAGCTTTGTCGAAGTCTCCTTCTGCTTCTACCAATGCTTTTTTGCAGTCCATCATTCCTGCTCCTGTAATATTTCTAAGTTTGGCAACTTCCTTGGCCGATACTGTGTAAGACATGTTTATGTAATTTTTAAATTAAGTTTGAAGTGTTTTTGTATAAATTAAATTTATTCTTCTTCATTTTTCGCTGCTCTTGACTGTGATCCAGCTGGAGCGTCGGTTTTATCTTCTTTTGCTTTCGCTTTTTCCGCTTTTCTTACAGTCAATCCTCCCTTCACGGCATCTGTTACAGTTTGCAAAATAATTTCTATTGATTTTGTAGCGTCGTCATTGGCTGGAATTGGAAATTCTACTTCTCGTGGGTCTGAGTTGGTATCTACCATAGCAAATACAGGTATATTCAACTTTTGCGCTTCTCTCACGGCAATGATTTCGTTTACAATATCTACAACAAACAATGCAGACGGTAATCTGGTCATGTCTGCGATAGAACCCAAATCTTTTTCTAATTTGGCACGTTGACGATCCACTTGCAGTCTTTCTTTTTTGGACAAACTTTCAAAAGTACCGTCTTTTTTCATTTTATCGATAGAATTCATCTTTTTCACCGCTTTGCGAATGGTAACAAAGTTGGTCAACATTCCGCCAGGCCATCTCTCTGTGATATAAGGCATATTCACCTCACTCGCATATTTGGCAACAATGTCTTTTGCTTGTTTTTTGGTTGCTACGAAGAGAATTTTTCGACCAGAAGAGGCCATTTTTTCCATTGCAGACGATGCTTCTTCCAGCTTCACGGCTGTTTTGTGAAGATCGATAATGTGGATTCCGTTTTTCTCCATGAAGATGTATGGAGCCATATTCGGATTCCATTTTCTAGTTAGGTGCCCGAAATGAACACCTGCGTCTAATAAATCTTTTACGCTTCTTTTTGCCATTTTTTTTAATTTATGAATTAGTTTACTTTCCGCTCATCAGCAAATCAATTCTTTGGTGGTCATCTTGAAATTTCAGGAAATATGCCCAAAGAATTTGGATGCTAAACTAACCGGCTTTTTATTTATTTTAATTGAAAAAGTTCGCCCAAAAATTCATTCGGGCAAACTATAATATTATTTTTTACAAAGAACTGCAGTTGTGCACCAGCGTACAAATTAACGCTTAGAGAACTGGAATTTCTTACGAGCTTTTTTCTGTCCGAATTTCTTGCGCTCCACCATTCTTGGGTCACGTGTAAGAAGACCTTCGGGTTTTAAAATACCTCTGAATTCTTGATTTACCTCACACAATGCTCTAGACAATGCCATACGAATAGCCTCTGCCTGTCCTGTGCTTCCGCCACCATGTACCTTTACACTAATATCGAATTTATCGAGAGTTTGCGTCAAAGACATAGGTTGTTTTACTTTGTATTGAAGCACCTGTGTTGGAAAATAATCTGCCAGTTCGCGACCATTGATATTAAAACCACCGTTTCCTTCTTCTACATATGCTCTAGCAACTGCGGTTTTTCTACGGCCTATTTTGTGAATCGTTGCCATATATTAATTGAATTCGTTTAAATCTACTTTTTTGGGCTGTTGAGCTTCTTGCTCATGTTCTGCACCACTATATACTTTCATGTTTTTGTAAACGGCTCTGCCCAATTTATTTTTTGGAAGCATACCTTTTACTGCGTTTTCCACCAATCGGGTAGGATCTTTTTTGAATACCTGCGTTGCAGTTTCAGTTCTGCGTCCTCCTGGATAACCAGAAAATCGCTGATAAATTTTTTCATCCCATTTATTTCCAGAAAGATGTACTTTATCAGCATTTATCACAACAACATAATCACCACAATCTGCATGTGGCGTAAACTGAGGCTTATGCTTTCCGCGAAGCATCTTTGCAACTTTCGAAGCCAAACGACCTAGTGTTTGACCCTCTGCATCTACCAACAACCATTGCTTATCTGCATTGGCTTTGTTTACTGAAACTGTTTTATAACTTAGTGTATTCACTCTACTGATTTTAAATAATTTATCCTTCCGCTGTACAAATTCGGGGTGCAAATGTAAAAAAAGGTTTTCAATTGCCAAAATGTTTTGACAATTAAATTCTATTTTAGACTTTTATTCGGGGGCAAAATTAGACTATTTAATCGAATTTCAATCAAATAAAATTTTATTCCTGATGGATTCTAGTTCATCATCAGTAATATATCGGCATTTTTCCAAATCTTCCAAGGATTTAAATCCACCAATAAAATCAGCATATTTTAAAATATTAGATGCCGTTTCAGCATCAAATCCCAACGCCTTCCAATCAGAAAGTTTCATTTTGCTTATATGTTTTGCTTGTGTAGTGGTCTCCGCCTTAGAATTGGACGCAAAAGACTCATCGCCAGCTTTTGATTTTTCAAATCGTAAATATGGCTGCAATCTGTTGAACATATAGTCGTTTACAACATAGCATTTTTTGAACTGTTCTGCATTTTCAAATCTCTTTCCCGGTAAGGAATTTTTGAAATTTAAAATAATTTCAGATTGTCTTTCACTAAAACCTAATTCCATGATTTGACTTTGAGAAAGTTGATTGATGAAGAAAGGTTTCAATTTGGTATTTCTATTAAAATTAATTTCTTGATTAAAGTCTTTTTTCGCAAATTTATTCTGAATTAAATGCGCTTTATACGGCTTTAAATCCAAGTAATCTGAGAGTCTTTCAAACATTTTATCTGAAACGACATAGGCATTTTTGAATTCTTCTACTGTAGAAAAATTTCCTCCTAAAGAATTTCTGTACTTGATAAGCGAAGCGGCTTGTTTTTCTGAAAATCCTAAATCCATAAAGCCGTTTGCGTCTAGTGCATTTGGATTGAAAAAATGTAATTCTATGTCATTTAATTTTTCATTTTTTTGAGATTCTCCCTGAGTAAAACTTTGGCTGATTTGCCTGGCAATTACCTCTTCTTCTGGATTTAAACTCAAAATTTCAGTATTTTTTGTAGCAAATGGATTCAAATACAAAAGAACCTCAATGGCAACAATGACACCCGCTAAAAGCAAAAACCCACTCCGCTGACGCCTGGTCATTGCGAAGTGGGAAAAAAAATAATCCTTAAAGATATTATTAATTTTTTTGAGCATCTTTATTATTATACAATTGACCCGCCTTCAATTTTATGAGGTAATCTTTCAAATCCTTTCGAACTTCACCCGAAAGTATGTATAATCCTATAATATTAGGAAAAGCCATGGCCAAAATCATCATATCCGAAAAGTCGAGTACCGCTCCCAAACTTATTGACGCACCAATAACAATAAAAACCAGAAATATCATTTTATAAATGAGTTCAGACTTTTTACTTCTTCCAAATAGAAAAGTCCAGGCACGCATTCCATAATATGACCAAGAAACCATGGTAGAAAACGCGAATAAAAATACGGCAAAAACCAGCACATAAGGAAACCAACTTACCACAGAGCCAAATGCGCGCGAGGTGAGCTGCGCACCTGCCATTCCATCAACTTCGTGCATTCCCGTAAAGATGAGCACCAAAGCCGTAAGCGTACAAATAATTACAGTATCCAAAAAAGGCTCTAAAAGTGCAACAAATCCCTCGCTGGGCGGATGATTGGTCTTGGCCGTAGAATGCGCTATGGGTGCAGATCCCACACCGGCCTCATTGGAAAAAGCCGCTCGCTGAAACCCAACAATTAAAACACCAATAATCCCTCCTTTTAATGCCGTTGGACTGAAGGCTCCAACCCAAATCGCCTCGAATGCCAAACCAATATTATCTATATTAAGCCCAATAACAACCAAACACGCCAATACATAAACAGCCGCCATAAAGGGTACTACCCTTTCCGTGACTTTTGCTATACTCTTGATACCGCCTATGATAACGGCTCCGACCAATATAGCCGTAACAATACCAAATAAGAAGCCATTTCCTTGAAACATAGGAATTTGACTCGCCAACTGCTCAAAACTTTGATTGGCCTGAAACATATTTCCGCCACCAAAAGATGCACCTACAGCCAATATAGCAAAAACAGTTGCTAGTACTTTCCCCAAACCTTTCATCCCACGACGTTCTAGACCATATCTCAAATAATTCATAGGTCCGCCAAATACCCGACCGTCTGCATTAATATGTCGATATTTGACGCCCAGTGTGCATTCCACAAACTTGGTGGACATGCCTAATAAACCAGCAATAATCATCCAAAATGTAGCACCTGCTCCACCCAAAGATACTGCTACGGCTACACCGGCAATATTTCCTAAACCCACAGTTCCCGAAACAGCCGTTGCCAATGCCTGAAAATGAGTTACTTGACCAGGCGCATCTGGATCATCATATTTTCCGCGAGCTAAATCAATCGCATGCCTGAAGCCACGAAAATTGATGAATCCCATTCGGAAAGTAAAGAAAAAAGCTCCTATTGCCAACCAAATTACGATAAATGGTATATGCTTTTTCTGAACTGTACCGTTTTTATGCTTGAGCGGAATGGGCTTATCATACTTTATCGCTGCCAGGTAATTGGCCCCATCTTCTATAACATGCGCCATATTATCTGCATTGTAAATGACACCGCCCTCTTCTACTCTATATTCTAAGGTGCCGTTCACAGGCGAAATGATTGATTGAACCACACCATCTTTATTGCTTATTTCGGCAATTTTGTCTCCTTTATTTACATGTTCTCCTTCCTTAAAATACCATTTATCCAAAACAAACCTATCCTGAATTCCCACATGCCAATCTGGAACAGAAATTAATTTTTGTTGGCCATAAACCACCGGGTCATGCAATCCCATTCCGGCAAAAATGTCATAAAAAAGTACATTAGCAACCCTATTTACCAATGGTACAAAAAATCCATTAAACTTTTCGGTAATACTTTCAGAGGGAATATAAATTTTTTCGTGAATTTTTCTGCCTTCGGCATCTTTTATTGTAACCTCATGATGCACACCCTCTGTCAAACCCACAGCGGCATTGGACAAGGTATCTGTTGCCACATCATTCCAAAAAAACAGATAAGGCTCTTTACCGCCAAATACGTTTATTTTAATCTCTGCATCATTGATTAAATCACTAGGATTTATGACTTGATGACTCACTCTAAAGTCATCTGAACCTTGTGAAAATGACGCCTGATTCTGTGCCAGCAACAAACTGGTGAATAATAATAAAATTGGAAGAATGATTTTCATAAAAATTGGGTTGTTTTCAAAAAGAAAACACAAGTATAATCAATAATTCATATAATTCAAATAAAATTAACGATTATTATTTCATCTTTTCTTCCAACAAAGGGTTCACTTATTTAGTTTTTTAAAATAAAAAAATGGATTTTTTGAATGGAACGACTTTTAATACGTTCAAAAATGTAATAGGGAATTTATAAATCAAAAACAGATTTTCGTTTGATAACAAATCCATCTTTTACCCATAAAAAGAATGCCATTACCAGATACAACCCAAAGGTGGCACCTAGTGTAACAAAAGAAAGATAAATAAAAAGTAGTCTGAGTTGAGAGGCTCGGAGTCCAAATTTGTCCGAAATTCTTGAAATAACTTCAAAACCATGCGCTTCTAGTTTGTTTCTTAATTTATCTAACATGACGAATAATTTTATTTCCGATTCTGCAATTTAAGCATTTTTTTGAATCACAATAATTTTTTTTCAATTCCAAATAGGCTTGTGAATCCATGGCGTTTTCAACTTTTGCGCCAATTTTTTGGAATTTTTGAATGATAGAATTCTCCTCGGGCTTAATGCTGCGCACGAGTTCCAACAAACTTTCGTCATTTTCATTTCCTTGCTTCAATTGATACAAATATTTTACAGGTACAACAGCATTCAAAAGAAGTAATCGTAATCGTTCGTCTGAAATCGTTTTTACTTCGAATGTTGATTCAGTTCCGAAGTTATAATGCGTGTCCCAATAGGAAGATGCTTGGATGTTTTGAAATATTTTTAAAAATTCTTTTTCGGAAGGAATCCGCATTATTTCTGCAAATAGCTTGTTTTGAAATTTATAAAATGCCGCTAGTTGAGCAATACGAACCGTAGGAAAATTGGGTGGCCTTAATCTTAAAAATTTAAATAAATGTTGCTCAATCGACTCGGTTTGATATTTATGTTGCAAAAATTCATATTCTTTTTGAAGCTGTAATTGATATTCATCTTTAGCCGAATTTAAAAATCCTGCTTGACCAAAAAGAAAAGCTTCCAGATTTTCATTTTTGCGAATGAGTTGATTCAAAATTTGGAATGAAAATGACTTGGCCAACAGCTCAAATGCATATGCATTTATTTTTAATCCAAAAACATAAGCAATTCTTTCAAATAGCAGAGCTTCCCAATCTCCATTGAGCTTTGCAAGTCGTTGATCTAGGAGATTTACTTTTTTTTCTAATCTTTCTATAAATAGACTTTCTACAAAATTATTGATGGTAAATTCATCAACCTCTTGAAACAGATTTTCGCAAAAAATAAATGATTTTGATTCTTGTAAATATTGATAATTTTGAATTAATTCTGGCTTTATTTTACCCTGTAACACCAACAATGGACAATCGTGTGGCAATTCATCCAAATCGTGATGATAGACAACATGCAATATTAAATTTTTGTAATTCGGGTCCCATTGGTGGTTATGAAAAAACCAATCAGATGTTTTCACATGAATTTCTATATTCCCGGCCCATAAAACATCTCCAATTCTGATTTGTGCGTTCAAAAAATCAGGACCCGCATTAGTGTTTCGGATTCCAGGTTTTTCTATATACAAATCCTGGCCCGAGAATGTCTTGGAATCATGTGCCCACAGCCGAAACTGCCAAATGTAATATAGAAATTCTTCTGTCAAAAAAATAGTAGTTTTGACTAAAGTACGAAAAAGAATAATTTCTATAAAACAATAGATGTGAATTTATTACATATCCACGCCAGATTGTAATCTTTCTGCATTTTCTGCCAATTTCAATGCGTCTATCATTTCCTGAATGTCTCCATTCATAAAATTATCCAAATTGAAAATTGATTTATTGATTCGGTGATCTGTAATTCGGCCTTGGGGATAATTATATGTTCTAATTTTTGCCGAGCGATCGCCTGTAGAAACTAGCGTTCGTCTTTGTTCTGTACGTTGACTTTGCGCTTTTTCTAGTTCAATTTCATATAATTTGGTACGCAACATTTGCAAGGCTTTTTCTCGGTTTTGATGCTGGGAACGCGATTCCTGGCATTGGATAGTGATTCCGGTGGGTTTGTGCGTCAATTGCACTTTGGTTTCTACCTTGTTTACGTTTTGTCCGCCGGCGCCGCTGGAACGTGCGGTTTGGTATTCCAAATCTGCGGGATTGATTTCCACATCCACCTCTTCGGCTTCGGGCAAAACAGCCACGGTGATGGCCGATGTATGCACACGGCCCTGCGATTCAGTTTCGGGGATGCGCTGCACGCGGTGTACGCCAGATTCAAATTTCATAGTACCATACACGCGGTCGCCGCTCACTTCCATGATGAGTTCTTTGTAACCTTTGATGCTGCCTTCGCTGCTGTTGAGAATGTCGAATTTCCAGTTTTTGGTCTTAAAATACATCGAATACATCCGGAAAATATCTTCTACAAAAATTGCAGCTTCGTCGCCACCGGTTCCAGCGCGCAGTTCAACGATTACGTTTTTTTCGTCTTCCGGATCTTTGGGGATGAGCATGAATTTGATTTTTTCTTCAAATTCGGGCAAATCAGACAAAACTTCATCTTTTTCCAATTTTGCCAAATCAATCATGTCTGTGTCGTTAGAATTTTCAATGATTTCGTCGGCCTCTTTCAGCAGATTTAATTTGGTTTCATATTCTTTTTTCACCTCCACATATTCCTTCAAATCTGAATATTCTTTGTTCAAACGCGCATAACGCTCATGATCTTGAATGACATCTGGTTGAATAATTAAATCAGCGATTTCGTCGAATCGTTGTTGAATTCCCTGTAATTTTTCTAATAAATCGGACATAATGATAGACTTAGGACTCAAGATTTAAGACGAAAGACTACATTTAGCTAGATGTATTGTTTTAAATTTTGAGGGATGCAAAGATAAGGAAATGGAGAGAAAAAGAATTGGATAAAAATATTTTGCAAGATTGAAAAGTAAATTCGTGCATTTGTGGCAAGTTTATCAACCACTAATACACGAATCAATTAATTTTAAAATTAAATTTCTATAAATATAGGTGAAAAAAATTCGTGCAATTGTGGCAAGTTTATCAACCACTAATACACGAATTAATTAATTTTAAAATAAATTTCTATAAATATAGATAAAGATTATTCGTGCATTCATGGCAACTTTTTCAACCACAAATACACGAATAAAATTTACCTCAAAAACATCATTTCGCGATATTTGGGTAATGGCCACATTTCGTCATCCACCAGCATTTCAAGGGCATCTACATGATTACGAATTTCGTCAAATAGCGGCTTTATTTTTGTGCCAAATACTTCAGCTTTTTTCTGCGCTGGATGAATATCAGTAGCTTTTTCTTTCAAATCCAATAAATCATTCACCAAGCGTTTTATCTCTGCATTATGATAGGAAATAGCTTTGATTAAATCCATTTGCTGTTCACCCTGTTCCAAAAATTCCTCTCCAAAAATCTCTTTTAATCCACGCACATTTTCTATCAATTCATTTTGATAACGGATGGCAGTTGGTGCAATATGATTTCGTGAAAGATCGGCCAAAACTTGAGCTTCAATTGCGATCAAATTGCAGTATTTTTCTAGTTTAATTTCATTTCGAGCTCTAATTTCTCTTTCTGTCAAAATTTCATTATTGACAAAAACTTGAATATTTTCTGGTAATAATTCTACACTTAGAGCTTCGGGTGTATTTAATAAATTTTTTAAACCTCTTTTTTTGGCTTCATTCACCCATTTATTGGAATATCCATCGCCCTCGAACAAGATTTTTCTACTTGTTTTTATATATTCTCTCAAGACATTAAAAATGGCTTCGTCCTTATTCAATCCTTTTTCGATAAAAGAATCCACTTCTTTTTTGAAATTACGTAATTGATTGGCCATGATAGTGTTCATTACCGTCATTACCTCACCGCAATTGGCCGATGCTCCAACGGCTCGAATTTCAAACTTATTTCCTGTAAATGCAAAAGGTGAAGTGCGGTTTCTATCGGTATTATCCAATAAAATTTCTGGAATTTTACCTACTAAATTTAATTTTAAGTCCGTTTTTTCATTAGGAGACAATTTTCCAGATTTTACTTTTTCGAGTTCGTCCAACACAGCCGTTAATTGAGACCCGATAAAAATAGAAATAATAGCTGGTGGCGCCTCTCCTGCTCCCAGTCGATAATCATTGGATGCCGTTGCAATCGCAGAGCGTATTAAATCTCCATGTTCTGCCATTGCTTTGATGGTATTGATAAAGAAAGTTAAAAACTGAAGATTTTTCTTTGGATTTTTACCTGGGCTCAATAAGTTATCGCCTTTATCCGTTGCCAAAGACCAATTGTTGTGTTTTCCCGAACCATTGACGCCTGCAAATGGTTTTTCGTGAAACAAAACTTTAAAATTATGTCTTCGCGCCACGCGTCCCATAATGTCCATGAGCAACGAATTATGATCTACTGCAAGGTTGGCTTCTTCAAACATGGGAGCCAGCTCAAATTGATTGGGTGCAACCTCGTTATGCCGAGTCGTCACAGGAATCCCAAGTTTAACACATTTGAGCTCGAGTTCTTTCATAAAATGTAGAATCCTAGGAGGAATTGAGCCAAAATAATGATCATCGAGTTGCTGCCCCTTGGCTGGTGCATGACCTAAAAGGGTTCTCCCTGTCAGCGTTAAATCTGGTCTGGCGTTGGCCAATCCTTTATCAATTAAAAAATATTCTTGTTCCCAACCCAATGTAGCTTGTACTTTTTGCACATTCCGGTCAAAATAGGATTTCATAACGTCTGTTGCCGCAGCATCTACTGCTTGAAGCGCTTTTAACAAAGGGGTTTTGTAATCTAGGGTTTCACCTGTATAGGAAATAAAAATAGATGGAATACATAATGTAGTTCCAAATATAAAAGCGGGTGATGTAGGATCCCATGCGGTATATCCTCTAGCTTCGAATGTGTTGCGTATGCCTCCCGAAGGGAACGAAGAAGCATCTGGCTCTTGTTGAATAAGCATACTACCGTTGAACCGTTCAATAGCTCTTCCTGGGTCGATGGGCGTGAAAAAAGAATCGTGTTTTTCTGCCGTGGCACCTGTCAATGGCTGGAACCAATGTGTATAATGCGTCACACCTTTGGACAAGGCCCAATCCTTGAGGGCGGCTGCTATTTGGTCTGCAATTTCGCGGTTGATAACTGCACCTGTTTCTACCGCGCCTTGAATACTGTTGTACGCCTCTTTGGTAAGATATTCGCGCATAGTATCCATAGAAAAAACATTTTCGCAGAAATATTCAGAAAGTTTTTTTTCCATAAAGACTTTTCGGTCTTTTTGATGATTGAGGTTTTCGATAGCCTTGAATCGGAGCGTTGGCATATATTTTTATTTTAAGGCGACAAATTTAAAGTAAAAATCAAAACCACCCTATAATTGGAGGGGTTAATTTGTTTAAAATATTAAAAAAAATGATTTCACCCCCTAAAAATAGCTGATAAAAAATTATTTGTTACAAAATGAATTAAATTTAAACAAAAAAAGCAGCCAAATGAATGGCTGCTCCACACTCAATATAAATAAGAAAGTGCGATTATCGGATTCGGTCTATCGATTTTACAAGTTTCTCGTCCTTGATAATGCTGCTATTGGCAAGCCATAACAACAAAATAGAAATTAAAGGAAGAAATAACCCAACACCCTTCTCTGACGAAAACCCGTCTCCAGGTAAATTGAACAGGCGATAAACCAACAATCCCACTAACACGAAGTTCAGGAAAATATTAATAATATTGAACAGCATTTGTCTTTTTCGATTTTTGAAAAAAAAGATATTAGCCAGGGAAATAATACCCGAACCAATAAATAGCGCATAGATTAGAACATAATCATTGGCTTGCATCCATTCCTGACCGTCTCTCCATAAATCAAAAATATGAGAAAACACACCCGAAACGATGGCAGCCAAAAAAAGAAAAACCGATTGAATTCGCTGAATCATATATTATATAAAATAACGCTGGCAAATATAAAAAAATAAAACTTATCTGAAGAAGACGAGGAATCGATTAAATCAATTTCTCATATTAATTTTCTAATAATTATTTGATTTAATAAAATATTTGTAATATTGCATCACGGGAGCAACTCCTAATCAAATACATCTCCTTATTTCTTTGGAAGAAATTTACATTTATTACTAATTTCAGTTTACATTTTATATGTTCGATTTAAATGAATTGAAGGGCAAAAAAGTTGCCGATTTACACAACATTGCAAAAGATTTTGGATTAAAAGGTTTTCAACCTTTAAAGAAGCAAGATTTAATTTATCTCATTCTAGACCATCAAGCTGCAAATCCATCCGCTATTAAAAATGTATCGGCTGCAGAACCTACAAATAAACGCGTAGAAGAGGCTAAAAATAAGAACCAAAATAGGTTTACTAAAAATAAACCTGCAGCAAAACCGGTTCATGCTGCGCAACAGTCTAAAACACCGCCTCAAAAACCCGAAGCAAACCAAGGTTTAGCCCATAAAAATACAGATAACCAATTACAGAATACTGAGATTACTGAAAAGAAAGATCAAACTACTGCAAATGCTCAACCGAAGCGTATTCCAAGGGAACCTAAAAATTTTCAGAACAAAAATCAAGAAAATAAACCTCAACAAGGAAATCAAAATCAAAAAATCACTGGAAATAAAGAGTTTCAGCAGCAGCAGCCTCAGCAACAGCAGCAGCAACAGCAAC